>NZ_JBLKOA010000004.1:0-183152 GCF_051414135.1 Halovenus halobia
AAGTTTGGGTTGAAAACGGTGGAATATCCGGCCTTGTCGGAAGCGGTGGAATGTATCACTGAGTGACGGCGCGTATCCACGGCCTGAAGGCCGTGGTATTGCGCCTGCTCCACCTATAAAGACCTTCTTGAGCACTGTGCAGAGGAGGGCCATCTGTATATTACAACCCCAGATACCAGACAAGTAGAAACATTTACGCAGTTACGTATCTAACCACAGGTATGACGACAGCGGTCAAAGTTGATGAGGATGCCAAGTCCCGTTTGGAAGAACTCCAGGCCGAGATCCGACTGCGGACTGGGCAGAAGGTAACACAGCAGGAGTTGCTTTCTCGACTGATTGACGACGCCTATGAGTCCCGAGATGAGGTCATCGATTCCTTCCGGGAATCCACCGTCCCGCTCTCCGAAGAGGAGAAAGAAGCAATGGCTCGTGGGCGGATTAGTTCCGGGGTCGAAACCGACGAAGACGATATCGATGACATCCTATACGGATGACGGTGATTGTCGACACTGGCGTGTTGTATGCGGATCACGACACAGATGCGAGTAGACACGAGGCTGCAACGAATGCGGTCGAGGCTATGTACGACGGAGAACTCGGACAGCCGTACGTGAGCGATTATATATACGACGAGGCCACCACGCTAACTCTGAAGCGGAGCGACGTTGAGGCGGCTAAGCGACTCGGGAAGCGGGTTCGTGGTGTCGATTCATATCCCACAACATACGAGATGCTTTCTGTTTCTGCCGCCGTGTTTGCTGACGCAGTCACAGTATTTGAGCGGTACGACGACCAGCGACTCAGCTTCACTGACGCGTCGACGGTCGCACTGTGTGAACGACACGCCATCGATGCCGTGGTAAGCTTCGATGATGACTTCGATGGTGTCGTGGACCGGATTGAACCAGGTTCTTTGTGATGTGTTTGAACTTATGATTGGGGAAACTGCTAAGTCATTATCGCAGTAATCATTACGTAGAGTATGACCTTCTACGATCGGAACGAGGAATTGGACGCCCTCGAAACGGCGTTTTCGTCTCCGGGCCATGATTTCTACGTGGTATACGGTCGCCGCCGCGTTGGGAAGACCAACCTCCTCAAAGAATTCTGTTCCGACCGTCCGCATATCTACTTCCTCGCGGCCCAAGAAGCGGAACGTCGGCAGCGCGAGAAGTTCGTCGAAACGGTTGCGACCTATTTCGATGACCGTGTCCCTCGGATTGATGGGTGGGACGAAGCCCTCGAGTACCTCGGCGACAAACTCGCCACCGAGCAACTGGTCGTCATTATTGATGAGTTCCCGTACTTAGTAGGGGAAAACGACTCTCTCCCGTCCTACCTCCAGTCGTTTGTTGACGAGCAACTCCAAGAGACAGATTCGATGCTCGTCTTGTGTGGGTCCAGCGTGAGTACGATGGAATCGGATGTCCTCGGCCATGAGAGCCCACTCTATGGCCGTCGCACGGGACAGATTGACCTGCAGCCGTTTTCGTTCAAACAAGCCCAGGAAGTCATCGCATACGATATTGAAACCGCAATTCAGTCATATGCCGTCACCGGTGGGACGCCCCTGTATCTCACACTGTTCGACTACTCGAAACCGCTCGCGGAGAACATCCAGACTGAAATCCTATCTCCAACAGCCGTCCTCTACAACGAACCTGAGTTTCTGCTCCGCACCGAGCTTCGAAACCCGGCCCGGTATCTGAGTATTCTCGAAGCAATCGCCACGGGCCACACGACGCCCAACGAAATCGCTGGCGCGACTGGTATCGATGCTGGTCCGTTGTCGAAGTACCTCCAGACGCTTCGCAACCTGCGGCTCATTGACCGGGAGGTGCCTGTGACGGCCTCACCGAAGCAGTCCAAGCGGTCGCGGTATCACGTTGCTGATGAGTTCCTTCGATTCTGGTTTCGGTTCGTCGAGCCGAATCGGTCCAGCATCGAAGAAGCGCCCGATATTGTCTACGACGGAACCATCGAACCAAACCTCCCTGATCACGTCGCCACAACCTTCGAGGCTGTCTGTCAGGAAGTCGTCTGGGACGCGATCCGTGGTGGTGATCTCGGGCCGTATGCTGCGGTCGGGCGCTGGTGGTACGGTGAAGATGAAATCGACATCGTTGGGCTCGCTCCGAACGACGACCGCATTTTGCTCGCAGAGTGTAAGTGGACGAGCGAACCGGTTGGCCAGGCGCTGGCCGCACAACTCCGCGAGAAATCCGAGCGTGTGCGATGGGGCTCCGATACGAGGGAGGTCGAATTTGCGTTGTTCTCGAAGAGCGGGTTCGTGGATGGGCTTGCCGCCGACCTGCCTAACCGATGGTCACTGTTCGGGCTGGACGACATGAACGCCCAGTTTGCATGTAAATAAAAATACTCTCAATCCCCTGTGTTGCGGTTTCTAGATCCGAGAAGAGAGAGCGTTCGGTATCCACTTCTCGCCACGACGGTTGGGACCACCCAAACGGTGCTGTCGTAGAGCTGTTCCCCGGCACACAGTGGATATATCCATTTGGCCCTGCCAGACTTCTTCCAATTTGTCACGATTCCGGCGCGGCGATAGATACATCAATCGTTGTCAACGACGTTTACGCATGGGAACAAAACAGGTTCGGCTCGACGAGGACGTGTATGCCAAAATTGCCGACGAGAAGCGGCCAAACGAAACGTTCAGCGAAGCTATCGAGCGATTGATCACCGACTGGTCACTCACAGAGTTCGACCTTGGCCTCGGCGAAGATGACACAGAGCAGTTCGCTAATGCAATCACAGAGATAGAGATGACGACCACTGAGAACGTCGACGAAACGGTTGATGAATTGAATGCCAACCCTGAATGATCGTCGACACGAGCCTCCTCATCGCGCTTGATCAGAATGATAGCGACGCTATCCGGTTAGTTGAGAACACAGAGACGGCTGGGATTCCGCTTCGAATACCCACAGCTGTGCTCATGGAACTGTACGTCTCGGTCGGGCTTGGATCAGACCCAAACACCAACGCAGCTGCACTCGAAGCACTCGTCGCAAACTATCCTGTCCTTGCACTTGATGCAAACATCGCCAAGAAGGCGGGAACACTACTCGGTCTCCACAGGGCAAGCGACACGAAACCGCAACTTGGTGCCTTCGATGCCATCGTCGCAGCGACTGGTCTCGTGTACGCTGAACCGGTGATTACCAATGACACCGACGATTTCGGTCCCGTTGAAGGGCTGGCTATCGAGACCTGGTAACTGCCCAGCAGCGACTGTTACTCCGAACCCACTCTCTCATCGCTCTCCTTCTCGGTGATTGTCACCGCGAGAGTCCGTCTCTGTGTCTCCCCCAACCACAAACCCCGTGGGTTCCGAACCAACCGTCCACAACTGTTGCACGACGATCTTCAGATCGGACAAAAAGGTTGCTGGTGAACGCACTACAGATCGTATCGCAACTTATCCTCGCTTTCGGCACTTGTCGCATCGCTGATCTGCCCTAAGCTGGTCATTGTGCCGTGGTTTCAGTGACAGGAGGTTGTCAGAACAGTTGACACGGACCAGTATATTTATTCTAGAGAGCACGCCGAGACCGTTCGTCACCGCTGAGTCATCATCGTTGATACTCTTTTGCGTATGGGTACACAGACCTGATATATGAGCAAAAATATCGAAATCAGCGACGACGTGTACCGTCGCTTGAAACGTGAAAAGGGCGACCGTAGTTTCAGTGAACTCATCGAAGAGCGTCTGGACCGCGGCGGACGGCTGGCGGATGTGACCGGCCAGGAAATCTTCGAGCCTGGGGCGTACGAGCAGGTTTCTGAGGAAATCAGCACATTGAGTGAGGGGACGCTTGATCGCGTGACTGATGAAACTTCTTGACACCTCGGTCGTCGTCGACATCGACCGTGGTGGAATCGAGGAGAAAGTCCAGAAACTCGACGAACAAGGCAGACACCTGCTCAGCATGGTCTCGGTGACTGAACTTCGGCTCGGTGTCGAGTTGCAATACGAGCAGGGAACCGACGCCTACGAGACGGCAATGGATGAATTGGTACGACCAGACGAACACGTACGAGAACATCACGAGTTCATTATACCCGTACTCACCAGATCTTCGAAAGCCCCTCGCGCAGTTCGTATTCCGGCGTGAACCCAAGCTCGTCCATCGCTCGTGCAATATCCGCCTTACTCGCATCAATATCACCCTCCCGGGCGCTTTCGTGGCGAATCCCTGGCGACTCGTCACCTAACGATTGCACAGTCTCGGCCAGCCCACGAATCGAGATGCTCTCACCGGTCCCGATATTGAACGCCATCCCGGTGACATCGGTTGTCCCGGCCAACAGATTCGCTTGCACGACATCGTCGACGAAGACAAAATCTCGTGTCTGTGACCCATCACCGTGGAGGGTCAATTCACGACCATCGCGCGCCTGCTCGAGGAAGACAGAGATCACACCGGCATACTCACCGCTCTGGCGCGGGCCAAAGACGTTGAAATATCGAAGCGCCACTGTTGGCAAGTCATAGAGCTCGTTATACAACCGAACGTATCGGTCACTACTCAGTTTCTCCAGCCCATACGGCGAGAGTGGCTCGGTTGGGTGGTCTTCGTCGATCGGAATATACTCGGGGTCCCCGTAGATGGCGGCACTCGACGCGAAGACAACACGGGCGTCGGCCTGTCTCGCAGCCTCCAGGACGTTGACTGTCCCGCTGATGTTCACGTCGTGGCTCTCGGCAGGCTGTTCGACAGACCGCTGGACGCTGACGTTGGCTGCGAAGTGGTAGATGATATCGACATCCGCTGCGGCCTCCGCAACGGCTGCCCGGTCACGAATATCTGCTTCGATAAGTTCGGCATCGTCGTGGACAAACTCGGCATGACCGCTGGACAGATTGTCGAACACACGGACCTCGTTGTCAGAAACAAGTGCGTCAACGAGATGTGAACCGATGAACCCCGCGCCGCCAGTCACGAGAATCTGTTTGCCAGTCGGTCGGTCGGCTTCGGGAAGCGCACTGAGCACATCGTGGGTCATCTTCGTTGATGAATTCCTACAGAAGCAGAAGGCATGACAGTGTTGTTTTCTGACAGTGCAGCACAAGATTAGCTTACAATTTCCGTGCTCGTTCCTCTTTTTGTCTTGAATTTGAGCACGGCAGTTGCCAGTACTACCGGTGGCGGACTCGGTATAGTCACACTCGAAGACACACCAGGCCTGAATTCTATGTGAGAAGGTTTTTTATTGCGATTCCCGACCACCCGCCTATGCAAGACAAGCGCGTTCTCGTGACTGGCGGCGCGGGATTCATTGGCTCAAATCTCGCCAATAGCCTCGCCTCAGACAACGAGGTAATCGTTGTCGACGACTGCTACCTCGGCACGCCCGAAAACCTCGACGACGCTGTCGAATTCCACGACAAATCCGTCCTTGCTGATGACCTCCCAACCGACGTAGACGTGGTCTTTCACCTCGCTGCGCTGTCGTCGTACGCGATGCACGAAGACGAACCGCGCCGCGGCGCTCGCGTCAATGTTGAAGGTTTCGTCAACGTTGTCGACCAGGCCCGCGAAGACGGGTGTAACACCGTCGTCTACGCCTCGACGTCCTCAATCTACGGCAGCCAGACCACTCCCTCGCCGGAGTCGATGGACGTGACGGTCAACACTGGCTACGAAGCCTCGAAGATGGCCCGCGAGAGCTACGGCGAGTACTTCTCGAATCACTACGACATGTCGATGGCCGGGCTGCGATTCTTCTCGGTGTATCAGGGCTACGGTGGCGCCGAGGCTCACAAAGGCGAGTACGCAAATGTCATCGCACAATTTGCCGATGACATCGCCAACGGCGAGGCGCCAGTACTGTACGGCGACGGTGAGCAGACACGCGATTTCACCCACGTCGAGGACATCGTCGCGGGGCTGGAACTGGCCGCCGACCACGAACTCGACGATGTCTACAATCTCGGCACCGGGAACCGGTACTCGTTCAACACGGTCGTCGAGATGCTCAACGACGAACTCGGAACCAGTATCAACCCAGAGTACGTCGAGAACCCAATTCCCGAGGATGTCTACGTCCACGACACCTGTGCCGACGCCGCGAAGATGCGCGAGGCGACGGGCTGGGTGCCTGAAATCGACTTCGAGGAGGGCATCGAGCGAGTCTGTGCTGTGTATCAGTAATTAGGTTTTGCCGTATCGCTCGATTATTGCCACGACGAGCGCTACTGCCACCGCAACACCGAGCACCCACCGGTCAGCGGAGACGTACAGCCCGGGCGTCGGTGGCCGCCACCACGACAGCGGATACAGCGCTGTCCCACCCGTACCGTCGGCCCACGCTTTCACCGCATCGACGGCCAGGTGTGAACAGCCACCAGCGACGAGCAGTCCAAACCCGCGCAGGCGCTGCTGTCGCTTGTCGAACAGCACCGCGCCCAACGTGGCGAGTACCACCACGCCCCCGAGGGTGTGCAACGCGGCCCAGTCGAACGGTATCCCGAGCGCTTGTGAGATGATGTAGTCATCGACAAGCAGGTAGAGACGACTCAGGTCTGGCAGTAGCGAGCCGACCATTCCGACCGCGACCCACCGACGGTCGAGCCACCCAACAGTCCAGCCCGTGGCCGTGAACAGCCCGAAAGCGAGCAAGACGTGCGTCAGGCCCTCAGCCATCTCTCTCACCTCCGTCCCGAGACACGAACCGTAGCTCTCGCAGGTCGATTCGCCAGTATCGCAGGAACAACCCGGCGGCAACCAGTCCACCGAGTAGCGAGGTGAGTAGCTTGTACGAGGTATCACCCGACGATTTGTTGACGACGACCACCGACTCGGCCGTCTGGACGGTCCCCTGCTGGGAGAGTCGGCCGTACACCTGAACCACGCCACCGGGTTCGACGTTGACAGTTGTCCCGCGCACCGTAACCGTTCGCACGACCGTCCCGCTGTCGTCCTCGACGGTCATCACCAACCCGTCCGGCGTCTGCTCCTGCACTTCGCCGAACAACAACACTGTCTCGCCGTCCCAGCCGTCGGGGTCCTCAGCCAGTTGGTCGCCGGTCGGATGCGGCCAGTTTTGGTCGTAACTCGCGCCGTAGTGGACACAGAGCCCGAGCGTACAGGCGAGGACGACCACCATCACCGCGAGACGACGACGCCGGTGCATGGACACTGTCTCCGTGCCGACTCACTAAGCAGTTCGGATGTAGCTCTCGATGGGGATAACAGGATTTTTGCCACCGCCCTGACAACCGTGGCGCAATGAGTTCCTTAGGTGGCGACGACGGGCGGACGATTCTCGACGACGAGGGTCGGTTGTTCGGCCTCGTCAACATCGTTGACCTGCTTGTCGTGTTGCTCGTGATTGCAGTAGTCGTTGCTGGTGCGGCGCTATTGCTCTCGGATTCGGGAGAAGCTGATACGCGCCACGTCACGATGAATCTCGGCTCACAGCCCGATTTCATCGCCGAAGAAATCTCACCCGGCGATACCTTCGAACCACAGGGTACGAACGATTCGGTGACGATTACTGACGTCTATCGCTACGAGGGCGGAGAGGGCACGAATGTGCTCGTCAGAGCGACAGTTCGAGGAACGGCTATCGAGCCCGAAAACCCGGAAGACGACCCAACCTTCCAGTTCCAGGGCAACGAGTTACAGGTGGGCCAGCAGATTCCGGTTCAGACCGCAGATTACAGCGTCGAAGGCCAACTTACCCAGATTCAGCGCTCCGGTGAGTCGCTGCCGACCCAGCAGCGCGAGTTCACGATAGAGACGACGGTCCCCGCTGGAACTGCGGATGAGGTGGCGGTGGGTGATACGTACGACGTTGCGGGGAACGCTGTGGCAGAGATTACTGCCATCCAGCAGTTCCCCTCACAGACGCCGGGAGAACGCATCCTCCGACTCGGCCTTTCGGCTCAGACGATTGACCGTGGAACAGTCCAGTTTGGAGATACGCCGCTTCGAATCGGCAACGCGATACCGTTCCGTGGTGAAAATTACCAGCTGTCGGGTGCGATACAGCGACTCGGGTCGAGTTCGGTCGACACGCAAGAGCGACCGTTCGTCATCGAGACGACTGTGCCCGCAGACATCGTCGAAGATATTGAGGAAGGCGACGAGTACCGGCTCAACGACCGGACACTCGTTCGCGTCGAATCAACGACGTTCTATCCTGCTGGCGACGCGGACCGACGCCAAGCCGTGCTTGGCGTCTCGGTGCTGTCAGGCGAAGAAGACGGAACTGTCGTGTTCGGCGACCGTGAACTCCGGTTCGGGGCATCGATTCCAATCCAGACTGCCGAGTACGATATTTCAGGGACGATTACTCGCCGCGGGACGAGTACGGTCGAAACCGAACTCCGACCCTTCGTCATTGAGACGACAGTGCCAGCGAGCCTCGCCGGGGACATCGACACAGGAGACGAGTACCGACTCGGCGACCAGACGCTCGTGCGCGTCGAATCGACGACGTTCTACACGGCAGCCCAAGCGGACCAGCGCCGGGCTGTGCTCGGCGTGTCGGCCCTCACCCGCGAAGACGACGGCACCATCCTATTCGGCAACCGTGAACTCCGACTCGGCCAGACGCTTCCGGTTCAGACCGCCGAGTACGATATCTCCGGTGAAATTGTCCGCCGGGACAGCACCACAGAGCCCGGTCAGTCGGATATGGTTACTGCGACGCTCGATATCCGGAACATCCGCCCGGAGATTGCGGCAGCAATCGAGCAGGGGGAGACTGAACAAATCGGCGAACAGACACTCGTCGAGGTTGTCTCGAAAACCACTCAGCCAGCGGAAATCATCCTCGAAAGTGAGAGCGGGGACATCTTCCTCCGGGAGCACCCCCGTAATCTCGATGTTGAACTCGAGGCCAACCTCCGGATTCGTGAACTTGAGGATGGCTCGCTTCGGTTCCGCACAGAGTCACTCCGAACTGGTGACACGATTGTGCTCGAACTCGGCCAGCTTCGTATCAACGCACAGGTGACCGCCCTCGGAAACTGAGTATGCGCAGCGCACTCCGGAACTCGACAGTCGTCTACATTGTTCGCAACTCGCGGGTAGCAGCGCTTCTGATGAGAATCCGCCGAGCGGTTAGTGACGACTCCGCGGACGCGCAGGACGCTGCTGACACCGAACCGGACGAGCCAAGCGGCGATACGACCGACGCCGCAACATCATCTGGCGTCGCTGCCGGCTCCTTGCTCTTTGCCGTGTTCGCTCGAACGAGTGCGTGGATCCGGGGCTCGTGGCTGTATCGCTGGCTCACCGCCGAACCCGACCCCGACGTAATCGTCATCGACCTCCGGGAGACGCGCATTGTCGGCCCGATTCTCCGCGTGCTTGACTGGCTGTTCGCCAGCCTCGGTGCGGGCAGCGACGGCTCGCTGCTCGCTGGTGCTGCACGGCGTGGCTACCGACTCGTCGTTCGTCGACCGGTCCAGCTACTGAGCGCTGGTCTCGGCGCGGGTGCGCTCGCCTTCCTCGTGCTCATAGTCGCCACGGGCAGCGAGTCGCTCTTTCTCGTCGTCGCGGCTGCTGTGTTCGCCCTTGGTGCTGCGCTCGGAAGCCGTGTCGAGTCGTCGTGGGCAGAGCTACGAGAGACGCGTCCCGTCGAATTACTCGTCGCTGCCTTCGAGCCGCCAGAGCCACCGACTCGCGACGAAGAACACGAGACAGATGACGACCGCTGAGGAGTCGAGTGCACCCCGCTTAAGTGAGCGCGAATCAGACGGAGAGGTGTGACAGAGACGGACCTCGTCGTCGCGGTGCTCGCTGGCATCATCCAGGGCATCGTCGAGTGGCTGCCCGTGTCGAGTTCCGGCAACCTCTCGCTGTTTCTTTCTCTCGTGGGCACCGACCCTGTCGTCGCAACACAACTCGCGCTTTTTATGCAACTTGGCACGACAGTTTCCGCGGCAGCGTACTACCGGACAGAGATTGCTGAGGCAACTCGCTCACTGCCCGGCTGGCGACCGCAAGCCGCCTACGCAGACGACAACGCACTCGTCTCGTACATCATCGTCGCCTCGTTTTGTACCGGTATCGTTGGGATTCCGCTGTACATATTTGCTGTCGACTTGGCTGGTCAACTCACCGGCGGCGTCTTCATTGCAACCATTGGCGCGCTGCTAGTGCTGACTGGCCTCGTCCTCGTCGCCTCAGAATCGCGCTCGATGGGTGGCAAACAGACGCCGACGCTGTTCGATTCGGTGCTGGTTGGGGCGGCACAGGGCCTCGCAATTCTGCCCGGCATCTCTCGCTCGGGGATGACCTCTAGTACACTCTTGTTCCGGAGTTACGACCCGCCAGCGGCGTTCAACCTTTCGTTCCTGCTCTCGATCCCGGCCAGTGTCGGCGCGGCAGTGCTGACCGTCGCCAGTGCCGGTGGGCTGCCAGGCATTAGCCCGACGGCCGCAGGCGTTGCCCTCGCTGTCAGCGCCGTCGTTGGCTATCTGATGATCGACTTGCTTCTCCGGGTGGTTGAGCGTATTCCATTCTGGCTGGTCTGTTTCGTTCTCGGAGCCATCGCAATCGTTGGCGGCGGTCTCGTCTCTGTGTTCGTCCCTGCGGCCTGAGTCCTCAGCGCTGGTCTTTGAACGCCGGCGTGCCGAGGTCGTGCAGTTCTGTCGATACTTCGCCGACACCATCTTTCAGTTTCTCGTGGTACTCCATGAGTCGCTCCCGCAACTCACCGTGTTCGCGGGCGAGAATCTGCGTCGCAGAGAGTGCGGCATTAAAAGATTTGCCGGCGTCGACGGCGACGAGGGGAGCGCCCTGTGGCATCCCGATGACCGACTGCAGCGATTTCTCCTGGACTGGGACGCCGATGACCGGCAGTGGGTAGGCAATCGATGCGGTCATGTTCGGCAGGTCTGCGCTCTTGCCGCCCGCACCGGCGATGATCACGTCGATGCCGCGGGCTTCGGCCGTCTCGGCGTAGCTGTACATCAACTCGGGCGTGCGGTGTGCGGAGACAACGTAGGTCTCGAAGGTAAACTCTGAGTCCGGCGGCTGGTCGTAGTCGGTCTGTTCCTCGAAGCCGAGGTCAGTGAGACAGTCGTAGGCACCGGGTCGGCCGTCCTCGGAGCCAGCCATCACGTCAAGATCCGAGTCTGAGCCCATGATGATCCCCACATCAGGTGTCTCGTCGTTCGGACGGTCAGCCTCGGCCTCTGCTTCGAGACGGTCGATCAGCGCGTCCAGTTTCTCCGTTCCCATACCTCCCCGTCTGAGCGGCGCTCACCTAAGCGTTGCAGATCCTCACTCGAGCAAGCCCATGTCCTCGGCGACCATATTCTGAATCTGGTCGGCGATATCTGGGTCGATGTGTGCAACATCCTCCCCGTCGTGCAGTTGCTCGTTGTGGCGTTCGAGGCTCTCGGCCAGGTTATCGACTGGAATCCGCGTCGTTGTCTCACACTCGGGACAGATGATAGGCACTGTCGGTGTGTCGTCACTACTCGACATACCCGAGAGTACGATACCCCCCTATATTGTCGTTATGTCTGCGGCTGTGGTCTCGGGACTCTCGAGTAACTTCGACAGAAAGTGCCTCGCGGGTCACTTCGTTCCCCGCTCGGATGTTCGAGATTTCTCGTTACACTCAAAATCTCGCGGGTCGTTCCTCCCCGCTCGCTTTACCCGAGATTCTCGCTTCACTCGAATCTCGCTACGCCAGGACAGGGATTTGAACCCTGAATCCCAAACGGGA
This sequence comes from Halovenus halobia, assembly GCF_051414135.1. NCBI lineage: Archaea > Methanobacteriati > Methanobacteriota > Halobacteria > Halobacteriales > Haloarculaceae > Halovenus > Halovenus halobia. The sequence continues at coordinate 11,719 of NZ_JBLKOA010000004.1, forward strand.
ACACGCTTTCCAGGCGTGCGCCTTACCAGATTCGGCCATCCTGGCTCGTCCTACGCTTGCCGGGAGGAAGGTTAAGACCTTTCGCTCTCGGTCGACCGCGCAGCATCGGCTTCAAAGCTATCGCGCTCACCGCCGTCAGCCGACACTGCCTCTGGCCGGTCGCTCGATGGCCCGCTCTGCAGGACGATGTACAGAATCAGCGCAGCGATGAGGAAATCGAAGGTGTGCTCGATGAGATGATGCACCACCATCGGGGTGTAGCCGAGGACGGTGCCAGCCCCGACGATCGACCGCGTGAACAGCGCTCCAACAGCAACCGCGATGAGAAAGTACCGCCGCGAGCGCCGCTGGCGGTAGGCGAACAGACTCACCACGAACAGCAGTCCGGTCCCGAGACTCGCAAGGAAGACAATACCGAGCAACAGCAGCGAGCCCTCGCCGGCCCACTCACCGCCCGCATGCAACAGCGTGCCACTCGGGTCCATATATCCACCCTTTGCAGAGCCATGCTTATTAGCTGCGAGGTGCGTCTCTCGAATTGCCTGTTGATTCGAGGATTCTCTGCAACCCGTCTCCCACGCGTTGGGGACAACCGCGCCATTTAGATACACACACATCTAAGCTCGATTTGGTGACCACACAGTGTCCGACACGCGGTCACGGATTCGTGACTGTATCAACCGCGAACCCGGCATCCACTTCAACGATATCACGCGAGAACTCGATATCGCCACTGGACAGACCCAGTACCACGTCCGAAAACTGGTGAGTGCCGGCAAACTCCACAAAGAGTCGATCGAAGGTCGGACACACTACTTCCCGCCGACGTACTCGGCGTGGGAACGAGAAGCAATTGCGCTCCTCCGTCGTGAAACGACCCGCGAAATTGTCCTCTACCTGCTGCGCAACGACCCAGCGCCACCTGCAGAAATCACGGCGCAACTCGACCTCGCACGAAGCACTGTCGAGTGGCACCTGTCCCGGCTCATCGAACGCGACATTGCGCGGAAAGAGCCTGTGAAATCCGAGGACGCTCGACTCGTGGTGACACTCTCGAACAAGCAGGAACTGTACCGACTGCTGCGCGAGATCGAGCCACGGCTGCTCGACCGCGTCGTCGACCGCTTCTCGCGGCTGACCGACGAACTCCTGGAGTAGTCGATTCTACAGGAGCACCAGAACCCCCTTTATCACCAGTCTCGCATCGGTAGCTATGCATCGTCGAACGGTACTGGCGACAGCGGCTGCCGTTGGCGCCAGTTCGCTCGCTGGCTGTCTCGGGACGAGTAACTCCGATGAGTCAGTGCCCGACCCCGTCTCACTGTCCGGAACGAAATACGACTATCAGGGCGGGATGGTAATCGGTTCCCACGGCGGGCCGAACGGCCAGATATTCTACGCCGACGAACAGCCCCAGCAACTCGGTGGTTCCGCCAGTTTCCAGCCCGTCCACGAGGGCCACGAAGACGGCGGTGACAACGGCTCTCACAGCGACGCCTCGACAGAGAACCTTGCGTGGTTTCACACCCTCGTGCACGGACTGTTTCCGTACCACTTTACGCGACGTGACCGTGGCTGGACGGCCGAGGTAATCTACGTCACGGATTACAGCCGCGTCGACTGGGACCTCTCCGAAGACGACTCCCGGCCCGTGATGCCCTCCCCGACGGCCGCAGACACGTTTGCCGACGCGACGGAGCTTACCTATGTCGGTGACAGCGACGTAATGGGCGGGATGGGCCCGGCGTTGCACCCCTTTTCCGACCAATCCGAGGCAGAATCCTTCGCCGAGACGTACAACGGCACGCGCTACGAATTTGACGACATTACGCGGCCGCTGATCGACTCCCTGCAGGATTCGGGAACGATGAACTAACTCCGATTCGGGAGGTGCACCAATGAAGCTATACGTGACAGAAGCAGGGATTGAACAGTGAGCTCGACGTTCGGCAGACTCGTTCGTGCGACACCCTCCAGACGGGCCAGTCTTGCCGTCATTACGCTGGTCCTCGTTCTCTCTGTCGGGATATTCGCTATTGACGCGGGCGGGGCCACGGAACCAGTTCCATTCGATCAGACTGTCGAGGCGGGTCTCGCTGCCGAATCCGAGCAGGTCCTCAAGCAGGTCGACGCAACAGTTCCTCGGGCCGAAGTCTTTCACTCGCAGTACCAGTTTGTCGTCGGCTATCGGGGCGTGAGCTATCTCATCGACGGGCTCCAACAGTCCGGCCACGCCAAGCAGTTCGGCCGTCCGGTCGCCATTTACGTTTCTGATTATACAGACACGGAGCCGACGCTGACCGAGGCGGGCTACCCACAGACTGCAACTGACCCCGGCTGGGTCCGGGTCCAAGACGCCGTCTTTGTCGTCGACAGCGAGGCACGCTTGCCCGCCGGTGACGCCATTGTGCCGTTCAGTTCGCGCCGCGACGCCACCAGCTTTACCGACGACCACGGCGGCCAGATTCTCGACTGGGAGGCGGTCAGAACCCGAGAGACCGGCCTCGATACCGTCAGTCGAGTGCGCGGCCGCGTCGACCGGCAGCACAGCAGCGCCGACGACCGCGTCGCCAGCACCCGAACACTCACCGACCAAGACGCCGCCATCGTCGTCGGTGAGGACGCCCCGACCATTCAGGCTGCACTCGACGCAGCGCCGCCAAACGCGACGATCCGTGTCCCGCCCGGCACGTACACCGAACAACTGCAGATCAATCGCTCGGTGACAATCCGCGGCCCCGGAGCAACAGTCCGCGGCGACGGCAACGGCTCGGTACTCAGCGTGACCGGCACTGACGTGGCGATTACTGGCCTCACAATCACCGGCGTTGGCGACTCGACCGAACCTGAGGACGGCGAGGTCGAACAGGAACAGTGGGATTCCTTCGTCGAGTCGGGCTACGGCCGCAGTGACGCCGCCATCGAGGCTGACAACGTCTCGACGCTGTTCGTTGCCGATGTCGACATCACCACCCCGACCACCGGCGTCCTCCTCAGAGACGTCGGCACCACCGTCGTTGAGAACACGACAATCCGCGGCGCGAAGCAACATCGCGAGGGATTCATGGGTCTGACGTCGATTCGCTCGCCGGTCGTCGTACAGAACTCGACGCTCGTCGACGGCCGCGATGGGGTCTATCTCCACCGCGCCGACGGCTCCGTTATCCGGGACAATCGGTTCGTCTCGAACCGCTACGGTGTCCACCTGATGTACACCTCCGAGACACTGATTGCCGATAACGTGGCCCGACAGGAGCGATTTGCTGGCGTGACGGTCATGACCGACCCATCCAGCAATGCAATCGTCGGCAACGATGTCCGCAACTCGACGACGGGACTGACGCTCAGCGGTGCCAACAGCTACGTCGCGGACAATATTCTCGCCGAGAACGACCGCGGTATCATGGCTGGGACCGAGCGCTCGCTGTACGAACGAAACGTCATCTTCGGTAACGACCTCGGGTTTCGCATCGGGTCACTCCGGCCCTCGAATCGCGTCGTCGGTAACGATTTCGTCGACAACGATGACACCGTCGAGGTCGGTGCTGGCCCGTTGCGGATCTGGAATCACGACGGCGAGGGCAACTACTGGTCCAAGCGACCGAACCGCCTGGCTACCGGGTCGTACTCCCCAACCGGTCGGCTGGATACCAGCCTGCGCGACCCCGGCGTGTGGACACTGACAGCCTCGCCTGCCGCGACGGCACTTGGTCTGGTCAGAGATACCGTTGCTGGCTCCCGCAAGAGCGAAGTACTCGACACTCACCCACGGTCGCGGCCGGTTCACCCCGAGACAGTTGCCGACCTCGAAACAACTGATGATGACTGAGCAACAATCCACCACGACAGCGAACAGCACCGCCGACCAGCCCTGTCTCAGTGCCGAGGGCCTGAGTCGAGCCTTCGGTTCGGTCACCGTCGTTGCTGACGTTGACCTGTCACTGTCTCGCGGCACGCTCCACGCAGTAATCGGGCCGAACGGCTCGGGCAAGACGACGCTGCTCGAACTGCTTGCAGGCCTCGGCCAGCCCACGTCCGGCACTGTCACGGCTCACGTCGACGCCACCCCTCGAACGATCGGGTATCTGCCCCAGCGACCGGCGTTTCGTCCTTCCTTTACCGCACTAGAAACGCTCGAATTCTACACCGCACTGGTCGGTGACGACCCCGAGGCGTTGCTCGCTCGCGTTGGACTGGGCGACGCGGCTGACCGCCGTGTCGAGGACCTCTCGGGTGGAATGACTCGTCTGCTGGGGCTGGCACAGGCGATTGCGGGCGACCCGCCGATTGTCCTGCTCGACGAACCCGGCAGCGGACTCGACCCCGGAATGCGCGCCCGGACAATCGAGGTGGCTCGCTCGCTGGCCGACGACGGGACGAGCGTGCTGTACACGACACACGACCTCGAACTCGCCGAGCAGTTCTGTGATTCCCTCTCGGTGCTCAACGCCGGCAGCGTCGCTGCGACAGGGTCGCCGACAGAACTGCTTGAGGCGTACGACGCCACAAGTTTGCGAGAGGTGTTCGACCATCTCGCCGACACGGGCGAGGCGGTGACTGTCCTAGGTGAGTCTGATAGATGAGTTCCAGCGACACCCCTCCCGCGGCTGACTTGATCCAAGCGGTTGCGGTTCGAGAACTGTTTACCGTCGGGCGTGCCCGGAGTCCGTTCGTGCTGTTTGCCGGACTCTTCGCGGTGGTCGTCGGCGTCGGTATCCTCGGCGGCGAGGCACGATATTTACCGACAATTGCGGACTTGCTGCTGCCGATGGAGTTGCTCGTCCCGACGGTTGCGCTGGCGCTTGGCTACCGGCCGATCGCCAGTGACGCACAGCGTGGTGAACTGGCCGTGCTGCAGACCTACCCGCTGCACGACGGCGAGTACACTCTCGGTGTCTTTCTCGGCCGAGCCGTTGCGCTGGTGGCGATGCTGGCGGTCCCGCTGCTGATTCTTGGTGTCTATCTCGGCGTCACCAGCCCCGAGACACCGTCGCTGTTTGCGACACAGCAGGGGATGGACTCGCCGCTCACCTACGTCCGGTTTCTCCTGCTCACGCTGCTGTTCGGACTGGTGGTTCTCGCGCTGGCACTTTGCCTGTCGGCGCTGGCCCGCTCCCAACGCAGTGCATTCATCTTCGCCGGTGGCGCGCTCGTGTTCGTGGTGGTCGTGCTGGACCTGCTCGTTCTCCGTGGATTCACCGCCGGCACACTTGGCAGTGACCAACTGGTTGCGCTGCTCGCCGCGTCGCCAACCAGCGCCTACCGCGGGCTTGTCTTCGAGATTGTCCTCGGCACTCCGGGAGTGTCGGCTCCACAGGCCTCGGTTCTGCTCAGTCTGGCTAGCCTCACAATTTGGCTCTGTGGTTCGCTCGCTGTCACGACAGCCATGCTCGGCCGGCGGTGAGCCGGATGACAGCAAGGCCGTCTCCAACGACTTAAATATATCTGGCCAGTACCCTCGCGTGTGCTCTCTATCGACCTGCACACTCACTCCGAGGCTTCCTTCGACGGCCGTGATTCGGTCGACCTCATCCTCCAACAGGCCGAGGCGGTCGGGCTGGACGCGGTCGCTATCACCGACCACGACGAAATCTGGGCCAGTCGCGAGGCTGTCGAACGCGCCTCGGAGTACGACTTGGTTGCCATCCCCGGGATGGAAGTCTCAAGTGCTGCCGGTCACGTCCTCTCGCTGGGAACTGAAACAGAGATTCCGCCGAATCTCTCCTTCGCGGAGACTGTTGCACGCATCCGCGACGCGGGCGGACTCGCTGTCGTTCCCCATCCGTACCAGGAGACCAGAAGCGGCGTCCTGAAAAACGTCGCCGAGGACGCCCTGGAGATTGCCGACGCCATCGAGGTGTACAACTCTCGGCTGCTCACTGGCCGTGCAAACAGACAGGCTCGCCAGTTTGCGACCGAGCGTGACCTCCCGATGACTGCCGGCAGCGACGCCCACGTCTGTGAGATGGTCGGGCAGGCAGTCACCGAAGTCGACCCCGACGAACGCAGTGTCGACGGCATTCTGACGGAGATTCGCGAGGGGCGAACCCGCGTCAAGGGGACGAGAACGCCCTGGCGGATCAGTTTCCGTCAGGCTGCCGGCGGGGCGAAACGACGGGTGAAACACCGTCTCGCAAGTATGGCCGGCGTGTTCAGCACGTCTGACTGACTCAGTTTAGTCGCGTCTGGAACCACGGCCTGAGCACGTGCGCTGCGAGTGCAGTTCCACCCCCGACGACTGTCGTGACAGCGACAACGACGCCGAGCGCCGCGAACTGTTGAGTCGTGAGCTGGTAGGCCTGCAGCAAGACCAGAAAGGTGAGCGATCCGACCAGTCCCCAGAGCAGACTCGCTTTGGTCCGCGGCTCCATTACTTCGTGGCGATAGCTTCGATTTCGACGCCGACGCCTTTCGGGAGTTCGTTGACGCCGATTGCACTCCGAGCTGGTGGTTCGTCGTCGAAAAACGACTCGTAGGTGGAGTTCATCCCCTCAAAATCATCCATATCGGCCAGGAAAACCGTCGTTTTCAGGATGTCGGTCATCTCGACACCGGCCTCGTTCAGGACTGCTTCGAGATTCTCCAGGGCCTGCTCGGTCTGGACGTCGATTGCCGCACTGTCGAGCAGGTCGCCGTCCGGGGTCAGGGCAATCTGTCCGGCCGTAAAGACGAGGTCTTCTGTCGCTGCTGCTTGGCTGTAGGCGCCGAGTGCGGCTGGTGCGTCGTCGGTGCTGATGATTTGTTTCATACTTACGATGGCGGCCGGCGACGACATAAATCCAGTCCCGTTCCGTGGCTGCACATCCCTCCGTTCCCGACAGACCACCTTTTTTCGACTCGGGTGCGCTCCGCGCACCGCTCGCCGAAAAAACGTGGGCGAAAAAGCTCTCGCTGCTCGCGCCGCTCGCAGCGAGTGAACCGCGCTCGCTGCGCTCGCGCGGATGCTATCCAAATGGAAAATCCGCTCAGACTGCGTTACGCCGTCGCTTCGGCAATCTTCTCGATGGCGATGTCCATCGTCACGCCTTCGACCTCCCACTCCTTGCGGTGGCCGTCCTCGACAGCCCCGAATTTGCCGCGGACCTCATCGGCGATTAGGTCCTCGTGCTCGCGGACGAGGTCAGCGACGCGGTCGTCCTGCACGTCGAGACTGAGACGGATGCCTGCCTGAATGTCCAGTTCGAGGTCTTTGCGCATCTCCTGCACCCGCCGAATAACCTCGCGAGCGTAGCCCTCACTCTCGATGTCGTCGGTCAGCGTGGTATCGACGTAGACCTGCCCGCTCACCTGCTCGTCGGCATCCTCGACCGCGAACTCGGCGCTGGAGACGCCATCGGGCAGTTCCAGCACTGGCTTGACCATCGAGTCTTCGAGGTCGACAGCGAGTCCGGTCGCGTCTTCGACGGCTGCTTCGAGCGCGTCGAGACTCCACTCGTCCACTGAGGCCTCGTTGAGCGCATTCATCACACGGCCGGCGTCATCGCCGAAGGCAGGACCGAGTTCGCTCATGTCTGCCTCCGCGGAGTAGGCCAGTTCCGCCCAGTCCTCGTCGGGGCCGACAATCTCGATACTCCGGGCGTTTAGCCGCTCTTCGAGCAGGTCGCGCTGGGCCTCGACAGCCTCGACGACCTCCGTGGTCGGTGCGCTGACGACCGCTCGTGCGATGGGCCAGCGGAGTTTCCGCTCGGCCTGCTGGCGCGCTGCAGAGCCGGCCTGTTCGACCTCCCGCACGATTTCGATTTCCCGTTCCAGTTGCGGGTCGCGGAACTGCTCGTCTGCCTCGGGCCAGTCACACATGTGGACGGTCGGGTGGCCGGCGTCGCCGGTCAGCGCGTCGTAAATCTCCTCGGCGACGAAGGGCGTGAACGGCGCAAAGAGGGCCGAGACCTCTTCGAGCACGCGATACAGCGTGGCGTAGGCGGCCTGCTTGGAGGCCGACTCACTCTCCTCCCACATTCGCTCGCGAACGACCTGGATGTAGAACCGCGAGACGTCCTCGACGACGAAGTCCAGCAGTTCCTCAACGGCCTTGTCGTTCTCGAAGTCGTCCATGTGCTCGGTCATCGCAACCTCGACGCTCTGGAGCCGCGAGAGCACCCACTCGTCGACGAGTTCGAGGTCGTCCTCGACTGCCTCGACTGTCGTCTCGTCGGGATTGAAATCGTCCGCGCGCATGTACGGCAGTGGGAAGCGCGCGACGTTCCAAAGGATGTTGAGTCGCCGCTGCATTTCGCTGGTCTCCTCCCACGAGAAGTTCATGTCCTCGCCCTGAGCGGTCACCGACAGCAGGAACAACCGCATCGGGTCGCGGCCGTGCTTCTCGATGACGTCGTGCGGGTCGATGAGCACGCCCTTCGACTTGGACATCCCGCGACCGTCGGGCATGTTCGCGTAGCCGTGCATCAGCACCTGTTTGTACGGAATTTCGTCCATCGCAGCAGTGGCCATCCCGAGCTGCGACCAGAACCACCCGCGGGTCTGGTCGTGGGCTTCCATAATCAAGTCAGCAGGCCACAGTTCGTCGAACTCGGCTTGCTTCTCGGGATAATCGAGTGTTCCCCACGACGCAACGGAGGAATCCAGCCACACGTCGAACACGTCGCCGACGCGACTGTAGGTCGTCCCGTCCTCGGTAATTGTAATCTCGTCGACGGTGCCCTTGTGAAGGTCGACCGATTCGGGGTCGATTTCCTGGTCTGCTCGGTCGGCCAACTCCTCGCGGTCGCCGACGACGACGACGTTCGACATATCACCATCCCAGTCTTCGGGTGTCCAGATTGGAATCGGAATGCCCCAGTAGCGCTGTCGGGAGACGTTCCAGTCCGGGGCCTCCTCGACGAAGTCGCGGAAGCGGTTGTCTCGGGCCCACGACGGATGCCACTCGGAATCCTCGATGTTCGCGAGCAGGTCATCCTTGATGTCGGTGATGGTGATGAACCACTGGTCGGTGACGATGCGGACGATATCGGTGTCACAGCGCCAGCACTGCCCCTCGCGGACGTTCGTCTGGTCGTCTGCGAGCAGGTGCCCCTTCGCGCTGAGGTCGCCGATAATCGCGTCGTTTGCCTCGCGGACGAATGTGCCGGCGTACTCGCCGGCGTCGTCGTTGTACCGCCCGTCGCTGTCGACCGGACAGAACACTTCTAGCCCGAGTTCCTGCCCGCGCTCGAAGTCCTCTTCACCGTGACCGGGCGCGGAGTGGACCAGTCCAGTTCGGTCGGCTTCGACGTATTCTGCGGTGTAGACCTGTCCCGAACCTTCGGCGCTCGCGTGGTCTGGCACCTCCTCGGCCAGTGGGTGGTCGTACTCCCAGCCGACCATCTCCTCGCCGCTGAGGGTCTCGACGATTTCGTACTCCTCGTAGCGACCCTCTTTCAGCACTTCTTCGACGACTGCCTCGGCAACGTACAGGCGCTCGGTTTCGCCGTTTTTCTCTGCATCCACGCCAACGTAATCGAGGTCACCGTCGACGGCGACGAAGGTGTTTGCGACGATGGTCCACGGCGTCGTCGTCCAGATAACGAGGTTCCCCTCACGCTCTTCGCTCGCGGCTTCGCCGCTCGCGCCGTCCGAGACCTCCCCTCGGTCAGTCTCGCGCAGTGGGAACTTGACGTAAATCGACGGCTTGTGCACTTCGTGGTACTCGACCTCGTTGTTGGCGATGGCGGTCTCACAGCGGGGACACTGGTTGATCGAGCGCATCCCCTGCTCGACGAGGCCGCGCTCGTGAGCCTGCTCGAAGCCCCACCACGCGGCTTCCATGTACTCGGGATTCACTGTTTTGTACGGGTCGTCCCAGTCCATCCAGACGCCGAAGTCCTGGAAGTCCTCCTGCAGGCCGTCGAGTTGCTCCTCGGCGAAGTCCTTGCACTCCTCGATGAAGGCCTGCTCGCCGAACTCCTCGATATCTTTCTTGTTCTCGAAGTCAAGTCGCTCCTCGACTTTCGTCTCGATGGGGAGGCCGTGCATGTCGTAGCCCGGCCGGTCGGTCACGTCGTAGCCTTGCATCCGGTGATAGCGGATGTAGGCGTCCTTCAGCGTCTTGTTCCAGGTTGTGCCCATGTGCGCTGCGCCGGAGGTGTACGGTGGGCCGTCGACAAAGAAAAACGTCTCCTCATCGGCACGGTGCTCGACCGTCTGTTCGTAGGCGTCGACCGCATCCCAGTACTCGAAGACCCGGTCTTCGACTGCCGCAGGCTCGTACTGGTCGGTCACGTCCTCGAATCGGCCGTGACCCCCAGTCTGCTCGTCGCTCATACACGATATATCCGGCGGCGGGATTAAAGGACAATCGGTTGTGTGTGAGCAGCTCAGACGACAGTTTTTGCCCCTCCAGCCCCAATACAAGTCGTGAGCGATTACGACTCCGTTCTGATTTACGACGGCGAGTGTCCGTACTGCTCGGTCGCCGCTCGGGCTCTGGAAGCCATCGACGACATCGGTGCGATTTCGTGGTACGACGACGCCGCACAGCAGTTCCTCGAAGCACAGTTCGGCGAGACGCCCTTCGCGATGGTGCTGGTCGACCGCACCGAGAAGGCCGTCTACGGTGGCCGGGCCGCCGCCGAGGAGTTGACCGACCGTGCCGGCATGCCGGGACTGGTCGGCTCGCTTGTCCGAGATAATTACGAGTCGATTGCCAAGGTCGTCGGACTGGCCAGCGGCCGGGGCCGTGACCCCGACGACGTGCACGAACGCTACGAACTAACCGAGGCTGGCGCGGCCGCCTTCGACGCGCTCGCGGCCAACTCACAGGACCGCGATATCCGCGCCGAAGCCTAACTACCGACTCGCCCTATTCTGCCGGAGAGAACTCGCGTTTCACTCCCAGCCCCGGCTTTGGCACCACGACACTGCGTTTTGTCAGTCTACTCCGGCGTGGGTTCGCTGCAGAACCGCTATTTGATATCGCGGCATTTGGTTTATCGCGAAATACTCGTCAGTGACCCTCCCAGACGAGTACTCGTCGCGCTACCGGCGAAAACGGGCCGTAGCTTACCGCAGGCGGAGCAACCCGGCGAGCACGCCGCCAGCCCGGACCTCGACAGCCTCAGAAACCAACGCTGCGGTCAGTCGCCCCGCGTTGGCCTCGGCACCGACAACTGCGAGCACGGCATCCCCCGTTCTGACTTCGAGAGTTACGCCGGCTGCATCCAAAAAATTCGCCAGTTCTGCAACGAATCCGCTACCCTGTTGCAGCACAACAAGACAGGCCGCAACCGAGGGTGCCTGTACGACGACCCGGTCTCCGCGTCCGTCAACTGCGAACACCCGCCCCTCGACTGTCACCGACAGATTTGCCTCGATCTGCAGTCGGCCACGCTGGTGAGCAAGCTCCGCAAGCGAGTCACCGGCGGCGTCGACGGCCATCAGTCGCGGTCTTCAGTCGTAATTCGTAGTTCACCGTCGACACGCCAGCGGGCATGTTCGGCGTCCTCACCGGTCTTACTCGGCACGTCTATCTCCATATCGGTGAACTCGTAGGTGATTTCTGCGCCGCGACCGGTCAGCCGGTCATAGAGACCGATTGCGAGTTCTGGCCAGGTCGTTGTCTCGTCGACATGTTCTTCTGGAGCATCTGTTTCGCTCATACCTCCTCTAGGGAAAACTGTTACTTAAAGTTCCGTACTGCCCAACATTTCTCGGTGCCCGACTCAGGCCTGCAGTTTCTGCTCGAATTTCTCGCGGACTTTCTCGATTTTCGGCTGGGCGTGCATCTGACAGTAGGCGTCGTTGGGATTTTTCTCGAAGTAGTCTTGATGTTTCTCCTCTGCCCGGTAGAAGGTCTCAAGTCGGTCGAGTTCGGTCACGACATCGTCGTCGTACTCCTCGTCGAGCGCTTCGATGTAGGCTTCGGCCTGCTCGCGCTGGTCTTCGCCGTCGTAGAGGATGATCGAACGATACTGCGTCCCCACGTCCGGCCCTTGTCGGTTGAGTTGTGTCGGGTCGTGAACCGCGAAAAACACCTCCAGCAGTTCGTCGTAGCCAATTACATCGGGGTCGTACTCGACCTGTACGACCTCAGCGTGGCCGGTATTTCCCGAACAGACCGCCCGATAACTGGGGTCCTCGGTATGGCCACCGGCGTAGCCCGAGACGGCCGCATGGACGCCGTCGAGTTCTTTGAACGCCGCTTCGACACACCAGAAACAGCCGCCGCCGAATGTTGCCTTGTCGGACATACGCGACATTAGAGCCGAATTCGTATGTATCTGACTGCGCAGTAACCGAGAAGCGCTCGCACACACACTCGACGACCTCACGGCTCAGCGCCAGTCGTAGACCGTCACTGCGCGGTCAGTCCGGGACGAGCGACCGTTGGGGTTGCGCCGCGGCGCGTCGTCCTGTCGGCGGGCAGCGAGCCCATCCTTACAGCCGCCGAGAATATTTGTCACCACGTCACGACCCGCCCCGAACCATTGCGATGGACGACTTTCACCGCGGGAGACGGCTTTGAGTTCACCGCCCGCGTCGCGCAGTGCGAGGCCACCTAGCCGCCCGAGAACCCTCGGGCGCAAACTGTAGTTTTTGACGAGTCGGTAGCCCAGCGAGCGGTATTTCCAGTCTCTGTCGACTTCGAGTTCGCCGCCGTCGGCGTCGACGCCGCGGGTGACACTCATCTCTTCGTCCCAGCGTGCCTCGACACCTGTCGCGGCGAGTCGGTGGGCGAAATCTCGTGCGCCACCAATCTGCAGGTATTCGTCGAACCCATCCAGTTGCTCGCTGACCTCTCGCTGGAAGGCCATGTTACCAGCATTCAGATAGGTAATCGCTCGGCCGGCGACCGTCTCGCGTTCGACATCCCGGACGACCCGTCCGTCGGGAAGCGTCAGCGTCGGGCCGGTCACGACCTTGTTGGATTGAATCCCCTCCCGGACGGCCTCAAGCCACCGCTCAGTGACAGAGAGGGTGTGGTTGACCAGCGCGATTGCGTCGCCGCGAGCCCGGTCGATACCGGCGTTCCGTGCGGCGTTGATCGTCCGGTCGGCCAACTCGATCAGAACATCGACGTCGTCGCGCTCGCGAACCATCCCCGTCGTCCCGTCCGCTGAGGGCCCGTTGACGACGAGCACTTCTGTGTCTGGCGCGTGCTCGGCAAGTGCGTCCAGACAGCCCGTCAGCTCGTCACGGGCGTTCAGTGTTGGAACGACGACGGACAACTCCATACCCGTGTCTACTGAGTGGCTCGCATATAAGCGCCGTGGGCCGCGCTAGAATGGAGCTTCGACGTCGCTGCTCTCGCCTGCACTGTCGGATTCTGCGCCGACTTCGACGGTTTCGGGGTCGACATTCACCTTCTCGGCCAGGTCACCGTTCTCGTGGTGCTCTTCGAGGATGTCGCTGCCACCGATGAACTCGCCGTCGACGAACGTCTGCGGGGTGGTCTCCCAGCCGCTGTGTTCGTTCAGCGCCTCGCGGAACGCTTCCAGATTCTGGAGTACGTCGACGGTGGCGACACCGTCAGCACCGCGGTACTGCTGGAGCAGTGTGACTGCCTTCTGTGAGTAGCCACACTGTGGCATCCGCGCGTCGCCTTTCATGAACAGGACGACTTCCTCCGATTCGATTGCCTCGTCGACGACCTCCTGTACTTCGTCGGGACTCAGGTCTGGTTCCGTGGGGTCAAACGTCATACGCTATACTGGTGGCTCGGCGTCCAAAACGTTGGCGTTGAGAATCGCACTCGTTCTCTCGACGTCTTCTGCCACGCTGTTGGCTGCCCGGAGCGCTTCGTTTTCAGTCGTCATCAGCTGTGTACGCTCCACTCCGGTGTTCGATTCGGTGGATTTCGAGAACCTGGCCGCCATGGTTGAGTACGCAGGCGAGACAATACTGGCCGACTCGGAGCTTCGAGACGATTCGGTCCTGAACGTGCCCGTCGAGTAACTCGAACTGGTCCGCAGCCTGCGGCGTGAACTGCCAGCTCCAGTCCTCCTCACTCGTCATCCTCACCCATCATCTCAAGCACGTCCTCCCGAGAGACCATCTCCGACTCACCCGACCGGAGTTCGTGTTCGCTCGCCGCAATCTGTTTCCAGCCCTCGCGGGAGAACGCTGGGTGTTTCACCGCGTCACGCGCGGCGTACCGGAGAAACTCACTTCGGGAATTAAAGCCCTCTTGCTCCCACGTTGCGTCGATATCTTCGAGGAACGCCTTGCTGAGTCGGAGATTAATCTGGACCATCTCGGGGCCGTCGTCGCCTGCCGTATTATCCGTACCAGACATATACAGATGCTTTGCAGACGTATATACAAAAACGCTGCTGTCGCCAGGGTGCCAGCACGCGCTCTCCGGTCACCACGGCTGTTGCACGCTTTAGATTCAGAGTTACCAGCCGCAGTACCGCTCGTCAAAAAATTCGCAGGTCGAATCCGCTCAGTTACCGACTTCGTTCGCGCGGTTGACGACGTCCTCGCCGTAGAGTTCGGCGAGGTCGTCGTGCTGGTCTGGACGGTTGTCGTAGACGTCCTGGAACAGCGTAATCGGCGTCTGCAGAGCCTGATAGGTTGCCTCGTCCCACATTCGGTCGGAGCTAATGTCGACCTCGACGCCGTCGATGCTGACGGTCGTCGCGCGGGTCATGGCGATTGCGCCCTTGCCGGCTTCCTTGGCGGCCTCGAACTCCTCCATGGAGTCGACGATGTCGTCAAGGCTCGGCACGTAGGCCGTCAGGTCGACCAGTTCAGTCTGCAGTTCGTCGTGGCTGAGCACCTGCGTGTCGTTGCCGACGGTGAGGTGGTACTCGTCGCCATCTGCTTCGAGGGAAATCTTGTCGCCGACGTACTGCTGCACGCCGTCTTCGGCGTCGAGTTCGACTTCTTCGCCGTCCTCGTCAATGAGCCAGTAGCCCTCTTTCGGTGGGAGTGGGGCTTTGTTGGCTTCGACAACCTGACCCGGCGTCAGCGACCAGATACCGAGCTGACCCATTGCCTGGTTTTCGGTCATGCGCTGGCGGTAGCCCGCAACGTCGCGGATGTCGTCGAACGGACCGTCGACGGCGATGAGGCCGGCGGCGCTGGCTGCGCGGGAGGTGTTGTGTCGCAGTTCCTTCCACTCGGGGAGCGCGCCGGTTGGCGTGATGGCGCGCATGTCCTTCGTGTAGTCGACTTCGCCGTCGACCAGCAGGAACATCCGTTCGAGGTTGTTCGATGGTTTGCCAATCTCGTCACGGAGACGGCCCATTTCCAGTTCGGCCGTTCCGCTCTCGATGATGACCGACATGGCGAGGCTACCCTCTTCGAGGCCGTACTCGTTTTCGACGATGGTCATGAACTCGTCTGCTTTCTTCCAGTCGTCGAGGTCACCGACTTCCGGGATGACGAAGCCGTCGATGTTTTCGACAGCGCCGTTTTCGGGGTCGGCGATTTCGAGCATGTGCTGGAAGCCCTTGTAGCGTGTCTGGGGGCTGTCGCGGTGCCAGACGACGCGGGGGTGAATCTCACCAGGGAACTCCTCACCGTCCTCGGCGACGACGTCAGCGATGTTCTCTGCACCTTCGTCGCGCATGTTCGGCGCGGTGGCGTCCTCGTTGTCCGGCACCCAGACGTCAGGTGCCTGCATCCCGCGCAGGCCGATTGCACTGCGCAGCTTCTTCGCGGAATCGTCTTCGCCCTGCTCTGCCGTCGGCGTCGTGAAAAACGTCCGAACGAACTTTCGCTCGTGGAGCCGCTTGTCAACACTCATGTTCACTCACAGGGTCGGGAGAAACACTGTTTTAGGTTTCGATATGTGTCCCCTTAAGTACCGAACGCGGAACTGGCCGGCTATCCGCGCTCGATGGTGACGTACCGGACCTCAATTACGGGGTTGGTTCCCGTCGACTCTTGGACCCGGCGGCTAATCTCCTCGGCCAGTCCGGTGACCTGTTCGCCCGGTGGTACCCCGACGGTCACGACTGCCCGCTCGGGGTCCTCGAAGGGAACTTCTGAGGGGTACTCCACCTCGACGCTCAACTGCTGGATACCGCGGTCGTCGTCGTACTCTGCGATTGCCGCGGCGGTGTCGTCTTGAATCTGCTCTTCGGTCGTGGCGCGCTGGAAGGAGTCGAGGGTCACGCCGACCAGAAACACCGAGAGCACGGCAATCGCGACGACGAGCGCGCCGACCCGGGTAGCCGTCGCTCGCTTCGCGTCGGAGCGACGGAACCAGTGTTCTGGCCGGTAGCCGCTGTACCACAGCACCACCAGCGCCGAGAGGTTGATCGACAGCACGTTCACCAACACGAGCACGACCGAACTGAGGCTGACCATCGGCTGGCCCCACGCCAGCCCGATACCGACAGTCGCCGCCGGCGGAATCAACGCGACGGAAATCATCACGCCCACCAGCGCCGCCGAAACACCGGTCATGAGGCTGACAATCCCCGCGATACCAGCACCGATGGCGATAATCAACGACAGAAAGTCTGGCGCGACCCGCTCGCGGACTTCCGGAATTGCCGTCACATCTGCCAGCGGCGGGATGAGGTTGATTTCTCGGACGGCAAAGGCGAACACGAAGGCTGTCCCAATCGCCAGTAACAGCCCCACAATCTGGAGCCGGACACCGCGAGCGAACATCTCGCGGTCGTCGACGACAGTGCCGACGCTGGCGGCCATCGCCGGGCCGACGAGCGGCGCGATGACCATCGACCCGACGACGACTGCTGGCGAGTCGAGCAGTAGCCCGGCCGTTGCAATCAGCGCGCTGACGACGGTCATGATGATGTATGTTCGCGTCGAGGGTGCGAGACTGTCAGCCGCGGCGACCAGTTCGTCCCGTGCAATCTGGTCTTCGTCTTTCTCCTCGGCGTACTTCTCTTCGAGTTGGTCGAACTGCCGGGAAACGACCGTATTCGCCTCCATCACGACGGTGTAGGAACTGTCGTCCAGTCCGGCAGCCCGCAGCGACTCGAGCACAGGTTCGACTGCGTTGGTCGGCAGCGGAATGTGGACGACACCGGAGTACTCCCGACCGCTCGTCTCGTCGGAGACGACGTAATCGACGCCCTCGTCGTCGAGTGTCGAGAGCAGCGTTTCCCGCTTGCCCGAGGGAATCGTAATCTGGACGAGGCGCACGTCTGGCACTCGCTGCCGAGAGAAAAATAACCACCGCTCTCACTGCTCCGTTCACAACAGCCGATACTGCCCGCCGCTCTCGCTCGCTTCTCCGGCCCGGCGAAGCTTTTCGAGCGCTCGCTCAGTGTAGGACGCCGACACGTCGTGCTCGCTCGCGTATTCGACGATGTCTGCCTCTGTGGGTGCTGACTGCTCGCGAATGGCTGCACGCACGATTTCCTCGCGACTCCGCGATGTGGCGTCTTCCTCGCCGGCAGCGGCGACTTCCCCGGGGTCGATTCCCGACTCGGCGAGATACGTTTCGTCGTCGATTCCTGCCTGTTCGACCTGGTCGTCGAGTTCCCCAAAGGAATCCAGTTCGGCGAAGGCGTCGCTCTGGTCCTGTCGGGCGGCCAGCATCGACGCGCGCACCTCGCGAGCGTGGTCCTCGTCGTCAGTCGTCACGAACTCGCGTCGCTTCTCGTATTTCCGACTCGTCCCACAGCGAGGACACTCGCTGCGCTCGGGTCTGCCCTCGACAATCCACAGCGCCTGGCACTCGCCACAACCAACGACCGCGTACATACCCGTCTGTTCGTCCCAACCCCAATCAATATTCGCTTCACGGGCCGAGTCGGTACGGGCTTCAGGCTGAGAAACGCTGCAGTGTGGTTTATCAAACAACCTGTGGTAGCCGGTAACATGGCCGAGCTACTTGGTGTCGATATAGAACATCCACTGGTCTACGTCGCCGTCAATGTCGCCGTCTGGGTTGGGATATTCACACTTGGTAGTTTCATTCTTGGCGACGGACTGGCCGACGGGCTGATTCCCGGCCTGTTCGGCGGACTCTCGTTCGGAGTCTTCAGCTGGTACCTTCAGACCAGACGCGAGAACTGACCGGCGTCAGACAGCTATCTCGCCCCGCTGACGGCGGTCAACCGGCAGTCTCATACGGGTTCGCTGTGTACCGACGCCCAGATGGTCACTGGGACGCTGGTCGCTACGCTTCTGGTCGCCGGCCTCGCCAGTCTGTTCATGGCGTGGGCGATTGGTGCTGGATCGTCAGGATCAACACCGTTTGCCCCTGCTGTCGGGGCCAACGCAATCTCGATTATGCGTGCCGGCTTTCTGGTCGGCATTCTTGGCTTCTCTGGCGCAATTTTACAGGGTGCAAACGTCACCTCGGCCGTCGGTGAGGAACTTATTATCGGCACGCAACTGTCGGCGCTGGCCGCGATTATCGCGCTGATGATGGCCGCAATCCTCGTCGCAATCGGCATTTTCACCGGCTACCCAATCGCAACTGCGTTCACCGTGACAGGCGCGGTCGTCGGCGTTGGGTTGGCGATGGGCGGTGACCCGGCATGGGCCAAATACCAGGAAATCGCGACGCTGTGGGTGTTAACGCCGTTCATTGGCGGTGGGTTCTCATACGCGATTGCCCGACTGCTCCGGGCTGAGGCCGTTCCGACTGAACTCGCGGTTCCGCTGCTGGGCGGCGTGATTGGATTGTTGCTCGCCAATATCCAGTTCGTTTTCTTCGCCCCTGGCGACCAACAGGGCTCGCTTGCGGGAGCGTCAGTCCGCGCGCTCGGCGGCGGCACGGTAACGTTCGTCGGTGTTTCGCTTGCCGTCGCCGCGGTCATCACGCTCCTGTTGTGGTACCGGACCCGCGTCGACCCCGCTGGCGCACAGCAACAGTTTCTGCTCGTCCTCGGTGGACTGGTCGCGTTCTCGGCCGGGGGGAGTCAGGTTGGCCTCGCGCTAGGGCCGCTCATCCCGCTGCTTGGAGACGTTCAGGTCCCGCTTGTTGCTGTGCTTGCCTTCGGCGGACTGGGGCTGCTGGTCGGGTCATGGACCGGCGCGCCGCGGATGATCAAGGCACTCTCACAGGATTACTCCGCGCTGGGGCCGAACCGCTCGATTGCAGCATTGATTCCCTCGTTCGCAATTGCACAGACGGCGGTGTTTTTCGGCATCCCTGTCTCGTTCAACGAGATTATTGTCTCCGCGATTATCGGCAGCGGCTACGCGGCCAGCGGCGACGGCGAAGGAGAAGTCAGCGGCGGCAAGATGGCCTACACAGTACTGGCGTGGATTGCCTCACTGGTTGGGGCGTTCGTCCTCAGTTTCGGGCTGTTTACTGCTATCAGTGCCGTCCTCTGAGTTACTCTTCGTCAATTTCGATTTCCTGTTCGGCCTGATACGCTTCGAGTCCGGAGATGCGAGCGCGCATGATTCGGGTGTTCTCGACCTGCTCGACGCGGATGTTGAGTCCGTCGTACTCGATCTGTTCACCCTGCTCGACCAGCCGACCGGCCCGGTTGAAGATGAAGCCAGCAATCGTCTCGAACTCTTCGCCTTCTGGCAGTTCGATTCCCAGAGTCTCGTTGACTTCGTCGATGTTGACTTCGCCTTTGACCACCGCGGCGTCGTCGTTCTCGAACTCGATTGGCTCTTGTTCGCCGCCTTCGAGAATCTCGCCGACAATCTCCTCGACGAGGTCCTCCATCGTGACGAGTCCTTCAGTAGTTCCGAACTCGTCGATGACGATGACCATATTCAGTCGCTTTTCGCGCATTTCGGTCAGGAGTTCGTCGACGTTTTTCGACTCTGGGACGTGTAGCGTCGGGTTGATGAGGTCGTCGAGGTCGACGTTTTCCTCGGGGCTGTAGTGTCGGTCCCGGACGAGCTCTGTCACCTCGACAATTCCGATGACGTTGTCGAGTTCGCCGTCGTAGACCGGCAGGCGGTTGTGGCCGCTCTGGACGCAGGTTTCGATGGCCTCGTCGATGGAGGCGTCTTTCGAGACGGCGGTCATATCGAGTCGCGGCGTCATCACTTCCTTGGCGATGGTCCGGTTGAACCGTAGCGTCCGCTGAATCATCTCACGCTCGTCCGCTTCGAGCACCCCTTCGCGTTCGCCTGTCTCGATGATATCTCTGATCTCCTGGCGGGTAATGTAGGACTCCTCGATGGCTGCTCGGCCGCCGGTGACCTTGTTGACGATTCTGGTCAGGTGGTCGAACAGCCACACCAGCGGCATCAGCAGCACTTCAGCAAACCGGACGGGGCGAGCAACCCGAAGCGCCCACGACTCGGTGTGGTCGACTGCGTAGGACTTGGGCGCACTCTCGCCGAATAGCAACACGAGGGCGGTGATTCCAAACGTAGCCAGCGCGACAGCGACGCCCTGATTACCGATGAAAAACCCCAATAGTCCGGTGGCAATCGAGGACATCGCGACGTTGACGAGGTTGTTCCCGACGAGAATCGTCACGAGCAGCCGGTGCGGGTCGGATTTCAGCGCTTGGAGCGTTTTTGCGTCCTTCCCGCCGCTTTCGGCAATGCTATCGACGCGGTGTGTTGGCAATGAGAACAGCGCAATCTCTGAGGAGGAAAAGAACGCTGACAGTGCCAACAGGACGACAATTGCTAACGCACCGATGGCGGCAAACGCTGTGCCCGAGAGCGAGATACCGACAACTTCGATTCCCAACAACGGGAGACTCTGGAGCGTGTCGCCAGCGAGAGTATGCATCACGCCTGACTTTCTGGCCCTCCCGAATTAAGCGTTTTTGTACTTCCCGCGGACTGCGGTGCAAACGCTTACACGTCTCTCGCTCGTACTGACGACCATGACAGAGTCCCAAATCACGCTGTATCGACTACAGGCGTGCCCGTTCTGTGAGCGGGTTGTCCGTAAACTGCAGGAGTACGGCCTCGAGTACGAGTCTCGGTTCGTCGAACCGATGCACTCGGCCCGCGACGCGGTCAAACGCGCAAGCGGCGTTCGGACCGTCCCGGTTATCGTCGACGAGAACACCGGGCTCACGACCGCCGAGAGTGCGAACATCGTCGAGTATCTCGACAAGACCTACGGCGAGCAGGCAGCCCAATCGAGCACACCGGCCGAGTCAGCGGAGGGTGCCTGAATGGAACTGGACTTCGACGTTGTCGACCTCGACGCACCGGACCACCCCGAGGAAGGCGAACTTGCACCCGACTTCGAGCGCCCGCTGGTCAACGACGAATACTGGGAGGACACCTCGCTGTCGGACCTCACCGACGAGGGGCCTGTCGTCCTCTTGTTCCACCCGATGGACGGCGCCTTCCCAACCACGTACATGTGGAACGAGATTCGTGACCGCGGGTTCGACGACTACGACGCCACCGTGGTCGGCCTCTCGATTTCGACTCCCTACGAGCACAAGACAACACTCGACGAACGCAACATCGAGGACACCGACTTCGCACTCTTCTCCGACCCCGCAAACGAAGTCGCAGAACGCTACGGTATCGTCAACGACCTCGACGGGATGACTGGGGTCTCCGAACCCCGGCCCGCGACGTTCGTCCTCGACGAGGAGCGCACCGTCCAGTACGCCTGGGCGGCCGAGGAACACCCTGCATTCCCCGACTACGACGAGCTCGAAGCCGCCGTCGAAGACGTCGCCGAGTGAGATGACCGGCCTCGATTTCGACCGTGCTGCCCGCGCCATCAGCGACGGCAAACTCGTCGTCTACCCGACAGAGACTGTCTACGGCCTCGGAGCGGACGCACTGGACGCCGACGCTGTCGAAGGAGTCTTCGACGCGAAAGACCGTGACCGCTCGAAACCCGTCTCGATGGCCGTCCCGGATATCGAGACTGCCGCCGAGTACACAATCCTCGCTGACCGGGAACGAGCGTTCATCGCCGAGTTTCTTCCCGGCCCGGTGACGGTGGTCGTCGAGGCTGGCCCGCAGGTCCCGGACGTGCTCACTGCTGGCCGTGACCGCGTCGGTATCCGCATCCCGGACCACGACGCCGCCCTGAAGTTGCTCGACCACACCGGCCCAATCACGGCGACCAGTGCCAACGTCAGCGGCACTGGCAGCGTCCGCGACCCCGACGCCCTCGCCGCTCGAATCCGCCAACGCGCGGCAGTCATTCTCGACACCGGAACTGCTCCCGGCGGCGGGTCGACGGTTGTCGACGTATCCGCAGACACGATTCACCGTCGTGGGAAAGAAGCCGACGCTGTCGCCGACTGGCTCTCTGCGTAATCAGCCCAGTCGGCTCAGTAGCGACCGCGTGCGCACACCGCACTCGCTGCGGTACTCACAGGGCTCACATTTCTGGTCGTTGTCGATTCGGGCTGGCGGTCCCTCAATCGAATCTGCGATTCGCACTGCCTCTCGGTAGGCGGCGGTCCGCCGAGCGTCCACGTCAACTCGCCTAATCACGCCGTAGGCCGGATACTCCGCGTACACGGTCTCAATCGGTGTCTCTTCTTCCCACGCGAGGGCCTTTGCCGCGGCGACCAGGCGCGCGCTCTGTGGTCGCCAGACGCCGTTGTCGGGGGGCTGGCCGGCAAAGACGAGCGACAGTGACGGCGGGTCGGCAAGTCGCTTGTGGGCAATACCGCGGCACTCTCGCCCGCTAAGGAAGGCCTCGCGCTCGGCAGGGTTGAGGAGGTCCTCCCAGCGCGCCAGTTGCGCTCGTGCGCAGCCCAGCCGTGAGCGAAACTGCGTCGGCGTCACCTCGATTGGCGCCGTTTCGAGACTCTCGCCGTCGAGCAGACGTTGATACTCGAACGCCAGGTCACGACGTTCGGCGACAATTGACGGACGCTCTATCTCGCTGGGGTCCTGACGGCGGTAGTACAGTTTCCGAGGACAGTACGCTGCAGTCTCGATATCCCGAAACGCGTGCATAGGGACCGTGGTCCCGGATTGGGACAAAAACCCTCGGCTCACTCGTCGGGTTCGATATCGAAATCGGTCCCAGCGGGGTCAACGAGGTGCTGTTCAACTCGTTTACGGGCCTCGGTCCGGGAGGACGCCACGACGACAAGCCCGTCAGCACTGGGGTCGCCGCTGGCGCGGTAGGCCGTCGTCTCGTCATCGAACTCCGTTGCGTAGGTTCGCAGGATTCCCTGGACTTCGCGCTCGAGTTCTGGGAGGGCAATATCGTCAGCTTCGTAGTTGCTCAGTGCCTCTTCGATTGTTCGGAGGGCGGCAATTCTGTCCATACTACGTCGTTCTGAGGTGGTTGTTGCGCGGTTCGTACACTTCGCCTTTTTGTTTTAGCTTGTCAATTTCGTGCTCGGCCTTGCTCGTGTCCATCCCCTCTTCCTCGGCGCGCTCGATGACTACGTCGACAGGTGCACCCTCGTCGTATTCGTCTTCGATGGATTCGATGAGCTTCAGGACGTTTTTGATCCGGTCGCGCTGGCTCTTCGAGGTGCCAGTCTCGATCATATCCGCGTCGAGTTCGCCGGTCTCTGGGTCGAGGCCAATATCTTCGAGCGAGTAGCGAGCAATCTCGATTGCTCGCTGTGCGTCCTCGTTGGTGACGCTATCGGATAATCGCACACGGGCGCTGGCTTCGGCCAGTCGAACCATCGCCTCCAGTTTTCGCGCTGTGACAGGCACTGGCGCGTCCTCACCGGAGCCCTGCATCCGCAACTCGACGTAGAACTCCTGAATTGCTGACTTCGCCTCTTCGGTCATCGTCGGATAGCAGTTTCGCTGCGCGTAGGCGACGTACTTGCGGAGGAACTCGGCGTCGATTGTCGGCGCGACATCGTCGGTGATGCGCTCGACCTCTTCTTTGGTGTAGTTCGAGGTGCTGGTCTCCGTTCGGTGGGTGTTCAACTCCCCGGCGTAGTTCGTCTGGAGGATGTGCTCGGCCAGTTCGTTGTCTTTCTCCTCGTCAGGCTGGTCAGTGACGGTAAAAATCAGGTCGAATCGACTGATCAGCGGCGGCGCAAGGTCAATCTGCTCGCCGATTGGCTCGAACTCGTCGAACCGACCGTATGTTGGGTTTGCTGCGCCGAGAAGTGAACATCTCGACTTTAGTGTGGCGTTAATTCCGGCCTTCGAGACGCTGATGGAGTTGTGCAACACGACGCCTTGACTGACGAAGGTGTTCGTCGGTTCGACAGTTACGTCGTAGACCCACTCACACTCGTACTCGCCCTCGTTCGGGACGGTTTCGACGTTCTGAACGCGGTAGTAGCGAAGCTCGGTTTTCCGTTCGAGTTCGTCGATTCGGTCGCCCGCTTCGTCGAGCGCTGTCTCGACAGCTTCTTCGCCTCGCTGAGCGAGCGAGCGCCGCTTCTCGTCGTCGTAGCCGCCGTCTTCGGCGTAGTGGATCGCACTCGTGGTGACGCCATCCAGCCGGTCTGCTAGCTCACGTCCCGACCAGTCGATAGCTGCCCGAATGTCCGAGACGGTCTCGGCAGTTTCGAGTTCTGCTTGCACTGTCTCGATTCGGTCCTGGAGTTCTGTCAGCTCCGCTTCAACAGTTTCGACCTGTACTCCGTAGCTGTCATCGAGATTTGGACGGTACCGGCCGGTAAGCGGGAGGCCAACGAGCGAACGCAACTCTCGAAGCTCGGTTGCGGCGCTGGTTGGTAACACGTCGTGATGGCGCGCGGTCTCGTTGCTTCGCTCAACGAACGACTGGGCATTCTCGTAGCGGTCGTCTGCTGGCTCGACAACCCGTTCGACGAACCGTTCTGTCGAATCGCCCATGACGTACGTCTTCCACGCGTCCTCGTGGCGGGTGTAGTGAATCCGTGACGCGACACCAATCTTTGCGAGTGCGTCTGCGTAGTCCTCGGCCAGCCCGTCCGAAGCAGTCGAAAAGGACATCGCTTCGCTCTCGACGCCGCCATCCCCGGCGAACGCCCCGACGAGGAACCGACGGATTACCTCTTCGGACGCTCCAAGCACAGCCGCTGGAATGCGCTTATCCCGTGCAGTGTGCATCAACTCGGGGACGTTCGACTCGAACCAGCGATACAGTTTCGTCGAGACGTACCGCTGGGTGACGGTTCCGGCGTCGTTCGTCGTGTCGGTGCTGTCCATCCCGAACACGTCGTTCATCAACCGACTGAACCGGCCGAGCAGTCGTTCGTCTTGGTTCGAGAAGCCAATCTCGTGGGCCGAGCCAGCGTAGGAATGCCCCTCGGCAGTCAGCAGTCCGAGAATCTCCGCGAGGTCGGGCGTGACCGCCTCTGGAAGCTCGATATCCTTCTCCTTGCCGACGTGTGGTTCATCGTCCAATTCGACTGCCTCGGTGGAGTTCGGGAGCTTCCGCGGCGCGGGCACGAAGGCTCCTTCCTCAATGGTTTCGGCTTCGACCGTCCCGACCTCGCCGTCTTGGTCGACGAACATCGGATGTTCTGGCGTGACGAGTACGTCCCGGCCGTTCGAGAACGTCACGCGCACGAACTCCTCGGGCGCTTCGTGTCGACTCACCCGGTCGACATCGGTTTTCGTTACTTCATTCGTCTCCAAATCGACCGTGTGGACGCCGACGTCGTCGGTCGGCAAAATCTCGCAGTCGACCCCATCGACTGCTTGCTCTGGATTCGTCTCGAACTTCTCGTCGACGAACTCGCCAATCTCGACCCGGCGGCCGTCAGACAGTAACACCTCCGAATTCGGGTGGTAGGACTGCTGTTCGAGCGCTTCGTGCATTGCGCTTTGGTCTTCCGACCGCATCTTATCTAACTCGTCCACTGCTGCAATCCCCTGGTCTGCCAGCACGAGTGCACCTGCTTCCAGCGTCCACTGCTGGCCTTCACCGAAGTCGTCACGGACTGCTGCGGCTGTGAGTCCTGCCGAGGACGAACCTTTCCCCGAGGTATACACCGACCGTGGCGCAATTTCTTTGATGTACTGAAGCAGCTGGGAATTGTGCGAAATAATTCCTTCCGAGACGTAGTTGTGCGTGCCTTCGACCTCCAAGTCGTACACCCAATCGTACTCCGGGGTGACAGTTTCGATCGCCTCGACTGACTCTGCTTCGGCTTCAGTCCGGTATTCGTAACTGTCCCGTCCTCTCCCCCGTGGTAATCGAACTGCTGTCCCGCCATCAGCAACGGAAGTTGTACCGGGAGCTACGGCGATCTGGTCTTTTTCGGTAAGTTCCTCGGCTTTTTCTGGAACGAACTCACCCCCAGACTGGATGAACAGCGGGTGCGACGGCGTGACCTCTAGTTCTCGTCCGCTCGCGGTCGTAATCCGATACATCTCATCCGGCGATTCACGTTTCCACACCTTCGTCGCACGCCGCTGGCTAATTTGACCATCTGCCGTCATCGACGGAACGGCGAAATCGACGGTATCGTAGACTCCGTCGTCTACCGGCTTCGGGTCGTCGAGATTCTCCTCGACAAGGTCACGAATCTGTCTCCGCTGTCCGTCGCCGAGCGTAACCTTCGTATCGCCTTTCAAGCACTTCCCTGTCCCGGGATCCCCGACCAGAAGAATGTGGAGGTCGCCACGGGTTCGCGAGCCGTCGGGGAGGAACTTCGTCACACCCGAAAACAGCTGGAAGGCCATTGCTTTCTTCTCTTTTTCGTAGCCGTAGATGGAGGGCGCAATTGCGCCGACCATCTCCTCGTAGATGTTCTCTTGGTTGGAGAGTTCGACAATCTCTTTTTTGTCTTCGTCGGTAATTTCCATCTCCTCGAACTGCTCGTCTTCGATGTCGATGGTCAGCCCTTCCATGTAGACATCGAACATGGCTGACTTCTCGCGGTCGTTGCCCTGCTGTTCGAGTTTGAGGATGCCCGTCGCCGTGACGTGGTCGCCGGGGGTGACTTCTCCCGTGATGTCGTCTTCGATATTGACGTCGATGTTCTGTGGCGTTTCGCCGCCGCGCAGTCCCTCCGGTGATTCCTGCACGCGGAGTTTCTGGGCGTCGATGAACTCCGACTGGTCGTAGTTGATCCGGAACGGGCCCTGCCGTTCACAGCCCTGGCACTCGTGGGGTTCCTGAAAATCGCCGCCCTCCTGTGGAATCCGGGTGAGTGTGCCACAGCGCTGACACTCGAATGCTGCGGTCGTGATTTTGGGCCGCACGTCGGTCGCCTTCCGGATAATTCCCTGGACGGAAATAAGCATTCCGCGGTGGTCTGAACGGATGCCACGAATTTCGGTCTTCTCTGGGAGATTCCGGACGCGGACGTGTGCCTGCCCGAGAGACACGTCGACAGGGAGGTCGTACAGGCGGAGTGCCTCTTCGGCGTACTCTCGGAGTTGGT
Organism: Halovenus halobia; assembly: GCF_051414135.1. Classification (NCBI taxonomy): domain Archaea; kingdom Methanobacteriati; phylum Methanobacteriota; class Halobacteria; order Halobacteriales; family Haloarculaceae; genus Halovenus; species Halovenus halobia. The sequence goes on from NZ_JBLKOA010000004.1 coordinate 38,805, forward strand.
CCGGTTTGTTCCGGAAATCGTCGGCAAGGTCAGAGTCGAATCGGTAGAGGTCTTGCCAGTCGATATACAGCGATTTCTGTTCGTTCGGGTACTTCTGTGCGAGTTCAGCAATTTCGTTGCGGTAGTAACTCCGGTAGAACTCCTCGAAGTTGTCGATCAGTTCGGTGTCATCCGCACGGGCCATTTGATGACCCGAGATTGTTCCTACTCATTGAAGAACCTTCCCACCGGGCAAAATTGTGTCGCCTGGGGTCTCTCCGCGTGGGTGCGTAAGCGTTTAATTCGCCGGCAGAGTAGCCGAGTGCATGTCCGACTGTCCACTCGCGGATGACTGTCCCAGTTTCAGCGAACATATCGAGGGGATGGGCTGTCAACACTACGGTGACCGGGGGGGTGCAGAGTGGTGCAACCACTACAATCAGCCGATTGAAGACCTGAAATCACAGCCGGTCAAACCCGGCGAGGAAGTGGTTATCGAGGTTGAAGATATTCACGAGAGCGGAGCGGGGGTCGGCCGAACTGAGGATGGGTTCATCATCATGGTCGATGGGCTCCTCCCGCCAGCCCGCGCTCGCGTGAAAGTAACCAACGTCATGTCTAACCACGCTCGCGGTGAGGAGCTCGAACGACTTCCCGAAGAAGCCGAGGAAGACGCTGACTCCGAAGAAACGGCCGATTTGGACGAGGAAGACGAGGCCGACGAGGAAGTCGAGGAAACCGAGCAGTACGAAGAAGACGACCCCCGTCTGGGCAGTCGGGACAACTTCTGGGGCAGCTAACGCCGGAAATTCTGAGACGCGGCTCAGAATGAGAACAGGTCGATGCCGCCGGTCACGCCGACTACTTGTCCGGTAATGTAGTTCGATTGTTCGGACGCGAGATACGCGACCAAGTTGGCCACGTCTTCTTCTTTGCCGAGTTTCCGCATCGGTGTTGCCTTCGCAATTCTGGCGAAGTGCTCGTCCATCTCTTCGAGCTGGTCGATCGGCAGGTCCGCGAGCTGGCCAACGACGATACTCGGCGCAATGACGTTCGAGGTGATGCCGTGCTGTGCGCCCTCCAGTGCGAGCGTTTTCCCGAAGCCAATCAGCGCAGCCTTCGTCGCCGAGTAGGAGATCTGGCCGAACCCACCCTGCCAGCCAGCCATCGAGGACATGTTGATGATTCGGCCCCACTCCCGTTCTTTCATGTGCGGGAACACCTCGGTAGTGATGTTGTACGCGCCGGTGAGATTCACCGCAAGGTCACGGTCCCAGATGTCGTCGTCGAAGGATTCGACGCGGTCCCGGGCGTCGACCATCCCGGCGTTGTTTACCAACACGTCAATGCCTCCGGTCTCCTCTTCCAGAGCTGCAACAGTCTCGCTCACATCCGCTCGGTCTGTGAGGTCGCACTCGACAGCGTGCGCTTCGCCCGCGTAGTCGCCGTCGTTAATCTCCTCGGAGATGTTCTCTGCTGTTTCGAGGTTGACGTCGAGGACCACTACCTCGGCCCCTTCCTCGGCGAGTACTCGACAGTCTTCGCCCCCGATTCGACCGCCGCCGCCTGTTACCACTGCCGTTCGGTCGCTGAGTCCAAAATCCATGCTGATGCCGTCTCAGCCCGTGTGTATAATGATTTGGTCTGCGGCCAACTGTACAGCCGATCTGCGGCCGTCAATGGTATGCCGCTATATCGAATCCGTTCAGCGGAACGAACACCGAGCCTTTGCTCGCCCGCTGGCGCTGGTCCGCTTACTGTCCTGTACCAATCGCCGTTTCGAGTGCACCTGACCGGTCGTCGCCAGAGAGCGACTGCCCCCCAACCACCGAGATTCATATACGTGCCAGCATACCGTTGCTGTATGACTCCAGTCTCGATTTTGGTGCCGTCGCTCGTCGCAGTCGCCATCCTGCTGTCGTTGAGTGCCTTCTTTTCGAGCAGCGAGTCGGCAATTTTCTCGCTGTCAGACGACTGGGTCCAGTCTGCTGACCAAGCCAGCACAGCAGACAGTCGGACACTCGAAGAACTCCGCGCAAATCCACACCGCCTGCTCGTCACACTGCTCGTTGGCAACAACCTCGTCAATATCGCCATCACCAGCATCGTAACACTGCTGGTTGCACGGTTTGTGCCCGCCGGCTTCACAGTCGTCATCGCAACACTCAGCGTGAGCGTGCTCATCCTCGTCTTCGGCGAAATCGTGCCGAAATCCTACGGGCTTGGTCACGCAGAATCGTGGAGTCTTCGCGTTGCCCGCCCAATCTCGTACGTGGAACGTGCACTCGGTCCACTCGTGGCGGTGTTCGATATCGTCACTCGATGGCTCACGGCACGAGTTGGGGGCAACCAACAGATCGAGACTCCCTACCTCGACGAATAGGTGGCTGTCAGCGACGGATTCGCAAACCGATACACTCAGTCCCGCCAGCAATCTGGGGTGTCTCAGCGACTCGCTTTTGCTAACTGCGTCCCGCAGGTTGAACAGCCACGACGGCGACACCGAATCCGGAGCCAACCTGAGCGCACACGATACCAATACAAATCCATATTGTGGTCAGGCACGGACTCACAGTATGGACGAGGTTGCCGGAACAATTCTCACTGGCGAGGAGTTCGAGCCGATTCGCGGCCGCGTCGTCATCGACGACGGACACATCGAGGCTATCGAAGAGACGAAGACCGATTCACAGCGCATCGTTGTCCCGGCGTTCGTCAACGCACACACGCATCTCGGCGACTCCGTGGCGAAAGAAGCCGCCGTCGGGATGGGACTCGAAAAAGCGGTCGTCCCGCCAGACAGCCGAAAACACCGCCGACTGGCGGCGGCCGACCGGGAGGAACTCGTGACTGCGATGCGACGAACGCTGCAGTTCATGCAGCAAACCGGGACGATTTCGACGCTGGATTTCCGGGAGTTTGGCGTCGAGGGCGCAACCGCACTTCGAGAGGCGGGAGATGGGTTGGGAATCGACCCGTTCATCTTCGGCAGCGACGAGCGAGCAGTTCTCGAGGTTGCTGATGGGTTTGGAGCCAGCGGAGCCAACGACAACGACTTCAGCGACGAACGTGCGGCGGCCCGCGAGGCGGGGCTTCCGTTCGCGATTCACGCCGGCGAACCGGACCCGACCGATATCCACCCTGCGCTGGACCTCGAGCCAGAACTGCTCGTCCACATGGTCCACGCCGAGGCTGAGCACCTCGACCGCGTCGCCGAGCAGTCGGTCCCCATCGCGGTCTGTCCGCGCGCTAATACCGTGCTGGATGTCGGGAAAGCGAACATCCGACAGCTCTTCGACTACACGACCGTCGCGCTCGGGACGGACAACGTCATGCTGAATCAGCCGTCGATGTTCCGCGAGATGGCCTACACAGCCAAACACTTCGACGTGACTGACCGCGAAGTGTTGCGGATGGCGACGACCGCCGGTGCCGAGATTGCTAGGCTGAACTGTGGCGTTATCGAACCTGGGCGGCGCGCCGCACTGGTCGTTCTCGACGGTGACTCGCACAATCTCGCCGGGACAGAGAACCCGGTGTCGGCGGTCGTCCGACGGGCAACCGGGCTGGACGTCGAGACCGTCCTGTGCTGAGGCTCACCGCCAGGGTGTCGACATCATCTCTGCCTGATGATGCGCCCCGACTGCAATAGAGCAGTCACTCACCGGCGTGGCGACACACGTCAGTACGTACCCGTCGTCTCGATGGCGCTGTTTGAGCCCCCGCTGTGGACGGGTAAACGACAGCTCGCCGTCGAGCAGTCGTCCCACGCAGGTTCCGCAGGCACCGGTCTCACAGCCGTAGGGCAACCCGAGTCCGTCGTCCTCGGCGGCGTTCAGCACTGTTTCGTCAGGGTTGACATTCACTGTCTCCTCGCGGCCGTCTCGCCAGACGAGCGTCACGTCGGGCATTACTGCCAGACGTCGCTCGTACAGTCGCCGTCGGGCCAGCGAATTTCGTGTGCGCGGGCTGGCCCCGGCTCACAGTCCCCGAAGTCGACGAGGAAGTCCTCGTCGAGGCTCAGCGTTCCTTTTCGCGGGTTCACGTCGGCTTTGAGCATCACCGACCCCTTCTCGGCTATCTCCGGGAAGAACTGGTTATCCCACGAGGAAAACAGCGAACTCGTCCAGTACAGTCGCTCGCCGTCGAGACTCAACTGCAGCATTTGTGGGCCGGCATTGAGCTCACGCCCCTGTACTGCCTGAATGTCGCCGAACAGTCCGCCGATGGAGATGGAGTCGGCTTTCCGTGGATTCGACGGGTCGGAGATGTCGTACATCCAGACCTCGCCGTGAATCCAGTTCGACCCGAACAGGTAGCGGTCGTCCATCGAAATCAGGATGTCCGTCGTCAGCGCGGGGACGGGAATGTCCCAGTCCTCGTGCTCGCGCTCCTTGAATTCGATGACCGGTTCGGCGTGATACTCGCCGTCTTTCTCGGCGAAGTGGATGATGTTCGAGGACAGCGCCGCCCCGACGAAGCCGTGGGTACTCTCGGGAGTGTGCAGGAATCGCGCTTCCAGCGGAATCAGTCCCTCCTCGCCGAGGTCGATGGTCTGTTCGACGGTGCCCGCTTCCCAGTCCCAGAAGTGCAACCGCTGGCCGTACTTCCCGTTCTCGACATCTTCCAGGTCGAAGCCCGGGTAGTAGGTTTTCGGCGCGGCCCACTCTGTCGAGAGCATCACGTTCTGGCGGGGCTGATACCAGTAGTCGTAGTTCATCTCGATTTCGCCCGGTGGCTCCCACCGCCCGTTGACCTCGAAGTCGTCGTTCAGTTCGAGGAATCCCCCCGGCAGGTCGCCGTCGGCGTCGCCGAGCATCGAGATGAGAATCTCGCCGTCCGGGACGCAGTGGACGGTGTGCGGTGCCGAGAGGTCGTGCTCGAACACCTCCTCAGGCTCGATGACTTTGGTAATCTCTGGGTTGCGGCGGTCTTTCGTATCGACGATGTGGATGCGCGAGGAGCGCTGGCCAGGGATGACCAGATGGCGGCGCTCGAGACCATCCATATGACAGGACGACGAGCAGGCGTTCCAGCCGAAGTGGTGCAGTTCGTCCCCCCGGTTCGGCATGTCGATGCGGTCGACGATTTCGCTGTACGTGTCTGATTCTGGGTCGAGGTCGACAACAGCGAGAAAATCCGACGCGTCGACGTCGGTACCGACGTACAGCCCCATGACGTAGGCCGTCTTCTCACGCTTCGCCTCCTCGATTGCGGCCTGTGGCGTCGCGTATCCCGGCCCCTCGTGGCCGTGGTCGTCGTGTGCCTCGGTGTCCCCCTCTGGCGGTGATTGTGTGTCGCTCATGCAACATAACCGACGTTGTCATTTGTTGTCATATGACAGGTTTGGGCAACATTTGCCCCTATTTCCCCACCGTCCCGCGCTTGAGTTACCCGTTCAGCCAGTCTGGTCAGCCGCCGTCGGTCAACTGCTCGTCCATCGCCCGCAGGTATTCGACTGCGACTGCCACCTCTTCTTCCGCAAGCAGTTCCCGCACGCGCTCACAGCCGTGCAACAGTCGTGCTTTACGCTCGCCCTCGGCGAGTTTGTTCGTCGCCACGGACTCGACGCTCCCGACGACCTGCTGGCAAGTGTCGATGTCGTCGTCGTCGAGTGCGTCCTGCCCGGCCGCGAACAGTTGGGTGAGCACCGTCTCGACGTCCGTGGGTACGTCGTCGGACACACAACTACACAGGTGGCGTCTCCCAAAGGACTTTGCGCTCGGTCAGGTGTCTGCCCGCTCGGCGAGCGCTGACAGTGTGCCCGCAGCCCGGAGGTCCGCAATCGTGCAGTACCACGCGCCGCGCACTCCTGTGCCGTCGTTCTCGACGGGCGAATCGAGTGGAATCAGGTCGCCGAACTCGAAAACGACGACTCGACGCTCCTCGGAGAATGGGTCGATTGTCGCCTCCCAGTCGGCCTCGCTCATCGGTCCGTCCTCGCCGCGGTCCTGTTCGACGCGATTTTCGACCCGTGCGTAGTGGGTGATGGCCGAGACCGGCGCAGTCCGGTAGAAAGCCATGTACTCGACGGATTTGCGTGTTCGTTCGTACGACCGCGGTGCCGGGTAGAACCCACGCCGACAGCGCTCGAAGGTGTCCGGCTGGGTTGCGACCGCACAGACTGTCCCGTCGCCGGGGGCGTCGTCTGCCGGTGTGTCGTCGCTGAACCGGTCGAGGTCCATACAGACAGAGAGGACTGCAGGGGCAAGTAGGCTCTGGCGTATTGACTATTTCTCACGTGACGACATTGTGGCTTACGAGGTTGGGTGGTCTCACTTTTCGGTTTCCGCGTCTCTGACTTGTCGAACGAATTCCGAAGGCGAAGACTCGCGATATGTACCTTCATACGTTAGATGGCAGGACGGGCAAAGGGTGACGAGATTCGTTGGCTCGTGTGCCTGCTCGAAATCCACGCTCCCATCGTGCTCTACGAATGTTCGAAGTGGCTTGATATGATGTACGTGGAGTGATTTAGCCAGTTCTGTGGCGTCGCGCTTGCAGACACGACATTGATATTCATCACGCTGCAGTATGCGCCGTCGACATGTTTCCCACTCAGGGCCGTACGGATCGGTTCCACTCTCTGTCGTACATTCGTTCGGTGGGAGATTGGCCGCTTCGAGCGCTCCATTCCACGAACCGAATCGATATTTGTAGGTCGAAGACGGGTACTCGCCCACTCTATCCATCTCCCGTCGCGTCGGTGATTCGTCCACTGACTGCTCAACACGCCGAAGTTCTGTGAGGAGTTCGTCATCGCTAACCTTGGTTTCTGTTGGGTCATCCACGCCAGCGATCGACTTCGCACGCGTCCAGGATTCAAAATACCTGAAATATGTGGAATATGCAAAATTTCCGTGGTCGAGCATATCTTGTTCTGTTGGCGACCGACGATCTCGCTGACGCGTTTGAGTTCGTCCAGCAGTGCCCTGCGCCGGATCATCTCAATCCTCCTGACCTTCGCGGCCCAGTAGCACATTCACATTGTTGTAGGTCGGTCAGACGATACGGTTGAGCGAGGGGTTTATTCCTCGGGGATAGCTTTCGTAGCATGCTTCCGTGCTCATCCACGGAAGATCGGTGCTCCAACACCGGATCCGCTCCTCACAGACATGATTGTCTGAGTGGCTTCCGATATGACCACTTGGTTGCGTTATACTGTTTAAAATATTGGGTAGCACATCCTTCGATCACAGACAGCTCTCGCTACACGGGATTTGTATAAAACACCTGACACGTGGGCCAACACGGATTTGAACCGCGGACCTCCCGGTTATCAGCCGAGCGCTCAACCTAACTGAGCTATTGGCCCATCACGCATCAGGGTGTACCCGAGGGCCACTGTTAAGCGTTTCTTTTCGCACGCAGTCGCGCCGACTCACCGGTCGGTATCGTCCACTTCCTCGAACTCGACGTCTTGTGCGTCGTCGAACCCGCCGTCTCCAGAACCGGAGCCAGAGCCGCCAGAGCCGCCGACGTTCGGGTCACTGTCGCCGCCGGGGAAGCCGCCGATGTAGACGTTGCCAGTGACGAACCCGCCGGTCTTTTTGTCCGCGTACGGGACGAGGACGTACTTCTTCAGGAGCACGCGGAACGGATACCGCGTTACTGGGATGACCAGCAGCAGTCCAATCGCGTCAGTGACAAGCCCCGGCGTGAGCAGGAAGGCACCCGCGATGAGCAACAGCGCACCATCGATCAGTTCGTTTGTCGGGGCCTCGCCCTTGGCTGTCCGCTGTTGAATCTTCCTGAGCGTGTGTCTCCCCTCTGCACGCGCAAGCAGCAGTCCGATAAGCGCCGAGAGCACCACCAGCAACACGACCAGTACCCAGTTGAAATACCAGCCGAAGACGACCAGCAGGATTGCGTCGAGGAGGGGAATGAGCAACAACAGCCCGATGAGACGGAGCATACACACTCTTCCAGCGCACGACAAAAACCATTTTCGAGACTCCCCCCGTCAGTCCTCGGTAGGGTTCGCGTGTTCGTGGATGTACGCGAGCAACTGGTCGCCGTCAGTGTCGACACCCTGTCTGTTGAAAAACGCCGCGACGTTCTCGCAATCGCGGATGAGGAAATCCTCGCTGTTGGGGTGATGGACCGTCACCGCCTGCCCGACATCGATGACGTACAGTTCTGAATCCTGCACGACGATGTTGTACTCTGAGAGGTCACCGTGGACGATTCCCGCGTCGTAGAGGCGGTACATATACTCCCTGACGACTTCGTAGGCCGTCTCGGGGTTCTCGATGCTCACCTCTGCAAGTCGTTTCGCCCGGCCGTCTTCAGCGCCGAGATACTCCATGACGAGCACGTTTCGCTCGACGGCAATCGGCTCCGGGACGCGAACGCCGGCCGCGCGAGCGCGCTGGAGATTTGCGAATTCCTTGCGGACCCACCCGACAACGACCGCTTTCTTGGTGCCGGCGACCTCCTCGAACCGGGGGTCGCCCTCCAGATACTCGCCCATCTCCCGGAAGTCGGAGGCGTTGATCCTGTAGATCTTCACCGCAACCTCTTTGTCACCGGCAAGGGCGGTGTAAACGTTGGCCTCCTTGCCGGTCGAGATTGGGCCGCCGAAGGCGTCGATGTGACCGTCCTGGACGAGTTTGTACAGCGCGCCGTAGGTTGCGTCGTCGAAGACCGACTCTGTAACCTTGAACTGGTCGGCGTCTTTGATTCGGTCGCGGAACTGGCTGAACTTCCGGTCGCGTTCGCGAGCGATCCGGTCGGCTTCCGTGTCCGAGTAATCTATCTCTTCCCACTCGTCGCCCGGCGCGTCTGTCTCGTCTGTGTCGAGTAACCCGTACTCCTCGTCCATCTACTCGCTGGTAACGGACCCAACGGTTAAAGAATGTCCCTGCTGGGTGAACAGTTATCACTGCTGATATGGTTGGCTATCCTTTCAAGTATATCGAAGCCAGCCCGCTGACACGAGTGAGCAATCGGGTCCTGCAACTCAACAAGAACACGCCGACGATTCGACACTCGAAGTCGAGACTCGGGGTCAGACGATATCGATATTGCAACAGATGCACTGCTGGATACGCTGCCCCAGCCTTTCTGATCGACACACAACACCGTGTCATCGGCTGGAACCGAGAGATGGAAGTGCTGACGGGTATCGACCGGAGCGAGGTCTTGGGTGACGACGACACCGCGAAATTCTTCCGCGATAACCGGACCCAGACGCTCGCAAACGCCGTCGTCGAACACCCTCGCCGGGCTGATGAAGAGTTCGGTGCAGAGCGCTCGGGCCGGGACCAGCGCGCTTACGAGGTCGAACAGGAGATGAAAAACCAGGACGGCAAGATGCTGTACGTTCACTCCGTCGCCACGCCGATTTATCAGGACGACCGCCTCCAAGGAGTTATCCAACTCGTTCAGGATAACACCGAACTCATTCGCCGCCGGGAGGCGATGGGCAACCTCGTCGAGGAGGCGGTCGACACGGCACAGGCACTCGAAGACGGCAACCTCAGCGCCCGCGTCGATTACACAGACAGCCGTGACCTGCTCGACGCACTCGACGAGGTTGTTGTCGCGTCACAGGAGGCCTCCGAAGGAATTGCTGAGGTCGCTGACGCCAACGACGACCAGGCCGCGTCGGTCGAAGAAATCACGAGTACCTCCGAGCAGGTTGCCGGGTGGGCTGATGACATCGAGGACCGTATCGGTGAGATCACAGAGGAAACAGCCGAACAGCGTAACGCCATCGACGATATGGTCGACAACCTCAACGAACTCACTGCAGAGGACCGAATCGACCGCGAAGACAAAAATATCGCGGCCGCGACCGACCGGGTCGACGGAGCCTCGCTCGACTGAGACGGCCGCTAGACTCGCCGTTACACTGCTATACTCAATTCGAGTCCGAGCCGCATCGCAACCCCGGCGACGATTGGAATCGTCAGGTTGTCGTCGATGACGTAGCCGCGGATAATCGGTTTGACGCCGTCAGCGAGCATGCCGCCGAGACCGCCACAGACCACCACAATCGGCGTCGTGTAATGAAACGGCACAGTGATGGCTGCACAGATGATGAACATTGCGGCCAGTGCTACCGGTCGTTTGACAACCCGCAGTTCGTCACCGCCGACGGTGCCGCTGATTGGGTCTCCAAGTGTGAGCATCAGGATCGCCGGCACCGCAATCTGTGGCTCGAACGCCACTGCGGCGACCGTACTCGACAACATATAGAGGACGTAGCCGGCGATGTTGTCTTCCTCGTACTCGCGGATGAGGTGGTTGAACAGCCAGACATCCAGGCCGACAATGAGCCGAAGCGACTCCAGTATAATGACACCTGCCGCAAAGAAGAGATACAGCGCTCTTGTCTGTGCCCACGTGATGAGGTTGAGCAGGTACAGAAGCGGGAGCCCAGTTCCACTTGCGTGGACGAGTCTGCGGCCGAACTCGCCGCGGAGCTGTCGTTCGACTCGGTCGAAGACAGTCGGTGCAGAGGACATCGCTTAGAGGCTCTCGAAGCGCTGTTCGCCGTCGCGAAGCGCGAGCAGCTGCTCGCCGACCGCCTCGAGTGCGATACGTGTCTGTTCCGTACTATCTCGCTCGCGGACAGTCACCGTCCCATCCTCCAGCGTGTCGTAGTCGACGGTGACACAGAACGGCGTGCCGACCTCGTCCTGTCGGCGGTACCGGCGCCCGATTGCGCCGGAGTCGTCGTAGGTCACTTCCAGTCCCGCTGCACGAAGGTCCCGAGCCAGTTCCTGGGCGCGGTCGGCCAGTCCGTCTTTGTCCATCAGCGGGAAGACGCCGACGGTGGTCGGCGCGGTTTCGGGTGGCAGGGAGAGATAGGTCCGCTCCTCGCCGTCGACCTCGTCTTCCTCGTAAGCGTGTGCGAGAACTGTGTAGATCAACCGGTCCACGCCGAAGGAGGGCTCAACTGTATGTGGTGTAACGTGTTCGCCCGCTTCGGTGACTTCCTCGACGGAGAATCCGGTCTGCTCGACGGCTACCTCGTAGCTCTCGCCGTCAACCGTCACGTCGACCGTCTCGCCGTCGAAGGCGTCGGGGTCACGCTCGGCGAGGGCTTCGAGTTCGTCGGCAATCGCACCTGCGGCGCCGCCGAACTCGGGACCGAGCGCACTCATATCGGGGTCAACTGTCGGTCTCTCGACGGTAATAGGGTCGTTGTACTGTTTGAACACTGAGTAGTCCTCGCCGGAGTGTTTCTCGTGCTTTGCGAGGTCGTAATCCCCTCGGTAGGCGAAGCCGGTGACCTCGATCCAGTCGCCGCCAATCTCCGTTTCTGCGTCCCAGCAATCTGAGGCGTAGTGTGCGAGTTCGCCTGGCAGATGCTGGCGGTACCGAAAGCGGTCCATATCGACGCCAATGCGGTCGTACCAGCCCTTCGAGACACCGAGATAGTAGGCAATCCACGGGTCCGCGACGACACCCTCGTCGACCGCCTCTCGGACGGTAAGCTCCTGCATCTCGCCGTCGTCGGCCTGCTGTTGCTCGACAGAGTACAGCGGGAGCACAACGTCTTCGACGCGGTGCAGCGGTGGCTCGTCTTCCTCGGGGTCGATGAAGTGTTCGAGTTCGGCCTGGGTGAACTCACGCACCCGAACCAGCGCCTTCCGCGGGCTGATTTCGTTGCGGTAGGCTCGGCCAATCTGGGTCACACCGAACGGTAACTGATTGCGAGCGTATTCGGCCAGTTGTGGGAACTCGACGAAAATCCCCTGTGCCGTCTCCGGGCGGAGATAGCCGGGCGAGGAACTGCCGGGGCCGATGTTCGTGCCGAACATGAGGTTGAAATCGTCGATTGGCTCGCCGGCCAGTGCCGTCCCGCAGGTCGGACAGTCGATGTCGTACTCGCTGAATAGCGCTTCGACCTCTGAAATCGGCAGCGCCTCGGCGTCTTCGACCGTCGACCCCGGTGCGTCCTCGACGAGGTGGTCGGCGCGGTGACTTTCGCCACACTCGGGGCACTCGATGATCATATCGTCGAAGCCATCGAGGTGGCCGGACGCCTCGAAGACAGCCTCGGGCATCACGGTCGGGCCGTCAATTTCCATGTGGCCCTCGCGGGTGACGTAGCGGTCACGCCAGGCAGACTCGATGTTCTCCTTGAGAGTTGCGCCTTGCGGGCCGTAGGTGTAGAAGCCGGCCACGCCGCCGTAGGAGCCAGAAGACTGTAGAAAGAACCCGCGGCGTTTCGCGAGTTCGGTAAGGCGGTCGCCCTCGCTCATTGGATCGCCTCCAGCAGGTCCATGTCCTGGACGATACCGGCGAGACTACCGCCGCTGACCAGCGGAATCTGCTCGATGTCGTGCTCGATCAGCAGTTGTGCGACCTCTTCGACTGGCCGCTTGCGGCTCACGGTCACCAGGTCGGCGGTCATGAACGCCGAGACGGGTTCGGCTGGAATCTCGACGTTTCGCGTCGGCATGTAGCGGTTTCCGACCGCCTTGATTCCCTCCCACGCCCAGTCGTCGTCCTCACCGGCGATAGAGTCGCCGGTGCCTTCCTCGCCCTCGACAACTCGGGCGACGTCGATGATGTCGACTTCGGTGAGCATCCCACACATTTCCCCCTCCTCATCGAGAACGACCGCGTAGGGCACGCGAGCGAAGGAGAGCTCGCGTTCGGCGACCGGCAGCGGCGCGTCATCGTAGACACAGTTGACTTCCTCGCCGGCAACGTCACCGGCCGTCGCCTCCGTGGCGGCCTCGCCCCGGGCGATTGCTCGAATCACGTCGGTGACCGTGACGATGCCTTCGAGCGAATCGCCGTTGACGACGGGCATGCGCCGGGCGTTCGTTTCGACCATCTGTGCTGCGGCGGCCGCGAGACTCGTCTCGCGTGACGTTGTTGGAACCTCTTCGGCCAGCAGCGCGAGCTGGTCTTCGTCTGGCCGTTCGATCAGTGCTGACCGCGAGATGAGCCCCCGATAGACCTCGTGGCCGTCCTCGACTTTGACCGCGGGAACGGAGGAGAACTGTCGGTCCTGCAGATAGTCGAGGACGTCGTCACGGGTACCCGGAATTTCGACCGTCACAACATCGGCGGCTGGCGTCATGATATCTTCGACGTTCATACTTGCCTCTATTCTTCTCCCCACCCACTAAGTCCTTACACTTCGGGCTGGCGGCCACAGGACTGACCGGAGACACCCGCCAAAACGGTGTTCAAATCCCAGACGACCGACAAGTCATTTCATTTTCTGCATATGATTTGTTCGTCAAATGTGATTATTCGCTGACTGTTGTCTGACGCCCGGCGTGCATTCCCGGAGTTTTCTGACTAGGCTATCGATACTGATTCCGATACGTTTATGATTGGTTGTTACATACTCTCATACATGGAGTCGGATACTGTCGTCCAGACGGGGGGAGCGGACTCGGAAGTGATGGCAGCGGTCGAGGATGGTCCACAGGAGGAGTTCATCCTCGCAGACATCAACACAGACGAAGCCTACCTGACAGTGCCGCTTGCGGAGGCCGCCTCGCTGCCGGCCTGGCGATAACACGCCTTTTTTGCAGTTGTGTGAGTGAGTCGCACGTTCACAGGCGTGTCTGCGTCCGAGAAAACAACAGTTATCTCCCCGCCATGGTTTGTGACGCGCATGAAGGTACTCGTCACCGACCCGATCGCCGAGGCTGGCATCGAGCGATTACGCGAACAGGGCCACGATATCGAAAAGTCCTACAACCTCTCTCAGGAGGAACTGCTCGACGCGGTTGCCGACGCAAATGCCTTGATTGTCCGGTCTGGAACTGAGGTGTCTCGCGAGGTACTCGACACCGCCGAGGAACTTGTTATCGTCGGCCGTGCCGGGATCGGTGTCGACAACATCGATATCGAAGCGGCGACAGACAACGGTGTCATCGTCGCCAACGCACCGGAAGGCAACGTCCGCGCCGCGGCCGAACACACCGTTGCGATGACGTTCGCCACTGCGCGCTCGATCCCACAGGCCCACGAACGACTCTCCGAGGGCGAGTGGGCAAAAGGCGACTTCCTCGGCACTGAGGTCAACGACAAGACGCTGGGCATCGTTGGCTTCGGCCGCGTCGGACAGGAAGTCGCGAAACGACTCAACAACCTCGGTATGGAACTCGTCGTCTACGACCCGTACATCAGCGAGGAGCGCGCCGAACAGCTCGGCGCAGAGCTCGTTGATGACCTCACAACCTGCCTGCGACGGGCTGATTTCGTGACGATTCACACCCCACTGACCGACGAGACCGAGAACATGATCGGTGCAGAGGAACTCGCTCAGTTAGAAGGTGGCTACGTCATCAACTGCGCCCGGGGCGGTATCGTCGACGAGGCAGCGCTGGCCGAGGCTGTCGACGACGGTATCCTCCGCGGCGCTGCGGTCGACGTCTTCGCAAACGAACCGGTCGAACGAGACAATCCGTTGCTGTGGGTCGAGGACATCATCGTCACCCCTCACCTCGGTGCGTCGACCGAGGCCGCACAGGAAAACGTCGCCACCGAGACTGCAGACCAGATTCTCGCCGCGTTCAACGAAGAACCAGTGATGAACGCGCTGAACGCGCCGTCGGTCGACGAGAGCTCGTTCCCGAAAATCGAGCCGTACATCGACCTTGCCGACACCGCCGGCAAAATCGCCGTCCAGCTCTTCGACGAACGCGTCGAGAAAGTCGACGTGGACTACTTCGGCGACATTGCCGACGAGGATATCGACCTCGTCACTGCGAGCGCGCTGAAAGGCGTCTTCGAACCACTGGAATGGCAGGTCAACGCCGTCAACGCGCCTCGCGTTGCCGAGCGTCGCGGCATCGACGTGACCGAGTCGAAATCCCGCCAGAGCGAGGACTTCCAGTCTCGGGTGACCGTCACCGTGAGCAACGACGAGAATAGCGTCAGCGTCTGCGGGACGCAGTTCGCTGGCAACGACCCGCGCATCATCAAAATCGACGGCTACCGCGTCGACGCCATCCCCCACGGACACATGCTCGTTGCCCGCAACGAGGACGCACCCGGCGTCATCGGCTTTATCGGCAGCGTGCTCGGCGACGCCGACATCAACATCGCGGGGATGTTCAACGGCCGTGAAACCATTGGCGGCGAGGCGCTGTCGGTCTACAACCTCGACGACCCGGTTTCGGAGGACGTGCTCGCGTCGCTCAACGATGACGAGCGCATCATCGACACGAAGTACATCTCGCTGAACGGCAGATAGGGAACGTTAGGAGTCGCTTTCTTCGCCGCCGGCCGGAACTGTCACTGTTTCACCATCCTCACGTTCGATTGTGACGCCAGGCCGTTCCAGCAGCGCCTCGAAGTCATCCGGCGCGTCGGGACGGCCGACCATCGTTTTGACCGTCTGTCCCGGTTCAACCACTGCCTCGAAAGTGAGGGTCTCGCCGAGCTGCCACCCCTCGTTGAGCGGCTGGTCGGCGAGCGCCTCGCTGTCCTCGAACAGCGGTTCTTCAAGCGTAATCCGGACTGGCTCATCGCGCGCGGATTGGATTTCGTAGGCGGTCACTGGCGACTCCAGTGCGTTGTCGATATGTTTCGTGACGATGACGTTCTCCTGTGCAACGGTCTGGCTCTCCTCGGCCCGGGCGATGACGTCACCGACGATGACCGACCAGACACCGGTCTCCTTGCGGTCGTCGAAGCCCGGCATCTCCGGCTGATCTTCCTCGTCTTCGTAGAGTTTCTCGATGGGGGCCTCGTCCACGATGAACTGCTCGGCCCACTCGGATTTGAACAGGTAATAGAGACCGCCCCCAAGCAGTCCGAAAAGCGCAAGCGCGCCGGCCGGGAGCGCGAGGAACGCATACGGGCCGGTTTCTGGTGTTGCCAGCGGGCTATCCTCGACTTCTTCGTCGGTCTGTGTTCCCGAGACGAAGGCCACGCTGCCGCCGGATTCGACCGCATAAAATCCGGTGTTCTCGCTTCCAAGGTAGACCCGCCCGTCGGCGAGTACCGGTGAGGCCGAAACCGACCCGGACGTCTCGGTCTGCCAGCGCTGCTCGCCGTCGGTCGTCAGCGCGTACAGGCTGTTGCTGAAATTCGTCACGTAGACCGTCTCGTCGACGACCACCGGCGAGGAATTGATCTGCCGGTCGGTCTCGAACGACCACAGTTCGTCGCCGTTTCGGGGGTCGAGCGCGTGGAGATACTGGTCACGGCTCCCGACGTAGACGTAGTCGCTGGTCGCTGCCGGCGCTGCGAGTATCGCTCCATCGGCCTCGAACTGCCAGTCGCGCTGGCCGCTTGCCGCGTCGAGCGCGTAGAGAAATCCGGCGGCGCTCTGGACGGCACCGACGTAGACCGACCCGTTGGCGACAACCGGCGTCGACTGCACCTGTCCCGATTCGACGATCTGTTCCCACTGCTGCTCGCCGTTCTCGATGGCGTAGACGACGCCACCGGTGTTCGCGACGTAGACCGTCACCGTCTCACCAGTCGTCACCGCCGGGCCGCCACGAATCGCTACGTCTCCGGAGACGCCC
This sequence comes from Halovenus halobia, assembly GCF_051414135.1. Taxonomy (NCBI): domain Archaea; kingdom Methanobacteriati; phylum Methanobacteriota; class Halobacteria; order Halobacteriales; family Haloarculaceae; genus Halovenus; species Halovenus halobia. The sequence continues at coordinate 55,247 of NZ_JBLKOA010000004.1, forward strand.
TGGCCGGTATCGAACTCCCATAGCGTCTCTGCGCCTGTCTCGGCGTCGATAGCGTAGACGACGCCATCGCCACCTGTCGCGTAGACGACGCCGTCGTGGACGGCCGGCGCACCTCGAATCGCACCTTCGGTATCGAACCGCCACTGGGTCTCGCCGCTCGTCCCGTCAATTGCTCTGAGTGTGCCGTTTTCGTTGCCGACATACACCGTTCCGCCGGCAACGGTCGGGGTCGCCTGTGAACTCGCACCCAGCGCGACTGGCCAGCCATCCAGCGGGTCGCCGCTCACCGCGTCGAACGCGTAGAGATTGCCGTCCAGATTGGCGGCGTACACTGTACCGTCGGCGACGACCGCGCTGGCGCGAAAGGCGTCAGTCGCGGTGGTGGACTGCCACGCACCGCCGGGGTCGCTGTCGAGGCTGGTTCCGTCGGGATTGTGGCCCGACCGCGCCCGGTCGTAGCCGAAGGTCGGCCACGACTCCGCCGTCGACTGCTGGCCGCTCGCGCTCCCGGCAACGGCCGCACCTGCGGCGGCCGTCCCGAGTGCACCCAGCACCTCCCGGCGCGTATATCTAGAATTCATTACCTTGCGTTACGTGTCAGGGCTTAAAATCTCACTCTCTTGGGCTCCGCGACGTCACGCCGGGCCAAATTTTGCCTCCGCAGCCCTCGCTTTCGAACAGGCGGTCCTGAGCCACCAGTTCCGGTCGGCTTAAGTCGGTTCTGTCCGTTGGCGTATTTCATGGCGCAGTTTTCCGCCCTCGCCGCGGCGATTGCCCTCCCCTTTCTCGGTGCTGCGCTGGCGCCGTTTCTGTACCGCTTGCTCGACGACCGCGTTGGACTCGCCGGAGCAGCCATCGCCGCGGCGTCGTTTGTCCTCCTGCTCACCCAGCTGGGCGCGGACGGGACTGTCTCCGTCCCGTGGATTCCCTCGATGGATGTCGCCGTTCGCCTGACTGTCGACGGCCTCGGCCTGCTGTTCGCGCTGCTGGCAAGCGGGATTGGTGTCCTTATCTTCGCGTACGCGAGCGAGTACATGCACGGAAAGCCCGACCTCGGTCGGTTCTACTCGGCGCTGCTCGCGTTCATGGGCTCGATTATCGGCCTCGCGCTCGCTGCTGACCTCGTCGTGCTCTTCGTCTTCTGGGAACTCACGAGCGTCTGCTCGTTCGTGCTGATTGGCTACTACACCGCTGACGAAGAGTCACGATACTCCGCCCGGATGGCGATGCTCATCACTGTCGGCGGTGGGCTCTGCTTGCTCGTCGCAATTCTCCTCCTCGGTGTCGGGGCCGACGCGGTGGGTCTCGCCCGCTTCGACCTGTCGGCGATTCTCGCCAACCGCGAGGCCGTCGCCGAGGCGCTGCGCGCCCGTGGACTGTTCGTTCCCACGCTTGCACTGGTCGTCGTCGCCGCCGGCGCGAAATCCGCACAGGTGCCGCTGTACTTCTGGTTGCCCGGCGCGATGGTCGCGCCGACGCCCGTCTCTGCCTTCCTGCACTCTGCGACGATGGTGAAAGTCGGCGTCTACGCGCTGGGTCGACTCCGCCCGCTCTTTCACAGTCCCGAGTGGACAGCCGTGGTGGCCACGCTCGGCCTGGTGACGATGACCGTCGGCGCGATGCTCGCGGTCATCTCGACAGATATCAAGGAACTCCTTGCGTACTCGACGGCCAGCCATCTCGGATTGCTGGTTGCCGCCTTCGGCTTCGACTCGCACTACGGCGCGGAGGCCGGGGCCTTCCACCTGTTCAACCACGCGCTGTTCAAGGCCGCGCTCTTTCTGGTCGCCGGAATCATCGCCCACGAGTCCGGCACGCGAATGATCGATGACCTCGGCGGCCTCCGGGCTGACCTGCCGATTACTGCAGCGGTCACGTTTCTCGCGGCGCTGAGTATGGCGGGGATTCCGCCGTTCAGCGGCTTTTACTCGAAGGAAATTATGTTCGAGGCTGCCTGGGACGCAGCGCAGGCGGGCGGTGGACTCGCGTGGCTGTACCCCGTGACGGCCGTGTTTGCGAGTATTTTTACCGTACTCTACTCGTTGCGGTTCCTGTGGCTGTTTTTCGGTGACCGACCCACTGACCTCGGCGCTGTGCACCGCCCGCCGCTCGGCCTGCTCGCGCCGCCGGCGGTGCTGGCGGTTGGCGTCCTCGTCGTGAGCCTGTTTCCCGACGTTGCTGTTGACCTCATTCTCGACGACGCGGCGGCGGTCACGGCGGTGGGTCCCGTCGAGATTCACGCTGGCCTTCCGACCTATCTCTCCGGGCCGGTCGTTATGAGCGCGATTACCATTACCGCTGGCGTCGCCGCCTTCCCGTTTTACGACCGCATTCAGGCAACCCTCAACCGCGTCCGCTCGGCAACGACGGCCGTCCACCCGACGACAATCTACGATGCACTCCTGACGGCGGCGGACCGGGGAAGTGCTGTTGCTGGGAGGGGCGTACACAACGGCTTGATTCGCACCTACGTCTGGTGGGTCCTCTCGGCGGCCTGCGTGCTGACGCTTGCGGGCTTCGCGACGACTGCCACAGGGCTTCCCGAACCGGCGATTGCGGAGACGCCGGCGGCGCTTGTGCTCGTCCTCGCGGTGGCTGTCGTCGCGGCCGTGGCTGTCACGACCGCGGACAGTCACGTGACTGGCGTGCTTACGCTTGGTATTCTCGGATTTATGGTGGCGATTTTCTACATCCTCGCCAGCGGGGCTGACCTGGCGCTCACGCAACTGGTCGTGGAGACGCTTTTGCTGCTCATCTTCCTGCTTGTCATCGAGGAACTTCCCGCGTTCTACGGCGAGAGTGACTGGCCGCGGGTATCTCGTGACGTAGTCCTCTCGGTTGCTGTCGGCGCAACAACGTTCGTCTCGGTGCTGTACGCTGCTCGGGACGCCACGGGGCCGCCGACTGAGACGGCTACGTACTTCACCAACAATGCAATTCCCGAGGGCGGTGGCGCGAACATCGTCAACGTGATTCTTACGGACTTCCGGGCGTTCGATACACTTGGTGAGTCGATCGTGATCGTCCTCGCTGCGCTGTCAGTGCTGGTGTTGCTGACGATGCGTGACAGGGGTGAAACGCGATGACGACAGTAATCATGCGAACGACTGCCCGCATCGTCGTTCCGATTATCCTCGTCGTTGCCGTCTCGCTGTTCCTGCAGGGCCACAGCCTCCCCGGCGGCGGCTTCATCGGCGGCGTGTTGACTGTCGCCGCCTTTGGGCTCATTTACGTCGCGTACAACCTCGACTATCTGGAATCGGGGGTGCTCGACCGCGAGGTGGAGTACGACCGCACTATTGGCCAGCACCGGACAGTTACCGCCTACCGACGCCTGTTCATGTTCGGACTCGTCGTCGTCGTCGCCAGCGGCGTCGCCGGCATCGTCCTCGGTGAATCGTTTCTCGCACAGGCGTACACCTACGTCCACCTCCCGCTGTTCGGCGAGGTCGAGTTCGCCAGCGCTGTCGTCTTCGACTTCGGGATTTTCTGTATCGTCGTTGGCGGCCTGTTGACTGTCTTCTCGGTGGTGGGCGCAGAATGACCTTCGTGCTGGCCGCAACCGTTGGCCTGCTGTTCGCGCTGGGTACCTTCTTGCTTCTTCGCGACGACCTCGTAAAGGTCATCTGGGGGGTGGCGATTCTCTCTCAGGCCGCCAACATCTACCTGATTTCGATGGGCGGCATCACCGAACCGACTGCCGATACGGTGCCGGTGCTGGCTGACTACTACGCACCATTTCCACAGACAGCAGACCCAGTCGTACAGGCGCTGGTCCTGACAGCCATCGTCATCAGTTTCGGAATGACGGCGTTTGCACTCACGCTCTCCTATCGCGCGTATCAGGAAAACGAAACCATCGATGTGACGGAGTGGCCACAATGAATCTACTCGCTGTGGCTCCGCTGTTGGTCGTTTTGCTCACCGGGACGGCTGCGTTGCTGGTCCGCGCCTGGCCCCGCGTTCAGCAAGCGGTCAGCGTTCTCGGAACCCTCTCCTACGCTGGCACTGTCGGCGTCCTCGGCTGGCAGGTGGTCTTCGCCGCCGACGCCAGCGCCCTCGCCTATCAGGTCGGTGGCTGGCCAGCACCTTTCGGGATTACCGTCGTCGCGGACGCGCTCGCGGCGTTCGTGCTTGCGATGACCGCTATCGTCGCCGTCTACGCTGTCGTCTTCTCCGTTCGGTTCATCGACGACCGCAACCAGCGCGTCTACTACCACCCGACCTTCCAGTTTCTGTTGCTCGGCGCGACCGGTGCTGTGCTGACCGGTGACCTGTTCAACCTCTTCGTCTGGTTCGAGGTGATGCTGATGTCGAGTTACGTCTTCGTCGCCTTCTACGGTAACGCCCAGCACACCGCCGCAGCAGTGCGCTACGTCGTCCTCAATATCATCGGCGGTGTGTTCATGCTGCTGGGTGTTGGCGGCCTCTATGCGGTCACCGGCACGCTCAACATGGCCGATATGGCGCGCATCCTCGCCGCTCCCGGCGCTGTCACTGCTCCAGTTGTTGGCCTCTCTGCGCTGGTGTTCGTCACCTTTGCGCTGAAAGCCGGCCTCGTCCCCTTCCAGTTCTGGGTGCCCTCGGCCTATCGCGCCGCACCGCTGCCGGTCGTTGCTGTCTTTGCTGGCGCGACGAAAAAGGTCGGCATCTACGCTATTATCCGCCTGTACTTCACCGTCTTCGGCAACGCCGACCTCTCGCCGACTGTGCCGGGAGTCCCCGGCGACTCGCCGATTGCCTTCCTTGCACCGACGCTCATCGTGATGGGTGTTGCGAGCATTCTTGTCGGCGGTCTTGCGGCCGTCAACCGCGACTCTCTCGAAGAGTTGTTCGCGTATTCGAGCATCGCACAGATTGGCTTCATTGCGATTCCAGTCGGCATCGCCGCCGCAACGACCGACCCGTCGCTGCAACACCTCGGCCTTCTCGCCGCGCTCATCTTCGCCTTCCACCACGCGGTGACGAAGGGCCTGCTTTTCCTGTCGACAGGGGTTATCCGTGACGCTGTGGGGACGACACACCTCTCGCAACTCGGCGGCCTCGCGGAGGATTCCCCTGTCTTTGCCAGCATTATGCTCGTTGGCGGCCTCTCGCTCGTCGGCATTCCGCCCCTCGCTGGCTTCTTCGGGAAACTGTTCGTCTTCGACGCCGCGGCCCGGCAGTTCGCCGCCGCTGGGGCCGGTCCGGGAACGAGTGCGGGTGCGGCCGCTATCCTGTTGGTTCTGCTGCTCGGGGCTGTGCTGACAATTCTCTACTCGACGCGTGCCTGGATGACTACCTTCTGGGGGTCGCCAAGTGAGGCAGTGATGCGCGGGCGGGTCGACAGATTTGAAATTGCCATCCTCACGACGCTCGCTGTCGTGGTTGTCCTCGTCGGTGTCGGCTTCGAGCCACTGTTCCAGTTCGCCGACGCCGCAGCGGCGGCGGCACTGGACACTGATGGCTACGTCGAGACGGTGCTCGGAGGTGAGGCGTCGTGAAAACTCGCCGGTGGCTCGTTGCGGGACTGCTCTTTGCGGTGCTGTGGCTGTTCGTCTCTGCCCCAAAACCGACGCCGAAAGGTCTCGTGACCACCTTCCTCGTTGGCCTCGCTGTTGGCCTCCCGGTCGCCTACGTCTTCCGGCGACTCTACAGCGAGGAAATCGACATCCGCCAGACGCTCACCTCCGTGCCGTACATCCTGCTGTACATCCTCGTCTTCCTCAAAGAGGTTCTCATCGCGAATGTGGACGTTGCCTACCGCGTCCTCGTACCCGGCCGGGCGCTCGAACCACAGGTTATTCTGGTGCCGCTTCGCGTCGAAACGGCGCTGGGTGTGACGACTATCGCCAACAGCATCACGATTACGCCGGGGACGATAACGCTGGACCACGACCCAGACCAGAACGCCCTGTACGTCCACATGATTGACGGCCGGGACCCCGAGGCAGTCGTGGAACCCATCCGCCAGTGGGAACGGTACGCGCTGCGCATTTTCGACGAACAGCGCTCGCCCGACGACCCGGCCCCACAGATTACCATCCATCCGCCGGACCACCCACCAGCGCCGAAGACTGTCGGCGAGGTTGACCACTCAGAGCGACTCGATGACGGAGGTGAGTCCAATGACTGAGGTGACGGCTGCAGTTATCGACGGGGCCTTGCTGCTGGTGGCGGGGCTGTGCTTGCTCTGTGGCTACCGCGTCATCCGTGGGCCGACGGTTCCCGACCGCGTCGTCGGCCTCGATACGATTGCCACCAACGTCATCGCCATCGCCGTTCTGGTCGCGCTGAAGACCGACCGCGGACTGTTCATCACCGTCAGCATCGTGCTTGCAATTATCGGCTTTCTCTCGACGGTGACTGTCGCGAAGTACGTCACCGAGGGCGATATCATCACGCGGAGGAGAGAATGACTGGGGTTGACCTCGCGCTCGTCGAGCAGGCGACAATCAGCATCCTCGTCATCATCGGCTGTTTCTTCCTCGCGGTTGGCACACTCGGATTGCTTCGGTTGCCCAACGTCTACAACCGCATGCACGCCACGAGCAAGCCGACGACACTCGGCACTGCTGCTATCTTCCTCGCTGGCTTCGTCCAGTTCGGGCCCGCTGGGGCTGGATTGACCTCGCTGGTCGGCATCATCTTCCTGTTCCTGACCGTTCCGACGGGTGCACACATGATTGCCCGCGCGGCCCAGGAAATTGGCGTACCCTTCCTCGGCAGCGTGACGTGGCCAACCAAACACCGCGAGGCTGACCCCGACCACCCGGCCAGTCACCCCGAGGGCGACGAACACCGTGACGACGAGTAGACTAAGGGTTATGACTTGCGCGACCCAACAACTGCTGTGGATAACCGTAGCTTCGGCGTCGGGATGGGTGCCGGCGCCATCGCAACTGTCGTCTTGCTCGTCGTGCTGGTTGCCATCGGGATTGCTGTCTTTGGACTGCCAGTCGGCCAGTTTTTCGAGCCAACCGAAACCGGTGCGTCGCCCGGACTCGACGCGGCTGAGGTCGAGCACGAGGTTCTTGCGGAGAATTTGAATGTGCCGTGGGAAGTCGAGGTGCTCGGCGAGGACCGCTATCTCGTTACTGAACGCTCCGGTGCCCTGGTGCTCATCGAGGACGGCGAGAAACGGGTGCTCGAACAGTTCGACCAACTCGACAACCCGCCGCTGGGCGAGGGCGGATTGCTCGGTATCGCGACGCACCCGAACTTCGCCGAGAACAACTATCTCTACGTCTACCAGACTGTCGACCGCGAGTCAGTCGAGAACACTGTCCGGCGCTACGAGGTCGATTTCGAGTCGAACGAACTCCGCGACGAGACGGGAATCATCGACGGCATCCCGAGTCACCGCTTTCACAACGGCGGTCGCATCGCGTTCGGTCCCGACGACTATCTCTACGTCACCACTGGCGACGCGAAAAACGCCGAACTCGCACAGGACCGCGAGTCGCTGGCGGGGAAGATTCTCCGCCTCACCGACGACGGCGGCATTCCCGACGACAACCCCTTCGGCAACGAGGTTTACTCTTACGGCCACCGCAACGCCCAAGGGCTGGCGTGGGACGAGGACGGACGACTCTGGGCGACCGAACACGGCTCGCAGGCCCGTGACGAACTGAATCTCATCGAGGCCGGCGAGAACTACGGCTGGCCAAAAAGTAGCGGCGACGATACCGACCCCGAGACGCAGTCGCCAGTGTATCACTCCGGTCCGTACGATACGTGGGCACCCGCCGGGACGGCCGCTGCTGACGGTAGCGTCTTCTTCGCCGGCCTCCGGGGCGAACGCCTGTACGAGGCTGGCGTCACTGGCGACCGAGTGAGTAGCTTCACCGCACACTTCTCAGGTGACTTCGGCAGGATTCGGGCTGTGACTGTCGGTCCCGACGGCGAGTACCTCTACTTCACGACGAGCAACACCGACGGTCGTGGTGACGCGGGCAACAACGACGACAAACTGATTCGCGTCCCACTCGACGCGTTCTGACGGGACCGAAACCTGTTTGTGCGAACATCCTGACAGGTGGGTATGGCAGGTCAAAACACCGGCGTCGTGCTCGCGGCGATGTTCGCCAACGGCGCAATTGCGGTGCTAAAGTTTATCGGCTATCTATTCACCGGGAGTCCGTCGATGCTCGCCGAGACGTATCACTCCATTTCCGACACCGGTAACCAGGTGTTGCTGTTGGTCGGAATCAAGTACAGCCAGCGCAGCGCCTCCCAGGTTCACCCCTTCGGCTACGGGAAAGCGCAGTTTTTCTTCGCCTTTCTCGTGTCGGTGCTTCTCTTTGGCGTGGCGGGCTGGGAGAGCCTGACTCACGGTATCTCGAAGCTCCGCGAAGGCGGCCACGGCGGCGGTGAGGCTGAAGCGGCCGAATTTCTCGGGTTCACGTTCAACCTTCCCCTGCCCATCGACCCGTTCTGGCTCTCTGTTGCTATCCTGCTCGGCGCAATCGTCTTCGAGACGTACGCCTTCGCAAAGGCCCGGGCCGAACTGAAACGCCAGATCAACGAGTACGACTGGTCTGGCTACCGCGAGGCGTTCAGCCGGTCCAGCGATATCACGACGCTGACGGCATTCACCGAGGATACGATTGCGCTGCTCGGCCTCGTCGTTGCCCTTGCCGGACAGACGCTTTCGCGTGTGACCGGCAATCCAGCCTTCGACTCGATTGGTGCAATCGTTATCGGTGTCTTGCTGATGGTCTTTGCCGCCCTACTCGCCTTCGAGAACAAGCGGCTCATCCTCGGTGAGAGTCTCACCGCAGATGTCGAATCTGAACTCGAGGCGGCGATAACTGACCACGATGGCGTTGCTGGCGTTGCGGATTTCCGGACGATGTTCATCGGGACTGGGCGGGTACTTGTCACCGCCGACGTGAGTTTCGACGGTGGCCTGGAAACCCGTGACCTCGACGAGGATATCCAGCAACTGGAAGCCAAACTCAAGACAATCGACGACCGCGTGAAACTCATCTACATCGAGCCACAGCGCTGAGGGCGTTTTTGGGCGAGACAGCGCCCAAATCGACTCTTGTCTGTTGATTTGCCGACCAGTTATCAGTATTGGTTATTGAAAATTCCTTTCCACATTCCCCGTGTTTACGTACCCTTAAGTGAATTAACCAACCTTTTGCATGAACAATGGGGGTTCTACCGATGAGTTCGACAACAGATGGGGCGTGGCGGCGGTTTTCGCCCGGGTATCGCACGACAATCACACTCGTTTTGGTCTGTCTGCTTGGGGTTGCGGTCGCAACCGTCCCGGTCGTTGCCGGGGAGACGGTAGACGACGAAACCGACGACAACTCACTGCAGGCGACGACTGACCAGTCCGGACTGGTGCTCGAATCGACGACAGCCACACAGTCCAGTGACGTGGTCGCAACTTTCAGTGCAACGAACGTCGGGGACGGATTCATCTCGTTCGACGAAGACAACCTCGATGACGCCAAAGCAGAAGGATTGAGCTTTTCTCAGGGCGATATCGTCATCGAAGGAGAAATCTACGACAACGGAAGTTGGTCGTCGACGGATACCTCGTTCAAGACGCTGAACACCGCTTCTGACGGCAGCGGGTTCGACGCCCAACCCAGCGCACCCGACGGCCTCGAAGGCACCTTCGACCCCGAGACGGGTCGGATGACCGCCAACGGACGACTCAAAATCACACTGCCGTTGACCGGCGATAACTTTCAGTTCGACCTTGCGATGGTCACTGGCACCTCGAACGGGGCCGCGAGCAGTGATGGTCTCCAGGGGCAGTTTGACGCCACTATCGACAACGGCGGATTTGTGAACCTCGTCGACAACGAGTACACTGTCCCCGATACGACTGACAGCGACCTGCTGAACCAGCAGCTTGGCCTTCCTATCGAGGATCCAGGGCTTGCTTGGTTCGACCTCCACTTGGACATGAACACGGAGTCAGTCGCGCCCGACACGGGCAGTTTCACTGGGACGGTGACCAACGAGAACGGGGACCGGGTCTCTGGCGCCACCGTCGACGTACAGGGCTCTGCCAAGTCGACCGAGACCGGTTCTGACGGCTCGTTTCGCTTCTCGGAACTGCAGACTGGTACCTACGATGTGGCGATCAGCGCCGACCGGTACCAGACGACCACGGTGTCCATCGAGGTGGTCGGCGGCGAACAGACCGAACGCAGCGTGACTCTCCAGCCCGAACCGGCGAATCTCGCTCTCTCGATTGACGGAAGCGTTGTCACGGCTGGCGAGACGCTCGAAGTCGTCGGCACGATTACCAACACTGGCGGAACAACGGCGACAGAGACAGCCACGATTTCGATTGGTGACCTGACTGGCAGCGAGCAGTCGGTCGAACTCGCGCCAGGTGAGTCGGTCCAACTCACCGAGCGTGTCGAGACCACCGAGCAAACGGTCGGCGAGTACACCGCCGAACTGACTGCTGGCGACAAGCGGGCAACCACCGAAGCGGTCGTCCGGGACCCCTTCGACAAGAAGCAGCCGGTAGCAACGTTCACCGCCGAGAACGCCGGCGAGGGACTCATCTCCTTCTCGTCTACGTTCATCGAAGCAGTTGCTGAGGGCGCGTACTTCCCAGCAGACGAGATTATCGTCGAAGGGGAAGTGTACGCCGACGGCACCTGGCAGTCGACGAATATCCAGATTCCACAGCTCCAGACGTCTGCCGACCAAGTACAGGTTACAGTCGATGTGCCCGGTGGCATCACCGGCACCCTCGACCGCGAGTCGGAGACGATGACCGCAGACGCCGAGTTCGACGTTTCAGTCGTCGGACGTGACGCCTCCTTCCAGTTCGTCATCGACGCGACAACCGGACAGAGCGGCGGACTGTTCGGCGAAGCCAACTTCGAGGGTGATACGGGCCAGGCAACACTTATGGACAACGAGTTCACCGTCGACCAGACCACCGGCGATGACCTCGTCGACACGGGGCTGGAGCTGCCGGCGGACGAATCCGGCGAGAACTGGTTCTCGCTCGTCCTCGATATGCAGTTCGACGACAACCCAACTGGCACCCTGACCGGGACGGTGACCGACCAGACCGGCGACCCGGTCTCTGGTGCAACGGTCACGCTCGCTGGTACTGAGACCACGACGGGCAGCGACGGAACGTACGAATTCTCCGGTGCTGCTGTTGGCAGCTACGACCTGCTGGTCTCTGCACCCGGAGCAGAGACCAAATCCACGTCGGTGACTGTCGAGGCAGATACCCAACGCACTCGTGACGTTGCACTGACCGTCACCGGTAGTGTCGCCGGGACCGTCACGAATCAGGATGGCAATCCTATCGAGGGTGCCACCGTCAGTATCGATTCCCAGACTGCCCAGACTGACGCGACTGGCCAGTACAGCATCAGTGGCGTCGGGATTGGGACACAAACGCTGACGGTCACCACACCCGACGGCGCCGAACGCACGACAGAAGTCGATATTGTCGGCGGCGAGCAGGCCGACGGCTCGCTGACCTTCGAGCAGGTTGGCGGCGTGACCGGCGTGGTCACAACCGCCAGCGGCGAACCCGTGCCGGACGTTCCAATTAGCGTCACGGGCACTGACGTCGAGACGACCACTGCTGACGATGGGTCGTACACCATCGAGGGACTGCCGGTCGGCACGCAGACACTGGTCGTCGACCCACCAAAAGTCGACGCACAGGAGATTTCGGTCGATATCGTCTCCGGCGAGCAACAACAACGAGACATCACGCTCGATTTGGCCGGCACGGTGACTGGAACCGTCATCACCGCAGTCGGCTCGCCTTTCGAGGGTGCGACGGTCGAACTCGTGGACGAGAACCGCCAGACTGTCGGCGAGACGACCACTGGTAGCGATGGTGTCTACGAGTTCACTGGCGTGCAGGCCGGTGAGTACGGACTTATCGCAGATGGCGGCGACAGCGGCAGTCAGCGAGCAACGATTACGGTCGAACCGGGCGCAACGACTGAACAGACACTCGAACTCAGTCAGGCAGAACTGGACGTGACGGTCGGCGACGTTCAGACCTCGGAAGGAACACCAACCGAAGTGACTGCAACCCTGAAAAACGTTGGCGCAGCACGCGCGAGCAAAACGGTGACACTGTCGATTGGCGACATCGTCTCGACCAACCAGCAGGTCGAAATCGAGCCTGGCGAGTCACAGCAGATCACGCTCGCAGTGACGCCATCTGCCAGCGGTGAGTTCCCGATTGTCGCGACTGTCGGTGAGCAACGCGCTACGGGAACACTCACCGTCGCTGGCGGCGGCGTCGTTGCCACCTTCCGCGCAGAGGCTGTTGGGGATAGTTACGTCTCCTTCGGAAAGGGTGACAAAGAGTCAGCCACGGGTGACGCCACGAGATTCCCCGACGCAAACGAAGTTTCGGGCGACGAGGTGCTGTATATCGAGGGTGAGATTCTCGAAGGCGGCACCTGGCGCTCCACCGACCTCAACTTCCCGAATCTCAAAAAGAGCGGGCTGGATATCTCCGTAAAGAACCGCTCGCAACTGACCGGCACCATCGACCCCGCGTCAGGAACGATGAGCGTCGACGCGGACTTCCTGACCACGATTCTCGTCGAGGGTAAACCGAACTTCAAGTTCGGAATCGGGGCTGGCACCGGCGAGAGCAACGCTCTCTCGGGGTCGGCTGAGTTCGACCGCAACACGCTCGACCTCGATGACGGCGAGAGCTTCGGCGCGTCAGTCTCGCTGGTCGACAACGACTTCGCCGTCGACGACAAGACGGGGAACGCCTTCGCCGACAAGTCGCTCAGCCTCCCCTCGACAACACCCTCGAATAACTGGTTCAAACTCAACCTCGATATGCAGATTCGTGAGGGCAACCCCGGTGGCGGGACGGTCACCGGCACAGTCACAGACGAGAACGGCAACCCGGTCGAGAACGCGAGCGTGCAGGCTGGCGGTCAGGAAACCCGAACCGACGCACAGGGACAATACTCCCTGAGTGACGTGACTGCCGGCGAGGTGACGGTGACGGCCGCTGCCCCCGAGTACGAAGAGGCAAGCGCTGATATTACGGTCACAGAGGACAGCACAACCGAGCAGGACCTCGAACTGACGCCCGGCTCACCCGAGTACAAACTCGCTGTCGACGCGGCGGGCGTGACCGAAGGCGGGACGATTACGGTGACCGGTGCTGTCGCAAACGTTGGTACGGCAACCGGGACCGCTGACGCACGACTCACGGTTGTCGGAACGGCAACGAAGGCCGAAACGTTCGAACTCGGGCCACAGGACGACGCGGCCATCACGGATGAAATCGAGACGAGCGAGGGCGACGCTGGTGAGTACACCGTCATCCTGCGAGTCGAGGACGAGACGGCCGAGACGACGGTTACGGTCGACCCGGCAGAGGATGAAGATGAGACGAGCGGCACAGGCACCGCGGCCACGTTCAGAGCGACCAGCACTGGCGGGTTCATCTCCTTCGACGAGAGCACGCTCGACTCTGCTCGCAAAAACGGTATCGGCTTCCCTGACGGCAGCGAGGGCGAGCCAGTCGTCATCAAAGGGAAAATCTTCCCCGACGGAACGTGGGAGTCGACAAACATCGAGTTCCCCGTGTTGAACACTGCCGAGGACGGCAGTGGCTTCGACGCACAGGCGACGTTCCCGGACGGCCTCGAAGGAGAGTTCAACCCCGAGACCGGTCGCATGACCGCCGAGGGCACGCTGAAAATCAAGCTTGCGCTGACTGGCGACACCTTCCAGTTCGACATCGCGATGACGACGGCAACGAGCAACGGTGGGGCCAGCAGTAACGGGCTGGAGGGCTCGTTCTCGGCGGGTGAACCGGTCGATGTCAGTCTGGTTGACAACGAGTACACAGTCGACACGACGACAAGCAGTGACCTGCTGAACACCCGACTCGGACTGCCGATCACAGAATCCGGGTTGGCGTGGCTCGAACTCGGCCTCTCGATGGATATCACGACCGGACCGAGCGAGACAGGTACAGTGACTGGCACCGTTACCGACGAGTCGGGCCAACCAGTTGCGGGCGCGACGGTTGCTGTCCAGAGCGAGCGCACGACAACCGACAGCGACGGGTCGTACGAACTCTCTGGCGTGTCGGCAGGCACGCAGACGCTTGGCGTCGAGGCGCAGGGCTACGAAGCGACGACGCGAGAGGTGGCGGTTGAAACTGACAGCACAACTCGCAGTGACTTTTCGCTCACTCCGCGTGCGCCGAACTTCGAGGCGTCGCTGTCAGCACCACCGACAACGGCCGGAAACTCGGTTACTGTCACCGGTACCGTCGAAAACACTGGCGGCCCCGGCAGTGAAGAAGTGACAATCACCGTCGGCGAGCAGACGACGACGGAGATGGTCGAACTCGGTCCGGGCGAATCGACCACCGTTGAGTTCGACTTCCAGACTGAGACCGCTGGCGAATACAGCGCCTCGATGGCCGTCGGCGAACAGACCGAGGCTGCCCGCGCGAACGTTGTCGTCGACAGTCAAGACGGAAACGACGCTGCAGGTGGTGAACCCGGTGACGCGGCTGGCTTCATCGCCACGAGCCGCGGTGGCTTCACCTCCTTTACGGAATCCTCGGAGTCCTCGGCACGCGAGAACGCTGGCGTCACCTATCCCTCGGCCGATGAGGGGACGCCAATCGAGATTGGCGCGACAATCGACGGCAACACGTGGAGCGCCAGCGCAGGGAATATCAGCTTCCCGACGCTGACGACGCAGGGGCTGGAAGTGCAGGTGAGTGCGCCGAACGGACTCGAAGGGCAGATTGACCGCGAGAGCGGCGAGATGACCGCAACGGGCACACTCAAGGTCGAAATCGGCGACGGGAACAGCTTCACCTTCGAGTTCGACGCGACGAGCGAGAACAGTGGCGCGCTCTCGGGCAACACGAACTTCGGCGGTGACCCGCCGACGGTGACGCTCGTCGACAACGAGTTCACCGTCTCCGAAACGACTGGAGAGGCAATCATCGACCAGCAACTCGGGCTGCCGACCGAGACGCCCGGCGAGAACTGGTTCGAGCTCGAACTCGCGCTCGATTTCGTCGCAAGTGACAATGTCAGCAGCGCTGGCAGCAACACGACCGACCAGCCCGACAAACCCGACGACGACGGCAGTTCGATGTTCACAACACTCGGCCTCGCCGGCGGCGTTGCAGGTCTCGGTCTTGGCGGTGGCTTCGTCCTGCTCGTGTTCGCACGACGGCTCATCAGTATGCTTGACCCTGACCCGAACACGTAGACACTGCGGAGCTGCCTCTGTTTTTATCGCTTGATTTGCCGCTGCTTTTGCGTATCTGTTCACGGTAGAAGACTGCGCCGACTCGACAGAAGTGACCTACTCGGGAGTCAACGTCTCAAAAAAGCTCTATTGAACTTCTCTTCTTCAGACAGATTGTCACCTGAAACAACCGGTCGATGCGGGCTGCGTATTGAGCGATTTGGGATGTAGCAAGCATCCGCGCGAACGGAGTGAGCGCAGTTCACTGAAGCCGAACGAAGTGAGGCTTCAGGCTTTTTCACCCATGTTTTTCGAGTCGAGCGAGACCGAAGGTCTCGCTGACCATGCGAACGGCGCTTCGCGCCGTGAGCAGAGAGTGGTGCCCACAGCGAACAGCGTGAGCGAGGACACCCGACGATGAAAAAGATGGCTGTACTGAGCAAAGTGGTGCTCAAATATATCACTTGTAGCGGATTTCAACAGCGCCACGTCCCCTACCGCGCGCCGAAGAGAGCAGTCAGCGACCCAGTGAGGACGCTCACGAGCCCACTGAGGCCGGCCAGACTCACCAGCTCTGTCGGTCCGATTGGGCTGTCGCCGCCCTCTGGACCGGTCATCCCGATGAAAATTCCCGCAACGAACACCAGTAGCGCCGCCCCGACGAGACAGCCCAGACTGACGAACAGCGTCGTCCGCGGCTGGTCCATCCGCAATCCTTCGAGAATCCCGAGCATCCCCGCGACGACAGGTGCCGTGATCGACGCGATGATGAGGAAGGCGAGCGGCGTGTAGCCGTTGATGACTCGTGTCTGGATGGTACTCAAACTCGACGAACTGGTCACTGAGGCTTCGATCCACTCCCAGGTTAGCAGGCTCGCAATCCCAACCCCGACCCCCACAAACAACATGACGATCGAGACGCGCCCGAGCACGCGAACCGACTGTTTGTTGAACATGATCTGTTCTCCGATTTCTCGTAGCCCTCCATTAAAGTGTCTATTTTATTATGAAATTATCAATAAACTTTCTACAGTACATGTGCGGTTTATCACCGTCGACCAGAACACATAGGTTATCCGCGAGGAAGAGTGGGATATGTCACTGTCAGCCGAGCGCATTCTCGTTACCGGCGGTGCGGGTTTCGTTGGCTCGCATCTCGTCGAACGTCTCGTTGGAGACGGCCACGAAGTCCGGGTTGTTGACAACCTCTCGACGGGCCACGAAGCATGGCTTCCTGACGAGGCAACGCTGGTCGAAGGCGACCTCTCTGACCCCGAGACAGCAGCAGCGGCAATCACATCTGATCTCGATCTTGTCATCCACCTCGCTGCCGACAAGGACGCGTCCCGCGATGACATCGCGCAGTTCCAGTCGAACACCACACTGACTGAAACTGTCCTCGACCGGATGGAAGCAGTCGGCCTCGATAAAATCGCCTTCACCTCTTCGTCGACAGTCTACGGCGAGGCACCGCGACCGACGCCGGAAGATTACGCCCCGCTGGAGCCAATCAGTATCTACGGCGCGGGCAAACTCGCCGAGGAAGCCCTGCTGTCGGTCTACGGCCACAGCCACGACTTCACCGTGTGGACGTTCCGCTTTGCGAACGTCGTCGGCCCGCGCCTCCGCGGCGCTGTCGTCCCGGACTTCATCGAAAAACTCCAGGCTGACCCCGAACACCTGGAAATTCTCGGCAACGGTCGCCAGGAGAAATCCTATCTCTATATCGAGGACTGTCTCGACGCAATGTTGCACGTCATCGAACACAGCAACGAGCCAGTCAACACGTTCAATCTCGGGACGCGAACGACCACGTCTGTCGACCGCATCGCAGCTATTGTCGCCGATGAGATGGGCGTCGACCCCGAACGGTCTTACACCGGTGGTGACCGGGGCTGGACCGGCGACGTGCCGAAGATGCGACTCTCTGTGGAGAAACTCTCGGCGCTGGGCTGGGAGGCGACGCACTCCAGTGACAAAGCAATTCGGATGGCCACCCGCGAACTGCTCGAAGAACTGTAACTGCCACGAACGACGCTTTTTCGACGGGTATAAGAGTTTAGGCCAGCCTAATCCATCTATGGAGCTGACTCGGCGCGACGCAGTTGCCGCGCTGGCAGCACTCGGTGGTGCCGGTGGCGCAACCTACGGCTACAGTCGTCTCCGTGATGATAGCGACGACCCTGAATCAACGCCCCCATCGGACGACCACGTTCGCGAAACGATGATTGCGACCGCAGAGATTGTCTACCCCAGCGAGCTGTCGGGCATCGACGTATTTGTTGAGGAGTTTATCGACGCTCGGCTGGCCGAAGACGACGACCACGCAGCAGGCATCCGCGAGGCAGTCGCGATTCTCGACGAGCACAGTTTGACCTGGCACGACCAACCCTTCGCCGACCTGTCCGCTGACCCTCGCGAGGAGGCACTCGACGGATTGGGTGCTGATGTCGCTGACGAGAACCCCGACGGCTCGACAGCCGAGCGGGTTCGGTACTACGTCGTCAACGAGTTACTACTCGCGCTGTACAGTTCGCCGACCGGTGGAACACTCGTCGGCATCGAAAACCCACAGGGCCACCCCGGCGGAATCCAGAGCTACCAGCGTGGCCCCAACGGACTCGACTAACCATGGACCGCACACCTGTCCCCGACGCAGATGTTTGTGTTGTCGGCGCTGGCCCGGCCGGCGGTATCGTCGCCGACAAACTCGCCGGCGACTACGAGGTAGTCGTGCTGGACGCCGGCCCGCGATTCGACTTCGAGGACCGCCCCGAGCGACAGGAGCGAGCAATCAGACCACACTACGGCCGACCCGATGTCTGGGAGATGGGTGGTCCGCGCGACGACCACGCAACGAGCGGCGAGTGGTCCTACCCGCTGAACCACGCCCGCGTCAAGGGTATTGGCGGGTCGACGCTGCACTGGCAGGGGATGGTGATGCGGTTGCACGAAGCCGATTTTAATTCAGGAAGTACGCGCGGTGTCGGTCCGGACTGGCCGATCGACTACGAGGACCTGCGGCCGTACTACGCCGAGGCAGAGCGCGAACTCGGCGTTGCTGGGGCTGCGGACAACCCGTACGGCCCACCGCGGGAGGAACCGTATCCTATGCCTGCGTTTCCGCCCTCTTACAGCGATTCGCTGTTCGCCGAGGCCTGCGAAGAACTCGGAATCGATATGCACTCGGTGCCCAACGCCCGCAACTCTGAATCTTACGAGGGCCGCAGCCAGTGCGTTGGCTACGGAACCTGCCAGCCAGTCTGTCCCTCCGGCGCAAAGTACGACGCAACGGTCCACACCGAACGCGCCGAGGAGAAGGGTGCGACCGTCATCGACCGCGCGCCGGTCCAGTATCTCGAACACGGCCCCGACCGAATCGAATCTGCGGTCTACGCCACCCCTGGCGGCGAGGAACACACCCAGTCTGCCGAGGTGTTTGTGCTGGCCTGCGGTGGTGTCGAAACGCCACGACTGCTCTTGTTGTCGGCTTCGGAGACGTACCCCGACGGCCTCGCCAACACCAGCGGCGCGGTGGGCCGGTACTTCATGGACCATCTCTTTGCCGGGACTGGCGGCGTTCTCGACGCCCAAACCAGACAGAACCACGTCGGCTTCTACACCAGTTCCTCACAGCAGTTCTACGACGAGGCTGACAAGGAGTACGCCCCGTTCAAACTGGAGTTTTTCAACTACGACGGCCCCTCCCCCGTCGAGATGGCGCTGTCCGGTGAAGACTGGGGCGATGACCTGTTAGCACGACTTCGGGAGGGTTACGGCAACCATCTCGGTATCGGTGGACTGGTCGAGCAACGCCCGCAGGAAGCGAGTTACATCGGACTGGCTGAGGACCAGACTGATGACCACGGCAACCCGGTCCCAGACGTGCACTGGACGGTCGACGACCGGGCGCTTCGGACCATCGAACGCGCGAACGAGATTCAAGGGGAGATTCTGACCGAACTTGGCGCAGAGATTAGCTGGCAGGTCGGTCCCGACGAGACTGGGCCTGCCTACCACCACATGGGCACGACGCGGATGGGAACCGACCCGGGAGACAGCGTCGTCGACTCGACCGGCCGTACCCACGACCTCGCAAACTGCTGGATTGCTTCGAGCAGCGTCTTCCCGACCGGTGGCGCTGTCAACCCGACGCTTACCATTGCGGCGCTTGCGCTGCGAACGGCCGACCACATCGACCGCGCACTCGGAGACAGTTCAACTCGATGACTTGATTTTAGGCATACCTAAAAGCTTAAACCGCGCGGGCGGTAAGCGTGGACAATGAGTCAGCTCGACGCCCCAGTCAACGGGACAACGGAGTCAACACCCTCTGAGTACACCTTCGACGACCTGAGTGTCGTTATGGGGACCTACAACGAAGAAGAAGCAATCGAGACGGTGCTGACCGATATCGAGGAGGTTACCCACGGGAAGGCCGAAGTCGTCTGTGTCGACGGCTCGTCCGACCGGACGCCGGAGATTGCTCGTGAGCACGGCGCCACGGTCATCGAACAGGAGCCACAGGGTTACGGCGTCGCGGTTCGCGAGGCCATTCTCACCCCAGACCGTCCGATTGTCGTCACGACAGACTGCGACGATACCTACCCGATGGAGCAACTGCCGGAGTTTCTCGAACGCATCAACGAGGGCTACGACGTGGTCAGCGGTGACCGACTGTACCACGGCGCAGAAGCAATGCCGGCGTTCAATCGACTGGGCAACCAGCTCTTTGCGCTGGGGGCGAGCGTGCTGATGGGCACGCGCGTCCACGACACCACGACCGGAATGCGAGCCTACCGCCAAGAGGTGGTCCAGGAAATCGAGTGGACCGAGAACACTGGACTCTCCGCAGAACTGCTCATTCGACCGCTGATGCGTGGCTACGACGTGCGCGAGCAACCAATTAGCTACGCCGAACGCAAAGGTGAGACGAAACTTGACCCACTCGAAGGCGGTGCGGCGATTGCGAAATCCATCGTGAAAGTCGCGCTCGAAGAGCGGTTCAAGTAGCGCCGAAGTAGTTAGCTTTTTGTTAGTTGTGGCGGACATCCCGGTAATGTCCGGGTTCCCCACGCCGCGACGAACCCCAGAGTTCGGGGCCCTCTTGTTCCCGACTACCATTCTCGCGCTCCTTCTCGCGCCGGTCGTCCTCAAAGGTGGCTGGATGCCGCCTGCTGCTGGTTTTCTCACGTTCGCTGGCGGTCTCACCCTCGGTGCGCTCTACACGCTCGTCGATTATTTCACGCCAGTTCTGGATATGGTGCCGGTCGCAAACGAACGGCTCCGGTCTGTGAGCCTCATCTGTCATATGATGGCCGTCGAATTGCTCAAGAGCCGCGTTGCCGCCAGGATTGCGTACCCGTTCCTGGTCGGGTTGTTGATTGCCGTCTCCGTCTCTCGCGGATGGCTGTTTGCCCGACGCGGCAACGTGACCGACGACGTTTGATCACTACTCCGCCGACACCGTCGCGTTCATCGACACGCCAGTCCGGTGCTGTCCGGGGACGTAAGCTGCCTCGCCGCCACACCGGGCGGGTCCGCGACACACTTCGAGGTACGGTGATAGCGCTCGGTACTCCCCGTCGTCTTCGAGCACCGGTAGTTCGGCGACGTACTCGAACCCGCCCAGCGCGCCGTAATCGACGAAGACGACGATTCGAAGTTCGTCACCACCCTCGTGGGCAACGGTCAGGTTTTCCGAGAACGCTGGCGACCGAACCGTGGCAGTCCCATCGGTGACGGTGGTGGCTATCTCGAGGTCGTCGTTCAGCGACGCCGCGGTCCGGTCGCCGTCCTCGCCGACGCTGGCCCGCACTTCGATAATCTCGACCGCGTCTGGGATACCGAGGGTAAGGTTCAGTTCGACCTGCTCGCCGCTGACGTGCTCGATTTCGCGGAGTCGGGGGTCGACCGACCGACCCTCGAAGGGCAACCACTCGCCGCGGAAGGTGTACCGGTAGAGCTGTCGCTCCGGGAAGGCGTCGACAACCGCGAACTCGCGGTGCTGGAGGGCGTAGACCACCTCGTCGTCGAAGTCGGGGTCGTTGCGCAGTTTCTGGAAGGGGTGGTTGAGCCAGTCGCCGTACGGCGTCGGCAGGAAGACGAGCCCGTTCTCGAACTGCTGGTCCTCGAAGGGTTCGTAGGCGCGCTCGTACTGCTCGGTGGTTTCGTAGTTCTCCGACAGTGGCGCCCCGACGGCACCGGCAGTCACCCCGGCGAAGACGAGCACCGCAACGACCGCAAGCGCCGGCACCGCTCGTCTGGCGGGACCGTCCACACGCTTGCGGACGCCCCTCGCAGTGTCGAACAGGCTGGTCGCCCCAACCGCACCGAGAGTGACTGTTGGCAACAGCAGTCCGACGTGGTAGTACGGCCCCAGAAGCGAGATGAGGCCGTCGTTCGGGTTCGAGAGGTCACCCAGCACGTTCAGCGTCCCCCAGAAGTAGACGTTTCCAACGGTGATGGTGAGGAAGACGGCGAGTACCGCAAGTGTGTGCGGGTCTCGCCGGTGTTCACGCCGGCGCAGCACCGTGGCGAGGCCGACGACTGCAAGCAGGGTTCCGAAGACCCCGCCGGGGGTCCATCGGGTGGCGTACTGCCAGAGATTGCGCCCGTTGGCTTCGAGTGCCAGTTCCGGAGTGTACTCGCGCTCGTAGCCGACGATTTCACGCTCGCCAAAGCCCAGCCCATCACGGGGTGCGAAGGCCTCGTAGGGGAAGGTCATCGGGTCGCCGGTGATGACCGCGTTGTAGCCCAGTGCAGCGCCGACGCCGACGAGTCCAAGCGCCGCGACGACGCTCTGACGGACAATCACGTCCCGGTCGAGCGTTCGAAGCGTCCACAGCGCGTGACAGATAAACGGCGTCGCAAACAGCACCGCCGTGTACGGTCGCGCCCAAAAAGAGAGGGCAATTGCGCCGCCGGCGAGGGCAGCGAACCGCCGGCGTCCGGTTCGGTCGGCACGGAGATAGGCCCACACGAACAGCAGATTCAGCGTAAACGCGGGCACGTACGGTAGGAAGGCGCTCGACTGGAGGATGAAAAGCGGCGAGAGAGCGAGCAGTCCTGCAGCCACCAGCCCCGTCCGGTCGTCGAACAACTCGCTCACGATGCCGTCGGTCAGTGCAACCGCCAGCGCCGCGAGCACCGCAAGCGTGAGGCGGAAACTCCCCACGAGCTTACCGAGAGCGAACAGGGCGGCCGTCACCGGTGTGTACTTCGGGTAGAATGTGTCGCCGTCGATGACGAAAAACCACGGATGAAACGACTCCGAGACCGGCGGTCGCATCCGCAACTGTCCTTCCAGCAGCATCTCTGCTTGCTGGAGATAGACGGCTTCGTCGTGGTTCGTGGTGTAGTACGGAAAGACCGTTTCACCGATGAGAAATATCCCCACGCCGGTCAGCACTGCAAGCACGAGCGTCGCCTGTCTGTCCCGGGTCAACCACGATACGACGGCCGACAGTCGGTCTCGGCTCATTGTCCCCTCCGGATTAGGTCCCGTCGTAGCCGTTCTGACGGAGGATAATCAGCATCGACAGCGCGGAGACACCGATGAGTGCCAGCGCCGGCACGGCGGCCTGGCCGTAGTACGCGGCCTCCTGCACCTGCCAGACGTAGGTCACGACAGTCTCGCTGCCCAGCGGCTTCAGGATGAGCGTCGCTGGGAGTTCCTTCATCGTCGTCAGGAAGACCAGCGCCCCGCCGGCGATGATTCCGGGCGTAATCTGTGGCAACACGACACGTCGGAACGACCGCAGCGGCGTGTCGCCCATCGACCGCGCCGCCTCGACGTACGTGGGGTCGACCTGCAACACTGAGGACTTCATCGTTCCGACGGCCTGTGGCACGAACCGAATCACGTACGCGAACACGAGGACGAATATCGTCCCGTATAGCACCCGTGCGTATCGAATTCCGAACACGAGCAGGGCGAGTCCGACGACGACGCCCGGCGTCGCGTAGCCGATGTAGCTCGCTCGCTCCGGCAGTGAGCCAAATCGGGAACTGCTGCGCGCCGAGAGATACGCCAGCGGCAGGCCGACGATGACCGCGATGACGGCCGCCGCCAGCGAGACGCTCATCGAGTTGAGGACGTAGCCGAACTGGAAGGTGAACCCACCCTCGGCGAAGCCCGGTGACGGCCGTCGAAGCCACATCACCAAAATTCCGACCGGCAGTGCGAGTCCGAGTCCGGCAATCAGCGCACAGAACCCGACCGCGGGCAGTTTCCACCAGCCGAGATTGATACGACCCGCGCGTCGACTGCCGCTCGAGACGTGTGCGCCCTCGCTGTTCGCGCTGATACGCGATTCCAGGGTCAAGATGACGATTGTCAACACCAACAGCAGTAGCGACAGCACGGCCGCCCGGCCCAGCAGGAAGTTGTTGTAGCGGACGTAAATCATCCGCGTGAACACGTCGTAGCGCATGATCTGTGGCGTCCCGAAATCCGACAGCGTGTACAGCGCCACCAGCAGTGCGCCGGCGGCGATACCGGGCTTGATCTGTGGCAGAGTCACTCGCCGAAATGCCTCCCAGCGGGAGTGATTCAGCGTCCGGGCCGCCTCGACGACGGTGCCGTCGAAGGAAAGGAGCGAAGCTCGCGTCGTCAGGTAGACGTACGGGTAGGTGTACAGTGTCAACACCAGCGTCGCGCCGAACAGGCCGTAGATCTCGGGCAATTCCTGGATGCCCAGCGGCGCGAGCGCTCCCTGCAACACACCCCGGGGACCGAACGCGGAGACGAAGGCGAAGGCCCCGATGTAGCTTGGAATCACCAGCGGGAGCGCCGCGACGACGGTCCAGAACCGACGGAAGGGCAGGTCGGTCTGGACAGTCAGGACTGCCAGTGGCACACCGATGAGAATCGAGCACGCGGTTACCGACCCGGTCAAAAGCAGCGAGTTGAGAATAATCTCTCCGGTGCTCGCGCTGAAGACGATCGCGACGACTTCGTCGAAGCCAACGATTCTGGCCTCTTCGAGCAGCCAGACGAACGGAATCAACAACAGCGCCGCGATCAGCGTCGCGACGGCTGCGAGTCCGAGCTCTCTGAATCGCTGGCGGACCAGCGCGGCTCTGGCGTGGAGCTGCTGTGGCCACGAGGGCCCGTCGTCGCCGGCGTCTGTTGTGCTGTCCATCCATCGAAGATTCGGTAGCTGCTCCTTAGAGGATTCCGGTTTCGCTCAACAGTTCGAGCGTTGGTTCGGTGTCTGCGAGTTCTGCGAGGTCGATATCCGGCGGGTTCAGTTCGTCGATGGTCGGCAGGCCGCCGACAGGCTGCACGCCGGGAATGGTCGGGTACGCGAAGGTTCGTGTCGCGAAGAACTCCTGTGCCTCCGCCGAGAGCAGGTGGCGGATGAAGTTCTCCGCGAGTTCGACATCGCTGGCGCCCTCGACAATCTGTGCACCGGAGACGTTGATCAGCGCGCCGGCGTCACCGCTGGTAAAGGCGAGTTTGACCGGCGCGTTCTGGCGCTGACTGCGCACGCGAAGCGAGTAGTAGTGGTTCGCGAAGCCAGCGTTCAGTGCACCGTTTGCAACCTCGTTCGAGATAGCGAACTCGTTGGGGTACTGCTCGATCCCGGCGTCGACCATCGCGTTGAGCCACGAGCGCGTCTCGGACTCGCCGCGAATCAGCCGCATCGCCGTGACGAACGCCTGGAACGCACTGTAGGTCGGTGCCCAGCCCGTGCTGTTCTGCAGAACGCCGGCCTCCGGGAACTCCTGCACAGTGTCAGGAATATCCGAGCGGCTGAGCTGGCTGGAGTTGTACGGCACTGCTCGGGCGCGTCCAGCGAAGCCAATCCAGCCCTCAGACTGTAGACTCGACGGGACTTCACCGGTAATCTCCGACGGGAGCGACAGTGCCGCTCCGTTCTGTGCAACGTTGCCCAGCGAGCCGGCGTCGACTGCGAGGAAGAGGTCGGCCTGGCTCGCGCCGGCGTCGACTTCCTCGACGATGCGGTTCGAGAGCTGACTCGAGGCGTCGAGTGACTGCTGGTAGGAGAAGTCCGGGTAAATTTGCGAGAAGATGTCGATGAGGTCGAGATACAGCCCACCCTCGCCGCCGCCGAGGTAGAAGTTCAACTCTCCCTCGAGGTCCGGAAGGTCTGCAATCGAGGTTCCACTCGGCTCGGGTCGGCCCGAGACGAGAGGACCGGAGCCGCGGAAGGTGGCGAGGCTGAAATCTAGGGCGTCGCCGTCGCTGCCATCGCCGCCAAACATGCCGAAACAACCCGCGAGGCCAGCCGTTCCGGCTGCGGCTGCACCTGCGAGAAACCGTCGTCTGTCTGTCGATGCGTGTCGGTCGTCCGTTCGTCCGTGTTCGTTGGTCATTGTTGTTGATGTAGGCTTGCTCAAATGATGGTTATCGCTGTCGGTTCAGTCGTCTGCCGCGGCGGGGACGCGCTGTAGTTCTTCGAGACAATCCAGCCAGTCGTGCATATGCTCGCCGACGTAGGGCAGGAACTCGCCGTTGCGGTAGGCCTCGGGGTCGGCGTCACAGAGCGAGTCGGCCATCGCGCCGAAGGCGTCTTCGTAGCTCGCTGCATCCTCACCAACCTCGTCAACATACTCCCAGACGTGCTCGTTCAGTTCGAGGCCAGCAACCTCGTTGTGCAGGTCGTCGAACGTCGACCGGGCGGCCTTGTTGTGCTCACAGAGCGGTCGGCCGTTGTAGATCTGCTTCCCGAGCAGGTCGCAGGCTCGCTTGAGGAAGACGCCGCTCCAGATATCGTCGAACCGGCCAACGTCCCACTCGTTGTCGTCCATTGGCAACTGATAGAACGCTGGGATCACCTCGCGGCGGAAGGCAAGATTCATCGAACAGACCGTGAGGTAGTTGTCCTCTGCGGCGACGAAGTCCTCGCCGAAGTCGTCGATTTCCGTTCGAGTCTGGGCCTGTCCTTGCAGGTCGCCGTCCATCAGGATGCGCACTGCGTCGAGGTCGGGCACGTTCGTCCACAGTCCCTGTGAGGCAACAATCTCCCCGCGCTCGATGGTTTCCGTCTCGGTCGTCACCGTCTCATCCATCGCGGAGTAGGGATAGCCGCGTGGGTACAGGCCGTGCTCGTCAGCTTCCTGGTAGAGCACGTTCACCCACTGTGTGTCAGATGAGACAGATTCGATGTCGCCCTCGAAGGCGAGATTCTCCATGTGGCCGCCGAAGAAATCGGTCTCGTGCGGGAGGGTGTCGTCGTCGATGAACACACCGTACTCGAAGCGGGAGTTGTTCCACATGTACAGCAGGCCGAAACTCGTCTCGGCGTGACTTGCCGCCGGAACGATGTGGCCGTATTCCTCGACATCCTGGTCTTCGTACCACTCTTCTCGACGACTGCCGTCGAACACTTCGCCCGCCACGTCTAACTCTGTAAGCATCGACTTCATCTCCTCGGTCTCACAGAAGTCCTCCGTCACCAGGACGAAAAACAGCCGTGAGGTATCGAAGCCGTGCTCGCGGGCATTCTCGACGTAGGCTCGCACGCAGTCGTACTCCCGAATTGTCGGGACAATTACGCAAATGTCCTGTTCTGTTCGCTGCTCCATACTCGGCTATTTTTTAGGCTTACCTAAAGATTTGACGATTCGGGTTCTCGGCTCCCTGACTGGTTTCCGACCACACTGGGAGACAGGTTCAACAGCAGCCCACTCGCTGCCCCGCCGAGCACTGTCACGCCGTTTTTCAGCGCGTGGTCGACGACGGCAGCGGCCAGCGCCGTCGCCGGGGTGACCGGGGAGACAGCGACAACCAGCGCAGTGAAGGCGGCCTCGTACAGCCCAATTCCACCCTGTGAGAGCGGCAACACTTTCGAGAGATTGCCAACCGTTACTGCGAGTGTCCCCACCGCAAGCAGTGCTGTCGGGGCTAACTGGTCGGTTATCGCCTGCAAGACGAGCACCGCCGTTAGGACGTCAAGCACCCAGACAGCGAGGCTTCCTGCACCGATTCGCCCAATTGCCCGGGGGTCGGCCGCAACCACACGAACATCGGCCCCGAAGCTGACAACCGCGTCGACTGCTTTCGACAGCCCCGAGCCATCGGCCCACGTCTGCAGTCGCCGGCCAAGTTCCAGGTCGCTCCGTGCGAGGACGACAACCAGCAGGCTACAACAAACTGCCACGCCGGCAACAACGCCGGCAGCGAGTATCACCGGGACGGACCGACCAACCGGCAGCCCACTTCCTTCGACGGCAAGCCAGCCAGCCGCGAACGCGCCCAGACAGGCCAGCGCGAGAAGGTCGAAGAGTCGTTCAACTGTCAGCGAGGCGGCACCGGTGGCGTATGGGACGTCCCGCCGCGTCTTGAGCAGGTATGCTCGGACGCCGTCGCCTGCTCGCGCCGGCACCACGAGATTCGCGAGTTGACTCACGAAGACTGCCGCCGTCAGAAACCGCTGCCCACAGCGGTGTCCGATGCTATCGAGAATCTCGCCGTACCGATGTCCGCGTACCGGCCACGACAGCGTGTAGACGAATACGGCTGCGAGCACTAGTCGTGGATCGGCGACACGGATAGCATCGATTACCTCGTCAACGTCGACGGTGCGGACTGCGATAGCACAGCCAACGACAACTACGAGCACCGTTCCCAGCAGGCTGAGCCGACGCTGTGTGAACAGACGCTTGCGCTCGCCGGCTGGTGTTCCCATACGAACCGCTGACTGCTCCAAATATTTAAGCGCACCTAAAACTGGTCAGTGTTTGTCGTATTTGCTGGTCAGTCCGGGAACTCAGCGGAACTCGCTGACCGCGACAGCAGCCGCTGACCGGTTGTCTCGTCAAAAAATCCCCCCGTCCCCCGTGACCTTACGCGGTTACGCGAAAGGACTGCTTGTACGTGATTTCGGTCTCGTGACAGCTCGGACAAACGTACTCTGTGAGTTTTGTGGTCTCGTCGTTGTGGCTCATCCGCGTTCCACACGATGTGCACTCGGGCATTACACTCCGACATTCACAATCGTGATATTAAATCCTTATGGTCCTATTATCGATTATACACTTAAAGGTAGATGAGGCAGCCAGTGACTGGCCACTACATCAGCAGAGAGTGTCACCGCCGCTACAGACGGTTCTGCAGAATCGCCCGATACGCTGAGAGCGCTATCGGTGGAAAATCGGCCCGCTGTGCGAGTTTCTCGATGTTCTGACGGCTGCGCCGTCAGAGTACGAAACGCTGGCTACGCCAGCTTTTCGATGTTCTCGCGGTTGTACCGCGAGAGGACGAGAAACTCGTTATGCGAGTTTCTCGATATTCTTCACAATCTCGTCGGCGTACTCGCTGGTGGCGAGTTTCTCGCCGCCCTCGATCTGCCGGTGCAGGTCGTAGGTGACTTTCTTCGAGGAGATGGTCTCCTCGACGGCGTCTTTGATGAGCTGTGCGGCGTCGTTCCAGCCCATGTACTCGTACAGGAGCACACCAGAGAGGATGATGGCACTCGGGTTGACCTTGTCCTGGCCGGCGTATTTCGGTGCGGAGCCGTGGACTGGTTCGGCGAGACAGAGCGCGTTACCGAAGTTGGCGCCGGGTGCGATACCAAGTCCGCCAATCTGTGCGCCACAGGCGTCTGAGAGGTAGTCGCCGTTGAGGTTCGGCATCGCCAGCACATCGTAGTTCTCGGTTCGGGTGAGAATCTGCTGGAGCATGTTGTCGGCGATGCGGTCGTTGACGACGACGGCGTCGTCTGGCTGTTCGCCGTCGCGTTCTTCCCACAGCGTATCCTCGGTAATGACCTCGTCGCCGTACTCTTCGACAGCAACCTCGTAGCCCCAGTCGCGGAACTGACCCTCGGTGAACTTCATGATGTTGCCCTTGTGGACAAGAGTCACCGAGTCACGGTCGTGTTCCAGCGCGTAGTCAATTGCTCGGCGAACGAGTCGTTTCGTGCCGAACTCGGTGATCGGCTTGATTCCAATTCCGACCGCTCCCTCGTGAATTGTCTCGTCGAAGCCCATCTCCTCTTCGACGAACTCTCGAACCTTCTCGACGTCTTCGGTTCCTTCTTCCCACTCAATACCGGCGTAGACGTCCTCGGTGTTCTCACGGAAGTTCACCATATCCATCTGCTCGGGGTGTGTAACCGGCGACGGCACACCGTCGAGGTGGTAGGTTGGTCGGACGTTCGCGTAGGTATCGAGCCGTTTTCGCAGGGCGACGTTCAGCGAGCGAAAGCCGGCCCCGACCGGCGTCGTAAGCGGCCCCTTGATTGCGATTCGGAACTCCTTGATCGCGTCGACGGTATCCTGTGGCAGGTTCTCGTCGTACTTTTCGCGAGCGCTCTCTCCCGCGTACACCCGCATCCAACTCACGTCTCGACCCGTTTCCTGTGCAGCAGCGGTGAGGACCTTCTGTGCTGCCGGTCCAACATCTGTCCCGATTCCGTCCCCGTACAGAATCGGAATGATCGGATGGTCCGGTACCTCGAACTCGTCTGCTTCCTCGTCGAGTACCTCTACCCGCTGTCCCTCATCGGGTACCTCGATTTTGTCGAATTCCATATATCGAGCTTTCTCTTTGCGGGTGTAAAGTAATGCCGCTTTCTTCGCCAGAGTCTGTCATGGTCTTTCCTTGTAGTTGTCTCCGCGGCTCCTACGGGCCAATTGCTCCTGTCGTGTGAATTATTAGGGCTTCGGCCAATCGCTTGGTATGAATGTCCTCGTCCACGGCGGTGCTGGTGGAACACCTGCGGAGCCAGCACAACGCCAGGCGGTCCTCGACCGAGCCGTGTCGGCCGGAACGGACGCCGACACGCCCATGGCTGCCATTGTCGAGGCGGTACGCGTCCTGGAATCAGACCCGCAGTTTAACGCCGGCGTCGGCAGCGCCGTCCAAAGCGACGGTCAGATTCGCACCGACGCAGGAGTCATGTACAGCGACGGGACAACCGGCGCGGCCTGCTCGATGCTCGGCGTCGAACACGCCGTCGATGTTGCACAGGTTGTCGCCGAACAGACGCCACACATCCTCATCTCCGGTGACCACGCTGTCGAACTCGCGCGGGCGAACGAGATTGAAACGAACTGTGACCTCTGGAGCGAACAGTCCCGACAGCGTTGGGCGGAGACGCCCGACCGCAGCGACGAGGGAATCACCGAGCAACTCGCGTGGGTCCGCGACCAGTTCGGCGGTATCGACACTGTCGGCGCAGTCGCCACCGATGGAACCCACCTCGCCGCGGCAACCTCGACCGGCGGTCGGTGGGCCGCGCTGGCTGGTCGGGTTGGTGATGTGCCCCAGGTCGGCAGCGGCTTCTACGCAACTGAGCGGGCCGCAGCAAGCGCAACCGGGGCCGGCGAGGCAATCGCCCGGTACGGACTCGCGCGGCGGGTTGTCGACGCAATCGAGGACGGCGACGACCCCGAGACCGCCGCCCAGCGGACAATCCGTGGCTTCGGAACGGAGACTGGCGAAGAGGCTGGTGTAATCGTCATCGACGACGACGGACGGACAGGAACTGCGTTCAACTCCGAGGGAATGCAGACTGCAGTCCAAGAGCGGTAACACTTTGACTGTCTGCCCCGAATCGGCTGGCATGACCGACGTGGATCTCGATTCCGAGCAGTACCAGAAACACCGAGAGGCCGGGGAGATTCTCGCCACCGTCCGAGAGGAGACCGTCGACCGAATCGAAGTCGGCGCGAGCCACCTCGAAATTGCCGAGTTTGCAGAGAACCGCATCCGCGAACTCGGCGGCGAACCCGCCTTCCCGCTGAACATCTCAATCGACGAGGAGGCCGCACACGCCACCCCGAGTATCGACGACGACTCGACGTTCGGCGAGGAGATGGTCAACTTCGACATCGGCGTCCACGTCGACGGCTGGCTGGCTGACTCGGCCATCACCGTCGACCTGTCGGGCCACGACGAACTCGTCGAAGCCTCCGCAGAGGCACTGAACGCCGCCGTCGAGATGGTTGAACCCGGCATCGACACCGGCACACTGGGTGACGTGATTGGCCGAACAATCGACGGGTACGGCTACAACCCTGTCGTCAACCTCACGGGCCACGGACTGGGTCACTGGGAACAACACACCAAACCGAATATCCCGAACCGGAAGGTTCCCCAGGGCACGACACTGGAAGTCGGTGACGTGGTCGCAATCGAGCCCTTCGCGACCGACGGTGGCGGCAAGGTACAGGAGGGCAGTGAAGAGGAGATTTTTGCGCTGGAGAAAGACAAATCGATTCGAGACCGACAGGCACGGGCGGCCCTCGACCAGATTACCGAAGAGTTTCGGACGCTTCCGTTCGCAACCCGGTGGCTAGATGTTGACCGGCCAGAGATGGCACTGCGCCGACTCAAACAGGAAGATATCGTCCACGGCTATCCGGTACTCAAAGAGCAGGCTGGCTACTACGTCAGTCAAAAAGAACACACTGTCATCGTCACCGAAGACGGCTGTGAAGTCACGACTCGGTAACCTGCTGGCGTGACAGCGTCAGGCGTTGTTCATCCGCCGCTTTGTTGTTGCCCCGCACTCGTCACATTCGCTGACGCGGTACGGTTCGCGGGAGTACTCGGCGTTTTCCTGTTTACCGCTTTCGGTGAGAATCTCGACCGATACCTGATGGGTCGTCTGTCGTTCACACCGGGGGCAATCCTCGGTGACGCCTGCGACGGACTCGTCTGTCGTTGCCATTGTGACCTTACTTCGGTAACGTAAGGATATAAAAAAGGACGATTGTTGAGTTTGTTCAATACACAACCTTTCCGACAGCGTGGAGATCGTGGGTTTCTCCGGGGATGAGCCCCGTTTTGTCGGTCTGAATCCACTCGCTGGACTGTTTTCTCCCTGAACGGCCGATGGATTTATATGTCTCAGGAGTGGCGTCGCAGGTTGTCACGAGTTGACTAGGGTCGACGGTGGAGAACTCGGCGAGGGTGCGTTCAAGTGGCTGGCTCCCACAGAGCAGATATGGACCAAATCTTCGCCCCGTGGCGTATTGACTGGGTCGAACGCGGCGGGAACGACGAGTTCGAGGACTGCGTGTTCTGTGAACTCCCCGACGTGGCCGCTCCGGACCGAGAGTACAATCTCCTCGCTCGCGGCGAGCACGCCTTCGTCTTGCTGAATAACTACCCGTACAACCCCGGCCACGCGATGGTCATTCCGCACGAACACACCGGCGACTACCGTGACCTCGACGCGGAGAGTTTGCTCGCCAAGGAGCGTCTCGTCCAGCGGACAATCGACGCGATGGACGAGGCACTCGACCCCAATGGCTACAACGTCGGGTACAACCTCGGTCACGCCGCTGCCGGCGGTTCTATCGGCGACCACCTCCACGCCCACATCGTCCCGCGCTGGCAGGGCGACACCAATTTCATGCCGGTTATCGGCGACACGACGGTCATCGTCGAGGCTGTGAACGATACTTACGACCGACTTCACGAGGCGCTCGCGGCACAGGATGGGGTCACTGCGTCCGGCGCGGAACAGGCCGTCGAAATTGCTCCCGAATAACCCGATTATTACGGGTTGGCCCGCGGACTCGGATTTTGCAACTGTGTCTTCCCACAGCGCAGACAGACTTTTTCTGTTGCGTACACCTCTCCGAGCTGGAGGCGGTTGTATCGATACGTGTGCAGGCCGAGCGTATCACACAGGAGACTGTCATCAGAGCGGCTGAACAGGTTCATCTCTTGGTTCACCCTTGTTTGGTTGGTTGTACGGCTGGTTTACATATAACCCCGCTGGCCAGCAACCTGACCGTGGGTGTTAACACTCCCGGACAGGGTACAACGCTGTATGAGCGACTCGGACGGTGGCCCAAAACAGGTAGACGACCCCAACTACCACAGCGAGAATCACACGGCTGTCCAGACCTGCGGCTGGACGAAAAACGCCCTCCGTGGCGAAGGAAAATGTTACAAGAACATATTCTATGGCATCGAATCACACCGCTGCATTCAGATGACGCCGGTCGTCAAGTGCAACGAGCGGTGTGTCTTCTGTTGGCGAGACCACGCCGGCCACGCCTACGAACTCGGCGATGTCGAGTGGGACGACCCCGCGGCGGTGGCCGACGCCTCGATCGAACTCCAGACGAAACTTCTCTCTGGCTTTGGCGGCAACGAAGAGGTCCCGCGTGAGCGCTTCGACGAGGCGATGGAACCACGCCACGTCGCCATCTCACTGGACGGCGAACCCTCACTGTACCCCTATCTCGACGAACTGATCGAGGAATTCCACGACCGCGACATCACAACCTTCCTCGTCTCGAACGGCACGAAACCCGAGGTACTCGCCGACTGCGACCCCACGCAGCTGTACGTGTCAGTGGACGCGCCGGACCGCCAGACCTTCGACTCGACGGTCAAAGCTGTCGACGACGACGCCTGGGAGAAGTTAATCGAGACACTCGACGTGTTAGCCGAGAAAGACGAGACCCGGACCGTCATTCGGACCACTCTCGTCAACGGCCACAATATGCACCATCCGGAGTGGTACGCAACGATGGTCGAACGCGCTCGTGCGGATTTTGTCGAGTTGAAAGCCTACATGCACGTCGGCCACTCTCGCGGCCGTCTCGACCGAGATTCGATGCCCGACCACGAGGATGTCGTCGCGTTCGCCGAAGAGATGCAACAGTATCTCCCACACGACGAACTCAAACAGGTGCCAGCCTCCCGGGTTGCGATGCTGGCGGCTGAGTCGGACACGTGGGTCCCAAAACTGAACAAATCCTCCGAGTTCTGGGAACGTGACCCGCTTGCGGAGTAGGTCACT
This sequence comes from Halovenus halobia, assembly GCF_051414135.1. Taxonomy (NCBI): domain Archaea; kingdom Methanobacteriati; phylum Methanobacteriota; class Halobacteria; order Halobacteriales; family Haloarculaceae; genus Halovenus; species Halovenus halobia. The sequence goes on from NZ_JBLKOA010000004.1 coordinate 89,188, forward strand.
ATCACTATCGATAACTGATATATCAGGAAGCATTTTACTCTGGACTCTCTAAATCGGGTGTACGGACGCCTGGGGCGGCGGAAATGTCACTCACACGCAACACACTTCGAGAAAAACTCACCCCTGGAACCGGGGCTGGTGAACCGGAATCGGTAGTCGTCGATGCGTTGGATGGGTATATCGAATCCGACGAACAGATCCACTACCGATTACCGGGCAAAGGCAGCGTCGTCAAAGCGGAAGACGGCAAGACGAACACGACCACTGTCCCGGGGAACGCGACCGCTCGCGCAGTCGTTACCGACCGGAAACTGGTCTTTGTCGTTGCCTCCGACCAGCAGTCCTCGGCGGTCGCAATTTCTTATACCGAACTCAAGGCTATCGACGCGAAAGACGGGCTGTTGCGCTCGAAACTGACCGTCGAAGTCTGGGGGGCGGGCGAGTACCGGTTCAAGATTTCCGATTCCTCGAATCTCGGGGCGGCAGTCAACTATCTCCAGCAGGCCAGTCGGTGCTGGGACCAGGTGATCGCCACACTCGACGACGCCCGTGACCACAGTGCGGAGATGGGCGAAGCCATCGAGGCCGGCGACATAGAGACGGCACGGGACCGCCGACAGGACGCCGCCGAAAAAATTGAGAAGGCTCGTGACTACCTCGACCGGTTCGACATCGACTCCCCGGCAGCACTCCAGGAACACATTCGGTCGGTCGAACGCGAGCGGAACCGAACTGAAGTGCGAACCCGGATTGCCCGCGCAGAGACACTGATAACTGAAGCGGACCATCACACCAAAAACCGCGAGTACACCCAGGCCTACCGCAGCTTCTGGTACGCCCGTGACAACCTCGAAACCGCACAGGCTATCGCCCGGAAGGGCGAAATCTCCGAGCCCGCAGAAATCGAGACGAAACTCAACACGATCGAGAATCGACTCTCACATCTGGAAGTTAGACCACGGGCGCTCGCACAGCAGGCCTGCGAGCGGGCCCGCGGAACCGACAAACTCCCTGTGGAACTCGAGGCCTGGCAGGAAGCCTTCGAGCAGTACCGCGACGCGCTGACTGCGGGCTGGGGGACCGACATCGACTTCTCCGGGGATGTAGACGAACTTCGCTCGCGGATCGAAACTGTTGTTGGCCATCTGATCGAGGGCCGGCAGGAGCTCGCCGAACAGCTCGAAGCGGAGGGAGACAAACACCGCCGCGGGCATCCTGACACCGCCCGCGAGCACCATGACGAGGCGCTCGAACAACTCGATAAGGCCCACCAACTGGCCCGAGAGTTCCGTGCCGGCGACGCCGAATCCATCCGGACCGAACGCGAGCGGCTCGGGAGCAAACGGTACAATCTCTAGTACCGCCAGCCATTTACTCGTCGCCGCCGACCTGTTAGCTATGAGTGACCTAACTGCGACGCTTCACACCAGCGAAGGCGACATCGAAATCGAACTGTTCGACGACAAAGTCCCGAACACAGTCGAGAATTTCGTCGGGCTCGCTGAGGGAGCAAACGACTACGAGGGGACCGATATCGGCCCCGGTACCGGCGCGTGGGAAGACCCCGACAGCGGTGAGAAGCGGGTCGACCCGATGTACGATGACATTCTGTTCCACCGCGTCATCGGGAACTTCATGATCCAGACAGGCGACCCGACCGGCACCGGTCGCGGCGGCCCGGGCTACACCTTCGACGACGAGTTCCACGACGACCTGCGCCACGACGGCGCGGGCAAGGTGTCGATGGCAAACCGCGGCCCGAACACCAACGGCTCGCAGTTTTTCATCACACTTGCCGCCCAGCCACATCTCGACGACAAACACGCTGTCTTCGGCGAAGTGACCGACGGAATGGACGTTGTCGAGGCAATTGGCTCGGCCGACGTCGACGGGCAGGATAAACCAACTAACGAAATTCTGCTGGAATCTGTCGAGATTCACGACTGAGATGAGCGAGGAGCCGATTGACCCTGCGGATATCGGCGGCGACGACGGGCCGCCAGTTGCGGAGAAACCCTACAAGATCATCTTCGAGGCCAACAAGTGCATCGGCGCGGGCAAGTGCGCCGAAGTCTCCGGGAACTGGGCGCTTGACCTTTCGACGGGCATCGCTAGCCCGAACACCTACTTTATCGACGAGTCTGAGCTAGACGAGAACATTCGGGCTGCTGAGGTCTGTCCTGCGAAAAAAGACGTTGGCGTGATTCACGTCATCGACCGCGAAACCGGAGAGGAACTCGCCCCAGACCCCGAGGGCGACGGGACGCTGTCGGTCGACTGGTAGCTACTCTCACTCCTCGGCCAGCACGTCGTACCGGAGGAGGTCCTGATACTCGCCGTCGACGAAGACGGCTTCGCGCTGGCGCAATTCCCGACTGAAACCGACCGATTCCAGTAACCCTTGTGAGGCGTCGTTGGACTCGAAGACACCAGCTTCGACCCGGTGGAGTCCGCGCTGCTCGAAGCCATACTCGACCAGTGTCTCGACAGCGTCGGCTCCGTAGCCGTTCCCCTGCTTTGCGGGGGCAATCCAGTAGCCCAGTTCTGCGCTGTGACTGTCGAGTGTCTGGAAACTCACGTGCCCGACAGGTTCGCCGTCGACTGCAATCAGCAGGTGGACGCCGTCGTCGTCACAGATTGTCTCCTCGAAGAACGTCTCCAGTTGCGTGCTGTTCTCAGGTCTGGGCCAGCCCAGGGGCTGCCAGACTCGTCTGTCGTTTTTCTGTGCTCTGAAGAACTCGAGGTCCTCGCGCTCGACCGGGCGCAGCGTCACCGTCTCACCGCGGAGAAAGACCGGCCCCACCGTCACCACTCCTCGGCCAGCACGCCGTACCAGAGGATGTCCTGATACTCGCCGTCGATGAACGTGGCTTCACGGCGTCGGCCCTCGTGCTGGAAGCCAATCGATTCGAGCAACGCCTGTGAGGCGTCGTTGAACTCGAAGACGCGGGCGCCGATGCGGTGACAGCCCCGCTGGTCGAAGCCATACGTCGTCAGCAGTTCGGCGGCCTCGCTCCCGTAGCCGTTGCCGTGGTGGTCGGGGGCAATCCAGTAGCCCAGCTCGGCCGCTCGAACGGCACCCTCCTCGAGATGGATTCCGACGGTCCCGACAGGCTGGTCGTCGGCACAGACGAGCAACTGCACCGACCCATCCTCGCAGACGACATCCTCGAAAAACCCCTCTTCTTGGTTCGCGTTGACCGGGTCTGCGCGGCCGATTGCGCGCCACACCGTGGGGTCGTTGACCTGCTGCTGCAGGAAGGGCAGGTCCTCCTCCTCGATTGTCCGCAACGTCACCTGGTCGCCGTCGATGAAGACTGGGCCGGGCATTTTCGAGTGCTTGCCCGCCCGGTGCAAAAATCCTGCTGAACGTGTGCTAGCACGAACCACGACGCCACCGAAATTTTTGCTCGTCGCGTCCAACCCCCTCACATGAGAGAACTGCGGGAAGGTGTCTGGTGGATTGACTGCGGCGGCGTCAACGCGTATCTCGTCGACGACGGTGGCACACTCACGCTGATTGACGCGGGGTTGCCGTGGAACCGCAAGACGATCCAGCAGGCTGTCTCCGACGCTGCTGGGTCACTCGCCGAAATCGACCGCGTTCTGCTCACCCACTACGATATCGACCACGTCGGCACGCTCGCGAAACTTGCTGACCTCGACGCGCCGGTCTACGTCGGCCGCGATGACTACCCGTTCGTGACCGGCGAGCGCGCACCGCCGTGGCGAAACCACAAGGGTGCCTTCCAGCGGGCATTTGGCTGGCTGACCGACCCGCCGGCAGGACCGGTCGAACCCGTCGACGACGGCGACCAACTCGGCAGTTTCACCGCACACCACGCGCCGGGCCACACGCCCGGTCACACTGTCTACGTGAGCGAGGAACTCTCGACGGCCGTGCTCGGTGACCTCGTCCGCGAAAACGACGGCAGATTCGTCCCCTCGCCGTACAGCATCAGTTACGACACTGCGGCGGTTCGGTCGTCAATTCGGTCGCTCGCCGAGGACCTTCCAGCGTTCGAGGTGGCGGCCCCGGGCCATGGCGTGCCGTTCAAACGCGGCGGCAGCGAACGCTTCGCCGACTGCGCCAGACAACTCGACTGAGCCGGCGGCATTTTATTTTCCTCCCGACCCGAGAGGAGGTATGAGCCGTAACGACGAGATTGCTCGCCGTCTCGAAGCCTTCGCGGACCTCCTCGAGGCCCAAGATGTCTCCTACAAACCCCGGACCTACCGCCGGGCCGCCGAGAACATTCGAGAGTACACCGACGACGTTGGTGCGCTCGCCGAGCAGGGACAGGACGCTGTCGCCGAAATCGACGGCGTCGGCGACGCTATCTCCGCCAAAATTGTCGAGTACGTCGAAACTGGCGAAATCGAGGAACTGGAAGAACTACGCGCCGAGATGCCCGTCGAGATGGAGGCACTCACCCGCGTCGAGGGTGTCGGCCCGAAATCCGTGGGGTCACTCTACGAGGCGCTGGGTATCCAGACACTCGATGACCTGGAATCGGCCGCCCGCGCCGGCGAGATACAGGAAGTCTCCGGATTCGGCGCAACGACCGAACAGAACATTCTCGATGGCATCGACTTCGCCCGGCAGGCCCACGACCGCCAACTGCTCGACCAGGCACGACCGCGCGGCGAGCAGGTTCGCGAGGCACTGCTGGACGCCGAGGCGGTCCAGCGCTGTGAACTCGCGGGCTCGATTCGCCGCTGGAAACCGACTGTCGGCGACGTCGACGTGCTCGTTGGCAGCGACGACCCCGAGGCTGTCGTCGAGGCGTTCACTGACCTCGAGTTCGCCGACCGGGTCATCGAAGCGGGCACCTCGAAAGCGAGTCTGCGCATCGAGCAGGTTCGGGTGGACCTGCGCGTCGTCGAAGAGCCAGAGTTCGGCGCAGCGCTGCAGTATTTCACCGGGAGCAAACAACACAACGTTGCGGTCCGAAACCGGGCACTCGACCGCGACCTGAAAGTCAACGAGTACGGCGTCTTCGATGTCTCCGAAACTGAGGGCCCCGACGCTGGCCAGCGCGTCGGCGAGCGCGTTGCTGGCCCCGACGAGGAGGGGATGTACGACGCCCTCGATATGGCGTGGGTGTCGCCGGAGTTGCGCGAGGACCGCGGCGAAGTTGCGGCCGCCGCTGCTGGGACGCTGCCCAACCTGCTCACAGAGGGCAACCTGCGCGGGGACCTGCATACCCACAGCGAGTGGTCCGACGGCGCGGTCTCAATCGCGGAGATGGTCGACGGCGCAGCCGACTTTGGCCACGAGTATCTCGCGGTCACCGACCACGCTAGCGGCCCTGGGATTCTCAGCGGCGTCGGTCTCGATGATGACGAACTACGTGAGCAAATCGGCCGAATCGAAGCGGTTGCTGCCGACGCCGACATCGAGGTGTTTGCTGGCGTCGAAGCAAACATCGAGGCAGACGGTGGGCTCTCTGTTGGCGACGATGTGCTTGCGGAGATGGACATCGTGGTTGCCGCGCCACACAGCGACCTCTCGGGTGACGGGACCGAGCGGCTTGCCGAAGCGGCCCGCCACCCCGAGACCGACATTATCGGTCATCCGTCGGGCCGGCGACTCAACCGCCGTGAGGGCATGGATATCGACATTGAACGACTGGCGTCGGTCGCCACCGACCACGACACTGCCTTGGAGGTCAACTCCAACCCCGGCCGATTGGACCTGTCGGGCCACGCTGTCAAACAGGCTCTCGAGACAGGTGCGACCATTGTCATCGACACCGACGCCCACGACCCCGCGAGCTTCGCGTACTGCCGATACGGTGTCCACACCGCCCGGCGTGGCTGGGCCGAGGCTGGTGATGTGCTCAACACCGACTCAGCGGCGGAACTCCGGGCATTTCTGGCACGATGACCGACGATCAGTTTCTCCTCGACGTGATGTTGGGGAAACTCGCGACCTACCTGCGGTTCTGTGGCTACGACACGGTGTACGCACAGGACGAGAACATCGAGGCTGACGACGCACTCAAACAATTTGCCGAGTCCGAGCAGCGACGGTTGGTGACCCGCGACCGAGAGTTGGCTGCCCGAACCGACGGCGCACTCTTGCTCGAAACCCGCGACGTTGCGGACCAACTCGCCGAACTCGCTGCCGACGGTGTTTCGGTCGGATTCCCTGAGGAGCCAACCCGGTGCAGCGTCTGTAACGGTCTGGTGCGCACGCTCGGAGAGGAGGAGGACAGACCGGAGCACGCTCCCGACGACATCGACCCCGTCTGGCAGTGCCGGGCCTGTGACCAACATTTCTGGAAGGGGAGTCACTGGGAGCGAATGGGCGATATCGTCGCTGGTGTCGGCGAAACAGATCACAACTCGCTTTAGAAGCTACCGAGTACAGAAGGTAATGAGTCTCTCCGAGGAGGCAACGGAGCGTCTCGCGGACGTGGTGGCACTCCAGCCGACCAAGAACGCGGACCTCCAAGAGAAGTGGGGGATGGACAGCGGCAGCGAGGTACACCAGTATCTCGAATCCGAACTCGGCGAGTACTACTATCGCGACGAGAACTCGATGATCTGTGCAACGCCAGAGGCCGAAGCACTCGTCGGCGGCGGTGACGCGAGTGGCGAGCGCTCGGTCACGGGAACTGCATTACAAAAAGAGATTATCGCAATCCTCCCAGGGCCAGACGAGGACCCACAGAGTGTCGTTGCAACGCTGCACGACATCGAAGACACCGGCACCGACACGTCAGTCGACGAGGTGCGCTCGGCGCTGCACACACTGACCGACAAAGGACTGGTTGAGCGCGTCCGCAAGACCGTCCCGACGTTCCGACTCGCTATCGACCGCGACCGAATCGTCATCGAGACGGGTGAAGACTGATGGGACGACTCGCCGGAGGCACCCAATGAGAGAGATTTTCGAGATTCAGCGCTACGACGGTGCCGGACGACTCGGACGATTAGACGTACCGCGGGCGGACACGACAATCCAGACGCCGGCGCTGTTGCCGGTGGTCAACCCCCATGTCCAGACGGTGCCGCCAGCCGAACTGGAGTCGACCTTCGGCGCGGAGATTCTCATCACGAACAGCTACGTGCTCCACGGCAGCGACGAACTCCGTGAGCCAGCCCTCGAAGACGGCCTGCACGAGTTGCTCGACTTCTCGGGCGCGATTATGACCGACTCTGGCTCCTTTCAACTCGCCGAGTACGGCGAAATCGACGTGACGACCGAGGAAATTCTTCAGTTCCAACAGGAGATTGGCTCCGATATTGGCACACCAATCGACATTCCGACACCACCCGACGTTCCTCGCGAGCAAGCCGCGGAGGAACAGCGCACCACCCAGCAGCGAAACGAACTCGCCGAGACTGTCGACACCGGTGAGATGCTCGTGACCGCGCCGATTCAGGGCTCGACCCATCTCGATATCCGCCAGCGTGCCGCCCGAGAGGCCTACGCCACAGACCTCAACGTTTTCCCGGTCGGCGCGATGGTGCCACTGATGAACGAGTACCGCTTCGATGACCTGGTGCACATCGTCGCGGCAGCCAAACGCGGACTGGGCGAAGACGCCCCCGTCCACCTGTTCGGCGCTGGCCACCCGATGATGTTCGCGCTGGCGGCCGCAATCGGCTGTGACCTGTTCGACTCCGCGGCCTACGCGCTGTATGCCCGCGACGAGCGCTATCTCACCGTCCGCGGCACCGAACACTTGGAAGAACTCGAACAGTTCCCCTGCTCGTGTTCAGTCTGTCTGGAACACACGCCCGCAGACCTGCGCGCGGCGAGCGAAGACGAGCGCTACCGCCTGCTCGCCGAGCACAACCTCGCGGTGAGTTTCGCCGAGATTCGGCGAGTCAGGCAGGCAATCCGCTCCGGCAATCTGCTCGAACTCGTCGACGCCCGCGCCCGCGGCCACCCGGCGATGCTCGACGGCTACCGGACGCTCCTGCACTACGCCGACCAACTCCGCCAAACTGACCCCACTGCCAAGGACGCCTTCTTCTACGTCTCGGGAGAGAGCGCGCGCCGTCCGGAGGTCCGTCGTCACCACGAGCGACTGGGGCGACTCGACGCCCCAGACGAACTGCGACTGAGTGTTGGCTCGCCGGGCGACGGCTGGCGGTTGGTCCCGCCCTTTGGTCCCGTGCCGCCCGCCCTCTCAGACGTGTATCCGCTCACGGCTGGTTGTCCTGACGCGCTGGAGCGACCTGCCTACGAGGCTGCCGTGCGAGGTATCCGGCGGCTGGCGGCGGCCAACCCCGACACCGACCTGACAGTCGTTCACGACGGCTGGTCGGCGGAGGTACTCGCCGAGTTACCCGGAGACGTGGCCGTCCACAGTATTTAGCGCACCCGAAAGCCTCGAATCTCGAAGCGTGCGCCGCCAGCCTCGCTGGTTGTCGCGGTAATCTCGCCGCCGTGGGCGTCGACGATACGGTCGACAATCGAGAGTCCAAATCCAGTGCCGGTGTCGTCGGTAGAGTAGCCGCGCTCGAAAATCTCAGCCTGACTCTCGTCTGGAAGTCCCGAGCCGTTGTCGGCGACGTAGAAGCCGTCATCGAGTTGTCCGACCCGGACCAAGAGCTCGCTCGCGTCTGGCTTCCCGTGTTCCACAGCATTAGCAAAGAGATTCTCGAACAACTGCTGGAGCGTGCTTTCGTCGGCGACGATGGTCCCCAGTCCGCTATCGAGTTCGAGTGCCGCCGCCGGTGACCCTGCAGTCTCCCACGCTTTGTTGACGATGACCCCCAGTTGGTGTCGTTTCGGGTCGAGCGCGTCGGGACCGAGCCGAGCCATCGAGAGGGTGTTGTCGATGAGTTCGTCGATTCGTTCCAGTGACGCGTCGAGTTCGTCGAGGTGGTCACTCGAACACTCTTCGGCGGCGAGTTCGAGCCGGAGATTCGCCGTCGTCAGTGGGTTCCGGAGGTCGTGCGACAGCGTCCCTGCAACAGCCTCGAGACGGTTGCGTTCGCGTTCGAGTTCGGCCTGTTGGTGTTCGCGCTCGCGCTCGTAGCTAACCCAGCTCCCCATCAGGTCGACCAGCGTCATCTCCCACTGGGAGAACGGCTCCGAGCGGGTGCCGAAATCGTAGAAGCAAAATGTTCCTTCGACGTCGTTGTCGACAAAAATCGGTGTGCCAAGATAGGTTTCGACGCCGAGTTCGTAGACCAGTCGGTCGGTCAAGTCGGGTGCCTCTTCGGCGGTGTCGGTCAGTGCGAGGCTATCGCCACTCTGGGCGACGCGCTGACAGTTCGTTTCGTCGAGGTCGACGGTCGTTCCTTCGGCGATCATCTCGTGTTCTGGGCCGGCGACGACAGCCAGCGTGTACTCCTCTTCGTCGATCTGTGAGAGGCTGCCGTAGGTCATTCCCAGTTCCTCGCGGCCGATTTCCAGCAACCGTTCGACCTTGCGCTTGAACGAGAGCTCCTTGTCAGAGATGATGCTGTAGATGTCCCGGAGCACACGTTCGCGGCTTTCGAGAACCTGCTCGTACTCCCGGCGGTCGGTTATCTCGTAGAAGTACATCGAGAGCCCGGTTGGGGAGGGAAACAGCCGAATATCGAACCAACGGTCAAGCGGTTCGTAGTAGCTCTCGAACGAGCGCGTCTCCTGTGAATCCAGTGCCAGCCGACAGTTGTCCTCGAACTCGGTGTCGGTGAGGCCAGGAATCGACTCCCAGATCGACTGCCCGCGAAGCGCCGCTTCGCCCTCGACTGCGTCGGCAGCCAGCTCGCGGGCCCGCTGGTTGAGGTACGTGATCCGCCACTGGTCGTCGACGGCGAGAAAGGCGTCGGTCATCCGGTCGACGAGGTCGGCGCTGGGTCGGTACTCTTCGACGACGCCCGTGATCGCTGTCGACAGTTGCGTGGCCGTCTCCTCGGCTGTTGTCCGCTCGACGTAGCGGTCGACATCAGCTGCCACGGCCTGGCTGGCGACGTCCAGGCCATCGCGCGGGACGAGCACGAACGGCAGCCAGACTCGCTGGTTCCGGAGTTGTTCGAGCAACGTGATTCCGTCATCAGAGCCCGGCAGCTCGTATCGTGACACGATACAGTCGACGTGGTTCGATTCGACGAATTCGACAGCAGTAGCTGTCGAGAGCACGGTTTCAACCTCGAATAGCTCGCTCGTCTCTCTGAGCGCGGTGACGAGCGTCTCTGCTGCAGCCTCGTCCCGGCCGACATACAGCACGGACACGGAATCGAGTGACGTGTTCGCCATCCAGTTGTCGGAACAACGACTGGAGGGATTCTGAATCTTTGGGTCGTCTAGAACTGCTTTCGCATGATTGCAAACTCGATATCGACGCCGTCGATCTGTCGAGTCTTCCGGCCGAAATCCCAGTACTGCAGCGACTCGTAAAATCCCTTTGCGTTCAGCGAGGAGACGATAGTCAACTCGGCCACGGCGCGCATCCGGGCGCGGGACTCGAACTGTCGGACCAGCGACGACGCGACCCCGTTGCCAGCATAGGCAGGGTCGACAAACACCGCGTCGATGCGGTCGTCGTCGGTGTTGAGCACACCGTAGCCGGCCAGTTCACCGTCAGTCTCGGCGAGTAATATATCGAATGTGTCACTCTCGATCGCTCGACGAAAGTCAGAGACGGCGCTCTGTTCGGGCTGCCACGCCGACAGCTGCTGGTCGGTGTAGGTGCTGTCGTCGATTCCGTCGATTGCTGCTCGCTTGATAGCGAGCACAGCCCGTGCGTCCTCCCGCCGGGCCGGCCGAAACCGGACTCCGTCCATCTATCTTCGGTATGCCCGGCGGGCCTAAATGTGTTCCAGTTTTACTCTAGCGGCGGCGCTCGTTCGCCGGCGGAAATCGTCGTATCGAGCCAGTTCTCCTCGGGCGGCAGCGGACACGAAAAGGTCTCGCTGTAGGCACAGAACGGCGAGTACGCGAGATTGAAATCGATGTCGATACTCGTGCCGTCGGTCAGTTCCTCCTCGTGTTCGAGTTCCATGTACCGGCCGTCTTTGTAGCTCTGCTGGCCGGTCGTCTTGTCGCGGAACGGGACGAAAATCGGGTCGTCGGCGTCGCGCCGGTAGCCGCTCAGTTCGTACGTCTCGCCGTCAATCTCGAACTCGAAGCGGAACGGTCGTCGGTAGGTTATCTGCCGGCCGTCGGAGGTTTCCATCTCCACCTCCTCGGGCTCGCTGATGACTGTCACAGTTGCTTCGACCCGGTACTCGGGGTCGGGGTCGAAGTACGCCAGTCCGTCGAACTCCTCGCGCTTTTCCGGCGGAATCGGCGATTGCGGGTGGTCGGCAAAGAATTCGTCTTTCTCGGCACGGTTCGCCCGGAGTTCGGCGACGTAGCCGCCGCCGTCAGTCACCAGTTGTCGGTCTCGCTCGCTCTCGGATTGTGCTGTGGTCATACCTGTCCTAGAAGACCCCGCGGTATCAGTGCCGGGGTCTGCTGGCAATAAAGCATACATAACCCTGCCACCAGAGTGTAGACATGAGCCGCCAGTACCGAGATATTGTGGTGTTCACGACGCTGTATCTATTCCTCTCGCTTGTGCCGTTTCTGGTGCTCAATCAATCGGTGCTCTCCGCAGTTCGAGACCGACTCGGCACCGTCGATGTGGTGTTGGTTGCCGTCGTCGGCACTGCCGGACTGGTCGTTCTCACAGCGCTCGTGCTGGCGAGCGAGGGCGTGAGCCGGTATAACAAGTTTCTGGTTGCGCCGACCGACCTCCTTTCGGTACTGGTTGCACTCTCGTTTTTGTTTGCGTCGACTGCCTGGTGGCTCGTCCCCGAACTGCTGTTCCGGTTTAGCCCCGACCTCTCCTTCGATATCTTGCTCATCGTGCTGCTGTTCTGCCAACTGCCGATGATCCTCTTTCTCTCTTTGCTCACTGCCATCGGCAAGGCCTGAGCAGTGACAGCGGTGTCATCTGGTTGGGTCGCCGTCGCGGTGGCGCTTATCCCGCCGGGCCGCCAATACCGTGTCAATGCGTAATCCACACGGTGATCAGGACGACCCACACGGCGACCAACAACTCGTTGCCGCCGGGACAGAGCTCGCTGACGCCTCGGCAGCCGCAATTTTGCTCCACGGCCGCGGCGCGACTGCCCGAAGTATCGCCCAGACTGGCCTGCAGTTCCACCACGACGGCCTCGCGCTGTTGGCCCCCCAGGCCGCCGGCAACACCTGGTATCCGAACCCCTTCACCGCGCCAGTCGAGCGCAACGAACCCGGCCGGAGTTCGGGACTGGCGGCTATCCAGTCGGCAATCGACCGCGCCAACGACGCCGATATTCCCATCGACCAGATCGTCGTCCTTGGGTTCTCACAGGGGGCCTGTCTCGCCAGCGAGTTCGTCGCGCGCAACCCAACGCGCTACGGCGGTGTCGTCGCGCTCAGTGGCGGGCTGATTGGCGAGACGATCAACACTGACGACTACGACGGTGACCTGGACGAAACGCCGGCATTCCTTGGCTGTAGCGATGTTGACCCACACATTCCAGAGGAGCGTGTCCACACGACGGCAACAGTGTTCGAGCAACTGAACGGCGACGTTGAAACGCGCATCTACGAGGGGATGGGTCACGGCGTCAATCAGGACGAACTCGACTACGTGAGCGGGATGGTCGAGTCGCTTGTCTAACGACGCCCGCCGACGCCGTGGCCGCTGTTGTCGTCAGCGTGACCCAGCGCTTTCTGGAGAAACTTCATCCAGCGCTTGCGGTCGGCGGCTTCCTGTGCCTGTGCTTCACCTTCGATGTCGACAGGGCCGAGCGATTCGAGTTCGTTCAGCGCACGGTCGATGCCGATAATTGCCTCCGTGAGACGGTCACCCTCTTCGTAGGTGATTGGCTCGTCCTCGATGCGCTGTTTGCGCTGCAGACGCTCACGACGGAGATTTTTCTTTGCCTGTTCGACGCGTTCGCGCTCCCCCGGGGGGATAGTGTCACGACGGCGAATCTCGAAGACGAACTCCTGGAGATCGATCTGTTCGCCCTGAATCGTGATCTGTTCGGGGATTGACGCGCCGACGGTGGCGCTCTCGCGCTCGATTCGTTCGAGCAACTGCTTGCGCTCGAACGCTTTGATCGGGTCGCCGCCGTCCGAACGGAGGGGTTGGCCGGCGTCGCCACGCTCGCGGCGTGCTGGCGGGTCGGTCACGACTGGCTGTTAGGGACTGGCCTACTTCGGTGTATCGCTGTCAGCGAACTGCTCGCGGACCGTCAACACCGTCATGCAACCGGGACAGCGCAGTTCGGTGCCGCGGTCACATCGCTGCGTGCGCCAGTCACCGTCAGGGGGGCTTGCGTGGGCACAGCGGGGACAGGTGAGCACTGCCTTGCGCCGCTCGTGGAGCGACTCGGTGCCGCTGTCTTGGGCGGGCAAACAGTGCTGAGTGTGTGACATTGATCTGACTACGGCGCCGACGAATAAAGCACTGTTGGTAAAGAAAACCATTCTGTGCCATTGGAGGGCAAGGAGATGTTACGTCAGCCGTATACTTACACGTCGAAGACGACGTAGACCCGCCAGCCGTCGGCTGTGTCTTCGATTTCCATCTCGGAGTAGGTGATTGCCTTCAGGTCGCGGGCGGTCACTGTTGCGAGGTCGACGCCGCGGAAGTGGCCGTCGAACTGCCAGTCGTCGCCCTCGGTCACGGTCCCCTCGTTGTCGACGGGCAGCACCGAGCGAACATCGCGTTTGTAGATAAGTTCGTCAAGGTAATCGAACAATAGTGCCTCTCGGCTTTCCGCACGAACGCTGATGTCGTACCGCTCGCCGCCCGCTGGCCACTCTTCGGCCATCGCGGCGGCCATTCCGTCCGCCGCTGCGCCGAAGGCTGCTCCGAGTGTCTCGCCGGTCGCCTCGACAGCGACGTCGGCGGTGTGTGGACGGAGTTCGTAGCCCATTGCCTGGCTGTCGGTCGCCGACGGGCTAATGGGTTCCGTTCAGACTCCGGAACAGAGAGACTTTTTCGCCGCGGGCCGAAGAGCGCGTATGAACTGGTGGTCACATGAGTGAAGAGAAGTCGAACCCGCTGGACTCACTCCCGATTTCGGCAACGCAGTTGGGGTGGGTGTATATCGCCGGCATCGCGCTCAATCTTGTTGCTGTCGTCTTTGCGGTCCGCGGCGGCCAGACCTTCGGCGCGGTGACGCTTGGCTTCATTATCCTCTATCTTGCGATCCGATACTGGCAGCTGCGACGTCCCTGACGGCCGTCGCTGTTCGTGTTACGGAGACCTCGCTTCGCTCGGTCTCCCTGCTCGCAATATCGAGATATCCCGTCGGTCGATCTCGCAACTCGCGGCTCCTGCCGTCGCCGCTCACTCGAGGCGTTCGCTTCGCTCACGCCTCGCACTCAGCAGAATTATTATTCCCCGCCCACATAGGTAGCAGTAGTGAGCGTCAATGTCCAGCGGATTGAGGTGGGGCCGGGAGATGACGACCACGTCGACGCTGCCTGGCAACTGAAAGAGCAGATCCGCCAGAACGAGGGGGTCCTCAGACAGCGACGCAACTTTTTCGACAACGCCTACCAGCGCTCGACGGTTTATCTCTACGCTGACCGCGCCAACGACCGCCTCGTTGGGTTTGCGGCAGTCCGGCGGGACGGCTACATTCTCTTCCTCGCTGTTGCCGACAACTACCGCGGTGAAGGCTTCGGGAAACGACTCGTTGCCAACGTCGCCGACGAGTATGGCTCCGTCACCTGTCACGCACGGACGACCAACCGAGAAGCGCTGGATTTCTACCGCGCGCTTGGCTTTCGGGTCAAACGTCGTATCGACAACTACTACGAAGACGGCGGCGACGCCTTTTATCTCAAACTCGGCGAAGGCGAGGGGATTCGGGAACGACTGGCGAACCTGCTCTCGCGGTGAGCCAAGCGCAACGCCTATCTGAGTACTCCAGCAAGTGGTGTGCGTGCACGAGCGGACACAGGCGTATCTTCGCGGGCGGTTCGGTGACCACTACCGCAACAAGTCACTCACTCCGCCGCCGGAGGCCAACGAACGCGAGTGGGGCTATGTCCCCTGGACCGACGGCCCCGGCGAGACCTACAGCCGCCACAACGCGATGATTGACCTCGGCAATCTCGACGATTTCCTCGCCCGCGAGCGCCCGAAACACGTCTACTTCTCGGCCGGCCGGTACGACGACCCCGGCGTGACGACGATGAGCGAGAAAGGCTGGCGCAGTTCTGACCTCATCTTCGACCTCGACGCCGACCATCTCCCCGCAACGACACCCGACGATAGCTACGCCGAGATGCTCGAAACGTGTAAGGACGCCCTCCTCCGATTGCTCGACTTTCTGGAATCCGACTTCGGATTCGAGGAGTTGCAGATTGTCTTCTCTGGCAGTCGTGGCTATCACGTCCACGTCCGCGACGCGACAATCCAACACCTCGACAGCGACGCGCGCCGCGAAATCGTCGATTACGTCCGCGGCATCGGCCTCGAATTCGACGAACTCCTCGACGAGGAAACCGTCGCGGGGCTGGGCCGAAAGACACCCGCGGAGAACCGCTATCTGCCGACCGAGGGTGGCTGGGGCCGTCGCATCCACCAGCGACTCCTCGAAATTCTGGGCGACGTGCGAGATATGCCCGAGGAGGAAGCGCTCGAACGACTGCAGGAGTACGAGGGCATCGGCGAGGGCCGAGCGCAGGCAGCGTACAACCTCACACAGGACCGCTTCGTCGAAATCGAGCGGGGGAACCTCTCGGCCCACGCTGTGTTCGCCCAGCTCGCCAGACAGTTCGCGACTGAGGTTGTCGCCGAGGAGAACGCGCCAATCGACGAACCAGTCTCGACTGATACCAACCGACTGATTCGACTGCCCGGCAGCCTCCACGGCGGCAGCGGACTGGCAGTCACGCGGATTCCCCGCGACAATATCGAGACGTTCGACCCGCTGGTTGACGCTGTGCCGGAGACATTCACGAATCACGACATCAGTATTGCTGTGACCGACGGCGGGACGGTCGAACTCGCGGGCGATAGTTTTACACTGGAGGAGGGTGTTCATACCGTTCCGGAGTACGTTGGCGTGTTCCTGATGACACGGGGACGGGCCGAAAAGGGGCAAGAATGAGCGAGAGACACGAATGAACCTCGAAGAACTACAAGCAGCGCGCGACCGCGAGCGACAGACCGACAAGCTCCAGCAGCTGCGCGAGAGCTTTTACGCGGACGCGGGCGAGTTCATTCAACAGCTTCAGACCGAACGTGACCGCGCTGCCGAGCGCGCTGATGACCCCTTCGATTCGACAGAAGTCGGCCAGCTCACCGACGAAATTAACACCGCAGAACAGACTGTCGAGGCAATTTACGAGAAACGCGTCGGCAAAATTGTCAAAGCCGCCTCCTTCGCCGCTGCGGACCTCCCGGCCGAAGCTGACGGGATGACCAAAGAAGAACAGGACCTGTTCGATACACTGGTCGATAATATCAAATCCAACCGCCAGCACGTCCTCAACGTGCTCGACGGAGACTCACCGTCCGGCGGAAACGAAGAAGCCACGACGACAGCACCGGAGGAACCGGACGTCTCCGCCGCCGACCTGATGGGGTCGGGCGGTGAGACGACAGCGCCCACGGGTGGGCCGCCGACACAGGCCGAGTCACCTGACCCCGAACCGCCCTCGGCGGAGTCCACCACAACCGACCCGGAGCCACCCGCCACAGAGTCGCCCGAACCGACCGCAGGCGAGGTGTCACCGCCCGGCGGTGACCAACCACCCGAACAACCACAACAGGCTGACCGTGATGTGTCTCCACGCGATACGACTCGCGTCGAGTCCACAGGGGAGACTGCAAGCCCGCCGCCACAGGGCGAGGAGGCGCTCAGAAACGACGGCGGCCAGCCAACCAGCGAACCCCCGGCAGTCGAGCGTCGGACGGTCCGCATCACTGACGATGTCGGCACCTTCGTTGGCTCTGACGAACGCGATTACGACCTTGCGCGCGACGATATTGTTACCCTACCCGAGAGCAATGCGTCGCTGCTCATCGACCGTGACGCCGCCGAGGGGCTGTAACCAGCCGTTCGCAAAGGCACAAAGGTTTTTCCCCCTCGTTGGGAACGGAGTGGTATGGTAGAACTACTAGATATTGCGTTCGTACTCGGCGGGGCTGTGCTGTTGTTTTTCGGCGCTGTGCTCTCCGTGTACGGCGTTGGACTGCTCGGGGCCGTCGTCGGCGCTGCTGGGGGCTATCTCATTGCACCGACAATCGGGGGGTTCGTCGGTGTTCAGGGGTTGCTCGCGACGGCTGTTGCGATTCCAATCGGCGCGATTGCCGGCATTCTGGCCACCTATATGCTGCTCTCACTGGCTGTTGGCGCGATTAGCTTCGCCGTTGGAATGTACTTCGGAGCGACTGCGGTTGCGCCGATGTTCGGGAATCTGGTGAGTCCAGTTGGGATTGCAATCGTTCTCGGGATGGGCCTTGCCGCCGCCGTCATCGGTTCGCTGATGACCAAGACGATGATGGTTATCATCACCTCGGCGGTGGGTGCAGCGCTCGTCTCACGAAAACTCACGATTGGTGCGCTGCGAACGGCCCAGAGCAATGTTGCCGTCGACCCCCTTACCTTCGAACCAACGTCACCCATCTTCCTTGGGCTGTTCGTCCTCGGTGTCCTCTCGCAGTTTGGCCTGTTTAAACTCGGGTGGGTGACCGATATCGTCGCTCGCCTGCCGGGTGCTCGACAACTTACCGACCGTGGCGAGGACGACGCAGCCGGCAGCTGACGCCGCCGTCTATATATGCCTATTGTTCACTTACGCTAGCTCTATATAATTAATAGTACAGTATTTATGTATCTCACCGGTAGAGGCGAATAATGAGACGCCGTACTGTGTCTGCTGTGGCCGGGGTAGACAGTGACCCACAGTACGCGACTGCCACGCTGTGGCGGCTGAGAATACCTACACCATGAGCTTCCAGAACGAAACCGAATCCACGGAGATGAGTGAATCGATCACACAGCCACAGACGACAGTTCCCGACGACGCGGGGGCAGACACGCTCGGTGAGACCATTATCGAGGCGGATAATCTCGATGTGTTCTACGGCGAAGAACAGGCGCTAGACGACATCACCTTCCCGATTCCCGAACAGCAGGTCACCGCGCTGATTGGGCCCTCTGGCTGTGGAAAGTCGACATTCTTGCGCTGTGTCAACCGGATGAACGACCTCATCACGAGCGCTCGCGTCGAGGGAGACCTGTATTTCCGCGGCAAGAATCTCTACGACGAGGATGTCGACCCGGTTGCGCTCCGTCGGACGGTCGGAATGGTGTTCCAGGAACCAAATCCGTTCCCCAAGAGCATCTACGACAACGTCGCGTACGGACTCCGCGTCCAGGACAAAGTTGAAGACCTAGACGAACAGGTCGAGGACGCCCTCCGCCGGGCGGCGCTGTGGGACGAGGTCAAAGACCAACTCCACACCTCCGGGATGGACCTCTCGGGTGGCCAGCAACAGCGGCTCTGCATCGCCCGCGCTATCGCGCCTGACCCGGAAGTCCTGCTGATGGACGAACCCGCCTCCGCGCTGGACCCAGTTGCCACCTCGAAAATCGAAGACCTGATCGAAGACCTGGCGACGGACTACACCGTGGTTGTCGTCACCCACAACATGCAGCAGGCAGCACGAATCTCGGACATGACCGCCGTCTTCCTCACCGGCGGCAAACTCGTCGAGTACGACAACACCCAGAAAATCTTCGAGAATCCCGAACACCAGCGCGTCGAGGATTACATCACCGGCAAGTTCGGATAAGTTACCGTCCCAACGCGTCCATAATCTGCTGCAGCAACCCGTCTGCTTCTCCAGTGTTGCTCTCCGCAGCAAGCGCCTGTTCTCGTGACCCGGTCTGGTGGTACACTGCCAGTGATGTCGCGACCCGCTCGTATTCGGTAGCGGCCGGGGTTGTCGGCTCGACAGCCACCCGTGGTTCCTTGGCGTCACCGTACTCCGGAACGACGCCGAACAGGTCTGTTCCGGCGGCATTTGCCAGTGCTGTGGGGTCACACTCACCGTGGCTGCGGGTCAGGACCAATCCGCCGACGGTGCCGTCGACCTGCGCAACCATCTCGCGGGTCGTCCGGATATCCCTGGTGGCAGCCTCGCTGGGCGTACTGACGAGCACGACCGCGTCGGCCAACCCATACGCCACGCTATTTTCGTGGCTCAATCCGGGCCCGGTGTCTAATAGCACGACCTCGTGACGGTCTGTCAGTGAGTTGAGCGCTCGACGAAGGTTTGAGGGGTCGGCCTGCTCGACGGACTCGAGCGCCATCGATCCCGGGACGACTGCTGGCCCGTGTTTGGAGTGGACGCTGACGTCCGCGACGGTGGCCTCGCCTGCGAGGACTTCGTGGACGCCGCCGTCGCCTGCAATTTCAAACAGTTGACCGAGATTTGGCATCCGAAGGTCAACATCTACCGCTGCGACATCGTACCCCTCTGCAGAGAGCGCCGTTGCCACGTTTGCTGTCACGGTCGTCTTGCCGGTCCCGCCCTTCCCTCCTGCAAACGTGTATACCGTTGACATTGGCCACTATTGGTGATTAATAGAGAAAGTAACAGTGTGCCTGAACGAGCGCGCCGACATCTCTTGGAGCCCCTGAACGCTCGCAGAAGTCCGCCGATAGGCGGTCATCAGACACACGTCGATTCGTATTTCTATCTCCATCGGCAACGACCGATGTGATGGGTGAACAGGAGGGAGGTACCTACACGCTTTGTCTTGAACTCGCCACACCAGCCGAAATTGAGGTTGGGGCACTGGGAGCGAACTCATTTGACTCTGGGTGGTACGCCTACGTTGGAAGTGCGCTCGGCTCCGGCGGCTTCTCGCGAGTCGAGCGCCACCGCGAACTCGCGGCTGGCAAGCGCGACACCCGCCACTGGCACATTGATTACCTGCTCGGCCACTCCGAGAGCCGACTGGATAGCGTTGTCAAAACGACCAGCGTCGACGGCGAGTGTGCAGTCGCAAGCGCGCTCGACAGCCCCACAATCACGGACTTTGGTTGCTCGGATTGTTCCTGTGAGACACACCTGTTTTTCGCCTCGACGCGTGAGCAATTGCTTAGCGCCGTCGAGGACGCACACAACCTGCTCTCTGGCGCGACGGCTGTCGATCAGTTCCGGTAACGAGCGAGCAGGGCAACCCCGAGGAGTCCGCTCACGACTACTGCCGGCCCGAATCCATCACCGAATCCGTCCGCCGACCCATCTTCCGGACTGTCCTCAGTGGCATCGGTTTCTGCCGGGCCGTCGTCGGCGCTCGTTCCGTCACTCGTCCTGTCGCCGGTATTGTCGCCAGTGTCATCTGTCCCGTCTGTGTCATCGCTAGTGTTGTCTGTGTCGTCTGCGGTGTCGTCTCCAGTTCCGCTTTCGGTTGTCTCGTTTTCGAGCACGTCGAGGCTACCCTCGGCGCTGGTCGTCCGACCGTCTGCCGCGGTGACAGCCACCGAGAGTGTGTACGTCCCGGCAGTTTCCGGCGTGAACGTCGCTGTCGGCGTCGCGGTGGCTAGGGTCTGCTCGCCACTTGGGCCAGAGATGATGAACTCGTACTGCTTGACGTCGGCGTCCTCTGGTGTCGTCGCGACGGTGGCGTTGACTGCTGTCCCGACGGTTGGCTCTGTCGGCAGCGAAAGCGTCGCGCCAAGTGGTTCCGCGCTGTCGAGGGTCGCGCTGACTGCGTCGCGGTTGTTGCTGAGGTCGGCCGCCGTGAACTCGACCTGTTCACCGTCGACTGACTCGGCGTCGATGGTCAGCGTCAGTTCGTACTGTTCGCCTGCCGAGAGATGGTCGAAGACCCAACCCGACTCTGTCTCGGTAACGCCCGAGCCGTCGGAATCAATCAGCGAAACGTCCACGACATCGGAAGACGCAACTGACAGCTGTGGTGCGAGACTTTGCTCGGTCCCGGTGTTCGCTATCGTGGCTGTCACGCGCTCGGTTCTGCCCGCTTGCACGTCGAGTTCGGATACCTGCAGGTCGAGTGCTGCGCCTGTGTTCGGCCCGTCGTAGACTGTCGGCTCCGGAACCGAAATTGTCGGTGGTGTCGAGCGGATATACTCGTCGAAGAAGCCGTCGACGTTGCCTGCTTGTGCTGCGAGGGCCTCGAAGTCGCTGTCGCTGATTTCGTTATCGGCCGCGTTCTTCGCACGGAAGACATCGACGTAGCGACCGCCGCTGTTGCGAAGCCGCTCGTCCATCGTCGCAAGCGTCAGCGCGCCGAGTTCGTAGTTTGCAAACGTTCCTCGCCAACTGGCCCTGTCGGCGAGTATCACGTCGTCGTAGTCGTTGCCACGTTCCAGCAGCCTGTGGAAGCGGTGGTACTGGATTGTCCCGTCTTTCAGCGCGAGTAACTTCCCGAAGTAGTCGGCGCTGCCCTCAATAGTCCACTCGGTAGCGTCGGTCCGCTTGTAGTCCTGCCTGCTGTGGATGTACTCGTGAAAGAGCGTGGTCTGAGGACTCTCCAAGCCAGCCTCGTGGACCCAGGCGGCGGCGTTGGTGCTGATTGCCAGCCCGCCGCGCCGGAGCGGGTCGGTGAGAACGAACAGCGTCAGGCGCTGGGAGCGGCCGCCGCCGTCGAACTGGTTCGAGGCGGTGACCAGTCGCTGCTGAATCTCCTCGACGGTCCACTCGGGATTTGCGGCGTCGCTCACGACGAGTCTGAACTGTTCGCTTTCAGAGCTGAACTCGTAGTCCTCGTACTCGCCGAGATAGACCATTCCGCCCGCGACGACGCCGGGTCCATCAACAGTTGTCCGTTTGTCGATTTCAATTGTCTCGGGTTCGTACGCTCTCCACCCAAGGCCCGTCCTGACTGGCTTGTCGGTTATCGCCCACTCACCCGCGTCGACGTAATCGTAGGCGTCACCTGCCTGCTCGTTGATCGCCACGCGTAATCTGACCGTTGGGGTCGATGTTTGCTCGTCCCACTCGTAGGCGCCGTCGACCCGGTCGAACCCGTCAATCCCCACGACTTCGTACCGCTCGCCACCGATGTTCGTCTCGAATTCGGCAACATCGTCGCCGATGTGGTACCGGAGTTCGACAGCGACTATCCCCTGTTCGGGTGCATTCGAGACGCTCTGCACTTCGACAATCTCTCTGTCACCAACATCCTCGCCGTGGGAGGCGGCAACACCGCCAACACCGGCGGTCAACAGTCCAGCGACAGCGAGACCCAAAATGACGACCTGAAGCGTTCGACTGCGCACACGCCTACTCGGGTAGCGAGGAAAATAGCTGTGGTGGCCGATTACTCCCGGACGTATTCAGGCTTGACGAACGGTTCGTCTTCGCCCTCGACGCGGAGGACATCGAGTGCGGTGACTTCCGCGCCGACGCCGAGTTCGCCGGCGAGACTCGGCTCCGTCCGACCCTCGTCGCTGCTGACCAGTTCTTTCACGTAGAGGCCGCCCTCGCCGTGGACCTCAATGGTGGCGGTGGTCTCGCGTTCGAGTTCACCGGAGATATCGTAGACTTCACGGATTCGGGTCTTGGCGGCGCGGCGGTGTGACACTCGCTGTGGCGTGTCCTGCTCGATTGTCGCGCCGTCGAGCGCGTCGAGAGCGGCCTCGAACTCCTCCGCTTTGACTGCTGTGTCGAAGTCCACATCCATCCGGTAGGTCTTGCTCGCGTCGTGTTCCTTGACGCGCTCGACCATCTCGTGGGTAGCGAGTCGCAGTCCCTCGACTTCGACCTTGCCGTCGGCGAACTCGTTGATTTCCGCTTCCAGCGCGTCGGTGTCGACATCCCGCTTCCGTGGCTCGTCGATTTCGATGACGAACGGACGACCGGTTCCGACCATCTTCGCGTCGACATCCTCTCGGCCAGCGCCGTGGAACGTGCCCGCTTCGCCGTTCATCGCCTCTAGCACTGGCGGGACGCTCAACTGTTCGACGCTCTCGTCGTAGCGGTAGCCGGTGCCGTCACAGCCCGAACACTCCTCGTCGCGGTTGATTCCGGTGCCGTTGCACTCTCGGCACGGCCACTCTGTCTGTGGAATATTCCGCTCGAGTTTTCGATAGCGACCGTAGACGAACGCGGAGTTGACCTGCACCTCCACTTCGTCAGTTGCGAGGTCACAGAGCACGAGCACATCCGGCCGGCCGAAATCGACCTCGGTTCCAGTTTCCTGGCCGAAGCGCTTGCCAACTTCGCGGTTGTACTCGCTTTTGAGCAGCTCGCCAGCCTCCGGGTCGAGACCGACATCCTCCCGGAGGAGGCGGTCGTTTTCTTCGATCAGCGGCGGCACACGAGTCCCAATCTGATAGCTCTCGAACTGGTAGCCCCGGACGGCGCTTGCGGCCTGTTTGGCCCACCAGTCGAACCGTTCGCACGCTCCTTCACAGACCCAGCAGTCCTCACCAGCCTCGAAATCGTCGTCGTCGGCCAGCGCGAGCGCGGTTCGGAGGCCGTTGCCTCGGTCGCGGTTCGTCAGTCCGAAACTTCGGTCGGCAACGAGGCGGCCCAGACAGGGGTCACAGAGCGGGCCCGTTTCCAGTGCCCGACGAGCAAGCGACAGAACGTCCATTATCGGAGGGTCGTTCCGGGTCCGTAATTCAGTTTCGGAGCGATGATCTGGAGGATGTGTGTGAAGGGTTGTTTGGGAATTCTTGAGCGCAAACAGCCAGAAAGCCCCGACTCTCTCGACTCCCGAGCCTCGCTGCGCTCCAGTAGGTGCTTGCGTCGGCTGGGTTCGCCGAGAGAGTCGCCCCTTTCAGTCCCACCCTGTTGCTTGTGTCACAGGCCACCGCGGGTGGGACTGAAAGGGGTCGCCCGCCTTGCTCCATCCCGGACGACGTAAGCACCGTGGTTCGAGAGAGCGAAGCTCTCTCGTCATCACGAAAGAGCTACAGGCTCTTTCGAATGACAACGAAGTGAGGAGCGCAACGAGTCCCGGATGGGCAAGCGGGCGGGGGCTTTCTGGCTGTTCACGGCCACGCCCTCTCCAATAGAATCCAATTCCACTCCTAGCAGATGTTGAGAGTTATGTACGTGGGTGCGTTAGCTATCGCCAGAATGCGGCCATGAGCGAAGGGGAACAGAAACTCGTCGATACGCAGGGGGATTATCTCTACGCCGTGAAAGGCGGTGAGCCACTGCCTGACGCGCAGTGGCGCTCCTGCCGAATCGTCATCACCGACGAGCGGCTTGTGCTGTCGACGAGCAGCAACAAACAGGCCATTCCCCACTCGAAGATTCTCGTCCCCGACGACGGCGAAGACCTCATCCCAGATGGGATGGACGCGCCGGGCGCAACGCCGCTGAAAATCGGGAACAACGTCATTCTTGTCGACGCGCAGGAACTGAGTGACTTCGAGTCAGAATACTGTCGGGCCGCACTCCACGACGAGGTAATCCTCGTCAAGTACCCGGCCATCGTCGGCGGCGTCGTCCAGGAGGACGCGTCGTGGTCGAAGGCCCGGTTTCGACTGGACGACGACGAAATTGTCCTCGGGCTGCCCGACAACGAGACGGTTCGGTTTCGGATTGACAATGTTGGGACTGTCGACACCGCGACGGAACAGGTCGCAGGCGAACAGCGGGAAGTCGTCAAAGCCGAACACACTGACGAGGAGGGCCGTAGCGTCGAGACTCACTTTTCGGGCGTGCAGTGGCATCCCCGGGCACTCGGGACACTCCTTCGGAATACTATCGAGACTCGCCAGGACGAGTACGAACTCGACGACCTAGAGAATCAGGTTCTGATGGCCCTGTACTCCGGTGTTGCGCCGTTCGAGATGGCTGACTTCGTCGGCACCGATGTCGAGGAAGTCGAGGAAATTTACCAGAGACTCCTCGACGCGGGTGCCGTCGACAAGGTTCGCGAGCGGACCGAAGTGTCGCTGAACGCGAAAGGGCGAAATCTCGCGAGTGAAGCGATGAACGAGCAGTGACTTGGCTCTCGTCGCTGATAACCGGACATAACCTATAATTGCCCCTGTACCCTACCCACGAGAGAGCGGTGCTGTCATGAGTAACACTGAAAAGAAAATCGAGGACACGCAGGGCAAGTACCTCCACGCTATCAAGGCTGGTCGGGAGTTGACCGACGCCGAGTGGGAGAACTGCCGGATTGTCCTGACCAACCAGCGGCTGATGATCATCACGGACTCGAAGATCTCGATGCCGCTGGAGGATATTGACGTCCTCGACGAGCGCGTCGATGTCAACCGCAATGCGGCCTCTGAGTCGTACTACACAGCACTCGATGTCGGCGGGGATGTGTTGCTCATCACGACAGCAGACTACCAGGGCTTCCGGACGAACTTCTTCCGGGCAATTCTCGACGAGGCGGTCATCTACGTCAAACATCCCGCGGTTGTCGGCGGCGTTGTCAAATCCAGCGAGTGGCAGCGTGGCCGACTGAGCCTCACCAAAGAGACTGTCAGGATGGTTCTGGAGGATGGCCAGAAGTTCATCATCGAGCGCGACGACATCGGCGAGATGGAGACCGACGAGCGCGAGGTGGCCGGCGAGGACCGCAGTGTTATCGAGGTCGAACACACCGACGACGAGGGCACCAGCGTCGAGACGTACCTCTCCGGTCGGCAGTACCACATCTCGGTGCTCAAACAACTACTGGAGGAGGGTGCCGAGCGCAACCGTGCTGACCTGGACCTCACGGCGACCGAACAGCGGGTCGTAATGGCGCTGTACTCCGGCGTCTCGCCGTTTGCCATCAGTGATTTCGTCGGTATCGATGTCGAGCGTGTCGAAGAAATCTACGACCAGTTGCTCGAACTCGAAGTCATCCGGGTCGTCCGCGAGCGCAAGGAAGTCTCGCTGACGCCACAGGGTCGGAAAGTCGCCGGCGAGGCGATGGGCGAGCAGTAGTTCTGCGGTTGGGATTAAGTACCAGGCCGGCGAAATCCCGGGTATGCCAGCCGAATCGTTCACGCTCGGGGCGGCACAGATCGAACCGGTCTACCACGACAAAGAGGGGACACTCAACAAGACCTGTCGGTATATCGAACAGGCGGGCAACGAGGGGGTCGACCTGCTCGTCTTTCCGGAGACGTACTTCCCGGGCTACCCGTACTGGCGGGGCAGCGTCTCGATCCCCCGCTGGACGGATCTGATGGTCGAGCTCCAGAAGAACAGCCTTCACGTCGAGGACGAAGCCGTGGCGATACTGGGTGAGGTCGCCGCCGAGGCGGACGTCCACGTCGCCCTCGGAACCAACGAACTCAGCGACCGGGCAGGTAGCGAGACCATTTATAACAGCATCTTCTACTTCGACCGCGGCGGGGACCTTGTAGGACGGCACCGGAAACTGATGCCGACCCAAGAGGAGCGAGCGATCTGGGGGCGGGGCGATCCCTCCAGTCTGCAGACCTACGACACAGATATCGGCCAGTTAGGGGGACTGATCTGCTTCGAGAACCACATGACCCTCTCGAAGGCAGCGCTGACCGCCATGGGCGAGGAGATCCACGCCGCCGTCTGGCCGGGCTTCTGGGAGCAACACGGCCATCCGGGCGACAAAAGTCGGGCGGAAACAGCTGAGGCCGTCGACACCTGCGACATCTACCCGGCGATGCGCGAGTACGCCTTCGAGACCCAGTCGTTCGTCGCGGCCTGCTCGGCGTACATGAGCGAGGACGTACCCGAGGGATTCACCGAGGAGGAACTAGGCTTCAACGTCGCTGCGGGCGGGAGCATGCTAATCAATCCGGCGGGCATCGTCAAGGCAGGCCCGCTGATCGGGGAAGAGGGGCTCCTGACCGCGGACTTCGAGCGCGACGAGCGCCGCGCGACGAAAGCGTACTTCGACGCGATGGGCCACTACACACGATGGGACGCCGTTTCGCTGTCGATCAGCGACGAGACGCTCGAACCCGCGAGACGAAAAGACGGTTCGATGGGTGTCCAGCAAAATGGGCAACTCTCGGCCGCAACGGCACAGACCCTCGCCGAGGAACACGACGTGTCGATCGAAGCAGTTGAAGAAATCGCCGACGCCGTCGCGGACCGGCAGTGAGTGGTACCTACTGCCCGAACCGCGTAATCGGGTCGAGTTCCTCGGGGTCGGTGTTCTCGTTGAAGGCCTCGCGAGCGATGGTCCGGAGGTGGACCTCGTCGGCACCATCGACGATGCGGAACGGTCGGATCGACTCGTAGAAGTCCGCAATCGGGAGGTCCTTTCCGATTCCGTTGCCACCGAGGTACTGTAAGGCGGTGTCGATGGCGTCCTGCGTCGCCTGTGCGGCGTAGACTTTGCTCATCGAGACGCCGATGCGTGCCTCTTCGCCGGCGGCAATCTTGTCGGCGGTGTGGCGAACGAGCGACCGGGCGGCGTTCACTTCGGCCTCTCGGCGGGCAATCTCGAAGCGAGCGCTCTGTTTGTCTGCCAGCGAACTCCCGAATCCCTCGCGTTCTTCGAGATAGCTTCGCGTGACCGTCAGTGCGCGCTCGGCCATCCCAGAGAACCGCATGCAGTGAGTGAGCCGGGCCGGACCGAGTCGCTCCTGAACGTGCGTGAACCCGTCACCAACATTCCCGAGGACGTTCTCCTCGGAGACGCGAACGTCGTGGTACTTGATTTCGGCGTGGCCGGTGCCGTGGAGTTCACTCCCCAGATGGGGCACGTTTCGGACGATATCGACGCCATCGGCTTCCACGGGGACGAGGAAGACAGTACAGCCCTCGTAAGGGTGGGCTTCGGGGTCGGTCCGGGCGAGGACCAGCAGTACGTCTGCTCGAATACCGTTCGAGGTCCACCACTTGTGGCCGTTGATGACCCACTCATCGCCGTCTTTTTCGGCGGTTGTCTGGATCATCTTCGGGTCCGAGCCAGCGCCCTGCATCGGTTCGGTCATCGAGAAGCCGGAGTGCAGTTCCCCCTCGACCAGCGGCCGCAGGTACTCCTCTTTTTGCAGTTCGGTGCCGTGGAGTTCGAGCAGGTGCATGTTCCCTTCGTCGGGTGCGTCGACGCGCATTGCTGCCGGCCCGAGGAGACTCCGGCCAGCCTGCTCGAACGTCGGCAGACAGTCGTTGAACTCGTAGCCCATGCCGCCGTACTCCTCGCCAATCTGTGGGGCGTAGACGCCGTACTCCTTGGCGGCGGCCTGCAACTCTGAAATTGTCCCGTCTGAGACGGTGGTTCCCCCCTCGAGTTCGCGCTCTTTCGGGAGGACGACCTCCTCCATCAGTGATTCTGCCCGCTCAGCTAACTCCTCTGCTTTGTCTGAATCGTTA
This sequence comes from Halovenus halobia, assembly GCF_051414135.1. NCBI lineage: Archaea > Methanobacteriati > Methanobacteriota > Halobacteria > Halobacteriales > Haloarculaceae > Halovenus > Halovenus halobia. The sequence goes on from NZ_JBLKOA010000004.1 coordinate 117,393, forward strand.
AACTCGAACATCGGTGTGTATCTATGAATTATGCTGTACAATGTAAACCAAACACCCACGAAATGGTGGGTGGTATTTAACAGTAGCATATTACCAGATAAAGAGCCATGAGACCGGCCTGTAGAGCAGTGGGCATACGGCGAGCGCTGCGCGAACGGCGAAGCCGCGAGCGCGAAGCGAGACGTTTCTCCGGACGCGCCACAGGCGCGTCCGGCCTTTTTCACCACCGGGGAGAGCCAACTCTCCCGAGCTCTCACTCACTGCGTTCGTGAGAACCACGTTTTTGTCGGGAGCGGTTGCGAGCGGAGCGAGCAACCCGACCGAGAAAAAGATGGTCGATGGAACTATTTCCAGCCGTCGAGAAGGCGTTCGTATGACAGAGACCGAGCCGGCGGCCGTGTTCTGGGACATCGGAGGCGTCATCGTGGACCTGCAAAGTATTCAGGCCGGCCACATGGCGTTCATCGAGTCGCTGCTAGAGGAGTACGACTCGCCGCTGTCGACAGCTGAAGCGCTCGACCAGTGGCGAAGTACGCTGGGTGAGTACTTCCGGAGCGGCGAGGGAACCGAGTATCTTCCCGCGCGTGCCGGCTACCGCGAAGCCATCGACGAAATTCTGGACGCAGATGTCGACGATGTCGCGTGGGAGCCACTCTTTCAGCAGATTCACGACGAGTACGCCGAACCGCACGACGGGGCCGTCGAGACGATTCAGCGCCTCGCCGACAGTTCCCTCCACGTCGGCGTTATCAGCGATGTCGACGACGACGAGGGACAACGTATGCTCGAAAAGTTCGGCGCGTGGTCGTCGTTCGACTCATTCACGAGTTCGGAGGCTGTCGGCTACAAGAAGCCGGACCGCCGGATGTTCGAAACCGCACTACAGAAAGCCGATGTCGAGGGCGAACAGGCCGTGATGATCGGTGACCGCTACGCCAACGATATGGAGGGCGCAGACGCGCTGGACATGACAACGATTAGCTTCGGTGCCGAAGACGGCCCGGCAGTCGATCATCACGTCGAGGAGCTGCGAGAAATCTCCGCGCTCGTTGGCGTTTCGGACTGACCCAGCGACTCGGCGCGAGGCTTTTTTATCCCGGGTGGGTAACAGGAGGAGTAATGCCATCGTTTGTCGAGCAGACAGAACCGGAAGCAGTTTTCTCGTCGCTCGCAGACAAAAAGCGCGTCGCGATTCTCCGCGCGCTGTGGCAAGCAGACGAGGAACTCTCCTTTTCGGAGTTACACGACGCTGTCGACATCGAGGACTCGGGACAGTTCAACTACCACCTCGGCAAACTCGTCGGTCAGTTCGTCCAGAAAAGCCAGGCGGGCTACAGCCTCACCGAACCAGGCAATCAGATAAACGGTGCAATCGATGGCGGCTCCTACACCGCCGACGGCTCGATGGCCCCAATCCAGATCGAACCGCCCTGTCCAACCTGTGGCGGGCAGCGCACACTCGAATACGAGGCCGACCGCGTCCGTGTCGAGTGTGATTCCTGTGACGCAAGAGCGGCGTTTGGGGTCCCACCGGCGGCCTTCGCTGACCGCGAGCGCGAGGAAATTCCTGCCGTTGCGAGCCGCTATCTCCGGGCCGAACTCTCTCGGCTCGAAAACGGGTTCTGTCCGTACTGTGACGGACGCATCGAGCGCCACGTCGGCCCGCCGGAACCGGACGAACCGCTCCAGGGAGTCGACGAGCAGTTCCCGGTCATCAGATACGAGTGCCGGCAGTGCGGTGCCGAGCCAACCAGTGGGCTGACCATCGGGCTGTTCTCACACCCGGCTGTCGTTGCCTTCTATCACGACCACGGTATCGATATCCGCGACCGCCCGGTCTGGGAGTTTCCGGTCTTCGGCAGTGACGCCGAACAGATCGACAGCGAGGACCCGTTCAGAGCGAGCGCCACCTTCAGAGTCGACGGCGATGAACTCACCATTACCGTCGACGAGCAGTTCGAGATCGTCGACATCGAGCCCGAACGGTAGTATTATTCCGCGGGGCTGTCTTCTGGCTGGCAGATGCCGATTCGTCAACACCGCCCGCCGACTGAGGAGTTCGTTGCAGACTTTCTCGACACCGCAGTGCCATCGGCTATCCCGAACGACCGCTTCATCGACTGGGAGTCGCTCGCTGATGATATCGACAAATACAGCGAACAGATTGCAGCTATCACCAGTCTCGAAGACGTGAGCGAAGCGGAGTTCGTTGACGGTGTCGCGGACGCACTGATGGCCGCTGAAGATACCCGCGAGTGGATCGACTTCTACTTCGAGCTGGTTGGCGAGCGTGGCAACAAGTACAGCTCTCTCGAAGGCGTCTGGAAGTTCTACCCGATCCAGCGAGCAATCGACTCCGGTGACCGCGAGAAAGCCCGTGACCTCGCTGGCGTACTTCGAGATGTCGGCCTCCAGTACATCGTAGACCAGGGAAACGTCCGCAACCACTACCGCGGCATGCTCGTCGGGATGGAATCGCACGCACGGAAGAACCGACAGGGCAGTTGCTTCGAGGATGAAGTCGGTGAACGGGTCGCCGAGGCGACTGACCGACTGCGTGAGGCAGGCCACGACGTGTCCTACGACGACGAGTACACGACGGCGTACAACGATGACTCTGGCCAGGAGAAGACAGTCGACTTTGCTATCTTCGAGGACGGTGACCTCGCCGTCGCCTTCGAGGCGAACTGCTACAAGGTACAGGGGAGCAAACCCTCCGAAATCCGCCGGTCGTACAACCACGTCGCACAGCGAATGCGAGACGATGGCGTGGTCTTCGTCTGGATTACCGACGGACAGGGCTGGGAGTCGATGGAGAACGTACTCGCTGAATCGTACAACGACATCGTCGACGTCTACAACCTCTCGCAGGCCGACCAGCGTCTTACCGACGACCTCGTCGCCGAATTCACCGACGCGTCGACTGCAACAGGAGGTTTATAATCCGCCACGAGCATTCTGAGGTAGATGGTCAAACCGGTTCTCAAGTGGGCAGGCGGCAAGCGCCAACTCCTCGACGAAATCTATGCTCGCTTCCCCGCCGAGTACGAACAGTACCACGAGCCGTTTTTCGGCGGTGGTGCCGTCTTTTTCGACCTCGAACCAGACGATGGAACGGTCAACGACACCAACCCTCGCCTCGTCAACTTCTATCGTGTGCTTCGAGACCATCCCGACGAACTGGTCTCACGTCTCCGGACGTTCGACGACCCCGACGCCGACCCCGACCCTGCCCAGGACTTCGTCGACGAGAACTGGAAAGGCAAAGATATCGGCGAGTACTTCTACCAGCAACGTGCCCGGTTCAATCGCCGTGCCTACGGCGACGGAGAGTGGCCCCAGACAGCCCACGACCGAATCGAAGAGGCGGCACTGCTCCTCTATCTCAACCGAACCTGTTACAACGGCCTCTACCGCGAGAACAGCAACGGCGGGTTCAACGTTCCTATCGGGCGGTACAGCGACCCAGACTGGGTGATGGCTGACCGCGTCCGCGCCGCCAGTCGCACCCTCGCCGACACCGACATCCGAAACGAGGACTTCGAATACATTCTCGAGGCCGCTCAGACGGGGGACTTGGTCTACCTGGACCCGCCATACCAGCCAATGAGTGCGACCGCGAACTTTGCCGAGTACTCCGCTGACGGGTTCGGTCGGGAAGACCAGCAGCGACTGCTGGAGACCGTCACGCAACTCGACAACGACGGTGTCTCCTTCATTCTGAGCAACAGCGGCGTGATGTACGAACTGTACGACGATGCGGGATTTCTGGTCGAAAAGGAGGGCGCAACCCGGAGTATCAACAGCGACGAAACTGCCCGGGGAGAAGTAGACGAAATCATTGCCACCAACGTCCCCGAGGAGGAACGCGGAGCACACGGGCAGGCCTCTATCGCGGATTTCTGACTGCTCGGTGTACGGTGCATCGATTTAGAAGTCCCCGAGTGTCGTCTGGTTCTGTTTGATCGTCCGTGCGTCGTAGCCCTCGCTCGTCAGGTGCTCGGCGAAGGCGTCGCCGGAGCCGTGTTGGGTGTACACCTGCTCGGGGTCGGCGGCCGCGACCAGCCCACAGAGTTCCTCGAAATCACAGTGGTCTGAGAGCGGGAAGGCCGCGTCGAAGTTGCCACGGAACCGAAAGGAGGAATCGACTGCCCATCCCGAGAAGCCGGCCGTTGCCGCGCCCGCGTTCTCCGCAAGTTGTTCGATCCAGTCGATTCTGGTCGTCGTCATCGGAAGGACGACCGCGTCGCCAGTGGTCAGGTCAGTCTCTTCGTCGTAGGAGTCCACTGGAAAGCGCACGTCGAGGTGGTCCTCGATAGCGTCGTTAACGCGCTGCACTGCGTCTGTCGTATAGACCTGCTTGCCTGCTCGGTCGGCGAGCAGTTGCAGTTTCTGTGCCCGCCCGAGCGCGTAGCCAAAGAGCAAGACTGGCTCCTCGGTCGCCGTGAGCCACTCGTCGATGTCGGCGACGACGCTGTCGTGGTCGGGAAAGACGTACTCCGGTTCGCCGTAGGTGGCTTCGGTCACGAGCACGTCCACGTCCGGGGCCTCGAAGCCATCGAGATAGCACCGCGAGCGGGTGCAGACGTCGCCGGTGTAGCAGTACCGGGTGCCGTCGGGGTCGGTAATCACTGCGGCCCGCGAGCCAGCGACGTGGCCCGCCGGAACGAGTTCGACCCGCTCGTCCGTCGTCCGGTGGAGTGGCTCCTCCCGGCGGGCAGTGCCCAGCGCCGCGGTCAGCGCTGAGCAGACGACCGTTCGCTCGCCGGTAGGGAGGTGGTCGCCGTGGGCGTGGGAGACAATATTCACGTCGCCGTCTGGGTCGTCGGCGTCACAGACGACGCGGGTGCCGTCAGAGAGTTCGATTTCGATGCCGTCGCGGTACCGGACTGTCACGGTCTGCGTCTACGATCCGAACGAAAAAGAGCGTTCGCTACTCCGAGACCGACCGCTCGGTGATTTCGCCAGCTAGCGGTCGGCGCATCGTCTCCGCAATCGAGTCAGTGTTCGCCAGCGCCCACATGAGTTTGACTTTCGCGGTGCCGGGCAACAGGTCTTCACCCTCGATGACGCCGGCGTCCAGCAGGTCACGGCCAGTGTCGTAGACACGGTCACAGACGCGGCCGTCGAGACACTGGCTCGTCATAACGACTCTGGTCCCGGAGTCGGTCAGCTCCTCGACGTGGTCGATCCAGTCTGTGTTGACGTGGCCGAGGCCAGTCCCCTCGATAACCACGCCAGCGCTGTCGGCGATAGCGTCGAGCATCGCTGGGTCGGTGCCGGGGGTGAACTTGACTAACTCGACGCTGGTTTCGAGTTCTGGTCTGATGTCGAGCTCAGTTTCGTCGCGCTTGCGGTACTCGCGGCGAAACTCAATCTCGGTGTCGCCGCCGCCGTAGCTGACCGTTCCGAGTGGCTGCTGTCCAATCGTCTCGAAGGCGTCCCGGCGTGAGGTGTGGTTCTTTCGTGCGCGGGTGCCGCGGTGCAGTGCACAGTGGTTGTCGGACTGGCCGGCGTGCATGCAGACCAGTACCTCCGCACAGTCGCTTTTTGCGGCCTCAACTGCACAGACTGCGTTCATCACGTTATCCGAAGACGGTCGGTCCGCCGAGCGCTGGCTCCCGGTGAAGACAATCGGCACCGGCGTATCGAGCATGAAGGCCATTGCACTCGCCGAGAACTGCATCGTGTCGGTCCCGTGCATCACGACGACGCCGTCGGCACCGGCTTCGATTTCGTCGTGAATCGCGTGGGCGAGGTCCTGCCACACGTCGGGCGTCATGTTCTCCGAGAGGATGTTCGCGACGACACGACCACGGTAGTTCGCGCGGCCGGCCAGGTCCGGTACCGCCCGAAGCACGTCTTCGGCGTCGAACTGGGCAGTCACCGCACCTGTCCGGTAATCGACCGTCGACGCGATTGTCCCACCGGTGGAGATGAGCGAAATTGTCGGGAGGTCGTCCTCGAACTCGATCTTTGAAGTGCTGTCCTCGTCCTGTGCGCTTTCGATGTCGTAGACGCCAGATTCGAGCACATCGACGGTCGCCTCCTCGCGGTCGATGCCGACGTTGTACCCGCTCTCTAGCTTCACAACTAACTGCTCGGGCGTCGAGGAGGGTAACAGCACACCCTCGAACTCTTCGCCGCCGCGTTCGACGTGGACCCTGTCGCCTTCGTTCATGCTCCGAGCTATCGCGCGGGCAGACTTGAAACCATCCGTTCGGCTCGGCTCACCGAATCTCTGTCACTGCAATCGCGCTGTCTCGGTCGACGGTAATCCACTCCGAAGCCGTTGCCTTCCCATCGGGCGTGAAAATTGTGACCTCTTCGGGGTTGTCCATGTCGTCGTACAGACACTCTAGCTCGAAGTTCGGTTCGTCGGTCAGTGCGTCTTCGTCGGTTGGTTGTCGGAGAGACATCAGCTAATTAGGTGGAGGATTCGTCGTCGGTTTCGTCGCGCTGCTCTGGCGGCCGGGTACGTGCGTACTCGGTGTGCGGTGCAAGCCAGCTTCCGTCAGTATTTCGTCTCATATCTACCTGATATCACCAAGAGTACTAAATACTTTTGGATGTATGACCGCAAAATACGAAAGTCAGTTGTTGAATATACTATTACTGTCCGTAGCACACTGACAAACGCAAGGAAGGATTTGGTTCTGGTGAAAACAATAGAAAACTACTCTATGGATGAATCCGTATATCGAGAGCACCATGGATTGGGAAGACATACCAGTCAGGAAGGTGATGTCCTCGCCGATACGGGAGGCTGAGGGGAGTATGCCGGCGACAGAGGCCGCGCGACTGCTCTGTGAGGAACACATCGGCTCGGTACTCGTCCGTGGCACACCGGACGGCATTCTCACTGACACAGATATCGTACGCGCGGTCAAAGACGGCAAAGAGCCTGCGACGACCACTGTTGCGGAACTGCGGAGCAGTCCGGTCGTGACCATCGCAGTCGACGCCGAGTTACAGCACGCCGCGGAACTGATGGACGAACACAGGATCAAACGACTCGTCGTCACTGAAGACGAGGAGCCAGTCGGTGTCGTGTCGACGACGGACCTGATTGGTTGTCTCTCTCCCGAACTGGAGGAGATAATCAGTGTCTTCGCGACGGATTAACCCGGCAGAATGACTGTCGGCAGCACAATCCAGAAAATGATGGTGCTGATAAAGACGGCGAGAATCCCGTAGGCAGAATTCGGACTGCGGTCGTACACTTTGTAGGCGCAGTAGATCGCTGGCAACCCAGTGATTACCGGCGTCATGAAAAACCCAAAGGCCGCAATCAGTCCGCCGCCGTACTCCCACATCGCCAGTGAGATGGTCTCCCCAGAATCAACCGGAGCACCGCAGTGGTGGCACTTGTCACTGCCACGGATGGTCTGCTTGTCACACTCCGGACAGACCGTTCCCGTTGCAGCGTCACGCTGTGGCTGTTCGCCGGCCATACATCACGTTGGCGTCCAGCGTTGATAAGCGACTCCGTTCAGAGAAACTCCCGGACGTCGGAGTACCACATGTCGTGTTCGTCTGTTTCGCCGATCGCCCGGGCGATTCTGACCGCTATCGCGTGCCAGCAGAGTTCTTCGGGGTCTTCCGCGTCGAGGTTGTACTCGGCGTCTTTGCAGGTGCAGCCGTCGTCCTCGACAACGTACTCGTCAGCGTGGCCGACGACGACGGTAAAGTCGCGGTACTCCTTGACGCGGCCCTCGGAGACGGCCTCGATGGCCTGGTCGCCGCGGTCACCGTGCAAGCGCATGATACGGTCGACTGTGTCGGGGGTAAGCGTGCCCGCGTCGGCCAGTTGTCGTTCCCACTCGTCGACCGCTGTCACACCGATGGCTATGGGAGCACCACCCTAAATGGCGTCGGTCCGTCTGACGTCTGCCCGACGAACTGGGGGTCTCTCGCAGCTGACGGCTGAGACTGGACAATCGTGGGTGTCTGTCCGTACTTGCCGACGAGTCCCGGGCTGAGAGCACCGAACACTGAACCCTTATGTGCACCGGCTTCAAACCCCCACATAGAGACTCGAATGAGTGATTGGATCGCGATTGGAGCGCTCGCGGTCGTCGCAGTGGTCATCCCGCTGTCGATGATGTTCATTTCGTGGTTGATTCGACCGAGCGTTCCGGAACAGGGTAAACGCGCCACCTACGAGAGCGGCGAGATTCCGACGGGCAGCAGCCGCCATGTGAAGTTCAACATCCAGTACTACATGGTCGCGCTGCTGTTCGTCATCTTCGACATCGAGACTGCCTTCATCGTCCCGTGGACGGTCATCTTCGACCGCGCAACCGGCGAGGTGGGCTTTCTGCGGGCGTTCGCGCCGATGGCGGTCTTTCTCGGACTGCTCGTCGTCGGCCTCGCGTGGGCGTGGCGCAACGGCGCAGTCGAATGGGTCCGTAGTGTGCGGGCCGAACGCCAGCGGATAGAGTAATCATGAGTAAAGACCAACAGCTTCACGATACGCTGGAACAGGCACAGACGAACGGGTCGACCCAGTCCGACCGGATGGGGTCGGGGGCAGACGAGCGGTTCAACTCGAAACTGCGGCAGGCCTTCGGGAGTACCCCCTTCATTCTCACCAAGTTCGACAAGTTCATGAACTGGGTACGGGGGAACTCGATGTTCATGCTACTCTTTGGGATTGCCTGCTGTTCCATCGAGATGATGCACACCTACGCGACGAAACACGACCTCGACCGGTTCGGGGCCGGCGTCCCGCGGGCATCACCCCGGCAGGCAGATGTGATTATCGTCCCGGGCACCATCGTCTCGAAGTTCGGGCCGCGGATGAAACGCGTCTACGACCAGATGCCAGAGCCGAAGTTCGTCGTTTCGATGGGCTCGTGTACGATTTCGGGCGGCCCGTTTCAGGAGGGGTACAACGTTGTCAAAGGTGTCGAGGAGATTATTCCGGTCGACATTCACGTGCCGGGCTGTCCGCCCCGTCCCGAGGCGCTGGTCTACGGCGTGCTCAAACTGCAGGAACAGATTCGCAACGGCGAGAGCGCACCGGTGACGGTCAAACCGTACGAACTCCAGCAGTTCGGGGACCTCGACCGCGACGAACTCGTCCAGGAACTGGCGAGCGACATCGACGAAGACGACCTCGTGATGCGGTACAACTGGGCTGACTCACCATGAGCCTGCAGGAGCCCTCCCCCGAGCTGGACACCGGCGAGACGCCAGACGGACTCGATTACGACGTACTCGCCGACCTGCTCGGCGACCACGTCCTCGACCGCGAACAGCACGTCAACGCCGAGGGGTTCGTCGTCCGGCCAGACGAGGTTGAGACAGTGCTGGCGACGTTGAAACGCGAGGCCGGGTTCGACCACTGTTCGTGTGTCACCGCCCAGCAGTACCAGGACCGCTACGAGTCGATTTACCACCTCAAGAAGTACAAAGACCCAACACAGGAACTGTCGGTTGTCGTCCCGACGCCGTCGGACGCTCCGCTGAGCCAGAGCGCGTCTGGCGTCTACGAGACAGCCAACTGGCACGAACGCGAAGCCTACGACCTCGTGGGCATCGAGTACGACGACCACCCCGACCAGCGCCGAATTCTCTTGCCCGAGACCTGGCAGGGCCACCCGCTCGGGCTGGATTACAACCAGAAGAAGCCACAGGTCGTTCCGCTGCGTGAACACGCCAACCCTGTCGAGGAGAAGACGAAGGTACCCGGAGAGTCCGACACGATGTTCGTCAACATCGGGCCACACCACCCGGCGACTCACGGTGTGCTCCACCTGAAGACTGTGTTGGACGGCGAGCAGGTCGTCGACGTTGACCCAGATATCGGCTATCTGCACCGCTGTGAGGAGCAGATGTGCCAGCAGTCGACCTACCGCCACCAGATTATGCCCTACCCTGACCGGTGGGACTACATCTCGGCGGGTATCCTCAACGAGTGGGCGTACGCCCGCACGGCCGAGACGATGGCCGATATCGAGGTGCCCGAGTACGCACAGATTCTCCGGACGATGTCTGCCGAGATGTGCCGGATTGCTGCCCACCTGCTCGCGATTGGGACGTTCGCGCTGGACATCTACGGCGACTTCACCGCCATCTTCATGTACGCGATTACGGACCGCGAGCGCATCCAGAACCTCTTGGAGGACCTGACCGGCCAGCGGTTGATGTTCAACTATCTCCGACTGGGCGGGACGGCGTGGGACCTGCCCGAACCCCGCGACCAGTACTTCGAGAAGGTTCGGGAGTTCTGTTCGTACATTCCCGAGCGACTGGAGGAGTATCACAACCTGCTGTCCTCGAACGAACTGTTCCAGATGCGGGTGATGGATACGGGCATCCTGCCGCCGGAAGAAGCCAAAAACTACGGCTGTACCGGCCCGGTCGCCCGCGGGTCGGGCGTCGACTACGACCTCCGCCGAGACGACCCCTACGGCTACTATCCGGAACTCGATTTCGATATCATCACCGACGACGGGTGTGACAACTTCTCGCGAGCGCTGGTGCGTCTGGAGGAGATGCGCGAATCCGCAAAGATCATCGAGCAGTGTGTCGACGCACTCGAAGACTACCCCGAAGACGAGCGCGAGATTCAGGCCAACGTTCCCCGAACGCTCAAACCCGAACCTGACACGGAGATTTACAAGGCTGTCGAGGCCGCAAAAGGTGAACTCGGCATCTATATGCGTGCTGACGGGACCGACAAGCCCGCGCGATTCAAGATTCGCAGTCCGGCCTTCTCGAACTTGCAGTCGCTGGAAGTCATGGCCGAGGGCGAGTACGTCCCCGACATGATTGCGGCGCTTGGCAGTCTCGACATCGTGCTCGGGGAGGTGGACCGATGACACTCCCGGACACGATTAGCGGCCTACTCGGTATCGAGGGGCTGGCCGGGACGATTATTGGCTCCTTCATCGGGGCCGCACTAATCGGGACGATTATGCTCGCCAACGCCGCCCTCGCTGGCCCGTGGGCCAAGCGAAAGATTACTGCCGCCTTCACCGACCGCATTTCAGTCAACAAGTTCGGTCCCGGCGGGATTGGGATTATCATCCCCGACTCGGTCCGACTGCTCTCGAAGGAACTGATCGTTCCCGAGGGCGTCGACCGCCCGGCGTGGGACATCGCACCCATCGTGATGGTCTTCTCGGCACTGCTTGGCTTTGCCGTGATTCCGATGGGCAGCGGCATCCATCTGGCCGACCCGCCGGTCGGACTCATCTTTGCCTTCGCTGTTGCCTCCATCGCCTCCGTGAGCCTCGTGATGGCGGGCTACTCCTCGAACAACAAGTACTCCTTCCTCGGTGGGTTGCGGGCAGTCGCACAGAACCTCGCCTACGAGATTCCACTGATTCTTACCGGCCTCTCGGTGGTGCTGTTCGCGGGGTCGCTACAGATGAGCGAGATTGTGGCTGCCCAGCAGGAGACGCTGGTGCTTGGCCCCGTCGGGATTCCAGCGTGGTTCGGGCTTGTCAACCCCTTCGCGTTCGTGCTCTTTATGATTGCAAACGTTGCGGAGGTCGGCCGTAACCCCTTCGACATTCCCGAAGCCCCAACCGAAATTGTCGCTGGCTTCCAGACCGAATATTCCTCAGTCTACTTCGTCCTGCTGTATCTCGGGGAGTTCGTTCACATCTTCCTCGGCGGCGCGCTGATTGCGACCATCTTCCTCGGTGGCCCGGCCGCGCCGATTGGGGCGCTGAGCGTCATTCCCGGCTTCATCTGGTTCCTGGTCAAAATCTGGGGTGTGTTCTTCTTCACGCAGTGGCTCCGCTCGGCGGTGCCGCGTGTCCGAATCGACCAGTTGATCGAGATTGGCTGGAAGGGAATGCTCGTGCTCTCGATTGCAAATCTCTTCCTGACCGCGATTATCGTCGGGGTGCTCCCATCATGAACGTGAGCTATTCAACCGTCGAGGACGTAGACGGGGGTACCGAACAATGATTGGGGTCCTAAAAGGCATGGCGACGACGATGAAACACGCGCTGGACGGAGAGACGTTTACCGTTGCCTACCCCGAGGACGAACCCGAAGTCTCGCCGCGGTTCCGTGGGGTCCACAAGTTCAGCCAGGAGCGCTGTATCTGGTGTCGCCAGTGCGAGAACGTCTGTCCGAACGATACGATTCAGATTGTGATGGACGACAAGCGCAACGGCGAGCAGTACAACCTCCATATCGGCCAGTGTATCTACTGCCGGCTCTGTGAGGAAGTCTGTCCCGTCGAGGCGATTGTCCTCACCCAGAACTTCGAGTTCGTCGCCGACACGAAAGACGAGTTCGCGCTGAACATGGAGGAACTGAAAAACGTCCCGTGGTACAACGATATCGACCCGGTGCAAACGCGTGAACCTGACCGCGAAGCGTGGGTCGGCGAAGGTGAAGGCGAACTCGACTATCAGTAAGGCGCGGTTTTATTACCACGATTTCTCACCGGACGCGAACGCAGTGAGCGTCCGGCTTTTTTCGCCCACGTTTTTCAAGGAGTGGTGCGCGAAGCGCACCCGACGCTGAAAAAGGTGGTAGGGCGGAAATAATCGCCTTGAAAAAGGTTTATTCCGTTTGCCGGCGTACGTGGCGGTATGAAAGAGCCACGCCCGGAGTTACAGGCCGACGACGAGCAGGTGCCGGAGTTCGACCCAGTTCCGGCCGACGAACTCGTCCGTGGCGAGCGAACGCGAGACGACTTCTTCGACGCGGTGCTCTCCCTCGACAGTCCACAGACTGCCGGGGAGGTCGCCGACCGGGCAGGCCACGGTGTCGACGCTGCCCGGGAGTATCTAGAGTGGTTCGAGCAGATGGGCATCGTCACACAGGTTGGGGAGTCGCCAGCCACGTACCGGCGAAACCAAGAGTATCTGGACTGGCGTCGCGTCCAGCGCATCCGGGAGGAGTACACCGACGAGGAGTTGGTCGAACTGCTCGAACGGGCGGCCGAGCGCGACGCAGCGTTCGCCGAGGCGTTCGGTGTCGAGGCTCCCAGTGCGGTTTCGATTACCGACTACGCAGCCGAGACGGAGCAGTCGGTCACGGAAGTCTGGGAAGACGTGACGGCGTGGCAAACGACCCGCCGCCGCATTGCACTCCTCGAACGGGCGCTGACAGGGACTACCGAAGCCAGCGGGAGCACGCCGGCAGTATGACCGACGGTGCGCCCGTCGACTGGGACCGTCTCGACCGCATCGCAGAGCGACTCGCTTCGAACGAGCGGTTCCGCTGCGTCGAGTCAGAGCCAGCAGTCGCGCCAGAGCGCGTCGTCTGTGTCTACGACCCGACGCTCTACCCGCAGCAGGTGCAGGAGGCTCGGCTCGAAATCACGTGGTTCCAGAACGGCGATTTCTCGATTCACTACCACGAGGACCACGACGCCAGCACGTTCGACCATCGGTGGGATAGACACCCCTCAGAACACAATACGCGCGAGCACGTCCACCCGGGACCGGACGCGCCAACCCCAGGCGACGACGCGACACACCCGACAGACTGGCGAGACGTACTCTCAGCGGTGCTCGAGGAAATAGCGGAGCGACGGCGCGGCTTCTGGTAATCGGTCGGATTTTATCCAAGCAACAACTATCGATTCCCATGAATTCCATTCTCGCTCGCCTCAAGACTCCGTTGCGCTACGTGATGGGGCTGTTCTACATCACTGCAGGTGTGACACATTTCCTCAACCCAGAGTGGTTCCTCCAGATTGTGCCGCCGATGCTACCGGCACCGTTGCTTCTGGTCTATCTCTCCGGTGTCGCCGAAATTGTCGTCGGTGTCGGCGTGCTGATTCCACAGACGCGACACTACGCGGCGCTGGGGACGGTTGCGCTGTTGGTTGCGGTCTACCCCGCAAACATCTACATGGCCGTTGCTGATGTTATGGGGAGTGAACTCGTCCAGTGGGGCCGGCTTCCACTGCAGGCCGTCCTCGTCGCGTGGGCGCTGTGGTACACTGACACGTACTCGGAGCCTTCGACGGCCAGCGCCGCTCCCGAGCAGGCAGATTGAGCGAGCGGACCGATATCCCCAAACCAATCCCACTCCTATCGGGGGTATGATTCAGAATCTCGCGGCGGGACAGGCCGGAATGACGAGCAACGTCTTTCTCGTCGACGGCGAGCGCACAGTACTGGTCGATGTTGGCATGCAGTTCGACGTCGTCAGTGAAACACGAAAATACGTCGACGATATCGACGCCGTCGTGCTGACACACACCCACCCAGACCACATCGGAAATCTCGGTGACGTGACCGACGCGTTCGGCGTCGATGTCTGGGGATACGATACTGACCAACCGGGCGTCGACCACAAAATCGCAGACGAAGCGCAGGTCAAAATTGGCGACCACTCCTACGAGGCACTGCATACTCCGGGCCACAAGAACGACCATCTCTGTCTGTACTCTCCAGCCTCTGGGGTGCTCTTCGCGGGTGACCTGGTCTTCGCCAACGGTGGATTCGGTCGGACTGACTTGGACGAAGGCAACCGCGAGGTGCTGATCAAGAGCATCCAGCGACTACTCGACGGCGTCGATGAGAATCTCACAGCGATGCACACCGGTCACGGCCCGAGCGTCGACGCCACTCCAAGACAGGATATCGAACTCGCGCTGCAGGCCGCCCAGATGCGGTAGCTCAGGCTTCGAAGGACTCGCCGCACTCAGGACATTCCATCATCGGGCCCTCGTCAGTCGGGACGAACGCCAGATACTCGCTGTCGCCACAGGCCCGACACGGGGCAGCGACGCGGATATCGCTCGACTCCTGTGGTGCACCGAGCGCGAGTGCGCGCACCGTTTCGTCGGAGTCGTTGCGACCCTGCTGGAACTCTCCTGGCGGGAATCTGACCATTGCCCCCTCGTCGACGGTGGTCGTCTCTGTGTCGGCAGTCGGCCCGTCGGCGTACTCGAAGGTTGCCTCTCCTTCCAGTATGTAGAAGGCCTCTTCCTGGTCGAGATGGGCGTGGAGGCCACCGGTGAACTCCTCGCCCGGGTCCAGCACGTAGTAGTTTAGCGCAAAGTCGTCTGCCTCAAGTTTGTCAGCAACACTTGCACTGTTCATTTCGCCTGTCTCCAGTCCGCTTACGTCTATCTGTTTCACGTTCTGTTGTTGTGCGCCGTCGCAAAAAGTGTGCTGTCGACCTAGCTACCACTCGGCAGTCTCCAGCAGTGCGTCGTAGGCTTCACCGTACTCTGTTGCGACCATCTCGGGGTCGTGGCGTTGCTCGTCAGTGAGTGCCGGCAACGAAACCGTTGCAACGGGGTCAGCGAGGTCGATGACCGATGACACGCGCTCTTCGAGCTGGCCGTGGAACGAACTTGCTGTCCCAGAGGAAACTGTACAGGCCTTGATGAACCGAGAGCCATCGAAGATTCGTGCCTGGCTCGGCGCAACGACGGCAACGGCGCCAGGCTCGATTCCCTGCAGCGGTCGGGCAACGTCGCTGTAGGACTCGACGACTGCCCGGTCGGTCGTCTCGACGATTCGCGCGAGATTCTGCAGTGCCGGGACGTGGGCGCGTTCCATCACGTGATTGAGCTGGTCAACATCAGCGACGGCGACAGCTTCAGACAGCGGGAGTTGCTCGCGTGCAGACTCGGGGATGTCAGCCGTCCCATTGTAGACGTACTGGTCGCCGGCCCGGTCGAGGAGAAATTCCCGGCCATCCTGTCCGAGTATCTCTCCGCTCTCTGGGGTCGGCTGCCAGAGGCGGTGGACAGGATTGATATCGGTCGGGTCGAACGCGCCCGGACTCGCCGCTGCCAGCCGGCGGGCGTCCTTACCGTAGATACTCCCCGCTTCGACTGCGTTGCGGTAGTCGTCGTGGTGATACCAGTAGTCGTTGCCGGCTCGCGGTTTGAACCCGACGGCGCCTGTCTGTGCGACTAGTCCAGTCGAGAACGTCGTTTTTCCGGCGTCGACGCGTTCGGACCCGACGACAAGCAGCGTCATTGGGCCAGTCCGTAGTAGCCCGGGTCCGTCTCGTCAGTTGGCTCCGCGAAGACGAACTCGTCGGCGTGGTTCATCATCCACGGAATCGCCCAGTCGAGCAAGACATTTTCCGTCTCGATATCGAGTTCTGCCTCGGGGTCGAGTCCCTGCAACAACCGGCCAATTTCGTAGACAGTGTACAGCTTCTCTGGGTCCAGCACTTCCTCGGGGTCTCGGAATTCGAGCGCTCGCAAATCGTCCGCAGCGGCTCGTTCAATCGGCATGCCGACCCGTAGTAGCAAGAAACTGGTAAACACTCCGGTCGACCGCTGTGTTCATTCCGTCGTGTGTGGCTCGTCTCTGCGCCTCGAAGCGGTTGCTGAACATATATGAGTCTCTGGTACCAACATTGTGTAATGAGTTGGTTGGGTCAGCCTCTCGTGGCGCCGCTTTCCGCCGGAGGGCTGTCATTCACCTACTACGTGATCGCGTTTATTCTCGCCTTACTCGTTCTCGGGGCAGGGCTCGGTGTCTGGTGGGTCCGGACCGACGCTGGCGACCAGCCTGTCGACTCCGAACGCCTGCTCAACGCCTTCGAGGAACCTGTTGCTGTCCTTGACCCCAGCGACGACGTATTGCTGGCAAATGTTCCGTTCCGGATGATATTCGGCAGCGAGGTCGAGGGTGACGCCGCCGAAACTGTCTTCGAGGGCCACTCGGACCTCGTGACGGCTGTCGCCGACAAAGAAGAAATTACGACTGAGCTTCAAAATGAGGGAGACACACGGACCTATCAGCTCCGATTGTACCCAATCGGTGCGCAGCCACGACCACCCCGAAAGTGGGTTGTCGTTCTGCACGACGTGACCGAACACGAGACCCGCCAGCGCGAACTCGAAGCCGAAAACGAACAGCTAGAGCAGTTTGCGAGTCTCATCTCTCACGACCTTCGGAATCCGCTCGATGTCGCCATCGGCCGGACGAACGCCATCAGAGAGATGGCCGAGGACCCTGACCTCGACGCTCATCTCGCTCGCACACAGGACGCTCACAAACGGATGCAACAGATCATTACCGACGTGCTCACACTGGCCCGGGGCGACCAGGATGTTGGCGAGTTGGAGGCTGTCCCGCTGGAAACAGCGGCGATGGACGCGTGGTCACACGTCGACACCAACGGGGCAACGGTCTCGGTCGAAACGCAACTCGTTATCGAGGCGAACGAACAGCGCCTCGTCAGAGTTCTCGAGAACCTCTTTCGGAACGCCGTCGAGCACGGCCCTGACGATGTTTCGATCGTCGTCGGGAGTCTCGACGGGGAAGCAGGCTTTTTCGTCGCTGACGACGGCCCGGGAATCGACCCGACGGACCGCAACGCAATCTTCGAGGCTGGCTACACTGCCGGCGACGAGGGGACCGGACTCGGACTCGCAATCGTCTCCGGTATCGCAGAAGCTCACGGCTGGACCGTCTCCGTCACCGACTCTGCAGACGGCGGCGCTCGCTTCGAGTTCACCGGCGTCGAAACCGCACCGGACGGCCGCACCGCCAAGACTGCCGAGTAGCCCTTCGACGTGTTTATTTTCGGTGCCGACCCACTCGATAGCATGGACGCACTCCACGTCTGTCTGAACGTCTCGGACGCCGACGAACTCGCACAGTGGTACAAAGACCAGCTTGGTTTCGAGGATTCCTGGGAGTTCACCAGCGAAGACGGCGAGACACGAAACGTCTACGTCGCTGACGGTAACGGCTTCGAGCTGCAGTTGTCGGACACCGAGAGTGAGGACGACTTCGAGGCCGGCACTGCTTGGGACCACTTCGCAGTCCACGTTCAAGATGTCGACGCCGCCTTCGAGGATATCGACAACCACGGCGTCGTCAAAGAGCCAGCAGACCAGCCTGCGGCCGGCGCGCGGACGGCGTTCATCAACGACCCTGACGGCCACGTCGTCGAACTGATCGAGCCGATGGAGTGATTTTCGGCTGATAACCCGGCGTCAGCGGTCGATTCTCGAACGCTTGCTGTGTCTCGATAGCAGAGCTACCGGGATAGTGTCGAAAAAATTGTGGTGGTGTTGCGCTCGATTCCGGCAGCGACAACTCTACTCGAACAGTTCGACGACAGTCGCGTACTCGTCAGCGACTTTGTCCCAGTTGACGACCTCGAAGAAGCCGTCGATGAACTCGCCGCGGGCCGGACCGTAGTCGTAGTAGTAGGAGTGCTCCCACACGTCGCAGGCGAGAATCGGATGTGCGCCCCAGAGCGCGCCCTGGTCGTGTTTGTCGACTTTGACGTTGCGAAGCTGTTTCGCAACCGGGTCGTAGACCAGCAGCGCCCACCCGCCTGCTGCGGACGCGGCAGCCTCGAACTCGCCTTTCCAACCTTCGTAGGAACCGAAGTCTTCTTCGATTCTGTCAGCGAGTTCACCCGCTGGTTCGCCGCCGCCGTCTGGGTGCATGTTCTCCCAGAACAGTGTGTGGAGATAATGTCCACAGCCGTTGTGGGTGACGTTTCCGATTGCGCCCGCGGATGATCCAAACTCACCTGCTTCGCGGTTCTCGGCGAGTGTCTCTTCGGCGCTTGCGAGGCCGTTGACGTATCCCTGATGGTGTGTGTCGTGATGCCACGTCACAACCTGTTCGGAGATGTGCGGTTCGAGCGCGTCGTAATCATACGGTAGTTCCGGCAGTGCTGGGTCTGAGTGTTCTGGCATTGTAATCCCTCCATTTGTTACTCGGCTGGCAGTGTGAAAAAGCTTCCCGAGGCGGTGATATACCCGTACTCTATCACGCTGCAAAATCAAACCTTATCCGTCTCTGTCAGTTACGTCTGCGAACTCAATGGAACTGACTCGCTTCGGTGGGCACCTCCAGCGGATGCAACGCAGGCTACGAGGTGCGCTCGCCGAGGACCATCCCCCACGGGTGGTTGCCCGGTACTTCGCTGCTGGGATTTTCCTGACGACGCTACCGTCGTTTGGGCTCATCCTTCCGGTGCTCACGTGGGTCGGTGCACGCTTTGACCGTGCCAACCGACTCTCGTTACTTGCGGCGATGGCGATCATGAATCCGCTGGCCAAGGGAACCGTCTACGTCGGGAGTTTTCTGCTCGGCGTCCAACTGCTCGGTCCGGTTGCAGGCAGTAGCGCGGCCGAAATTGGGTTCGACGCCGGACGAGTGGTTATTACGCGCCTGCTTGTCGGAAACCTCGTGCTCGCAGTTGTCTTCGGCGCTGTTGCATACTTGCTTGCCTACCAGACGGCGCTCGAATACGACCGGCGCCACGGCTGACATTCTGGTCCTGCTGCTCGCCCGCTCCGAGGACTCCCGATGGTCGTCCTCGCGTCATTCGTCACCACGCGCTCCACGGCTCACTCCGTTCGAGCAGTCGGTGGACTCACTTCGCTCGTCCACCCGCTCACCGTTCCGTCGAGGGCCGATTCGCTCGCTGGCGCTGCTCGCGGCGGTGCCGCTCGCTCGTTCCGAGGACTCCCGCTGGTCGTCCTCGCGTCATTCATCGCCCCTCGCTTGCTCCACGGCTCACTCCGTTCGCCGCTTCGCCTCGTGGTGACTCACTCGCTAGCGCTCATTTGTCACCACGCGCCCTCTCGAACATCGTGATCGCCTCCTCCCGCCGCTCACTGTGGTCGACAATCGGGTCGGGATACTCCGGCGCAGCACTCCGACGCTGTGTCAACGACGCCTCGTGCCACTCGTGGATAATCTCCGGGTCAGCGTCTCGCAACTCAGGAACGTACTCCTTGATGTACTCCGCGTCAGCGTCGTAGCGCTCGCCCTGCGTCATCGGATTGAACACCCGGAAATACGGCTGTGCGTCGGTTCCCGTCGAGGCGGCCCACTGCCACCCGCCGTTGTCGTTGGCGGTGTCGTGGTCGACCAACTTCTCTCGGAACCAGTCGTACCCCTCCCGCCAGTCGATGAGCAGGTCCTTCGTCAGGAAGGCCGCGACAAGCATCCGGACGCGGTTGTGCATGAACGCTTCCTCGCGCAGTTGACGCATTCCCGCGTCGACGATGGGATAGCCCGTCTTGCCGTCCTTCCACGCCTGCAACGCCTCGGGGTCCTCGCGCCACTCGATGTCGTTCTCGTAGGATTTGTAGTTCTCCGTGACGGCGTCTGGCCGGTCCCACAACACCTGTGTGTAGAACTCCCGCCAGGCGAGTTGGTCCTGAAACTCGAACACCGACTCGCGGGCGCTCTCACTGCCGGCGTCGGCGTGGGCACGGTCGGTGGCGTCGTACACCTCACGAATCCCGATGGTCCCGTACTTCAGGTGGACCGATAATCCTGAGGTACACTCGTCGGCCGGGTAATCCCGCCGGTCGTCGTACTGGTAGATGTCATCAGCGCAGAACGCCTCGAGGCGCTCGCGGGCGGCCGCGGTGCTCGCCTCGAGAATCGTCGCCGCTGGCTCCTCGAACTCGAGCTCTGAAAGCGTGGGAATCGACTCGCGTGTCTCGGCCACGTCACCGGATTCGACAGCCGCGAGCTCGCCGCTCGTCGGTGGTTCGGCTGGGGCGAGTTTCTCCCGGTCGTGCCACTTCTTCGAGAAGTAGGTGAACACCTTGTACGGGTCGCCGTCGTTGGTCGTGATTTCGCCGGGTTCGTGATGCACTGCGTCCTGTACCGCGGTGCGCTCGATATCGACATCGTCCAGCGCCTGTCGGACCGCCGCGTCTCGCTTGCGAGCCAGCCCGGTGTAATCCCGACACCACGTCACGCCGTCGGCGCCGAGGTCCGCCGCAATCTCTGGAAGTACCTCGGTTGGATTGCCGTGCGCAATCAGGAGGTCGCTATCGCGCTCGCGATATGCCGTTCTGAGCGAGTCGAGCGCGTCGAGCATGAACGCCATCCGCGGCGACGCGCCGTGTTCGAGGACTGTCGGGTCGAAAATGAAGACGCCAGCCGCCTTCCCGGTTTCTGTGGCGGCTGCGAGACCGCGGTTGTCTGCGAGCCGGAGGTCACGACGATGCCAATGAAGCTGCATGCCCGCCTGTTGGACGCCAGGTACTTCAACGGTCGCGTCCCGGGCTGCGAGAGACTCCGTCTCTCGTAACGTGCGAGCGGCACAGCCGCGAGCAACAGTCAAGACAGCCGAGGGCCTTCTGTTTCCTCACGCCTCCTGAACCTCCCTATTGAATATCCCCCAGAATCACTCGACAGCGAAAACGAGTCGCTCGTTCTGTGCCGCGCCAGCCCGCGGGACCGTCTGAACGACCTTCGCCACCTCGACGCCCTGTGGCAACTGCTCGACGAGTGTGACCATCCGCGCCTTGCTGTTGGGTTCGAGTTCGACCTGCCGGGTGTGACAGCCCGGCCCGAGCTGGTCGGGTTCGAGCGAGAGCCGTGCGGGCTGGTAGGCGTACTCGTCGGAGCCGATGAACTTCGTGCGGGCGCTGCGCCAGCGAAGCCGCTGGTCACTACAGTTCTCGATGTCGAACAGCGCGACCGGCCGCGGCCCTTCTTCTCGGTCCGGGTCGAGCTGGTGTGGATAGACGAATTCCTGCAGATCGATTCGTGGGACGCCGACGAGTGTGGCAGACAGCGACCCTGTGTCGACGGTTGTCGGGCGACTGGCTGTCTGTGCAACCGCGTCTGCGAGCGACGTTGCGGCCGCTGGCGGGTGCCCATCCCGGTCCGTGCTGACGGGGCTGTCGTCGTCCCGCCTCTGGGGCCGCCGCGAGCGACCGTACGGCTCGATACCGTCGTCGTCCTCGCTCATGACATCGCGTACTGCCCAGCGTGACATAAGGGTATCGCGGAAACGCAGCGTTTACTCAATCGGAACAGATCTGCGGAAATCTCCAACAACTGACAGCACTACCGTGCAAGATAGAGAGGATGTATACAGCATGAAGAATGCATTCATTTTACCTCTGGCCTGTAGTACTCGAAATTTATATTAAGCGGCGAAAATCCTACCTGAACAGTTATACTACTCTGTTTACTAAATATCCCGTAATGAGTAAACACGTATGCCCGTCCTGTGGACGAGATGATTTCGTCCATGAACGAGATATGAAGGCACACCATACAATCGCTCATGGAGAGAAACTCGCCGACTATAACAACCCAAGAGAGTGCCCAACGTGCGGGGAGGTGTTTGCCAATGAGGGAGGGATGCGCGCACACCACAAAATAGCCCACTCCGAGAGCATCGCGGAAACCAGACGACTGCCTCAATCACTACGCGAACGGGTCATCGAACGAGACGAACAAAAATGTCAACGATGTGGTGACGAAGTTACCTTCACTAACGAGGACGGCCCCTCCTTCGAAGTACACCATATTATTCCGTTTTCAGCTGGTGGCCCTGACCATGTTGACAATCTCATCGTTCTCTGTAGTGATTGTCATACTGAGGTACACTCACGCATGAAGCAGATCGTCGATGAACGCCCGGATCTTCTTGAGGAACTCCAAGAGTTCGTGCTTGACAACCGTCAATAGTGAGACGACTGGGCCAACTGCCAGAGTAACCGAATTCACGTATCTCCCATCACCGTACTTGTATCCGGTACTGGCTGATTCGAACAGACCATGTCCTTCAAACACCCCCACGCGAGATGCGCGCCTTCCATCTTGCACATCCCGAATCGATCTGCCGATATGCTGTCAGATAACGCGTGAACGATACAGAGGGGTGAGTCTCGCAAAAGTACTAATAATGGGTAAAAGGGCGACTTGACCCTTCCCCGGGTTTATGCGAATACGGGGAAACATCCACATATGGCCTCCAACAAGGCGACAGCTGCAGCCCCGATAGCAACTGGAACTATCCTCGCTGGGACAGCTGCGCGGGAAGTCGCACAGCACGGACTCGAAATCTGGACGGTATTGGCGCTCACTGGTGGTCTCTCCGCGGTCGCTGTCGGTTTCGGTGTTTTGACCGGCTTCGGTGGATTCGATTCTGACGATGATGACAACCGCCGTGACTGGACAACAGTTGCACTTGCCAGCCTCGCGCTGACGTGTGTTTTCGTCGGTTCCGGTATCGCATTGGTGTAGAGATGTTCAAAGACCGTTATCCACGCTACATCTAATAATCACTCGTCATGTATTGACTGCTCACCATCCTTTGCTACTCAACGATCAGAGAATGCTGCGTATGCGCCCTGTATTCAGCACAGCTCCAAAGGTATATCACCGGTTGAGCAGTTCAACAGAGCAGTCTGCGACTAAATCCCAGTGAATAGCAGGTAGGCACCGCCGCCAAGCACCAGTAAAAAGACTGTAATCGGGATCAACCAGTCGCGCAGAAGGGAGATTGGTGCCAGAAAGGCCCCACGGAGTTTGTACCAGATTCGTCTTCCAGCCCCAATTGAGCCGACAGAGTCGTTGTCAACTTGCCGTTTACTACCAACAACTGAGCCGTCCGGCGCGACATCTGGCGATGATGGTGTTGGGGTCGATGCTCGGCACTGGGCACATTTCTTCTCCGTCGGTGGGATCACGCGATTACACTCCTCACAGTGATTTTTTGACTGTCCGGTATCTTCCTTCGATTCTGGTTGTCGGCCAGTCTTCCGGCTGCGACCAGTGCCCCTCTCACGGGTATTCGGCGCAGCAGACTCGAATCGTTTGTCAGTCTCCGGGTTGTGAAGCAGGCAGTCGTGCTGCTCCGGGAGCCGGTGATCTGAGCAGTGACTCCGCTCACAGTGATTGCAGGTAAATGGATGCTCAATAGCGTCGCCACAGTGGTTGCAGCGAGCCATATGAACAACTCTGCACATACTAATAAAAAGGTTCGTTCCCACTCCCAGATCGTATGCATCAGAAGACGATGATAGAAGACGAGGAAACGGAGTCGTACTACAATTTGGCGATGTCTGGAATGGTCCGATAATAGGTGATTTTGTTAAACACGGATGTCAGGACCATATCTTAATGAGATTCGAACGGGCGGCGAAGTGAAACAGCGACTCCGCGACATTATGTATGATGTTGCCGAGGAGTTCGGCGTTCGGGGAGCTGTTGACCCACGACCAGTACCACATATCACATTGTTCGGTCCGTATGACACTGACAATGGTAAGACAGTCAAGTCCCGCCTGCTCGAAATATACGAGGACTACGACGCTGTCCCGTATCGGATTGATGGATTCGACGTATTTCGGGATTCAAACGTTGTCTACTTTGATGTCGTCCCATCAGAGGAATTGCGTTCACTTCGACGGGATATCTCGCGTGAGTTACGCCCGATCTGCTACGACTATCCTGACTACGACGCGAACTACTTCCACGAGTTTCATATCACGCTGGCGTTCAAAGATGTCGGCGGCAGGTTAGACGAGATTTTGGAATACGCCCAGACTCAGTACGACCCGCAGTTCGATTGCTATGCCAATCGGATTACGAGCCTCCATAATCGGTCGATGATGTGGGAGTACGACGTCCCGCGCGGAGAATATCTACGTTCAGATGAGGCGACGACCGTTCAGGCGTGGCAACAGACAGAGAAGGCGCTTCAGCAACATACCGCGCATGATGACCACGACGACCTCGCTCCATCACCCAGTGGTTTTCAGAGAGTTAGTGCTCGTCTGAAGGCATACCTCACTCGCAAATGGTGAGTCGGGGTCGATAATCAACCGAACACGCTACGGAGCTTCGAGAGTAGGCCGCTATCATCCTCGGGGACCCGATTCAACCGTCTGGAGACGTCGTTCTGGATACTTGGGTGGGTATTCAGATACTCCTCGATCAGCCATATCGACCCAGTCCCATCGTATTCGAATAGTCCATCAACACCGAGTTCATCAGCGACGAGCTTCCCACGGGCAAGTGCATCCGCCTGTGAGTACTCTTGTCCGCCTTTCTCCTCATGCCCGTCGACGTTTACTAAAACGTCGTATTCATCTTCACCTTTGACTACAACGCCACCATGCCGAACCTCGTCGAAGGTATCCAAGCAATCTGAGCAGTAATGATATTTCCCACTCCGACGATTGTCGGTGAACGCGCCACACCGTTCACATTCTGGCATAGCGGCACATTGTCAGGCAGTTCATTTCAATTATCGGGGTGGAGGCGATGACATGGTGGGATCCAACGACTTCGCCGACGGCGACGACCGTACTACATACGCGTTCTGTATTCAGCACGGCTACAAGAACATCTCACTGTTTGAGAGCTTCAACCGAGCAGTCTGTGACTAAATCCCAGTGACTAGCAGGTAGGCACCGCCGCCAAACACCAGTAAAAAGACTGTAATCGGGATCAACCAATCGCGCAGAAGTGAGATTGGAGCTAAAAAGGCCCCCGTCCCGCTGGAGCAAACACCACCTCGACAGAGACCGGCCGAGTTTTCACGTCCCCGCTCTCAAAGTGAGACTAATGGACGACGACCTTCGTGAGCGGATCAAAGAACAGGCAGAGATCGACGCGCTGTACAACGCCGTCGAGCACGAAAGCGAGGCGCAGGTGGGCGCGATTATGGGGCCGCTAATGGGCGACAATCCCGACTTCCGACAGTACGGCGACGAGATTCCCGGTATCATCGCACCGGTCATCGAGCGGGTCAACGGACTGAGCCACAGCGAGCGCCGCGACCGACTTGGTGAACTCGCTCCCGAACTGCTCGAAGAAATCGACGCCGAGGACGAAGAGGACGACCAGGTACTGCCGGATTTGCCCAACGCCGAGGATGGCGAGGTTCGCATGCGCGTCGCTCCGAACCCTAACGGCCCGTGGCATATCGGCCACGCCCGAATGGCCGCCGTCGTCGGGACGTACAAAGAGCTCTACGACGGGAGCTTCATCTGCCGGTTTGACGATACCGACCCCGAAACGAAACGACCGGACCTGGACGCATACGACCAGATTCTCGACGCAATCGAGTATCTCGGCTTCGAACCAGACGAAGTCTTGTTAGCGAGCGACCGCGTCGAGACGTACTACGACCACGCGCGAGACCTGGTCGACGCTGGTGGCGCCTACACCTGTTCCTGTCCGGCCGAGAAGTTCTCGGAACTAAAAAACGCCGGCGAACCCTGTCCACACCGAGACAAGCCCGTGGAACAGGTCCACGAGGAGTTCACCGAGATGGTCGACGGCGAGTACGAAAGCGGCGAGATGGTGCTCCGGGTGAAGACCGATATCAGCCACAAGAACCCGGCACTGCGTGACTTTGTCGGCTTTCGGATGATCGACACACCCCATCCACGACCGGAGGCCAGCGACTACCGCTGCTGGCCGATGCTCGATTTCCAGTCCGGTATCGACGACCATCTCACCGGCGTCACCCACATCATCCGGGGGATCGACCTGCAGGACTCCGCGAAAAAACAGCGCTTCGTCTACGACTACTTCGACTGGGAGTACCCCGAGGTTATCCACTGGGGTCACGTCCAGGTCGACGCCTACGACGTGCCGATGTCCACCTCGACAATTGCAGAACTGATCGAAGACGGCGAGCTGGACGGCTGGGACGACCCGCGAGCGCCGACGCTCGCCAGCCTTCGACGCCGCGGCATCCGCGGAGAAGCACTCGTCGAGGCGATGACTGGACTGGGAATGTCCACCTCGAATGTCGACCTGGCGATGTCGACGGTGTACGCGAACAACCTCCAGTTGATTGACGACGACACCGACCGGGCGTTTTTCGTCCGGAACGGCGACGACGCAGTCGAACTGTCGGTGTCGGGCGGGCCGACGACGGGGAGCGTTCCGGTCCACCCGGACCACGAGGACCGTGGCACGCGAGAACTGCCGGCCACCGGCGGCGTGTTCGTCGAATCGGCGGACTTGCCGGCGGTTGGCGACCGCGTCTGGCTGAAAGGCTACGGCTGTGTCCGCCACACTGACGATGGTTTCGTCTACACTGATGACTCGCTGGATGTCACTCGCGAGGAGGGCGTCGACATCGTTCACTGGGTGCCCGCCGACGAAGCGGTACCGCTCCGCCTGCGGACGCCCGACGGTGACGTGTCGGGCTACGCCGAACCCGGCGTTGCCGACTACGACCCCGACGACTTGCTGCAGTTCGAGCGTGTTGGGTTCGCCCGCATCGACGCCACCGGCGAGGAGTACGTGGCCTACTACACTCACTCCTGACTCAGTCTATCAAATCTGAGACTGAGGAGCGGCTATTATGGCCGTACAGCACGAATATGTGGTAGACGTCACGGATGAAGTCAGGTATCTATCGACTGTTATCAGGTGAACCGAACGGGGAGCAATCGACGGGGGTCGACGGTGGGGTCGTCGACCGCGTCTTCGACGAACTGGAAACAGAACTACCAGCCGAGACACCGACCGACCCGCTCGACACCGCTCGAAACGAACTCAACTCAGAACTGACCGACGACAGCGGAGCGGAGCCAGTGGTCGCTGACGGCGGTGTCGCCGCCACGTCTGCGGGCGGTGACCTGCCGGTCGTTCAGGAGACACTGCTCGACCGCATCGGCACGTCGCTGTTCACGCTCGACGCCGAGGGCAACGTCGTCCACTGGAACGCGGGCATCGAGGAACTGACCGGCGTCGACCGCGAGGACGCTCGGTCGATGGAGATGGCGAGTCAGGCGTTCTATCCGGACGGTCGGCGTGGGGAGACGCTGGCCGACAAGGTGCTCGAACACCCTGACTCGGCCGACCAGCAGTACGGCCTCGACCGGGTCGAGAGCGGGTCGGTCACGATGTATCGGGACCGCTCGACGATGGTCGACCGCAACGACGTCGAGCGACATATCGAGTTCAGCGCCGCGCCGCTGTACCGCGACGGTGACCTCGTCGGGGTCGTCGAGATGGTGCTCGACCGGACTGAGGATGTCGAACAGCGTCAGGCCGTCGAGGAGTTGGTGGCGGAACTCAGAGAGACGATTAGCGCAATCAGCGAAGGCAACCACGACGTGCGGGCCTCCTTCGACCGCGGCGACTTTTTCGAGGAAGAGGACCTCAAACTTCTCGATGACCTGAACAGTCTCGCAGAGCAACTCGGTCAACTCTCGACACACGTCGCCAGCGAGGTGGAAGACCTCGACGACACCGCCGACGAGGTGGCCAACCGGGCACGAGAGATTACCGACATTGCTGACGAGCAATCAGAGACGATGTCGACAATCGACGGCGAAATCTCGAATCTCTCCGCGACGGTCGAGGAGATTGCCTCGACGGCCGACCAGGTGAAGAGTCGCGGCAATGTGGCCGACGACCTCGCTCGCGAGGGGAGGGATTCGGCCGCAGACGCCCTCGAGGCGATGGGCTCTGTCGAGGAGACGACCAACACCGTCGCCGACGATGTCGAACAACTCAACGAGCGTGTCGGCGAAATCGACGAGATTGCCGCCGTTATCAACGACATCGCCGAGCAGACGAACATGCTCGCGCTGAACGCCAACATCGAGGCTGCCCGCGCCGGACAGGCCGGCGAAGGGTTCGCTGTCGTCGCCGACGAGGTGAAATCACTCGCCGAGGAGTCGAAGAGTCACGCCAGCGATATCGAACAGACAATCGAGAACATTCAGTCCGACGCCACCGAGACAATCGGCGGTATCGAACAGACTGTCGAAGAAGTCGAGGAGGGCATCGAAGAGGTCGAAACCGTCATGGAGAATCTCGAAGCGATCGTCGAGGCCGTGACCGAAGCCTCCGAGGGCATCGAGGAAGTCGCCCGCGCCACCGACGACCAGGCCGCCAGCGCCGAGGAGATCGCGAGTATGGTCGACGAGGCGACGACTAAAGCCGACGAAGTGGCGCTCGAAGTCGAAGAGATTGCCGAAGCCACCGGCGACCAGCGCCGGAAGATTAGCGACATCAAGACGGCGCTGCGGGAGTACACCGTCTGATTCGGTGGAAGTTTTAACTACCCGGCGGGAGTGGGTGTAAGTACCAATGGCAATCGATCCGGAGTTCGAAGGGAGCTACGAGCAGATTGGGGAGAACGACGATGTCGCAATCTGGTCGCCAGACGGGGAGGAGTTGACCGAAGACAAACAGGGGATTCACGGCACGCACGTCGCGGTCGATTTCGACATCTGTATCGCCGACGGTGCCTGTCTCGAAGACTGCCCAGTCGACGTCTTCGAGTGGGTCGACACGCCGGGCCACCCGGAAAGTGAGATCAAAGCCCACCCGACACACGAAGAACAGTGTATCGACTGTATGCTCTGTGTCGACGTTTGTCCCGTCGACGCTATCGACGTCGACCCAAGCCGCGCTGGCCGGATCTAGCTCCGAAACTCGAACCGAGCACCGCCGTCAGTTCCTGTCGTCGCCCGAGCAGTCCAACCGTGGGCATTCGCAATCCGTTCGACGATTGCCAACCCGAAGCCCGTCCCCTTGGGATTGGTCGTATAGCCCGTCTCGAACAGTTGATCGGCCACCGACTCGTCGATGCCGACTCCGTCATCCTCGACGGCGAACCCATCTTCGAGCCGTTCGACACGAATCTCCAGTGGTTCGTCCTGGCTGTCACGTCCGTGCTCGATTGCATTCCGAAAGAGATTCTCGAAGAGTTCGACAACCCGTGTCGGATCTCCTTCGATTGGGTCCGACCTATCGTCGACGACGAGGTTGCTGGCTGGCGTCTCGACCATCTCCCAGGCGCGCTCCGCGACATCTGCGAGTACGAACGGCCGAGTCTCGCCGATGTCGTCGCCTTCGCGTGCGAGTGCGAGCGCGTCGTCGATCAACGTCTCCATCCGACCTAACGCGGCCTGTGAGCGTTCGAGGTGGTCCGGGTCGCCGTCAACGTCCGCTGCGAGCAGTTCGAGTCGGGAGGACGCGACCTGAAGTGGACTCCGGAGGTCGTGTGAGAGCAGGCTGGCAAACTTGTCTAGCCGCTCGTTCTGTCGTTCGAGTCGGCGTTGTTGCTCCTTCTGGTCGGTAATGTCCGTCACGATGCCGACAATGCCCTGGACGGTCCCGGATTCGTCAGAGAGCGGTGCCAGCGAGAAACTGGCTTCGATGACGCTGCCATCCTTACAGTCGAGGGTCATTTCTTCGCCCGTGATCCGTTCGCCGTCGGCGACCTGGTCGGCGAGCGAGCGGAGTCGCGTCTCCGCCTCGCCGGAGACCACTGGCAAGAACGAACCGCGGACCTCCGCCGACGACCAGCCGAACATCTCCGTCGCTGCCTGGTTCCAGACCTCGACCGACCCGTCAACGTCGGTCGCAATAATCGCAAGCGGTGAGGCCTCGACGATGGTTTCGAGCCGTTCTGTCGTCTCCTTGAGCGAACTCTCGATCTGGCGACGGCGGGAAATGTCTCGGAGAATGCCCACTGTCCCGGCCTCGACTCCCTCGAAGGAGATCGGGGCAAGTCGAATCTCGCAGGGAAGTTGTTCGCCGTCGGCGGTTTCGAGTTGGCGCTCGACTGTCGTCGGGGCAGCGTCAGTCGGAAGCGGCTGGTCGGACGTGAGCATCGTCGCAAACTGCGTTCCTTCCAGGTCGACGGCGTCAGCACCGAGAAACTCTGCAAACCGGTCGTTGACGACGACAAACCGGTCGTCAGCATCGAGGACGAACACGCGGTCGGTAACGGACTCGAAGATCGTCTTGTACCGGGCGAGATTCTGCTCGCGTCTGGTTTGCTCGGTGACATCACGAACGACGACGAACTGACCGACCAGCCGATCGAACCGATCCCGCAGCGGTGAGACCTGCACCTCGAGAAACCGTTCGGCTCCCTCGACAGTTATCGACAGTTGCTGCCACTCGCTCCGTTCGGTTGCGACACCGTCGGGAGGCTCCCAGTCCGGGAGCAGTTCGGCGATGTGTGTCCCGAGAAGCTCGTCCTTGTCGGTTCCCGGAGCCAGTAACTCCCGCGCTGCCGGATTGCAGTTGCTCACCGCACCGTCGGTCGTGAGGACGACCACCCCGTCGCCCATCTCCTCGACGACTGCCTCCCGTGCGACCGGTACCGGATTGAGGGTGTTGAACCGGTAGAGTCCCGCTGTCAGTGCAATCCCCGAAACCGCGAAGGCGATTGCGCTCGGGTCTTCCTGTGGGCTGGCCCCCAGCGCTTGCAGTGCCGGGCTCAGACCGAGTGCCTGGATAGCCAGCGCCGACCAGGGCGCGACGGCAGCGATTGCGACCGCAACCGCCTGCAGTCGATAGAGATAGTTCGACTGGAAGATGAGACGGAGTAACAGGACGGTGCCGGCGAGCAACGTGACGTTGAGAAACACGTAATGGATGACGAGCAACGGCCCACCGGTCGCACTGGTGAAAAACAACGACCCCTCGGTGCCCGTTGCCGGCAGATCGACCAACAGCGGACGTGTCGACGGAACGATAACGAGCACTGTGACGAGTATCGGTTCGAGACAGAGCACTCCCGCCGTCCGTCGAGTCGCGAAGCGCTTGATGCCGGCGTATTCGAGCGCGATATAGAGCCAGGTCACCCCAACGACAGCCTGTAGCGGAAACCAAATACCGAACGAAAGCAACTGGACCGTCCGGTCTGTCGAGAGGATGTCCACGCCGTAGGCAAAGAGCGCAATTGTAATTGCGATATTGAAAATCGCAAGTGGGCTCCCCCCCGGTTCCGCTCGCTTTCGGTACGCAAATCCCGCGAATATCAGCGAAAACACTCCGGTTGAGAGAACGGCAAGCGCGAATCCGTTCTCGAACAGGGTCATACACTCGAATATCTCCCCCTGATAATGTAATAGTTGCTCGTTATTATCACAGCTTGAAATTTAGGACATTCGTGGCTGGGGAAC
This sequence comes from Halovenus halobia, assembly GCF_051414135.1. Lineage (NCBI taxonomy): Archaea > Methanobacteriati > Methanobacteriota > Halobacteria > Halobacteriales > Haloarculaceae > Halovenus > Halovenus halobia. The sequence continues at coordinate 148,984 of NZ_JBLKOA010000004.1, forward strand.
CAACACTCCCGTCGACCGTTTGTGTCGGTGATGAGAACAAAACACTTACAACATAGTGGGGCACCTCTTGAACCTAGAGTCGTGGTAGAAATGCACATGGTTACACTTACGAAGGGAGTACCCGACTTCAGGGAAGGGAAGGTATCGTTCGACGAGGATGGCCACCTCGAACGGGGGAAGACGCCGACGGTGATGAACCCCAACGACAAGACGGCCCTGCAGGCAGCGCTGCAGACGAAAGTCCGCGCCGGGGGTCGCGTCTCGCTGATGAGTATGGGGCCGCCGGGCTACAAGGAAGTCCTGCAGGAGGGAATGGGTGATGTCTACGCCGACGACCTCTACCTGCTTTCAGACCGGGAGATGGGTGCGGCCGACACGTGGGCGACAGCGATGACAATCGCAACAGGGCTGGCGATGTTCGACGACGAACCAGACCTGATTTTCGCTGGCTTCAAGACCGCAGACGGCGAAACCGGCCACACCGGCCCGCAGACGAACTGGTGTATCGACATCAACGACGAACTGACCGACCGACCGATTATTACACACGTTATCTCGCTCGAAGTCGACCCCGAACAGCGCCGCGTTCGGGCGAAACGACTCGTCGAGGGCGATGTCTCTGAAATTGAGACTGTGGAGGCGGACCTGCCGGCGTTCATCGTCACGGACCCGGAGTTCGAGCCAACCTACCGCCGGGCGGAACACCGTCTCCGGTACAAAGACCTGCGTGAAGACGCAGAGGAGCGGGCAGCAGAGCTCGATTTCGACGACGACGTGACTGTCTGGAATCAGAAAGACCTCAACCTCGACCCAGACTTCATCGGGCTGGATGGCTCGCCAACAATCGTCGCGGGTGTCGACCCGATTCCGAAGGGACCGGACGAGCGCGAGGCGACGATGGTCGACCCCGACGACGAGTCGGCGATGGAAGATGTCTTCCAAACGATGAACGCTCACGCGGGGGGTGACTAACGATGGTCGACCTCGACCCGACTGAACACGAGATTGCAGAGCTCGGCCCGAAGATCAAAGATATCGAGGACGCCGACGAACTCCGGGAGATGCTGGCGCTCGAAGAGGACGCCGAGGACCGGATGCCGGTCAAACAACTCATCGAGAGCCGTATCGAGGCTGTCGAGGAAGACGACGAGGACGCCGATCCGAGCGATGTCGACCTGACGGAGTTGACGATTGCCGACGTGGCGAACATGGTCCGAGACATCGACGACGTGGCGATACTCGAAGACCTGCTGGAGCGCGAGAAAGACGGAAAGGACCGAAAGGGCGCAATCAGCCAAATCGAAGACCGCATCGAATCCGTTGCCGGCACCGACGAGGAGGAAGCCATCGAAGTCGAGTACGTCCCGCCGGAAGAGAAGTACCCTGACCTCGACCACCCAACGGCAGACAAACAGTACGTCGAGGGTGTCGCCGGCGAGAGCTACCGGGATATGTGGGTCTACTGCGAGACTCAGCAGGGCGACCTGCTCGATGTCTCGAAGGAGATGCTCGGTCGCGCTCGCGAGATGATGGACCGCTACAACAGCGAGCCATCTGGCAGTGACGAGGCCGACACCGCTGCCTACGGTGGCGACGAGGAGGGCGCTCCCGAGGATGTCGTTGCGGTGCTCATCGGCGACGACGTTGCCGACCTCACCGAGGAAGCAATCGCCTACGGCGCCGACCGGGTTGTCTATCACGAAGACGACCGCCTCGGGCGATTCCGACACAAGCCCTACACTGAAATCTTCTGTCACATGTGCCGGGACTTCGAGACGGACTGGCGCGACTATCACGAACCCCGGTACAATATTTTCCCGGCGACGCACAACGGCCGTGACCTCTCGGCGCTCGTGCAGGGCGAACTCGACTCTGGGCTGGCGTCGGACTGCTCGGACCTGTACATCGACGAGACGATGATCTCGAATCCTGCGAAGACCGGCGCACCGGGCGAATCCAAGCGCTTCCAGCGCGTCCTGCACATGCCCCGGCCGGACTTCTCGGGCTTCGAGTACTCGACGATTCTCTGTATCGACAAACCGCACCGGGACTTCCATCCGCAGGGCGCAAGCGTCATTCCGGGGACGTTCGACCTGCCAGAGCCAGAGCCTGACCGCGAGGGCGAGGTGGTCGAACACGATATCGACCTTCCTGACGACTGGTTCCAGATCGAGGTAACCGACTACGACCGTCTCGACGACGGTGTCGACCTCTCGGGCCACGATGTCGTCGTCTGCATGGGACGGGGAATCGACCGCGAAGACCCAACTCACGGGATCGAACTCGGTCTCGAACTCGCGGACCGATTCGAGGACGCTGGCTTCGGCCTGACTCGGGGTGTCATCACGGCCTCCTACGAGTTCGAGGGCCACGTCGAGCAGTACATCACCGAGGAACGACAGATCGGCGAATCCGGACAGGTTGTCGAACCGGACCTGTACATCGCTGCTGGGGTCTCTGGTGCGGTCCAGCACAAGGTCGGGATGGATGAATCGGACACGATTATCGCAATCAACACCGACCCCGACGCCGACATCCGTGGTTTCTCGAATTACTTCATCGAGGGTGACCTGTTCGAGGTGCTGCCGCGACTGACCGACGCACTCGAAGCGGGCGAGTTCGCCAAACTGACCGCACAGGCGAGTGACGACTAACGATGACTGAATACGAACACTACGAAGCAGTCGTCGTCGGGGCTGGTCCCGGCGGCGCAACGGCGGCACAGGTACTGGCCGAGCACGGCGTCGAAACACTCGTGCTCGAACGCGGCACAGACGCCGGCTCGAAAAACGTCTCCGGGGGATTGCTCTACGGTGAGTCGTCGGCCCCCTACACGCTCGACGACGTGTTTCCGGGCGTCCGCGACGCGGCGACCGAACGACCCGTCGACGACCACTACATCCACAACATCTCCGGTCGGAAGGTGAAAACGTTCGACCTGGGGAAACTCCACCACCACGACACAGACTGGTGTGACGCGGTCCTGCGCCGGAAACTGGATTCGTGGGTCGCCGAGCGAGTCCACGAATCGACACGAGAGACAGGCGGCGGCGTCTTGACCGACGTCCGAGTCAACGGGCTCCTGCGAGAGGGCGGCCAGATTACCGGCGTCACGCTGGACGAACTCGACCCGATTCGGGCGGACGTGATTGTCGCGGCCGACGGGGTCAACTCGGAGCTGGCCCGCGACGCTGGCCTGATGGACTGGGAGGAACCAGAGGAGTGGTTCCAGGGTGTCAAGGCTGTCGTCGAGATGGAGCCGGAGACAATCAACGAGCGGTTCGGACTCGATGATAGCGAGGGTGACGCCCACCTCTTTTCGGGTGACCTCTTCGAAGGCGTTCGCGGCGGTGGCTTCCTCTACACCAACGAGTCCTCGCTGTCGATTGGAACCGTCTTCCATCTGGATTCGATTGCCGAGAGCCGCGCCGAGCCACACGAACTGTTGGACTCGCTGTTGACGCACCCGCTGATGGAACAGTGGTTCGACGGCGAGTACCACGAGCGCGAATACTCGGCGAAACTCGTCCCAGACTCGAAAAAAGCAGCCCACCCCTCGCCACACCGCGGGCGACTCCTGCTGGTCGGCGACGCGGCCGGCCAGATGCAGGCACAGGGGCCGGTGATCAAGGGAATGAACCACGCTGTCACCGCGGGTGGGCTGGCCGCCGAAGCGATTGCGGAGGCCAGAAGCCGCGGCAATCCGATGGCTGCGGGGCACCGCTACGAGCAGAAACTCTACGACGAGGGCGTAATGGCGAAACTCCGACCCCGGCGGTACCGAGCAACGCGGGCGCTCTCGGAGAGCGATACCGTAACGGCGGTGGGAAGCAAACTTCTCGACTCGCCAGTCGGGACAGCGGGACTGAAACTGTTCGGCGGGCTGGTCGAGCGCGGCTTTAACTCGCCGACGCTGCTCGGGATGATTCCCGACACGCGGCTGACCTACGTCGACGTCCCCAGCAAAATTGGCGAGGTACTCGGAACCGAAGTGGACGAGTACAGCGACATCGAACCGCCGGAACTGGACGACCGGATTGGCGACCTGACCTACAACGTCGACGACCCGCACATCGAAGTACTCGACAACAGCTTCGAGGCCAGCGGCGTTGCCGTCACGGCCTGCCCAGTCAGCGCCGAAGGGTTCGGTGGTGGCTGTTACCGCGAAGAATCTGTGAAATCGAACGGGAGCGAACAAAAGAAAGTCAGCCTCGACACGCAGCCCTGCGTCGAGTGTGGTACCTGTGCAGTTGTCGCCGACACGAAGTGGGAACACCCGAGCGGCGGCAAAGGCGTCGAGTTCAAACAGGGATGAGTGATTCAGTCGAGGGCGAGTCGGCGGCTGAACGCTTCGGCGCGCGCATCGACGAGTTGGCCGACCGCGCGACCAGCGACTGCGCAGCCTTCGAGCAACCGGAGACGCCGCCGGACACAGCACAGGCGATGGACTACCTCCGCGACGGGGCCGGGCCAGCAATCTCGCTGTACATCGAAGCCCGCACTGGCGGGCAGATGGTCCAGTTTCCGCCCGACCAGTACCACGCGCTGGAGGGTGCGATGAACGACTGGCTGGCGCTGTATGCGGCCTGCTACGGTGTCGACAGCGCAGCAACGTACACCCTCCGAGAGGCCGCCGAACTGCTGCTCGACACCGAAAATATCGCAGATGTGGCCCAGATTCTGACCGGCGTGCCGGAGCGATAGCGGCGTTGTCTCTCCGACAGCAAAAGGAGTACAGTTTTTTACCCAATCCGGATAAACATCTCTATAATGACACCCCCGCTTGCTGCTGGACTGTTCGCTGTGGCCCTGCTTTCGGGGCTGGTGCTGTGCTCGCTGGGGGTGTACTGTGTCCGCCGCTGGAACGAACCGGGCGTGACAGCATTCGGGATGTTCACGCTGTTTATTGGACTCGGTGCGTTCGCTGGCGGCGCGGCCGGCGTTATCTTTGGCGCCGAGGGCCCGAGCAGCGGCCAGCCACTGTGGTCCGACCTTGCTTTCCTCTCGTGGTCGTTCGCCATGCTGCCGTGGCTGGTGTTTGCGCTGCAGTACACGGGTACGTACACACGTGTCCGGCGCCGAACCATCGCGTTGCTGTCGCTGCCGCTGGCTGCCGTCGCAGGGCTGGTGATTATTTCCTCGCTGGACCTTAACACGAGTAGCGTTGCGCTCCAGACTATCGGCTCACTCGCGACGGTTCACGTGCTGTTTCTGGCGATTATTGGCGTCTATCTCGTCGTCCGCACGACCCACGAGTACGGCCACCTCTCGCTGACGCAGGGCGTCTGTCTCGGAACCAGTGCTATCGTGCCGTTGCTCGTGCTCAACATCACGCCAGTGTTGCTTGATGACGTGAGCCTCACCGCGGCGGCGGCCGGCTACGCCTCCGGGTTCGCCATCCCGTGTGGCCTGCTTACCTTCGCGCTCGTTCGATACGACATGTTCGAGTCCACGCCCGCCGCCGGGACCGTCGGCGAGCAGGCAATTGCCCGCGAGACCGACGACCTGATCGTTGTCGTTGACGACAACGAGCGGGTGATCAAACTCAACCCCAAGGCGGCCGAGGAGTTTGGTGTTGCCCCGACAGAACCGCTTGGCGAACCACTCAGCGACCTCCTCGGGCTCACACTTGAGGAACTGCGCGGGATGGAAACCTACGAGCGCAGTTCGGGCGTCAGCAGACAGCAGTTCGACCCCGAGATTTCGACGTTCACCGACCAGCACGGCCGCCAGCTGGGCAACATCGTGAGCCTCCACGACGTGACCGAGCGTGAACTACGCAAACAGCGACTCGAGGTGCTGAACCGCGTGCTCAGGCACAACCTCCGGAACAACGTCGACGTAATCAAAAGCAACGCCGAGGTACTCGAGGAGACTGGCCACGACGACCGCGCAGAAGCGATTATCGACTCTGCGGACGACCTCGCTGACCTGGGCCACAAGGCGCGCTCCATCGACCGATTTGTCTCTCGGCGTCTCCACGAAACCGAGCGCGACCTCGTCACTGCGGTCACCGAGGTGATCGCGGACCGCAAACGCCGGACGAACGGTGACGTTGCCATCGAACTCGACAGTCCCGAGACTGCGCCGCTGGTAACTGACTGGGAAGCGCTGACTGCGGCACTGGACAGCGCCGTCGGCAACGCTGTCCAACACGCTGAGACGACGGTCGAAGTCAGCCTCACTGAGTACGCCACTGGCTACCGAATCGTGGTCACAGACGATGGCTCGGGCATCCCCGAGTCGGAACTGGCCGCCATCGACGCTGGCTCAGAGACACCGTTGCAACACGGAACCGGACTTGGCCTCTGGCGGATCAAGTGGGGAATCAAGAAGCTCAACGGAACGGTCAGTATCACTAACGACGACGGCACGACTGTCCAGTTGACCGTGCCGAACGCCAAACAGACCTAGAGATTGAGAATCGCTCGCGCCTCGGCAGGCGTGGCGACCGGTCGACCCAACTCGTCTGCGAGACGGGCAGTTCGCTCGACGAGTTGTGCGTTCGTCGCCAACTCGCCGTCGCGGTAGTAGACGTTGTCTTCGAGACCAACGCGGACGTGGCCGCCCAGCAGCAGCCCCATCGTCGTCAGCGGCAGCTGGTGGCGACCGAAGCCGAGCGTGTTGAACAGCGCGCCATCGGGGAGATTGTCGACGGCGTTGAGTAGGTTCCGCGGGCGAGGTCGGGTCAGCGTGCCGCCGCCGAATATCAGCGTCGCGTAGACTGGCTCGGCCATCTCCCGCCGGTCCAGCAACCCGTACACTTCGTTGAGGTGGCCGTCGTTGAACACCTCCATCTCTGGTTTGATGCCGCGCTCGACCATCTCCTCGTGCAGCGAGTCGACGAGCCCGCGGGTGTTCTCGCTTGTCAGATGGTCGTAGCGATTTAGCGGCCCCATATCGAGTGAGGCCATTTCGGGTGGCGAGTCAGTTCGGAGTGGCTGGTGGCGTTGCTCCGCGGGCGCGCCCGTCCCGCCTGTCGAGTGCTGGATGATGACGTCGTCTGTCCGGGCGCGAATCTCGTCGTCGATTGCCTGGAATCGCTCGGTCGAGAAGGACCGTTCGCCGTTCGGGCGGCGGGCGTGGATGTGGACAACCGCGGCACCAGCCGCTGCGACGGCGGCCGCTGCCTGCCCGATTTCTTCAGGCGTTTCTGGGAGGTTGGCCGAGGTCTCTTTGCCGTGGACGCCGCCGGTCAGCGCGGCGGTAATGATGAGTGGCTCGCCCGCGAGATACTGCTCGTAGCTCATGACTCCCGGTAGATTTCACAGTGCTCGTCGTGTGCGAGGTCGTAGCGGTCGTTGCAGATATCAGCCCGCATTGGCTGGACGAACTGCTCGGCGACGGCACAGTACGCTCGCTCGTGGTCGAACTCTCTGTCGTTAGCCGAACTCCGGTACGAGAGGTGTGGACAGACCATGCGGGTTGTACACACGGGGTTGACTATACGTTTGGGGCACTCAAACTGTCAGCACAACTCCGGCATGTTTCGCCGGATGAATTAAGTACTATGGTGTGGTATATCACGCCATGGAGGTACTGGAACAACCAGAGATCAGCCACGACGACCGGCGTGATCTCTACGAATACGTCGAGCGAGAGGGGGCAACGAAACCAGATAGTGTGCGTCGCGCACTGGGGATGGAACCGCGGCAGTTCGGTCACCACGTCGCGATTCTCAAACGCGACAGCGTGATCGAAGAAGTCGAGGGGAAACTCCGTGTTGCCTTCGACGCGGGCGAGCAAGAAGAGTACGAGACGAAGGACGTTTCTTACACCATACGACAGGCCCGCGAGGAAGACCTGACAGGCCTCGTCGGCGCGATTCGGGAGGCCATCGGCAGCGGCGAGTACGTCAAAGCCGAGACAGTCGCAGACATCGTCGACAGCGAGGGGGTGCTGATTCGACACAACGAAATCGAGTCACGAATGTTCTTCGTCGCCTGTGTCGAGGGCGACGTCGTCGGCTGGGTCCACCTGAAACACGTCGACCTCGAAAAGCTGAAACACACGGCAGAACTGACCTTGGGCGTGCTCGAAGCCTATCGGGGGATGGGCATCGGCAGCCAACTGCTCGACCGGGGGGTTAGCTGGGCCGACGAACAGGGGTTGGAAAAGATTTACAACGCGATTCCCGCCTCGAACGAGTCAGCAATTGCATTCCTCGACGACCACGGCTTCGAGACTGAAGCCGTTCGCGAGGACCACTACAAACTCAACGGGCACTACATCGACGAGGTGATGATGGCCCGCGGGCTCTAGTCCCAGACATCAGAGAGCGGGTGGTCGTCGGCACTCTGCTGTGTCGACTGATTCGTTTTTCGCGTCCGTCGTTCTGTGGTCCCCGTGCTGAGCGCCGCATTTGCCGAGAACGGCGGCAGCTCTGGCTGTTCCATCGCCTCGACCTGTGCGCGAAACCAGTCCGGCGTGTCTGTCCGAGCGAGGTCGAACAACTCCAGTAACGAACTGTCACCGAGGTAGGTGTGACCGTAGTCGTCAGGGGCACGCACGACGCGACCGCAGGCCTGAATCACTGTTCGCAGCGCAGTCCGGTAGTACCAGCCCCACTGGCCGTCTTCGAGCCGGCGGGCCACACGGGAATCGTTCGTGTTCGGATACGGTGCCTTACAGAGCAGTTGCCACCGACAGAGGTCACCCTCCAAGTCCAGGGCTTCCTCCATCTTGACCGAGAGAAAGACCGTCGGCTCGTCGCTTCGTTGCCACGCCCCAAGTTGGCCGTCGCGGTCCTCGCGGTCGTGACTGCGAATCCGTTCGCCGACACCGTGTTCTCGAAGGAGCGTTTCCAGTTGGTCCTGAATCGCGTACGAGTGGCAGTGAACGAGGCCTTTCTCGTCGCTATGTTTGGCCATCAGCCGGACGAGTATGCGGGCAATCTTCGGCAGCGTTTCGTCGCGGTGCTCGTAGGTCATCTTCCCCTGTGTCACGTCGAACAGCGGCCGGTGCTCCAGTGGGAATGTGTGTGGCACTTCGACCATCCCGACGCGGTCCGGGTCGAGACCGACACCCGCACAGAAGGAATCTCGGCTGAGAATCGTCGCCGACAGAAGCAAGAACTTCTTCCCGCGGTCCCAGACCGTGTGTTTGAGATAGCGCTCTGGGTTGACCGGCTTGATCGTCGCCGGCGCGCCCGCGTCGCCGTGCTGGTCGACGACCCACGTCGTTGCGCTCTCGGGGTCGCGGTAGTCCTCCAGAAACCAGTTCAGGTCGGTGCGCAGTTTCGTCAACTGGTCGCGTTTGGCGACTTCTTCGGGCGTGAGTTCGGCGTTGCCCCGCAAGCCATCGAGGCCACGGTCACAGATTGTCGTCAGATACTCTGCGTACTCTGCGGCGTCGTCGAGTCCATCGATTACGTCGGGCTTGACATCTTCCCACGGCGGAATCGTCGCGGGGCCGAGTTCGATGGCGGCGTACATCTCGGCCCACTCGCCAAGGCCGTGTGCTTCGTCGATGACGACTACGTCACGCTGGCCGAACACGTCCGAGCCGGCCGTTTGCATGAAATACGCGAGTGTCATCGCCGCAATTTCACGGTTGGCGGCAATCGAGCGGTCAGAAAAGTACGGACAGCGGTGTTTCACCTGACAGTCGAACTCGCGTTCGCGGGCACACGGCGCCTGGTTGACCGGCGTGTCCGTCTCGCCGGGGAGGATACAGCTGTAGTTGTTCTTGCCACGGATGATATTCAGGTCTTCGAGCAGCGGGTCGCTGGCAACGTCGTCGAGCTGGGACACCTGTGGGGTGGTGTAGTACGAGCCAATGGGCTCTTCTGGGCCGACCTCACTCGGGCGCGCACCACAGCCAGCCACGGCCCGAGCCAGTAGCGACTTGCCGCTGCCGGTCGGTGCGCGGACGAGGACCACGTCGTTGCCAGCCTCGAAGGCGTCGCGGATATCCGCGAGCGCTTGCTCCTGTGCGCCGCGGTAAGAGGGGGCGGGAAACTCCTCGAAGAGACGTGACGGCTCCACGGTCGTACTGCCGCCCGACGAAGCTTAAACTCGTGGGTTCGGTTTGTAGTCTCTAAGTACGCAAACTGGGCTTCGAAAACCAGAAAGCCCCCGTCGGCTTGGCTGTCCGGGACCTGTTCACGGCGGCAGTGCCGCCGTCTTCTCGCGGCATCGCCGCTCGAATGGTTCGCGGAACTCCGTTCCGCGCAATTCACAGTGTTCGAGGGACCTACGGTCCCTCGCCACTCGCTGCGCTCCAGTAGGTGCTTACTTCGTCCGGGACAGACCAAGCCGACGGCCCCTTTCAATCCCACCCGCGGTGGCCCGTGACACAGGCAACAGGGTGGGACTGAAAAGGGGCGAGGGTCTCGGCGACGGCGGACGACGTAAGCACGCGACTGGAAGGAGCGCGCGTGGTTCGAGAGAGCTTTGCTCTCTCGTCATCCTGAAAATCTCCGATTTTCTGAGACAGCGAGTCCCCTGAGTCGAGAGCCTCGGGGCTTTCTGGTTGTTTAAGTCAAAAATACCACCAACCCCCGCTAAACCAGACGCAACTGATCGGCCTGTGGTTTTACAGTACTGTCAGCCGCAGACCGAACTATGGACACAACGACCGAGATGGACAACGAACTCGTCCGAATCGACCGCGAGGGCTACCGCGCAGAGGTGGTCATCCAGCGCCCTGAGAAACGCAACGCGATGAACGAATCGCTCATGGCTGACCTCGCGCAGGCGTTCGAGCACCTCGACGGAGACACGGAGTGTCGCGCTGCAATCCTCCGCGGCGAGGGACCAGTCCTGAGCGCCGGGATGGACCTCGAAATGATGCGAGGTCTGGCTGACGAGTCGACCAACCACGCGGTGACGGACTCGCTGTTCCCCGACCTGCTCGACACAATCGAGCGCTGTTCGGTGCCGACAATCGCAGCCATCCACGGCGCTGCGCCGGCCGGGGCTTTCGAGTTGACGCTGCCGTTCGACTTCCGGATTATCGACAGTGAGGCAAAATACGGCGTTGTCGAGGTCAAGCTCGGCACCTTCCCACACGGCGGCGCGACCCAGCGACTCCCGCGACTCGTCGGCCTCGCGAAGGCCAAAGAAATCGTGCTCACTGGTGAGTACGTCGACCCGGAGGCTGCCGCCGACGCTGGTCTCGTCCGCGAGGTGGTCGAACCCGGCACTGTCGTCGAAACTGCGCGAGAACTGGCTGCGGAGTTGGCCGACAACGGACCCATCGGGATGCGGATGGCCAAGCAGGCGCTCAACGCTGCCGGGGACATGGGGCTCGACGAAGGGCTCGAATTCGAGCGGGCACTCGCGAAGGAAACCTACCGAACGGCGGACTACCGCGAAGGTGTCGAGGCACGCCTCGAAGGACGGGACCCGGACTTTCGCGGCGAGTGAGCGTTCAATCGTCCCGGTCTGTTTCGAGTCTGCTCGCCCGGTCCGTTGCGCGCAGCGCTGTGATAATTTCCTTTGCTCGCTCAGTCTCCGATTTGAGGTCCAGCGACTGCAGCGCAGCCTCTAACCGCGCCGTGGCACAGCGAAGCTGGTAGCTCGGCTCCGCCGACGAGCCTGACCGTCTCCCATTCGAGTCGCCTGTCTGCTCGCTTGACATATCCACAACTGATTGCTGGGTGCCCGTAGTTATACACTTCTTACTTACGTCCGAGGTTGCGCAAGATACTGGTCGCTTAGACAGTACCGCTCCGAAGCAGTGCAGCGAGCAACACATCCAACTCTAGTCATCCTGGACGGGTATTACGAAACGCCGAACACGTCATAACACAACAACCATCTTCCCGGCGGCAACAGCCTCGATGTGGCCGTGCCATCGCAGTCGCTGAGCGCCGAGTTCCCACCCCGAAGCGTTCTGAAGTACTATCTCTACAAGTCGACGAAGGCCGTCGAATTCTATCGGCCGATTATGTACCTCTTTTTTCTCGCGCAGGGCCTCGATTTCACACAGATTGCTGCCCTCGAAGCGATATACAACCTGACGACGCTGGTCGGCGAGATTCCGACCGGCTACGTCGGCGACAGACTCGGCCGGCGCAACAGCCTGCTCATCGGTACGACGCTCATCTCACTCACACTGCTCGGCATCGGCCTTGCCAGTTCCTTCCTCGCGCTTGCGGTCCTGTACGTCTGCTGGTCGGCGGGGTACAACTTCCGCTCGGGCAGCGAAGACGCTTGGCTGTACGACACCCTCACCGACGACCTCTCGGAAGACGAGTTCGCACACGTCCGCGGACGCGGCGAATCTGTCTCGCTGGCCATCGGTGCCGGTGCCGCAATCACTGGCGGCTATCTGGGGAGTATCGACCTCTCGTACCCGTGGTTCGTCGCCGCCGCGGTCACGGCACTCGGTGTGGTTGTGCTCCTGACAGTCGAGGAACCGGAGACCTACGAGCAGACCGAGACGGCGGCGTTGACCTTTCGTCGGACCGTCGGCATCGTCCGCCGCACGCTTGCACAGCGTAACATTCGCGCGTTCGTGCTCTACTACTACGTTCTGTACGCGGCAGTGACCTACCTCGTGTTCGTCTTTCTCCAGCCGATTTTCGAGACCGTCGTCGTTGACTTCGGTGTGGCCGAGACCCAAGTTCGGTCACTGCTGGGGTGGTTCTACGCCGCCTACAGTCTCTTCGGGGCTGGGCTGAGCTATTACACCGGGGCGATTCGCGACCGACTCGGACTCCGAACGTGGTTCCTGTGGCTGCCGTTCGTCGTCGGTGGCGCGCTGATCGGGATGTACTTCGTCCCAGTGCTTGCGTTGCCGACGTTCCTGCTGATTCGCGGCCTCTCGGACGTTACGCGGTCGTTCGCCGGCCAGTATATCAACGACCGTATTGAAACGATTGGCCGCGCAACGGTCCTCAGTGCGATGGCGATGGTCAGCGGCTTCGCTGTCGTCCCATTTCAACTCACCAGTGGCGTCATCTCTGACGCAGTCTCGCCGCTGTTCGCGCTCGCGGTGGCCGGTGTTGTTCTCGTCGCCTGCTCGCTGGGCATCCTGCTGTGGGAGGCGCCAATCGAGCGAATCCCAGAGGAACCGACCGACAGCTAATCGCTCGCTCATCGACCCCGGCTCTCTCGCCGTTCTGCCAATTCTATATAGCGCCATAGCATTTATCGTTACTAATTACCGCCCAATCCCCGGCGACTGCACTCTCAGGAACAGACCGATTCGACGAGCCGAAGCGCGTCCGGCCCGTCACGACGCTCGACGACCACGAGAATTACAGATTCACCGAACCCAGCGCCGAGAACGTCAATTTCGGCGGTCTCGCAGCTACCGAGCACGCGCCGACAGAGCCCCAGCGATACCTCGCCACTGACGAGAATCGCAGTTAGCGAGCCGTCTCCGGGCACGAAGCCGGTGTCGCCGACGGTCAACAGTCCACCGTCGCCACGGCCGAGACCTGTCTCCATCGTCACTCGGACGTCAGCCTCCCTCGCCGGGGCGTCAAGTTGCTCGCCGTAGCGCCGGAGTGCGGCCGCAACCGCCTCCTCTTCGCCGACATCGAGGAATCGGGCAGCCGCCGAGTAGTTGAGGACGCCAACAGCGAGGGCGTCGTGCATGAATGGGTGTTCGCGGGCCGCTGCTCTGGCTCGTTCTGCAAGCGTCATACCGGAGCGAACCGCCGGCAGGGGCTTAATCCCATCGTAGCCCCTAAGCCGCGCTCTCCGCTAGTAGTACTATGTCCACTGCCCTCGTCATCGCCGCCCACGGCTCGCACAAGAATCCGGGCTCCAGCGCGCCCGCGTTCGACCACGCTGACCGCATCCGCGAGACCGGTGCCTTCGACGAGGTTCGAGAGACGTTCTGGAAGGAAGAACCCGCCTTCCGGGAGGTGCTTCGCACTGTGGACGCCGAGGAGGTGTACGTCGTCCCGCTGTTCATCAGCGAGGGCTATTTCACCGAGGAGGTTATTCCCCGGGAGCTTCGGCTCGAGGGCTGGGACCCTGACCTGTGGGAGTCGGACGGCACCAGCGCAGATACGGCGACGCTGACCGCCAAAGACACCGGACAGACGGTCCACTACTGCGGGCCTGTCGGAACTCACGACGCGATGAGCGATGTGATCGTCCAGCGTGCCAGGTCAGTCACCGACGACCCAGATGTGGGGGGCGGCTTCGGACTCGCTGTCGTCGGCCACGGGACCCGGCGCAACGAAAACTCCGCGAAGGCAATCGAGTACCACGCCGACCGCATCCGCGAGAGGGGCCGGTTCGACGAGGTGCAGGCGCTCTTTATGGACGAAGACCCCGAAATCGACGACGTGACCGACTACTTCGAGAGTGAGGATATCGTCGTCGTGCCGCTGTTTGTCTCCGATGGCTTCCACACTCAGGAGGATATTCCGGAGGATATGGGCCTGACCGACGACTACCGGACGGGCTACGATATTCCGGAGTTGGTTGACGGCCACCGCGTCTGGTACTCTGGCGCTGTCGGGACCGAACCGCTGCTGGCCGATGTGGTACTCGAACGGGCCGACGACGCGGAGGCAGACGTGGCCGACGCCCACGCGCAGATTCGCAACCAGACCACAACTGACCGGCCGCCGGCCGACGCGCTGTAACCCCCGGAATCGCCCGACTTTTGAGGACGCACACCCTCTGAGTTTGTATGTCACACGGGTACGTCGACGCGCTCGTCGAGACCGCACCCGACGGAATTTCTTTCGACGGTCTCCACGTGGAGTTCGACGGCAACTACGCCTACCGGACGCCAGATGTCGAGTTTACTGGCCTGAGCGAAGCCGAACTCCGCGCCGTTGCGACCGGTTCGGACCACGTCACAAACTGGTATTTCTGGCACGCGCTGGCCCCCCAGAAAGACGACCGCTGGGCCTTCCTGCGGTGGCTCGAGGGTGAGGGCTCGGTCGCCGAACGCTACGACCGCCTCGAAGACGGCACGGTGACCGAGTGGGGCCAACTCCGAATCGAGGTCACGCTCGAATCGGATGGTCGCCGACGGTACCGGCTTACTCACGCTGACGACACTCCCGGAAATCTGACGGCCTACGACGACCCCCGAGAAGCCCGGGAACTGGCGACGTACACCGACGATGGAACCTACCGGCCGCTGAAGACAGCGCCGACGCTGCGGACTGGCTGGGAGTTCTCCGGATTGGGTCCTGCTGAACTCGTCGAGACGGTCGATTTCTTCTATCCGGCGACGGTCGCAAACTGGCACCAAGAACGCACCGGGACGCTCGATGTCACTCACTGGCGGGAGACGATGGCACGCCAGACCGGGATGTACGGCGTCATCGAGACGTGGGACCGCGGCGAGGGTCACGAACACGTCGAGTGGGTCGCCGAAAGCTGCTGTCAGGACTCACAGTGTCTGAAACGCCGCGTCTGGCAGTACGACGACGAAACCGAACTGGAGACGCCCGGCGGCAACGGCGTCTTCCCGTGCCGGGAGCCGTGCTCGCTTGTAGTTACGGCTGCTCGCCGGTTCACCAAACTCGACGCCGAGGAGACCCAAACCTACGAATTCGACCTCACGCCGAGCGAGAAAGACCAACTCGAAGCGCTAATTGACGCCGTCGCCGACGGTGAGGTTGCGGGCATCCGCGACGCCGACCTCAAATCGGGCGCCAATCAGCTTCGCGCCCGGTTCCTGCGCGCCCGTCGATTCGACGAGGACGGCAATCTGTCCGGCCAGCCAGCCCAGGAATAGGGCAAACTATTACGGTCGTTGATAAGTCAGTAGAGATATGACAGAGGCTGCAGACCTTGTCTTGCACACCGGCCGAGTCCGGACGCTTGCCGGTGAAACCGCTGAGGCCGTTGCCATCAGAGACGGACAGATCGTCCGCGTTGGCCGCACCAGCGAAGTCGACTTTGTGACTGATGTCGAAACAACTGAGATCGACCTCGAAGACCGGGTTGTACTTCCTGGATTCATCGACGCACACACACACATGGACTTTCTCGGCAAACAACAGGTCGAGGCCGACCTTGCTGCTGCGGACTCGCCGAGTGAGTGTCTCGACGAACTCGCGGCCAGACGCGAGGAGAGTGAGGGCCCAATTCTCGGCTACGGCTACGACGAGAGCCGCTGGAGCGGTGACTATCTCACCCGTGACCAACTCGACGAGGTCAGCACGGACCGACCGGTCGTCGCCTATCGGGAGGATCTTCACCTCGCCTCGGTCAACAGCGTCGTCCTCGACCGGTACGTCGACGACTTCCCCGCCGAGTACGTCGCTCGTGACGACGGCAGGCCAACAGGCGTCCTCACCGAGGACGCCCTCGCAGTCCTGGGCGAGCGGATCGACCCGGACCCCGAACGATTCCGTGAGTATCTGCTCGCTGCACAGGAGTACGCCCACCGCCAGGGCGTGACGGGCGTCCACGATATCATCCGCGAACCGGTCGTCGCTCGGCTGTTTCACGAACTCGACCGGGACGGCGACCTCTCGCTCCGAGTTCGACTCAACTACACCGCTGAGTTTCTCGACGCTATCGACGACCTTGGTCTGGTTACCAACCACGGCACCGACCACCTCCGCGTCGGCGCGGTCAAAGCCTTCGCTGACGGCAGCATCGGGAGCCGAACAGCCCGTCTTTCGGAGCCATACAGCGACGGTGACGGACGCGGCGAGTGGACAATTCCGCCGGCGGAACTCTCGGAACTGGTCGACCGCATCGACGACGCGGGCCTGCAGGCGATGGTCCACGGTATCGGCGACGAAGCGCTCGACGCGCTCGTCGATTCCTACGAGGGTACCAGTGGAGAGCGCCATCGAATCGAACACGCCGAACTGCTCTCGGAAGAGCGACTGGCGGCAGTGGGAGCGAACGATATCGTCATTTCGGCCCAGCCGAACTTCCTCAAATGGGCTCGCGAGGGTGGCCTGTACGACGAGAGACTCGGTGAGGAGCGCCGACGCCGGAGCAATCAGTTCAGGCTGCTGCTCGACGCCGGGATTGTACTGGCGTTTGGCAGTGACTGCATGCCGATGGACCCGCTGTTTGGCATCGAACAGGCTGTCACGGCCCCGGATGACACGCAGCGAATCGATACGACTGAAGCGGTTCGTGCCTACACGCGAGGTGGTGCGTACGCTGGCTTCGACGAGAACCGTCTCGGGACAATCAAACCGGGCAACTGCGCTGATCTGGTCGTCCTCGACCAGTCCCCGTGGGAGACAGACAGCATTGCTGACCTGGCTGTCGAGCTGACAATCGTCGACGGCGCCGTCGTCTTCGAGCGTGGCCGGTCCAGCTAGCCAAATCAATACTGATATCGAAGGTCCGTAGTTTCTTATATCAAGAGGGATACATTGACTCTATATGCTCGAGCCGTTGGTCCTCGCATACGTCGGTGACGAGAAGCGGGGCCTCGATATCGTTCGCGCCCTCGACCAGCGGCTTCACCGTCCCGTGCACCTTCTCACAACCACGCCCGCTGGCACTGCTGACCTCGTCGAGAGTTCGTTTCTCGACGCCGTCGTCTGCGGAATGCTCGACAGCGACGACCTCCAACAGGTAGTCGACGCCGTTGCTGACGGAAACGCTGACATTCCAGTGTTCGACCTGAGCGGGGCGATTGCGGCTGTCCCCGATACAGTCGAGTTACACCAGATCTACCCCGGAGAGAGTCGTGCAGAGGCAGCCGACGAACTCGTTGGCCGAGTGCTGAGCGCTACCTCGCGACAGGACGAGACCCACCCTCGGACACTTGGCCAGTATCTCGCGCTGGACACCAGCGGAGTCGTGACGGACTGGGACCCACGCCTCGAATCGTGGACTGACCTCTCTCCCGCTGAGGCGACCGGGAACCGTCTCTGGGACCTCCTCCCCGACTGGAGGGAGACCGAACTCCGAAACCTGTGTCAGGAGGTTCGAGAAGCTGAGAACCCAACCACAACCGACCTCTATCACAGCCCCGCCGACGCGTGGCTAGACGTCCGTGCGGTTCCGCTCGACGGCGGTGGCGTCGAACTCTTCGTGCGCGATATCACCGATTACAAGCAGACCGACCAATTTGAGGGGCCCAGCGAACGGTTCGAGGACACACTCGAACGAATCACAGACGCCTTTTTCGCCCTCGACAACGAGGACAGGTTCGTGCTGCTGAACAGTCGCGCGGAGGATGTCCTCGATGTCGAGGGAGAAGAAGTAACAGGCGTCCGCTTCTGGGACGCCTTTCCGGCGGCAATTTCGACCAGTTTCTACAGCAAATTCACCGAGGCGATGCAAAGTCAGGAACCGACAAGCTTCGAGGAACACTACCGGCCACGTGACCGCTGGTTCGAGGTCAACGCCTATCCCTCCGAGGAGGGACTTTCGGTGTTCCTGCGCGACGTGACCGAGCAGGTCCAACTCCAGCAGAAACTCGAATCGCTGCACGACCTGACTCGGGAACTCATTGTCGCCGAGTCCGACACGGAAATCGCCGAAGGGACTGTCGAGGCGACCGAAGAGATTCTTGACTTCCAGTTAGCGGTCGTCTGGCGGTACAACGACGCAACGGACACACTCGACCCGCTGGCGTGGTCCGAGGCTATCGACGACCGAGTCGGTGAGATGGCACCGCTCGGTCAAGATAGCGAGTTCATCTGGGAGGTGTACGAGAGCGGCGAGTCTCGTGAACTCGGGTTCGTCCCCGCGACGACATCGACCTCTCACCATCCCGGAAAAGTCACCTCGGAACTGCTGGTTCCGGTCGGCGAGTACGGTGTCATCGCTGCATACTCCGACGAGCGCAACGCATTCGACGAGACTGATATCGAACTCTTTCGCCTGCTTGCCAGCACGGTCGAATCCGCCTTCGCCCGGACGCTGCGGGAGCGACAACTCGCCCAGCGCAACGAGCGACTCAACGATTTTGCCAGCGTGGTGAGCCACGACCTGCGCAATCCACTGAACATCGCCTCGGCACACGCCGAACTGGCCCGTGACGCCGACGACCCGACACCACACATCGAGAAAATCGACAGCTCGCTTGCGCGGATGGAGGACCTCATCGAAGACCTCCTTGCCCGCGCCCGTGGCGACCAGGACCTCGACCGCGAGCCGATTGTGCTCGCCGAAATTGCCAGAAGCGCCTGGGAGGGTGTTGATACGGCCCAGGCGACGCTGGATATCGAAGACGACGCTCGCTTCGACGCCGACCCCGACCGACTCCGCCAACTGTTCGAGAACCTGATTCGCAACGCCGTGGAACACGGTTCCACGAGCCCTGACTCGCAGGCTCGTCAGGACGCAGTGGAGCACGGCCGCGAGGACGTGACGATCCGAATCGGCGCCACCGACGAGAGGTTCTACGTTGCCGACGATGGCCCGGGTATCCCGCCGGAGCAACGCGAAGACATCTTCGAGCAAGGCGTCACACACTCCGAGGACGGGACCGGCTATGGCCTCGCAATTGTCACGGACATCGTCGACGGCCACGGCTGGTCGATTGGTGTCGAAGAGAGTTGGGCCGACGGTGCGCGGTTTTCTATCGAGGGAGTCCGCTCGCTGTCGGACGTTGCGGAAGTACGGACGAACTGACTCTCGTCACCGACGGACACCTCGTGTTTTCTCATACTCATTTAAATAATAACTATACAGACGATATATCGAATCCGCCAGGGCCGTTATTACCGGTTCAGTGAATAATGAAGAAGGAGGTTAAAGGGAGAATTCATTTTCGTGTAGCTCAGATTGATGCTTCTCACTGACTCACCAGCGAGACGTGTTGAGACCTGGAGTGACGAGCCCTGGTCGAACGTACTGTACGTGTCACGCGGCTGCGTATCGAAGGGTACGGAATCCTCTGTCTCAGTCAAGTAGCCCTCAAGTTTGAGGTTGCGGGCATCGACCGTATCACCGTACTCGTGAGTGAGCGTGAGTGTGTCTGGAGACTCCTCGACACTGAATGCGATATCTGGGAGGGGGGTAACGTCGACGGATTCGATCGCGTCTTCTCTGCTGACTCGGACGTAGTGGCGAAGTGATGGGCGAGCAGAGACGCTATCGGTGGTGTACGTCGTTTCGAGCTCCGGATTGTCCCAGTTGTTGTCGAGCTCTGCGGCGAACTCCTCGATTTCGGTTTGGCTGGTCTGTTCGGGGAACGCGGCTTGGTGAATCAGATATCCGTACTCGTCGGTCAGTCGGCGGACTTGTGCCATTTTGTCTGGCAAGGACTCCGAATCGTAGCTCCCATCGCTTGGTTCGGTGAACGTGGTACCGTGATACGTATGGCCGAGACCATCTGCAACGGCTTTGAGCGCGTCGTCGGTCTGCAGGGCATTTAGCTGGGTACCAAACTTCGTATCGATGATCGACTCGATAGTTCTGCGCTGTCTTTCGTGTACGGTCGATGAAATCGCGGTCTCCAGGCCGAGCGCGACCTTCTGTTCGCGGTCGTCTGTCCGGCTGTATATGGTGAAATCGCCATACGACGAGGTCCGTTCGTACGGCATCTGCTCGACGAGCGTCTGTTTGAGCGAGTCTGTATCGAGGGACCCAGTTGCAATGCGGGAACCGTAATTGACTCTGATAACGTGGTCAGCACTCGAGAGGTCAACACCACAACGAATCTCTCCAGTCTTCAGAATGTTTAACCGCTCGGTGACAACTGACTGCGGCTCGGCACGCAAACTCATCGCCGGTGAGACTGCTGATAGATTGAAACTATGTCTCGCCTGTTTTTCCTCGGGAAGCCACGTTCCGTACAGCGAGCCAGCCGTCGTCTCAAACGAGGGGGGAGTGAACGACGAGTCTGAGTCGAACCTCTGACAGCCAGCTAGTGCTGCCAGCCCAGTCGTCCCGACGGTTGCAAGTATGGTTCGTCGCGTGGCGGAGAGGCCACTCGTCTCTGAGTCGTCAGAAGGCATTCTGTGTCATCTCGTTGACCCACTCGGCACTAATATCTACTCGTAGAGTTCGGGTCACCTGGGAGTGACTGACAAAACGCTGGGTCACTCAACCCCGTCCGTAGAACGGGCGAACACTGCGAGGGGACTGCGGTACTCTTCTGCCATTGTCTCCAAAGCCCCTGGGGACGTGAGTGGAATCAAAATGAGGCCGCCAAAGATAATAATATCGGCGTACCCAGCCACGAACACGGAGACGAACGTATCGAATATCCCGAGCGTTCCACGAGCCAGCAGGCCAGTCAGGAAATAAGTAAGAAAGCCGAGGATGAAGATATTTCGGAGTTTTGAGAACAGGAGACGTCGACGACCAGACACCGTCTGCGCTGCGCTCGTTAGCGGACCGAGTAGCACCCACAGGGCTGCGCCTAGCGACACAATCGACAGGAGGCTGAGGAGACTCCCGGCTGCCCCTGGAATGAGTTGACCGCCAGCCGTCGAGATGGTGTTTCCAATGACTGCACCAACAATAGCGAGGCGATAGCGGAGTGGTGCCCTAGCAAGCAGTCCCGTGTACCCTGCGGCAAATCCGTAACCGACCACGTACATACTGTAGCGCAGGAGATGGACTGGATACCCCTCAGTTCCGATTGGTGCAAGGAGGCCCTGAGACATCCCGATGTAGCCAAACAGCAAGAGGACGCTCAAACCGGCGAACGGGAGGGCCTGTGTTCGCTGTTCTCGCTCGAACTTTCTCAGACGGACCAGCGCGACCAGCAGGAAGAGCCCAGCCACAACCACGCCGATGGCGTACGTCTGAGACTCGGAAAGCACCATATATCTGCCGTGGGGTCGAAGCGGATTAACTCTACAGGTCCAGTTTTCAGTTTTGATTCGACGGCTTACCTAGCGTGGTCCAGAGAACGATTGTCTTCCCCTTCTGTGCCCGCTACGCGGAGCGTCTTCACGCTTTGCCGTGTTCGTCAAGATTCTTCGATCGTCTCGGATATGTGCTACAAGGCTTCTGTACTGTTCTGTGGTGAGTGGCTCTGTTACCACTACCCTCCGAAACCTGTTCGAGATGATGTCGTGGGCGAGATTGCCGACGAGCAGTACCACGTCGGTGCGCCTACTCGACTCCGCCTCCCGAGGGTCCAGCGTCTCACAACTGCCGGTCAAGTTGTTCGGCCGTCTGCTCACCCACGCCATCGACTGCCCGGAGTTCCTCGACGGTCGCCTCTCGGATGCCGTCGACACTGCCGAACCGACCTAGCAGGCCTTTTCGTGTTTCGGGGCCGACGCCGTCGATATCGTCCAGTGCGGTCGAGACATCGTCTCGTAGCGTCTCGTGGTACTGGACCGCAAAACGGTGGGCTTCGTCGCGCACCCGCTGGAGCAGTTTGAGTTTCTCGTCGCTTTTGTCCCAGTCGTAGGTTCGCTCGGGCGTAACCACGAGTTCCTCAGCCTTGGCGAGCGCCACGGCGGGCACGTCCCAGCCGACGCCTGCGAGGGCGTCCCGAGCAGCCCCAAGTTGGCCCTCGCCGCCGTCGATGAGCAGTAGGTCTGGGTCTGGGCGGTCGTCGCGGCCCTCGACTGCGCGCTCGGCACGCCACTGCACCAGTTGGCGCATATTCTCGTAGTCGTCGTTCGTCTCGGTGAGTTTCTTCCGACGGTAACCGCTCTTGTCTGGAGACCCGTCGACGAAACAGACGTTGCTGCCGACGACCGCTCGCCCCTGCGAGTGGCTGACGTCGAACCCCTCGATTCGGTTTGCGGCGTCGAGACCGAGCGCCGTTGCCAGCGCTCTCGTCCCGTCACGTTCGCGTTCCTGTCGGCGGGCGTTTTTCATCGCCAGGTCGACCAGCGTTGCCTCCCGGCCAGCGCCCGGAATCCGGAGTTCGACGCCGGCCTCACTCAGCCACTCGTCCAGTCCATCGCCAACTGGTTGTTCCGGTGTCAACAGCCGGTCCGGAAGCTCTGTGCCGGCGTAGTACTGCGGAATGAACGCACCCAGCACCGCACCGGGGTCCGAGGAGTCCGGCAGCCCCGTTCCGGCAGTCTCGTCGTCGGGCACCGCGAGGGAGTGCTGTTCGCGCTCGACCAACTGCCCGCCCTCGGCGCGCAACAGCGCAACCGTTGGCTCGGACCCGGCCAGTGACACGCCGAGCACGTCGGTTCGGCGGCCGTCGCCCTCGGCACTGGTGACTGCCTCGCCGCCGGTCTGGCGGAACCGCTTGACGGCGTCGAGCATATCCCGGAGATTTGCCGCCCGCTCGAAGCGCTCGTCCTGTGCAGCTTGTTCCATTTCGTTACGGAGTGGTTCGGCCAGCACGCCCGTCTCGCCGTTGAAAAACCGCTTGACGGATTCGACATCTTCGAGATACTCCTCGTGGCTAATCTCGCCAGTGCAGGGAGCAGTACAGAGTCCGATATCGTAGTCGAGACAGGGTCGGTCTCGGTTGGCGAACTTGTGGTCCGAACAGCCCCGCAGGCCGTAGACATCTCGGAGCGCCTTGCAGACTGTTTCTACAGTCCCTTTCTCGGTGAAGGGGCCGAAGACGGTCGACCCGCTTTCGGGGTCGCGAGTGATCCGTAGCTGTGGATACTCGTGGCCGGTCAGCGCCACCAGCGGGTAGGACTTGTCGTCCTTTAGCCGGACGTTGTACTTCGGCCGGTGGCGCTTGATGAGATTGGCTTCGAGCAGGAGTGCCTGTGACTCTGTGTCCGTGACGGCGATATCGAGGTCGTCAGCCCGAGCGACCATCTGGCGGATGCGTTCACTTCGGGGGTCCGCATACGAGCGCACCCGGTCGCGCAGTTCGACGGCCTTGCCGACGTACAGCACCCGCTCGCCGTCGAGAAACTGATAGACGCCGGGCTCGGTGGGCAACGCCGACGCGCGCTCGCGGACGGTCTCCGCTTTCATTGCTCGTCTGTAGGCGTTGGATTGGCTTTGGTCCGTCGCTTAGAAGATATCTCCCGGGAGCAGTGAGGCAACTCTGGACGCATCAGTGCCTTCTATCCCCAGCGCGCTCTCAACTGTTCGTATCACTCTGTCTGGCTCATCTGGACGTGGGAGATGAATATTCTCGCGGTCGCCAGCGATTGCAATCTCGAGTGTCGGTGTCCGTCTGAGCCAGTAGACCGCAAAGATGGCGACGGCGATGAGAAGTCCAACTGCGCCGATGGTCCGCATGAGCGCGTCGAGCTGTGAAAAGAAACTCAACATCCCTTGTGCGAGGCCAACAATGCCGCCAGCGCCGGTCTCCTGTGTCGCCTGTGCATCGAAGCTCACATCGCCGATAAGCCCGCCGAAGTCGATGAAGACGCCAGCTAACAGGAGCATAGCGCTGTATACGCCGTACCGAATACTTCGTTCGGCGAGTCCTGTCGACGAGAGCGCACCGGTAGTGATACCGGCGACGTTTGGTCGGTCGACTTGCTGGAAGTTCGCGCCAGCCATATTTGGGGTGAATGTCAGTACGCGGTGGCTCGTAACGACGATTCCTGCGTCGCCAACGTCAACGACCTCCTCGACTGACTCACCCGAGTAGAGGAGGTCTTCGACCTGCGACTGCCACTCCATATTCCATCGTACTTGCCCGACTCGTATTACTTCGACGCCCCGTTATCGTTCCTGAGAACTCTTCGCGCTCCGGAGCATACAACAGGAGTGAGCGGCAAGGGGGGTGTATGACTGAGGCCCAACGGGTCTGGCTGGTCGAGCGCAGTTACGGCAACGACGAAGACCTGGTGACGCTCGTGTTCGCGACGATAGACGGGGAGAAACACCGCAAGAAACAGCTCTCACACAATATGCTCTACGGCAAGACGATCACCGCTGCCCGGGAGGAGTCGCTCGACGACCTCGACGATGTGAAAGACCCCGAGACTCGCGAACGGTACGCCAACGAAGCCAGTCGAATGGCCGAGAAACACGACCCTGACGACGAAGTCTAAGCCTCGATGCCTCGGTCGGCGAGTAGTTCCTGAAACTCTGTTTCCGATAGCGTTGGCACGTCCTCAGCAGCGGCGTCGTCCTGTTTCGTCTGGCCCGGATTCTCCCCGACGACGAGATAATCAGTGTTCCCCGAGACGCTGCTTGTTGCGTTCCCACCGTGGCTCTCGATGAGGTCCTGCGCCTCAGAGCGCGTCATCTCTTCGAGCGAGCCGGTGAAGACGAACGTCTTACCTTCGAGGGAATTCCCACGATCAGTGTCGTCTTCTTGCGGGTCGACGTGTTCGAGCAGTCGGTCAATTGCCGCTGCCGTCTCTTCAGTTTCGAAGAAGGTTCGAATCGCCTCAGCGACTTTCGGCCCCACGTCGGGCACTGCCTGTAACTGCTCGGCGCTCGCGGTTCGAATACCCTCGAAGGTTTCGAACTCTGCAGCGAGTGTTCGGGCGGTCGTCTGTCCGACCTCCGGGACCCCGATTGCCGTGAGAAATGCCGCAAGCGGTGGCTCCCGAGTCGCTTCGATCTCGGCGAGCAGATTCTCTGCGCTCTGTTCGCCCCAGCCCTCCAGATCGGTCAGTTCCTCGACGGTGAGTTCGTACAGGTCTGCTGGCTCTCCGACAAGGCCAGCCTCGATCAACTGCTCGACGCGTTGTTCGCCCAGTCCCTCGATGTCGAGTGCGTCCCGCGTGGCGTAGTGCTGGATTGCCTGTTCGCGCTGGGCTGGACAGCCCAGTCCGGCCGGACAGAACGCCAGCGGCCCGTCTCGGCTGACTTCGGTCCCGCACGCCGGGCAGGTCTCGGGAAACTCGAAGTGTCCGTCGTCGCCGTCGACAACCTCGCTTACGTCGGGAATCACGTCGCCCGCCCGCTTGACGCGAACTTCGTCGCCAACGTCGACACCGAGACGAGCAATTTCTTCGGGATTGTGGAGGCTGGCCCGTGAGACGGTGACGCCGCCAACGTCGACGGGGTCGAGCAGTGCGACCGGGGTGAGCCGACCGGTTCGCCCGACCTGTACGACGATGTCGCGGACGGTCGTCTCGCCGCTTCTGGCCGGGAACTTGTAGGCGAAGGCCCACCGCGGCGCGCGGGCAGTCGCTCCCAACTGCTCGCAGGCCGCGCGGTCGTTTACCGAAATCACCGTGCCGTCGATTTCGTAATCGAGGTTGTCTCGCTGTTCGAGCAGTCGGTCACGGTAGACGATGGCGTCTTCGATGCTGTCGACGCGCTCGACGCGCTCGGCAACGCGCAGACCCCACTGCGGGAACCGCTCGTAAATCTCGCTGGTGCGCTCGAACTCGGTAGTCGAATCGAGCACGGAGAAGAAGTAGACGGTCAGCGGTCGCTCGGCAACGACGCTCGGGTCGAGTTGGCGGAGCGTCCCGGCGGCGGCGTTCCGCGGGTTGGCGAACGGCTCCTTCCCTGCCTCGACACGTTCGCGGTTGTGTTCCTGGAACGCCGTCCGCGGCATGAGTACCTCGCCGCGGACGGTCAGTTCCTCGGGGTAGTCGCCACGGAGTCGCTCGGGTACGGCAGGGATGGTCCGTACCTGCTCGGTCACGTCGTCGCCGCGCTCGCCGTCCCCGCGAGTTGCGGCGCGCTCGTAGCGCCCCTCCTCGTAGACGATTTCGACAGAGAGCCCGTCAAATTTCGGTTCACAGAAGTACTCGACAGCGTCGACGCCGAGGTCACTTCGCACTCGGTCGTCGAACTCCCGAACCTCCTCGGCCTCGCCGCTCTGGTCGAGCGAGCGCATCACGGCCACGTGCTCGACCGTATCGAGTTCGTCGAGTGGGTCGGCGCCGACTCGCTGGGTTGGGCTGCCATCGGTGTCGAGTTCAAACTCCGTTTCCAACTGTTGCAGCCGGTCGAACAGCGCGTCGTAGGTCCGGTCACCGATTACTGGCTCTGCCGCGACGTAGTACCGGTAGTCGTGATACCGGATGGCCTCCCGCAACTGGGCAACCTGCTCGCGGGCCGTCTCGGCGTCGAGCTCTTCGACCGGCGCAAACTCCGCCTCCGGGTCCGACACGTAGGGATTATCTGCTGGTTCCTGCTCGGCTGTCTCCATCGCCAGCAACGTAGGGTGGCAGAGTAAAATGTCCGGCGGGTTCGACGCGACCGATGGCCGCGGCTATCGAGTCAGCACACGAATAAAAAAACTGCAGGGAGTGCGTGACGCGAGTTCTGGCCTACTCTTCGTCCTCGTCCTCGTCGCCCCCGTCAGTCACGAGTTCCGTCTCAGCACTGCTCTGTTCGTTCAGGAACTCTGGGTCGGACTCGGTCTGTTCTTCGATGCTGTCATCCCGGTATGAGAACCCATGACACATGGTTCAACAACTAGTTGGTCTGGACGCTCTTGAAAGTTTTGTAGAAACAGATAGTCTGTTTCGGTGACGATATCGCAGAACTCAGAGGTCGGCCACGTCTTCGATGGCGTCGGTGAGTTCCCTGACGCTCTCGACGGTATGCTCGCCCATGTGGCCGATGCGGAAGCTCTCCTCGCCAATGTCGCCGTAGCCGCTGGAGAACACAAAGTCGTACTCCTCGGAGACTTGTTCGACGGTTTCCGCGACGTTGATTCCCTGCGTGTTCTCGACACAGGTCACGGTCTGGGATTCGTAGCCCTCCTCGGGGAACAGGCCAAAGTGTTCACGTGCCCAGTCGCGGGTGTACTCGGCCATCTCCCGGTGGCGCTGGTTGCGGGCGTCGTGGCCCTCTTCGAGCATGTGTTTCATCTGCTTGCGGTAGGCGAGCATAATCGGAATTGCGGGCGTGGAGTGGGTCTGGCCCTTCCGGTCGTAGTAGTCGAGACAGCGCTGGAACCCGCCGTACCACGACGCGGAGTCTTTCTCCAGTTCTCGCTCGTAGGCGTCGTCGCTGACGGTACAGACCGCAAGCCCCGGCGGCATCGCGAAGGCTTTCTGGGTCGACGTGAAGATGGCGTCGATGTTGTGGCCCTCGATGTCGATGAAATCTCCGCCGAGACAGGAGATTGCGTCGACGATGAAGTAGGTGTCTGGGTAGTCACCGAGCAGGTCACCAATCTCTTCGACAGGATTGCGGACGCCAGTCGAGGTCTCGTTCATCACCATCCCGACAGCGTCGTACTCGTTCTCGTCGAGCGCGTCGCGGATGTCCTCGGGTTTGACGGCCTGTCCCCAGTCGTACTCGACGCGGTCGACAGACTTGCCGAGTCGCTCGGCGACGTTTGCCTGTCGTTCGCTGAAGGCTCCGCTGGTTGGCACGAGCATCTGCTCGTCGACGAGATTCAGCGTCGTCGACTCCCAGAACTCGGTTCCTGACGCGGTCAGGACGATGACCTCCTGGTCGGTGTCGAGAAAGTCCTTGGTGTCTTCGACAATCGTTGTGTAGAGGTCAGTCATCCGGTCCATCCGGTGGCCGAACATCGGTTCAGCCATCGCCTCGATCACGTCTTCGCGGACCTCCGTCGGTCCCGGCAGATACAGCGTCTTCTCCTGATAATCGCCTGTGTATTCCTGTTTGTTCACGGAAACCACCTGTTCGTGTAGGCTACCCTGCGAGGGCATCGGGTATGGGAGTTTTGATTGGTGCTCACGCTGAGCGAACGAGCAAGAGTGCGTCTTCGCCGTCGTCGTAGTAGCCGTCAATGCTGCGCTGTTGTTCGAAGCCGTGGGCGCGGTAGAGTTCGATTGCCCGTTGGTTGCCTTCCCGAACTTCGAGTTTGATTGCGTGCACACCCTGCGATTCGAGCGTGCCGATGGCGTGTCGGAGCAGTTCGGTTCCGACGCCGTTGCCGCGGGCGTCCTGCCGGACGGCGAGGTCCTTGATGTGGCCGAGTGGAATCCCCTGATTCGAGACAGTGTCGGCAACGACGTAGCCGAGCACCGACTCCTCCATCGCGACCAGAAAGCCGGGGTCGCCGAGATACTGCTCGAAGGCGCTGAACGGCCACGGCTGCGAGAACGAATCGGTCTCGATTCGGTAGACGCCGAGCAGGTCTGCCCGCTCGGCCGGCCGAATATCGACCTCCGGCTGGTCCGCTGGTGGTGCCGTCGTCACACGCGTTCGTAGGACAGCGCCCCCTAAATGTGTGATGGCAGTTCACACACGAGACAGCAAACGGTTTCGCCGCTCGCCTCTTACCGTGGGTATGGCCGAGTTCAATCTGCACGCCCGACTGGACCGCACCGAGGAAACCGACGCGACAGCCATCTACGAGGAGTACACCGAGTCGTCCGACACAGTGACGATGGCCGAAACGGAGGCGACCGACCCCGACGACGACCCTGACGTACTCACGCCGACCGAGTATCTCGAAATCGACGGGATCGAGACGTTCGCCGAGATTTACACCGACCTCGTCGACCATCCCGCTGTTGTCGGGCTCTCGCTGCGCGGGCCGACCGCCGACCGGTATCCGCTGCCGGTGCAACACCACGCACTCCAGCAGATTGGCGACCCGACGCTGTACGAGTTTCACGCCCTCGACGGACAGGTGACGCTGGTTATCGCCGAGAGTGAACTCGAATTGAACGAACTTCACCAGGAAATACCGGACCCGGCACTGGGCTAATCTCTAGCCAAAACTAGTTGTGTTCGTGCTCACAATACGACTGTATGGCTGCGCAGTCGGGGGATGTCGCGGTGCTGTATGTCGAGGCTGATCCGGAACGTGCCGACCGCACAGTCACACTTCTTGAAGACGCCACGGCGGAGCTCTCAGTCACCGCCGTCTCGACAGCACAGCAAGCACTGGACAGACTCCAGACCGATACTGTCGATTGTATTTTGAGTGCGTACACGCTGCCGGAAATTGATGGCCTGCAGTTCCTGCAGGCCGTTCGCGCAGAGTACCCGAATCTCCCCTTTATCCTGTACACGACGGCCGTCTCTGGAGACATCGTGAGCGCGGCCGTCTCTGCGGATGTCTCAGACCATCTCGACAAGCCACAGCAACCCAGTGGCTATCGGGAACTGGCCGACCGTATCGTGAGTATCGTCGCCCGCGAGCGGGCCCGGCAGGCTGACAGCAGCGACCACGAGCAGGCCAGACGCGTGCTCGAAGCCTCACCGGACGCGATTGTTGTCAGCGTCGACCGGGAAATCGTCTACGCGAACCCTGCCGCAACCGACCTCTTCGATACACAGGAGGCGGCTCTGCTTGGCCGCGACCCTGTCGAACTCGTCGACACGCCGCCGACGCTGTGGGTGCCCGACGGGGAGCAGTCCGTCGACCGTGACCTGACGCGCCACCGTGGCTCACTCTCTCGACCTGACGGCCGCCTCGATGTCGAACTGACGACGAACTCCCTCGAGTGGCGCGGTCAGTCTGGCGTTGTTGCCGTCCTTCGGGATGTCTCAGGCCCGCCAGACCACGAGACAAACGCCGAGCACGTCGGAGCGCACCTGCAGGGTATCGTCAACAGTGTCTCCGCGGTCATTTTCCTCAAAGACGCGGACGGTCGGTATCTGTTGATGAACAGACACTGTCGCGAGTTATTCGGTATCGACGAGTCGACAAACGTCGTTGGACTGACCGACGAGGAGTTGTTCGACGACGCTGTGGCTGCACATCTTGGTGCTGAGGACGACCGGGTCTTCGCGCAGGGTGAGGTGGTCGAAGTCGAGGCGACCGTCCCCACGACTGAGGGTGAGCGCACGCTGCTCACGAAGAAGACGCCGCTGTTCGATGACGGCGAGCAGTACGCGCTCTGTGCGGTCGCAACAGATATCACCCAACAGCGAGAGCGCCAGCACGCCCTCGGCGAGCGGATGAAGGAGTTGTCTGCCGTCCACCGGGCCGTCGACCGCTTCCAGTCTACCGACAAACCGGTGGCCGACCGTCTCGACGCCTTTGTCACGGCACTGCCAGACTCGTTCCAGTATCCCGACCGGACGGCTGTCCGACTCACCTACGGCGAGGAATCGGTTGTCACCGCCGAGTTCGACCCAGATTTGCCGATGATCGACGCTGTCGGCGAGACACAGGCTGGGCCTACCGTCCACATCGAAGTTGTCTGTCGCCCGCCCGAGGGAACAGCTGACCCATTTTTGCCCGAAGAACGGCGGGTGCTCGACACGCTCGCGAGCCTCGTTGCTGGCCATCTTGACCGTCAGGCCTACATCGAGAACCTTCAGCGGTACGAGACCACGTTGCGCGCGTTAGGTGACCCGGTCTACGCGCTGGACCCATCGGGGACGTTCACCTTCGTCAACGACGCACTGCTCGAACAGACGGGCTACGAGCGCGGGGAACTACTGGGCGCACACGCCGACCGAGTGCTGACCGAGGGTGGTCTCGAACGCGGACAGGCGGTCATCCGGCAGCTGCTCACGAGCGACCAGCAAAGCGCCAAGTGGGACCTCGAAATCACGACCGCCGACGGCGAGCGAATCCCGACAGAAAATCACGTTGCGCTGCTGCCGTTCGACGAGTCAGGATTCCGCGGAACGGCGGGCGTACTCCGAGACATCACCGAACGAACCGAGCGCGAGCGTGAACTCAGCCGTCGAAAAGATATGCTCGTCCGCACCGAACAGATGGCCGATGTTGGCGGCTGGGAACTGGACACAGACACTGGCGAGGTGTACTGGTCCGAGGGGACGCGCAAGATTCTCGAGGTGCCGTACGGGTTCGACCCAACACCGGAGTCGGTCTTCGAGTACTACCACCCAGACGACCACGAGCGGGTCCAGAATGCGGTCGTCCGGTGCCGAGAGACTGGTGAGCCATTCGACCTCGAGTGTCGGGTTATCACTGCCGAGGGCCGCGAGCGACAGGTCCAGATCCGCGGCGAGCGGGTGACTACAGACAACTCTGAGACAATCCGGGGAACGGTCCACGACGTGACGGAAATTCGCAAGAACGAACAGCAACTTTCGGTGCTCAACCGCGTGCTCAGGCATAATCTCCGGAACAACCTGAACGTCGTCACGGCCAATGCCGAACTGGTTCGCGACCATATCGAGCAACTCCGCTCGAATACGACCGGTATGGACGCTGCCACTGCGACCCAGGACGCAGTTGAGCAGTTCCCCTTCGAGGACGTCCTCGACAACGTGGACCAACTCGACGCGAAAGCGTGGGAACTGCTTGCTATTGCCGACAAATCCCGAGAACTCGCCGGCGTCGTCGGACAGACTGATTCCACTGAGACTGCCGATATCGAGTCGCTGCTCACGGACCTCGTCTCAGAGTACAGAACGGAGTACACCAATGCGACTATCGACCTCGATACCATTCCGGCAACAGCGGACACGAATCCCGAGTCTGTCTACCTCGCAGTCGAAGAACTGCTGGAGAACGCGCTGCAGCACGCAGGTTCCGAGCCAACGGTCGAAATCAGTGTCACGCGGCCAGACCCAAACCGGGTCGAAATCGCAATTGCCGACGACGGTCCCGGAATCCCCGACATCGAGCGCCGAACGCTCGAAGCAGATGTCGAAACGGACCTGCGACATTCCAGCGGGTTTGGGCTCTGGACGGTGGACTGGCTGCTCGGGCGGGTCGGCGGTTCAGTCACCATCGAGAGCACCGACTCGGGGACAGTCGTTCGCGTCGACCTGCCGGCCGCCTGACCGACCGAACCCGATATCCATAAACCGCGGCGTGGAGTAGCGGAGGTATGTTCCTCGCGATGCGGACAGAGGTCGAGGCGGCACTGACCGGTGCCCTCGACCACTGCGGCTATCCGACCGACGACCTTGGTATCGAGGAGCCACCGGACGACCTCGATTCGGTTCTCGCCTCGAGTGTTGCCTTCCGGCTGGCCGGAGACGCTGGCGCACCACCGCCGGCGGTTGCTGACGAACTCGCTGCCGAAATCGACCCCGACGAGTACAGCTACATCGGCCGGGTCGAAACCCGTGGCCCCTACATCAACGTCTGGCCCAGCGAGCAGTACTTCGCCGAGACGCTCGACGCGGCACAGGACGACCAGTTCGGAACGCTCCCGGACCAAGAGACCAGCGTCGTGGTCGAACACACGAGCGCGAACCCGACCGGACCCGTCCACGTTGGCCGCGCCCGAAACCCAATTATCGGCGACGCGCTGGCTCGCGTGCTCGAATACGCCGGCTACGACGTCGAGCGACACTACTACGTCAACGACGCTGGCCGACAGATTGCGGTGTTCACGTGGGCCTACGAGTTTTTCGACGAGGCTGCCCTCCCCGAGCCGGAGCGCGACTCTCCAGAATACGAGATGGTTCGGTACTACCGCCAGGCCAACACCTACCTCGAAGAGGAGGCCTCAGAGGCGGAAGTCGAGGCAGCAGAGGATGAGATCCAGTCCATTATGCAGGGACTGGAAGCGGGTGACGAATCCGCATACGAGCGCGTCGGCGAGGTCGTCGACACCGTGCTCGGGGGGATGCGCGATACGCTCGAACGACTGCCCGCAGAGTTCGATAAGTTCGTCAAAGAGACGCAGTTCATGCGCGACGGTTCGACCAACGAGATTGTCGACCGCCTCAAAGAGACGGAGTATGCTGTCTTCGATGAGGAAGCGTGGCAACTCGAACTGCCCGACATCGACAAAAATCTCGTCTTTGTTCGTGGTGACGGCACCTCGCTGTACACCACCCGCGACCTGGCCCATCACGAGTGGAAGTTCGACAACTTCGACCGCGCGGTCACCGTCTTGGGCGAGGACCACGAACTACAGGCCCGCCAACTCCGCTCGGCGCTCGAAATCCTTGGCAACGACACCGACAGACTCGGGACCGTCCACTACTCGTGGGTCACCCTCCCCGAGGGCGGGATGAGTACCCGCGAGGGAACGGGAATCGACCTCGATGACCTGCTCGACGAGGCAATCTCTCGCGCCCGCAAAGAAGTCGAAGACCGACTGGATGACCGGGTTCGCGACGACGACCTCACGGAAGACGATATCGACCGCATCGCCGAGCAGGTTGGTATCGGCGCGGTCCGATACGACATCGTCTCGAAACAGCCCACCAAGGGCATCACCTTCGAGTGGGAACGCGCACTCGATTTCGAGGCGCAGAGTGCTCCGTACGTGCAGTACGTCCACGCGCGTGCCTCGGGCATTATCGCCGAGGCACACGAGGAGGGTGCTGTCGACCCAGCCAGTCTGGATATTGCGCCCGACGTTACGGCGCTTGACACTGCTGCTGAGCGAGACCTCCTGCGCGAGATTGCTCGCTTCCCCGCGGTCATCGAAGAGGCGGCCGAGGACCTGCAACCCCACGTCGTCGCCACCTACACCCGCGAACTGGCCGAAGCGTTCAACGGCTTCTACCGGGAGTGTCCGGTGCTCGACGCCGACGAGGAGACCCGGGACGCCCGCCTCGCGCTGGTCGTCGCTGCTCGCCACGCTGTCGGGAATGCGCTGGACGCGGTCGGTGTGCAGGCTCCCGACTCAATGTAAACCATCTTTTTCATCGTCGGGGGGGGGGGGGGGGGGGGGGCGG
>NZ_JBLKOA010000005.1:0-233703 GCF_051414135.1 Halovenus halobia
TTTCATCGTCGGGTTCGCGCCGTGGGCGCGAACCGCTCCTCGAAAAACATGGGTGAAAAAGGCCGGACGCGCCGTCGGCGCGTCCGGAGAATCGCCTCGCTGCACGGACGGCGAAGCCGTGAGCGCGCAGCGTTCGGCGACTGTCCTCAAGCGTAACAGTGACTGTGACAACTGTGTCCATGCGAGGCCAATGGACAAGCGTTACCGAACCAAGACTGCGGGACAGAACGACTCCGCTGTGACCTCACGAGCAGTTGAGTGTTCCCGTTTCAGTGAAACTATATTCTTCTGTCATACACAATCCATTTTTTTAAATATCCACACTCCATTCTATAGCCATGAACTCAGCGTCGGCACGGGAACGCGTCTACAAAATCTTCGCCGAGAGCGACCCCGACGTCGAGGAAAAAGTCAACCGGGCACTCGCGGTTGGAACAGACTATTTTGACATCCCGATTGGCTTCTTTACGCGCTTTATCGACGATGACCAACGCATTGTCTGTGCGGTCGGCGAGCATCCGCTGATCCAGCCCGGTGAATCCTGTCCGCTCGAACAGTCCTACTGTCGCCACGCCGTCGATGCCGACGGTGTGCTTGCGGTACAGGACGCCAGTGTCTCGTCAATTTCCGATAGCGCTATTAATACGTTCAATCTGGGCACGTACATCGGGATGCAGGTTGTCGTCGACGACGATATCTACGGCACAATCTGCTTCGCTGCCGAAGACGAGCGCGACGAACCGTTTTCAGAGAGCCAAGAGATATTTCTCGAACTACTGGCCACGTTGATCGGGACGGCGCTCGAACGCCAACAGTACGAGCGCGAGATTGAGGCCCGCAACGAGCGACTCCGCGAGCAGAAACAACGCTTCGAGGGTATCGCCGAGAACAGCTCTGACATCATCTTCCGTGTCGACACCGACGCGCAGTTCACCTACGTCTCCGCGGCCGTCGAGCGTATTCTGGGCTACGAACCGGAGACGATGGTCGGCCAGCAGTTTTACGACTACCTCTGTGAATCTGGCATCGAAACGGCTGACCCTGCCTACGAGCGCCTGCTGACCGGCACACCAGTCGAAGGGCTAGTACTGGACTTTCTCGACGTAAATGACCAGGCAGTGACCCTCGAAATCAACGCCACGCCGGTCACCGACGACGGCGAGGTGGTCGGCGTCCAGGGTGTCGGCCGTGACGTGACCGAACGCCAGGCCCAGCAGCGGGAACTCCGCATCAAGAACCGGGCAATGGACGACGCGACGATGGGTATCACCATCGTCGACCCCCACCAGCCGAACGACCCGATGATCTACATCAACGACGGCTTCGAGCGCCTCACCGGCTACAGCGAGGCCGAAGCGCTCGGGCGAAACTGTCGGTTTCTCCAGGGCGAGGGGACTGACCCCGAGGCAGTCGCGCGGTTCCGCGAGGCAATCGAGGCTGGCGAGTCGACGACGGTCGAACTGCTCAACTACCGGAAGAACGGAACGCCGTTCTGGAACCGCGTCCAGATCAACCCCGTTTTCGACGAGAGCGAACTCACCCAGTATCTCGGCTTCCAGACTGACGTGACCGAGCGCCGCCGTACCGAGCAACTCATCCAACTGCTCAACCGGGTGCTGCGGCACAACCTCCGCAACGGGATGTCGGTCGTCGGTGGCTCTGCGGCGACGCTTCCGGACGCGGACCGGGATCAGCTTCGAGAAACAAGCGACCGCCTCGCCCGGGTCTCCGACGAACTCACGGGGCTGAGCGAGCAAGCCCGTGACCTCGAAGCGACCGCTCGTACTGAACGGAGCCCCGAACGCCTCGACGTCGACGGACTGCTCGACTCACTCGCTGACTCAGCCCGTCATCGCTGGCCAGACGCCGACGTCTCGGTGACTGTCGAGACTGACGCCGACGCCTGTGCTGGGCCCGAACTCGAACGCGCGCTGTCGGAACTGCTCGAAAACGCCGTCAAACACAATCCAAGCCCGTCGCCGACCGTCGAGATTACCACGACCCGCGAGGCCGAGTGGCTCGAAATCACCGTCCGTGACGACGGCCCCGGAATCGACGACATGGAGCGGGCGGCCATCAACACAGGCACTGAAACGGGACTCGAACACGGTTCCGGTCTCGGTCTCTGGCTGGTCAACTGGATTGTTACCCGCTACGGCGGGTCGTTCCGACTCCCAGAGAACGACAGCGATGACACCACTGCACTCGTTCGCGTGCCAGCCATCACTGACGACCAGTCAGTCTCAGACGTCGAACGCGGACCGACTGTGCTGTTTCGGTGACTGTCGCGGAGCATCCGCGCCGAAGGCGCGGTTCGCTCGCCGCGAGCGATGCGAGGTCGAACGAAGTGAGACCTCGGAAGCGAACGGCGAAGCCGTGAGCAGCGAGCGGCGAGGAGTTTTTCACCCATGTTTTTCGAGGAGAGGTGCGCGCCGACAGCGCGCACCCGACGAT
This sequence comes from Halovenus halobia, assembly GCF_051414135.1. Classification (NCBI taxonomy): domain Archaea; kingdom Methanobacteriati; phylum Methanobacteriota; class Halobacteria; order Halobacteriales; family Haloarculaceae; genus Halovenus; species Halovenus halobia. The sequence continues at coordinate 2,455 of NZ_JBLKOA010000005.1, forward strand.
GAAAAAGATGGTGGCGTTAGCCAAAAATCCCGCCGAAGACGCCGTCGCTGTCCTCGTCTTCGTCTTCATCCTTGTCTTCCTCCTCGTCGAGGAACCACTGGCTATCGAAGACGCGTTCGAGGTCCGTGCTGTCTGCGCCCTCGAAGAAGACTCCTTCGAGTGACGCCGCGAGTTGGCGGTAGGCGTCGGCTGGGTCGCTCTCGGCCGCGTTCTGGAGTAGCGGCTCCTCCTCTGTCGCGTCGATATCGACCGGAATCACACCCAGCAGTGGCACGTCGAACTTGTCGGCAATCTCCTGGACGTAGGTATCCCGGGTGACGCGAGTAATCAGCGCGCCGATGACTGTGCCGTCGACACGCTCGGCCAGGTCGGCCGTCTTGATGGTGTCGTTGACCGCCACGTCGTCAGGTGTCGTCACGAGCAAAACGCCATCCGCAAGACCAAGCGGGACCGTCGTTTCGTGGCTCAGTCCTGCGCCCGTGTCGACGAGCACGACGTCGAAGGTGTTTTTGAGCGTGTTGATGACCTTCCGGAGTTTCGCCGGGTCGGCCTCGGCGAAGGCTTCGAGACTTTGCTCGCCCGGGATGACGGTCATCCCCATCTGTGCGTCGTTGAGCGCTGCGCTGACCGTCTCTTCGCCGGCGAGGACCTCGTGAATGCTCGTCTCGTAGTCGAGTCCGAGCATGTTGCCGAGGTTCGCCATGCCGAGGTCGGCGTCGACGACGACGGTATCGTAGCCGTTCTCTTCGAGCGCTGCCGCGATATTGATCGCTGTGGTGGTCTTTCCAACGCCTCCTTTCCCACCGGCAATCGTACAGACGTACCCCGCCATTCTTTGATTATATAACACCTGTACTCGCCACGATATAAAGCCATTCCTCTGTTGTCTCTCATCTGTCAGACACTCGCCTCGAACTGGCAGGTCAACAGGTACTTACACCAGACCGGCCAAATACAGCCAATGAGCGAGTCCGAGCACGAGCAGACGGACAAACAAAAATACGAGTTCCAGAAGGTAATCGAGGAGTTGAAAGATTACCGTGGCTCCGGGACGCAGTTGGTTACCATCTACATTCCTCCGGAGCGTCTCATTAGCGATGTCGTTGCCCACGTCACGCAGGAACACTCCGAAGCGAGCAACATCAAGTCCAAAGAAACTCGAACGAACGTCCAGGACGCCCTGAAAAGCATCAAAGACCGGCTGAAATACTACGACGTGAGGCCGCCCGAAAACGGGATGGTTATTTTCTCCGGAGCCGTCGACGACGGTGGCGGCCAGACGAAAATGATTACCCGCGTCCTCGAAAGCCCACCCCAGCCAATCGAGTCGTTCCGCTATCACTGCGACGCAGAGTTTCTGACTGAACCGCTCGCGGAGATGATGGGCGACAAGGGTCTCTTTGGCCTCGTCGTCCTCGACCGCCGAGAGGCCAACGTCGGTTGGCTCCGTGGTAAACGCGTCGAACCAGTCAAGTCTGCCACCTCACTCGTCCCGGGCAAGCAGCGAAAAGGTGGGCAGTCCGCCCAGCGATTCGCCCGTCTGCGACTCGAAGCCATCGACAACTTCTATCAGGAGGTTGCCGGGATGGCAAACGACCTGTTCGTCGACCAGCGCCACGAGCTCGATGGCATCCTCGTCGGCGGTCCCTCACCGACCAAAGACGAGTTCCTCGACGGCGATTATCTGCACCACGAACTGCAGGATATGGTGCTCGGGAAGTTCGACGTTTCATACACCGACGAATCCGGACTGTACGACCTCGTCGACGCCGCAGACGAGGTGCTGGCCGAACACGAAGTGCTCGAAGACAAGCAGACGATGGAGCAGTTCTTCGAGCAACTCCACGACGGCAACAAGGCCACCTACGGGTTCGGTGCGACCCGAGAGAACCTGATGATGGGGGCTGTCGAGACGCTGCTCATCAGCGAAGACCTGCGGAAAGATGTTGTTGCCTACGAGTGTCCCAACGGCCACGACGAGTACGAGTTCCTCGACCAGAACGAATCGACGCCCGACCACGAGTGTTCGCGCTGCGGCGAAGAAATCGAGAGTGACGACGGGGAGCGCGAGGACGCCATCGACCACCTCATCGAACTGGCCGAGCAGCGCGGCAGCGAGACGATGTTCATCTCGACAGACTTCGAGAAAGGCGAGCAGTTGCTGACAGCATTCGGTGGTGTTGCCGGTTTGTTGCGCTATTCGACTGGCGTGTAAGGACAGATTCTCGCCGAGAAACACGGCATATAGACTCAAGACAGCCGTGCGCGTAGTGACAGCTATGCAACTCACAACTCGCTCTCGATTCGGGTTGGCCGCGCTGTTTGCGGTGCTCGCTGGCGCCGTCGGCGCGCTGGCCGCCCCCGACCTGCCGGCCGAACTGGTGACCAACTGGGACGCGAGCGGTGAGTCAAACGGCACGCTCGCGAAGGTGCCTGCGTTGGTCTTGCTGCCCGCGGTGACCCTCGGAGTGGTCGGTCTCCTTGCTGTCCTTCCGCGACTGGACCCACTCGGTGAGAACATCGAGTCCTTCCGTACCCAGTACGACTGGTTCGCCGTCGTCTTGGCGGCTTACCTGTCCGCCGTCCACCTCGCGGTCATTGCGTTCAACCTCGGCTACGAGTTCGAGTTCACGCTGGTGGTCCTCGCCGGGATGGCCGCGCTGTTTTACTACATCGGCATCGTGCTCGACCACGCCGAACGAAACTGGTTTATCGGTATCCGGACCCCGTGGACGCTCAGTAGCGACGAGGTCTGGGACCGGACACACGACCTCGGCGCGACGCTGTTCAAACTCACTGCAGTCGTCTCTGCCGCCGCGCTCTTCTTTGGTGACATCGCGATTTTCGTTATCCTCGGCGCCACGATTACCACCGCGATTATCACCACCGTCTACTCCTACTACTGTTATCGCCAACTCGACGAGGACAGCGACGTTGCGGCCCCGAGTTGATCGGCTGGATTCAAACGTCTGTTTGACTCTCCATCGACTGTTTATATGTGACGCGTCATCTACCGAACATGACCGAACTCACGAGACGAGCAGCACTCGTCGGTGCAGCAGGCGCCGGTGCCGTCGCTCTCGCTGGCTGTGTCAGCAACGATGACCCAGATTCCGAAGCTGCGGATAACCCGACAGATGACGATACAAACACTGAGTCGAGCACAGACGAACTGTCACTGACAGCGTCCGTCGAACGCGTTGGGAGTAGTTGCGCGATGTCCGACTCCGGCGAGGCAACGGTCTTTCTCGACGATGACGAGTTCGTCATCTCCGGAGAACTCCCCGCACCAACTCCCTGCTACGACCCCGAACTGACCGCACACTCGTTCGCTGACGGCACGCTGTCGGTGACAGTCGATGTTGTTGCTCAGTCAGACGAGGCGTGCGCTGACTGTCGCGGTAGCGTCTACTACGAAGCCAGACTCTCGGGACGGAGTCCTGACGATGTCGAGCAAGTGTCTGTCAGCCACGCCAACGGGCAGAGCTACGAGGTGCCTGCGGCAGATATTGACCAGGGGCCGCCGGCTGTCCGCGGGGCAACACTCACGGAGACCACGAGTGAGTCCCGAGGGTCGGGTGACAGGGGCCGTGCCGAAGTCACACTTCCCGAGAGTGAGACTGGTGCGGTCACCATCGACGGTGCAATTCCGACTGAACACCCGCACTATGAGGCGGTCATGAAAGAAGCAACCGTCCACGGCACAACGCTTCGCGTGGCAGTTGGGGTCGAGTCGACACGAGAAGAGGGCACGATGGGGACGATGCCGCTCGGAATCGTCGAGTACACTGCCAGCGTCGATGTTGAACATCCGGACGGACTGGACTCGGTCACCGTCGAGCACCCGAACGGTAGTTACGGGAGTTCCTGGGCGAGCAGTAGTGCAACCGCGGAGGGCGCTTCGGGCAGTCGCGCTGGTGACTCGACTGAATCTGACGGTAGTAGTTGAGTCCCTACGCTTCTTGGTCGAGATATTCGGCAACGATTGTGTCACCGCTCGAGGCACCGATACGCTCGGCACCTGCGTCGAGTAACTCCTCGGCAAACTCCCACGAGCCAACGCCGCCGCTGGCTTTGACCGACCCGTACTCGGCCAGTAACTCGACGTCTTCGACCGTTGCGCCGCCGTTGGCAAAGCCTGTTGCTGTTTTCAGAAATGCGGCATTCCCGTCGATGGCGGCCTGACAGAGGTCCCGAAGTTCGGCCTCGGAAAACAGCGACGTTTCGAGAATCACTTTCACTGGAATGGGAACTGCCGCAACAACCTCTTCGACCTCTGCCTGGATAGCCGCGACATTCTCTTGCGCTCGGCCGAGATTGGGCACGAGGTCGAGTTCGCTCGCGCCGTCCTGCCACGCACTGGTCGCTTCAGCACACTTCGTTTCGGTCGTGTGCTGGCCGTGCGGAAAGCCGACGACGGTGCTGACCTGGATGTCGGGAGCGTACTCCGTCGCCTCGGCAACGTAACACGGGGGGAGACAGGCTCGCAACCCGTATTCCTCGGCGGCGTCGAGGACGGCCTCGACATCGTCCCACGCTGTTGTCGGGCCGAGCACGGTATGTTCGATGCGTCCGGGGATATCGTCCATATTGCTGTTCGACGGCCTCAGCGGTTAAAAATACTGTTCGTGACCGGAACTGTTTTGAGTGGGGCGATATCACACTCGCGGTATGGCTGCGCCATTCAGCGGGTTTGTCGTTCCGGGGCCGATCCAGTCGGCGGCGCTTCTGATCGGAACGGTGACGATTGGAGTGTTGTTGTACGCACTCCGCCCGCCGTTCACACAGCGGATTGTTCTGTCATTCATTCCGTGGATTATCAGCGGAAGTATCCTGCACGTCTTCTGGCAACTTGGAGACATTCTCGGGCGGCAACTGTACCCGCCGGCAATCGAACCATTATTTTCGGCTCCTGCTGTCTATCTAACGACGTTCATCGCAGTGGGGCTGATCTGGGCTCTCGCGTCAATTATTGTCCCGAGTCGTGACCGGAGCAACAGGATTGCGACCTATCTCCTCGCGACCGGTCTCGGTGTCGTGATCCCGCTGACCGGATTGCTCCTCTGGCAGGGTCTCGACGAAGCAATCGCGCCGATGGAGCCCATCTGGCCAGTGCTTGCTCTTATCCTCTCGCTTGTGGTCACGTTCGTTGTCTACATCGCGATTGGCGCGTGGCGAACCTACGTCATCGCGCAGGTCCGATATGTCGGTGCCTTTGTCCTCTTTGCACACATCTTCGACGGCATCACCACAGCAATCGGTGTCGACGTGCTTGGTGGCGGCGAACGCTCGGCACTGCCAGCGATGATTCTTGACTTTTCTGCCCGCCTGCCCGTTGCCGACACTATCGGCGTGGGCTGGCTGTTCGTCCTCGTGAAAATCATCCTCGCCTCGGCTATTATCATCCTCTTCGCAGATTACGTCGACGACGAACCTGCACAGGCGAATCTCCTCCTGACACTCATTGCTGTGTTCGGACTCGGGCCGGCGACAAACAACTTCTTCCTGTTTTTGCTCTCCCCCTAACCGTCGCTTCGCTGTTTTTACTACCGCGGCCCCCGACCACAGCGTATGGCGAAACAGCCACACCTTCTCGTCGAAGCCGGCGACCTGACAGATATCGCGCTCGTTCCGGGCGACCCGGGTCGAGTCGACCGCATCGCCGACCACTGTGACGACCACACTGTCGTCGCAAGCAACCGCGAGTACAAACTCGTCAACGCCACCTACGAGGGTCGCGAACTGACACTCTGTTCGACAGGGATTGGCTCACCCTCGGCAGCCATCGCTGCCGAAGAACTGTCGGCGGTGGGTGTCGAGACAGTGCTGCGGGTTGGAACCACCGGCGCACTCCAGTCCGACATCGAGATTGGCGACATGATTGTCGCCACCGGCGCGGCCAAAGACGAGGGGACGACCAAACGCTACGAGTCAGCGACTGTTCCTGCTGTCCCCGACTACGAGGTGCTTTCGACGCTGACCGAAACCGCAAACGAGCACGACGCCCCGGTCCACGTTGGGCCGATTGCCACTGACGACGCCTTTTATGCCGAGACTGACGAGTACGTCAACTCCTGGGAGGACGCAGGACTCCTCGCTGTCGAGATGGAGGCGGCCGCGCTGTTCACCATCGCTCGTCGCAAGGGCATGCGCGCTGGCGCAATTTGTACCGTCGACGGCAATCTCGTCGAGGGGACACAGAAAGGGGAGACCGAGGACGAGGAACTCCCGGAGAAAGCCAAAGACAACGTTGCACGCGCTATCGAGATCTCGCTGGAAACCGCGACCAGACTCTGAGACAGGCCGGTCGTCGCGGCAGAAACGAACCCCCTTGCTACAAATGCGCTCGGACCGACCCTCCGCGTATGGCAGACGACCTCGCAGTTTTGCAGTGTGAACCAGACACACTGCGGCAGGCAATCGGGACTGCTGCCCTCGCCGTGGAGGGCCACGACCCACGCACCGAGATGTTCGTCCGGATTCGCCCCGAGTACATCGATACACCCGCCAACGCTGTCGACGCGCCGTTGGGCTCATACTGTACATTCGACGCGTCGCTGTTCGAGGAGTTGACGGTCTTCGAGCCAACCGCCGCATTGCTCCCGGTCGGGCCCGCGCTGGACTGGCTGACGTATTTCGCCGACGACGAGTCACTGACAGTTTCTGTGCTCGGTGAGGCTGGTGCGGAGTACGCGAGTGCGTTTCAGTTCGCAAGCGAGCGCCGAACGGCGACACTGGACTGCATTGACCCGACAACAGTGCTCGACGCGGTCGAAATTACGCTCCCCGACCGTTTCGATGATGGACAGTTCCTCGACGAAGACCGGCAACCGGTCCCGACGACAGCGGAGACCAGTGCCGCAGAACTCGAGCGACTCGTCGCCGCGACCGACCGCTGTCAGGTCGATTCGTATCCGTTGTCGCTCGCTGACGAACTTGGGTTCGAGGTGGGCGGCGAACACTCGACAGCGACGGGTACGCTCGCCGGGACGGTTGAGGGGCCCGCCGTCTCTCATCAGTTCGGTCCCGGACTCGCTCGGATCGTGCAGGCTATCGAGGGGCAGGTCACTCTCCAGACCGGCCCGGACCAGCCCCTTGCAGTGCGGTGCACCGACCCCGGCGTCACCTACCGGTACGTCCTTACGCCGGAGGAATGACGCGAGGAACGGAAGTTTTACACTCGGTTCGGTCGGGCCTACGTGTATGGACGAGACAGTGCTGTTGGTCGGTGGCGGCGGCCGTGAGCACGCCGTCGGCCGCGCTTTGGCCGACAGTGACGCCACGCTCTACGCCTGTGCAGGGAACCGAAACCCAGGTATCGCCCGACTCGCCGAGGGGTTCGAGACGCTGGACACGACGAACCCGACGGCTGTCCGGAGTTACGCCGAAGACGTCGACGCGACGATTGCGGTTATCGGCCCGGAGGCACCGCTCCAGGCGGGCGTCGCCGACGCCCTCGACGACGCCGGTGTCTACGCCTTCGGTCCACAGGAAGCCCAAGCCCGCATCGAGACGGACAAGGCCTTCCAGCGGCGGTTCATGCAGGAACACGATATCCCGGGCTGTCCGGACTTCGAGACGTTCGAGGATATGGACGCTGCCTGTGCGTACATCGACGAGTACGACGGTGACCTGGTCGTCAAACCTGCGGGACTGACCGGCGGCAAAGGCGTCCGTGTCATGGGCGAGCAGGTGACTGCCGAGGAAGCAAAAGAGTACATCCGCACCTCCGAGTACGAGCGGATCGTTCTCGAAGAACGCCTCATTGGTGAGGAGTTCACCATTCAGGCCTTCGTCGCCAACGGCCAACTCCGAGTGACGCCAGCCGTGCAGGACCACAAACGTGCCTACGAAGGAGACGAAGGCCCAAACACCGGGGGAATGGGCGCCTACAGCGACGCCTCGCTCGAACTCCCATTCATGTCTGAAGCGGAGTACAGCGAGGCAGTCGATGTACTCCGGGCAACAGTTAATTCCCTCGAAGGTTACAAGGGAATTCTCTACGGGCAGTTCATGCTGACCACCGATGGTATCAAAGTTGTCGAGTTCAACGCCCGCTTCGGTGACCCGGAAGCGATGAACACGCTACCGGTACTCAACACCGACCTGCTCGACGTACTGGTCGCCGCCCGGGAGGACGAATCGCTTCCGAAACTGTCCTTCTCACCGCGGGCAACGGTCTGTAAGTATGCCGTTCCGGACGGCTATCCGACCGACCCCAAAGCCGGTGCGAAGGTAACTATCGACGACAACGATGTCGCACAAGTTGCCGACGAACACGGCAACGGCGACGCATTGCTCTACTACGCAAGCGTCGACGAGCGCGACGACGGTATCTATACGACCACCTCGCGGTCGTTCGCCGTCGTTGGCGTTGCCGAGACGATCACCGACGCCGAAGCGATTGCTGACGCCGCCATCCGGGAGGCCGGCGAAGAGGGCCTCCGCGTCCGCCACGACATCGGCAAGCCTGACATCGTCCAGCAGCGCATCGACCACATGGCTGAGCTTCGCGGCGAGTAACGCGAGCGGTTTTTTGGGTTTTCTGCTCGTGGCTAGTGCCAACTGTATCGCGCTGCTGTCGAAACAATTATGAAACTGTGTGTTGTTTACTCCATCAGAGGGCAACAAAACCCTTAGATTGGTATGAAAAAGCAACCACAGGATAACGACACCGGGGAGGAACCAGAGTACCAGGCAGTCGAGGCTGGCGACGGCGAGTTTGTCATCTACGACCGCTCGAAAAAGACAGCGTGGATTCAGTCGAACCACACAGTCGACGTACAGCAGTGAGCGAGGTGTTCGTGAACCCACTCACCAAGCGCACCGCTGACTAGCTCGGAGAATACGGAGACAAAATCAGATTAGTTCGCTTCCTGCGGCGCCGCCATCTTCCGAGTCACGTAGCCCGCAATTCGGTTTCGAACCCCCTTGGACTCGATGTTCGTAAGCTCCATCACGACTTCTTTGTTGTGCTCGAAATCCGGTCCGAACGCGTCCGGATACTGCTCCATCAGCGTCCGGCCTGTCTTCTTGACGTAGGCAGGTTTGATAGCCATCGTTGTCGGTCATAGCGCGGTCGGACTTTAATATCATTCGACTTCGTCGTACTCACTCTGGCGAGGCTTCGACAGCGTCGTCCGGTGCTCGGACGCGAATTGCCTCGGCGATGGAGTCTGGCAGTGAGATAGTTTCGTCATCCTCCAACCGCAGCGTGAGCATCCCGATCGGTGCCACTTCTTCGATGGTGACGGTCGTTCCCGGCGTGACGCCCGCGTCCTGCAGATAATCGAGTTCCTCGGGGTCGCGGTCACGAACCCGGGTGACCACCAGTTGCTCTCCTTCCTCGTGGTTGCTGAGGCGTCGGTCTGCGTCTTCGACGACAGGTTCGAGCGCGTCGTTGGGAATTGGGTCGCCGTGTGGGTCGACTTCGGGGTCGTCGAGTAACTCCGCAACGCGCTGCTCGAACTCCTCGCTGATGTGGTGTTCGAGCGTATCCGCTTCTTCGTGGACTGTTGCCCAGTCGTAGCCCAACTGCTCGGCGAGGTAGGTTTCGAGCAGGCGGTGGTGACGGATAACTTCGAGCGCGACTGTCTCCCCTTCTCGGGTTAGCGCGACCCCCTTGTACTTCTCGCGTTCGACGAGTTCGCGCTCTTCGAGTTTCTCCATCATACTCGTCGCTGTCGGCGGGGTCACGTCGAGCAGCTCGGCGATACTCGATGTCGAAACGGGCTCGCCCTCCCGTTGCGTAATCTCGTAGATCGCCTTCAGATAGTCCTCCATCTTCGCGCTCAGCATACTCCGAGCTAACAGAGGTTTCCGTATAAGGATGCCGACTATTCACGATTACTCGCCCGAACGCTCCCGTGAACGGGCCGCTCGCAGTTCCTTCTGGATCGCCTCTCGTTTGATGAGTACGAACCCACAACAGATCAGCCCGAACCCTGCTGCGGTGATAACTGTTGGGCGCTCGCCGAGAAAGACCAGTCCGGTCACCGCTGCCGCGAACGGCGCGGCATAGGAGACGAGGTTGATTTCGATTGGACCGAGTCGGTCGAGCAGATCGAAGTAAATCAGGAAGCCAGCGGCGCTGGCCACGAAACTGAGATAACCAAGGGCAATCAGTCCCTCGCTCGTCCACGTCACGCTCCCCATCGACTCGCCAAGTCCGAGACTAATCCCGTGCATCAGGACTGCTCCGAGCAGCATCGACCACGCCTCCATCGTCTCGATGGGCAGGTCGTCATCGACGCGTCGCGTCAGCACGCTGCCGAAGGCAAAGGATAGTGCGGCCAGAAAGACCAGCGCCAGCGAGACCGTTCGTGTCGCCAGCAGGTTTCCCGGGTCGGGATTACTCAGTACGACGACGCCAACGAAGCCGATGGCCAACCCGAGCAACCCGAGCGGTCGGAGTCGTTCGTCTGGCAACAGCACCCGGGCGAATCCGGTCGTCAACACCGGCGACAGACTCACGACGACTGCTGCCGCTGCGCTCGTGGTGCCCTGCTCGCCAATAAAGAGGAAAACGTGGTAGGCGGCAATCAGGAAGACACCGCCGATGACGACGACAGTCCATTCTGCGCGGTCGACCGGTCGCCAGCGCTCGACGGCGTAGAGAGCGTAGCCAAGCATCACCACGGCCGCGATGTCGTATCGTAACGCGGCAAAGAGCACTGGCGGGAAAAACTCTAGGCCGGCCCGAATCGCCGTGAACGAACTGCCCCAGACTGTTGCGAGCACGACGAACAAGGCGGCGTTTCTGTACTTCACGCGTTGTTCGAACTCGCTGCCGAGCCCAAATCAATGGGACGATTCGGTCCTGCTCTGATTCTTTTTTATACATTATTTTGTGTCACTTCCGAGAACAGAATACTACTCGCCTGCTGATACCCGTGATTTCTGGTCGAAGGCCGACCGACTGGCTCGTTTACCGAGACCGACACCTGTCTCTGTGTAGACCTGTCTGTGTGGTTGGATAATTGATATATAGGCGAGCGTGAAACTCTCAGCTACTGGTGTGTAAAAAGATACCATGATGATCCACAAGCGATGTACCGTCTGTCACGAAGACATCGGCGACAACGGGGTCGAACAGTGCAAAAACTGTGGACTGGCCGTCCACTCGGAGTGTGCAGAGTTCGTCAAGAGTTTTGATTGTTCGCAGTGTGCCGAGGAGTTGGCCATCGGCGCTGTCGAATTCTAATCACTTCGCAGGGCGTTAGTCGACAATCTCGGCGAAGCCAAACCGCGGCTTGACATCGTCGACGACGACGGTGTACGTCTCGCCAGCCTCGCCGCCGGGCACGAACAGCGTGAACCCCTCGACCTGTGCGATGCCGTCGCCCTCGTCGCCGGTGTCAGTAATCTCGACTTCGAGTTCGTCGCCCACTCGAACTGGTGCAGTCAGGTAATTCTTCGCGACCAGATACAGCTCTGAAGAGGCGTCTCGGGAGGCGTCGGGGCGGACCTGCCGGACGTACTCGAACTCCTCGGCAATCTCGTCTTCGAGGTCGGTCAGGTCCCGGCCGTCGAACACCTTCACCGCCAGGTCACCGCCAGAGGTGAGCAGTTCGTCGGCCACGTCGAAGGCCTGTCGGGCGAGGTGGACCGACCGCGCGTGGTCGAGGTCGTACTCTCCGCTCATATTCGGTGCCATATCCGAGATGACAACGTCGACCGGTCGGTCGTCACCGCCGACGACGCTGCAAATCTCGTCACGTGTCCAGTCCTCGGTAATGTCGCCGCGGATATACTCGACGTTGGATTCGGGGTCGTCGAGGTCGGAGATGTTCTGTCGGTCGACGCCGATGACGGTTCCGTTCGGGCCAACCTCCTCGGCGGCGACCTGCATCCAGCCACCCGGGGCCGCACCGAGGTCGACGACAGTGTTGCCGTCGCCAAGCAGTCCCGCCGTTTCGTCGAGTTGCTGGAGTTTGTACGCCGAGCGGGCGCGATAGCCCTGCTGTTTGGCCTTGTTGTAGTACATGTCCTTATCTGTCATATATACTAATTCGTCTCACAGGTGTATCATTGTAGCGGACGACGACTATCAGACATCTATCTTGGATACGGTGACGTACAGATAGCAGAACAGGTCGAACAGATTGCAGAGGATAGTGATTTGGTAGAGATTGATTGGAATGGTGATGATTCTAAGTGCGTACAGATCAAAACAAACTAACTACTTTTAACTTGGATTGCGTACCCACCTATTTCAGACAATGGTTCACCCGTACTTCCACTTCTCCATATATCGATCTGGTATTTTCTGCCACGTGTGTATATGATGTTGCCGTCGATCTGATCCAATTCTCTTTCAAACCTCTGTCTGATTGTTTCGCTTGGATTACGCTGTGCTGTATTGACCAGATACTCCTCTCCATTTTCGATGTCTTTTTTCTTTTCAACGTTGACGCTTCTATCAAACTGTTCTTGTAATCTGGATTTCATATTATCCATAGACGCAGGTTCGGACTGGTCACTTATATCTGTTCTTTGGACATCTTAAATAGGGTCTGATAAAATAGAGTTATTCCAATGTGAACGTGGTAGTTTCTCTGTTGGATACTTCGCCACTGATATTATCGCGGATTATTATCTCAGCCTGATATTCTCCTGCACCCCATCCTGTCGTATCAAATTGCAAACCGTGTTCAAATACGGTATATCCATTTCTTCCAAATATTTGTTGATCTTCAAACGTACGGCTACCAACTCTTTCACCTGTTTCCGTGTTGTATACTCTGCACTGCTCAAAAACATTTAATTCCTGATTTTGCATAATATATTCGTAAACAAATCCTATTTTGATTATCTCACCTGATTGGGCAGATGATAGAGTATTAACCAACTCTCCATCGTACTGTTCATCAGTTTCAACTAAACTGACATTTTGAATTTGTGGCGCGTATGAATCAGGCTCTATGGTAAATTGCCATTGTGCGTTATAATCTGCAAATCTGACCTGCAGTGTTCCAATACTTTCTCTTTCTGCCGTCACCTGATTTGATGTCCATTCTCTTGTCTCACCAGCAGGTATCTCTAATGGTTCGTCTTCTGATCCATCTTCTGACTGTTGTTCTGTCTCTTCTTGCCATTCATCTGTACTTGGGACCGAATATTCTAACGGTGGGTCAAAAGTGCCAGCCTGTCCACCGACATTTCTAACTGTTGCAACTAATTCTATAGTATCTCCAACCGTGTATGTCCCAGATCCACTTGTACTGACTATCTCAAATTCTGCTGGTTCTGGATCTTCATTTTCTTGTTCATTATCACTATTTTGTTGGTCCTGATTATCTGACTGATCTTGGTCCTCACTATCAGATTCATCTTGATTGTTTTGATTGGTATCACTACTATTGTCATCACTACCGTCATCATCTCCACTATCATCACTACTGCTACATCCTGCAATAGATCCAATCGCACCTAATCCAATGACAGATATCAGTTGTCGACGTGATAGTCTCTGATCCATATAGATTGTATATCAATGACGATGTAAAAATGCCACTACGGTTCTCTTTGATTCGCTACTTGTGTTGATTACTGAATAGGACCGCAGGCTGTAAATCAGATAGTAAGCATAACAAAACGGCAAGAGTTGTTGTAGTACTCGTCTTTACCGCCCATCGTGGCTCCCCTTCACGAGTGTCAGTCCGAGCGATGGCTCGTCACTCATAGCAGTAGAGTGCATACCCACGCTGAAAGAAACATCGGACGGCGCGAGACGCCCGGCGTCTCCGGACCTACTCAGGCCAATTCCTTGTCGAGTGGGTCTTCGAGTTCGCCCATCACCGCTTCGAGGGCGTCCGTCGCGGTCAGCAATCCGACAACCTCGCCGGCTTCGATGACCAGCGCCAGTTCCTGGTCTTCTGCCTGGAACTGGTCGAAGGCGTCGCTCACACTGGTCTCGGCCCCAATGGTCACCGGCGGGGCCGCGATGTCACGGAACGAGAGTGTTTCCTCACGAAGTTCCTCGAAGTGGTCGATAATCGACGGGGCATAGACGATGCCGTGGAAGTCGGTCAGGTCCTCGCCGACCAGTGGGAACCGGGTGTGTGGGGTGTTTCGAATCCGGTCGAGGTTCTCCTCTGGCGTGGCCGTCGTCGACAGTGAGACAATCTCCTCGGCAGGATTCATCACTTCTCGAACTGAGAGCGTCCCGATATCGAGCGCACTGAGCACTTCGTCTTGGCGTTCCTCCGGAATCTCACCTTCGTCCAGCAGCGAGCCGATTCGGTTGCGCAACTGTGCGCGCGATTCCAGCGCCTCCTGTTCGGTTTCGAGCCACGCGCCGGTCATCTCGACGCCGAACAGTTTGAGCGTGCCTTTCGCGACCCAGTCACCGAGCGTAATCAGCGGCGAGATGAGCCTGTGAAACCAGTACAGCGGCGCTGCGCCGTACCGACAGACCATCTGCGAGCGCTCGACGCCGAGGTATGTCGGGGTCTGCTCGCCGTGAGTCAGGTGGACGAGGTTGATGATGAGAAAGGCAATGATTGCGCCTGCGCCGACCGAGGCCAGCGCACTGTTGGCAAATATCGGCTCGAACAGCGACGCCAGTGCCGGTTCCGCGACGATACCGACAGCGATACTCGACGCCGTAATCCCAACCTGACAGGTCGTCAGATACACCTCCAGATTCTGTGTCATCTCCCACGCTCGCTCCAGTGCCGGCATGTCACCGATAAATTCCTCGCGGTCGTACTGCCGCGCTCGGGTCAGGGCGAACTCGATTGCGACGAAAAAGCCGTTCGTGAGAATGAGCGCTACCCCGGCAAGGAGCCGAAGACTTACCTCTACCGTATTCATTTCCAGATACTACCAGCGTTCGGGCATAAATACCTCCGGGTTACCTCCCCCACTCAGCAATTCTGATGAGTGCATCGTTATCATGCCAGCGGTCGAATAGACTGGTATGTCCATCCGTGGCGCTCTGTCCCGGCGCAGGCTTCTCTCTGCCGGTGCTGCGGCGTCGCTCGGGATAGCGGGCTGTCTGGGCGAAGAGAGCGCGAGCCCCTCGACTAACGAGCACACTGACCTGGACCTGCGGGAGGCCAACGTCGTCGATGTCGCTGTCGAGGCTGACGGCCAGTGCCGTACCTTCGGTGTAACGCTACACCACGACGACAACGGTGAGGAGGGCTACGCGAACTGGTGGCAGGTCGAACGCCCTGACAGCGAGCAACTCGGTCGACGCGAACTCCTGCATCCGCACAGCCAACAGCCGTTTACGCGCTCGGAGACGATCACGATTCCAGACGCTGTTCCTGTGTCGTCGTTCGTGGTCACGACCAGACCCACGGCTACGGCGGCAGAGCGGCGGTTGTCCCACTTGCTTCGGGAGCAGTTACCTTCGTCGACCAGGGGATTAAGCGCCAGACTATCGCGTGTCCCTGAGTTATTCGTCGCCGAGTCGCTTCGAGAGTCGGTCGAAGCGGTTCTGGGCGCGTTCGCGACGTTCGTTTTCCTCGTCGGGTCGGCCTTCGATGCTCTCGACTGAGCCCTCGGACATCGTGACCGCGAGGACAGCACCCTCGTGTGCTGCCTCGTCCGGGAGTTCGGCCACGTCGATATCCAGTCCGTCTGGGGGGTCCTCGCCGTCGAATATCAGCACGGCTATCCCGTCCTCGATTCGGTCGATTACAGCGGTGCGTGTTTCGGTCATGGTCTGGGTGCTGACGGCGCGACAGCAATCTGTTCGGTCGTATCCTTGATTGGTTTCAATTCGAGCAGTTCTTCGGCGTCGGTCGGGCGGTCACGCTCGGTTTGGACGCTCACGCGCTGTCCGTCTGTGGTGACGACGACGTTGCCGTGTGCGCCGGTCCAGTACGTCTCGATACCGTGCTCGGCGAAGCGTTCGAGCGTCTCGTCGTGCGGATGGCCGAACCGACTGTCCCCTGCGCTGGAGATAACTGATACCGATGGGTCGACTGTGCTGAGGAACTCCTCGGTCGAAGAGGTCGAGGAGCCGTGATGGCCGGCCTGGTAGATGTCGGCCTCCAGTTCGTCGCCGTACTCCTCGACCAGCGTGGATTCGACTCCGGATTCAACGTCGCCCGTCGTCAGATACGTCGTCTCCCCGAACGAAATCGAGAGGGCGATACTGTCGTCGTTCAGGTTCTCCGGTTTCGACGAACCGGGGTGCAGCACTTCGGCCTCGATTGGCCCCTCGGTCGGCAGCATGTCACCGCGCTTGACCTCGAACAGTTCGACGTCGTGGCGTTCGACGGCGTCGAGATACTCATCGTAGGTGTTGGTCGTGGTCGTCGCGCCGGGGTCGTATATTGCACCGATACCGTCACGCTCGGTCTCGTAGGTGTCGATGACCGCCTCGTGGCCGCCGATGTGGTCGGCGTGTGGGTGTGTCGTGACGAGGTGGTCGATGCGTTCCACTCCCTGCTCGTCGAGATACGCTAAGACCTCCTCCCCGTCAGCCCGATAGTCGCCGGTGTCTATCAGTATTGTCTCTCCTTCGGGACCGATCAGTAGTGTCGCGTCTGCCTGCCCAACGTCGATGTGGTGGATCTCCAGTTCGCCGTCCGGGGACTGTGGCCCGTCGGTTGTGACGGGGGTCGTACAGCCCGCGAGGACGAGCGTTCCGGCAAGGATGACCACGAGTACCCGGCGCATACACACTGCTAGAGCCAAACTGGAATGATACTTGCGGCCGGCTCCACCATCAAAAGAGCCAATGTCCCTGCGGTCTAACAGCAGCCAATGCAACACAGGACCCGGGTTCGCTCGCGGTATCAGTGGTCTATTGGTCCGTGTCCAGGGCGCGTTCGCCGAGGTGAGTGGTGATGAGCCAGGCCGTCCACAGCGCGGACGAGGCCCGCCACCAGCTGTACGAGATCATGAAACGCGACGCCTCCTTCGAGCAGAAGGCCACGGAGGCACTCGAACTGGGACGGGCCTACCTCAATGTCGACAGCGGCTTTCTCACTCGCGTCGACACTGAGGCTGACCACTGGGAGACTGTCATCAGCACCGACGGCACTGACGGGATTGTCCCGCCAGGAATGAAGGCAAACCTCAGCGGGATGTACTGCCGGTACACCCTGGAGCGGGAATCACCGCTGGCGCTGCACGACATTCCAGACCAGGATACTGAAATTCAGCCAGAACACTTCGACTGCTATCACGGGACGACGCTGACGGTCGACGGTGAAACCTATGGGACCGTCTGTTTTGTCGCCCGCGAGAGCCGCAGCGAAGCGTTCTCGGAGGCCGAGACGATGTTTGCTGAACTCGTCTCTCGACTGCTGGAACACGAACTCGAACACGAACGCCAGCGTGAGCAACTGAGCCGCCAGACAAGCTTAGTCAACGTTCTCGACCGCGTGCTGCGTCACAACATCCGCAACGAATTGACGATCATCCGCGCGAATGCGCGTATGCACAGCGAGCAGCACGACGAGTGTGTCGAGTGTGAACAGATTGTCACGGCTGCCGACGAACTGATCGGGATGAGCGAGACCGCCCGCCAACTCGGCAAGGCAATCAACGCCGACCTTGACCGCCGACCACGGGACCTCGCTACCGTTGTCAGATCGGTCGTCGAGCAGGCCCGAGAGATGTACCCCAACCTCACGGTCGATGTTGATACCCCCGACCGTCTCGTCGTCGCGGTCTATCCAAGCGTCGAGACAGCCCTGTGGGAGTTGCTCGAAAACGTCGCCGAACACACCGGTGAGCGGCCACATGCTACAATTTCTCTTAGCGAAGCCGACGACCGTGTCCACCTCGAAGTTGCCGACGACGGGCCGGGACTGCCCGACAGCGAGCAGGACGTGTTACAGGCCGGGACAGAGACCCAACTCGCCCACGGCAGCGGACTGGGACTGTGGTCGGTCTACTGGGTTGCGCTCAACCACCGCGGCGAACTACGGCTGGATACCACCGATGGCACCCGTGTCACGCTCTTGCTGCCCAATCAGGCCGCAGACGAGGCCATCGGCTCGCACTCGGACCCACAGATCGAGCGCGCCGGCGAGCGCTACGAGACCGCCTTCGAGAGCGCGCCAACTGGTTTAGCCATCCTCGCCGAGGACGGCGAAGTGCTCGAAGCCAACGCCCATGCCAAGCGTCTCCTTGACTGTGGCGGCGAATCCGAGCGTGGCCTCCCGGTCAGTGCGCTCGTCGACGCCACCACTGGACCGCTGGACGACGACACGCTCTCGGCGGGACAGGGCCGTCTTGAACGGGCCGACCAGACACTCAGCTACCGGCTTGCCACCGACGTTGGCGCCGGTCAGAATCTGCTGGTTATCGAGGAACAATGACCGTCACGCCGACCGTTCTCAGCGAGTACGACCGCTCCGCGCCCTCGGCGACAGAGACGGCGACGTTCGGACTGGGCTGTTTCTGGGGGCCGGACGCCACTTTCGGCGCGCTGGATGGTGTTGTCCGCACCCGTGTTGGCTACGCCGGCGGACACAAGACCGACCCGACCTACCGCGCGCTCGGCGACCACACCGAAGTCATTCAGGTTGATTTCGACCCCGAAGAGCTCACCTACCGGGACCTGCTCGACGTTGCAACGGGTGAACACAACCCGCGACAGCAGACGGCAAAACGACAGTACCAGAACATTCTTCTCACAGCCGACAGCGACCAGCACGAAACTGTCCTCGACTACATCTCCAACAGCTCGTTTACCCGTGAGCAAGTCGAGACGCGAATCGAGCCATTGGAGACGTTCTACCCCGCTGAGGACTACCACCAGAAGTACAACCTCCGGAGCCACGCCCCGCTACTCAGCCAGTTCGAGGAGACTGGCTACGACGACACCGACATCCGGGAGTCGGCGGCGGCGGCGAAACTCAACGCTCACGTCACGGGTAAGGACGTATCGCTCCCATTCCTGAACGCTCGCTGACTCGCGGCTCCGCCGCCCGTCGAACGAAGCGTGTAGCGCCTCGCAACCGATAATCGCGGACGGAAGCGCTTTTGCGTATCGACGGCAGACACAGAGATAATGGGCGTCGAAGAGGAGATCGAGGAAATCGAACAAGAGATCCGCGAGACGCCGTACAACAAGTCGACAGAGGCACACATCGGTCGACTGAAGGCCAAACTCGCGGAACTGAAAGAGAAACTCGAGCGCCAGCAGTCCTCCTCCGGCGGCGGTCCCGGCTACGCGGTCGAGAAACACGGCGACGCGACTGTTGCCCTCGTTGGGTTTCCGAGCGTCGGCAAATCGACGCTGCTCAACGCGTTGACCAACGCTGACAGCGAAACTGGCTCCTACGAGTTCACGACACTCGACGTGAATCCGGGGATGTTGCAGTACCGCGGCGCGAACATCCAGATGCTCGACGTGCCGGGGATGATCGAGGGTGCCGCGAGCGGTCGGGGCGACGGGCAGGAAGTGCTCTCTGTCGTGCGGACTGCCGACCTCATCGTCTTCGTCCTCTCGGCGTTCGAGATACAGCAGTACGACCGCCTCAGTGAGGAACTGTACAAAAATGGGATCCGCGTCGACCAGAAGCCGCCGCGGCTTACCGTCCGGAAGAAAGCCAAAGATGGCATCTCGATCAACGCCACTGTCGACCTCGACCTCGACGAGCGCACGATTTCGGACATCCTCCGCGAACACGGCTACACGAACGCCGACGTGACCATCGGCGAGCAGGTTGACCTCGACCGCCTCATCGACGGCATCCGGGACAACCGGATCTATCTCCCGTCGCTGGTGACGGTCAACAAGGTCGACCTGATCGAACCCTCCTACGCCGAGACGGTCAACGAGAACCTCCGCGAGCGAGACATCGACCCCGACGACGCGGTCTTCATCAGCGCCGAGAAAGAGAAGGGACTCGACGCGCTTCGCGAGCGACTCTGGCAAGAACTCGGGCTCATCCGGATTTACATGGACAAACCGGGCCGCGGCGTCGATTACGACGAGCCACTCATTCTCTTCGAGGGCGCGACTGTCGAGGACGCCTGCGAGAAGTTGGGTGGGGAATTCGAGGACCGCTTCCGGTTTGCCCGTGTCAGCGGGTCGAGCGCGAAACACGACGAGCAACAGGTCGGACGGGACCACGAACTCGCCGACGAGGACGTGCTTCGAATCCTGACGACGAACTAATCCGGGTCGTAGAGTGCTTCGCAGACCAAGCAGATAATCTGTCCGTCGCCGAGCACTTCGTACCGGTCGGTCCTGAAACCCAGCACTGTCCGCCCGGACCACACCGCGTCACAGCCCTCGGCGGGACAGCGGGCGGGAATCTCTCGACTCGATTCTTCTTCGGCGACGGATTCCAGCGTGTCGAGTTCCTCGCGTGCGTCGTCGAGTTCAGTTTCGAGATGAGCCAGATGCTCGCTCAGTTCTGCGTCGGGAGTTTCCTCCTCGATTCGCCTGCCTGATTGGCTCTCCTCGAACAGGTCCGACGAGACAGCCGGGTGGTTCTGGTAGCGCTCTGGGACTGGTTTGTCCTCGCTCTCGCTGGAATCGGTCTCCCAGACGCTCTCTTTCTCGCGTTCTGCCGCCCAGAAGTCTGATTCGTCCCGTTCGGCGGGCTGTGCTGGCTCTGAACGGTCCGACCCGAGGGGCAAACCGTCACCGCGAATGACTGCCAGCGCGGCGAGTCCAAGTAAGAACACCGACAGCCCAACTAACGGGAGAAAGAGGACCAACTCGGACCATTCTCGGGGCAGTTCGGCGAGGGCAGTAGTCCCACCGAGCGGCCGGAGCGCGTACCGGAGTACAAATAGGCCAACAATGACTGCGCCGGCGAGTCGTCTCAGCGTCCCCATCGCTCTCTCGTAGTGTCTGGGCGGGTAAAGTCGGGGTGGTCTCTGGCGGAACTGTTGGGCTACACAAGTCACTCGAGCAGCATACGAGACGCCAGGCTGTGCGAACTCCCCAGTTACAGGACTGCTCCATCGGACCGTGTCGACGATTTCCTCTCAGGGGTGACTCGGCGCTCCACCACGGACAACCGGGTCCGCCAGCACAGCTAGTGCTCGAAGGACTCAGTCAAAATCTCGAAGATGTCCACGGCCCGGAACTCCTGATACCGCTCTTTGCCGGTCGTTTCCTCCAGAACACCAGCGCTCTCTAACTCCATCAACGCGTTTCGAGCAGTCTGGCGAGAGACACCCAATAGCTCTTGCACGTCGTTGGTCGTCACGTATGGCTGCTGGAACAACCGCATTGCTAGCCGATCAGTTGCCGTCTTCTCGTCTCCATAGCGCCGCTCGTACTCTCGACGAACGTCCCGCAATCGCTTGCTTCGCGTGACGGCATCGGCAGCCTGCTGGCGGATTCCTTCCACAAAAAAGCGCAGCCACGGCTCCCACGCTCCGTTCTCACTCACGGCTCGCATTTTCGTGACGTACTCGATTTTGTGCTCGTTGAAATACGCACTCGGATAGAGGAAGGGCTTGGAGAGATAGCCCTGCTGGATTAGCTGGAGCGTAATAAGTACCCGTCCGAGGCGGCCGTTACCGTCCCCGAATGGATGAATTGTCTCGAACTGGTAGTGGACAATTCCGAGGTCAACGACATCGTGATACGGCCCGCCGCGGTCGATGTATCGCTCTAGGTTCTGCATCAACGGCCGAACCCTCTCCGGGCCGGGCGGAATAAAGGGCGACTTGTGCGGCTCCGGCGGTGGAATATGGACTGGCCTCGTTCGGAACGCTCCCAGTGTTTCTCCTTCGTCTCTGACACCGTTGAGGAGGTGCTCGTGGAGTTCTTTGAGCAACTCTAGGGGTATTTCTCCCGTTTCTGCCACTTGATCCGCTCCCTCTTGGATTGCCCGCTCGTAGTTGATCGCCTCCCTGATGTCTTTGGTTGTGCTTGAATCTCGACCGATATCCTCTGGGCGAAACATGTCCTCGAACTCTATATCGGCTCCTTCGACCAACACCGACTCGACTGCCTCTCGCCGGACAAGCGAGGTGTAGACGATTGGGCTGACATTCGTCTCCTGACTGATACCGTTGAGTTGGCCGAGTTGGTAGATAGTCTTTTGCAGCGTCCGCTGGAACTCTTGGCCTAAATCGATCTCGGCTTTGGGTGGGAGTTCGTCCGGCAAGTAGTAGGACCGCTTTCCATACGGAACGTACCGTCCGGGCGCAGACGCCGGTAACTCCTCGTCTGGCATTTGACTTAGCTCGTCGAAAACACGGCTAATTCAAAAAACTTCGCCAAAATTTGCGTTAGAGTGCGCGAGTTGCGAAAGTTATAATACTGGCAAATTGTGTGACGCACAGCTAACCCAATCTCGCGCTGGCCAGTGGTCTGTAATCAAGCTACTCAGATTCATATGCAACTCCCAGCGTCGCTGTCCAAACGGTCTTGGTTGGCCAGTTCCTACCGACAGCCGTGACAGAGCGATTCGACCGACGAACGCTGTTGCGGACGACTGCGGCAGCGGGTGCGTTCGCGCTCGCAGGCTGTACCGGCGGCAACGACGGCCCTGCTTCCGTCGACGATGTCGACCCCGACGGCTCGTTTGCCCTCTCAGAGGTTGTCTCCGGGCTTGACGCTCCCTGGGGGCTGGCTTTCGTCCCCGACACGACGAAACTTCTCGTTACGGAACTTCCCGGGAGGCTCCACCTTGTCGACCGCGAGCGCGGGACGGCGACAGAACTGAGTGGCACGCCGGAGGTTCTGGCGAAGGGCCAAGGCGGACTGCTCGACGTGGCTGTTCACCCTGATTTCCCGGACGAACCGTGGGTCTACCTGACCTACGCCGCGACTGACGACCGAGGCGACTCGGCGACTCATCTCGGTCGTGGTCGACTCGACCCCGAGGCCCCCGCCTTCGAGGCGTTCGAGCAACTCCACGTCGCCGAGCCGTTTCTCGACCGGACGGCTCACTACGGGTCGCGCGTTCAGTTCGGTCCCGACGGGATGGTCTATATGACCGCTGGTGACCGTCAGTTCAAAGACTTCGGCCCGAATCACGTCGCGCAGGATTTGACGAACGAACTCGGGACGACGCTACGACTCGAACCTGATGGCTCGATTCCCGCCGACAATCCCTTCGTCGACGACTCCGACGCCGTCGATTCAATATTCAGCTACGGCCACCGCAATCCCCAGGGACTCGACCGCCATCCCGAGACGGGCGAGATGTGGGTGAGCGAGCACGGTGAAAAAGGTGGTGACGAGATTAATCGCCTGCAGGCCGGCGGCAACTACGGCTGGCCGATTGCCGACCAGGGCTGTAACTACGGGACAGAGGACCCGGTCGCGCCGGACCCGCAACCCGGCGACGGCACCATCCCGGCAGCACACGTCTGGGCCTGTGGCGTTGCCCGCTTCCCGCCGGGGGGAATGGCCTTCTACGACGGCGACGCATTCCCCGAGTGGCAGGGCGACATCTTCGTCGGGAACCTCGCGGGGCAGTATCTCGGCCACCTGACTGTCGAGAACCCCGGCGGTGACCCCGATATCGAGGAACAGGAGCCACTGTTAGACGGTAACGACTGGCGAGTCCGGGCGGTCGAGGTTGCACCCGACACCGGTGACCTGTTCGTGCTCATCGACAGCCAAGACGCCCCAGTCGTCCGACTCCATCCCGAGTGACTAGGCCTTTTTTGCTGGCGCGCGAATCATAGCGCGTATGAACGGGATACTCGACCACACGATGATGCGCGTCGCGGACCTTGAACAGTCGCTCGACTGGTACGAGACGAATCTGGAGTACGAGGAGAAAGACCGCTTCGAGGGGGACGACTTCACTATCGTCTACCTCGGGCCAGAAGAGATGCACGAGGACGGTGCCCTGCTCGAACTGACACACAACGAGGGCGAGGACGACCACGAACTCGGCGACGCGTGGGGCCACGTTGCCGTCCGCGTCGAAGATGTCAACGAGGCGTACTACGAACTGATGGACAACGGCGTCGAGGATTACCGTCCGCCGGAGGAGAACCCGGGCTACGCGTTCGTGAAAGACCCAGACGGTCACGAAATCGAAATCGTCCAGCGCGACCACGGTGCTCGCTGGAGTCTCGACCACACGATGATTCGCGTCGAGGACGCCGACGAGGCACTGGGCTACTGGACGCGCAAATTCGAGTACGACGAGGTCGGCCGCTGGGAGGCGGATTCCTTCGCCAACTACTTCCTCGAACCCCGCGAGGCCGCCGAGGAGGCGATGAGTCTCGAACTGACCTACAACTACGACGGCCGGACGTACACGATGGGTGACGCGTGGGGTCATCTCTGTGTCCGAATCGACGACCTGCAGGAGGACTGGGACCAGTTGCTGACCCGGGAAGCGCCGGAGTACCGCGACCCCGAATCCTGTGATAATCTCTATGCGTTCACGAAAGACCAGGACGGTCACGAAATCGAGCTGATCGAACGAGACCTTTCGACGGACTCGCTGTTCCCCTTCTAATTCGGGTCGACACCGTCGAAACCCTGCGATTTCACCGACTCGAGCACGTCCCGAGCAGCGTCGTTGACTGACTCGTCGGGTTCGACTGGCTCGTAGCCGTCGAAGACCTCGTGGACCTTCCGGATACTCTCTGAGAGCGTATCGAGTCCGTAGCCTCCCTCGAGAACGAATCCGAGCGCGGCGTCGGCGTCGTTGGCAATCTCCCTGACTGCTGCCGTGAGACAACCGAATCCTTCAGTCGAGACGCGCATCCGAGAGATCGGGTCGTGTTCGTGCGGGTCGAAGCCTGCGCTGATCAGGAACAGGTCCGGGTCGAACGCCTCGACTGCCGGCCCGATTACTTCGGACAGCGCCGCAAGATAGGCTGCGGTCGTCGTTCCGGGTGCGAACGGGATATTCAGCGTTGTCCCTGCTCCCGGCCCGGCACCAGTCTCTTCAATGTCACCAGTTCCCGGATAGAGGCCGTCTTCGTGAATCGAGGCGTAGAAGACGTCTTCTTGCTCGTAGAAGATATCCTGCGTGCCGTTACCGTGGTGGACATCCCAGTCGAAGATTGCGACCCGGTCGGCGTCGCCGTTGTCGATGGCTGACTGTGCCCCAACAGCGACGTTATTGAAAAAGCAAAAGCCCATGGCGTCGTCCTCGACTGCGTGGTGGCCGGGTGGCCGGCCAATCGAAAACGGCGTCTGGCGACCGTCATCTCCCGACAGCGCCGCGTCGGCGGTCCACTCCGCGAGGCCAGAACTTGCCAGTGCAGCGTCCCACGTTCCCTCGCTCACGACTGTGTCGGCGTCCCAGTTGCCGCCGCCGGCCGAACAGAACGTCTCCAGTGACTCGACGTACTCGTCGTCGTGGACCGCGTGGATTCGCTCGGGCTCGCTGGCCGCCGCGTCGATATACTCGACGCCGTGGCCGTCGGTCAGCCCGCGCCGAATCGCTCGCAGACGGTCAGGACTCTCGGGGTGGCGTGAGCCGGTTTCGTGCTCGAGACAGGTGTCGCTGTAGCCGAATTTCATTCAAAGTACTGCTTGAGTTCGAAGTAGCCTTCGACATCCTCCGACTTGATAGTTCGCCTCCCGGCGTGTCTGGCGAGAAATGCCGCCACGGCCGCGATGTCTTCGGCGTACACTTCGAGTTGTGCCGCCAGCACGATTCGGGCGTCCATCGACACGCGGTAGCGGTCGTCGATATCCAGCCGTGCAACTCGGTCAACCGGCGCAATTGGCAGGTCCAACTCGCCCTTGTCGGGCACTTGCTCCGCGCCAAAGTCACTGATCATCAGTGTCTTCCGACCGTCCCTGTCGGCCACCGTGGCGGCCGACTGTGCCCGTCTGGCCCCCTCCTGCTGGATTCGCCGTGCCAGTGTCTGGCCGGCCTCTGCGCTCACCCGGAGGCCGTCCGCACGCCGGCGAATCACGTCGTCGACTGGTGCAACTGGTAACTCGACACTCATACGGCACAACGAGGCTGTGCGCGTCTTAAACGTTCCGAACAGCCGTCTTCTGCTTTCAGCACTTTCTACAGGATTTCGTCGGCGTCCAGCCTGTCGCCATCACGACTCCCGCGCGCCGTGACTTCCTCGCCCAGTTGCAGGTGTTCGCCGGTCTCAACTTTCATCGTCTCTGTCCCGTCATCGAGGACGACTGGGTCGCCGGTCTGGACGACCGTTCCGGTGAACTCTGTCACCTCGCTGTCTGTCTGACTGTCCTCGTCTGTGTCCTCGGTCTCCGGCCGTTCGCCGTCGGCAAAGGCGTCCAATCCAGTGCTGTCGCCGCCGTCGGAGACCGCTCCAGCGTCACCGCCAGACTCAGTTGGTGACGGCCCTGCGTCTCCCGTTGCGCCGTCGAGAACGACCACTGTCGAGCCCCAGCCAGCGGAGGCTTCCAGGTCATCTTGCCAGCCGTCCTGAATCTCGACCTCGGCGACGAAGAGTTCGTCACCCGGACCGATGTCGATGTCAGCCTTCTCGCCCCACAGTGCGACGCGAATGTCTCCACTTTCGTCCTGCAGGCGGACGTTCCGAACCTGCCCCTCGGAGCCGTCATCGCGCTCGAAGGTTCGTTTCGGGTCTGTTGACCGAACGACACCAGCGATATCGATCGTCTCGTCGAGTTCGGCGGCGTCGATTGGCGTCGCGTCGGGCTGGAAGTCCACCGCCTCGTCAACCTCGTCGACTGCGCCGCGGTCACCGACGTGAAGTTCGAGTGACCCCTCGCGCTCGCGCACGTAGCCGTCGACAATCTCGACTGCTGTGCCCGAATCCAGTTCGTCTGCGCGGTCAGCGCGGTCGTCCCACAGCGTCACGCGAATTCGTCCGGTTTCGTCGCCGATAGTGAGATTTGCGACCCTGCCCTCTGAGCCGTCGTCGCGGCTGAAGGTTCGGACACTCTCGGTTCCGAGCACCAGTCCGCGCACACTCACGTCCGATTGTCCGAGCGTCAGCGAGTCGATGGTCGAGTCGTCGCCGAGGTCCACGTCGATTTCGACCTCGTCGTCCGGTTCGGCCTCGTCGACGCTGACTTCGAGTCCGTTGTAGCCGTCTTTCGGTCGACCTTTGACACGAAGGACGTCGCCGGCTTCGAGTTCGCCCTCGCTGATTGCTGCAGCCTCCTTGTCCCAGAACGCGAGTCGGACGGTGTCTGTCTCGTCGGCGGCCTCGACGTTGATGACGCGGCCGTCTTCGTCCTCGTCGTCGCGCTCGAAGGTCCGCAGTTCGCCGACCGAGAGCACCTTCGCGAGAAACTTCACCTCGTCCATCGCCGGCTTGATGTCCGAAATGGTTTCGACCTCGTTGTCGGCGATCTCGTGCGCGAT
Organism: Halovenus halobia; assembly: GCF_051414135.1. Taxonomy (NCBI): domain Archaea; kingdom Methanobacteriati; phylum Methanobacteriota; class Halobacteria; order Halobacteriales; family Haloarculaceae; genus Halovenus; species Halovenus halobia. The sequence goes on from NZ_JBLKOA010000005.1 coordinate 29,640, forward strand.
AATCATCGCGGCGGTTTCCTCGTCGGCCAACCCCTCCATCTGCTCGACTTTCTGCTCGACAGCCTCGCGGAATCGCTCCTCCGAGACGTCAGCATCCAGGTCCGCATATATTTCCTCGATACATGGCATTACTGTCACAATATCACGGCTGGTCGCCGCTTAAGCGTTGTCGTTGAGCGATTCCATATCCTGCGAGCGTGCTGTTGCTGTCGGCTCACGAGACGGTCTGGTCCGGCCCTGGTACAAAAACCCTCTGCTCACTGCTGGACGGTAATCGAACCGTCTTCCTCGACTTCGATTACGGCGTCGAACAGGCCCTTGAGCGTGGCCAGCGTCTGTGGGTCGTGAGCATCCGGGTCGAGATGGAAGTGGCCGATTCCGCCGACGGTCTTGACACGACCGGTGACGACGTGGAGGAAGCGAAACGCACGCTGGAGGTCGGCGTACTGTAGCAGCGAGGTAATTCCGTCGAAACAGACGGTGAGATGCTCGTCGTCGTCGGCGGCAGTCGCCATCCCGGAGAGCAGTTCGCTCAGCTCGATTCCGATTCCGGTGAGGTCGGAGGGATTTTCGACTGTTTTGACCGCCCAGGCCGGGTCGTCGATATCGGTTTCGGCCTGACCGATCGAGACGATTCCGCCACGAACTGGCGAGACGCTGGCGTGGTCGAGCCAGTTCTCGACCCACTCCTGTGGCGTGTCAGTGTAGGAAATTGCGAGCACGTTCGTCTCGCTGGGTGCGGTTTGGGTGAGCAGATCCAGGCAAATATCGTTGCTTTGGCCGCCGAGCGACGGTGCTAGAAGGAGGACGTTCGATACCTCCGACAACTCGGCTAAATCCGGCCTGTTTTCCTCAGCTGTCCCTGCCCGCTCAGACATACCATACCCTCAGTGTCGCCAGACTAAAAGAATGCTGATTGATTTGTCGGGTCCGACTGTGAGCAGAAGTCGCCAGTGAGTACCTTGTGGCTCGCCGCCCGAACCGTAACCCCTATGAGTACCTCCCCGGTAGATATGGGTGAGTCCTGATAGGGTAGTGGACTATCCTCTTGGCTTGCGGAGCCAGGGACCGGAGTTCAAATCTCCGTCAGGACGTTCATTCCTCGCAGGCGCTGCTCGCGCAGCGCCTGCTTCGTCATTCACGTCCTGACTTGCCCTGCGCTCGGTTCCCTCGCGCAGGACTCCGTCAGGACGCTTCTCTGCAGCACAACCCAGCCAGCGAAGGTGACTCCGACTCTCCTTGCCTCTGTGTCACATTGTTGGAGTATCTTTATTGCCCTCCACATGGCAGAGTAATATAGGATGGCCCGCTCTCCCTTTTGACGGGATTGGCTGACTCACACCCGTCGGTTCGGCTGTTCGGCGGCGACTGAGTACCACTCCCGTTCTTTGATTTCCCAGCCCCGACAGCGCTGGGACCGGCACAGGCTCGAAGTCACGCAGCCACGCCACAGACCACATGTTACAGACTGCAATCGTCGCACAGCGGGTCACCGACGGTGACCCAGATACCAAGGAGATTCGACAACTGACCGAGGCCGCCGGCGCACGCGTCGCTGGCGAATTGACACAGACACGCGAACCCGACCCTGGCACCGAACTTGGCGCCGGAAAGGTTGAGGAGTTAGCCGAGCGTGTCGAGATGACCGGCGCGGATACGGTCGTCATCGACGCCGACCTCTCCCCACAGCAGACGGTCACGCTCGAAGACCGACTCGGTGCGCGCGTCGTCGACCGCCACCGGGTCGTGCTGGAAATCTTCGCCAGACAGGCCCGGACGCCACGCGCACAACAGCAGGTCGAACTCGCGCGACTCCGGTACCGGCTTCCGCGAGTGCGCGAACGCGCAGACGAGGGCGCACTGAATCGGTTCACCGAATCCGGGACGGCCTACTACGACCTGCTGGACCGCATCGACGAACTCCAACGCAAACTCGCCGACACGCCGGCCGTCGACGAGCAGTTCCGCGACCAGCGCCGCGAGCAGGGCTTCGACCTTGTCGCTATCGCAGGCTACACGAACGCCGGCAAGTCGACACTGCTCCGCCGACTCGCTGACGAGATGACCCTCGACACCACGACGCACGAGGACATCGAATCGAGTGCGGCCGTCGAGGACCGGCTGTTCAAGACGCTGGAAACCACCACACGCCGGGCGACACTCGACGGCCGCGACGTGCTGTTGACCGACACCGTCGGCTTTCTCGACGACCTGCCACACTGGCTCGTCGAGTCCTTCCGGGGCACGCTCACCGAAGTCGAGGCCGCCGACGCGGTGCTGCTGGTGGCCGACCTCGCCCAGTCGACCGACGAACTCCGGCGAAAACTCATCGCAGTTCGCGAGACGCTGGGCGCGGACCACCCGCCGGTGCTGACGGTACTGAACAAGGCTGACCTCGTTGACGAAGCAACAATCGAGACACGACTGGAGGCCGTTTCGGACCTCGCGCCCGACCCGGTCGTCGTCAGCGCGCGCACCGACGAGCGGTTCGACGCACTCGCAACGAGACTCTCCGAGCACCTGCCTGCACTCGTCTCGGAGACACTCACGCTGCCGTTGTCTGACGAGGCGATGTCGCTCATCTCGCGTATCCACGACGAGGCTGTCGACGTGGCCGTGACCTACGAACCCGACGCGGCTGTTGTCCAGTTCAGCGCGAAGCCAGCGCAGGTCGAACAGTTCCGCGCTCGCGCCAGGGCGCTGTGACTCGGGTGAGGCTACGGGAGACAGGCTGATATACGCCGGGCCGTAAATCAGGCCAACTGATGGCCGGCCAGCTCGACCTGACCGTATATGCTGACAATGCGCTTTCGCGGATGACGACCGAGCAGCTCGCCGACTCGCTCGCCTACTTCGAGCCAGATGTTGTCGTCGTTCCCCGGCCGCACCACGAACTCGAACTGCGACAGGCACTCGATGGTGACATTCAAATCATCGTCACCGGCCGACCACCACACACGCTGCAACCCGTCCAGACCGACAGCGCGGTCGACCTCGTTCACGTTCCGGACGCAGCGTCACTCGCTGGCCTCTCGGACCTCGACGCTACTCTCGCCGAGGGCGAGACGTATCTCCTCTCGGATTTGCTCGCTGTCGATATCGACTTGGTCAACCTCGAAACTAGACTCGACGGCCGCGAGACCTACGAAGCGGCACTGCCCGAGGACCTGCGGGGCTCGTACACCCACCTGACGACCGAGGCGAACCCAGACTACCGCGGTGAGTGGGGTGACCTTGTCGTTCACGGGGCGATGCCGGGCGCGAACGAACGCCAGGGCCAGACCGAACCCGGCGTTGCACACCTCCAGTTGCGGGCCGATGGCGTGGTCTGCACGGAGACGATTACGCCCGAGAAATTCGGCCTGCGAGCACTCGACCAGGTGGGACGAACCCGGGCAGAGACACTCCGAGAGGCGGGCTACCGCCGGCGCGAGGATGTTGCCGACGGGACGATTCCCGATTTGGCTGACCTCGACGGGTTTGGCCGGGAGACGGCTCAGACCATCCTCGAAAGTGCTGCCGCGAACGCCGAGGGTGAGGTTCGACGACACGGCGACGACGGCTTTCCCTCGGCCGACCCGATTTTTATCGACATCGAGACGGATGGCCTCAATCCGACGATGGTCTGGCTGATTGGCGTCCTCGACGACCGAACCGAGGAGTACCGCTCCTTTCTCGCTCGAGACCCCGAGGAACCTGGCGCTGCCATCGAGGCGTTTCTCTCGTGGCTGCGGACCAACGCCACGAACCGACCGGTCGTCGCGTACAACGGCCGGAATTTCGACTTTCCCGTTATCGAGGAACACGCCGCCGAGCACTGCCCGCAGTATCTCGATGACTGGGCACAGACGTGGACGTTCGACCCGTACTTTTGGGCGACGACAGAGGGGCAAGCTATCCTTCCCGGCCGGACGAACAAACTCGAAGATGTCGCCGCTACGCTGGGCTGGGAGGGGGCAGATACGGGGCTGAGCGGTGCGGCCGTCGCGCGGTTGTTCCAGCGCTATCAGGCCAATCCCCACCCGGAGACAGCACTGGACTGGGACCGCCACAAACGCTACTGCGAGGACGACGTGCGCGCACTCGCACACGTCTACGACGCACTGGCTGACGCGACGGCCACACAGAGCAGCGACTCGACGGCGACGGGCGCGAACACCGCACAGGGACAACTGAGTGATTTCTGAGATGAGCGAGTACACACCCACCGCCGACGACCTGCTAAATCCCGCGACACTGCGCGAGAGTTATCCCGATTACGACGACCAACTCGTCCACACACAGACCCAACCCGCCCGCGAGGGCGAGTACGTCGACGCCGAGTCGGTACTGCCCGGCGAGTTGGCCGCCAACCTGGGGAGTGACCTCTACGCTCACCAGGCCGAGGCAATCGAGCGTCTCCTCGACGGCGAGAACGTCACTGTCGCCACTTCGACGGCCTCCGGCAAGACGTGGATATACGTGCTGTACTTCGCACTGTGCAAGCAGCGCAATCCTGACGCCCGCGCTCTCTTTCTCTATCCCACGAAGGCACTGAGTGCCGACCAGGAGGAAGCGGTCAACGACCTCTTCGACCAGTTGGGTGTGGACGCGACTGCTGAGACCTACGACGGCGACACACCCACCGACAGACGACCGCTGATTCGTGACCGAGCCGACGTTGTCATCTCAAACTTTGCGGGGATGAACGTCTATCTCGACAACCACACGAAGTGGCGGTCGCTGTTTCGGGACTGCGAGTTGCTCGTCGTCGACGAGAGCCACACCTACACCGGGATTCACGGGATGCACGTCGCGTGGACGCTCCGACGGCTTCGCCGAATTATCGAGTACTACGGCGCGGACCCACAACTGGTCTGCTCGACTGCGACGATTGGCAATCCAGCAGAGCACTCGGAGACACTGACCGGCAGCGAGTTCAGCGTCGTCGACGAGGACGCCAGCCCGCACGGCCGCCGCGAAATTGCTTTCTGGCAACCCCGCGTCACTGGTGAGGACGGCCCGACCGAACTGCGCGACGACCCGATGCCCGACATGCGACAGGGTGCCACCGGCGAAGCCGCGGAGGTTGCGGCCCACCTCGGCCTGCACGGCGTCCAGACACTCGCCTTCGTCCGCTCGCGACAGGGGACCGAAATCGCGACGAAGCAGGCGGCCAACGCCGCACAAAAACATCCCAGCGGGAGCTATCTCGACGCCGACCCGTACCACGCGGGGCTGAGCAAGGAGAAACGCCGCTCGCTCGAATACGCACTCAAGCAGGGTGCCGCCGACGCTGTCTTCTCGACGAGCGCGCTCGAACTCGGCATCGATATCGGGTCGGTCGACGCAACAGTTCTTTCGGGATATCCCGGAACCCGGCAGTCGTTCTGGCAACAGATTGGCCGCGCTGGCCGGGGCACGGGAACGGCACTGTCGGTATTCGTCCCGCGAGGTGACGCCATCGACCAGTACATCCTCGATAATCCCGACTACCTGCTCGCCGACGACGTGGAGGACGCGGTTATCGACCTGACGAACGACGCGGTCTACGCCCGCCATCTCCTCTGTGCCAGCGCGGAGCGACCGCTGACGTGGGATGACGCGGAGTGGTTCGGCCCCGAGGACCGACTCGCTCGGGCGGTTGAGATGTGGCGCGACGCCGGCCAGATGACTGGCGACTTGGACCGCGGCGCACAGTACGCCGGACCGCCCCGGCCACAGGCCGACATCTCGATGTACGCGACGACTGACGAGCAGTACAGCGTCCGGTGTCAGAACGGCGATATCGACATGGAACCGCTGGGGCGGGACCGTGTCTACCGGGAGTACCACCCCGGCGCGCTGACGCTGTACGACGGCCAGCAGTACGAGGTCCAGGAGGTCGTTGAGGATGTTCCCCGGCCGTACGTCGAACTCCGGACGGTATCAGCCCGAGAGTACACGCGCACGCTGAGCGACAAGCAGATTCGCGATATCGAGAGCAAGCGCCATATCGACCTTGGCGACGGCTACGTCCTCCACGCCGGGATGGGCACCGTCGGCGTGCACTACCACTCGTTCAAGCGCATCGACCTCGACACCGGCAAGCCGGTCGGCCCGCCGCAGGCGACGGGGTTGGACCCCATCTCACTGCGGACGCAGTTGACGTGGATCGAACTGCCTCGTGACTCGCTGGACCGTGTGCTTCGCGAGATTCCAGCCGAGTCGATGCTCGACCCACCCGAGGAGAGTCCGCTGGGCGAGCAGGAGTGGACGCTCGCGGGTGGATTGCACGGCGCAGAACACGGGATGATTAAACTCGCACCGCTGGCGTTGCGACTCGACAACTCCGATATGGGCGGGTTGAGCACACTCGCCCATCCCGAAACAGAGTCGCCGGTCTGGTTCATCCACGACGCTGTCGAGGGTGGGGTGGGGTTCGCACACAGCATCTACGACCACTTCGAAGACGTTGCGGAGAAAACCCGCGACCGGGTTGGGGCCTGCGACTGTGGCCGCGACGAGGGCTGTCCGGCCTGTTTGATGAGTTCACAGTGTGGCAACGAAAACGAGCCATTGCACCGGCCCGCGACGACGGCGTTTCTGGACGAAGTGCTTTCGCGGTTCTGATTACCGCAGTTGGTCGAGCACTGGAATCTCTTCGACGCGCTCGCCGGCCTGTTCCCAGTCGATGCCCAACGGCTTCTCGCCAGTTGCGGCCTCGATTGTCCGCTCAGGCGTGACGACTAGTTCCATTGGTACGTCGTGGCCACCCGTTGGAATTTCCTCGTCGACAACCTGCAGTTCGTGGACTGTCGTTGCCGTCGCGGTGCTGTCGTCGACCAGTCCGAACTCGCGCAGGACCGCGAACTCGAGGTCGCTGTAGCCTTCGCCCTTGCCGACGCGTTCGCCCGCCTCGGTGACTGCAACGCTGCCCGAGACAACCAGGTCAATCTCCGGCATCTCCTCGGGGCCGACTGGAACGCCCACCTCCGCGGACCCGCCGACGGTCGTCGCGTGCTGGATATCCTCGATTTTTGCTGGGTCGAGTTCGAGAAAGCAGTTCTCGTCGCGCAACCGCGGGACGGCCATATAGAGCGTCTTGCCCTGCCGCAGCGCGGCCCGCCGCACCGGCAGTTGTGGCGCGTCGGGGTTTGCCTTGATTGTCTCGGCAGCCTGCCACGCTTCGGAGTCGACGAGTCGGTCGGCCGCCTCCGCCGCGCCCGCGAAATTTGGAATCCGGTTGTGTGGCGGGAATGGAAACCGCGCCTCGCCGCTGTCTTCGAGTTCGTCCCAGACCCGCTCACGGAGCGCTTGCTTGTCCATACCCCTCGTTAGACGGCCACCGTCTTGATGGCCGCGAGTTTTGCCGTAACTCGTGGTTATAGATGTGTGGGGATATATGAGTGTGATACATGACTGAGGAACGAGAGCAGCCGCTGGGCTTTGCCAGTCGGTGTGTCCACGCCGGTCAGGAATCCCCGGACCCGGCGACAGGGGCTCGTGCCCCACCAATCTATCAGACCTCCTCGTATGTCTTCGAGGACGCTGACAACGCCGCCGCGCGGTACGCGCTGGAGGACGACGGCAACGTCTATTCGCGGTTCGATAACCCGACGGTGTCGATGCTCGAACGCCGTCTCGCCAGTCTGGAGGGTGCGTCGGGCGCACTCGCCACCGGGTCGGGGATGGCCGCGCTGGATGCCGCAACGACGGTACTGGCCGCCGCCGGTGACAATATCGTGACCGCGTCGTCAATCTACGGCGGGACTCATTCGTACTACTCGAATCTCGCGACCCGCCGCGGCGTCGAACCACGATTCGTCGACACGCTCGACCCTGCGGCCTACGACGAGGCCATCGACGAGGAGACTGCCTATGTCCACTTCGAGACCATCGGCAACCCCTCGCTCGTGACGCCAGACTTCGAGGCGATTGCCGAGGTGGCTCACGACCGCGGTGTCCCGGTCTTTGTGGATAACACGTTCGGGACACCGGCGCTCTGTCGCCCGCTGGAGTACGGCGCAGATTTGGTCTGGGAGTCGACGACGAAGTGGATTCACGGCTCTGGAACGACTGTTGGCGGTGTCCTCGTCGAGGACGGCGAGTTCCCGTGGACGGAGCATTCCGAGCGATTCCCCGAAATCGGCGGCGACAACCCCGCCTTCGAGGCGGTCTTCGCCGAGCGATTCCCGGACCAACCGGTAACGATGGCGGCCCGCCAGCGCGCGGTCCGCAGCGTTGGAAACGGGCAGAAACCGTTCGATGCGTGGCTGACGATGCAGGGGACGGAGACGCTCTCGTTGCGGATGGAACGGCACTGCTCGAACGCGCTGCGTGTCGCGGAGTATCTCGATGACCATCCCGCCGTGGCGTGGGTCAACTATCCCGGCCTCGACAGTCACGAGACACACGACAACGCCGCCGAGTATCTCGACGGCGGCTTCGGCGGTGTCCTCACCTTCGGCCTCGATGGTGGCTACGACGCGGCAGTGACACTCTGTGAAGAGACAGACATCGCGCAGTTTCTCGCCAATATCGGCGACGCGAAGACGCTCGTCATCCACCCCGCGAGCACCACTCACGCCCAGTTGAGCGAAGACGAACAGCGCGCTTCCGGCGTGACGCCGGACCTCATTCGCCTCTCGGTCGGCATCGAGGACGTCGACGATATCAAAGCGGATTTAGACCAGGCCATCGACAGCGCCGAGGTGGACGCATGAACGTCGAACACAACACTGCCTCGCTCGGTGAATTCGAGTTCGAGTGTGGCGAATCGATCCCCGAACTCGAACTCGCTTACGAGACGTACGGCGAATTCACCGGCGAGAATGCGGTGCTGGTCTGTCACGCACTGACCGGCAGCGCCCACGTCGCGGGCCACAGCCGCGCCTCTGGGACGGCCGGACAGGCCCGAGCGTGGTGGGACGACATCGTCGGCCCCGGCAAAGCCATCGACACCACGGAGTACTTCGTGGTCTGTGCGAACGTGCCCGGGTCGTGTTATGGCTCGACCGGCCCCAAATCGACCAATCCAGAGACGGGCGAACCGTACGGAACCGAGTTCCCGGCGGTGACGGTTACCGACTGGACCGAGGCACAGCGTCGCCTGCTGGACGAACTCGGCATTCCCCACCTCCACGCCGTCGTCGGCGGCAGTGTCGGCGGGATGAACGTCCTCGAATGGGCAAAACGACACCCTGACCACGTCGAACGCATCATTCCAATCGCCGCCGCTGCCCGTCTCGACCCGCAGTGTCTCGCCCTCGACGCGATTGCTCGCCGTGCGATTACGACCGACCACAACTGGAATCGCGGCGAGTATTACGACGGCGAGCCACCGTCGGACGGGCTGGCACTCGCTCGCCAGATTGGCCACGTGATGTATCTCTCGAAGTCCTCGATGGAACGGAAGTTCGGCCGCCGCGCTGCCGGCCGCGACGCCGTTCGGACGTTCCCGAGCGACCCGGCCGCTGGCTTCTTCCCGTACCGGGATGTCGAGTCCTACCTCGACTATCAGGCCGAGAAGTTCGTCGAGCGATTCGACGCCAACTCCTACCTCTACTTGACGCGCGCGATGGACAACTACGACCTCTCGCAGGGATTCGAAGGAGATACCGACGCACTTGCTGCCTTCGACGGCGACGCGCTGGTTATCTCATTCACGGAGGACTGGCACTTCACATCCGCACAGGCTGAGGCGCTCGCTGACGCGATGCGAGAGTCGGCTGTCGATGTTGCACACCACGTCATCGAATCGGACCACGGCCACGACGCGTTTCTGGTGGAACCGGATAACGTCGGCCCACCAGTGTCGGATTTCCTCGAAGAAGGGCTGTCAGGCAAGGCGATTACCGACACCGACGAGGACTTCGAACCCGACGACGAGTTCGCGCCGGTCCACACGAGTCTGTTCTCACAGTGATTTTTTCTGCCCGGCCGCTGAGGCTCGGATATGGAGATTGCAATCGTCAGCGACACGCACATTCCCTCGCGCGAGCAGTCGATTCCCGACGCCTTCCAGGAGCGTATCGCCGCGGCCGACCACGTTGTTCACGCGGGCGATTTCGACTCGAAGGGGGCGCTCGCCGACATGCGCGAGTTGGCTCCGGAACTCACCGCCGTGGCCGGAAACATGGACCCACAAGTTGGACTGCCCGACGTTGCGTCGGTTGAACTCGGCGGCGTCGAGTTCGTCGTCACCCACGGCACTGGCTCCCCGCGTGGCTACGAGCGCCGAGTCGAAACGGCGGTCCGCGAACACGCTGATAGCGACGCGATTGGCGTCGCTGGCCACACCCACGAACTGCTCGATACCACCCACAATGGGGTTCGACTGCTCAACCCCGGCAGTCTCACCGGCGCACAACCGGCCACTCGGGCGACGATGCTGACCGCCACCGCCGCCGAGGGCGACCTCTCCGTCACCGTTCACGAGCAGTAATCGTCAGTTCCGGACTGTTTTTGCGTGGCTGTCCCACAGTACCAGTATGAACGTCTTCGCCGTCGAGGGGTTGCCAGAAATCGAACCCGGCGACGATATTGCCGGGATGATTGCCGACCGGGTTGATCTGCGCCCGGACGATGTCGTCTGCGTCGCGAGTACAATCGTCTCGAAGACTGAGGGCCGACAGGCCGACCTCGCCGAGTTCGAGGCTGGCGAGCAGGCCCAAGACATCGCCGAGCGCGTCGGCGAGGCCGCCGACGAAACGAAAGATCCTCGCTTCGCCCAAGCCGTCATCGAAGAGAGCGAGGAACTGCTGATGGAGTTCCCGATTATGCTCGCGGTGACGCAGTTCGGTCACATTGGCGTCAACGCGGGCATCGACCGCTCGAACATCCCCGACGCTGAACTGTTACTCTTACCGAAAGACCCGACTGCAAGCGCACAGCGACTCCACGACGACCTTGGCGTCCCGGTAATCGTCACCGACACGTCGGGGCGGCCGTTCCGTCACGGCCAGCGCGGCGTCGCAATCGGGTGGGCAGGGATGCCCGCGGCCAGAGACTGGCGCGGAACAACCGACCGCGACGGGAAAGAACTCGAAGCGACCGTCCAGGCGGTTGTCGACGAACTCGCTGCCGCGGCAAATCTCGTCACTGGCGAGGGCGACGGCGGCAATCCTGTTGCAGTCGTTCGAGACTGGGAATTTGGCGATTTTGATGGGAGTGACGCCCTCTTCCGTGAGGAGGACGAAGACCTCATCCAACCCGCTATCAAGGAGTACTATGCTGGGAATTGAACTCACGCCGGAACATCCGGTCGACCGAATTGGTGGCCTCGCAGAGCACGCGGAGTCTGCTGGCTTCGATACTGTCTTTGTTAGCCATCATTACAACAACCGCGACGAATTCGTCGCGCTGGCAGATATCGCCCGCCGGACCGAGGAGGTTCGACTGGGGCCAGGAATCACCAACCCTTACGAGGTACACCCGGTGACGCTGGCCTCGCGGGCAGCGACCATCGACGAACTTTCCGGGGGCCGCGGCGTCTACGGCATCGGCCCGGGTGACCGCTCGACACTCGCGAACCTCGGCTACGACCAGGACGACGCGCTTCGGCGCACGCTCGAAACGATGCAGGTCAGCCGGAAGCTCTGGGACGGCGACCGTGTCGACCACGACGGCACGTTCGAGGCCGTGGACGCTGGGTTGAACTACGACGCCCGCCAACTCCCGGTCTACGTCGGCGCACAGGGGCCACATATGACCCGGATGGCCGCGAAGTACGGCGACGGTGTCCTCTACAACGGTTCACACCCTCGCGACCTCGCGTGGGCCGGCGACCGTGTCGACGAAGGACTCGAGGAGCGCCCGGACCATCGGGGAACTTTCGACTTCGCCGCGTACGCGAGCGTGAGCCTCGCAACTGACGAGGAGGCTGCCCGCGAGGCCGCCCGCCCGCCGGTTGCGTTCATCGCCAGCGGCGCACCAAAGCCAGTGCTCGACCGCCACGGTCTCGACAGTGAGCGGGCGAGCGACATTGGCGTGGCTATCGCTGGCGGCGACTTCGAGAGAGCGTTTGGGCAGGTGAGCGACGCAATGATCGACGCCTTCTGTATTGCTGGCACGCCAGACAGTACGCGTGACCGCTTCGAGGCCGTCTGTACTGAGGCAGACAGTCTCGTGATGGGCTCACCGCTGGGTCCTGACTTAGACGCGGCAGTCGAACTTATGGGCGAGCTGTCAGGCGAACTGGAACTGTAGAAGACGTTATTCTTTGGGGTGTTCGGCACCGAACGATTCCGGCAGGAACGGGCTCAGGAGTGCGCCGGTCGAGAGGTAGCCGAAGTACAGCAGTGGTGCGCCGACGAAGAGCGCGCCGAACAGCACGAGCAGACCCTCGATTGGGCCCTGCATGGCGACCTCGGCGAACTTCCCGGGCATCTCGATGAGGCTCTCGACGAACCGCGATGGAATGCTCATACTCGTGTGTTAGCCGGGGTGTACTTGTGTGTGTCCCTCTCTGATTAGTGGGTGTTTTTTGCGATTGTCAGTTTGGAGAACCAGAAAGCCCCCGTCCGTTCGAGTCGGGGGGCTCGCTGCGCGCGCTTCGCGTGCTTACGTCGCCCGCCTTCCTCGAACGGACGGCCCCTTTCAGTCCCACCCGCGGTGGCCTGTGCCACAAGCAATAGGGTGGGACTGAAAGGGGCGACGAGCGTGGCGGCGAAGCCGCCACGTTATGCGGCGGCGGGCGTGCCCGCCGCCCAGGCTACGCGAACCCCGGCGTCCGCGGCTTCTTCTCGCGGCTTCGCCGCTCGAACGGGTCGCGGAACTCCGTTCCGCGCTCTCGCCGCAGGCTCGGGAGACGGAGTCTCCCGGTGACGCAAGCACCGCAACGGAGTGAGGAGCGCAGCGAGTCGCGGGAGTGTAGCCCGCCGGGGCTTTCCGGTTGTTCGCAGTCGCTCAGGCACACAGCTCAGAAAAGACAACCACTCCTCGGGACCAATAAGCTGAGATGGCTGGGGTTGTTCACACAAAGTATGTCTGACCGCTCGCTCGATGACTTCGCTGCTGATTCCGAGGAGACAGACACCGAGGATTCCGACGAAACAGCCGAAGCAGGCGAACCTGACGAGCAAACCGTCGACCCCGCTGTGGCGACTTCCACGCTCCACAGTGACGGCATAGCCTGCGAGTCCTGTGGAGAGTCCGTCCGGCGGCGCTGGCTCGACGACGGCGCGTACGTCTGTGCGGAATGCAAAGAGTGGTAGCCGCGGATTCTTTTGTGCTGGCGTGACACGTCTCACACATGCACTTCGAGGTCATCCAGGGCGATATCGCAGCACAGTCGGCGGACGTACTGGTAAACGCCGCGGGAACGAGCCTCCAGATGGGGTCGGGCGTCGCGGGTGCACTCCGCCGCGGTGCCGGCCAGGAAATCAACGACGAGGCCGTCTCGAAGGGGCCAATCGACCTCGGCGCGGTCGCGGTCACCGACGCCTACGACCTCGACGCCGAGCACGTCATCCACGCCGCAGCGATGCCACACTACGGCGACGGCAAAGCGACCGCCGAGAGCATCGCCGACGCAACCCGGAACACGCTCCAGCGGGCCGACGAACTCGGCGCGGAGTCGCTCGTTATCCCGGCGCTTGGCTGTGGCGTCGCTGGGTTCAATCTCGAGGAAGGCGCACGTATCATCGCCGAAATCATCAACAGCTATGACCCCGAGACGCTCACTGATGTTCGATTCATCGCCTACGCCGACGACGAGTACGAGACACTTCGCGAGGTGGCCGACAGCGTTCGCGACGACGTTGGGGCCTGATTAGAGGCACTCACACACCACCCCAATCCATTAGTTCTGACCGACCGGTCTCTCCCCGAGCCAGAACGACCCCACGGAGCAAACCATTCGCTGTCTGTAATCACTCGTGGCCGCTCACCGACACCGGTTCGTAGGGTTCTTCGAGCCACTCGATGTCGCTGTCCGACAGCGAGATATCCAGTGCTTCGACGGCCTCTTCGAGGTGTTCGATGCTGGTCGTGCCGACGATTGGCGCGTCGACGACGTCTTTGTGCAGCACCCACGACAGCGCAATCTGTGCCATCGAGACGTCCTTCTCGTCGGCTAACTCTTGGACGCGTTCGTTGATTTCCTGGCCGTTGCCCTCGAAGTACGGGTGTTCCTTGGCGTAGGCATCAGATTGCCCTCGCGTCGTCGCGTCGAACTCCTCGTGTGGGCGGGCGAGGTAACCACGCGCCAGCGGACTCCACGGAATGACGCCGATGTTGTTCTTCTCGCAGTACGGCAGCATCTCGCGTTCTTCCTCGCGATACAGCAGACTGTAGTGGTTCTGCATCGTCTGGAACCGGTCCAGACTCTGCCGCTGGGCGGTGTGCTGGGCCTCGGCGAGTTGGTGGGTCCACATCGAACTCGCGCCGAGATAGCGCACCTTCTCGCGGCGCACCGCGTCGTCCAGCGCCTGCATCGTCACGTCGATTGGCGTGTCGTAATCCCAGCGGTGGGTCTGGTAGAGGTCGATGGTGTCCATTCCAAGTCGCTCGCGGCTGGCGTCGAGTTCCTGCTCGATTGCCTTCCGCGAGAGGCCCCCAGAGTTAGGGTCCTCGTCGTCCATCTGGAAGAAGCCCTTCGTCGCGACGACCATCTCGTCGCGTCTGCCTTCGAGGGCATTGCCAAGGATGCGCTCTGATTCGCCGACTGAGTACATGTTGGCGGTATCGAAGAAGTTGATTCCAAGGTCGATTGCGCGCTCGATGATTGGGTGACTCTCCTCCGCTTCGAGCACCCACTCGCGCCAGTCCGGGTCGCCGAAGCTCATACAACCCAGACAGATGCGACTCACTTCCAGTCCCGTATTGCCGAGTGTCGTGTACTCCATGGATTGGCTGTCGACTGCATCGAGTGAAAACTTTCCGGGTGGTCTCGCAGTGTCCTTCGGTCGGTGACCGTCGGGCCCGACCCGTCGAAACACACAAACAGACACGCCGTGAACGCTCGACTGTGACGGAGTCCTACCGGACAGTCGAGGGTCGCGGGCAGGCCAGCTTCGAGGTTTCTGGCTCTGAGTTTATCGGCCACATTGCGCCCGTTGACACTGTTGAAGCGGCCGAAGCGTTTGTTGAGGAAATCGCCGCGGAGTACGCCGACGCAACCCACAACGTCCCCGCATATCGGGTCCGGGCCGAACCGTTCCGTGAGTACGCAAGCGACGACAACGAACCCAGCGGCAGTGCCGGCAAACCGGCGCTGAACGTCCTCGAACAAGAAGACTTAGAGAATGTCGCCGCAGTCGTCACCCGCTACTACGGCGGGACGAACCTCGGTGTCGGTGGGCTTGCACGGGCGTATTCCCGCGGTGTCAAAGAGGCCATTGACGCTGCGGGTGTCGTCGAACAGCGCCCACACGACCGATTTTCTATCACTGTCGAGTACGACGACTCTGGTGATGTTCGCGGGATTCTGGAAAGCGAGTCCGTCGAGTTCGAGGCGGAGTACGAGGCTGAGGTGACGTTTGTGGTTCGCGTTCCATCGGTAGACGCCAGTGCGCTGCGTGACCGGATCCGGAGCGCGACGAGCGGTCGCGCGACGTTCGAGTGAGTTACTCGGTGTAGAACGCGCGGTCGCCGGCGTCGCCCAGTCCTGGCACAATAAAGCCCTCCTCGTTCAGGTGGTCATCGACGGCGACGGTCACGAGTTCGGCGTCGGGGAACTCCTCACTGATTCGGTCGAGGCCCTCGGGTGCACTGACCGCAGAGAGCGCAAGCAACTGCGCTGGCTCTGTCCCGTCGAGCAGGTGTGCTAGCACGGCCGAGAGTGTGCTCCCTGTTGCGAGCATCGGGTCGGCGACGATGACGGTATCTTCGGGGTGAATCTCGGGCAGTTTGACGTACTCGACAGCGATGGGGAACGCACCGTCCTCGTCCATCCCAGCGCTCTCGTCGCGGCTGGCGGAGATCACACCCTGCCGGGCGGTCGGGAAGGCCTTGAGCAACCCCTCGACGAACGGCGTCGCTGCCCGGAGCACGTTGATGATTACAACGTCGTCGAGTCCCTGAATCTCTGGACCGGTGGTTTCTGTCAGGGGTGTCTGGACTGACACGTCTTCGGTCTCCAGGTACGTATCGATAATTTCGTAGCCACAGACGCGTCCGAGTCGGACCAGCCCTTTCCGGAAGGCAATCTGCTCGGTCTCGACACTGCGCAACTCCGTGAGCGTGTGTTGTGCGAGCGCGTGCGTGACGACGGCGGCGTGCTCGCGGTGGTCGACTGTCATACTTCTCCGTGGGCGTGGCTCGTACATCATTGTGGTGTTCCGGTGTGACCGTTCCGCTTGTCACGGATTCAAGCCAGTTCGGGCCGAACAACGGGTATGATCGACCCAGACCTCTCGGGACAGACTGCACTGGTGACTGGAAGCGCGAAAGGCGTCGGCCGGGAATTCCTCCTCGCACTGGCAGACTGCGGCGCTGACGTGGCAGTCCACTACCGCACGAGTGCCGCAGAAGCCGAGGCTGTCCGTGAGACAATCGAGAGTGAGCACGGTGTCGAGGTTACGACAGTGCAAGCCGACGTGACCGACCCCGACGAAGTCGACCGGCTGTTCGACGCTGTCGAGGCCGAACTCGGGACGGTCGATATCCTTGTCAACAACGTGGGCGCGTTCGCACCCCGACACTGGGAAGAACTGGACCACGAGACGTGGCAGACCGTCATCGAGACGAACCTCTACGGCACCTACCTCTGCTCGAAACGAGCGCTTCCCGGAATGCGCGGTCAGGAGTCCGGTCGGATTGTCAATGTCGGCTACGCCTCCAGCGACAAGGGGCTGGTCAGCCCGAAGAACTTCCCGTATTTTGTGGCAAAATCGGGCGTGTTGATGTTCACGCGAATGCTCGCGGCCGACACACAGGACGACGGCGTCACGGTCAACGCCGTCTCACCGTACACCGTCGAGAACTCGGCGGAGTTTCCCGACGAACTCCCGCGGGGCCGGGCCGCACAGTTCGAGGATATGAATCAGGCACTGCTCTTTTTCCTCGAGGACGGGAGCGAGTATATCAGCGGGCAAAACGTCGAGGTCAGCGGTGGGTGGTTGCCCGAATCTGTCTGAGCCGAAACCGTCAGACAGAACCCAGACACATATAATGGCTGAGCAAGTATCAGATACGTATGCCGAACTATCCGACACACGCACGGTGGGGAAAAATTGGTGCGGGGGCGATTGGGACGCTCGTCGCGGTGATGATCTATCTGTTCTCCAACTCCATTCTTCTCTCTCTCGCCGCCGGACTCGCCGCCGCAGCGGCGACGTTCGTCGGGTCGATTTATCCCGATATCGACCACCACACCTCCACACCCCGGCAGAAGGCTGTCCGCTGGTTCCAGGGGTTGCTCGTCTTCGCGATTGCCTCGCTCGCGGGACTCGGCTGGACAGAATTTGTTGGCGGCGTCGAGTCCATCAGCACGCGCGCTGGTGTTACGCTCCCGGTTTCGCCGGAAGTCACTGCTGCAGTCACCGTTGTCCTCGTCGCAATCGTTGCAACTGCATTGGTCGACCCACTCATCGGACTGGTCACCAACCGACACCGTGGCTGGACTCACAGCGTCCCGATCAACGCTGTCCTCGTGGCGCTGTTGCTCGGTGGGCTGTGGTTCCTGCTCGGCGACCTGGCCTTCGAGCGTCGCGTGACGGCGCTGGTCGTGACTGGAACATTCTACGCCGGGACACTGATTCATCTCGGACTCGACGGCGAGATTCCGTAGACTCAGGCCGACAGTACGTTACAGACACTCAGAGTCTGACAAGTCGCGGGTCAGGCGGGCGTGCGTTGCGATTTTGCCAAGCGTTTCCTGTTCGTCGGGAGCGTACACTGTCGCTTTCTTGTGGAAACTGGTCGGCCGGTTCTCGTCCGCGACGGTGTGGAAGTTCGTCGCCGCAACCGCTCCCTCGCGCATCACGCGCTGGAGCCGACTCACCCACTTCGCACGCTCGGTGTACGGCGCAGAATCCTCCGGCCCGACGCCCCAGTTGTATTCGCCGACGTACAGCGGTTTCCCGATTTCTTCTCTAACTGTCTGAATCGTCGATTCGAGTGTCGGAATGACCTCCTCTTCGGGCAGGTCGTAGTGCTCCGGGCCGGGGTAGTAGTGAATTGAGACCACGTCGATTGGGTCGGCATTCGCTTCGTCGACGAAGGCGTTGCGACCCTGGTGGCCGTACGAGCCAGTCGTCAGAAGCGTCTGGTCGTCTAGCTCTTTCACGAACGCCCCGGTCTCTTCAATCCAGGGCCGGATGCTCTCGCCGACCCGTGGGGGACTGTGCTGAATCTCGTTGCCCAGCTCCCACATCGCGATTGTCGGGTCGTTGCGGTACTCCACGCCGGTCAGGTGGTTCTCGTGTGTCACCAACCGCTCGACCCACCCTTTGTACATGCGCATGCAGTCCTCGCTCTCGAAGAAGTCGTTGCGCGTCTCGGCGTCGTCGGCCCACCGGACGAGCTGCGGAACGTTCACGCCCAGGTCCTCCTCGCCGACCGGCCCGTACGCGGGGTTGCCGTTGAACAGCGGCACGAACAGCCGAATGTCGCGCTTTTTCGCCGCCACGACCACGCGGTCGAAGTACTCGAACCACTGGTCGTTGTACGTCTCCGGCCCCGGCATCGAGGAGATGTCTGCCCACGAGGGCGCAAAGCCCCAGATGCGCGCACTCGACACGCCGAGGTCGGCCAGCGTGTCGAACGCAGGCTCTAGGGAGGCTTCGCTGGCCCGGTTGTTCTCCGGCGCGAAGGCGTTGGCAAGACTCGCTCCGCCGTAGACTGCCCTCCCGTCGCCACACGCTAACTGTGTCCCGTCGACAGTCACCTGGTGGGCCGGGTAGTGGTCGACGGTAATCGTACTGCGCTGTTGTGCCTGCACGGGTCCATCGTAGGTTTCGACGGCGACTGCTATCGTGTGCTCGCCGACGCGCTGGCGCTCGAGTTGGCCCGTTAACTCGGTGGCGTCGCCCGCGGGGAGTGTCACGTCGAAGGCATCCGCAAACGACCCGTCGATGTCGACGCTCACGCGGGCTTCCAGTACTGCTCCGCCCTCGTTCGCAACGCTGACGGTGAACTCGGCTGGCTGGAACTGCCGAACTGTCCTCGGTGAGACGGTTACGTCGGTGATTGTCCCCACCGGCGTGGCGTTTTGTATCTCGTCTGTCTCTGATTCTGGTTCGGGTTCGGTCTCCGGCGATTGGTCCGTAGTTTCGTTCTCCGGTGACTCGTCTGGCGACTCACTGCTACACCCGGCGACGAGCGGGACTCCCGCGGCAACGCCGGCAGCGAGCACCCGGCGCCGTGACAACTGGGAGCGAGCGTCGTCGTTAGCCATAGCGCTTCGTATCTGGGCAGAACAGATAAATCCAGGGCCTGTCCAGCTCTCTCGACTATTCTGTCCGCCGACCGGTGACCCGCGACTGGGCGTGCTCGGGGAAAATCTCGGCCACAGTTTCGGAACCGTACTCCTCGACAATGAGCGCTCGAATCTCGGACTCGTAATCCCCTTTTTTTATCTCCTCGCTCGGTCCGGTCTCGACCTGTAGCTGTTCGGCAGCGAGTTGGTCGATTGCCCCGCGACCGATTCCTGCAAGCGGCGCGAGGTGAGCGACGTCGAAGCGGTCCTCGATACTCTGTGCGAGCGAGCGCGGCACCGTCGGAACGCGGTCATCCCGGCGGGTGCCGTCGGCGATGCCGTCGAAATCCAGCGCTGCAGCTCGTTCCAGCGCGTGTTCGTGAACACGCTGGATGCCGTTTCGCGGGTAGCCGTCTTCGACCATCTGCTCGGCAGCCTCGCGTGCGAGTTCGGACTCGAGCTCAACTCGCTGCGTCTCGAAGCCGAGTGCCTCGCCCGCCGCCATCGCGTGTTCGTAGTCGTCGGTAATCCCAAAACTACCGCAGAGTACGGTCACGTCACAGTACGGGTCGAGCAACAGTGCCGCAAGCGCGGAGTCTTTCCCCCCACTCGAGAGCAGACCGACCTCCATCTCACCGCCGCTTGATGTCGAAACTCTTCGAGTCCGGCGTCAACTCTTTGAGAAGCTGCTTCATCTTTTCTTCGTCAATCTGTCCCTGGACGCGGCCGCTCTGGGCCAGCGCGACAATCTGCTGTTCGACTTTCTCGCCGACATCCGGCTTGGACATCTTGACCGTATTGAGTCGCTTGCGCGCGCCGTCGCTGAGGTTCTGGCGGAGGATTGCTTTCTTCTGGGCTTCGGCCTCTTGGCGCTGGGCCTCCATCGCTTCTTCTTGGCCTTGCCCCTGGCCCTGCTGTTCTTCGAGCTGTTTTTTCTTCTGTTCACGGATTCGTTCGAGTTCGTCTTCGCTTGGCTCGCCGCTCATACTATCCCCTTGGCGAGTACGAGGCAAAATCATTACGAAAAGTCAACTCTCCTCACGCGAGCGGGTCGGCGTTTTCCCGTGCGATGAGATACAGCGGTACGGCGAGGATGTTCACTCCCGGGACCGCGGCCATCACGGCCCACTTCCGTGGCGTCCCGTCCCAGTTGGTCGTCGTCGCCAGATTGAGCGCGTCGACGTACAGCGAGACCGGTAACAGGAGGAACGTGGCGACCAGCCAGCCGACGACGAAGGGCGTGGTTCCGATAAAGGCCGCGCCGGGCGCGAAGATGCCGACCAGTCCAATCACGACTGATGGAATCAAGCCAGCAAAGACGCCGTACACCGCGTTCGGGTTCCCTCGCGGCGAGCGCTCGGGGACGACCGGCAGGTAGTGGCCGTCGGTGATTTCGAGCAGCAGACCTCGGTCGGTCAGGTCCGTCGGCTCCTCGACGCCTGCGACCGACAGAATCCGCGCGAGTCGGTCGTCTGGGCCGCGGTCGATTGGCTCGAAATAGCAGACGAACACTGGCTCGTCGGTTCCCTCGACGGTCAACTCGATAGCGATCGCCTCGGCCGTCTCGATTGCTACCGGGTACGCCACCGGAACATCGCTCGCAGACACGGATTCGACCGATCTGACGATGGCCGTGAACTGCTTGCCTTCGTCTTCGCCGTCAGTGTCTGGGGGTGTCGTAATCGGCTCGGGAGGCTGCTCGGGGTCATCCTCGTCGGCGTCTACGTCCTCGTCCGCTGTCACACGCTCTGCTGGGGCCCGGGGACGCAAAACGGTGCTGTTTGGCCGCTAGCGGTCCAGTATCGACCGTGGCGTTGGTTCGACGGTTTTAAGTTTCGCATTGGCCTCTACCCAACCGAGACAGGCTTTCGCCTGTTTCACTGACCCGTAGAAGCCATCTGGCGTACTACGGAGGTGAACAATGGCAGATCAGGAAATAGAGGAGGCAGTCTCTCGCGCGCTTGACGAGTCACCGCCTCGGAACTTTACCGAGACGGTCGACATTGCAGTCAATCTGCGTGATATTGACCTCAACGATCCATCGAACCGAGTAGACGAGAGCGTCGTCCTGCCGAGAGGCACAGGACAGGAAACCAGTATTGTCGTATTCGCGGAGGGCGAGACCGCCGTCCGTGCCGAGGAAGTCGCTGATGACGTCCTCGACGCCGACGAACTGGCTGACCTGGGCGACGATGACGACGCGGCGAAAGACCTCGCCGAAGATACTGACTTCTTCCTTGCCGAAGAGCGACTGATGCAGGATATCGGGCGCTATCTGGGGACCGTCCTCGGTCCACGGGGGAAGATGCCCGAACCCGTCAGTCCCGACGACGACATCGTCGAGGTTATCGAACGGATGAAAAACTCCGTCCAGATTCGCAGCGGTGACCGACGGACCTTCCACACGCGCGTCGGCGCGGAGGACATGTCCGCCGAAGACATCGCAGACAACATCGACGTGATTATCCGTCGACTCCACGCCGACCTGGAGAAGGGGCCGCTCAACATCGACACCGTCTACGTGAAGACGACGATGGGCCCAGCCATGGAGGTGGCCTGATATGAGTACCGAACGCAAGACAGAGACCATCCCCGAATGGAAACGACAGGAAGTCGCCGACGTCAACGACTTCCTCGACCGCTACGACAGCGTCGGTGTCGTCGCGATTACGGGCATTCCGAGCCGCCAGCTTCAGGACATGCGCCGGAACCTGCACGGCAGCGCCGAACTCCGCGTCTCGCGGAACACGCTGCTTGCCCGTGCACTCGAGGCGACCGAGAACGGCCGCGACCAGCTCACTGACTTCGTCAGTGGACAGGTCGGACTGATCGGCACGAACCAGAATCCGTTCAGTCTCTTCCAGCAGCTCGAAGCCTCGAAAACGTCGGCACCGATCAACGCCGGCGAAATCGCCCCGAACGATATCGTCATTCCAGAAGGCGATACCGGCATCGACCCCGGGCCGTTCGTTGGCGAACTCCAGAGCGTCGGTGCGAACGCCCGAATCGAGGAAGGCTCGATTCAGGTGCTCGAGGACTCGACGGTTCTCGAAGCGGGCGAAGAGGTCTCAGCTGACCTCTCGAACGTGCTTACCGAACTCGGCATCGAGCCCAAAGAGGTCGGGCTGGACCTGCGCGCCGTCTTCGCTGACGGCGTCCTGTTCGAGCCGGACGACCTCGAACTCGATGTCGAGGCCTACCGCGCGGACATCTCCGCTGCGGCTGCCCGCGGCCGGAATCTCGCCATCAACGCCGAGATTGCGACGACAGCGACGGCCCCGGCACTGCTGGCCAAAGCCAGCGGCGAAGCCAAGAGCCTCGCGATTCACGCGGCCATCGAGGACGAGGCAGTTATGCCCGACCTCATCAGCAAGGCCGACGGACAGGTCCGTGCGCTTGCCGCACAGATCGACGACGAAGAGGCCCTGCCGGAGGAACTGCAGGGCGTCGAAGAGACAGCCGACACTGCACAGACAGACGACCAACCTGACGACTCCGAGGACGCCGACGAGGAAGAAGACGCCGACGCTGCTGACGATGACGCAGCCGAAGCAGACGACGACAGCGATGACGACGACGTTGGCGACGCACTCGGAGACATGTTCTGATAACAATGGAATACGTATACGCAGCACTCATCCTGAACGAATCGGGCGAAGAAATCAACGAAGAAAACCTCACCAGCGTCCTCGAATCCGCGGGCGTTGACGTCGAGCAGTCCCGTGTCAAGGCGCTCGTCGCCGCACTGGAAGACGTCGACATCGAGGAAGCTGTCGAGGAAGCAACCGCAGTGCCCGCCGCGGGCGGCGCAGGCGGCGCAGCCCCGGCTGACACCGGTGGCGACGACGCTGAAGACGAAGCTGACGAGGGCGACGACGAAGCAGACGCCGACGACGGCGACGACGGCGACGGCGACGACGAGGAGGACGGCGACGCAGGCGAAGGGCTCGGCGAGCTCTTCGGCTAACTCGGCCGCTTTCTTTCCGCTCACTCCCTCGCCAGCGACAGCCACGCACGCGATTCAAATCGTCAACATATACAGGGGTCGGCCCGTATGATGTAGTATGACAGAAGAACAAACGGAGACGGCTGTCGACGCAGAACCAAATCCAAAGACAACCGCCGCAGTTGGCGGGTTCGTCGGCACGGTCCTTGGCTCGCGACTGAGCCGAGGCGGCGCGCTCGTTGGCGGTCTCGTTGGCGGCACGTTCGGCTATCTCGCTGCCGCGACGGGCCGCTCGCCCGTCGACACGACCGACCCAGAACCGGTCGCCATCGACGTTGCGGATTCCGAAGACACTGACACCGATTCAGACGCGAGCGTGGCCGAAGAGATTGACATCGAAGAGCCCAGCGCCGACGACGAAGACTGACGGTCTGTCTACCAGTCGGTCGGTTCTTCGGCGTCGCGGCCCTTCGTTTCGGCCACTAACAGTTTCTCGACCTGGTGTTCGAACTCCTCGTCTGTGAGTTTACCGCGGGCATATCGCTGTCGTAACCGCGCCAGCGCAGGGTCCGTCTCCGAATGGGTTGTTCCTTGGTCGTCGGTCCGTTGATTGGATCGCTTCGCATACCGCGTCGCTGTTGGGAGCACGACGCCGAAACCGATGATGAACACCACCCAGAACTGCTGGACTCCGAGCGCCAGCAGTGTGAACGCAACGCCCAGCGTCAGTGCTGAGACGATTCCGGGAACGCTGTTCGCAGTTCGGTCTTTGCCACCCATCCCGCCCCTACAGATCCGGTGTGGTCTCATACTGGACTGTTATCGAGTACCGGCCTGAGCGTTTCCCCAACATGTTGGCTTTCCGCTGACTGCGAGCTTTCGCTCACCCGACTACTGGTACATGCCCAGTGGCTTGGCCTGTGAACTCTCTTCTTGCGTGGCCTCTTGCATCTGCTGTGCGAGCCGCTCGCGCGCGTCGGCGATTTCCTCGGCCTGTTCGACCAGCTTCTCGGTCTCGATATCGACCGACAGCAGCGGCTCGATTCCCTCCGTGAGCAGGATACGTGCCGCCTCTGGGTCGGGGAATTTGGCGTTGGCCCGGACGACGAGCCCGATTGCTGACAGTTGCTGTTGGCTGGCCTCGGCCAGTAGCGCTCCCGTTGGCCCGCTGATCATCCCGCTCTCAGAGGGCAGGTCGATGTCGTGGTCGGCCAGCCGGTCCTGTCCTGCCCCGACGCCGACGCCGTACATCTTCGGCACGTCCTCCGTTTCACTCGGGATTCCGCTCAGGTAGATTGGCGTCACATCGTGTTCTGCCAACCAGCCGGTGACACAACTGGCAAACTCCGGGGCTGATTTCGGTGACACCGGGACGTCGCTCTGGAGCGCGAGCAGGTCGCGTTCTTCGTCTGCGTAGATTCGGACTGGTGGTCGAATCGTCCGGTCTCCTTCCTCGTACACTGCCGTTCGCGGCAGCCCATCACAGTGACAGGAAGCGTACTCCACCATGTCAAAGTGCTCGACCAGGTGGCTCGTCGCGATCTTCCCGACGAGGCCGATGCCGGGAAGCCCTTCGACCAGCAGCGGTGCGTCAAGGTCCAGTTCGGTGTGTACTGCGATGTGTGCCATGCCTGATTCAACACAGGCCCCCGACTTAACAGTCCGTGACGACAGCTCACCGTTGCCAGACGGACAGCAGTTGCCCGCGCCACAGCCAGAGCCAGACGTAATCGCGCTCCTCGATAGCTGGTGCTTTACTGTGGTCGAAGACGACCTGCCATGGCTCCCGGTCCGACTCCTCAACCAGAACGACGACGTGCTCGTCGTCGACGATTCGGTCAACTGTCCCGGGATAGACACCGCTTCGACCACCGACGTCGAACGAGTCTGCTGTCTCCACCGATTCGCTCTGTGGGTTTGCCGCCGCTTCGTCTGCGCTTGCTGTTGCTGCCGTTGCACTCAGACAGGCTGCGCCGCAGGCTCGAATAACCTGTCGCCGTGTTGCCGTGTGGTCTGACATACGGGCCGTGGTCCCGCGTTCGGATATAAACCCTCGCCACTCTCCCGACGACCGGCACGGTTTTCTTCGGGGGCGTGAATACACTGACAATGAGTCTCGGCGTCGGCCAGCGACTCGACGGCCTCGTCGCGAACTACTTCGACCACCCATTGCCCGACTCTCAGGAGCTGCCGCGCTGGGTTGCGCCGCTCCCCGAGTGGCTGGAAAACGTCGGTCTCCGACTGGCGTGGCCGGTCGCAATCGTCAATCTCCTCGGGACACTCTTTGGCTTCTGGTACTACGCGGGACAGCCACTGGACCTCGCACCGCCACTGCTCAGAGGCCAACTCGGTGCCGCACCGGCGGTCGCCTATCCGCTTATTCCTGATTCCCCCGTCGCGACGATGTTTATCGGCCTCTCGCTGATTGCGTGGCGACTTGACCTTGACGCTGAGCCGCTGCATATGCTCGCCTTTTTCGGCTGTATCAAACTCGGCCTCTGGACGCCGTACGTCCAGTTAGTCCTCAACGGCTCGGCCGGTATCGTCCCGTGGCTCTACTGGTTTCTCATCCTCAGCCATGCCGCAATGGCTGTCGAGGCGTTTCTGATCCACCGCTATGCGACCTTTTCGGCTGGCTCGGTTGCGGTCGCACTCGCGTGGTACGGGTTCAACGACGTGGTGGATTACTTCTGGCCAGTGCTCGAGGGCCCGCATCACACGTGGCTCCGGGCCGAGCCCTTCGGATCCGGTGGGTTCGACCACTCAGTGCTGGCCCACGACCTCGCTGCTGCCTGGGCGGTCGTGCTGACTTTCATTGCGGTCTTTCTCGCCCTCGCAACTCGGGTCGCGATTGTTCGGTCGCAGCTGGCTGAGACTGCCTAATTCCGTCCGCGGTCAGCGTCCTGTTACCGGGGATAGTGTTTTCACAGATGATGCTGTATGTGAACACATGAGATTCGTTATCGTGGGCTTCGGTCGGGTTGGGATGCGGACGGCCCAGACACTCCGGGGGGAGGGGCACACGGTCGTTGTCGTCGAACAGGACCCCGAGCGCCTCGACCGCGCTCGTGACGACGGGTTTGCGGTCGTCAGCGGCGATGGGTCGACAGAGGCGGTGCTCGCGGAGGCCGGACTGGACGAGACAGACGCAATCGGCGCGCTGACGGGTGACCTCAACACCAACTTCCTCGCGTGTGTCATCGGCGACGCACACGGCTGTCGGACGGTGTTGCGCGTCAACGAGGACTTCAGCGACGAACTGTACGAGAAGTACGCGAGCAGTGTCGACGAGATCATCTACCCGGAACGACTCGGTGCGGTCGGCGCGAAAACGGCACTTCTTGGCGGAGACTTCAATGTAATTGCTGACCTCACAGAGGAACTGTCCATCGCAAGCGTTGAAATTCCCGACGACGCGCCGGTGATCGGCCAGCGCGTTATCGATGTCGAACTCCCGGGCGAAACGCAAATCTATGCCCACGGCCGGGCGAACGAGTCGATGACAATTCCGCTGCCACGGACCAAAATCGAGGCTGGCGATTCAGTTGCGATTCTGACCGACCCGGAGTTCCTGACCGAGGTGCGCGAGCGCTTGCGTGGCGAAGCAGTCGCTGGCTGAGTAGAAAACGGGGGCGCGTGGCAACCACCTGCAAAGCAGGGCGCCATTGAAGGATGGGAGCTGTGGGCACAAGCTTCTGGACACGCGCCCATCAGATTGCTCTCTACCGAGGCTGATAAACACCCGTCAGACGGCCGTCTGACGGGACCGACGGCTTTTCTTCGCCGGTTCGCGTAGCTGTGGTATGTCCGACCTGAGCTGGGGAGACCTGTTCGAGCGCGCACAGTCCTACGAGGTGACGACTGACCAGATTCAGACCGCACTGCAGGCTCTGCGAGACGATGAGTGAGGCTGCGTCAACCCGAGTCGTTGCCGACGCAGATGTCCTGGCTGCGGACCTGCTCGTCGGTGGGCCAGCGCGTGCGGCACTCGACCATATCCGCAGTCACAGTTGGCTCGCCCTCGTCGCCAGCGACGCGCTGCTCGCGGACGCGACGGTAGTTATCTCCGACTTCACTGACGACGAACTTGCGTCGGCGTGGCGTGACCGCATTACAGAAGAGCGTGTCGACGTCTCTCATCCCGACGGTGACCATCCGGCACTGGCCTCGGCCTACCGCGGTGAGGCGGGACACGTACTGACCTTCGACGACGACCTGGCCAGCGCGTCGACAAACCGATCACTGCAACCACACATGACGGTCAGCATCCGTCCGCCAGACGCCTTTGCACGGCTGTTTGCCCCTGACAGTCTGTACGAAAGTCTCTACGACGAGCCCTATCCCGGACCGGACCGCGACCCACGCTGATACTAGTGGTTATCTGTCGGCGGAGCCGTACCACTCCGCGAACTTTGCCAGCGCACGGCCGCGGTGGCTGATGGCGTTTTTCTCTTCGGTGCTCATTTCGGCGTAGGTCTGGCCGTCGTACTCGAAAATCGGGTCGAATCCGAAGCCGCCGTCGCCGCGCGGGGCGACAATCGTCCCGGGTGCAACACCCTCGAACAGCCGTACTGGCAGGGCGTCACCGTCGACCTGTTCGTCTGTCGTCGCGTCGCTGCGGTGTTCGGCAGCGATGTCCTGCCCGCGACGGTCTGTATCGACCGGTTCTGGTGTCGCTGCAAAACTCTCGCCGTCGCAGTAGGCGATGACCGCCCGGAAGGCACCGCTCCGGTCGTCCTCGGCCTGTGCGAGTTCCCAGACGCGCTCGATGCCGAGTTTGTCCTCGACGTACGAGGAGTACGGGCCCGGGAAGCCACCGAGTGCGTCGATGGTCAGCCCGGAGTCGTCGACAAGCACAGGCTCGCCGACGTGGCGATAGGCCGCGCGGGCGCCATGGGCGGCAACAGTCGCCAAATCCGCGGCCTGGCGTTCCGGATAGTCGAACTCGAACTGCTCGACCGGTTCGTCGAGATACTCCTGGGCCTCGGCGACTTTCCCCGGGTTGGTCGTCACAAAATTGATCATACCTGCCGTCGGGGTTCGACGGCCAAAATAGCCCCGTTTAGTCGACGACGACTTCGACCGGTTCGTCCTCGTCGTCTTCCGTTTCGACGGACTCGTCGTCCTCGCCCGAGCGTTCCTGATAGAGCAGCGCGCCGACAATCGCGACCACAATCCACGACCGCCAGTTCGCCAGGTTCAGCGTGTAGCCCACGCCGAACTCTTTTTCGACGAGCATCTCTTCACCGGGTTGCCAGTACGACGAGAGCAGCCCTCGGAGGCTGGGCTTCTCGAAGTTATACGGAATACCGAACAGTTCGCCAGAGGCGGGTTGGTCTGCCATACGTTGGTGTACACTCGCCTGCATTAAGATGGTTTCCCTCTGCTCGGTGAGAAGTGGCCCCCGAGCATACAGTGGTTGGGACAATGCATCTCAGGGGCCAGATGGAGATACACTGTGTCGGCTCATAATTGTTGTGATTATAGTAATAACAAAATTCGGTAGAGTTTTACACGCACAATATCGTATTTTTATCCGCGAAACTGCTATTGGCCCAGTTTATCCTCTGTAATAATCACTAACTGAATTTTGTACTCAGATTTAATAAGGGTGGGTCGTAAAAATAAGTGCAGATTAAGTGGTTGGGATATGTCTGAAAATAATCCACAAAACCAAGCTATCGAAGAGCTAGAACAGTTTGGGCTTCGAGAGTATGAAGCGAAGTGTTTCGTCTCGTTAACAAAAATCACCGCTGGGACTGCCCGCGATGTCAGCGAACATATCGACGTGCCACGGACTCGAGTGTACGAGGCAGTCCGTTCGCTCGAAGCCGACGGCTTAGTCGAGATTCAACACTCCTCGCCACAGCGATTCCGCGCTATTCCTCTCTCTGAGGCCCTGGAAGTTCTCGAACAGCGCCACCAGAGCCGCATCGACCGACTCGAACAATCGCTTACGCAGCTTCGACGGGAACCCGACTCTGGCAGCCACGAACTGGACCCAGAAGTCTGGTCGCTGTCCGGAACCGAGACAATCACCGCCCGAACGAAACGGCTGATCGACGGCGCCGAAACGGAGGTGCTGCTGTTGGTCGGCGACAACGAGGTGATCGCCAACGGCGTCAACGACCGACTCCGCTCGGCGGCCAACCGGGGCGTCGACGTTGTCGTCGGTGCTGGCTCTGAGTCGGTTCGCTCCCAACTCGCCGAATTGACCTCCGAACTATACGTCTTCGAGTCAAATTTCGAGTGGCTCTCCCAGGCAGACCAGCCAGGCCATCTCTCGGTCGGCCGACTCATGCTGGTTGATGATGGAGACCTGCTCGCCAGCACGGTCGCTCACACGGACGGTAACGTTCGTGAGCGAGCAGTCTGTGGAAACGGTTCCGGTAACAGCATCGTCCTCGTTCTTCGCGGGCTTCTCTCACAGTATCTCGACCACCCCCAGGGCGCGTAACTGTGGAGTGAACGCACTTACGTCTCGGCCCCGTCTGTGCGCGTATGGAATCGATGTCACCTGCTGACGGCGAGACGGTCGAAGTCGTCGACGGCGTCTATCTCACACAACTTGTCTCGGGCGAGCGGACGAGTCTCCAGCATTTCCACATCGAATCGGGCGCGTCCGTTCCGGAACACAGCCACGAACACGAACAGATTGGCTACGTCGCAAACGGCACCTTCACCTTCCTGATCGACGGCGAGACACACGTCATCAACCCCGGCGAGTCCTTCGTCATCCCATCGAACGTGCCCCACGCTGCCGAGAATCGCTCGGAGATGCCCGTCGAAGGAATTGATGTCTTCAGCCCGCCGCGTGACGACCCGCCGTGGAGCCCAGATAGCCCCTAACCCGTGCGCGCCTTCCGAATCGCCTACGACGGCCGCCCCTATCACGGCTTCCAGCGCCAGCCTGACGTCGTGACTGTCGAGGACGCCATTCTCGACGCGCTCCGGGCACTCGATGTGCTCGACAACGCGGACACGCCGCCCGGATACGCCGCCGCTGGCCGGACCGACGCCGGTGTCTCGGCGCTCGCACAGACGGTTGCCTTCGAGTGTCCTGAGTGGCTCTCTCCCGCCGCCTTGACGAGCGAACTGCCCGACACGATCCACGCATGGGCGAGTGCCGACGCACCCGACGAGTTCCACGCGACCCATCACGCCAGCGCCCGCACGTACGTCTACTACTTGCACGCACCCGACGCCGACCGCTCCGCTGTTCAGGCGGCACTCGACCGACTCTCCGGCGAGCACGACTTTCACAACCTCACGCCAGACGAGACTGGCACACGCCGTGACCTCTCGGCGACGCTCTCCGGCGAGGGACCGACCCTCGAACTCGCCGTCCGGGCTGGTGGGTTTCCGCGCCAACTGGTCCGTCGGCTGGTTTCGCTGGTTGCAGAAGTGGCCCGTGGCGAGGCAGGCATGGACCGTATCGACCGCGTACTCACCGCCGACTCGCTCTCCGGTCCGGAGGGCGTTGGACCTGCACCGCCCTATCCGCTCGTGTTGCAGGCCGTCGACTATCCTGACCTCTCCTTCGAGTCCGACGCAGACGCCGTGCCATCGGCTCACGACTCGTTTGAATCACGACAGCACGAACACGCTATCCGGGCGCAGGTGGCCGGAAAAATCGCCGACGGAATCGCGGAATCTGGTTCTCAGTAGAACTCGCGGACGAGGTCCATCGCGCCCTCAGGCGCGCCGTCTGGCACCGTGTTCATTGGTGCGTCGATGCCTTCTTGTTCCTCGAATGGGACGCTGTTTTCGTTCTGGTAGATAACGCCCTGATACTCTTTGTCGCCGCTGAGGATGGCTTCTTTCGCTTCTTCGCGGTCGGTTGGGTCGTGGTCGTCTTCTTTGAGGTCCACGAGCGAATCGCGGAAGTAGTCGTAGGTGTCGACGTCGTTGAACGTCACGCACGGTGAGTAGACGTTGACGAAGCCGAAGCCGTCGTGTTCGACGGCCTTTTGCACAATCTCGGCGTGTCGCTTGGAGTCCGAACTGAACGACTGGGCGATGAAGGTAGCGCCGGAAGCCAGCGCAAGCGCCAGCGGGTTCACCGGCGGCATGTTCGTTCCGCCCGGTGACGTCGAGGTTTCGAAGTCCTCACGGCTGGTCGGGGAGGCCTGCCCCTTAGTTAGTCCGTAGATGCGGTTGTCCATGACGACGTAGGTCATGTCGACGTTCCGCCGGACTGCGTGGACGAAGTGCCCGGCACCGATGGAATACCCGTCACCGTCACCGCCGGCAACCATTACCTCCAGTTCTGGGTTGGCCATCTTCACACCAATCCCGACTGGGAGGGCACGACCATGCACGCCGTGCAGCGCGTAGCTGTGCATGTAGGTGCCAATCTTGCCTGAACAGCCAATTCCCGCGACGATGAAGGTATCGTCGGGGCTGTTGCCCGTCTCGGCAAGGGCTTTCATCATGCCGTTCATGGTGCCGAAGTCACCACAGCCCGGGCACCACGTCGGCTGTTTATCCGACTTGAAGTCGACGAAGCTTACCTCGGAACTCATCTATCCGAGGCTCCCCTCCATTTCGAGTTCGATGAGTCGGTTCATCTCAACCGCATATTCGATGGGCAACTCCTCCGTGAGCGGTTCGATGAAGCCAGCGACAATCATCTGTTTGGCGTCGTCGTCGTCGAGGCCACGCGATTCGAGGTAGAAGACGTCCTCGTCGCCAATCTTCCCAACAGTCGCTTCGTGGGCGACGTCGACTTCGCTCTCCTGGATTTCCATGTACGGCATCGTGTCCGACGTCGAGTCGTTGTCGAACATCAATGCGTCACACTCGACGGAGGTTGAGGCGTTCTCGGCACCGTCTGCGATGTGGACGAGGCCGCGGTAATTGGTGCGGCCGCCGTCCTTGCTGATACTCTTGGACTCGATAGTCGAGGAGGTGTTTGGCGCGTTGTGGTAGACTTTCGCACCTGTGTCGATGTTCTGTCCCTCGCCAGCCATGGCGATGGTAATGTGGTTGTCCGTCGCACCGGGGCCTTTGAGCACTGTTGACGGGTAGAGCATCGTCGCTTTCGAGCCCATCGACCCCGACACCCACTCCATTGTGGCGTCCTTTTCTGCGATTGCGCGTTTGGTGTTGAGGTTGTAGGTATTTTTCGACCAGTTCTGGACGGTCGAATACTGAACGTGCGCGCCTTCGTTGACGAACACCTCGACGCCACCACTGTGAAGGTTGAACTCAGAGTATTTCGGCGCACTGCAGCCTTCGATGTAGTGCACTTCGGAGTTCTCCTCGGCGATGATGAGGGTGTGCTCGAACTGACCCATTCCATCGGAGTTCATCCGGAAGTAGGCCTGAACAGGCATGTCGACGTTCGTGTCTTCTGGCACGTAGACGAAGGAACCCCCGGACCAAATCGCGCCGTGCAGCGCGGCGAACTTGTTGTCGCTCGGCGGCACGGCTTTGGTCATGAAGTGCTCTTTGACGATTTCTTCGTGTTCCTGGACAGCCTTGTCCATGTCACAGAAGATGACGCCTTTGTCCTCCCAGCGTTCCTGCATGTTCTGGTAGACAATCTCGGACTCGTACTGGGCACCGACACCAGAGAGGGCGTTCTTTTCGGCTTCCGGAATGCCGAGTTTGTCGAAGGTGTCCTGAATCTCTTCGGGCAGGTCTTCCCAGTCGTCGACGCCGCCACGCGTCTCGATATCCGGGCGGATGTACGGGACGATTTCGTCGATTTCAATCTCGCTGAGGTCGGGTGCGCCCGGCCAGTCGTCGGGCATCGGCATCTGCTGGAACTGCTCGAGCGCGCGGAGACGCCGCTCGAGCATCCACTCTGGCTCGTCTTTGTCCTCGGAGATGACGCGAATGGTCTCCTCGGTGAGACCCTTCTCGGCCTCGAACGCAGACTTCTCTTCTTTCTTGAACTCGAATCGTTTCTCGGTGTCCGTCTCTTCGAGGTGGTCTTGGTCTGAACTCATTACATACATGTTCGTCTGAACGCACATAAGCCTGCCCTCGGATGGGGTCGGTACTCGACTTTCCGAAACTGTGGTTTCAACTTCTGTGGTATTTTTATACTACTCTCTGCTGTATATTTTTGGATAACAAACTATCTTTTTGCATTGCTGAATTAGGCTGCTGTGACCGGTCGCAAAAGCTAGCGGGTAGTGTTCCAGAACTGTGCCAACCCAAGGGCATTACTTTTGACAGTCCGCCGTTTACGGTTGCATATGCAAGGGGAACTCGCGTCGCGTTCGCTCTCGGGTCGGATCGTATTGCTCTGTCTCGCAGACCTCGAATACACTGCGAAGACACCAGTGCACACTGGCGAGGTTATCGGTGAACTGCGTGACCTGCTCGATGCTATTGACGAACACCTTCTGGATTCGCTGTCCGAGGCTGCGGTCAACCGCGCGCTCAACCGTCTGGAAGCTGACGGACTCGTCGAAATGTCCTCGCCATCGGGGACGAGTCCAACGGGCAAAGGCCGTCCGCAGTACACCCTCGCCGCCGACTCGGGCGATGTCGTCAGTTCGCTCGCCGACGACGACGAGGTTGCGCCGCTGGCGGAACACGTCAGTCAGTAGCCGCAATTGGCGGTCAACGGTCGTTCGACGTGGAGAGTTCTCTTTTTTGCTCCAGTATCGCTCGGGAGAATGTCAGACGTACATTCAAATACGTGGCCCTCATGAACTCACGCAGATGGACGGACACGGAGTCGGGGCGGCCACAAGATACACTTGCCGTCTCCGATTATCAGAACTAACCATCTGAACCTCCAAAGCTATGAAACTCGCAACAATCGGTGTCGGCAATGCCGGGACCAAAATCCTCGACCGAATGCTCGAATTTGAAGACGAGACTGGCCGTAACCTCTGTCGGCACGCGCTCGCTATCAACACTGCCAGAACGGACCTCGCAAAACCTGATTTTATTCCAGAAGACCGCCGCGTCCTGATCGGTGACACTCATCAGGAGGCAAAGGGTCACGGTGTCGGCGGTGACGTCGACGTTGGTGCGGATGTCGCGAAGACGGATATCGAAGAAATCAGACGAGCGTTCGACGACGTGGAAATTCACGACGTCGACGCACTGTTCGTCTCCGCCGGACTGGGTGGGGGAACCGGTAGCGGTGCCGGCCCGGTCGTTATCGACGAACTCCAGAAGATGTACGACGAACCGGTCTACGGACTTGGCGTCCTGCCGGGCGAGTACGAAGGCGGCCGACCGGCCCTCAACGCCGCCCGCTCGCTGCAATCGTTCGTCACGAAAGTGGACAATTTCATCGCCTTCGACAACGACGCTTGGCGCGCCCGCGACCAGACCATCGAGGAAGGCTACGACGAGATGAACCAGGAACTGGCGACGCGTATCGTTACCCTGCTCGCGGCAGGCGAACAGGACGAGACTGACGTTGCCGAGAACGCGATGGACTCCAGTGACATCATGCGGACGCTGGACACCGGCGGTGTCTCCTCTATCGGGTACGCCGCTAGTGCAGTCGACGGGCAGGAGGGCCTGCTCAACAAGTTCCGCAACGGCACCGGCGAGGAATTCGACGACGAGTCCTCTGACGCCGCAAAAATCAAAGGACTCGTCCGTCGAGCCGTCAACTCCCGGCTGACGATCCCCTGTGAAGTCTCCAGTGCTGACCGTGCACTGATTGTTCTCTCGGGACCGCCGGAAACCTTCGCCCGGAAAGGCATCGAGAGCGCCCGCCAGTGGCTCGAACAGGAGGCAGACACCGTCGAGGTGCTTGCCGGTGACGACCCACGGCACAACGCCACCCACCTCGCGGCTGTCGTCCTGCTGTCGAACGTGACCAAGACGCCACGGATCGACGAGATTCAGGACCAGGCTGTCGACGCCCAGAACAAGATTCAGGCACAGGAGGCCGTTCGTGACGAGGAGATCAGCGACCTGATCACTGACGACGACGACGAACTTGACCCGGTAGTCTAAGCCATGAAATTCGCACTCGTCGGTGTCGGCGGTGCCGGTGGTCGGGTCGTCGACGCACTCCGGAAGGTCGAAGCCAACAGCGACCGCGCGTTCACCAACGACCAAGCGCTGGTCTTCGACACGACAAAATCTGCCTTCGAGGGCTACGACCACATTCCGGTCGACCGGCACGTCCTCGTCGGCGATACGCATCCCGACATCCGCGGAGAGGGGCTGGATGGCAACCTCGAACTTGGCGCTGAAGTCGCCGCGGAAGACACCGACGAGATATACCGTGAGTTCGACAAACTCGCAACCCACTCCGTCCACGCAACGGTGCTCGTCGCGGGACTGGGCGGTGGGACCGGCGCCGGTGTCGGCCCGGTCATCCTCGAAGGACTCAAATCAATCACGGACAGTCCGGTCTACGTGCTCGGAATCCTCCCCGCAGATTCCGAGAGTGACCAGCAGGCGTACAACGCGGCTCGCTCGCTGCAGTCCTACGTGGACCTGGCGGACAACGTCATTCTGTTCGACAACGAGGAGTGGTGTGACGGCGACGACCTCGACGCCCAGTACCCGGCGCTCAACATCGAACTTGTGACGCGAATCATCGCCGTCCTCGGCGTCGGCGAACTCGAAAACGCGCCAATCGCGGAGACGATGCTCGACCCCAGCGACACGATGAAAGCACTCGAATCCGGCGGGGTCTCGACGCTTGGCTACGCGACTACGGAACTCGACCGTCCTGATTCCCTCCTGGGCAAGTTGCTGAATCTCCTGCGTTCGACCGAGGAGGAACCAGAGGTAACCGACGCAGCCAAAATCAAGGAACTGATTCAGGCAACAGTCAACTCGAAACTCACGCTTCCCTGTGATGTCTCGAGTGCCGAGCGGGCGATGCTTTCGCTGTCCGGTCCCTCTGATGTCTGCTCGCGCAAAGGGTTCGAGACCGGTCGGTACTGGCTGGAAGAGGAGACGGGGACAGTCCAGGTGTGGGCCGGCGACGAGCCACACGACGCCACGCTGATTGCCGCCTCCGTACTCCTGTCGAATGTCACCGAGGTGCCCCGTATCGACGAACTGCAGGAGCGCGCAGTCGCCTACAAGCGCGAGCACCTCGAGGACGAAACTGCGGAGTCAACGGACGAACCGCCGAGCGAGGAGTTAGCGCCACCAGAGGCGACCGCTGAGTCTCCTGACACCGACGCCGACGCCTCCGAGGCGACCGCTGACGCCGAGTCAAGCGACACCGCCGACGATGGCGAACCGAGTGACTCAGTTGCGGACTCCGAACAAACAGTCGGGACCGAAGAACAGATTCCGGATTCAGAGTAGCTACTCCTCGTTGGCCCAGTCGAGTGAGCGCTCGACGGCGTCACTCCATCGCTCGTACTGCTTGTCGACAGCTTCGGCAGGGCGTTCTGGCTCGAACTCCTCGTCGACGTGCCAGTTCGTGCGGAGACTATCGAGGTCGTCCCAGTAGTCGACTGCCAGGCCGGCGGCGTAGGCGGCCCCCAGCGCAGTCGTCTCGTCCACTTCTGGACGCACGATGTCGGTCTGGAGGATGTCAGCCTGCAGTTGACAGAGGAAATTGTTCTTTACTGCGCCACCATCGACACGGAGGCTGGTCGTCTCGACACCGGAGTCGGCCTCCATCGCCTCGGCCACATCTCGGGTCTGGTAGGCGATTGCTTCGAGCGTTGCACGGACGATGTGTTCCGTACGCGTGCCCCGCGTCATGCCGACGATACTGCCGCGGGCACGGCCGTCCCAGTGTGGCGCGCCGAGGCCGGTGAATGCGGGCACGAAGTAGACACCGTCAGTCGAATCGACCGACCTCGCGAGGTCGGCCGTCTGGGCGGCGTTGGTGATGATATCAACATCTTCGAGCCACTCGATGGCTGCGCCGGTGATGAAAATCGACCCCTCGAGGGCGTACTGGACGGGTTCGCCGGAGCGCTGGAAGCCGACAGTTGTCAAGAGACCGTGGTCGGAGGTCACGGCCTTCGTGCCGGTGTTCATCAGGTAGAACGAGCCCGTCCCGTAGGTGTTCTTGGCGTCGCCGGCGTCGAAACAGGTCTGGCCGAACAGGGCTGCCTGCTGGTCGCCCAGCGCGCCCGCAACTGGGACCGCCGCGCCGAGAAATCCATCGGCGTCAGTGTGGCCGTAGGTTGCTTCGTCGGAGGAGGGGCGAACCTCCGGGAGCATCGCACGGGGCACGTCGAACTCGTCCAGCAGTTCTCGGTCCCACTCTAACTCGTGGATGTTGAACAGCATCGTCCGCGAGGCGTTCGAGACATCCGTGATGTGGTTGCCGGTCAAATTGTAGATGAGCCAGGAATCAACTGTCCCGAGCAGTAACTCGCCGCGCTCAGCCCGGTCTCTGAGCGAGTCGCCGCCGCGGTCCGTTCCGACCGCGTTTTCGAGCAGCCACTCCGCCTTTGTCGCCGAGAAGTACGCGTCACATTCGAGGCCGGTCTTCTCACGAATCCACTCCTCGTCACCTGCCGCCTGTATCTCCTCGACACGGTCGGTTGTCCGGCGGTCCTGCCAGACGATGGCGTTGTAGACCGGGTCGCCAGTTTCGCGGTCCCAGATGACCGTCGTCTCGCGCTGGTTCGTGATACCGAGTCCCGCCAACTGCGTGGCGTCGAGTCCCGCGTCTTCGAGGCCGTCGACGACGACCTGTTTCGTCGTCTCCCAGATCTCCGCCGCGTCGTGCTCGACCCAGCCCGGTTCCGGGTAGATTTGCTCGTGTGTCCGGTACGCGTTCGCCACGACTTCTCCGCTGTGGTCGAACACCATGAATCGCGTTCCGGTCGTCCCCTGGTCAATCGCGCCGACGTAGCTGTCTATCATAATCTCCACTGGACGAGAGCGTCACTCTCCACGCTGTGGGTAAACCCGAGCGCCATAATAGCAATTATCATTCGCGTCTGTACTTGCGGGGTGAGTCGTCTGGCAACACGATTCCAAACCAGCCCCAGCCACTCAGGCCGCTGGGAGTTCGATTCTGAAGACGGTTCCGCGCGGTTCGTTTTCCTCGACAGTAACTGAGCCACCGTAACTCTGGACCATGGTCTGGACAAAATACAGTCCGAATCCACCCTCGTCTGAGCCGGTTTTTCGCCCCTCCCACGAGAACAGGGCTGCTCGCTCGTCTTCGGGGATTCCGGGGCCGTTGTCGGCGACAGTGATTGTAACCGTCTCCTCGTGCTGTGTGGCCTCCACAGTCACCCGCGGCTCGTCAGTATCGTTGTGCTCGACAGCGTTGGTACAAAGATTGTGCAGCACCTCTGCGAGCATCTCGTCAGCCTGGACGGAGACGCCGAATGGAACCGCTGTCTCGACGGTGACGTGCTCTCCCATTCCTTCGGCAACTGTTGCTTGGTCTTCGACAACTGCCGAGAGGTCGACGGTTTCGAGTTGTCGTCGTTCACCGTGGGTAATTCCCTGGATCATCACCTGAATTTTCTCGGTGAGGTCGGTGATGGTCTCGCTCCAGTCGACGATCGTTTCGGCTCGGTCGCTGCTCTCGCCGTCGAGTTCGGGTTCGAGGAGGTGTGCGTTTCGTTTGATAACTTCGATACCGTTGTTGACATCGTGGCGCAGAATGCTGCTGAAAAACCCAAGTTGCTCGTTGCGTCGTCGAAGTTCCTGCGCCTGCCGTTCGCGCTCGACAGCGTAGCGCAGTGACCGCCATAGCGTCTCCGAATCGAGGTCGTCTTTCGGGAGGTAATCCTGGGCACCCTGCTGGATCGCTTTGAGTGCGGCTTCGCTGTCGTCCAGTCCTGTCAGGACGACAATTGGCGTCGTCTCGACGACATTGTCGAGTCGTTCGAGCGTTTCGATGCCCGTCGTTTCGGGGAGCCCGAGGTCAAGCAAGACGAGGTCGTATCGCTCTGTCTCCAACGTCGAGACAGCGTCGTCGAGTCGCTCAACCTGAGTGAGGTCGACGTCGTCACTGAGCGGTCCCGCCGACCCTTCACGGAGGTGGTGCTCGACGAGTTTTGCGTCGCCTGGGTTGTCTTCGACGAGCAACACCGCAAGTGTGTCTTCGGTCACGTGTTATCGCTTCCACAACGCCTCATTTCGGTGGCATCTTGACAATCTCGAACCAGAAATTCTCGAGTCGGTTGATAATCTCGACGAAGCCGTCGAAATCAACTGGTTTCGTGAGATAGGCATTTGCGCTCAGTTCGTACGAGCGAACCACATCCTCCTCGGCCTCGGAACTTGTCAGGACAACCACTGGGATCCGCCGCAGCTGTGGGTCGGCGTCCATATCCTCCATCACCTGTCGCCCGTCCTTTTTTGGCATGTTCAGGTCGAGCAACAACAGGTCCGGCATCGGTGTGTCAGCGTACTCGCCCTCGCTGCGGAGGAATTTCATCGTCTCAACCCCGTCATTGACGACGTGGAGGTTGTTTAGCAAGTCTCCCTTATCGAGGGCTTTTCGCGTCAGCTTTACATCTCCTGGGTTGTCTTCGGCGAGGAGGATTTCAATTGGTTCGCGGTCAGTTGACGACACGGTAAGCTCTTATACATCCATTGTGCTGCGTCAATTTATGCTTTGGTCAATTATCAGCGCGGTCAACTGCCGGCGGCATCATTTTATGCGTCCACGGGAATCTCTCAGCGAATGGCTCTCGGCAAGCGATGGTACGCTGTGTTACTGGCCGGTCTGGGTGCCGGACTCTTGTCGTTTGTCTTCTTCGATATCTACGAAGATTGGCAGGGACAGGGCGAAGCGCTCTGGCTGACACTCGCAGAGAACAGTTTACCGCTGTTGTTGGCTGGGGGTATCGTCGCCGGCAGTCTCTGGCTGTATCGTAACCGTGACCAACCGTATTTGACTTTGACGTTCCGGTGGGCGGTCGTCGGCGCTGCCGGTATCCTGCTGATCTACGGGTGGGCTCTCGGGCTCCAGTCGTTTCAATCGAGATTCAAACCGCTGGTTATCGCCGTCCACACCGCTATCGGTGGGGCACTCGCTGGCGGTGGGATTGGCTACACGATCGCGTACATCCGTGAATCTCGTAACGAAATCGAGACCGAGCGCAACCGCTGGCAGTCGTTGTTCGACAACGACCCCAACGGAATCGTGGACCTCACCCTCCGAGCAGAGAGTCCGGTAGTTGACGCCGCCAACGAGCAGTTTATCGACCTTTTTGGGGTATCAGACCCGGAAGGAAAGTCACTGTCATCGATTGTCAAGTACACCGACGAGGAGCTTCCTACTCTCACCAACGCCATTCAACAGGGCAACGCCCTATCGACCGAGTTCACGACGACTATCGACGGCGAGCGCAGACATCTGACGGCACAGGTTGTCCCGTACTCTGCGGATAGTGAGTCGAAAGCGTTCGTACTGTACACCGACATCACGGACCTGCGCGAAACCCAAGCAGATCTTGAAGAACAGATGAAGCAGTTGGAGAAATCGAACGAGCGGCTTCAGCAGTTCGCCTACATCGCTTCTCACGACCTGCAGGAGCCACTCCGGATGGTGTCGAGTTACATGAGCCTGCTCGAAAGCGAGTACAGCGACGAACTCGATGAAGACGCCCAGGAGTACATCGACTTCGCGGCCGACGGAGCCAACCGGATGCAGGATATGATCGACGAGTTGCTGGCGTACTCTCGCGTCCGAACCGAGGGTGAGGAGTTCACCGAAACTGACGCGAACGAAGTCCTCACGGAGACACTCCAGAGTCTCGAACTCCGAATCGACGAGTCGGGTGCAACGGTCACTAGCGATGACCTCCCACGTGTCGAGGCTGACCGCAGCCAACTCGGCCAACTGTTCCAGAACCTGATCAGCAACGCCATCGACCACGCCGACGCGCCGACGATTCACGTCAGCAGCGAGAGTCGCGGCGACGATGTCGTCTTCTCAGTCGAAGACAACGGGCCAGGAATTCCCGAGTCCCAACAAGAGGGCGTCTTTGAGCTGTTCAAACGCGGTGACCGCGACGGCGACGGCACTGGGATGGGACTGGCAATCTGTGACCGAATCGTCTCCCGACACGGTGGCGAGATTTGGGTCGACTCCGAAGAAGGCGAGGGCGCGACCTTTTCGTTCTCGATGCCACGAGCGTGAGACTCGCTCACCTAATCGTCCGCTGGGGCAGCGTCTGGGCGGTACTCTTCGCTGATCGATTTCCACTTGTCGGTGCGGAACCGCCAGTAGTTGATCGTCGCCGGCACCGCGGTTTCGGCGAGGAAGGCGAGATACAGTCCCCACAGTCCGAGCGGAGCGATGGAAATTGCTGGTGTACTCACGCCCACGACCGGAACCGTCACTGCCCCAACCGACAGCCCAGCAGCGCCGAGATACGCGAGCGGAATCGAGACACAGAACATCCCGAGAAACTGGCTGATGAAGGTGACTCGTGTGTCGCCGCTGGCGTCAAGCGGCCCTGCAGACGCGCCTGACACTCCCTGGAAGATGATGGCGAAACACGCCGCGTAGACGAGGTTAACCGCAATCGGTATCTCGGGACTCGTGGGGTCACTCGCGAACAGGACGACAATCTGGTTGGCAAAGAGTGCAACCAGGATTGCCGAGACAGCGTAGGTTGCGACGGCAAAGCGAATGATATCGCGGCCGTAGGCCTCGGCCTCGCGTTCGTTGTTCTGTCCGAGTGCCTGGCCAACGAGACTGGATGAGGCCAGCCCGAATCCCCATCCGGGCGTGTTCATCACGCCCCAGATACGTCGGGCGATGACCCACGCAGCGACCGTGTTCGCCCCGAAGATGTCGAGGATGCCGAGCATCGGGAACTGGAAGGTCGTCCAGACGAGATTGCGCAGGCCGACAGGCGTCCCGATGGTCACAATATTCCGAACCATCTCCGGTTCAACCCACCGGCCCAGCGGCGAGATTTGTACTGGCATCGTGCCGATGACCGGCAGCCACCCCACTGTGAGTCCCACCGCGAACGTCGCGGTGACGACCACATTCGAGAGCACAGTTCCAAGCGCCGCGCCGGCGACACCCCAGCCGAGTCCGAAGATGAAGACAGCGTTGAGGAAGATGTTGATCAGCGCGCCGCTGCCTCGCAGTTGCATTGCAGTGTAGGCGTCATCAGCACCAACGAGGGTCCGCGAACCGACGAGATTCAACCCTGCGAAGGGGATGCCCAGTGCGACAATCCGAAGGTAGGTCGTTCCCTGCTGGATGGCGGCCTCGTTGCTTGAGAGCACCGAGATGAACGCTTCAGGTCTGGTGTAGAAGGCTACCGACAGCGGCAGCGTGAGCACGACAGCCAACAGCGTACTCGACCGGACGGCCCGGCCCAGTTCCGTCCAGGACTCCGCGCCGTAGCGCTGTGAGACCATCGCAATCGTCCCGCCGGCAACGCCGCCGCCGACCGAGAAGGCGAGTCCCCAGAAGGGGCTCGCGAACCCGACACCGGCAACCGCGGTGGTGCCGACGGCGACACCGACCATCGCCACGTCGACAGCGTTTTTCGACATCCGGGCGATGCCGGTAAGCACACGCGGCCACGCGAGTTCAGCCGTCTTGATGGCTCGCTCGCGGTCGATCAGGCCGAGTCTGGCCAGTCCCAGCCCTATCCAGCTAATGAGCAACCGGACGGGGTTGGGGACTGATTTCACTCGTCTCTGTCTAGGTCTGCCAGCACTGCGTCGAGGTCGGGAAGTTCGACTCCGTCCACGAGGATCGGTTCGACAATCTGCTCGAGAGCCTCTTCGACGACAACCCGGGTGTAGGTCTCGTTGGCCTCGCCGAGCGTTATCTGTCGGGTCCGCGCGCCGTCAAGCATCGCGACGAGCATCGCTGCCGTTCGCTCCGGGTCGACGTCCGCGAAGACTCCGTCTTCGATTCCGTCGGCAATGATCTCTGCGGCCGTGGTCCGGAGTGTCTCGTCGCTCCGAACGAGTTGCTCACGGATTCGCTCGTTGAACGGTCCCTGTGAGCGCATCTCCAGCAGCGCGAGGTGGAACTGCTCGCGGCCAGTGTCTTCAGGTGTGAAGACGAATCGTGCGAGAAACTCGACGATGCGCTCGGTTGGTGGCGCCTCCTTGCGACAGGCCATCCGCTCCTCGTAATCGCTGATGAGGCCGTCCAGAAAGGCGACCAGCAAGTCCTCCTTCGTGTCGTAATGATAGTGGAGTAGCGACTTGCTTTTCTCATTCTCGTCGGCGATATCCTGCATCGTCAACTCGGCGTAGCCGTACTTGCGGAGGGCCTGGTCGACGGCGTCCATGATTGCCTCGTCGGCCTCACTCATTGACTGACTAGTCAGTCAACGCGGAATAAATGTGTTTCGAGACCGGTTAGTCGTCCGCGCTCGCCGTCCGACCCGGCGTGCGGACTTCCTCGACCTGTGTGATGACCAGTCCCGTCCCGACGGCGGCCAGTCCTGCGGCGAGCGTAA
Organism: Halovenus halobia; assembly: GCF_051414135.1. Lineage (NCBI taxonomy): Archaea > Methanobacteriati > Methanobacteriota > Halobacteria > Halobacteriales > Haloarculaceae > Halovenus > Halovenus halobia. Next base: position 73,234 of record NZ_JBLKOA010000005.1, read on the forward strand.
ACGGGACGTGAAAGCCGAAACTGACCAGAAAACCCGACAACAGCGGGCCTGCTGCGACGCCGAAACCAAAGGCCATCGTCAACACCGACAGCGTCGTTCCCGACCCAGCGTCGGAGGCGAGGTCACCGGCGAGTGCAAGCGACGGGGCAAAGACCATCGCGCCGGCAACGCCCTGTGCGAACCGCGCGCCGAACATCACCCACGAGTCGAGCACCACTCCCTGGACGGCCGTCGTCGGCACGAGCAACGCCATCCCGATGACGATGAACCGCCGGCGACCGTAGAAGTCTGTTGCTCGGCCGATCGGGGCCTGCAGGAGAATCTGTGCGAGGACGAAGGCAGCAAACTGCAGGCCAAACATTGTCGGTCCCTGGTCGAGACGCCGGTTGACGATATCTCCGAGCGTCGCAAAGATAGCGATTCCAATCGCCATGAAAAACGAGATGACGCCGAGGGTGAACACCGGGTCGAGGACGTGTTTACCCGTCGGGTCCAGCACGGCGATGCTGGTCGACTGACTATCGTCTCCAGTCGGTTCGATGTCCGGGTCGTCGATGAGAATCGTCACGAGGACGAACGCGAGCGTCGCGGTGAAGGCCGCAAAATAGAACGCGGCGTCGAAGCCGCTGAGCTGGCCGACCACCGGGAGGTTGTACGGGCCGGCCGCAACGACACCCCCGGCAGCGATTGGGCCGACGCCAAAGCCGACCAGCCGGAAGGTGTTGTAGGTCCCCATATTCCCGCCGCGGTTGTCCTCCGTCGCGAGGTCGTTGACCAGTGCGACTGTCGTCGGGATGATGAACGCACCGGCGATACCCTGCAACACGCGCAGGCCAATCAACTGCCAGTAGGCGGTGACAAAGGAGTAGGAGAAACTCGCACAGGCCAGAATCGACAGGCCAAACAGAACGAAAATTTTCCGGCGCCCAGTCCGGTCCGAGAGCCGCCCGGTAAACGGTTGCAGTGGGCTGTTGACGAGGCCAAACAGCGAGAGCACGACGCCGGTCAGCGCCACCTCGGTCAGCCCGAAGGTACCACCGTTGACGAAGTCACTCGCGATAAACAGCGGCAGGACGACGATGAGAAAGGAGTTGCCCACCGACTCGGACATCCGCGCCAGCGCGAGCGCAATGACCTGCGGGTTGACACCGAACAGCGTTCTCATAGACGCTGTGACACCTCTGGCCGTCTCATTATCCAGCGTAGGGTGGCAATCCCTTAGATAGTTCTGGTCCCGGCTCGCTCAGTCGTCCTCCTCCTTTGGCTGTGGCCCGGCTTCGACGCTCATCTCTTCGATTTCGTCTCCGGTTCCAACTTCCTCGACTGCTGGCTCGGACTCGTCGATGACTCCGTCGGTCCAGTTCCCACGACGGAACCAGAGAACAGCCATGATGAACGTCAGCGTGGCACCGACGGAGAAGGCAAGCCAGACGCCCAGGACGCCGATGTCGAGTCCCTCGACGGCAACTGCTGTTCCCGGAATCGCAATCGTCGAGAATGCAAGCGCGATAGCCACAGGAATCCGAAACACCCACCGCGCCAGAAAGGACAGTCCCATTGCGACTTTGGTCTGGCCAGCGCCCCGGAATCCGCCCTGAATAACCATCGTCCCGCCGAACAGCGCCCAGAATGGCGCGACGACGTAGAGAAAAGTCCTCCCCTCGGCGATGACCGCGGGGTCGTCGACGAAGATGCCCATCATGAACTCTGGGAGCAACACACAGAGGCCACCGGCAGCGAACAGTAGCCCCATCGTTCCGGCGGTCCCGACCCAGACGACCCTCCCTGCTCTGTCGGGTGTTTCCGCCCCGAGATTCTGGCCGACACCCGTCGCTGCTGCCTGTCCGACGGCCCCCGCGACTGACCACGACACAGACATCAGTCGAAGTCCAATTCCGTAGGCAGCGATGGCGGCCGTCCCGAACGGAGTGACGAAGGCGGCCATCGTCACGGCTGCAAAACTCCGCGCCCAGCCGTCGATTGTTGCCGGATAGCCGACTGAGAGGAGTTTTTTGAGCAGCGTCGGATTCGGGACCAGGTCACGGATTCGCAACCGGACGCCGAAGCCACCCTGCAGCAGGAGCCCAACACCGGCACCGGCAGCGAGCGCCCGCGAGAGGAAGGTTGCCCACGCCGCGCCGCGGGTTCCCATCGCCGGGACTGGCCCCCACCCGAGGATGAATATCGGGTCGATAACGACGTTCAGTCCCGCAGAGATGACGACCAACCACATTGCCGTTTTCGTGTCCCCGGCCCCCTGTAGCGAGGCCCGGAACGCAAAGAACAGGAAGGTCAGCGGCAGCGCAAAGAAGATAACCTCGATGTACGCAAGCGACTGGGTAAACACCGCTCCCTCCGCGCCAATCAGCGCGAGAATCTGTCGGCGGAACGTCCACCCAAGCGTCGCTAACCCTGCCGAGACGGCAAGCGCAATCAGAATTGTCTGCCCGACAACCCGGTCAGCCTGTCGGTCGTCGTCAGCACCGACGTACTGTGACACGAGCGCGATGGTCGAGGCGGTCACACCCATTGCCGTTGAAACGAACAGCCACGTCAGCGGAAACATGAGCGAGACAGCGGCGACTGCGTCGGAACTCACTCGCCCAACCCAGAACATATCCGCGAGATTGTACACCGTCTGGAGGAGATTGCCAAGTACCAGCGGCCACGCCAGAGAGACCATCTTCGGGGCGATGGCCCCGGTCGTCATATCGACTCGTTTCCGCTCGGTTTCTGGCACTGCCGACAGATTAGGCGTCCGAGCCCATCAAACCGACGCCTCAGTCCTCGCTACGGACTTCGTCGACGATGCCACTGGCGTCGAATCGCTTCTCTGCGATGACTGCTCCGAGCAGGGCACCGGTTGCGCCACCCGTGCTCGCGGGACTGCGCCCAACCAGTCCGCCCAGTGCCGCACCGACCGCGGCGCCAACCGCTGCGTACCGTGCTCGTAGTAGTGCCCGTTTGAGTCGTGCTTTTGTTTTCATAACAGCGCTACACTTCTCAGCTAGCGTATAAAACAGTTGGGCACGGAACGGCGGTGGTGTTTAGTTAAGCGACAACAGGTTTCAAGAACCAGAAAGCCCCCGCCCGCTTGCCTGTCCGGGACTTGCTGCGCTCCTCGTTTCACTGCGGTGCTTGCTGCGTCCGGGACAGAGCAAGCGGACGGCCCCTTTCAGTCCCACCCGTGGTGGCCTGTGTCACAAGCCACAGGGAGGGACTGAAAGGGGCGACACTCTCGACGAACCCGGCCGAAGTAAGCACGCGACCACAGGGAGCGCGCACAGCGAGGTCGTTCGAGAGAGCTTCGCTCTCTCGTGATGACGAAAGACGGCTCTGCCGTCTTTCGAACCACCCGGGAGTCGAGAGTGTCGGGGCTTTCTGGTTGTTCCAGGCAAGACACCACCAAATCCTCCTAAAGTAAACACCGCCGGAACGGCCGACCGCAACGCTCTCAACCATTCGCGTCGAACGATGTGTATGCGACGGCGGACGCTGCTGACCGCGATTGGCGCCGGGGCCGCCACGGCTGGCTGTCTCGGGCTTGCTCCCACGAGCAGCGAACATCCCCTCGCCGGCGAGACACAGTCGGTCCAAGTTCGGGCCGACAGCACCAGCCCCCACGACCTCGACGCACTCGCCGAAGCAGCGCTCTCTTTCTGGGAGGAACACAGCGAGCAGTACGCCGGCTTTCCCGTCGAATTCGAGGGTAACAACGACGAACCGGATATCGTCATCGCCTACAGCGACAGTCCCGCCGGCTGTGAGAACGTCCCCAACTACAGTTCCCAAGTACTCGGCTGTGCACCCGTACTCGACGGTGGCTCGGTCCAGCGCCGTCCAATCACCGCCCGCGTCGTCGCCGCTTCCCGACCACCCGGCGCAATCCGCGTAACCACGCAACACGAGATTGGCCACATTCTCGGACTCCGCCACAACGACGCGCCAGCCAACGTCATGTCGAACCGCCCAGCGGACCGCATTCCCGAGTACGCTCGCCGTGTCGACGTCTGGGAGACCGTCCGCGATATCCACGACCGTGCCAGCGAGGCCACGCCCATTCTGAATTACGGAATCGGACTCTACAACGACGGCGAATACGAGGCTGCAGCGCTGGCGCTCGAGATAGCTGCGACGGACCTGCAGGCGTTCGTTACCCGTCTCGACGCCGCGTCGGAAGAAATCGACATCCTCGAAGCCACCGTCGACGTGGAGACCGTCGCCTTCGAGACGCTTCGGGAACTGTTCGACAGATTGCGGCGTCGACTCGTCGTGGCTGTGGGGCTGGCAACTGCGCTGGCGGCCAGTGCTCGCGCCGATGGCCAAACACGGCAGTCGGAACTCGATTCGGCCATCGAGTACACGGAGACATTCAACAGCACCGAGGTGATTCAGCTGCGGGACGTTGCTGTTGCTCTCGGACTCGTTCGGGCGTTCGACGCGGAACAACCAGTTATCGAATCGCCCGAGACGCCCACAGCATAGCTAGCCCCGGTACCGGAAGGACACGACGGTGTTGATTTCGTCGTTTGCGGTCGACTCCGTCGTGACATTGAACCCGAGTACGTCGTCCTCGTCGATTGCCTCGTAGGTGATCTCTCGGAGCTTTTCGCCGCTGGCCTCTGGGTCCCGGACCGCAATTTCGATTCGCTTGCGGTTAGTCGTGACATCTTCGACATCGTAGCCTGCCTGCTCGAAGGCCTCCCGTAGCGTCGTCTTCAGTTCCTGCATACTCGTCACTTGGAGTGTGCGATATAAAAAACACGACGGCTGCGTGGGCGACTACTCTGCGGTCACACCGGCGTTCGGTGCGTTCTGTTTGACACTGTTGATACCGTCCTCGGCACCGCCACGACTGGCGTAGCCCTGCCCGCTGTCGGCAAGAATCTTGCCGTTGCGGTGTCGGAGTCGCCAGCGCCACTTGCCGCCCCTGTCCTCGTAAATCTCGAATGCTGCGCTCCCGATGTCGAGATGGTGCGCCTCGGGGGCGTACTCCGTCATTCGGTCGACGGCGTCCTCGGCCCCGCTCTTGGAGGTGTAGCCTTCGCCACAGTCGGCGATGATGTTGCCGTTCTGGTGGGTCAACCGCCAGCGGTACTCGCCGGCGTTGTCCTCGTACACCTCGAACTCGGCGTTGCCGTCAGCTGCGACGTTTCGCTTGACGCTGTCGATTCCCTGTCGGGCTTTCTGCCGGGAGGCATAGCCCTGTCCGCTGTCTGCGAGGATGTTGCCGTTCTTGTGCAGCAGTCGCCAGCGGTATTTGCCGCCCTTGTCCTCGAAGAGCTCGAAGGCAGCGGGGTCGATACGCAGGTAATCCGCCGACTGGGCGTAGGCACGGACCCGTTCGACTGCGGTGTCACGGCTGTCAGTGCTGCTGTAGCCCTGGCCGCAGTCAGCGATAATTTCGCCGTTGTTGTGCCGGAGCCGCCAGCGCTGGTCGCCGCCCTTGTCCTCGTAGGTCTCGAAGTCGGCCTTGCTGGTCGCCTCTTCGACAAATTCGGGTGCGTCGTCGCCTTCGACGGCGTCGTCGACTTCATCGACTTCGACTGGCGCTTCGAGTTCGTCGAGGTCGACCACGGAGGCACCGAAGCTATCCCGACGAACGGCGCTGAGCCCACGCTGTGCGCTCTGTCGAGAACTGTATCCCTGCGCGCTGTCAGCGATGATGTTCTGGTTCTGGTGTCGAAGTCGCCAGCGGTGTTTCCCACCGTTGTCAGTGTAGAGCTCGAACTGTGATTGGCTGGCCTCGATCTGTTCGAGTTCGGCCGCCAGCCGTGCACGCTCACTCTCTGCGGCAGTCGCACGTTCCGCTTCCTCTCGCGCTCGTTCGGCCTCTGCTTCGGCTTCTTGGGCACGCTGTTTGGCCTCTTCGAGCGCCGCGTCGCGCTGCGATTCAGCCGTTGCCGCTCGGTCTTCGGCAGCCATCTGCTCTTCGCGGGGGCTGGTGAGCAGCGGGACGAAGATACTCCCGAGGACGATGGCGAAGATGCCCAGTCCGTACACACCGATAATCAGTACCTCGCTGTTCTCGAAGGCTGCCCCCCAGTTGCCTGCCTGAAACGCGACGAAAAACCAACCCACGCCAACTACAGCGATGAGTCCGCCGATGTAGGAGAGAATCGTTGCCCCACGTTTCAGTGGGAGTCGAATAATCGGGCCGATCAACAGCAAAACGAGGCCAATTGCCGCGACGGCGATACCGACCCCACGGATCGACTCACCTGGTTCCTGGCTCAGCATCACCAGTGCGATGCCGACAAATCCAGCTAATACACCGAGTACGAACACCCAGTAGCCGTACGCCTCGTCGCCGGTCGATGGGACTCCGATCCGGTTTTGATACGCATCGACCAGCGGGTTATTGTCACTAGTTCCCATATGGTTACCACAAACGGAGGGATAATTAGTATTTGGACTACACTACTCAGACCACGGGGAGAAGGTCGTTTTCCCCCAGACCTCTCAGGTTGTGAGGTAGTCGCCCGGCTCGTCAGGTAAACTGGCTGATCAATCCCTCGGCTCCATCGCTATCGAGCGCGGACCGGCCGATCAGTTGCCCGCCGATGAGCGCAGGACTAAGAACCGTATCAGCGCCTGCTCGACGGAGTTTCTGGATATTTTCCCGCGCAGTCGCGGCGGCGATAATTCGGGCATCAGGGCTGAGTTCTCGCGCTGTCAGGATGGCGAAGGCGTCTTGGGCGTCGTTCTCGGTGGCGACAATCACTGCTCGGGCGTGTTCGATATTAGCGTCGTGCAGGGGCTGTTCGTCGCTCGGGTCGCCGCTGATGACCCTGATATCGCGGTTACGGTACTGCGTGACGACGTCCGTATCGCCGGTCACGATGACGAATTCTTGGTCGCCGAGTTCTTCGATAATCGGTTCTGTCAGGTCGCCGTAGCCGAGAATCACGACGTGATCCTCGAGAAGGTCATACTCTGTATCTGTCATGTTCCCGAGTGCGTGTGCGAAGCGTGCCTCGATTGCCGGTCCGAGCACCGACCCCAGTGCGACTGCGAAACTCGCCGTCCCGAGCACGACCACCGATAGCGAGAAGACCCGGGCCTCCTGAGTCAGCGGCGTCACGTCGCCGTAGCCGACAGTGCTCGCAGTGACAACTGTGTAGTAGAATGCGTCAAGGACGGAATTGACCTGTCCGAAATCCTCTCGGAGGCTGTAGGTGCCAGCGGTGCCGTAACACAGCGTGCCCGACAGCGCAAGCAGCGCCGCAATCTGTGTCGTCGAGAGGGCTGCCGGGCGGTCGAATCGATGGTAGTTGAACGCAAGCGTCGGTATCGACAACAGCGACAGCCCAACCAGCGGCAGCGAGTAGACGCTCGCCTGCACGAGTCCCTGGGCGGCCGTGATTGGCAACAGAACCATCGTCGCGTACCAGCCCACGCGCTGGCGGTGTCGCAACGCCCACGTACTCAACAGCATCAAAAAGCCGGTCAGTGCGCCGGTGAATCCCGCAGCCGCTCGAATCAGGTCGGGCACAAACGGCGACAGTGGGCCGCCGATGGTCACGCCGACAGCGATGTTCGTCAGCCCGGTTGCGAGCGACAGCACTGCAACCAGCGTTGACGCGACGACAGCTGCGTGCGCGGTGTATATCTGGCTCACTTTCCGTACCGACCGGTCCATACCTGTTCACTGACGAGGCGCGCAGTAAACCTTACCGCATCGCACCGGCTGTATCAGCTCCCGTACGTTTAAGTCAGATAAGGGGGCCATGCCTCGACGATGGTGGAGTTCGTCTTCACGCCCGAGACGACGCTGACGGTGCTTGCGTTCCTGTTCGCCGGTGTCGCCCTCGGCACGTGTAGCGGACTCGTCCCCGGCCTCCACGCCAACAACTTTGCGCTCCTGCTCGCAGGCTTTGCGCCGGCAATCCCCGCCCAACCACTGTACGTTGGTGTTGCGATGCTCGCTGCCGGAGTTGTCCACACGTTTCTGGACATCGTGCCGGCGCTGGCACTCGGCGTTCCGGACCCGACGATGGCACCCACTGCTCTACCGGGTCACCGTCTCGTCTTAGAGGGGCGTGGCCGCGAAGCACTCCGACTCTCCGCGCTGGGGAGTCTCCTTGCCGTCGGGTTCGCAATTCCGCTTGCCCTTCCTGTTACCAAGGGAATGGGCTGGCTCTACCCGCTCGTCGTCGCCAACCTCTCCGTTGTCCTCGGCGGCGTCTGCTTTCTGTTGATCATGACCGAGCGAACGACCCGAGCGCGTCTCGGCGCGGCTCTCGTCGTCGGGGCCAGCGGCGCGCTGGGCGTACTGACACTCGACGTGCCCACGGGTGGACTCCTGCCGGCAGGAAGTATGCTCGCGCCGCTGTTCGCTGGTCTCTTTGGCGCACCAGTACTCATCGAGGCGATTGGCGGCGCGGGCGTGCCAGAGCAGGCGGACCCGGCCGTGACGACGACCCGACGGTTCATCCTCGCCGCCGGGCTACTCGGCACGCTCTCTGGCGCGGTGGTCGGTTACTTGCCAGGCATTTCGAGTGCAATCGCCGCCGCGGCAGCACTCGCTGTCCTCCCTGCGTACGGACCGAGAGCATTCGTCATCACCTCCAGCGGTGTCAACACAGCCAACACCGTTTTCGCGCTGTTTGCGCTCGTCTCGCTCGGCCAGCCCCGAACCGGCGTGCTTGTTGCCCTCGAACGAACCCAGGTACCGCTCCGGCTTCCGGTGTTGCTCTGTACGGTTGCCGTCGCCGCCGGCGCGGGCTTTCTGCTCGTCCTCGCGCTCGGCGACCGGTATCTCGCCGCCGTTGGCTCGGTGAACACGACTGTACTCTCACTTTCGGTGCTCGGATTGCTCTGCGTACTCGTCTTTGGATTCACAGGTCTCGTCGGCGTCGGTGTCTTCGCCGTGGCGACGCTCGTTGGGTTGCTCCCTGCACGGTTCGGAACGCGGCGGATGACGTGCATGGGGGTGTTACTGGTCCCGCTGGCGCTGTGAGCTACATCAGGCAGCTACGAGTAGATTGCTCGGACGGCGATCACGGAGTCTCCCGTGACTGCCTGAGACGCTTGGGACACGATCATATATGACAGGCCGGCGCAACGTGAGTATTTTTTATCGACGTGATCAGCATCGGCGTCGCATAGAGACAGGTGGTATTGGTCGTTACTCAGCCGCCGGATAAGTCTCGCTGAGATTCCGACATCGTTAGGCTACACTTGCCATCGGATTAACGTAGAGCAATCACGCCTCTCGATACTCTGCATAGCTAGTACCCCGAACTCTCTGGTTCAGTGTGGCTAGAGTAATCTTACAGGAGAGTTGACGAGGATGAATTACATACGATGTCCTCAGGACGAACAATTCCGGCTTCAAAAGCGCAGGAGGCTGAGATGCTGGTAAACGAGGAAGCAGGGACGGTCACGTTAGTGACTGACCGACCTGCAATCGAGTGTTCCGTACCACCGACCGAATGGATCACGATATCTGCTAATGCTGTGATTGACGCCGAGGAATACCGATGACCACTCGGACCCGTACTGCGCTGTATCCGGTCACGTTGGTCGCGACAGATGGAGTACTTGGAGTACTCTGTTTTGAACTCGGTGCGTTCGGCGTTGCGGTGCTCTTGTGGCTAACGGCTGCGACTCTTTGTTTTGGCGTCCTTTCTAACCCGCTACAGAGGTTCTCTATCACACACGGTTCATCGGCGAAGTAACTCCTTCGAGAGAGCCACACCTGACCGTTGGCAGTCGCTCAGGAGCAGCAGCTCGGAAGGACCACAACAACGACAGGATTCAAAATCAGCGGCGGGATACCAAATCCCTTCGAGACTCAGTTCGGCTGACACAGCTGAATCACATTGCGTTGGCCACCTATGTAGACGGGGAGCCTCTCTTCCCCAGAGCCAACAAAATGGGGTTAGACACTTTATTGTCTCACATCTTCAGTGCTGTGAGCAGGTCAGTCCGGCCCCTGCCAGCGCGCAACCTCACCGGTCGCGTTGTCCACAGTCCCGTATACGATGACCGTATCACCCTCTGGTTCGACGGCTGTCTCCAGCGTCGTACCGACATCGACCGACTCCCCTGTTCCTATTGAACCAACGCGGTCAGCAAATACCCCGGGTGCTTCCTGCGGTTGTGCGACCAGTGTCTCAGCTTCGATGTTTGCGACCACTTCGATAGTGAGCGAGCCAAAATCACCAGCATCCGGCGAGTCGTAGTTGAACGAGACCGCATCTGTCGGAACTGCCTGGTTGGCCGCTGTCTCAGACAGCGATTCTGTGGGGACAGACTGCGTCGTGAGTTCGCCAACTGCACCCTCGTCGTTGACCGCAAAGACGGTCACCGAGTCTCCGTCCGGATCAACTTGGACCGCAACACTGTCATGTGCGCTGACGGACCGCCCCTGTGGTCGAATTTCTGTATAGTTTCCTGAGTCAGTTTCCAGTCGAATCGCCGCCGCGTCGGTTTCTTCTGTGACTTCGACCCAGAGTTCTCCGAACTGCTGGCCAGGTAATGGCTCGTACTGGAACGCCAGTGAGTCCGGAGATACTAATTCCGCAGCTTCCGTCTGCGAGAGTTCCTCATCTCTGGAGCCGTCACCACTCGTCAGGCCCAGGCTCTCAATGCTGTAGGTCCCACTAGCAGTGATACGGTCGTCGCTCACGTCAACTGATACTGACTCATCGACTGCTGCCGTCCCGAACGTTGTTTCGACTGTTTCTTGTCGACTTTCCGCAATATCTTCGGCAGCCAGTGCAAACTGCGAGTCGACCGTGTCGCTGTCGCCGCCGAAGTCAACCGCTGCAACAACATCCTCGCCGGATTGGGGCTCGAACTGCGGATCCGTCTCGAACATCTCCTCACCATTGAACGCGTCATCTGGCAGTGTGCCAATCTTACCGACAACAAGGTCACCGGAACCGGCCTGTTCGAGCAACTGGGTGACTGTGTCATTTGATTCGTAGATACGTGGCTGTCCATCATCTCCAGCAGTAACCATCCGTTCCAGTTGCGCAACGTCTGCACTGACCACCACTGACTCATCAGCAACTGCTATGACGGGCGGCTCGCTACTGAACGAGTCAGGTACCTCTGCAGGCTCGTACTGGTCATAGCCATTGAGTGTCTGGGTCTGCTCGTATGCAATACCCCACGTCTCGTCCGTCTGCTCGGTCAACAACTCAGCCAGTCTGTCAGTCGCAAATGTTCCCTGTGCAACAGTGGTCTGATTGATGACGATAATTTCGTTTACCGTCGACTCGGACTCTGCTTGGGGAGTAAGCGCCTGCGTAAGCCCAGCAAACGAAAGCCGAAGCTGACCGAGACCAACTATTGTCTGACTCATCACGAGCGGATATGTTGCTAGTGGGTCGTCGAGTGACTCATTGAGCGACCCGCCGGATTCGTCGTTGGCGGGCGCGGCTTCGAGATTCGCGTATGCGAATAGCATCCCGTCTGCAGCCGTTGTTAACCACTGTCCGTACGAGAGGTCACTCGCCGGGTCGAATGAATCTGTCTCGGAATCGTCAGCCGGTTCGTCATCATCGGACTCGTCACTACTCGCGCAACCAGCCAGTGCTGCTGTTGCAGCACCGACGCCGAGTAAAAATCGGCGTCGACTCTGAGTTGTCTGTCTCTCACTGCTGTCGTGATTCGAAAGCGGGGACATGGAGGGTACTACCTCTACAATATCCCACGCACTCGCTCATAACAAACCCTCAGTCAGCGTTTCATGACCAGCAACACCTCAACGGGTTAACCGTGGGTTACACAAATATCAAACCATGTCAAGCGATGAACTCAATACCGAGCAAAAGAAACAATTAGTACAGTATCTTTTCTGGACTGTCGTCGCAGTTATGGGTGGCTACATCATATTATATGTAATTTAATAGATTCGTTAGGCGGGGTGCCTTTCTCTGTATCTCGCACGCCGGTCCTCCCAGTTCTTGAATATTCCAACAGAGTCGTGTAAAAAATTGAATTGAAAGCACTGACTGTGACCGCCCTGTGTTCGGGTACCACTGCAATTTAAAATATTGTAATGAGGGTTCTAAGCCCAGAACAGCGAATTTTCCTTATTATCTATATCTACATTGTATCTGACGCAATGAAATCCAATAAAAGGCACATTGCGGGGAGTGGGACTGTCACGATTATCGCAGCGTACAGACTCTTCCAGTTGCGAGACACTCCCCATGACGCAGACGAAGAGCCGACAGCCTCAGTCCTGTGGAATCGGTTCTGGTTCAGCGGTCACGCTCTGAATGCCGTCCGTGTACCGGCTCCACAGCACGAGCACGCTCGGCAGCACCACCAGACTCACGACGAACGAGGTGAGCAAGGCAACGACAACGATACTCCCGAAGCTCTGGAGCTGTGGGTGTGGAACCAGCGCAATCGTCGCAAAGGCTCCGGCAGAGGTGAGTGTACTTCCGAGTAGCGCACCACCGGTTCCGGTGACGGCGGCATACAGCGCTTCCATCTGTGTTGCCCCTGCATCGAGTTCGTCGGCAAACCGGTCACCAACGTGAATATTGTAGTCGATGCCGAGCCCGACGGCGAGACTCATCAGCAATGCAGTGAGTATCGTCAGTGGGATTTCGAGCAGATACATCCCGCCGATGACCAACGCGACGACGAGTGTGATGGGGATTGAAACGACCGCTCCAAGTGTCGCGCTACCGTGCATCGCCCGGAAAACGCCCATCAGCGTCACGATAACCGCGAGCAGCGCAACTACCATCGTGAGCAAGATTCCGCCGACGACTTCGTCCAAGAAGGCGTCGTTGACACCCACCGAACCGGCGAGGGTTGCCGTTCGCTGACCCTCACCTTCCATCGTCTCTTCCGCTTCTTCGAGTGTTGGAGCCGTCGATTTTACCTCCGTGAAGTCGGTGGTCAGCGACAGCGTGACCAGCATCGAGCGGTACTCCCCGTCGGTCCGCTCGATGACCTGTTCGGCTGTCGCGCTGTCGGCCGTGTAGAACGCGTCGTAGACCGTCTCTAGATTCTCGTCAGGAATCCCATCGCTGTTAGTATCGTGCTCTTTGAGGACAGCAGCGAAACTCTCGTTTTCAGCCGCAACGGCCTCCATTGCGGTGAGCGGCGAGCGTTCTGCCGACGCGCTCGACTGCGTCACCAGCAGTCCCTCGTCAGCAACCGTTGCGACACCGTCGTCGATATCTTCGAGGGTCGTGTCGCTCGTCACATCATCTTCGATCAGTATCTGTGATTTGAATGCGCTCTCTGTACTCGCTGGCTGGTAGACCTGTTCGACGTGTTGGCTCTGCTCGGTAACCTCGATTGGCTCCCACCCAACTGGGCCGGGAATCTGCTGTTTCCACTCCGCAACGTCGCCGTCAGCGCCTTGGAAACTCTCCTGATCGAGTTCAGTCCATGCGAGGCCGCCGAGACCGCCGACCACGACAGCGAGCACAAGCACGACAGGTGCTGCTCGCTGGGCTAGCGTTGCACTGGCTTCGAGCACTGGCTGGAGATAGCTCCCGTGGCCGAGTGCCGCTTGCCGCCGGTCGAGTCCCACTCGTTCGAGCAGTCCGTCGAGAGAGAGTTTCAGTGCTGGCACCACGGTGGTGAAGATAACCAGCGCCGAGATGACCCCCAGCGTGATGCTTACACCGAGATTGCGGATCATCGGGAGTGGGTTGGTGAGATTCGCCAAGAAGCCGATAGCGGCAGTGATTGTCACCAGAACGAGCGCCGTCGTCACCAGCCGAACGCCGCGGTTCATCGGTTCGCGGATTCCCTCTTCGGGGCCGCGCTGTTCGCGATACCGGTTGAAGATGTGGAATCCAAAGTCGATGCTCAGTCCCGAGATGAGCACGACAGGGACGATACTGACAATGCCCGCAGCGACGCCGAGCCACCCCAGTAGCCCGAACATCCACAGCACCGAGAGCACAACGCCAGTCATCCCGACGATAACGTCAACGAGATCACGGTACGCGAAAACGAGAATACTCAGGATGACCAACAGTGCAATCGGCACCACGAGTTCGACCATCTCCTGGAAGAACCGCTGCTGTGCCTGTTCGCTGGCGTCAGCATTCAGAACGATGTGGTTAGAGTACTCCTGAGCTGTGTTGTACAGTGTAGTGCTCGCGTTCTCTCGCATCTGCTCGTCGACACCGTCTCCAGTGTCGAATGCGACGAACGTCCGTCGGTCAGTAGAGGTCGTTGCCTCGCCGTGGTCGCTCGGCAGGAACCGCTGTGCGCGGGGATTCTCTGCGAGAACCTGCTTGACCAGCCGTTCGACGTTTTCTGGGCTCGTCTCGCTGAGCGCCGTGATTTGCTCATCGAGCGTGGCGTTTACGTCATCTGCCGCCCGCTTTGCGACCAGATTCTCGATCCCACGCACCCCATCATCGTGCAACGTCTCCTGGACGGTCTCATCAGCGAGGATTTCTCTTTGGTACCGGAGTCCGTCGAGGAGTGACGTCTTCGAGAGGGTGTTTCCGTCCTCGTCCCAGACGTACACTGACTGTATCGTTCGATTCTGCTGTCTCTGCGAGGTGCTCGCGTACGTGTCCTCGATATACTGGTTCGCCTGCACTCTGTCAAGGTGGTCGAACTGGTCCGCTGAAGCGCCTGCTTGACTGCCCGTGTCCAACTGCGAGACACCGGCGACAACTGCACCCGTCAGCACCAGCATCAACAGCAGTGTAATTCGATTGTGTTCTGTGACGAAGTTGACGATCCGTCCTATGATGTTTCGCATCGGCATGTTAGACTGGATGTTGTGTATCTCTCTATTAGTGTTAGCTAGCTATCCAGAATAGAGCAAACAATCTATCTAGCTATACAGAAATGAATAGCGATGGTGCTAACGAGTACAGAGAGTGGGATTCTTTTTATTACCTATACCCATCACGTCATGCAACGCTTTTTTTCACATAACGACTGATGCGCACGTCCGCATTCGATTCTTCGAGGTCCACGAGCACGTCGACGCTCTCTGTTTCGGAGTGTGAGACGCTGTGTAGGCTGTTATTAGTCTGTCCGCCAATCTGTGAATATGCTCCACGCGCGAATATGCGTGAGCCACGAACGTCTGAGGACTAGATTATGGATGACTTGATACGGGGATACGGGGCGATTGGGCTGATAATCGTGGGGCTGTTTCTGCTTGGTTCCGTGGTCATCATCGAATCATTTGCAGCACAAGGGATTGTTGCGCTGTTCGGTCTGGGAGTGCTCCTTCGTGGTCAGCGTGAATACCAGAAGAGCTAGCTAAAGTAGTGTGAGCGGTACAGAACCAGCCAATTATACGCTATCTTGTTCCCATCGACACCAACCAAAATCTCGATGAGCGTTGGCCCTGCAGTGCTGGGTATTGGCGCAGTTTTCGGACTGTTATATGCATTTGTACGGAGCTATCGACGAATTCATTCTCTCAATAATGAGCCACAGATACAGCCCGAAGGATAGGCTTTCGTGCCGACCAACAGACCGGTTTTCACCAATTACTGTCTGAAGTGAACTAAGTTTCTCTGTTGCGCAGAACCTCCGTATCGGCCAGCCTGCTACTGTCCGTCGTGTAGGTGCTTGATCTCGTGCCGAATAGAAGGCACATTTCGGGGACGGGCGAAATATGAGTCAGTCTGCACTGAAGCGTTCGTCAACCGAACCGGTGATTCAATTTTCGAGTAAGATGACTGCCAAGGGTGCTTACGTCTTACCGCCAGGAAGAGAGACGAGTGTCAATCCCTTGAGCGTATACTCGTTGCTCAACATACCCGTCTCTGACAGGCCGATCTCAGCGTCAACTTCGACCTCCGAGGTCGCGTCACCGACCCCGAGTAACAAGAACTTGAAAAGGACTGTTCCATCTCCAGATGTGCCCATATCGTCGATGGCAAGCGCTGTGGCACCATCGTCGGCTTCGTATAATTCGAGAGACGGATTCGGGGCTCCGAAGGGTGTCTCGATAGCGACCTCCGCTAAGCCCGTTCCGGAAGGCGGTGCTCGAAGCGAGAGGCTGAGACCTGTGATTGTCGTCTCTTCTGGATGGGTGATTGCAATATCAACAGGAATCTGCTGCCCACCGTGTCCGCTAAATCGTTGCTCGGCGGGCCGTACTGTGAGTGACGCCACTTGATCGCCATTATCAGCCTGAAACGATAGGGTCGTTTCACCGTCAGACGCCTGTTCCTCAGCTGGGTTCGAGATTGTCTCTGAACCCAGGCGGGCACAACCAGCCATGGCCACGGCGCCAGCGCTTCCGGCAGCCGCGAGAATAGCTCGTCGTTTCATGCTAGACGCAATGTTGGCCCCACGGGAAACGCCTGTGTACGCGTAAATGGCCACTTTATGATATCGTCTCACAGGGGTTGCATTCAGAATTGCAGATTGACCCCCTCGAGAGATTTGGAAACTCCAGTTCAAGACAGGACTGGTGCTGGACTCTGAGAACGTGCGTAAGCAGGAACGACTCTGAACAGCGATGTACTATTGCACAGATTGCGGGGACCACTGCTGGAATTCCTCTGTCAGACCACTCATTTGAGAATTCGACCGAGGCCTGAGAGAACTACTTGTAAAATGAAAAGGAAAAAGTACGACCTGTAAGCACTATTCAACAATATGCGGTATTTGGAAGTGCGTATCGAACAGGAGACGTCGGAGAGACACCCGATGCATCAGTTCGTGGTCGATCATCGAGATTACGAACAAACGAGACTCCTGTCCCGGAATCAGTACTCGGGAGACAGCCAGGCTGCGTTGTTTCACGTCGACGGGCCGACAACGCCGTTCGCAAATGAGTTAGCTGACCGGTCGTCTGTCATCGATTTTGAGATAGCGCCATGCCCGGACGGCTCATTTTACTTGTACGTCAGCGAAGAGATGGAAGCGACAGAACGCGCGTTCGCGGGGGCCTTCGATCAACCGGGACTGCTAATTTTACCACCTATCGAGTACCGGGCCGACGGTGCAGTCGTTCTTACGGCTGTTGGGCCGGCGAAACCGGTTCAGACCGCAGTACGCTCGATTCCGGATATGATGAACGTGGAGATTCTAGGTGTGGGTGAATTTCTCGCAGGGCGACTCGACTCACGGCTCGAACTCACCCCACGACAGGGAGAGGCTGTCAACGCAGCTGTCGCGAGTGGTTACTATCACGAACCTCGAGACGCGACGCTCGAAGATGTCGCTGCTAGACTCGACTGTTCGACTGGGACGGCGGGTGAACTTCTCCGTCGTGCTGAACGGACAGTCATGACCAGATTGGCTACCAGTGAGAGCGATTAAATCGGTGGCGGTCCATCACGGACGTGGTTACCGGAGCCACAGTACGGGCATAGTTCCGACCGTCCCGAATGGTACCGACCGCAGTTTCGACACTGTACTCTGTTGCAGTGATTTACGTCGTGATTCGAGGAATTACTCCCCTGCGGTTCCTCGGTACTCCTCTCGTCGTCAGAGTATCCAAATAGGATATGAAGCAGTCCCATAGCGTCTCTAGAGTGGGTGCGTGTGGCCCTCGCTGTATCTCCGCAGATCTGCGGGGCTTTTATTTACGGTCCGACAGCGCCAGAAGTAGGTGACAGATGTCTACTGTTGAAGTGGCTGTCCACAAGCAATGCATTGCCCGAGGTTCACCGGACGAGGGTCTCAAACACCTTACTCTCGATTTCTCGGAGATGGTCACCGACGGTCGTCGGTGCGATCCCGATGGTGTTGGCGATGTCTTCGTGTGTGGCTCTTCTCGGATTACTGTAATACCCTGCCTCAGTAGCGACCTGAAGGATTTCCTGCTGGCGAGTCGTTAGAACGCGCATGAATGAGGCTGCATCCGGATCGTACGCCCCGGTTTCGACAATCGTAGTATCGAACGCCGATGACCCGGTGGCTCTGTCGTAAAGGGCCTGAAAATCAGACTCGGTGCCAAGAAACGTGATCCGAACGGATCCATCGTCGTTGATTTTGACTGGTGTCTCGATAACCAGATCAGCCATGCGACGTAATCCGAGTACTTTTTGTAGAGGGTCGTTGGCCTCGAACTGGGTCGTTGCGATCCACCGGTCTTCGCCAGAAACCAGATACTCGTCGACGTTCGGTGACTCATTCATAATCTCCTCGTAGCGCTCGCGGTCACCGCTTCCCTCTGCGAGTGTCAGGACAGTTCCGTCAGCAAGTAATTCGACGTGATGGATTGCCTCGCGGTTGATCGACGGTTCCTCGGCAAGCCGCTTCCCGAGTGGATGGAACGTCCCCATATCGGTGGCCTGGATGCGGACGGTGAGATATCGCATGTGCCCGAGAATGCACGATTCTCATTTAAAAGGTCGTGTATCCACCCCGCCATCCGGACGGTGAGTCGGGCTCTATCTACAACTGTGAAACGAAATGACGCTAGCAACAATTGATCGGTACGACCCAGACCGGGTCCAGACAGTTGGTGATCGTGCAGTCGTCCTCGGCGGGAGCATCGCTGGGCTCTGTGCGGCGCGTGTGCTGGCTGACGGATTCGACAATGTCGTCGTCCTCGAACGGGACCCTTTCCCCGATGAACCAGTCACCCGCGACGGAGCACCACAGACCAGCCATCCCCACGTCATGCTGGAAGGCGGCCGGGCAACGCTCGAAGACCTATTCCCAGGATTCTCCGAGCGGGTCCTCGCCGAGGGCGGCTTGATGATCGACGGAGGCAGGGAATTCCAAGAGTACAACGGGGGCGACTACATCGCCGAGCCAGAGGGACGGATGCAAACGTACTGCGCGAGCCGGGCAGTATATGAGTACGTCGTACGTGAGCAGGTTCGAGCCCTCCAAAATGTGTCTCTCCGTGGCGACCATCAGTTCCTTGAGTACTGTACTGACGACCATGGGAACGTATCAGGCGTCCAGTTTCGTGACGCGAGGGGCGACGAGCGGGCGCTGGCCACTGACCTGGTGGTCGACGCCACTGGTCGCACAAGTCGAACTCCTGATTGGCTGGCAAACCACGGCTACGAGGAACCAGCAACCGACGCGGTGACCATCGACGTGGCATACAGCACGGTTCGAATCAATCGCCCGCCCGAAGACAGACGGATGCTGCTGGTGGCTCCGGACGCGCCGCGAACGCGCGGCGGTGCGCTCATCCCGGTCGAGGGAGGCCGCTGGGAGGTGATCATTCAGGGAATCCACGGCGACGACCCACCGACACAGCGAGATGATCTCCTCGAATTCGCCGATACCCTGCCCGTCTCAGAGTTCGGGACGCTGCTGCGCTCACAGGAGTGGCTCTCAGACGAAGCACAGCGGTATCCGTACCCCGCCAGCCTCTGGCGACGGTACGAGAAACTCGATGAGTTCCCGGACGGACTCGTCGTCACGGGCGATGCGATTGCGAGTTTCAATCCAATTTACGGGCAGGGAATGTCGGTCGCGGCACTCGACGCCTTGTTGCTCCATCACGCGCTGGCTGATGGCGGTCTCGACAGTCTGGCACAACGCTTTTTCGAACGAACAGCTGACCTCGTCGGTATAGTCTGGCAAATCGTGGTTGGAGGTGATTTCGGCTTCCCGCAGACAACAGGTCCCAGACCGACCGGGGCAGCGGTGACGAACTGGTACATGGACCAAGTCATGCAACAGGCACATACCGACTCCGTGGTGAGCGCTCAACTGGCGCGGGTCACCCGTCTGGAATGCCCGCCAAAGACGTTGTTTCACCCGCATATCGCGGTGCGAGCTCTAATGCCTTCGAGTCGTCTCAATTCTGTCCGCTCTCTTGGTAATCGAACAGCAAAGGGAGTGATAACGGCAATCTCACGAGCGGTTCGTACCTTACAGTAACAGCGACCGTGCTGTACTGGAAGACCCCAACGAGAAACGGGGCCCGGATTTTTATACTGGTCAGCAAGGCGAATACCCCGACCTTCCGAAAACCACAGGTTTTCGGCTTTTGCAAATCTTCGATTTGCGTCAACACCGTGGTCGGGGATGAAGTCAACACTCGCTGACACAAACGATTAAGTGAACACATCGCCCCGCAACGGCGCCCTGTCTATTAGTAGCTTTTCAATGCCCTGCATGGGGGTGTTGTTCGTCCCGCTGGTACTCTAGGTCTCCTCGACGACGTCGGTGAACGTCGTCCCGACGCGGAAGACGATTGGCTCGTCGGCGTCCTGTAGTCCGAGCCCGACCAGCAGCATCTCCTCGTCGGGGTCGTCGATAGTGACCGTCGCCGACCCGGTCGATTCGCCATCGACCAAGTCATCGAGGCGTATCTCGGCCGTGTACGACCCGGCGCTGTCCCAGATATCTGCGTAGGGCCTGATGTTGCCGTTGTCGCCGCTGTCGGTATCGTCGGCACCGCTGAGCGTGAACTCCCTGTCGAGTACCGTCTTCTCGTCGGTAGTCACGAGGACCGTTCCGGACACCTCGCTGTCGGTATCGTTGAGCACGTTCACGTCTTCGAGGAACTGGTCGGCGACCTGGTTGAGGATGCTGGCACAGCCAGCGAGCGCCGTCGCCGCCGCGACTCCACTGGCGCTGAGCACGCGCCGCCGTGAGACGTGATTGGTCGGCCACATACTGCTCCATTCACCGACCGGTCGGGTAAAAGTCGAGCCAGCTTCTCTCCGAGAGCAACAGTCAGCTCATGAACAGCCGACGGTCCGCGCGCTCGTGGGTCATGCCCATGATTTCGGCCAGCGGACCGAACGAAGACAGCGCCGCCAGGTCAGCGTCAGCGTACTCCGCGCTGACGGCCTCGATGGTCGGAAAGAGCGCCGACAGTTGCTGCTGGATCGCTGTGTGTCCAAACGCACCCAGCCGCTGGGCGGCCCCGAGTAGCTCTGTGCTGAAGGTGTAGGCGTTGAGCAAACAGGCTTCCCGTTGGGTGAGTCCCGCTCGCTGGGTGACGACCCCGAGTGCAATCGGATACTGTCCCGGCGTCTCGCCCTCGGCGACCGACTCGGCGTACTCCAGCGCTGCAGTCGTCGACTCGTCACCAGCCAGCAGCCTCTCGTCGGTCTCCAGCAACAAATCCAGCAGTTGGGTCCCTGCTTTCGCCGAACTCTCGCGGAACTCCGCCGGCAGCGTGGCAGCCTGCAGTCGGCGGTCGACGTGCCGAAGTCGGTCGGCGTCGCCGGCGGCCGCCGCGGCGTGGGCGTTGCCCAGCGCGACCAAATCCGCCGGCCCAACGAGTCGTTCGAGATACGCTCCGACCAGTTCACCCAGTTCGTCGGCTGTCTCGATGCGACCGTCGTTGACGTACTGCTCGACACCATACGAAGACGTGTAGGTGCCTACCGGCAGGAACGAATCCGAGAGCCGCATCGCTATCAGCAGCGAGCGGTCACTCATTCGCCGTCACCCCCGCCCTCTGACTGTGCCTCGCGGTAGTCGACGGTTCCGTGCGAGTCGCTTCCGTTGTGGCTGTGGTCGTGGCTTCCATGGTGGTGGCCATCGCTACCGTGATGATGCCCGCCGCCGTCGTGGCTGCTACCAGTTTCGCCCTCGTCGAGCCACAGCGCCGGGTCGACCGCTTCGTACTCGATTGTGCTGCCCTGCGGGAGACTGTCAGCGAGTACGTCCTCAATGATGTGGCGGTCGGCCTCGGTCTGGATGTAAGCGCGGCCGCCCTCGACAGCCAAATCCCAATGCTGGTTGCCGACGCGGTGGCCGAGTGTGGCTGCGATTTCGACGCCTGTCTCGGTCGGTTCCGGAAGGTCGACGACCGCCGCTTCTCGGCGCTCGAATTCGACGATGACGGCTCGGTCCTCGTCGATTGCGAGTACGTCGCCCGCTGCAAGCGGTTCATCGAGCACGATGCCGAGGTCAGTACCGCTGTCGGTCTCGACACGAAGCCGCGAGCGCTTGCGGTTGTCGACCTCGATACGAACTCGTTCGAGTGTGCCCGCTCGCCCGTGCTCGGCGACGCGTTCGCCGAGGGCTGGGTCGGCGTGTCTGTTCCCAACGACGCCGTCGATTTGCTCCATCAGTACCACCTGTCTCGTGGGAGGTCGCTGTCGAGTGTCTCTCTCCTGAGTGGCGCCCACGCCGCCCGGATTGTCTGCTCCACGGTACTCGGGTCTTCGCCGAGGACGCGCACCGACAGCCCTGCCGCTTCTGGCAGCGTTGAGACGCCAGCGGCAGCCTCGTCGGCGATAGCCTCGTGGACGGCGTCGGCCAGTGCGTCAGCGTCGTGGCTTGGGGCGAACGCGTACAGCGTGCCGAGTGCGCCGAACTCGCCCATCGTCGCGGGGTCGGTTGGCCGGCCTGTCGTTGGCTGCAGGTCGACCGTATCGAGACAGAGTAACTCGCCGTCGCAGCGTGCCTCGACACGACTCCCGTAGTGGTCGAAATCGAACGGCTCGTGGTCGCTCAGTCCGTCTGGCGCGAGCACGTCTGTCAGAAGCACGACGCCCTCCGGGTCGACATCGACGGTGATGGTCTGGAGACAACGGGCGGACTCGTTGAGGATGGTCGCACCAGGCATATACTCCAGGTGGGCGTCGGCCTCGGCGCTCAGTGACGCCGAGAGGTGCGCGTAGTTGGCGTCCATGCTGTGAACTTTCGTCGCACTTTGGGTCGTAATGTGTCCGCGTGCGTGCTCGCGGGCGTGGACGTCCATCGAGTGGCGGTCACCCTGCGCGACGCCGCCGGTTGGTTCCTGTAGACACAGCGTCGTCAGCCCCGGCGCGGGGTCGGTGTCCAGCGTGCCAGTGAGGTGATACGGGACTCGCGCCAACTCTTCGAGGAGTCGTGTTTCGCCGCCGGATTCACGGGCCAGCGTCGCCTCGAAGCGGCCGTCTTTCCCGTGACCGAACGCAGGTGCTTGTGCCAGTTCCTGCTCACCGTAGGCGGCAAACGCTGGCGGGACCTGACTCATGGCGATTGGGCAGCGAAGAGCACGCTCTCCTCAATGTGTTCGGCGACTGCCGAGACACCCTCGCCGGCCTTGCAGTCAGTGAAGCAGGTGGGGTCCTCACCCCGCACTTCTCTGGCGTCGCGTTTCATCACATCGAGGTCGGCGTCGACGTGTGGCGCGAGGTCGGTCTTGTTGATGACGAGCAGGTCAGCCTGAGTCACGCCCGGGCCGCGCTTGCGCGGGATATCGTCACCTTCCGCGACGCTGATGACAAAGGCAAAGTAATCGGCCAGTTCGGGATTGAACGTCGCGGCGAGGTTGTCGCCGCCGCTTTCGAGTAACACCACGTCGAGTTCCGGGTGCGCCTCGGTCATCTCGTCGATTTCCGCGAGATTCATCGAGGGGTCCTCGCGGATGCCAGTGTGCGGGCAGGCTCCGGTTTCGACCCCGCGGACGAGGTCCGGGTCGAGCGTGCCGGCGAAGGACTCTCGGAGGTGGTCGGCGTCCTCCTGTGTCATAATGTCGTTGGCGATGACGCCAACCTCGTAGCCCGAATCGACGAGTTCGGGAACGAGTTTCCTGACGAGCGTGGTCTTACCCGACCCGACGGGGCCGCCCAGTCCGACGGTGGCGACGTTACTCATCGTCCACCTGTTCGGCCGAGTCGGCCCGAATCGGGTCGTGGATTGTCACGAGTTTCGTACCGTCGGGGAACGTTGGCTCGACCTGAACCATGTCTATCATCTCCGGGACGCCGTCCATCACGTCCTCGCGGCTCAGCAACGTCGTCGCTTCCTGTCGAATCTCCGCGACGGACATCCCCTCGCGTGCGCGCTCGCACGCCCAGTCGGAGATGTACGCCACCGTCTCGGGGTGGTTGAGCGCCACGCCGCGGTCTTTCCGGCGGCGGGCTAACTCTGCCGCCATGAAGACGGTCAACCGTTCGCGTTCTTTCGGTGTGAGGTTCATTCCCATTGTTAGAGCATGTATCGTTGTGCGAGCGACAGTTCCTCCGCCGGCTCGCAGGTGACGTGTTCGCCGTCGACTTCGACCTCGAAGGTCTGTGCGTCGATTTCGATATCGTCGGGGCAGTAGTCATTGTGCAGCATGTCGGCCTTGCGGACGTCGCGGGTGCCACGGACCGGCCGCACCTTCGAGTCGAGGCCATAAGCCTCGCCGACGTCGTTCTCGTAGGCACTCTCGCTGACGAAGGTCACCGAGAGTTCGTTCTTCGCAGCGCCCATCGACCCGGCACGCTCCCGTTGCATGACGGGTTCGCAGGTCATCAGCGAACCGTTAGCTTCGCCCATCTGGCTGTGGACCGGGAAGCCACTCTTGATGACGTACTTCGGCTTGACGCCGAAAAATTCCGGCTCCCAGAGCACAATATCGGCCATCTTGCCCGGTTCGAGCGAGCCGATATACCCGTCGATGCCCGCGACTTTC
Source organism: Halovenus halobia (assembly GCF_051414135.1). Classification (NCBI taxonomy): domain Archaea; kingdom Methanobacteriati; phylum Methanobacteriota; class Halobacteria; order Halobacteriales; family Haloarculaceae; genus Halovenus; species Halovenus halobia. The sequence goes on from NZ_JBLKOA010000005.1 coordinate 97,475, forward strand.
GCAGGGTTGAGTGTGTACTTGGCAACGTAGCGCTGAATCCGGTGGTTGTCGGCTTCTGTGTCTTTGTCTTCGGGCAACTGGCCGCGCTGCTGTTTCATCTTGTCTGCAGTCTGCCAGGTTCGACAGATGACCTCGGCCATCCGGCCCATTGCCTGCGAGTCGGAGGTCATCATACTGATTGCGCCCATGTCGTGGAGCACGTCCTCGGCGGCGATGGTTTCGGCTCGAATGCGGGACTCGGCGAATGCCACATCCTCGGGCACGTCGGGGTTGAGGTGGTGACACACCATCACCATATCGAGGTGTTCGTCGAATGTGTTCTCGGTGTAAGGCATCGAGGGGTTCGTCGAGGACGGCAGCATGTGCTCGTCGCCGATGAGTTCGAGCACGTCCGGCGCGTGACCACCACCAGCCCCCTCGATGTGGAAGGTGTGGATGGCTCGGCCGTCGATAGCGTCGAAGGTGTTCTCGACGAATCCGGACTCGTTGAGTGTATCTGTGTGAATGCAGACCTGAACGTCCTCGTCCTCCGCGACTGCGAGGCAGGTGTCGACAGCGTCGGGTGTCGACCCCCAGTCCTCGTGGAGTTTCAGCCCTGCTGCGCCCGCTTCGGTTTGTTCACGGAGTGGTTCGGGCTTGCTGCTGTTGCCCTTGCCGTAGAAGCCGACGTTCATCGGCCATTCGTCTGCTGCCTGCAGGAAGCGCTCGATATTCCGCGGGCCGGGTGTGCAGGTGGTTGCGCCGCCGCCGTAGCCGCCGCCGAACATCGTCGTCACCCCACTCGCCAGCGCGTGCTCGAACAGCTGTGGGCTGTTGAAGTGGACGTGAATGTCGAAGGCTCCGGGCGTGGCGATGAGTCCGTCTGCCGGGACGGCGTCGGTACTCGGGCCGATGACGAGGTTCTCGTCGACACCGTCCATCGTGTCGGGGTTGCCGGCCTTTCCGAGGCCAACGATTTCGCCGTTTCGGACGCCAAGGTCGCCTTTCTGGACGCCAAGCACCGGGTCGATGACGACGACGTTGCTGTAGACCCAGTCCAGCGCGCCGTCGGCCTGGGTTGTCGCCTGCATTCCCATGCCGTCACGCATCGTTTTCCCGCCGCCGAAGACGGCTTCGTCGCCGGCTGTTCCGTGGTCGGTCTCGATTTCGGCAAGCAGTGCGGTGTCGCCGAGTCGAAGTCGGTCGCCCGTTGTTGGGCCAAACAGGTCGGTGTACTCTCGCCGGGAGAGCTCTCGGCTCATTTCTCGGCTCCCCCAAAGCCCTGTTTGGCCGCTCGTTCGAGCGCACGCTCGCGGACGGCTTCGTCGTCGAGTTCGCCGTTGACCAGTCCCGCCATCCCGTGCATCACTCGGTCACCGCCGACCGCGACGAGGTCGACCTCTCTGTCCATCCCGGGTTCGAACCGTACAGCGGTGCCGGCCGGGATATCGAGGCGCATTCCGTAGGCGTCCTCGCGGTCGAACGAGAGTTGGGGGTTGACCTCGAAGAAGTGAAAGTGCGAGCCAACCTGAACCGGCCGGTCACCAGTGTTCTCGACGGTTACTGTTGTACTCTCGCGACCCTCGTTGATCGTAACTGGCTCCTCCGCCGGGAACAGTTCGCCGGGAACGTACTCAGTCATGGCGCTCACCTCTGTTAGCGGCCATTGTCACTCGGCTGTCTCGCTCGCGCCGGTTCCTGTCCACTCCCGAATCTGTTCTGTGCGTGCACCGAGCACCAGCCCCGAAACGAAGGTGAGGAACGCCGGCAGTGCAATCCACAGGAAATCTGGATGGTCGATACCGATGTGCAATGCTGTATCGAGCATACCCACTCTCCGTCGCCAAGATAGTATAGTACACTGTTGCGAGCAAGATTTGCTCGCCTGTCCGAACTTGTCGACAAATGGTCGAATATCTATGTATCTTCCACACTTTCCTAGGTAAATGTCCAATCTGACAGCGGTGTCCGTTTGTCGGCCATGCTGACTGTCCAACACACGATGCGAGCCTTCTATTGTTCGCCGGGTCGTTCGCTCAGGTATGACCGAAGACGGCGACTGCTGGACTGGGACTGGTGTGGCGAACTGCGAGCGCTGTCCCGCTCTCGTCGAATCCCGAAGTCGGATTGTCAACGGGGTTGGCCCGACGGACGCTGACCTGTTGTTCGTCGGCGAGGCACCGGGTGCAAACGAAGACGAACAGGGTGAACCGTTCGTCGGGCGCAGCGGTGACGTGCTTGACGAAGGACTCCGGACAGTCGGCCTCGCCCGGCAGGACGTTCGAATCACAAACTGTGTGCGCTGTCGCCCACCGGAGAACCGCGACCCGACGACCGACGAGCGAGCGAACTGTCGGGGCTATCTCGACCAGGAAATCAGAACTGTCGACCCCGAACTGGTCGTCACCCTCGGAAAAGTCCCGGCGGAACTCCTTCTCGACCGCTCAGTTGCAGTTACCAGCGAAGCCGGCGACATCGACGAACTCGTCGTCGACGGCGACTCGTGGCGTGTTCTGCTCTGTGTCCACCCGGCGGCGACGCTGTACGACCCGAGCCAGCAGGAGGCCTTCGAGGGAGCACTGGAGGCTGCGGTCGGCTACGCTGGCGACGGCGGGCAGTCGAAACTCGGCGAATTTTGACCCGGAAAGCGAACGCACTTACTGGGGGCTGGCTTACAGGGAGATATGAGTGGCCAACGACAGACTGCTGCGGACGTGGCCGTCGTCGACTACGGACTCGGGAACCTGCGAAGCGTGACGCGCGGACTCGAACGCGCGGGTGCGGCCGTCGATGTGACCGAGGACGCAGCGACTATTGCCGACGCTGACGGTATCGTTCTCCCGGGTGTTGGCGCGTTCAGTGAAGGAATGGACAACGCCGGCCCCTTCCGCGAGTTACTCGTTGAAGAGGCTGAAGCCGGAACCCCACTGTTTGGCATCTGTCTCGGGATGCAGATGTTGCTGACCAGCAGCGAAGAGGCCGACCACGAAGGCGAGGGTGAGGTCGAAGGACTGGACCTCATCCCGGGCCGGAACGTTCGCTTCCCTGAGACAGTGAAGGTGCCACAGATGGGCTGGAACAATCTCGATGTCCGTCGTGAGCACCCACTGGTCAGCGGTCCCGCAGCGGCCGACCCCGACAGCGAGACTGACCCTGACCGCAGTGTCGACGGCGAGTACGCCTACTTCGTCCACTCTTATTACGCAGAGCCAGAGGAGTCCGAGGCGGTCGTTGCGACGACTGACTACGGCCTCGATTTCCCGAGTATCGTCACGAACGAGGCTGGCAACGTCTTTGGCACACAGTTCCACCCCGAGAAATCCGGCGAAACCGGGCTGCAGATTCTTCGCAACTTCGTCGACTTCTGCGCCGAGCAGTAGCTACCGTCGCGTCCAGAACTGCAGTCGTGACTTTTTGTGCCGCTCTGCTTCTGCTTTCTCTCGTTCAGCCGGTCGTTCGTACGGTTCCGACCCCGTCGCCGCGGCCTCGACGCGTCGCAACTGGCTAGGGTTGGCAATCACGTACAGTTGGTCGCCAGCCACAATCTCGCGACTATCCTGCGGAAGTGTCTCTGTCGTTCCATCTGCGTCTTCGACTGCGAGCACCGTGAGGCCGAGCGCTCCAATCGTCTGTCCGGCAAGCGTTGCGTTCTCGGCAACGGTGAACGCACTCATCGTCTCGTCAGCACGGCGGAGCATACTCACGAACAGGCGGTCGACACGCTCGTCGACGGGCAGTGTCATCAGTCGGTATTGCGCCTCTGGGTCGAGCCCTTCGATCACATTCCGTCTCGCACTCACCGTCGCTGTCGTCCCGGCCGCTGCACGCAATTCCGCGGTCCCGACGCGTTTCTCGCCCTGCCAGATCTGTACCGTATCGCCCGGACTCGCGGTCAATGCCGGGTCGGCTGTGATAGCCGTCGCCGCCGCTTTCGGGGCGAGTGTTGGCCCAATTCCGGCTGCCCGGCCGCCGACCGCGAGATACGTGACGTCACCGTCGACTGTCAGTTCGACGTCGACCTGTGCGACGCCAGCCTCCTTCTGGAGTTTCGCTGTGAGTGCCGACCGGAGTTCCTCCAGTGTCAGCCCGCGCGAGAACGTGTACGTCTTGCCGGCAATCTCGTCTTTCTTTTCCACAGAAATAGGGTCGTACCCGTCGATATCGGCGATCTCTCCGGGAAGGTCGAGGACGATAAATCGTCCTGTCGCGCGCACGAGCGGGCTCACGCGCGCGGTCAGTGTATCCTGCAGTCGGCGTGACGCGCCGTAAGAGTCACCGAGTTGCCAGCCAGCCAGCGCTGTCACCGCACTCGCGACCAGCACCCCGAGATTCGTTGCGACGACTACCGGTTCGAGAATCTCTTCCCCCCCGCCCAGAAACTGGACGAGCGCGATTCGGCCGTTGAGATAGAGGGCAACTGAGCCGAGTCCGAGCAACAGCGCTGCCCCGTCGGGAAGTTGGTTGCCCGTCCGCCAGCGGAACAGAAACGCAGCAGCCGAAGCGACGCCGCCCGAGAGCAGGGCGAGGCCGACGAGGCGGTAGCCGACCTGCAACAGCGTAATCTCGGCTAGTGCGCCGGTCATGCTGTGGCCTCCCGAAACTCTGCAACTGCGTCTGGGGGTCCTGCTACCAGCAGTTCGTCGCCGGCGCTCACCGCTGTCGACCGTGGCGGCGCGACCAGTCGGCCGGCCTTCTGGCGCACTGCGAGCACTGCCACTCCGAACGTCTCCCTGACTGTCGCGTCCGCAAGCGTCACCCCGTCGATCGGTGTTCCGGGGGCGACCGTGACGAGATGGAACTGGTTGTCTCCGCGTTCGAGGATGTCGACCGCTTCGTACTCTCTACTCGTGCCACGGGAGTTGACCGTCAGTTTCGCAACGTCTTCGCGGATGACGCGGCGAGCCTCCTCCGGTGGAAGTGCAAGTGTTACCGACCCGTAGCCGCCGGACGTCGTCGGCGCCTGTGGAGGTCGTTCGACCTCAGCCTCCTCGCCGCCGTCGGTCTGTACGTCTGGGTCCTCAGGTGGAGGTGTCTCTGATTCGGGAGCGACTCCGTCAGTCTTCGCGCTGATGACCGGCCCGGATACAGTCCCCTCCGCCAGCGAGAGCGTGGCCTGGTCACCAATCGCCAGCCCCGTCGGTAGCAGTGTCCGTATCGATACCGCTCGCGTTCCGTCGGGGATCCGTCGAGAGAGTCCCGCAGTCTCTGGGGCGGCGGTGACCTCCGCCGTCCCCTCCGAGTCGATTGCGACCGTGACATCGGCCAGCGAGTAGGCTCCGGTGAGTTTCTCCGCGACCCGAGATTCCAGTTCCGTCACCGACAGCCCGACCGGAAACTTCCACGTCCGGGAGAGAATCGCCTGCCGGGTCTCCTCTGGCAGCGGCGGATACCCCGGAATATCGTCGACGACTGTGGGCGTAATCCTGATTTGGCCGTAGGAATCGACCCGGTCGAGAAACTCTGTTGAGAAGTTTGTCTCCCGAAACCGCGAGAGGGTGAGCCGACGTGGCACGCTCGCACCGAGTTTGTCTCCCTGCGCGTGCGCCCACAGCGACAGCATCAAGATAATGAGGATTGCGGCCACACCCGTGGTGCTCTGGGCGACGTTCTCGTCCAGCAGTCCGAGCAACCCACCCGAGATGCCGGCGAGGCCACCGGCGAGTACAACCACACCGAGTCCGGGGATACTCACCCCGGTGAGATATTTGAACCCGAAGCCGAGTCCAAACGAGACCAGCGCCGGAAAGATACCAGCGAGTAAGCCAAGATAGAGGCCGAGACTGACCTCGACGACAAGTTCCGAAACCATAGATGTCGGTGTTGCCCGCTTGACTTCAATTGTTCGGCCTGACCCGACCCATTTTGCCGTACCGTCTAGTCGCTAGGATATGGATACGTATAGAGAGTACGTCCTCGCGGGGTTGTTTGTCGCCCTCGCAATTTCAGCCGGGATTGTGCTCCGGGCCGTCCTGCAGACGGTGGTCTTTGCGATTACGGTGGCGTACGTCCTCTATCCGTTCAAACACTGGCTGACACGCCGGCGGTTCTCTGATCGTATCGCGAGCGCGCTCACGACATTACTCGTGTTCGTCGTCGTGGTGATTATTTTTGCGCCGCTTGTGGGGATGCTCTACCAGCGCCGCAGTCAGTTCATCGAGTTCCTCCAGGCTGCACCGGAGTCAATTTCGCTCTCGTTCGGGACGCTGTCTGGCTCCATTAGCACTGAGCCGATCATCTCCGGTGCCATCACAACGCTCCGAGACGTTGCTGTGGATCTTGCTGTTGCTGTGCCGGGGTTGACGCTCCAGCTTGGGTTGTTCGTGCTGTTGTTGTATGGGCTGTTGCTCAAGCCTGGGTCAATTCGGACCGCGGTCCTCAGTGCAGTGCCAGAGTCGTATCACGATATCCTCTTTCGCTTCCACGGTCGTACCCGACGGACGCTGTTTTCGCTGTACGTCCTCCAGGTTGCGACAGCATTCGGGACCTTCGTAATCGCCCTCGTGCTGTTCTGGGCGCTGGGCTACAGTGCTGTCCTCTCGCTGGGTGTCATCGCTGGGATTCTCCAGTTCATCCCGATTCTCGGGCCAAGCATACTAGTCGTCGCTCTCGCCGGGAATGACCTGGTCGTCGGTAATCCCACGCGTGCGGCGGCAATGTTAGTACTCGGACTCGTTCTCATTGCGTTTCTCCCCGACGCTGTCATCCGGACCAAACTCTCTGGCACAACCGGTGAAATCGCTCCGAGTCTCTACTTTATTGGCTTCGTTGGCGGGGTGCTTACCGTTGGTCCGATTGGTATCATCGTTGGGCCGCTCGTCGTCTCGCTGCTCACCGAGTCTGTCACCCTCCTTGCTGAGAATAACGGCGATTCTACTACAGCGTGACTGCCTGTACCTGTGCCTGTTGCTGGCTCGCGTCTTATGCGCCCCAACTGATTGTGTCGTTGTTACAGCCACTTTGACCCGACCATTGCTGGATTGTTCGGCATGTTCTTGGGACAGGCTGGCATCCGTCAGCTCGTTTCGGAATTCACTGTCGTTGCTAGCACAGTCGCTAAATTTGTCGACTGTCGCTCCGGTGTCTGTCGGTTTGTTCGTTTTACCCGGCCGATAGTTATCGAAATAGCAATTCATTGGTTGTCGTTGACTTGTCAACGTTGCGAACTATGTCAGACGGATGTCAGAACATTCGGGTTACAGAGTGCCAAAACGACAGATTAAGGAGTAGAGTGCCTGAAGTGCCGTTTAACGCGGTGTGGTACAACCTCTCTAACCTCTCCACTGAACACAAAGCATTTATAACCTCCACTAGAACGAAACCGTGTGCCCCTGCCCATGGTGACAGTAGTGAGTAAACCGGCTTCGGTTGCAGGTCAGCAGGTTGGTGATGACGAGTGCCGGTCGAAAGCTGCCGTCGCCGCGGTTAACACAACGAGATAACATATGACAGAAAACGATATACGACAAAAGACGCGAGCTGTCTTCCTGGCAGCCCTTATGGTGCTATCGGTATTCGCCATGAGTGCATCCTTTGCCGGGGCCGCAGCCGCGCAAAACGTTGACGATGACGTTGTCTCTGTCGAGGACTTTTCAATCGACAGTAGCGACGAAGACGACGTCCTAATGGAGAGTAGTGTAACTTATGAAACAGGTAATTTCGACGATAGCAACAATGTCGGTCCAGTGCTGGGCGTCCCGGCACAGACCGACCTCTACCAGAACAACAATAATGGTCCGACCTCCTTTGTGGACAACAACGGTAACTTCAAGCAGTTGAACACCGTCACCTACGAGGCAACGCTGACGGTGAGCGCGAACAACTCCGAGGAGGCCGTTGACGTTGTCCACGATATCAGTGACGCAACTGACCGTGGACTGGCCATTAACGAGGAAGAGTCCAGTTATCAGATCAGCCAACTCAGCACTGGCACTGTTAACTTCGACGAAAGCGGCAGCCTCGTCTCAGCTAACGAAGCTGGCGAGATTGTCGCAACGATTCCGGCAAATTCGAGTCGGACAAGCACTGTGACGTTTGATGTCGATCTGTCGCTCGCCTTCGAGGCTGACGACCCCGTTGCGGGCGTTGACTTCGATGGAATCGAACAGATCAGCATCAGTGCGTCCGGCAACGACGACGTCTCCGCGAGTGACAGTTTCCTCGCAATCGAAACTGGTGCAACCGGGTTCAGTGAAGCCGACGCGAGTCCGGGTGTGTTCGATGGTAAATCGAACCTCAACGCAGACATCAGCACGGCCACTGGGGATCAGGATAAGATTGCACAGTTCGTTGGTTCCACGATCAACGTCCAGACTACCTCTGGTTCCTTCGAGGTCTACGAGGCAGTGCTGAACGACAGCGATGTCTACAACACCGGAGACCGCGTGCTGAGCAAGGTTACTGGTGATCGAAACAACGGCACGATTGATACCTCTGAACTCGGAGCTGGCGAGTACTTCGTTGGCTTCGGAGAGCAAGACGACATCGCTGACGACAAGTTCATCTACCTCGATCTGCGCACCCTCGACCTCAGCGCAACTGCTGACGACGAGATAACCGCAGACGAGACGCTGGAAATCGACGTCTCGTCGAACCCAAGCCCAATTACGGCCGCCAATAACGTCCAGGTCTGGGTCGCCGAAGCTGGCGACAACCAGGTTGAGGACGTTATCTACGCCGACCGAACGGAACTACTCGATGTCACCGGCGAAACCACCTTCGAGATCGACCCGCAAGACGATCTCGACGGCACCGGTGAATACCGAGCAGTCGTGCTCCACGAAGACTCAGGTATCATCTCGACGACGGATACCTTCGAGGTCGTCGAACCGCTCGACGAGGAAGCCACGATTGTCTCACCGCGACAGACCGACGAGGCATACACTCGTGGTGACATCATGGAATTCGAGGTTGACCTCGAGGCAACTGACACGGCAACGATCACCTTCGGTGACCGCGCTGCCGGTCAGAACGTCGAAGTCAACGTCACTGTTCGTGCTGACGAAGTCGGCGGCACCGCCGAGTTCTACATGAACAGCTTCCAGATCGGTGACGGACCGGTCTTCAACGAAAGCGACGCAAATAACCCAGTGGTCCGAAATACCGACATTGGTATTGACGAGTGGGGTAACAAGCAGCACGGTGTCATCACGAAGGAAGGCACCTCGCTTGTCGAAGTTGAAGCCCACGAAAGTATCCGTATCGGCGGTGGCTCCAACGACAATGTCGAACGCAAGGTCGTTATTGCACCCGGTAGCTACGACCTGACGGCATCGCCGGGCGATACGGCGTACACCGAACAGGGCTCTATCTCCACGGACAACAGCATTGTCCGACTCGAAGAGCGAGATGACCCGACCCTCAAGGCCTGGGAAGCCCCAGCCGAGGGTGACGAGTCCGCTATCAGTGACGTCGAGTTCGTCGACGCAGCGGATGACAGTGTCTTCGACATCGAAGCTGCCCTCGAACAGGGCCTCATCACGCCACAGGATGGCGCAACTGCAGAAGAAGACATCCTGATCCTGCAGGTCCAGACGTCTGGTCTCGAGGGTCTCCTCGCGAACCAGTCGCAGGCAAACGGCAACCTTGACGACTTCCTCGACCGCAGCGAGGGTCACGCCGTCACAGAAGCCTTCTTCGACAGCGCCAATGTTGATCTGTTCACCAACCAGAGTCAGGCCCAGGTCGAAGAGATTGTCTCGGAAGTTCGCGCAGAACGCGAACAGGAGGACAACCTGCCAGCCGATCCGACCTTCGGCGCGCAGGCCCTCCTGGAACTCGATAGACAGAAAGTGCTCGCAGGCGCGAACGACCGCGAAAACGGTCGTCAGAACCTCGACGAGTACTTCCTGACCATCCCGGTCAACTCCGACAATATCGACGACCTCCGTGCAGACGATAGCACGATCCCTGAGCTTGTCGAAGATGTTGCCGGTGTTCCGAAGAAGGACGGTCTCGAAATGTTCCCGGTCCCAGTGCTGGATAACGGCAACTACGTTATCGACAACATCCAGCCGACCGCGGACGACGAAATTAAGACTGCTGACGAGCGACCTGTCGTGTTCAACACGACCTTCGAGCTCGGAAACGACGTTGGTGACACCAACGCATCTGCGTTCCCCGAGAACGGTCTCTTCGGTGAGCCTCTCACTGAAACCATCGAATGGGAACTCACTAACGATGTTGTCGAACTCGCAGATACTCAGCAGACTGCCGACGGGCCACGTATCTTCGTGCCCGCCCAGAACGACTACACGATTGAGGGTACCACCGAAATCGCTGCAGGAACGTCGATGACCTCACAGACGCAGACCGCGTCTGGCGAGGACCCGGCGTTCTTCTACCCGAACGAGTTCACAGTCCAATACGTTGAAGATGGTCCGAACACGATCAGCTTCAGCGAGGACTTCCTGAGCAACAGCGAAATCGGCGATAGCGAAACCTTCGCGGGCGCTGACTTCCGGATGACCATCCGGCGTGCACGCCTGCCTGGCAACCTGCTCGAAGGCGCTGACCGACGTGGTCTCCCAGGTTCGATTGCTGAGGTCACCGTAGTCAACGCTCACACGTTCAACGACCAGGACACCGCTGGCGCAACCGTCACTGTCGCTGAAGTCAACGTTAGCACGAGTGCGACCGTTGAAATCCGCGACGCTGACGGCAACGTCCTTGGCTCCACGAGCGTGTCCGAAGGTCTGAACGAAGACGTGCGGGTCGTCTTCGACGAAGACATTGAGGACAGCCAGGAGCTCACGTCCGTCATCGTCGACGATGATGGAACCGAGTTCCAGGAAGGACCAAGCAGCCAGACCGCACAGGTTACGGTCGCAGGTAACGAGCAGCTGTACCTCGTTGACAACCTGCAGCCGCTGACCGCTACTGCTGCACCTGGCGACACGCTCGACATCTCCGCAGACATCACCAACCGTGGTGGTGCTGGCGATGGTAGCGCACAGACCATCACCCTCACTGCGGGGCCTGTCGAGGCCACCCAGACCGTCACGGTCGCACCGGGCGAAACCCAGACGGTCACCTTCGAGGGCGTTGAAGTCCCAAGTGTCGACGAAGAGACAACGGTCACGCACACGATTGCCAGTGAGGACGACGACGCGTCGGGCTCGCTGACAATCTCACCGCAGGACCCGGCCTTCTTCGAGATTACTGACTTCAGTCCCGAATCGGCCACCGTGGCCCCAGGTGACGAAGTCGAAGCAACCGTCACCGTGGAGAACACCGGTGACGTCGAGGGAACCCAGACGGTGACCCTCGAAGCTGACAACGGTCTCGGTGAACTCGGCTCGCAGGAAGTCACCCTCGCCGGTGGCGAGTCTGCGACCGAGACGTTCACGTTCACCGTGCCTGAAGTCGACTCGACCACGGAGGTCACGCACACCATCTCCACCGACGATGACTCGGTGAGTGGCACGCTGACCGTCGAGGTCGAATCGGACGACACCACCGACGACAGTACGTCCGACGACAGTACTGACGACAGTGGTAGCGGAGACAGCGGCGGTAGCTCCGACGACGGCGGACCTGGCTTCGGCATTGCCGCAGCCCTGGTCGCCATCATCGGTGCTGCGCTGCTCGCCTTCCGTCGACAGCAGAACTAACGACCGACCGTAATTCGGTCGTCTTCGCGGTTCACTTCCTCTTTATTTTCACGCCGACCAGCGACAGCACCGCGATTGTCCGTCCGCCGTACAGCTAACAATAAGACATATACTCTCGATAGCCCAACTGCTGGGTAGATGCTTGGACAGCTCAATGAGGCACTCGTTGCGCTTGCGGTCTACGCCGGTCCGGTTGGGTGGGTCACGCTCGGGCTGTTCGCCGTTGCGGTCGTCCTCGAAGTGGTCGACCGCGAGTATGCCCGCACGGTGTACGTCGGTGCGTGGCTGCTATTCTCGGTGTTTGCCTTTCTGCTCATTCAGCCGTTTTTCATCCACGACGAGAGCGTAGTTCGGGGTGTCGGTGCCGTGCTCGCGGTCCCACTCTCGCTTCTCGCTGCAAAGATGTTCTACGAGGGCCGGGACTCACTCTTTACGTTGTCGCGTGCCGTCGCGATTATGGGGTTCATCTACGTCCCGTTTCTCGTCATTGAAGCCCTGCGGGAACCGCTGATTTTGCTTGTGACCAACCACACGGCCGCCGTCATTGACCTGTTGGGATACAATCCACCAGTGGTAACGGAACTGGCAGACCTGACTGCCGGGGACATTCCCGCGGGGTCGGACCCGGATACGACCCGTGAAATTGGTGGCAAACCGTACGCGTACGACAACACGTTCGTCTTCTTCAACGGTGATGGGACAATCACGTACACGATCCTGCTTGACTGTACCGGAATCGGCAGTATGGCTGTTGTTCTCGGACTCGTCAACGCCGTTGCCGCTGACTGGCGCCGAAAACTAAAGGCGAGCGCGCTCGCGATTGGAATCATCTACGCTGCGAACATCGTTCGCAACGTGTTCATCGCACTGTTTTACGGAAACCAGTACGCACACTTCGTTCCAGACCTGACGATGACTGTCTGGGGGTTAGAGAACTCACTTCGTGTCTCGTACATCTGGGCCGACCGCATCCTTGCACAGAGCGCGTCCGTCGTCGCGATGATACTCATCATCTGGCTGATGGTCAAAATTGTGCCCGAAGTGATGCAGCCAATCGAAGACATTCTCTATCTGTTGACCGGCGAGGAGTACGACCTTGCCGGTGCGCTGAACGTCGATACAGCGCCCGAAGCAGCGGACTAACGCCGCTCGAAGCCAGCTAACCCGGCGAGTGCGTCTTCTTCGATCGGGTGTAACTCACCGGGGAGAATCAGCATGTGCAGTGGGGTACCGAACGATTCGGTCGCAAGTTCTTCTAGCGGGCCGGCACGAACTGTCGGCTCATCGCTTCCGGCCTGTGCGACAACGACGCCAGTTTGGGCGTCGAGTTCGGGAGCGAGCATCTTCGCGGCAGTATCGCCGGTCAGGTACCGCTCGTTCTCGCCGTCAATATCGAGATAGACCAGCGTGTGCAGTCCGCGTTCGCGGTTGGCCTGAATCGTCTCGACGACACTATCTGGGACGCCGCCGTGGGTTTCCTCGAACGGTAGCGTCGTTGCTTTTCCGAAGCGGTAGTTCTGTAGGCCGGTGAGCGAACTCGCGGCCGTCTGTGCTGTCGTCCCGTGGATAACACGCGTTTCGATCCCACGGTCGAGAGCGCGCAACCGAAGGTCGACGTGTGTCGTCGATATCATCGTATCTCCGGCTGTGAGAAAGACAGCGTGTCGGTCTTCAGCAGCGTCGAGAATTGGTTCCGGATTCTGTTCGACGCCGGCCCGGTCTCGAACGGCGATATCGATTCCGTGTGTTGCTTCGAGTGTTTCGAGGTCTGTTCCGGCGAGATGGCTGGTGTACCACTCCGCAAATACTGTGTCGGCTGTCGAGAGCACGTCACGACCACGGACCGTGATCGAGCGCTCATCGTACAGTCCGAGGCCAACAAACGAGAGCATACCCGAGATTAGCCACCGTCCGGCATAACTGCTGGCACTCCGGGACTCGTTACGGCCACAGTCCACGGGCCTCGTGTGCCTCGGCGATACGCAAGAGCGCAACAATATACGCAGCGTCACGCCAGGTCACGTCGTGTGCGTCGTGGGCCTCGCAGACGTCTGTCCACGCATCGACCATCTCGGATTCGAGTTCGTCGTTGACGCGTTCGAGCGACCACGCCCGCCGGTTAATATCCTGCAACCACTCGAAATACGAGACAGTGACACCGCCGGCGTTGGCGAGAATATCTGGAATTACCGGTATGCCCCGGTCGGCGAGGATTTCACCGCCGGCGCTCGTTGTCGGGCCGTTTGCACCCTCGACTATCAGATCTGCAGACACGTCACTCGCGTTGTCCTCCGTCAGGACGTTACCGACCGCAGCAGGGACGAGGACGTCGACGTCGAGTTCGAGCAGTTCGTCGTTGGTGAGCACGTGCGGAACGTCCTGCTCTGTGACGGCCTCCGGCTGTTCGTTGTGGGTAGGGATATCGTGTGTCTCGAGCCCACTGGGGTCGTAGATTGCCCCGTTGACATCACTGACGGCCACTATCGTTGCTCCCCAGTCCTCGAGGAGTCGCGCAGCGTTGGCAGCGACACTCCCGAAACCCTGCATCGCGATGGTGGCCTCCGCCATCGGCTGGTCGTAGTACTCGAGCGCTTCCCGTGTGATAATCGCAACGCTCCTGCCGGGTGCTTCTTCGCGGCCTTTACTCCCGCCGATTACCGGTGGCTTGCCCGTAACGACACCGGGGATGGTCTCTCCTTCCTGCATCGAATACGCGTCCATCAACCACGCCATCGTCTGCTGGTCTGTGCCCATGTCGGGGGCCGGAATATCCTTCATCGGCCCGATAACCCCCCGAATTTCCTCGGTGAACCGACGTGTGAGTCGCTCTTTTTCATCACTGGAGAGTTCTTTTGGGTTAACCGCGATGCCGCCTTTGGCACCACCGAAGGGCAGGTCCATCACCGCACACTTCCAAGTCATCCACATACTCAGCCCGACACACTCGTCTCTGGTCACTTCCGGATGGAACCGAAGTCCGCCCTTGTGAGGCCCGCGGACGCTGTCGTGGTGGGCTCTGTACCCCGTGAACACCTCGACGGTTCCGTCGTCCCGCTCGATTGGGACAGTTACCTCTTGTACCTTTGTCGGGTGCTTGAGCCGCTCGATGACGTTGGGGTCGATGTCGACGTGCCCGACGGCGTGCTCTAGTTGCCGACGGGCGATTTCGACCGCCGTCTCTGGTTCATTGTCTGTCGTCTCTGTCGCGTCTTGTCGATTACTCGTGGTGGATTCCGATGACATAGGTAATACTGCGGTGTCTCCCCCCGTGAGTCGACACGCTTCCTAAGCCTATAGGTGTTTAAGGTATATAATTAGCGAAATTGGCCAGCGAGACTCGAGCCTGTGGCTGTCTCCAGCTCCGGGACAACGCCCGCACTCGCGGCTTCGACATCGATTTGCTATCGCGATATATGATTTATGAGTCGCTGGTCAATCGGTCGGGACACCAACCATTAGGGCCCTTCGAGACGTCACAGCGAGTATGTCGTTACGAAATCCGCCGATAGCGCACTCGGCGAAACAGACTGACTTCGGCGGCTGGGAGATGCCGGTGGAGTTCGACTCGATTCGGACGGAACACGCTGCCGTCCGGGACGCTGTCGGGAAATTCGACGTGTCACACATGGGAGAACTGACGGTTTCGGGTCCGGACGCGACCCGCCTGCTCCAGCGACTTACGACCAACGATGTCACAGACCTCGACCCAGGCGAAGGTCAGTACGCAGCTCTCACCAACGACGAGGGAGTCATGCTCGATGACACCGTTGTCTACCGACTCCCAGACTCCGAATCAGAGCAGTATCTGTTCATTCCCAATGCGGGCCACGACGAGGAAATCCACGACTGGGCACTCGAACACCGCCAGCAGTGGGGACTGGACGCGACAGTCACCAATCGAACCGAAGAATACGCGATGATTGCCGTCCAAGGGCCGGACGCTCCGGAGTTGCTGGGCGCTCAGACCGACCTTGACCTCTCGGAGTTGTCACGGTTCGAGATTGCGGCCGGGTCCGTCGCAGATGTCCAGTCACTCGTCGCGCGGACGGGCTACACGGGCGAACGCGGGTTCGAGTTGCTCTGTCCGTGGGACGCGGGCGAGACGGTGTGGTCAGCGCTCGATTGCCAGCCCTGCGGACTGGGAGCTCGGGATACCCTGCGCCTCGAAATGGGATTTCTGCTCTCAGGGCAGGACTTCGACCCCGAAGACAACCCGCGAAACCCCTACGAAGCCGGCATTGGCTTCACCGTCAAACTCGACACGGAATTTCTCGGTCGTGACGCGCTGGAAGGAGTCGATGTGGAAGGCCCCAACGAGAAGCTTGTCGGGTTGGTCATGCACGAGCGCGGGGTTCCGCGACACGGGTACACCGTCGAGACGGCCGACGGCGAGGCGATTGGGGCTGTCACCAGCGGCACGATGAGCCCAACACTCGACGAACCAATTGCGCTGGCGTATCTTCCCCGAGAATATGTCGGCACAAACCGCACCGTCCGGATCGTCGTTCGTGGCGAACCGAAGAAAGCACGTATCACGACAACACCATTCCTATCATGAGCTTCACGATTCCAGACGACTGCCGGTACCTCGACTCTCACGAGTGGGCACGCCGGCAAAACGGCACTGTTCGCGTTGGTATCTCCGACTTCGCACAGGACGAACTCGGCGACGTGGTCTTCGTCGAACTCCCTGCCGAGGGTGACGAACTGACGCAGGGCTCGGATTTCGGCGTTATCGAGTCCATCAAAGCGGTGTCAGACCTGTACGCGCCTGTCTCGGGCACCGTCCATGCGACGAACGAGGCACTGATCGACGAACCAGAACTGGTCAACGACGACCCGTTCGGCGAGGGCTGGATGCTTGAACTCGAACTCGACGACGAGAGCGAACTCGACGAACTGCTCTCTGCCGACGAGTACCGCGAACAGATAGAATAACGGCTGTCTTCTGTCGATTTCTGTGTGCTGGCCAGTGGTCGGTGTATTTGTCGATAAATCTTATAACGATATATAGAACCGTTTGTTACGGGCCTGGGCGTTCAGTAGGTCCGTGGACTACAAACCTCTCTGTACTGGCTGAGCGTCCAGCGCAAAAATCGCATACGTACGGGAGACGACTGCGAGAATTCAGAGGTTGGCGAATGCGTCGTCGACGAGCTCGCCAGTGTCCGCGATGATGTCTTCCATTGCGTCGTCGTCGACTGACATCCCGATCAATCGAGCAATACGCATGATTGAGACGTGGTACACGCGCTGCAGTCCGGGTTCTTCCTCCCAGATGACAACGTTACAGGCCATCAACGCGCCGAGTTCGTTGTCAGTTGCGTCCAGTGCTCGGTCGGCCACATCTGGGTTGCAGGCTCCGAGGACGTAGTACGGGTCCCTTCCTGCGTCGATTTTCTCGTTGAGCATATCCGACGGCGAAAATTCCACTGGGACACCAAACCCAGCGTCGGTGAACACCTCACGGACGTGCTCAATGGCTTCTTCGTGGTCCATGTCGAGTGTTGTCTGCTGTTCGCCGATGTCTTCGGGGCTAATTTGTGATGGGTCGATTGGGAGCATCAGTACCTAAAGTATTGCAGGCAGTACACAATACCTTTTCGAAAATCTCTTCTGATGTGGTTTGAGAATCTCCCGAAGATGGTATATCGTGTGCCGGGTACGCACAACCATCTGCGTGACACTCTCTGCTTCGTGTCGCTTCTTCAGATAAACCGCTCCGATTCCATCAGCACCACCGAGCACTACTTACTTTGTTTTCTCGCGCTTCTCGCTGGGTTCGCTGTCTCTCGTTAGCCACGCGTACGGCGAGCGGGCGGTGCGCCTGAGGAGTCGGCCGGACTCAGCGAGTGCTCTCCCAGTCCGGACAGTGAGTTCACTGCCCGACTCGAATGCAGCAGGAAGGCCGTGTCGGAGGAGGTGTCTCCCGGGGCTGTCGACTGCGCTCACTTCGTCGTGGTGCAGTTCGTAATGGTTGTGATACGAGCGGATGTGCATGTCGCCGTCTTCGTCCATCGACCGCCGGTAATCGACCCACTGGCCGTGAATGCTGCCGAGATGGACACGATAGCCAGCGGCAGTCGGTCGGGGGACACTCTCTTTCCAGACCGAGATGGGTTCGTCAGTTCCGAGTGCGTCGGCTTCGAGCGCGCGCCAAACGATCAGTTCCGTCCCGCAGTGTGGGCAGTCGCCGTCGTAGGCCACCGGTTCGCCGCAGTTGTGACAGGGTGCCTGATACTCCCATTCGTGGGACGTCTCGCACCTCTGGCAGACGGGCTGGAACAGCGCGAGTTCCTCGCCGCAATTAACGCAGGCCTCGGCCCGTGATTCTGTCATCAGTAGAACTAGTCGTTCTGGGAGTAAATCGCTGTCGTCGGAGTTCGATATCCTTTTATCTGCAACTCCGGTAGGACAGATAACTCGCTGGCAGTCACGGGCACCAGTGGGCACCTGTCATACAGGTCGGGATGTGAGCCTCACGGCTTGAACCACGCAACGCCCGTGGGTGAATACCCATGGCAAAAAGCTTCTACGCACATATCCGAGACGCCTGGAAGGACCCAGGCGACGGGAAACTGGCGGAACTGCAGTGGCAACGACAACAGGACTGGCGCGACCAGGGCGCAATCGAACGCATCGAGCACCCGACGCGACTCGACCGAGCACGCTCGCTTGGCTACAAGGCCAAACAGGGCATCACAGTCGTTCGTGTCAGCGTCCGCAAGGGCGGCGCTCGCAAACAGCGATTTACGGCCGGTCGACGCTCGAAACGACAGGGTGTGTCCCGCATCACCCGACGGAAGAACATCCAGCGCATCGCCGAGGAACGCGCCGCACGCAAACACCCGAACATGCGCGTGCTCAACTCCTACTGGGTCGGGGAAGACGGCAGCCAGAAGTGGCACGAAATCATCCTCGTCGACCCCGCGCACCCGGCAATCGAGAACGACGACGACCTCAACTGGATCTGTGACGACACCCACAAGGGCCGCGCACTGCGCGGACTCACCAGTGCCGGCAAGCAGAACCGGGGACTGGGCAAACGTGGCAAAGGCACAGAGAAGACGCGACCGTCGATCAACGCCGGCAACGGCCGCGGCAAGTAACGCTGCCCCTCTTTTGCGGTCTGATATGCGTGACACGTGTCGGGTTGGACTCGGCAGCGTCGGTCGTGAACACTTCATGCCTATCGACGAATACGCGAACCGAACCATCGTCGACAGGCGTGAGTTCGACTCCGTCGAGAACCTCCCCACAGTCGCTTTCGAGCGCGTCTCGCACTTCGACAGCCATCCCGAGTCCGCCGCAACCCTCGCAGCAGTCAATTTCGACGTTCATACTTCCTGTTAGACACAGAGAATGAAAACCGTCGGCGAGGCCGGCGAGTGACGGTGTCGCCGTGCCGACAGTCACTCACACTGTCTGTGTGTGCGGTCCGACGGTTTATACCTCTCTAAGTTTAACATTACGAATGGATAACAAACCCAACAACGCCCGAGCTCGCCCGACGAGACGGCGATTTCTCGCGACGACGGCGGCCCTCGGTGCAGTCGGCTTCGCAGGCTGCAACAGTAGCACCGACGACGACTCGACCGATGGTGAAACCGACTCTGACCCGCCGACACAGGACACAGACGAGTGGGTCGGCAGCGACTCGACGGACGTCGAGACAGACCACCCCTACACGTCGCCGCGGACGACCATCAACCTCGACGAGACTGGTGGCGCGGTGACACTCTCTACGCGGGCGTGTCGCCACCAGTTACTCGGTGACAACACAAGCGGCGGACCCTGGGAACTGCCGGAGGTGTGGGCCTGGGAGACGCCGGACACTGACCCGAGCGTTCCGGGGCCGCTGCTCCGGGTCACGGAGGGGACAGAGATGGAGATTACCTTCGACAACTCCGAACACAACCGCCCGCACACGTTCCACGTTCACGGCCTCGCCAAAGCCTGGGAGGACGACGGCGTCCCCTCGACGACCGGCGTCCAGGTGAACCCCGGCGAGGAGTACACCTACGAAATCACCGCAAACCAGCCGGGCACACACCTGTATCACTGCCACCTCCAGACACAGACTCACCTCGCGATGGGGATGTACGGGGTTCTCAGAGTCGACCCTGTCGACTACGAGCCACCAGATAAGGAGTTTTTCATGACGCTCAAGGAGTGGGACACCAGACTCTCGGCGTCACAGGCCGGCGGCGACGTCTCGTACAGCCACCGCGACCGTCACCCCGACGCGTACACCGTGAACGGGCGGTGCGCGCCGTACAGCTTTCACCTCGACGACGGCTACCCGATGGTCGTCGAGGAAGGTGACGAGGTGCGGATGCACTTCGTCAACGCCGGCTACCGCTCGCACACCATGCACACACACAACCACACGTTCACTGTCGTCGAGAAGGACAGCGGGACGATTCCCGAGTCGGCCCAGCATATCGAGGACATCGTCAACGTCGCCCCCGCAGAACGCAAAGTCATCGAGTTCCCCGCGGACGCAGACCCAGGAGTGTACGCGACCCACTGTCACCGGGTGGACCACGCGATGAACGGCGAGACCTACCCCGGCGGGATGCTCGCCGGAATGGCCTACGAGAGCGAGTTGGACTCCGAGCAGTTCCAGAAGCTACTGGACCAGTCGGGCTTCGAGGGGTCGCTCTGAGAGGCTCACTCGAGTTCGTCGAGTAGTGTCTCCGCCGCGGCCGCCGAGGAGGGCGGCCCACGGGCGGTAATCAGGTCACCGTCGACAGTGACACTCGTGTCGTCGTCGAGTCGACCGTCCCAGTTTGCACCGACTGCTCGGACTTCTTCCTCGACCCAGTAGGGAAGTTTTCGGCCGTCTGGCATTAGGTCGTTGTCGTCGACGATTCCCTGTTCCCACGCGTCGGGGAAGCCAGTCACGTCGCGACCGGCAGCGAGAATCTCTCCGTCAGAGTCTCGTGCCCACGCGAGAATCCCGACAGCGTGACAGACAACGAGCGCGATACCATCACTGCCTTCGACGGCAGTTCGGAGCGCTGTGCGGGCGTGTTTGTCCTGATTGATGTCCCAGCAGGTACCGTGGCCGCCGGGGAGGACAACAGCGTCGTACTCGCCCGCGTCGACAGCAGCAAGCGGTTCGGGATTGGCGAGTCGGTCGTCGGTGTCGTGGACTTCGGTGACGTGCTCGGCCATCTCCTCGCCAACCTCTTCGGGGTCAACAGAGCGGTCGTCAATGACCGGCTTGCCGCCGGTCGGTGTCGCGACTGTGATGTCGACGCCGGCGTCGGTGAGCCGTTCGAGTGGTGTGATACATTCTTCGCCCCAGTAGCCGTGTTCGCTGACGATAAATAGTGCTGTAGTCATTGCACACAGACATTGGGTCCTGAGGACCCTCCTCCTTCCGGTCGCCTCGCCACTTGCCGTCGTCGGCAATCGTTTCCCCGCGGACTCGTCGGTAACCGTGGCTGGTAAGCCGCTCCGAGCGTAATAGCCAGCCAGTGAGTACAACTGACGAGGAGACGCCGTTCGACGCATATCGTGAGCGAGTCGACCGGCCACTGGCACGACTCTTTCAAACGTATGGCCGCGACCGGATGGGCTGGTTTGCGATCGGAATGGTTGCGAACTTTCTTGCCCGCGCCGGGGCGCTATTACCCCCGCTGTTGCTCGGCATCGCCATCGATTCGATTTTCGTCGGCGAACAGGCCTTCTCGATTCCGCTGGTCCCCGACGCGTGGCTCCCGACGACGACAGTCGCGCAGTTCTGGTTCGTCGTCGCCGTCGTTGCCGGTTCCTTTCTCGCCACAGCGGTGTTCACCTGGATTTATGGTGTGACGGCAAACCTGTTCGCCCACGGTGTGATGCACACCGTCCGTGTCGACTGTTTCCAGAAGATGCAGGACCTGGATATGGCGTTTTTCGACGACAAGCAGACCGGCGAGGTGATGGCGGTTCTCAACAACGACACCCAGAATCTCGAACGATTCCTCGACGACGCGCTGATGAACTCGATGCGACTGCTCGTGATGACCGGCGGGATTGCCGCGATTCTGTTCTATCTCAACCGGCAGTTAGCCGTCGTCACGCTCGTTGCCGTGCCGGCGATGGGGCTGTTCACGCTGTGGTTCATGCGCGCGGCCGAACCGCGCTACGTCTCCCAGCGCTCGGCGGTGGGCAACCTCAACACGCGACTGGAGAACAGCATCGCTGGCATCGACCTGACGAAAGCCACGGCGAGCGAACGGTTCGAGATTGGCCGCGTCCGCGACGCCTCGAAACGGCTGTTTGACGACACGATGGCGGTCCTCAAACTGAGCTACTTCTACCGGCCTGGGATGGAACTGCTCGCCGGGTTGTCCTTCGTCTCGACGTTCCTGGTCGGCGGGCTCTGGCTGACGACCGGAACCGCCCCTGGCCCGCTGACGGGCGACCTCTCTGTCGGCGACTTTGTCGTCTTCCTGTTCATGACCCAGCGCATCGTCGATCCGCTGGCAGAGGTGTCGAATATCGTCGACCAGTACGAGAATGCCAAGGCCTCCAGCGAGCGCGTGTTTGGACTCATGGATATCTCGGCGGGCATCAACGACCCTGCGGACCCGGTCGACATCGACGCTGTCGAGGGCCGCGTCAGCTTCGAGGATGTTTCGTTCTCCTACAGTTCGGAGTTGACCGACGGCGAGGACGAAGAAGTGCTGCAGAACTTCAGTTTCGAGGCCAAACCGGGCGAGATGGTCGCACTGGTCGGACCAACCGGGGCTGGCAAGTCGACGGCGCTGAAACTCGCGATGCGACTGTACGATGTCGACGACGGTAACGTCCGGGTCGACGGCACCGACGTTCGTGATATGCGAGTCAGCGACCTGCGTTCGGCCATCGGCTACGTCGGTCAGGATACCTTCCTGTTCGATGGGACGATTGCGGATAACATCCGCTACGGCAGTTTCGACGAAAGCGACGAAGCAGTCCGGGAGGCTGCCAAGGCCGCACAGGCTCACGAGTTCATCACCGGGTTGCCCGACGGCTACGAGACTCGCGTCGGCGAGCGCGGCGTGAAACTCTCGGGCGGGCAGCGCCAGCGCATCGCCATCGCCCGGGTGGTCCTCGCGGACCCGCCGATTCTGATTCTGGACGAGGCAACCAGTGCTGTGGACACCGAGACTGAACTCGCGATCCAGGAATCTATCGAGGACCTGGCCGCAGACCGGACGACGCTCGCTATCGCACACCGACTCTCGACGATCACCGAGGCCGACGAGATTCTGGTCGTCGAGGACGGCCAGATTGTCGAACGGGGCGACCACGATACGCTGCTCGCGCAGGATGGTCGCTACGCTGCGCTGTGGTCAGTGCAGGCCGGCGTGGTCGACTTCGAGCGCCGCGCCGAGGTACTGCCCGAGGACTGACGGAAGACTTACCCGACCGCTGGCGCTACTCTCGGCACCGATGAAATCAGCCACGGACGAGCGAATTCCGGCGTGGGTTCGCGCCCGCCTCGGCGTCGACAGTCGAGCGATTGGGGCCTTCCGGGTCGCGCTCGGCCTCGTCCTGCTGGTCGACGTGCTCTCGCGGGCGCGACACCTTCGTGCGCTGTACACCGACGCCGGTATTGTCCCGCGCTCGGTCGTCCTGGCGGAGTACGGCGGCCCCTACGAACTCGTCCTGTCACTCCCTGACCCGTGGTATCCCCTTGTCCTCTTCCCGATTGGTGTCGTCTGCGGACTCGCACTGATTGCTGGTCGTCGACCCAGACTGTCTGTGTTCGCCGGCCTGCTCGTCGTGCTCTTGCTCCAGATGCGAAACCCCTACGTGCTCAACGGCGGTGATGTCTTGTTGCGCATCCTGTTCGTCTGGGCGCTGTTTCTACCCTACGAGGACGCGAGGCTGGGCAGTGAGGGCCGCCAGTTGGTTTCGATTGCGACGGCTGGACTGGTCCTGCAGACCGGGCTGGTCTACGCCGTCAACGCAACCCACAAGATCGACGGCGACACCTGGTGGGCTGGCGACGCTGTCGCGCAGGTGCTGGCGACCGAGCAGTACACCTACCTGTTCGGCGACTTCGTGCTCGATTTCTTTGGCGGGACGGGGCTGCTGGTCGCCGCGAACTACGCCTGGATTGCGCTGCTGGTCTGCTCGCCGCTGCTGGTGCTCGCAACGGGCCGCCTTCGGACGGCGCTGGTCTCGCTGTTTGCGCTCGTTCACGTCGGCATGTTGCTCACGCTCGCCGTCGGCCACTTCCCGCTGGTCTCGCTGGCAAGTCTGGTGGTCCTCTACCCGCCGGGTGCGTGGGACTGGGTCCAGCGCAGTGCCGGCCGTGTTCGGAACCGTCTCGGCGTCTCTGCACCTGCTCTCGACTCGATATCTTCGTGGGAGAGAAGTACACTGCGGTTTCCGTCGGGGGCCGTTCCCGACCGAGTTCGTTCGGTGGCCCACGCGGTTGTGTTCCGGGCCGTCCCGGCAGTCTTGGTCACCTTCAGCCTGCTCTCCGCTGCGGGTGTCGTCGGCTTTCCGACGCCGGAGCCGACAGACGAAGCAATCGAGACGGCGGATTTCGGCCAGAACTGGCAGATGTTCGCCCCGGAGCCCCCCGATAGAACGTGGTGGATTGCGACGCCCGCGGAGCGACCCGATGGCACGAGTGTCGACGCCTTCCACGACCGGCCGTTCGCGGCAGACTCTCCAGCGCAGGCGAATCACATGGCGAGTTTCCGCTGGCGAAAGTACTTCCAGACGTTGCGCTTTGCCGACACCCATCCTCGCCAGACCGAGTACGCACGCTATCTCTGCGAAAACCGAAATATCGAGCGCGTCGAACTGTACTACGGCTATCAGACGGTTCCGGGCGAACAGCCGTACGAGGCTGGCGGCGAGACGCTCGCGGCCTTCGAGTGTAGCGAGTTTACCGAGTGAATCACTCGCTCGCCAACTGACCATCGAACTGACTGCTGGCTTCCATGGATACGCCGGTTACCTCGAAGCGCGCTCCGCCCGCGTCGCTCTCGGTAGCGTCGATCTCCCAGCCGTGTCCCCCGACAATCTCTTGGACGATAGCGAGGCCGAGCCCAGTTCCGTCGGGATTCGTCGTGTGTCCGTGCTCGAAGATGTCGTCGTGGTCCTCGGACGGGAGCCCGGCGCCGTCGTCTTCGATGTAGAAGCCGCCGGTGTCGAGCGGGCCGACTCGAACCGTCAGCCTGCCTGCGTCGCCAGCGTGGTCGATGCTGTCTTCCTGAGCCCCCGAAGGAGGGCTCGTGGAGCCATGCTCCACGGCGTTTCTGATGAGATTCTCGAAGACGGTCAATAGTCTGTCCTCGTCTGCCTCCAACTCGGCGTCGGCGACCACGTCAAGCACGGCGTCGTCGGTCTCGACGGTCTCCCAGGCTCGCTCGGCGACCGCTTCCAGCGACACACGCTCGACTTCGGTAACCGCCTTGCCCTCCCGAGCAAGGATGAGTGCATCCTCGATGATATCCTCCATCCGTTCGTGTGCGGACCGGACCGTTTCGAGTCGCTCCACGTCAACCTCGACTGTGTCGGCATCGTCATCGGCGCGTGCGTACGGGAGTTCGAGGTTGCCATCTGCGACGTTGAGTGGATTCCGGAGGTCGTGGCTGACGATGCTCGCGAACTGGTCGAGGCGTTCGTTCTGGTGTTCGAGTTGCTGTTCGGTCGTCTTCTGGTCGGTGATGTCGTGCAACAACATGACGAACCCCGCGGGCGTCCTGCTCGCGTCTGTCAGTTCGGTTATCTGGACGTCGTAACACCGGTCTCCTCGAGGACTCTCGGCCCAAACCTGGTCACGCAGTTCTCGGAGCGACTCATCGCCCCAGATGACAGGCCGAAGTTCTTCGCCGCCGCTGGTCAGGTCTCTTCGGGTAATTTCGTCGATGAACTGTCCGATTGGGCGCTCTGTCCCGAACATGGTCTTCGCCGTCGTGTTGATGTCCACGACGCGGCCGTCGGTATCGAGCACGACAATCCCGTTGTCGACTTCCTGGACGATAGCGTCCCGTGCCAAGGGCAGGACGTTTCCGGACCCGGAGCTGACCACCGACAGCAGCCGTTCGAGTGGAATCAGTCGAGCGGCAGTGATACTCATTGTCGTAACCATCGTTCCGAGTCCGACGACCAGGTACGTCAGCGCGAAGAACGTCCAGTACGGAAACGGACTCACGCCGAGTGCTCTCGGAATCGTGACGCCGGTCATCAGCACGACCATCACCAGAAAGACGAGACTGAATTTCCTGTAGACGTTTCGCGACCGCGAGACCTGCAGCACGAGCAGTGAGACGTACACCGTAATCAACCCGTAGCCGACCAGCAGTAACGCGAACAGCGCCGGGCCGAACTCGACGTCGAGCACGGCGAACGACCCGCTGCTGTCCAGCGTCGGGTTCACCAGCAGCAACTCGTGGATAGGATTCGTGATGCTCAAGATGAACATTGCGGCCGGGTACGCGGCCAGCGCAACGAGTCGTCGTCGGGTGAGTTGCTCACCTCGGCCGGTAAACTGCAGTGTGAACCCCAACATCGTCACGATGACGAGCCCGATGCAGGGAACAAACAGTCTGTACCACAGTAGAATCAGGTCGCGAGTAGTCGTAGACACCATCAGGAGGTTGAACAGCACCCACAACAGCACCGAGAGCTGCAGGGCGACACTCCACGTCTCAACGGGGCTGTCTCGCTGACGCCAGGTGAGTCCAGTACCGACGGCTGCGAGAACCAGTGCCGCGACCAGCGGAATCGTATACGGTGTGTACTGCAGCCCCATTGTTGCTCCCCACGTCGCCCGCGTTCTGCTGTGATTGTCCTGCAGGCGTCGTTCGTCTAACTCGACACGCCACTGTAAAAACTCACCTCCACGGTATTCAACGCTGATAATAGCGGGTCGTACCGCGAGCGGACAGTTACTCCTCGTCGACGACTTCCAGGCCGCGGTTGTTGACCGCACCGGGGTCGAGGCCAACCTCTTCGAGGAACTTCTTGTATTCGCGTTCGCACTGTTCGGCGTCTTTCTGTCGGTCGGAGGCGTGGTCACAGAGTTGCAGCAAGTCCTCTGGCACGTCGTTCGAGTGGACAATCCAGTGGTTGATCAGGTCCGAGAGCCGCCGGATTGGCGAGGTGAAGTGCCCGTAAATCTCGAAGTTCAGGGCGTGGTGGCCGCCGAAGGGGTCGTTCATGTACTTCGCGCGGGGCATCACCTTCATCACCGCCCACTGAATCTTGTCGAGTTGGCGCTGTGGCGCTTCCTCGAGCGTGGCGTTGACGGCTTTCCGCGGGTCGTCCCACGCCTCGCCGGGCACCGAGACGCCATCGAGTTCCTGAATCTCTCTCAGCGCGTCGTTCCACTCGTCGGGGCTTGGCTGTGGGTGGACGCGGTACATTGCCTCGACACCGCGGTCCCACATCAGTTCGTGGGTAACTGCCTTGTTCGCCTTGAGCATACACTCCTCGATGATGGTGTGTGCCCGGTCGCGGCGCGGGTTGAGCACCAGTGAGCCGTCCTCTTTGCGCTGTTCGTGCATCCGGTCGGCCAGTTCCCAGACCAGTTCGGTCTTCTCTGCAAGGTCAACCTCGGCGTCTTCGAGGAACTCCCCGGCAGCGTCGGGGTCGTCGAGAATCTCCTCACACTGGCTGTAGGTCAGTCGTGCATCGCTGCGGATGACAGATTTGTAGATGTCGATGGTCTCGTAGCCAAGCGTCTCCTTGTCGAGGTGCATCTCGACGGTGTGTGCGAGTCGGTCCTCGTGAGCAACCAGTGAGCAGACCGTTTCGGCCAGCACCGGCGGCAGCATGTGCACGGTATGCGCCGGGAGATAGATGGTGTTCGCGCGGCGGCGTGCCTCGTCCCACATCTCCGTGTCAGGCGTAACGTAGTGGCTCACGTCGGCGATGTGGACCCAGAGCACGAACTCGTCGTCGCGCTCTTCGATCGAGATGGCGTCGTCGAAGTCCTGTGCGTCGATTGGGTCGGTCGTCCACGTCGTCATCTCACGCAGGTCTTCGCGCTCGCCAATCTCGTCTTCAATCTCTGCCTGTACGTCTTCAGTCCGGGCTTCTGCCTCTTCCATCACCGATGGCGGGAACTCGTAGGGCATCTCGAATTTCTCGAACAACTCTTCGCGCTTGTTTTCGAGATGTCGGGCCATCTCCTCGTCGATTTCGACAGGGCCCTGCCCCTCGGCAGTGCCGGCTTCGGCCTGCTCAGACTCGGTCATACCCCCGGCTACGGCCGACCGGTAATTAGAGGTGTCGCTGACACATCACGGGTCAGGAGACGCCGACCCGACTCAGTGGGCCCTGACCTGTTCACATGTACCAGACCGTCAGAAGAACACGTCACCGAGCAACCGGTTGCTGTCGTTTTCGGCATCGTCGCCACAATTCTGTCGTGCTGCGAGGATCCGCTCGTAGTTTTCGACTACTTGCTGGCGCTGCTGGTCTTTCTGTTCGAGTCGGTGTCGAAGCGTCGCAATCTCCTGTCTCAGCAGCGTGTTTTCGGCTTCAAGTTCCTCGACCGTTTCCGTGAGGTGGTCCCGTCGTGCTTCGAGACGGTCGAGTTCAGCGGCGGAGACCAGACGGACGAGTTGCTCTTCGCTGTGACCCGACACTCCTTCACCGTCGCTCAACTGTTCGGAGGAGTCTGACATACAATGCCGAGTCACGCCTACTGGAGCGACACGTAAAAATTGCCGTCAGTCAGTTGTCAGACGAGCCTCTCTCGGCGGGTTCAGGCCTCGCCGTGCCACTCCGCGAGGAACTGCTCGAAGAAGGTTTCCAGAAACGCCTCGCGCTGGGCCGCGAGTTCGCGGGCTGGCTCGGTGTGTAACTCCTCGCGCAACCTGAGCAGTTTGTCCTCGAAGTGATACAGTTGGGAGTACTCATCGCCGTCGGGGTCGAACAGCGGCGTTCCGTGCACTCCGCCGAAGGCAAAGGTCCGTGCAATCCCGACTGCGCCCATCGCATCGAGGTTGTCCGCGTCGCGAAGAATCTTCGCTTCCAGCCTCTCTGGCTGTGGGTCCTCACCGCGAAAGGCGAGGTCATCGTGGACGGCAACGCAGTGCTGAACGGTCGAAATTTTCTCCGCCGACACGCCAGCCTCCGCAAGAATAGTCGCAACTGTCGGCAGCGTCTCGACAGGGTCACAGCCAGTGCCCGAGCCCTGTACCCGGTGGATGTCGTGAGTCAGTGCCGCACAGCCGACCACTTCTCGGTCGGCGTCCAACTCCGCCGCAAACTGCTGGCCGAGACGGAAGACTCGCCAGACGTGATGCATATCGTGGCCAGAGGAATCGGTAGCGAGATGTGTTCGGACACCGTCGGCAACCGCTGGAAACGGCGACTCGTCGTGCCGCGGGCCGCCCGGGTGTGCGCCCGTTGTCGGGTGGGGGTCACTCAATCCGGAGCGTTCGTCGCTCATACGCTCGCTACCGTGGCCGGCCACTGGATTGTTTCGGTCGCTAACACCACCGCTCGTACTGGTGGGTCCGGGCCGGGTTCTGTGGCTGTGGCTCGCGGTCAGTGTCGTCGTACTGCTCGCGGTGCTGTTCGTAGCCGATGCTCAGCGACCCCTCCGGGTCGAACGCCCGCGGGAGCGTCTGCTCGGCCTGCCGTTTGTTCCAGCCCGCCAGCTTCCGCAGCGCGGTGTCGTCGTCCAGGTCCTCGACGTCGAGTGCGTCCACGGCCGCTGACAGTGCTTCGTCGCCGCGCTCTCCGCGGACGACGAACGTCGTTGCGCTGTCGGGGCTGGCGACGTTCCC
Organism: Halovenus halobia; assembly: GCF_051414135.1. Taxonomy (NCBI): domain Archaea; kingdom Methanobacteriati; phylum Methanobacteriota; class Halobacteria; order Halobacteriales; family Haloarculaceae; genus Halovenus; species Halovenus halobia. The sequence continues at coordinate 126,807 of NZ_JBLKOA010000005.1, forward strand.
GGCAGAGATGTCTGCCGCCCGGCCGGTGAAGTCGGCACACTCCCCACAACCGGACAGACCTGCCGCATCGAAGGCTTCGACGTCGGTCTCCAGGAGGGTCTCTTCCTCGCCGTAGGCGAACAGTTTGCCGTCACTCACGTCGAGGCTATCGACCGCCGCGGGGTCGACGCCGTGGTCGCGCAGCACCGACCGCAGGCGGTCGGCCTCGAAGCTCCGGGTACAAAACAGCGCGACAGTCAGCGCAATCTCGTCGCGCTCGCCCGGCCGGCCGAACGACTGCAACGCCGACACGCCCTGAATCACGCAGGGTGTGCCCACGAGGGCAAGGTCGGGGTCCGAAAGCGACGATTCGGCGACGAGGCGGTCGATTTCGCCGAGTTGCATCGGCTGTGTGAACACCGAGCCAGCGTTCGCCAGCAACTCCTCGCGGCTGGTCGCGAGCACAGCCTCGCCTCGAAGCGGCTCGTCCTCGCGCTCACGGGCGACGACCGCGCCATCGAGTTCGCCGGCGGCCAGCAACTCGCCGAGCAGTGCGGTCACCGCACCGCCGTCCTGGCCGGCTACCTGTGTCTCCCCATCGGCGGCCCGGACGGCGTAGGCACTGGTCGACCCCTCGCGGTCGCGTTCGGCCTCTGCAATCACTCGCTCGTAGCGGAGGCCGCTGCGCGGACAGAAGTCCCAGCAGCGCGAACAGCCGGTACACATCTTCACGAGTGTTGGCTTGCCGTCGATGTCGTCGATGCCGATAGAGTCGGAGGGGCAGGCCGCCGCACAACTGCCACACTGAATACAGCGGTCGGCCTCGATGACGGCTTCGTCGAGGTCACGGAACCAGATTTTCCCCGCGGGTGTGTTCGTATCCTTGTGCTCCCGTGGGTCCTCGCTCACGCCCGGTGAGCGAGGGAGATGTTCTCGTTTGGACATCAGTCGTCAGCCTCCATCGTCGCGGTTGTATCGGTGTCTGTCACGAGCTCGAACAGCCGTTGCTGTGGGGTCCGTTCGACCCACTCGCTGAACGGTTCGCCGTTGGACTCTGCCGCGTAGGTGTCCAGCACGCGCCGGACGACGTTCGGGAGGTCTGCCGTCGGATGGCTGCCGACGACCCAGTCGACGAACTGGCCGCGGCCGAGGTCCCCGCCCAGTCCGACGTCGACGGCGGGTTGGCTTCCCTCGACCGTCCGGCGGTCCTCGCCGCGCAGGCCGATGTCGGCAATCTGTGGCTGGGCGCAGGAGGCCGAACAGCCCGAGAGGTGCAGCCGGACCGCCTCGGGGTCGGCGGGCCCGTCGTACTCCGTCTCGAACCACTCGTCGAGGTCCCGGGCCCAGCGAATCGCCCGGTCTTTCGTGTTGATAATGCCGTAGGTGCAGTACTCTTTGCCAGTACAGGCGACAACGCCGCGGGTGAACGGCCCGGGGTCGGGACTGTACCGTTGGATGACTGGCTCCGCGCGGAACTCCTCGACAGCATCGGGGTCGACCCCGGGAACGATGGCGTTCTGGTTCATGCTGAGTCGAACCTCGCCGCTGCCGTACTCGCTGGCGAGCGAAGCGAGGTCGGCGAACTCGTCGCCGCCCATCCGTCCGACGGGGACGTTCAGCCCGACGTACTGTCGGCCGTCGGCCTGCTCGTGGACGCCGACGTGGTCGCCGCGGTACCGCTCGGTGAGGCTCTCGCCCGCCGGTTCGACGGCGAAATCGACGCGCTCCGTGATGTCCTCGCGGACGGCGTCGACGCCGAACTCCGCCACCAGAAAGCGCAGGCGGTTGACCGCGGTGTCGAGGTAGCTGCCGCGCTCGATGAAGAAGTCGGCCGTCGCCTCGACGAGTTCGACCACGTTCTCGGGTTCGACGAACAAATCGATGTCGCGAGCCAGTCGCGGCCCGTCGGAGAGGCCGCCGCCAATCTTGACATTGAACCCAAACCGGCCGTCCTTCTCGGCCGGCAACAGCCCCAGGTCGTTGAGTTCCGCCCGGGCGCAGTTCTCGTGACAGCCCGTCACCGACACCTTCAGTTTCCGGGGGAGGTTGGCGTACTGCTCGTCGGCCAGGAAGCGCTCGGCAATTTCGTCGGCGAGCGTGCCCGCGTCGGCTTCCTCGTCGGGGTCGAGACCGGCAACCGGGCAGGCGACTACGTTGCGGACGGAGTTGCCACAGGCCTGCATCGTCGTCAGCCCGACGGCCTCGTAGCGGTCCCAGATTTCGGGCACGTCTTCGAGTCGAATCCAGTGCATCTGAATATCCTGGCGGGTCGTGATGTCCAGATAGCCGTCGCCGAACTCCGGGCTCTGCTCGCGGCCGCCGTGGGCCTCGGGTGCCCGGGCGAATTCGTCGGCCACCTGACCGACGACTCGGGCCTGTTCGGCGTCGAGGCGGCCGCCGGGCACCTTCGTCCGGAGCATGAAGTAGCCGCGCTGTTTCTGGTGGTACAGCCCGACGAGTTTCAGCCGGTCGACGATTCCGTCGTGGTCCTCGACCAGCGCCTCGAACCCCCTGTCGGCGTAGGCCCGGACCGTCGCCTCGAGACCTTCTGGACTCCACTCGTCAGCCGTCTCTCGAATCCAGCCTGTCAAGCTACCTTCGTAGGCAGTGACGCGCTCGTAGCCCAGTTCGGAGAGGACGGCGTAGGTGTGGCTCAGCCGTCGGGCCGTGTTACAGTAGAGTACGACCTCGCGGTCACGTTCGATGCCGCGGTCTGCGAGGAGACGTTCGATTTCCTCGCGGGCTTTCAGCGAGCCGTCGGTGACGAGGTCCTCCCAGCCGAGCTGGACCGCACCGGGGATGTGGGCGGCGTCGTACTCTGCTGCCGAACGGGTGTCGACAACGACCCCGTCGCCGTCGAGTGCTCGCTCGACCGCTTCGCGGCCGACGATTGGTTTGCCCGGGGCTCCGGTCTCGTAGCTCGTGTTGCTGTCGACGCTGACGGCACCGGTTTCGGTCTCGTAGCGACTACTCCAGGCGTCGTAGCCACCATCGAGCAGATACAGCGGTGCATCGTGGCCGAACGCCGCGGCGGTCAATAGGAGTCGCGCCGCGTAGACCCCTGCCTCGTCGTCGTAAGCGACAATCGGCGTCTCTCGGCCGATACCGAGTTCGCTCATCGATTCCTCGAACTCTGGCGGGGTCGGGAGATGACCGGCGGTCCCGCCTGCCGGGTTTCGTATCGCCTCGTAGGGCAGGTGGACCGCGCCCGGAACGTGGCCGACGCCAGCGAAACGCTGCTCGTCGCGCACGTCGACGACCGCTACGTCGTCGGCCGACGCCACCCAGTCGGGGCCGACGACCGACAGTTCAACCATCGACGCTCACCGGCCGGTCTGTTCTGGCCTGTCTCTCGGATTTCATACAGTAGCAAGGAGTACGACTGCCCCAGACTTTCCCCCTCGCATTCGGGTAAATCCGACCACCACTCCGAGACGCCTACGGCCAATTGCTGGCGATTGTGACAACATTTCGACCCGTGATACGACCGGAGTTCTTGTACCGAATTCGAGGAATCGCTCGCCGTGGCAGTTGCTGCTAGCTGATTCGTCGCACTGTCTGTCTCCGGGAAAGGTGAAAAAATTGCCGGGAATGGATCCCGGGGTCAGTCGTCGGCGATAACCTGGTCGTCGTTTTGCTCGATGAGTCGGTCCATCGCTTCGACCATCGCGGTTACCGACGCGCGAGTGATGTCCGAGTCGCTTTTCGAGACTGCAACGGTGTTGTCGTCGCGGGACATCTCCACTTCGACGGTAACGATGGCGTCTGTCCCGCCGGTGATGGCGTCGACGTGGTAGGCCTCCAGTGCTGCGTCGGCTTCGTGCGAGAGCGCCTCGACGGTGGCGTTCATCGCGGCGTCGACAGGCCCGGAGCCGGTTGCGGCATTTTCGCGTGTCTCGCCGTCGACGTCGAGTCGGATACTCGCCGTCGGCGGGTTGACACCGCTGACCGCCGTCAGGTCGAGCAGTTCGACGCGGCGTTCGCGGTCACTGCCGCTGATTTCCTCGGCAATCCGCAGCAAGTCTGCGTCGGTGACGCGCTTGCCGCGGTCACCAATTTTCTTGACCCGGGAGACAACCTCCGCGAGTTGGTCGTCGGTGACCTCCATGTCGTGTTCGTCCAGTGCGGCTTTTACGCCCGCACGGCCGGCGTGTTTGCCGAGTGCGAGTCGGCGCTGGCGGCCCACCTTTTCCGGCGGGTATGGCTCGTACATCGCGTCGTCTTTGAGCGTCCCGTCGGTGTGGATGCCAGACTCGTGGGTGAAGGCGTTCTGACCGATGACAGCCTTGTTCGGCGCCAGCGGAATGCCGGTCGCGTTGGCGATGAGCTGGGCGAGGTCGTACACTGCTTCGAGGTTCATCGTCTCGACACCGTAACCGTGGTCGAGCGCGATGGCAACCTCTTCGAGTGCGACGTTGCCTGCTCGTTCACCAATCCCGTTGATGGTGCCGTGGACGAGGTCTGCACCCGCTGCAACTGAGACGAGGGCGTTCGTTACAGCGAGTCCCAGGTCGTCGTGGGTGTGCGTGCTCACTGGCCCCAGGTCTGTCAGTCGTGAGACGACCTCGAGGGTGCGGTCTGGGGTTGCGTGGCCGACTGTATCGGCGTAGCAAACCCGGTCTGCGCCCGCCTCCAGTGATGCGCCCATCAACGCTTCGAGATAGTCGAGGTCAGCCCGAGAGCCGTCCTCGCCGATGACCTCGACCCAGAGGCCGTGGTCTTTCGCGTACTCGACGAGGTCGGCCGTGTTTTCGACATTCTCCTCGGGCGTCGTCCCCACTTTCTGGGTGACGTGCTTGTCGCTGGCCGGAACGACGAGGTTGATGCCGTCGACATCGCAATCCATCGCCAGATCGATATCGTTGCGGATGCCACGACAGAAACTCGTCACTGTCGCGTCCAGATCCAGGTCAGTGACGCGCTGGATCGTTTCGCGCTCGCCCGACCCGGTGCAGGCGCTGCCGGCCTCTATGACATCGATTGCCGCATCGTCGAGTTTGCGAGCGATGCGTGCTTTCTCGTCCGGGGTGAGCGAGATACCAGGTGCTTGTTCGCCATCCCGGAGCGTCGTATCGAGGAACTGTACGTCGGAAACGTCGGACAGTGCGTTAGTTTCGGGGTGGCCCCCGAATAAATCGATCACGGGTCATCTTACCCTACTGGTGACTGCTGTCATGCACGTACATAAGCCTGACTTTTGCGTGTTCCGCCCGAGTATTACGGCTGTTTATTCCGCCGCGGGAGCCACACGCTCTCTCGCTGCTTCTCTGTCGAGCACTTCGACGGTGTCGCCGACGCTGACGCCCTCCGCGTCGCCCGCCGGCAGTTCGAGGATGCGGTCTGCTTTCGCCATCCCGACGCTTCGCCAGGGGTGCATCCGGGCGACTTTCTTGACCTCGTCGTCGGCCAGCCAGATGACGTCCAGTGGCTCCCGGACGAACAGCATGTGGACGAACTGCCGCGGTGGACCGCCAGTTAGCGAGAACCCACCACCGACTTCCATCACGAGTGCGCCGGGAATCTCCGAGCGAAACATCAGCCCTCGCATCTGGGAGAGTGTCGAGTCTGCTCTCTCCACGTCGTCAGTGAGTACGCGGGGGTCGGAGCCACCCTCGCCCAGCGTATCCTCTGGCATGTGGACGACATACTCGGCCATATCCGCATCTCACACCGTCGGGAGAAAAGTCTGTCTCCGAGTCACGCTCGGCTTGTCGTTTTTGCACAACTGCCGTGGCTCCCGAACTGTTTTGCAAACAAAGAGCACGCACATGTATCTACGCGGCAATTTTATATAACTGAAACAGAGAATTGTGGACGATGAACCGAGGGGACAAAAACACCGTCCGGGTGGTCGCGTTCGGTTGTGCGTTGCTGATGACGCTGGGTATGGTCTCGACAATCGGGGTTGCCGCGCCGATTCACACCGACACACGTGCAACGAGTGGCGTGTCGGCCGAGACGACGGCTGACTCGGTCACCGGTACAGGGGTGCAACCAACTGACCGTCGAACGCTCGCGGCGGATTCACACTCAGACGAGGGTTGTGTCGTCGATTCCTTCGGGAGTGTCTATCCCGAACTGGTCGAGGTGCGGTGTACGGAATCCGAATCTGGCGATACGTCGCTCGCTATCGGTGGCACCGGCGGGTGGGCCTACGCCTTGTACCTCGAAATTCCTCCTGGGACCAACAAGACGGGAATTCTTGGCCGCGGCGGGGAAGTCATCCCACGAATCGGGGACACGAGAGCGGAACGGGCGTGGGCCAACGAAATCCCCAAATTTGGCGACGAGGTCGTCATCGTCTCACAGAGTTCCTTCGACGTGGAGCAGGGGCGGTCCGATGCGTTTTTGTTCGCTCACGAGCCAGGGTCGATATTCCAGTCGGTCCCGCCCGGTGTCTACAATATGCGCGTCGTCGTCTACCAGAAGTTGAGCGTCACCGAGATACAGAGTTCTCGTTCGGGACCCGAGTACTACAGACAAGTGATCGACAAAGCGCCACGGAAAGAGTCCGAACTGACTGTCGAGTTGGGTCCCTGTCGGGCGGACTACAACGCCGAGCAACGACTAGAGAACGTCGACCAGAACATGCTCGAGACGTACGAAAAACTGGGCGAGGCGAAAGCGGAGTACAGCAAGGCACGACGGTCGTTCAGCGATAATGTGGAATCGCTCACGGTCTCGGTGCTCGCTGGAGCTGTCAGCAAGACGGCGGAATGGATGATCACCCTGACTAATCTGATGAAAGGCTCTCCCGACCCCAAAAATATCCGCACGCTTGCCAATATGCAGATGGATTTGGAGAAGGGGGCCCAGGCACAGAAAGCGTTCGAGAAGCGCGTCGCGGAAATCAAGGAACTACAGTCGAAGAAATCGTCGATTTTCGAGGGCGTCGAACGGTGTAACGGTGAGCCCTACAGTCTGGAAAAGTACCAAGCTCCCTCGCCGAGCGAGATTCAGGATGCAATCGATTCGGGGGGTGACGAACAATGACGGAGAGAATCAGCGCACGTCGGCGGCGTATCCTGCTCGTGTTCGCGGTGGCCGCTCTGGTCGCGCTGGCCGGGTGTAGCGGCGCTGACAGTCCCTCAGCGTCGAACAACGGAACGGAAGCGGCCGGAGGCGACGAACCCGGAGCGAACGACGAAATGTCGACAGGTGCTGACGAGGAGCCAACACTGGATAGCGTGACGGCGAACGCGAGCGAGGCGCTCGCGGAGATAGAGTCGTTCACCCTGGAGACGACGAGTCGCACAAGCAACGCGACGCAGTCGCTCACGGTCAACCAGACAATCAGAGCCGACATCGATGCGGGGGCCGTCTACGCCGTCGAGCGGTCAGACCTGCGCGGGAACACGAACGGGATAGTGGTGACCGAGCGGTACGGCAGCGGCGAGACGGTGTTTGTCCGCAACTCCTTCCCGGCACAGAACTTCACATTCTACGAACGGCAGCGTGTGACCGATGCCGTCGAGGAATCTGTCGAGGACACCGAATCGGGCTCGCTCGCGGACCGGTACGAGTTCAGCCACAGTCGCACCGCCGACGGCGACCACCGGTTCACGGCCGACTCGGTCGAGCAGTTCACCGGGAGCGTCTCCGGGGGGACGGTCGAGTCTCTCTCGGCCGAGGTTATCGTCGACGCTGACACAGGTCTCGTGACCGAGGTCGAGATACGCCTGACGGCGACGACCGAGCAGGGAGAGCTAACAATCTCGGAACAGCGGACCCTCTCGGAGCTCGGAACGACGACGGTCACCGAGCCTGACTGGCTCGACACAGCACGAGACGAAACTGGCCAGGGGTCGTAATCCTGCGGACCCTCCACCCAAATCATAAGCGGACTCCTCGCTAACTCCGGATATGGAGAAAACCGAGTCGGGGACCTCCGTCGGCGTCGACGACCCTTACCGGTTCGTCGAGCGCTGTGACCACCTGACCGACGAGGGAAAGTGTCGCTTCGCCGTCGAACACGGCGACCGTGACCGGCAGTTCTCCAGTGAGTTGCGCGCCGAGGAGTTCCAGTGTCCCGTCGCTGGCGACACCGACGAGGAGGGACTCACGGGACCGTGGGACTGGCAGGACTGCCCACACTTCCGGGCGCGGGAAACCGACGACGAGTGCATCCGCTGTGGCTTGACCGAGCAGCGGATGGCCCACGACGACGAGCGTCCGCTGCTTGAAGAACATCACCTCTCCTACGCCGACTCCTCGGACGCGGGCAGCGGTGACCCCTCGCACGAAATCACGGTGTCGCTGTGTCGGTGGTGTCACGCTAGCGTCCACGACTCGTGGGCGCGTATCGACGACGACGCCAGTCCGGACCCCGAAGCAATCGCACAGTGCGAGACTCGGAAAGCCCGGCAGGATGAAGAACTCTCCTTCGAGACTGCCGCCGAGCGGTACGACCCAGACAATCAGTAGACCCGCTCGCCGTTCCCAACCGGTTCGTCAGGGCGGAGGTGAACGGCGTTCCCGTCCGCATCGTCCACCCCAACAACCAGACACTGGCTCTCGAAGCCAGCGATGTTGACCGTCCCAAGATTGACCACGGCGACTACCTGCCGGTCCAGTAGTTCGTCTTTGCTGTAGTTCTCGGTCAAGCCAGCCGCAGACTGGCGACTCTCTTCGCCAAAATCCACGGTCAGTTTGTACACGTCCTTTCGCGCTTCCGGAAACTCCGCCACGTCCGTCACCGTCCCCACGCGCATCTCGACGTCATCCAGAAACTGCTCGGGTACAATATCCGGTTCGTTGATTCCCATATACCGACTCTCTCGCAGTCCCGGAAATAGATATGGTGCAGGCGTAGTTTCTACCGAACAGACACACCTGATACCGTCGTGTCGACAACGGCGAAAAAAGGGTTTCAGCGAGGCCGCCGAACGTGGGTGCATGGAACCTGATCTGGATAGATTTGGATCGCGCCGGTCGACAGTGTACGCCCCGTCGGGCGTCGTCGCGACGAGTCAACCGCTGGCCGCCGAGGCTGGCGTCTCAGTGCTTCGCGATGGCGGGAATGCCTTCGACGCCGCCGTCGCAACCGCCGCGGCACTGAACGTTGTCGAACCGACGAGCACCGGCCTCGGTGGCGATGTCTTTGCCTGCTACCGCACCGCAGACGGCGAGGTCGGTGGGATGCGGTCGTGTGGCCACGCGCCGGCAGGGGCGACCCGCGAGAAGGTCCGTGAGGCCGTCGACGACGACGCCGATACAGTGTACGGCGCAGACCGCACGCGCGATGGCGTGACGATGCCCGACCAGGGACCACACACTGTCACTGTCCCCGGCACAGCCCGTGGGTGGGAGGCAACCGTCCAGAAACACGGTCGGTTCGGCCTCAGTGACGTGCTCCAGCCAGCCATCACATATGCACTCGATGGCTACCCCGTAACAGAGGTCGTCTCCGAACAGTGGCAGCACGGCGAGGAACTGTTCACCGACGACAACGCCCGCGATGCCTACCTCTTCGACGGCGAGGCCCCGGACCCCGGGCAGTACGTCAGCCTTCCGAAACTCGGCCGCTCGCTCGAACGCATCGCCGAGGAAGGGGCGGATGTTGTCTACGAAGGCGAGATTGGCGAGGCAATCGCTGCGGAGATTCAGGACAAGGGCGGATTCATGACGACCGACGACCTCGCCGACTTCGAGGTAGAGTGGCTGGACCCGATTTCGACGACCTACAACGGCGTCGAAGTGTTCGAGTTGGGTGCGAACAATCAAGGCCAGATTGCGCTGGAGGCGCTGAATATTGCCGAAGAAATTGGTGCTGGCGAGCACCCATACGAATCCCCTGAGCGCGTCCACGCCTTCACCGAAGCGATGAAACTGGCCTTTACCGACGGCCACCACCACATCACCGACCCCGAGTTCGAGGCCGTCCCAAAACTCGAATCCAAGGAGTACGCACGCAAGCGTGCCCAGGAGTACAGCGCGGACGAAGTGCTCACGGATGTCGAGGTGGGCACACCCGATTCGGCGGGCGAGGACGCAGATACTGTTCTCCTGACTGTCGCCGACGACGAGGGCAACGTCGTCTCCTTCATCAACTCCCGCTTTGCAGGCTTCGGCAGCGGCGTGGTTGCGGGCGATACCGGCATTGCACTCCAGAACCGCGGCGCTTCGTTCTCGCTGTCGGGCGACGTACCGAACAGCCTCGAACCCGGCAAGCGACCATTCCACACACTCGTCCCCGCGCTTGCCCGCTTCGACGAGGACGACTGGATGGCCTTCGGCGTCATGGGCGGGTACATGCAGCCACAGGGCCACGTCCAACTGCTCTCGAATTTAATCGACTACGACATGCCACTACAGGCTGCACTCGACGCGCCGCGGTGGCGCTACCGGGCTGACGGCTCTGTTGCCCTCGAAGAGCAGATGGCCAACGGCATCGCGCCCAAACTCGCGCGGATGGGCCACGACGTGCGCATCCTCCCGCCGCTCCTGTTCGGCGGGGCCGAGGCCTCCCGGAAAGCTGGAACCGTGCTTTCGGGTGCAACCGAGCCACGGAAAGACGGTCAGGTTTCCGGATTTTGATTATCTAGACCCTGCTTCGGTTCCCAGTTTCGGATATCAGCCCTGCTGTTGATGTGGCTTCGAGTCCTACCACTTTCTATGTCCTCCAGTACGCCGCGCAAATCCAAATCTATCTACGAGTGGTTGAGTTGTCCGGAATGTGGCTCCCGCGATGTCGTCCGTGGCCCCCGGTTCGAGGACGGGTTCGTCGAATTGCGATGTGACGACTGCGAGCTAACTGCTCACGTCGGCCTCTGAGACTGGCCGGAGAACGCGGGACATATATGAGCTAGCCCGCTACGAACTCGCAATGACTCAAATCGACGTAATCGACAATCACGGCCAGTTTACGCACCTCGAACAGCGTGCGCTCCGAGACATGGGCGTCGACGTCGAGATGGTGGACAACGAGACGCCACCCGAAGAAATCGACGCCGACGGTATCGTTCTCTCCGGCGGTCCCTCGATTGACCGCATCGGAAACTGTCCCGAGTACCTTGAGCTCGATATCCCTGTCTTTGGCATCTGTCTGGGAATGCAGATTATCGCACACGAACTCGACGGCGTGGTCGGCTCTGGTGACTACGGCGGCTACGCTGACGTGACTGTCGAGATTACGGAAGATGACGACCCGCTCGTTGGCTCGCTGGCACCTGAGACCCGAGTCTGGGCCAGCCACGCCGACGAAGTCAAGACCGTTCCTGACGGCTTTGAGCGCACCGCCAAAAGCGACATCTGCGGCGTCGAAGCGATGAGCAACACCGACCGCGGCCTCTACGGCGTCCAGTGGCACCCCGAGGTTGCCCACACCGAGCAAGGTGAGGAAGTCTTCGAGAATTTCCTCGATATCTGCGAGTAATCCCGCTGGTTCTATCTACTTCGCGTCACTCACTGTCGCTATGCCTCTCTTCGAGCGCGGCGAGTCTGACGGCGCGAAGATTACCGTCGAATTCGAGGGCGGACTCAGTTGGATGGCCCACCCCGAGGAGGACGGCCAGCGCAGTAGCCACGCAATCCGAACAGCAGATGGCGTCTGGTTGCTCGACCCGATTGACGCCCCGAACGTCGAGGAACGCATTGCCTCGCTGGGCGATGTTGCCGGCGTCGCGGTGCTATCCTGCTATCATGCCCGCGACGCTGAAGCCTTTGCCCGCCGCCACGACGTGCCGGTCTCCTATCCCACGTGGATGAGCCGTATTGGTGACTTGGTCGACGCGCCGACCGACCAGTATACGTTCTCACCAGCGGGCGAATTTCGCGTGCTCACCTGCCGGCCGTTTCCCGGCTGGGAAGAAGTGTTCTGGTATCACGGCCCGAGCGGAACGCTGGTGGTTCCTGACTCACTTGGCACGATTGATAGCTTCTGCGTCGGCGACGAACGCCTCGGCCTCGAACTGCTCCGGCGACTCCAGCCACCGACGCAACTGGCTGGGCTCGACCCCGAGCGAATTCTCGTCGGCCACGGCCCCGGCGTCACCGACCACGCTGGCAGCGCGTTGCGGGAGGCCCTCGATGGTGCACGCTGGACGTTCCCCGCCGCGCTGCGGGAGAACGGCGTCCAAAGCGCCCGCTCGATTTTCGCGGCGATGCGTCCCTAGTCTGGCTGGCGCACGATCAGCACGTCGTAGGCTGAATCTGCTGTCACCGTCGAGGCGACACTGGAGACATTCGAGACAATTCGACCCGCGTTCTCGCTCCCGAGGACGACGAGGCGCGCGTTGCGGTCCTTCGCGAACGTCCGAATCTCGCTGGCGATCTGTCCAGCCTGTGCGTACCGACTCGCGACGACGTACTCGAAGGACGCGTTTGGATTGATCTCGGTGACCTCTGCCGCCAGCCGGTCGACAATATGTTTCGGATCGAACTCCTCGCCCTCGTCGAGCCACCCCCGTTCGCGTGCGTACCGCTCGTTACCGTTCGGAATAACCGCCACCGAGAGGACTGATTCGTTGGTATCTGTGAACTCGCTGGCGCGGTCGAGTGCTGCCTTCGAGCGCCTGCTGCTATCGTACGGAACGACGACTGTCACACTGGCTCTTTGGACCGCTGGATTATATGTGTGGCTGGTTTCGGGGTGTCGACTGGCGGAAACGCCGAGGAGGAGATTGTGAACTACGCCGAGACGTGCTCGTTCCTGCGCGCGTCTCGTCTCGTTCAAATCTCCCCGTTCGCTGTCTATCGAACTCAGTTGTGTTCGCGACACGCACAGCGGTCGCTCACTGAGATGAGTTCGGCGAGAAGCGCCGAGGAGGAGATTTGAACTCCTGAGTCCTTACGGAGACCTGCTCTCGAAGCAGGCGCCTTGGCCAGGCTAGGCTACCTCGGCTCACCTTGTTGTATCCAACCGCTGTTATTACCTGTTTTGGTTCGGACTGCCGAGCCCGAACGCACATGACGGCGGACTCCTAATCACTGACCGTGGCTGGGCTCCGCACCCGACTGGCTGTCCTCTTCGAGACGAGCCGTCCCGACCAGTTGCTGTTAATTCTCGGCGTCTACTTCTTCGGCACGAAAGTCGCTCTCGCTGGCGGTGCGACGCTTTCGATCCCCGCTGTCGCCGCCGGGGTGGCGGTGTTGATTCCACTCTCGGCGAGTATTCATTACGCAAACGAGTACGCCGACTACGAGACTGACGCGCTCACCAACCGCACACCATTTTCCGGCGGCAGCGGCGCGCTCCAGCGAACCGGACTCCCCCGAACCGTTCCGCTGGCGGCCGCTGTCGCAACGCTTGCTATCGGCAGTGTACTCACCGTCGTTTTCGCTGTGGGTGGACTGCTCGCGCTGCCAGCGGTGGCGATTCTCTCCGTCAGCGTCGTGCTGGGCTGGCAGTACTCCGTCGGCCCGCTGAAACTCGCCTGGCGGGGCCTCGGCGAACTCACGAACGCCGCGCTCGGTGGCCTTGCCCTGCCGGTCTACGCTGCCGCCGTCCTCGACGGTTCAATCGGGTTCGTCGCCCTCGCCGCCGTCCCGTTCTTTCTGCTCGTCTTGCTCAATCTCTTCGCCACGCAGTGGCCCGACCGCGAGGCCGACCGGCAGGCTGGCAAGCGGACGCTGGCTGTTCGGTGGTCGCCGCGGCGGCTTCGGTACAGCTACGTCGTCGTTGCGCTGCTCGCCGCCGTCTCGCTGGCTGCTCTGGCCGATTTTCTGCTCCCGCCAGCCGTCGTTATCGCGAGTCTTCCGGTCGTCCCGCTGGTGGGTTGGGGTGCCTATGGCTACACCGAGCGGCGGGTGCCGTGGCCGACGGTGAGCGCGATGGTCGGACTGCTCGCGTTGCAGACCGCGGGCTGGTGCTGGCTGCTATACGCCTGATTACAGTTCGTCGGCGAACGCGTCGGGCGACATCGACCAGTCCCAGTCGCGGTAGGAGAGCCGCGGACTCACCCCCGGCGGGAGCTGGTTGTAGCTGAGCAGAAATTCGATGATGTCGCGGCGTCGCCCGAAGTCGCCGCGATACCAGAGCAGCAACCGCGGGACAGACACCCGGCCGGCGTGGGGGTCGTACTCGACGTGCGTGTCGAAATATCCCTGTGTCGCCAGGTTGAGCTGGTCGTCAATATCTGGTGCTCTGTAGGCGGCGATTGGTGGGCAGCTTTCGGCACCGCAGTTCACCGCGAAGTGAATCCGCGGGTCCCGCTCGGCGAGTTCGTGACGGTCGATGAAGTTGTCGCGAAACGGTGACCGGGCGTACCCGAGTGTGTACTTGCTGAACGACCGGCGCAAAATCCCATGCTCGATGTCGTCGAGGCTCAGTCGCTCGCCTGCGACGGTCACCAGTGGCTTGGAGAAGAAGCGCCACCTGTCGTACTGTTCGGGGTCTCGGTCGAGTGCGTCCTGCGTCGTGGCGTTGTAGAGGTTAATCCAGAATGCGAGCTTGCGGTCGTCGGTGTCGAGCGCGTCGCGGAGTCGCTGGTCGTCCAGACTCGCCAGTTGCTCGCGGAGCGTATCGGTCGACTCGCCGTATCGTGTTGTGCGCAAAAACTGCTCAGCGAGCGCGAGCGGGTCGTCAGTCACAGTCGTCGTACGGCCGGCATCGTCTTGATTGTTGGCCGCTCACTCCTCGAAGCGCTCGTTGACTTCCGCTTTGGCCTCGGCGATAACTGCTCGCTCGGCGTGGCGCATTGCCCGCATCGCCTCGTCCGTGTACTCGACATCGAACGTCGAACCGCCGAACATCCCACCGAGGCCACCCAGCAGTTCCTCGGGGTCGATAGTCGCCACCATCTCGAAGGCGTCGCGGTGTTCTTCGAGCGGCCCGGTGAACGCGAACTGTTCTTCGACGAGTTCGACGGCCGTTTCTTTGTCGAGTTCGGCACGCGCCGCCGCCCAGAACGCATCTTCTCCGGACCCAACCAGTCCGGTGACAGCCTCGCCGAGGCCGCGATGTCGGGCAAGCAGTTGCTCTTCGACAGCGTCGCGCTGCTCAGTCGAGAGGTCGTCACTGAGACTCTCAGTGAATGGGCCGGCCGCGAGAATCTCCTCGGCGTAGGTGTCGAAGTCCTCGTCAGACTCCACCCAGTCGAGGATGACCCCGAACTGGTCGATTGTCTCTTGCTCGTACGCTTCCAGTTCAGGCTCGACGACTCGCTCCTGCAACACGTTCGAGTCACCAATGAGCTGGTCGAGCGTGCCGCCGCCACCAATCACTGCCGAGATGCTGAACTCGGTCGCGGTCTGTTCGATGGCGTCGCCGACGAACTGCTCGAATCCCTCCTCTACTGCCGCTCTGGTCATACGCTTCGTTGTGGGCCGGGCGGTGTTGTAGTTGACGACTGGGCGGATATGTTTTGCCGCCCCACGACTAACACCTAATATGCAGACACTCGAAGCGTTCGAACTCCCGAATGTCGGTGCTGGTCCGGACCCACTCTCGCTGACTGCCCTCGGCGAAGACAACGACTTCGTCCTGTTGTTCTTCCAGCGCGACCACTACTGCACGAACTGCCGCGGGCAGGTCCAGAGCGTCCGCGACCACTACCAGGAGTTCCAGGACCGCAACACGGAGGTGGTTTCGATTGTGCCCGAACCAGTCGAGAAGGTTCGGAAGTGGCAAGAACAGTACAACCTCCCGTATCCACTCTGTGCCGACCCCGACACGGCTGTCAGCGGAGCGTACGACCAGCCCGTCAGGTTCGGCCCACTGGGAAAGATAAGCGATTTCTTTGGCCGAATGCCCAAGGTTGTCCTGCTGGATTTCCGCGGCGAGGAGCCAACTGTCGCCTACACCCACGAAGGCTCCTCGACGTGGGACCGCCCAGAGATTGACGATTTGCTCGAGACAATCGACGACCTGCGCTGAGTCACGCCTCGTCTTCGTCTTCCTCCTCTGGCGGCCCGTACCCACCGCCCCCAGGTGTCTCGACGGTGACGGTCGTTCCCGCGGGTACTTCCCGAGTCACCTTCGCGCCGACCGCCTCTGCGTCAATCAGGTTTCTGCCAACCATCCCAGCCTTACCGCCGGCAGCACCCTTCGGGGCGTTGCGCCGCCGGTCGGTCAACAGCGAAACGGTCGCCGGTTCTTCGAGGGTAATCGAACGGACGAGTCCGTCGCCACCGCGGTACGTCCCGTCGCCACCTGTCCCGTCCCGGAGCGTGTAGCGGTCAACCCTGAGTGGGTACTCGCCTTCCAGCGCTTCGATTGGTGTATTCAGCGTGTTCGTCATCCCGACCTGTACGCCCGAGAGGCCGTCGCTGTCAGGGTTTGCGCCTGCGCCGCCGCCGATGGTTTCGTAGTAGGTGAACGACGACGACCCGACGATGAGGTTGTTCATGGTCCCCTGACCCTGCGCCGGAACGCGGTCGGGTGCGGCCTCGCTCAGTGCAGCGAACACGACATCGGTGACGCGCTGGCTGGTCTCGACGTTGCCGCCAACGACCGCGGCCGGTGGCTTGGGGTTGAGCAGTGAGTCTTCCGGCGCGTGAACCGTCACCGGTTCGTAACAGCCGTGATTCGGCGGAATGTCGGGGTCGGTCACACAGCGCAGGACGAAGTAGACGGCACTCTTTGCGACCGCCAGCGGCGCGTTGACGTTTCCGGGAACCGTCGACGCCGTCCCGGTGAAATCCACAGTAAGCGCCTCTCCTGACACCGTGACCGTCACCTCGATGGGAATATCCTCGTCGCTGGTGCCGTCTCCCTCCAGCACGTCGGTTGCATGGTACTCGCCGTCAGGAATCTCCGCGAGTTCGGCACACATCCGCTGCCTGGAGTATTCGATGACGGCATCGTATATCGCCCGGAGGTCCTCTCGGTCGCCAAGCAACTCTCGAAGGCGTTGCTCGGCCCGCTCGTTCGCCCCAATCTGCGCCCGCAGGTCTGCCCTCCGTTTCTCGGGATTCCGGACGTTCGCCAGCAGGAGCGTCTCGACATCCTCGTTTGGACTTCCGCCCTCACGGAGGCGCACCGGTGGCAGGCGAAGTCCCTCTTGCTGAATCTCTCGCGCTCCGGCGGGCATGCTTCCGGGCGTCATCCCACCCACGTCGGCGTGGTGGGCCCGCGAAACAGCGTACGCGACAATATTTCCGTCGTGAGTAATCGGTGAAACGAGCGTCACGTCGGGCAGATGTGTCCCGCCCTGGAAGGGGTCGTTGAGGATGAACACGTCGCCGGGCTGGGGGTCACGTTCGAGTACGGCCGCGACCGCCTCGGGCATCGCGCCGAGGTGGACCGGGATGTGTTCGGCCTGTGCGACCATCCGACCACGCGCGTCGAATAGCGCTGTCGAGCAGTCGCGCCGCTCTGTGATGTTCGGCGAGTACGCTCCTCGAACGAGGACTTCGCCCATCTCCTCGGCGACGTGTTCGAGCTGGCTTCGCAGAATCTCCAGTTCGATTGCGTCGATATCGCTCATCGTGTCACCTCCAGGGTGCCGCGGGTGTCGACCTGCGCTGTCCACGCTGGCGGGACGACGACGGTGCTCTCGCTGCCCTCGAAAATCGCCGGCCCATCCAGTTCGGTGCCAACCGGCAGTCGCTCACGCTCGTAGACCGGCGTTGGCTGGAACTCGCCATCGAAAAAGGCTGGCCGTGACTCCGACCGTAGACCAGTGCCCTCGTGTGTAATTTGTGGTTTATCGGTGGAAACGACGCCAGTGAGACGAACTGTGACGAGTTCAATCGGTTCGGTTTCGAGCCGGTAGCCTCGCACGCGCTCGTGGGCGGTGTGGAACCGCTCGGCTAACTCCTCGGTCGCAAGCGACTCTCCGAGTTCGACCGAGAGTTCGTGGCTCTGGCCCTCGTACCGCAGGTCGGCACGGCGCGTCGCCGTCGCCGTTTCCGGTGCAGTGAGGTTGGATCGGACGGTCTGTTCGAGGTCCTCGAAAGCCGTTTCCAATCGGTCAACGTCGAGCGCTGCGAGCGGTTCCCGAATCGTCTGCGAACTGTCCTGCTTCTGCTCGGCGGCCAGCAGGCCAAGCGCCGAGAGCACGCCGTTTGCCCGTGGCACTCTGATGCGGTCGATACCGAGCGTGTCGGCCAGCGCCGCCGCGTGCATCGGTCCGGCACCGCCGAAGGCAACCAGCGCGAACGAGCGAGGGTCGTGGCCCTCCTGCACCGTGACGGTCCGGACTGCCTGACTCATCCGCTCGGTTGCGACGCGGTAGACTCCCCGGGCAGCTTCGGTTGCTCCCGCAAGTCCCGCTTCTCCTGCGAGGTCGGCAAGCGCCGCCTCGGCGGGCTCGCGCTGCAAGGTCACTTCCCCACCGAGGGTCGTTCCAGCCCCGAGATAGCCGAGCAAGAGCGCCGCGTCCGTCACTGTCGGTTGCTCGCCGCCGCGGTCGTAACAGGCCGGTCCGGGCTGTGCGCCGGCCGAGCGCGGACCAACTCGGAGCGCGCCCCCGTCGTCGACCCAGCCAATGGACCCGCCGCCGGCACCGACGGTTTCGACTGCAACCATCGGCACGTGGACTGGATGCCCGCCGACATCTGTCTCGGTCGTCTGTTCGATATCGCCGTCGCGGACGAGTCCAACGTCTGTCGACGTGCCGCCCATATCGAAGCTAATCACGCCCTCCTCCTCGAACAGCGACGCGCCGACGACGCCAGCCGCTGGCCCCGAGAGTGCAGTTGTGACCGCGTGTTCACGAATCTGCTCAGCGGTCGTGATTCCGCCGTTGGATTGCATAATCTGTGGCTCTGGCAGTCCGCGCTCGCTAGCGCGCTCACCGAGGCGGCCGAGATACCGGTCCAAGATTGGCGTGACGAAGGCGTCGGCGGCCGTCGTCGCCGTCCGTTCGTACTCTCGAAACTCCGGCAGTATCTCGTGAGAGCCGACAACGTGCAAATCAGTTCGCTCACGCAGCGCTGCGACTGCCCGCTGCTCGTTTTCGGGTGCTGCGTAGGCGTGCAGAAACGAGACTGCGATACTGTCGAGGCTATCGTCAAGGTTCTCGATTTTCTCCGAGAGTTCATCCTCTGCAAGTGGCGTCTCGGTACCATCCGGAGTTGCCCGTTCGGTGAGTTCGTGCCGTCGGTCAGCCGGCACCAACGGCGTCGGCGGGCGGGCGCTCAGGTCGTACAGCGACGGCCGGGCCTGCCGGCCGATTTCGAGCACGTCACCGAAGCCCGCTGTCGTGAACAGCGCGGTTCGCGCACCGTCGCCTTCCAGCAGTGCGTTCGTCCCAACAGTTGTTGCGTGTCGAAAGTCCTCGATTTCGCTGGGGTCGATTCCAGCTGTCTCGCAGGCGCGTTCGATACCGCTGATGACTCCCTCGCTGTGGTCGTCTGTTGTCGGCACTTTCGCGGTCGTTAGCTCCCCCTCGACGAGCAGGACAACGTCGGTAAAGGTCCCGCCGATATCGACGCCGAGACGGGTCGGCCGGTTCATGCTCACCGACTAGGCAACCAGTCAATAAATTGTTGCCCTTGGCTCAGACTTTGCCACGATAGCTGGCGACGGTTGCGGTGTTTGGGGAGTCGACCCCCTGACACAGCGTTCTCCCTCTCCAGGTGAATTTCAACTTTAAATTTATTTATAAATTAGATGTTTTGGTGACATTTATATACGAACAGGAGAGCAAATCCGCCGAAGATGAGCTCCGGCGATGTCGACCTCCCGGGCGACTCCAGCGACGAGCGCGTCACAGTGCCGCCGCCGCTCGCGCCGGATGACCCGGAGGCGTGGTACGCACCGGCGGTCCAGGAACAGGGCGAGATTCACCCAGGTGTTGTCGTCACCATCTCTCGGGACGGCACAGAGTTCAGCTACGGGGTCCGCGAACCGGCGCTGACCGACCGAGACAGCGCACAACTCGACCGGGTGATTGAGCACTTCGCGGACGCTCGCCTCCAGCGCCCGCTCACCCGCGAGGGCGCGGTTGAGGTGATGGCCAATGGATTCGACGAGAAACACGAGCGCGTTCTCGACCGACTGCTCTCCGGGTCGGCCGACTCCCGCCGACGGCTTGGTTATCACGCGCTCGCGGAGTTAGCCTGTCTCGGCGAATTAACCCCGTACGCACTCGACGACCGGATCGAGGTTGCCGACACTGACGATTCAGGAGTGGTTGTCCACACCACCGACTACGCCCCGGCGGTGACGACACTGCCTGCGGACCCCGAGTATATCGAGCGCTTCGCCAGCGAGCGACTCGAACGCTACACTGTCGACTTTCACGACTTCGAGATTCCGGTTGTTCGCTACCGTGCAAACCTGCTCGGCGGCGAAGCCTTCGACGAGAAGTATGCTGTCCGCGAACCAGACCTCCTTCCCGGCGACGAGGAACTCATCGCGGAGTGCAAGGAGCGCATCTGGGAGACGGCTGTCGACGGCCTCATCGAAGACGAGCGCGCCTTCGTCCACGACCGAGCGGCTGACCTCTTGACTCGGCGACTCGAACGCCGTGATACCCGAGCGTGGCTCGACGCGCTCACACATCAGGTTCGCTCGGCGCTTGCCGAGTACGGACTGACTGTCCCGCCGGTCGACAGCGAGTACGACGAGCACCGACTCTCAGACCTCGTCTACTACGTCCTCCGCGATTACACCGCCTACGGCAAACTCACAATCCCAATTCGTGACCCACGGCTCGAAGATATCGAGGCCAATCGCGTCGGCGAGCGGATCAAGGTTATCCCGCGGGACCGCACGGCCGAACGCGTCCCGACGAATCTCGTCTTCGAGGACGAACAGGCCTTCGTCAACGTCGTTACCCAACTTGCTGCTGCCGACGGAACGGAACTGAACGCGACCACGCCGAGCGCGAAAGTCAACCTCAGTCCCGACGGAATCGAGGAGACAATTCGCTGTGCGGTCGCGCTCCCGACAATTAGCGAGGATGGGCCCCACATTTCGATCCGAAAACAGGCTGCCGACGCGCTCACTCCAGTCGATCTTGTGGAGAGTGGTTCGCTTCCAACGGAACTGGTCGCACTGCTATGGCTTTGCTACGAACACCACAGAATCGTCCTCTTTTCCGGCCCAACTGGCGTGGGAAAGACAACACTGCTCAACGCCCACATGCCCTTTGTCCCCTTCGAGGACCGCCCGATCAGCATCGACGAGGGCTCGCGGGAAGTCCGGTTGCCACACGAGACTGGTGTCTCCCTGACCACCCGAGACCACCAGAGCGACCACAAGCGTGTCACGATGGCCGACCTGATGACCGAGTGCAACTACCTGAATCCGGATATCGAGGTCATCGCCGAAATCAACACGAGCGCGAGTTTCGAGACATTTGCCGAGTCGATTAATACTGGGCACGGCATCCTCGGGACGACACACGCGACAGATATCGAGTCGCTGGTCAACCGTGCGGTCGAGCAAGGGCTCCCACCGTATCTCCTCCGTGAGGTCGACCTTGTTGTCTTCCCGCGGAAAGTCGATGGCCAGCGTTACGTTGGTGAGGTGGTCGAACTGGTCGACGAGTCGACGTTCCGCGAACTCGACGGCGAGGAGTGTGGCGTCATCAGGAAAGAGCGCGGCTCGGTCTACTGGAACCGAATCGCCAGCAGGACACCCGACGGCGAGTTCACCGTCGCCTACGACCATCCTGACTTCGGCGATGACGACCACGACTGCGGCATTCAGACCATCGCTCGCATCGCCGAGTTGAGCAACAGCGACCCGTCCGAAGTCGAGGCCGAGTTCCGTCGCAAACACCGCTACGTCGAACATCTGGTTCGGGAGGGAATCGACGAGTTCGACGAACTGTTCGAGTTACTCGCAGACCTGCAGACCAACGAAGCTGCGACCGTCGAGCGACTCCGGCGGCAGGCCGCTGACCGTGAGCAGTCCCAGTCCGACACAGAACAACCGGCTGCCGGCTCACCGACAGACTACACTACTGGACAGTCGACTCGGGAGGTGGACTGATGTCTGTCGAGCACCGCTCCGCGGGTCGGCTTGGCCCTGTTGACAGAGGACTGTACGCGCTGTTTTCCCGGCACGCTGACAGCAGCGCCCACGACCGGGACCGACAGCGCTACCGCTCGACTGGGCTGTCGACGAGTTTCGAGGTGTTCATCGCCAGGCTGTACGGCATCGCCTGGCTCGTCGGCCTCTCTGCCAGTCTCGTGATCTTTAGTGCAACAGCACTGCTGTCGTCGTCACTATCCGCAACCATCTTCGGTTTCTTTGGCCGCGGCCTGCCTATAATCAACGAACTACCGTTGCCGTCGGTCGGTCGGGCCTCACTGTCGGTCTTAGCAGCACTGTCGACTGCTGTTGTGCTCCGATGGCTGGTGATACGCGGCGGCGGCTGGTATCTCGGCCGCCTCGCCGCGGCCCGCCGGGAGAACATCGAGCGGACGCTTCCCGGTGCAGTCCGGTACATGCGCGTTCTCGCCTCGGGCACTGCCGATACTCGGGAGCTTCTGAGCCGCGTCGCGAATCAAGAGGCCTACGGCGCAACCGCCGAGTCACTCCGTGACGCCCTCAACCGTGCCGCCCTCGCTGGCAGTCTCGATGAGGGGCTGTCACTGGTTGCGCGGGATACGCCGTCCAGAGATGGGCTTGCACCCTTCTTACTCAAACTCAATGAACACGCCTCCCAGGGCAGTGATTCCCTCGAAGGATATCTCCAGATGGAGGGGCGACTCCTCTCACATAAACAGGAACGGGCTCATCAGCGCGCCACGGGCTATCTCGAACTCATCTCGGAATTGTTTGTCGTCGTGCTGATTTTCCCTGCGCTGACGGTGTTGATTCTGACTATTGCTGGTGTCCTCTCTCCCGGTCTCGGTAACGAAATTGCCACGCCCGTCGGTCAGTTCACGATTCGGACGCTAGCCTTTGCTGGGAGTCTGGTCTTCGTCCTTACCGCGGGACTGGGCGGTGCGTGGGCGGTGAGTGCACTCCGGCCGACCGACCGCGCTTCTCCGGACTACCAGCGGCCGTCGACTCCGCAGGCAATCTTTCGTTCTGCGACCGACAACCCCGCGAGCGCAGCGGTTGTCTGTGCAGTCCCCGCGGTGCTCGTTTCTGTGCTGTTGGTCGCGCTTGGCTACGGTCCCGCGAACACGCTCCTGCTCGGGTACGCCGCCTACAGCATCCCTGTTGGACTTGTCTCGGTGCGACGCGCGCGCATCGACGACGCCAAAGACCGAGAAATCCGGGATTTCGTTCACGCGGTCTCTGGACACGTCAGCCTGGGGCGACCGTTTCCTGACGCTGTCCAGCGTGTCGCCCGTGATGTCAATCTTGGGCCACTCCAGCCAGATGTCGAAGCACTCGCGTTCAACCTCAACTTGACGACGGGGACCGACGACGAAGACGTCCGGGCAGCGGCGCTGGACCGCTTCGTCGAGCGAGTTGGGACGCCCCTGTCCTCACAGACCGTCGGACTCGTTGTCGGCGCACTCGAATCCGGCAGTGATACCGAGAATGTCTTCGAGACGCTGGAGACTGAGATTGGCCGACTCTATCACGAGCGCAAGACACTCCGCTCGCGGATGCTGGTCTACTCGGCGGTCGGGTGGACGACTGCGCTGCTGGTCGTCGGTATCATCGTCGCAGTCAACCTGACCGTGCTCGACAGCTTTTCACAGTTGTCGGGTGTGGCTGGCTCCTCAGCCCAGATGACACTCGACCCGCAGGCGGTCGACCCGGCCCGTGACCAGTTCCGGTTTTACCTCATTGCCCAGGCGACCGTGTTGTCCTGTGGCTGGTTCGCTGGCGTCGCCAGCCGTGGTCTGTACGAGGCATTGCTGCACTCGGGGGCGCTGGTCGTGATCACCTATCTGGTGTTTGCCGGAGTGGGGGTGGCCTGATGCGCGCACAGTCACACGTCGTCGGAGTGGCGCTGATGCTCGGTGTCGCCGTACTCGCGCTTGGAACACTGACTGCTGGCGTCGGAACACTCGTCGACGCACAGACTGCCACTGCCGACGCACAGCGCGTCGCAGATGGCTTTGACCGCGCGCTTGCCGGTGCCGAACAAACCGGCACGGCGAGCCACGATATCACGTTCAGTGAGGGGACCATTCGAACTACGAACCGAACGCTGCGAATCCTCTCGAACGGAACTATCGTCGAAACCGTCGAAGTTGGCGCGGTGGTCTACGACCACGATGGCGGGCGTGTCGTTGCGCTTGCTGGTGCGGTCGTCCGGGACCGCGGCGGCAGTGCGGTCCTCGCCGACCCGCCGTCGGTCGCTCACTCCACTCCCAACGCTGTGCTCGCAGTCGGCGCGCCAGCTATCGGCACGGACCGACTCTCGATTAGCGGCGACGGTGGCGTCACCACAACCTTCCGAACGAATGTTTCACACGACCGCCGAGACCTCGGCACTGCAAACTTTGCTGTGGCAATTGAGACGACCACCCCGGCTCCGTTCCGCCGACACTTCACCGCGCAGGGAGCACGCGTCACGACGCGGTCGCTCGCGGGTGATGAACACACGAGCGTTGTCGCTGCCTACCCCGGCCTCCGACAGGGCTATCTTGTCGTTCACGACCTCAATCTGGAGGTGCACAATGGCTGACGAGCGTGCGATGACGCCGGTCATCTCGAAGACGCTCACGATCAGCATCGTCGTCCTCTACATCGCCGGAATGACGACGATTCTGCTGGGTGGCGTCGTTCCGGAGTACCGATCGACTGCGGGTGCAGAACTTGGCGACCGAGTCCTCGTGACCGCTGGTGAGTCCATCGAACAGTCTGTTCCCGAAGCAAACGGGACTGTCGACTCGAACCGGACTGTCGACCTCCCGCCGACGATTCGGAATCAACAGTACGAACTTGAACTGGCCGGCGACAGCCTGCGTCTGCACCATCCTGACCGACGCATCGGCGGTGAACTCGCACTCTCGCTGCCGCCAAGAACGGCAGTCACCAACGCGACTTGGCGAAGTGGTACTGACCTCACAGTACGGGTTCGCGGTCCCGCCGAGAACCGCACAGTCACGATTCACGAATGAGAGCACAGACCGAACTTCCCGCGGTTGCGATTGCGCTGGTCTTGTTGACTGGCGTGCTCGTCTTCGGCGTTGGCGCGGCGGATTCGGCACTGTCGAATGCCGAGCGTCCGGCGCTGGAGCAGCGTGCGGCCGTCTCGCTGTCCGAGCAGTTGACTGCGCCGAGCGCGAACCTGACCCGTCGAGCGAACGTACTCGACACAGCGGCCCTCGCGACGCTCGACCGCGCCGACCTGACGACTCACTACGGCGCGGCCGACGACCACGATATCCGGATCAGACTCGACTCAACCACTATCGTCGAGTCCGGAACCCCCTCCGGCGGGGTAACTATCGAGCGGCTGGTTCTCGTCGAACGACGGACTGAGACGACACTCACGCCAGCCCTCACTGGCAACCGGACAGTCACGCTCCCCCAGCGTGCAACTCGGCCCACCGTCGAGATTGACCCGCCTGCGGACACAACTGTCTCGCGTTTGCAGGTTAGAGACCGAGTCCTCCTGCAGAATAGCAGCGGACTCGAGGGAACATTCGAGCTGTCGCTGTCACCGTACGAGACCACCCAGCTTCGATTCGTTGCTCTCGGACCGCTTCCAGCGGGCGCTGTTGCACTCACTCACGACCGCATCCAGACCCGAAAGGCGAGACTGGAGGTGACCGTCGATGCGTAGGGGACAGGCCACGGTCACAGCCATCGAAGCGGGGATTGGTGTCTTGCTCCTGTTGGCGCTGTCAGTAACGTTCGTCCTCGGCCCACCGGGAGGCGACGACCCCGCTGCACAGGCACAACTCGACGCCTACGCCGAGGACACCACGACAATTCTCGCGTCGGAACAGCCACGCCACGGTGACCGGACTCGTCTCTCAGAGGTCACCGCCTCGGCGTCGGCGTTCGAGCGTGAGGCCGACGCGCTGGAGCGTCGCATCGAAGCAATTCTACCCGAAAACGTACTGTTTCGACTCGACACAGAATATGGCAGCGCCGGCCATCCGCTCCCGGCGAACGTCCAGACTGGGACAGCAACCCTCCCGACGACGAACGGACCGATTACACTTCAGGTATGGTACGTGTAAAACCTACTTGGTCAAACCAAGCTAACGAACGCGGGCAAGCAGTCTTACTTGCTGCCGTGGTGCTGGTCGTCGCGCTGGTTCCAGTTGTCGCCGCCTATCTCCAGTTGGGTTACGGCGGACAACCGAGTACCATCGACGACGATGGCCAGCGAGAGGCTCGGCAGTTGCTCGAACGCGCCGTTCAGGAACACGCTGGTGGGATCGAGTCGAGCTATCGCTGGCGACAGCGTGACGCGGCAGCCGAGCGTGTCCGTGACCGACTCGAGCCAACCACGCGACAGTTGACTCGGTCACGGTTAGACGAGAATATTGTGCACCAGACCAGATACAACCAGAGTCGCGCAGCGTCGTGGGCGAGTGAGCGTTGCCCCGGCGGACCGAACCGTCAGTTCGGGTCCTGCGAAGCCATTCGCGGCGTCGTCGTGCAGGAACGCGCAGGGCGGACACACGTCCTCGCCGTTGCGGTCGACCTCTCGGTGACTACTCCGGCTGGTGACAGCACTCTTACGACGCTGATTCGCGTGCGGGCAGGGTGATTTTCTCTCTGGTCCGGCGGCACTCATGTGGGAAAACATAAGTAAAGCCAGTGTTTCGTGACAGTCATGAGCAAACAGGGGCGAGACACAGAGTTCGAGCTCGAGGATGTGACCGCCGTTTTCGAGGACCGCGAGGACTACGCCGAACCACTCACCGCAACAGAGATTGCTGACCGACTGGGTTGCTCACGTCGGACGGCGCTGAACAAACTTCACCGACTGCAAGAGAACACGGACCTGACGAGCAAGAAAGTCGGCGGCCGGAGCAGGGTCTGGTGGATTCCGGTCCGCGTCTGAGCTACTCGACCGGGAGGTTCCAGTCGTCGGCACGCGATTCTGCCTCCGACTGCGCACGAGTTTTGATTC
Source organism: Halovenus halobia (assembly GCF_051414135.1). Lineage (NCBI taxonomy): Archaea > Methanobacteriati > Methanobacteriota > Halobacteria > Halobacteriales > Haloarculaceae > Halovenus > Halovenus halobia. The sequence continues at coordinate 153,629 of NZ_JBLKOA010000005.1, forward strand.
CGTCGATTCTGCTCTCGTCTTCGAGAAACGCTTCGATAGCGTCCAGCCCGCTCTGTTCGGTTTCTGTGTCATCGATACGCTCGGTTGGTGCCGCTGCTGTGGTGCGTTCGATCAGTTGCTGGTCGCCGCCGAGAACCTCTGCTGGCAACGCTGGGGGAACCCGAACTGAATCGTCTCTGTGGAGGCGGTCGAGGCCGCTCGAATCCAGTGCGTACAGCCCCAGCCGATACGGTCCGTGACTCGCAATCTCGGTGAGTGCGTCCGCACCCGCCCTGTCAGGGCTGGTGTGGTAGGCGGCCACCGGCACACCGTCCTCGAAGGTGAGTACACCCGCCCGGTCCGCACTCAACAACAGCGTCTCCTGTGGTTCCAGCCGAGCGTATCCCGTCAGCTCGCGCTCGAGTGCGTCGGCTAACACTGTCTCGACGGCGTCCAACACGCGCTGACGCTGGAGGTGTCCCTGTGGCAGGTTCATGACTCGGGGACGACAGCGTTGCGGAACCGGTCGGCAACCGTTCCCTCGGGACTGTCTCGAACGTTGAGGGCTGCCCCAGCGTCCCGGTATGCTGCGGCCGCCGGCGAGTCCGGAGCGTGGGCTAACAGCGGTTTACTCGCCCGTCTGGCCTCACGGACCGTTTCGCTTTCCGGCACGCTCGCGAGAATTTCTCCCTCGAAGTACTGCTCTGTCTTGTCACTGATTCGGCTGATGTCTTCGTCTGCTGTGACCCGGTTAAACAACACACCGGCCACACCTGTCCCGTAGGTCGTTGCGTACTCTTGGACCTTCAGACCGTCCGAAATTGCTGGAATCGTGGGCTGAACGACAACGACAACCCGGTCTGCGAGCACGATTGGCAGGACCGCGCTCCGACTGCTCAGTGTCGCCGCCGAGTCGAGCAAAATCACATCAGTTTGCTCGGCCACCGTCGCGACGACTTCCCTGAGACGCCCTGGGTCAGCCTCCCGGAAGCCGGAGAGGGCGGTTCCACAGGGAATGACGTCCATCCCGAACCGCTGGTAAATACTCTCTTCGACCGGTTGGTCGTCGCCGAGAACCTCGTGGAGAGTCGTCTCTTCGTCTGTCAGCCCGGTGTGAAACAGGAGGTTTGCCATCCCCGTGTCGGCGTCGATCACCGTCACGTCGTACTCTTCGGCCAGCGCCATCCCAAGCGCCAGCGTACTCGTCGTCTTCCCAGTTCCGCCCTTCCCGCTGGCAACGGCGAACACCTCGACCATACACGGGAACGTGTACGCTCATTCACATATAAACGCTCGGATTATCCGATAAAATACGCAGTTCGCACCCGCGACCGTGGCCGACCCGTGCGGGTACGGTGGTCGGGTGTGCCGTTACTCCTGGACCCATCTGGAGCAACGGATATCGAAACTCCCACAGACAGGGCAACTGTGATGCTGGACCTCGAACGCCGTTTCACAGGCGAGACAGACGTAGGGGAGAGAGGTATCTGTCTGTTTCGAAAGCCCTGACACACGCTTTGCCCTGTCGAAGACACCCATTACGACCACATTACTACCCTGGAACTGAGACGATAAAAAGGGGTGAGATAGTTTACGTCATTTTTTGGCGGCGCTGTCTTGCGGTTTTCTGTTTTTGCTTCTGATTCTGTCTGGTCGCTACCTACTGGCCAGTTTGCCAAGGTCACATTGATTCGTTGTCCAAACGCATTACAGTCCCATTCTGGGTCCCGGCTGACTTGTTGGACTCTTCCACGCTCTGTCGAACTATCAGATTCCGTACTTTTCTCTCGGTGGCGGTATTCTGCAAAAATATACGAACGCAGTAATTATACGAAATCTGATTATACCGGCTCTGCTGACGGCACAGCTCCGGGGCGATTCTCCTGTGAGCGTGATGTCTTGGGGACGCCACCAACAGCCCTGGCCCTGGCTTCTGGCGGGTTCTCCAATCAGCATTGGACCCCTCCCGCACGTCTCCGCTTGCAGCCTTGTCAACTGGCTTGGGTTGGCCAAGCCAATCGTGTGTTTCGCTCTGACTCGATACCAACTCGAAATCTTCTGCTCACATTGTCCGTCTCTTGATGACAGGGTCTGCCTCTGATTCAGTAAGGGAACGCTGTCTTCTTGATCCTCGAACGAATGCCCTGTCGCCTACAGGTGGCTACCGTATCGGCGTGGAGCTTTGACTGCTCACGCTGTTCGCAGGAGAAGTGTTCACGGCCCACTGCGCTCGCCGCTCACGGTCGGAGGACTCCCTGCGGTCGCCCTCCCAGCTCGAATCTCGCAGTCCGCCCTCCCCGATTTGAACTTGCCGAGACAGTCCGGGCGTGCGACTCTCTTCGTTCGTCGTTCCGGGCTGTGACTCGTCTGCTCAAATCGGCTCGGTTGGACGTGCTTTCCGCTCACCAGTTGGCTCGCGGAAAAGCAGTCCGCCCTCCCCGATTTGAACGGGGGGCAAGTCGATCTACAGTCGACTGCTCTACCAGTCTGAGCTAAGGGCGGGCGCATAAAAATGTAGGATGGCTGGGCGACTTAACCATTATGCATTCAGGCCAGCAGCACAAGTCTGACGAGTGTCAGACATCCAGGGAAGATTGAAATGGGTGGGATGAATACCCTGAGATAACTCGATGAGCAAGATCACCTTTCGGGCGGACGACGAACTCATCACGCAGCTCGAAGAGTTCGACGCCTCGAAAAGTGAGGTCATGCGACAGGCCCTCCGAGAGTATCTCGACACCCACGGTGACGATGTTGTCGTCACTGAGGAACCCGACGACGCTGGGTCTGACCCTGACGCCGACTCGCTCGACCAACTGGTCACTGAGCGCGTCGACGCGATTATCGCTGACCGACTCGATGGCGCGTTTACGCCCGCACAGCCACAGGACGTGAACGTAAACATCTCGCTGGACGGCCAGTCTGGGGCCACAGCGGCCGAACCTGACGCACACGCACACGCGGAGTCTGACTCGTCACACACTGAGTCCAACGATGTGTCACACGAGTCGACAGGGAGTAAGACAGACGCGGGTGACAGTGAAAACGCGCGTGTACAACAGAGTACGACGTGCACGAAATGTGGCGAAAACGTCGAGCCGTCCCACGTTTACTGCCCAAACTGTGGTGAGAAAACATCCCACCGGGTCTTCTGTGAATGCGGTGATGAGATCCGGTCTGACTGGTCACACTGCCCCAGCTGTGGCCGCCGAACCCCCGCTGCGGACGTTCTCGACCAATCATGAAATGCCGTAAACGCGGCGTAGCGGCTGTTTACTCGGGTAAACGCTCCAGTGTCTTACGCTGACCGGTACTTTTATTACCCTTTGGTTTCTGGTTATGTCTGCGTAAGACGGTCGTCTTACACAGCGTGGGTCGATGTGACTGGCCCGCCGCCTTCTGGCGGTTCCGCTGTGTAAAACGCACGGGCGGGCTGTAAACTCCGTCCTCGTCTTACCACAGGGGAAACTAACAACAATGGAGCGTGTGACACTGCGGATTCCGAAAGAGCAGATCGAAGAGGTAGAGCAAATGGTCGACACCGGTGAGTATCCGAACCGGAGCGAAGCAATTCGCTCGGCGGTCCGAGAGATGCTCTCGGAGCAGGATACCGGCAAAGAACGACCGTCAGAAAAACGTAAACGGCGAAACAGCCAGCGGCAGAAAGACCGCTCGTGGGCTAAGGTGTAACGATGCAGGATATCGTCAACGAAGCCCTCGAACGTGATGAACAAGAGCAGAAACAGATGGATGATGCCGACGGCTTCGGCGATCCACGGATCGTCATCGTCGGCGCGGGCGGTGCCGGAAACAACACGGTCAATCGGCTGTACAACATCGGTGTCAACGGCGCAGAGACTATCGCGATCAACACCGACAAACAGCACCTGCAGATGATCGAAGCCGACACAAAGATTCTGGTCGGCAAATCCCTGACCAACGGTCTCGGTGCTGGCGGCGACCCATCGATGGGCGAGCGCGCAACCGAGATGGCGCAGGGAACGATCAAGGAGGTACTCGGCGAAGCGGACCTGGTGTTTGTCACCGCGGGCATGGGTGGCGGGACCGGGACCGGCGCGGCGCCGGTCGTCTCCAAGATCGCCAAAGAACAGGGTGCCATTGTCGTCGGGATGGTCTCGACGCCGTTCAACGTCGAGCGTGCCCGGACGGTCAAGGCCGAGGAAGGGCTCGAACGACTCCGCGAGGAAGCGGACTCGATCATCGTGCTCGACAACAATCGGCTGCTCGATTACGTCCCGAACCTCCCAATCGGCAAAGCCTTCTCGGTGATGGACCAGATCATCGCCGAAACGGTCAAGGGAATCTCCGAGACAATCACCCAGCCGTCGCTGATCAACCTGGACTACGCAGACATGACTTCGATTATGAACCAGGGCGGCGTCGCGGTGATGCTCGTCGGAGAAACACAAGACAAGAACAAGACCGAAGAGGTGGTCAAGGACGCGATGAACCATCCACTTCTGGATGTCGACTACCGCGGCGCGAGCGGCGGACTGGTCCACATCACTGGCGGACCCGACCTGACGCTGCAGGAGGCAGAGGGGATCGCCCAGAACATCACCGAACGACTCGAGGCGAACGCCAACGTCATCTGGGGCGCCCGGATTCAGGAAGCCTACAAAGGAAAAGTGCGGGTCATGGCTATCATGACCGGCGTCAAGAGCGCACAGGTGCTCGGCCCGACGACGCAGAAACAGGCCGACAAATCCCGGCAGGCAATCCAGGGCGTCGACGAGAGTGACGAGGCCTTCGACGCGTCCAACAACTTCCAGCAATCAAACCAGGAGTTCGGTGAGACTGACGGCGGCCACGAAGAAGTCGAAAAGCAGAACGGACTCGACGTCGTCCGAACTGAGTAACGAGTCACTGACTGCACTCCCTTTTATCTTCACTCGTTGCTTTCACACCGACCAGTGTGACGTGTGAGACAGAACAGTCGTTGTCTGACTTGGTGTGAGACAGTAGTAGTCCCCACGCAACTCCGGGGTTCGAGCGCCGATCAGACTGCTTCGAGTGTCTCCAGCAAGTCACACTTCCGACAGAATTCGCCGGTCGTTGGACTGCCGCAGTTCTCACACTCGTCGATGTCTGGTGAGCCGTCGCGATACGCAGCCGAAGCAAGCCCGGCAAGTTCCTCGTAGCCAGCCATAATCGAGTGTCGCGTTCCGGGGTGATTCTCTTCGAGTTCGTACAGCAGTTCCTGCACTTCGCCGCGGAAGGCTTCGTCAGCGTGGGGACACTCCGTCATATGCGCGGGGAGGTCACGGAGGTGTGCGTACAGCGCAACCTCCTTTTCGGGAACGTCTCGCAGTGGCTTGGCGCGGGGGATAAACTCCTCAGGTTCGTCGCGAGTCTGACTCGAATCAGCGCCATCGAACGGGCCGATACTCGAGTCGAACTGTTGTGACATTTTTCTGATATCTCCCTCGAAGAAATTCATGAGTGCCGTCTCGGCTTCGTCGTCAAGATTATGACCAGTCAGAAGCTTGTCAGCGTCGAACTCCTCCGCGTACTGGGAGAGAATGTCTCGTCGGAAGACCCCGCAGTACGCACAGGCCGCCATATTGTGTGGGTCGTCCTCGACAACATCGTCCATCTCGATACCGAACTCCTCGGCGTAGGAGACAGTTTCGTGGCGAATGTCAAGCGTCTCGGTCAGTTCCTCGCAGGCCTCGATGCTCTTGTCACGGTACCCCTCGATACCTTCGTGAATCGACAGCGCAATCAGTTCGACGCGGGGGTCTTTGGTGAAGGTTTCGTCGAGAATCTGTGTCAGCACGACACTGTCTTTGCCGCCAGAGAGGCCGATGACCCACGTTTCTGGGTCTTCGACGGTCGCGTCGTTGGGCAGCAGGTTGTCCTCGCGGACACGGCTCCGAACCCGTTTTTCGACCGAGGCACAGAAATGCTCCTCGCACATGTGCAGGCCGGAGTACGCGGCGTGCATCACTGCCTCGCCCGGACACTTGTCACACTCCATTGGCTCTGCGTAGTCGACTGTCTCGGTTGACCCTTTCGACTCTGGTGCACCATCGTTTTGTCTCCTGGCCTGCTACCGGACGCTATGGAGTCGTGGGACCGAGAACGGGCGATTGACCGTGTCGAGGCAGTCCTCGAAACCGTCGAGACTGAGCCAATGGCGGTCCCCGTGCGTGAGGTGTGGGTCTACGGCGACGTGGCACTCGGCCTCGACCCCGTCGAGCGCCTCGATATCTACCTGACGAAGGATATCCTCCTGCACGACGACGCCGACCGAGAAGCAGCGTTCGTCGAGGAGTACGGCATTCAGAGCGTCGGCAAGACCGTTCGCGCGGAGTGGGCTGACCAGTTCCCCGAGCACCTCCGCGCGACTGCTGGGGGCCACGCCGCGCCAGAGAAGTGTCTCGCTGCCCATTTGCTTGGAGACGAACCGGTCCACTTGGAGGTCTGCAATGCGAGTTTCGAGGACAACGTTCGCCAGCGACTCAAGGGGGCACTCGCCCAGGACAGCTACGAACAGATCCTCGATCCCCGCGGCGTCTGTCTCTGGAAAGAGGGGACTCGCTCCGAAGACGCCATCGAGAAACTTCGCGCCGGTGAACTCGTCTTTCCGACCCTCCCCGAGGCACTGGAGATGCTCGGTGCCGACTCTGACACTGCGAACGAGGCTGCCGAGGCACTCGCAGCGGCCCGCGAAACACAGGAAGGACAGTCGGTCCGTGGCGACGTGCTCTGATCAGACGGTGCCGACAGTCACGTAGAAGGGAATTGTCTCCGTCCGCTGGTACGATTCATCCTGAAGCTGTTCGATTGCCTCGCGCCCAATCGCTCGCCACTGTGCCCGCAGGTCGTCGAACTCGTCTGCTGTTGTCTCCCCAGCGAGAATCGTCTCGCGGTTGGTCTCGATTCCCGCACCGCTGGCTTTCCGGCGGATGGACTCGAGTGCCTGCTCGGAGTACGGCGGCTTGGTGATTCGCTGGTGGTCGTACCGTTCGACTCCAAGCACGTCCAGTTCCGCGGCCGCGAACAGGTCACTTGCCTCGCCCATCTTCACGTCAGTCTCGACGCCGTCGAAGTACAGCGAACGGGCGCGCTTGGCCAGCGCGGCTTCGCCCTCGACAGAGGACTCGACAGTGACAGCGCTGTTGTCAGGTTCGATGACGGCCACGCGGTCGCTGGAGACGCGAGCGAACTCTTCGAGTGCCCCAACAGGGTTGGGCAGGTTCACCAGCAACGCCTGGCAGACCACCAGGTCGAACGCTCCCGAGCGGAACGGAAGCCGCGTCGCGTCCCCGAGCGTTCGTGGTGGGTCGACGTGTTCGAGTAGTTCTCGGTCTGCGTCGACGGCGAGTACTTCGCCGGGCGTTTCGGCCCGCAGAACCTGCGTGAGTTCGCCGGTTCCAGCGCCGACATCGAGGACGCGCTCGCGGCTGTCCAGCGCGAGGTTAGCCAGCGCTGCCCGAGAATCGTCCCACATTCCCGCCCGGGTTGTCTCCAGATATTCGGCAGTGAACCGGCGCACAGCCTCCCTTGCCGACTGGTGAGTAAAAGAAGCCGGGTTCAGAACAACTCGCGAAGCGAGCCAGCGTCCTCCATTGCCGCCCCGAAGGCTGCTGCCATCTCGTTTCCGTCAGTGGTCTCAGCTTCGAGCGCTGCCGTGACAGCGTCTGGAAGCGCTGGCCGCGGCGCGGCCTCGTGGCGGCGAATTCGCTCGGTCTTTGCCGTCTGCTCGTGGACAGCCTGCAACATTGGCCGCCCGCGGAGATACTCGAACCGGTCGAGAATGAGCACGCCGCGCTCTGTGAATCCGTAGAACGTGCCGGGGAGGTCCCGCTGTTCCCCGCTCTCGCCGAGTTCGTAGCGCTCGAGCAGTCCCAGTTCTGAGAGTTCGCCGAGCTGGTCAATCACTGCTGACTCGCTTTTCTGACAGTAGTAGGCGAGTTCGGCCAGCGAGGGCAAGTGTTCAGGGTGGCCAAGCACCGTCTGGATGATTCGGTGGCGGGTCTCCTGTGCGAAGGCCGCGTGCAGTTCGCGCTGGGTCTCGAACGGCGAGAGGTGCTCGCCCGGCGGAATCTCGTCCATATCTCTACATTCTCCCGCAGTCTGAAATACTTTGGTACAACTAACTTGGTATAGCCAAGCTATAAAGGTGGCAGAATACAGGGCTCGCTGACACCGAGTCTCTCAGTAGTACTCTGCTGACCCAGAAACGGAGGCAGGGGTTTTAGGACGTTCAGGGTCGTTAGTACCCGAAGATGTCCGAACAGGAACACAGCGTACTCGAGAGCCTCGCCAGTTTACCGACACTGGCACACCCGACAGCGTCTCCGGACGGCGAAGCGGTCGCTGTCTACTACGACGTCACCGGGCGCAACGAACTGCACACAATCGACGCGGACACGGGCGAGCGAACACAGTGGAGCGAGGGGGAAGTGCCACGGAACGCTCGCTGGTATCTCGAGTGGGGGGCCGACGGCGATACCGTCTACTTCCACCTCGACGAGGGAGGCAACGAGCAAAACGACCTCCACGCCATCCACCGCGACGGCACCACCGAACCGGTCGTCGAGATGGATGGGCAAGTCGCGCTGCAGTCCGTCGGCGACGACGGCGAGACACTCATCGTCGGGTCGAGCCGTGACGGCCAGATGAACCTGTATCGCCACGACCTGCCTTCGGGAGAGACGACGAAGATTACCGACTACGAGCGCGCCGCTGGGGGCGCGACCCTGTCGCCGGACTGTACGCAGGTTGCGTACTCGACCAACGAGAGCGACGACTACGACAACCGCGATGTTTACATCGCCGACGTCGACGGCTCGAACCCGCGGAATCTCGAACTCGGCGAAGATGGTGCCGAGAGTGCGCCGGTCGACTGGGGGCCTGAGGGTGACCGACTGCTCGTCACTGACAACACGGCTGACCTCGGTCGAATCGGCGTCTACACTGTGGATGACGACGAGGTCCGCTGGCTCGGCGACGGAGAGTACGAGGAGTCTCCCGAGGCGTTCATGCCTGATGGTGACCGCGTGCTCGGCACACGCGTGCGCACCGCCGAGACAATTCCAATTGTCTACGACCTCGATACCGGCGAGGCGACTGAACTCGACCTGCCGGAGGGTGTGGCTTCGTTCGGCATGGCTGGTGACGCCGTCCTCGACGATGACCGCGTCGTCCTGACGTACACGACGCCAACGACCCGGCCCGAACTGGTCGCCTACAATGTCGAGACTCACGAGACAGAGACGCTGGTCGAACCCGAGTACGGCCCGTTCTCGCCGTCTGACTTCGCGGATACCGAGTACTTCCGAATCGAGTCCGATGGGATTCCAGACACTCGACAGGCTGCGCTCGAACACGACCCATACGACGAACTTGAGATTGAGGCGATGCTGTACGACTCTGGCGTTCGGCCGTCGCCACTCATCGTCAACCCGCACGGCGGTCCGCGTGCGCGAGATACGAAGTCGTTCGACCTCTACACGCAGGTGCTCGCCTCGCTTGGCTTTTCGGTGCTACAGGTCAACTACCGTGGCTCGACCGGCCGGGGCCGAGAGTTCGTCGAGGAGTTACTCGACGACTGGGGCGGCGCGGAACAGGGTGATGTCGCCATCGCGGCCGAGCACGTTCTCGCGGAGTACGACTGGCTCGACGAGGACAGCGTCGTCGTCTTTGGTGGCTCCTACGGCGGCTACTCGGCGTACTGGCAGATGGTCCAGTACCCCGACCTGTACGACGCTGGTGTGGCGTGGATTGGGCTGACCGACCTCAACGACATGTTCGAGAACACGATGCCACACTTCCGGACGGAACTGATGGAGAAGTACCTCGGCACGCCCGAGGAGAACCCCGAGCTGTACGAGCAGCGCTCGCCAATTGCTCACTACGAAAACCTCGACGCGCCGTTGTTCATGGTCCACGGCGTCAATGACCGCCGCGTTCCCGTCTCACAGGCACGCCTCTTCCGTGACGTGCTCGAAGACGCAGGCTACGAGGCCGGCGAAGACGGCGACTTCGAGTACCGCGAACTCGGCGAAGAGGGCCACGCCTCCTCGGACCAACAGCAGAAACTGCGGATGTTCGAGTCACTCGCCGATTTCCTCGACCGACGAATCGGCACCGAGCGAACGCTGTAAAATCAGGCGATTAGCGAACTGTCGTCGCTGCCGTAGACCCGCTCGGCGAACAACAGGGCGACCAGCGCGAAGATGATGACCGCGTAGGCGCTCGCGGCGAGCATCGCGTCCTCCAGAGTGGCGTACTCGCCGGTGCGGAAGATAATTGCCTTCCTGACCATCGCAATCACGCCCGTATAGATGACCAGCCTGACGATTCGGCGGGTATCACTCTCCTCGACGTAGGCGAGCACCGTCTGGTACACCTCGACGATAATCAGAAGCAACAGGCCCGTGTCGATAAAACCGATGACGACCAGCGGGTCGGTAATCGTTCCGTTCTGGACGGCATCAATAATCTGTAGCGTCAGGTCGATGACGCCGATAGCAAAGAGGATGGCAAAGACCGTCGCCGCGGCGAGTTCGGTGCCCCGGACGAAGGCGTTGACGAGTGCCGTGTACTTCTCGGAGATGACCTGTTCGAGGCCTCCGTTGATGCGGCCCGGCGTCCCTGCGTCGACGGTCTCTGCCTCCTCGGCCGAGGACTGTTCGCTATCTCCCATTGGCACGCACGTAGGCCGATTCTATACGTGGTTGACAACTCATCTACGATACTATTGGGCCTCGAAGGTATAATCTGTGGGGTGAATTATCACGTACCAGCAACGCAACTATTGGGTTGGTCTGTGTTTACTCTCGGAGTTCCTGCACTCGGCCGATATTCCACTCGTAGCTTTTGCCGTCCTCGGTCGGGGTCTCAAGAGCCAGCGGCACGTCACGAGTCGCCTCGTGGTTGAGGAAGGCCCGCATCCCGTCCTCGCCAATCTTCCCCTCGCCGATGTGGGCGTGTTCGTCTTTGTTGGTGCCGCAGTCGTGCTTGGAATCGTTCAGGTGAACGTACGCGAGCTTGTCGAAGCCAACCACTTCGTCGAACTCGGCGAGTGACTGTTCGACAGCCTCGGCCGAGGAGAGGTCATAGCCCGCGGCGAAGGCGTGGGCAGTGTCCAGACAGACCTCGATGTCGGCCTCGGTCCGTTCGATGACACCTGCGAGATGCTCGAACTCGCCGCCGAGTTTGGTTCCGCTGCCGGCGTCGGATTCTATCAACAGCGTCACGCCGTCGGGAATCTCCAGCGAGTCGACGACGGTGGCAGCATTGTCGAGTCCACCCTCGACGCCTGCGCCGGTGTGTGCGCCGAGGTGGACGTTGACGTACTCGACACCGAGTTGGTCGGCGGCGTCGAGTTCGGCCTGCATGCTCGAAAGTGATTTCTCCCGGAGGTCTTCTTTCGGCGTCGCGAGGTTGACGAGATACGCCGAGTGGATGACCCACGGGCCGACGCCGGCGTCGGTCGACCCATCTCTGAATCGCTCGGCTTCGTCGTCTTCAATCGAGGGTTCCTGCCAGACCTGCGGCGAGGTGGTGAAAATCTGTCCGCAGTTGCCGCCGACATCGAGCTGTCGCTGGACTGCGTTATCGACTCCGCCCGCCACCGAAACGTGTGCGCCTACCTGCATACTTACACAAGGCCGGCGGCGGGCATAGTGGCTTCGGCTTACGCAAGCGGGTCTGCCCGCTCACGGTTCCACGCCGACGAGTCGTATTTCTGCTCAGCAATCTCTCTGGCCCGGACGAGTTCGTCGTCCGTCCACTGACCAACGTCGGCGTCGGCCCACTCGCCGAGTGCGTCTTCGAGGTACTCGACAGCAGCCTCACGACTGATGGCGGTCTGCTCACGAATCGAGGTCACGCGCTCGCGGAACTGCTCGGCGTCCACATCCACGCCATCGAACACAGCGAGGTGTCGCTGCGGTTGCACTGCGTACGAGAGTGAGCCGTGCTGAATCACGGCGTCGCGCTGGCGGTACTGGGCGTTCCCGCTGATTTTCTGGCCGCCAGCAAGAATGTCGTGAGCCGGATTGATTGCCCGGAGATAGCAGGCTGGCTGATAGATTGCGTCGTGCTCGTTCTCCGCAAAGGAAGCGTCGACCCCCATGTGCTGGAAGGCGTCGAGGAGTGGCTCACAGAGCAGTTCGTAGGAGTCCATCAGGTCGCCGGGCAACTCTTCGGCCGGAGCGATAATCGAGTAGGAGATGTCGCCGTCGTGGTCGTGGTAGATGCCGCCGCCGCCGGTCTGTCGGCGCGTGACGGTGACTCCCTCGTTCTCGCAGTACTCCCAGTCAATAGAGTCGAGAGATTGTCGATACCCTGCGCTGAGTGTGCTCGGCGTCCAGCGATAGACGCGCACCGTCCGCGGGCCGCCTGCTGCTGCTGTTTCGGCGGCAACCTCGTCCAGCGCCATCTGCATCGGCCCTGAATACTCTTGCTCGGGAATTAACCGCCAGTCCCGGTCAGCGAGCGTGGTCATACCCCCAATACGAGGGCACCTCTCAAAGGCGTGTCTCCGCCGACCGAAAGCCGCAAATCCTCTCCGGGGCAGGTATTCGATATGACCGAGTTCAACTACGAGACTGAAATCGATGTTCGCTTTCGTGACCTCGACTCGATGGGCCACGTCAACAACGCTGTCTACGCGACGTTTCTGGAACACGCCCGCACGCTGTACATGGACGACGTCTTCGGCGACCGACCGGAGGAAATCAACGTTGCGCTGGTCAACCTCGAAATCGACTTCCGCCGGCAGGTCCGCTTTCGCGAGACGGTCACCGTCGGCGTCGGCGTCACCGAAATCGGAGAATCGAGCGCGACCATGGCCTACGAGGTGACGACCGGCGACGAACTCGCGGCGACGGGCGAGACGGTGCTGGTTGCAATCGACGACGAGGGCAACTCCCGGCCCCTGCCCGACGCGATTCGCGAGGGCATCCGCGAGTTCGAGGACCTCTAGCGCCCGGCGCATTTTTTACTCCGTGGGTGCGTGGGCTCGTGTATGCCACGGGGGATTCTCGTACCCAACGACGAGCCAGATGTCGCATCGTTCGCCCAACGCGCCGAATCACTCGGCTACGACTCGCTGTGGACCGGCGAGTTGTGGACCCGCGACGGGTTCATCGCGTTGACAGAGGCCGCCACAGAGACCGAAACCATCGACCTCGGAACAGCAATCGCCAACGTCTACGGCCGCTCGCCCGCGACGCTCGCGCAGGCGGCAGCGACACTTGACCGTGTCTCGGGCGGCCGCGCCCGACTCGGCCTCGGCACCTCGACCCGGAAGGCAGTCGAAGACCTCCACGGGATGTCCTTCGACAATCCTGCCCGACGGCTCCACGAGACAGCGGAACTCGCCGGGAAGTTTCTCCACGACCCCGGCCGAGTTTCCTACGACGGCGAGTACTTCGAGGTCGCTGACTTTCCAGCGCTGGGTGCAGACGTGCCGGTGTACACGGCGGCGCTGGGGCCAGCAACGCGGCGGGCAACTGGCCGCGTCGCTGACGGCTGGCTGCCACACAACGTTCCGTTCGGCCGGCTCGAAGACGCCTTCGAGACCATCGCGGAGACGGCCCGCGAACAGGACCGTGACCCCGAGGAAATCAGCGTTGCACCGTACATTCCCGCCGCAGCTAGCGACGACCCACAGCGAGCGCGGGAGACAATCCGGGGCCACGTCGCCTACTACGTCGGCAGCGGCGATGGGTACCGCCGGGCAGTCGCCCAGCAGTTCCCCGACGCCGCCGAGGTTGTCGCGGACGCGTGGGCGGACGGCGAACGCGAGCGCGCACGCGGAGAAGTGACTGAAGAGATGGTCGCCGCGCTGGGCGTTGCAGGAACTCCCGACGAAGCCCGCGAGCAGTTCGAAGACCTCGAAGCGATGGAGGTCATCGACGACGCGCTGGTCGTCATTCCGAACTCGACACCACAGAAAATCAAGCAGCAAACCGTCGAGACGCTGGCCCCGCAGTAGGTCAGCGGTGGCTGTACATCCCGGCTTCCGGCTTGGAGTCGGTGTAGCTCAGGAGTCCACCGGCGAGCACACAGAGGCCGGCGAGCAGCGTCACATACACCCCGACGCTGGGTGAGAGGTCACCTGCGCCAACGACGCCGAAGCCTTCGGCGAGCGTGTAGCCTGCGATTCCGGTGGCCACGACCCCAAGTGCGATTGCGATCAACTGCGCCGACGCGGTCCAGTCGGCGACATACAGCAGTCCAACAACGAGGATACCGACCAACAGTGCGACAATCTCTCGGGGCAATTCAAGCCCGGCACCGGAACTCCCCCACGGTAGTACTGCGCCGACAACGGCGAGTAAACCGCCGAGGAGAACGAGCTTCTCACCGATCGATAACTCAGCAAGACCCATGGGGTCTGGTTCCGAACCGCCGCACTAAACGCTTACTACACGCTTGGAATCTTAGTTGGGAAATACTCCGGCGGTTGGGTAACTGCGGACAACCAGAAAGCCCCGGCGTGCTACGCTCCCGGGCCTCGCTGCGCGCGCTTCGCGTGCTTGCGTCGGCCGGGTTCGCGTAGCCCGCCGCCCCTTTCAGTCCCACCCTGTTGCTTGTGTCGCAGGCCACCGCGGGTGGGACTGAAAGGGGCCGTCCGTTCGAGGAAGGCGGACGAAGCAAGCACCTACTGGAGCGCAGCGAGGGTCACGCGAACGGCGTGAGCGTGACCTCGACAGGCGAGCGGAGCGAGTCTGTCGGTGCCCCCGACTCGAACGGACGGGGGCTTTCTGGTTCTGTACACCCACAACTCAACAGTCCTTCACTACATCCACACCTAAACATCAAACTCGTCATAGCAAGCGTGTCCGTGAAGTACGTCGGGACGTACTAGAGGGTAATGTCTGATACAGGGGGTCCACTGTCACCCGACCGACCCGACGAAGCGGGGCGGTTCCGCGTCGACGCGCCCTTCGAACCCGCCGGTGACCAGCCTGCCGCAATCGAACAACTCGTCTCCGGCTTCGAGCAGGGAATGGACAAACAGACCCTGCTCGGGGTGACGGGGTCGGGGAAGACCAACACCGTCTCGTGGGTGCTCGAAGAGATTCAAAAACCGACGCTCGTCATTGCACACAACAAGACACTCGCCGCACAGCTGTACGAAGAATTCCGCGAACTGTTTCCGGACAATGCCGTCGAATATTTCGTTTCCTACTACGACTACTACCAGCCCGAGGCCTACGTCGAACAGACTGACAAATACATCGAGAAAGACGCCTCGATTAACGACGAAATCGACCGCTTGCGCCACTCTGCAACTCGCTCGCTGCTCACTCGTGACGACGTAATCGTGGTCGCGTCAGTGTCGGCCATCTACGGGCTGGGTGACCCACAGAACTACGTCGATATGTCCCTGCGACTGGAGCAAGGCCAACAGATCGACCGCGAGGAACTGCTCGGCCAACTCGTCGACCTGAACTACGAACGCAACGACGTCGACTTCACGCAGGGGACGTTTCGCGTCCGCGGCGATACCGTCGAAATCTACCCGATGTACGGTCGGTATGCCGTTCGCGTCGAGATGTGGGGCGACGAAATCGACCGCCTGCGCAAGGTTGACCCGCTGGAGGGTGAGATTGTCAGCGACGAACCCGCAGTGCTCGTCCACCCCGCAGAACACTACTCGATTCCCGAACAACGGCTCGAACGAGCGATCAAAGAAATCGAAGACCTGCTCGAGGACCGCATTAGCTACTTCGAGCGCGCGGGTGACCTGGTGGCGGCCCAGCGAATCGAGGAGCGCACCCGATTCGACCTGGAAATGCTCGAAGAGACAGGCTATTGCTCGGGTATCGAGAACTACTCGGTTCACCTTTCGGACCGCGAGACTGGCGAAGCGCCGTTCACGCTGCTCGATTACTTCCCCGACGACTTCCTCACTGTCGTCGACGAATCTCACCAGACACTGCCACAGATTCGCGGCCAGTTCGAGGGCGATAAATCCCGCAAGGAATCACTCGTCGAGAACGGCTTCCGACTGCCGACAGCCTTCGACAACCGCCCGCTGACCTTCGAGGAGTTCGAGGACAAAACCGACAAGACGCTGTACGTCTCCGCGACGCCCGGCGACTACGAACGGGAGAACTCCGACCAGATTGTCGAACAGATTGTCCGTCCGACCTACCTCGTCGACCCCGGAATCGAGGTGGCCGACGTGGAGGGGCAGGTGTCGGATATTATCGAGCGACTGGAAGCGCTGCCCGACGACGAGCGCGCGCTGGTGACGACACTCACAAAGCGGATGGCCGAAGACCTCACGGAGTATCTCAGCGAGGCAGGTATCGACGTGGCGTATATGCACGACGAGACTGACACACTGGAGCGACACGAACTGATCCGCCAGCTTCGGCTGGGCGAACTCGACGCTATCGTCGGGATTAATCTCCTCCGAGAGGGCCTTGACATTCCCGAGGTTTCCCTCGTGGGTATCCTCGACGCCGACCAGGAGGGCTTCCTGCGCTCTGAGACGATGCTCGTCCAGACGATGGGCCGGGCCGCCCGAAACGTCAACGGTAAGGTGGTGCTGTACGCCGAGGAACCGAGCGCGGCGATGGACTCCGCAATCGAGGAGACAAAGCGCCGCCGCC
This sequence comes from Halovenus halobia, assembly GCF_051414135.1. Classification (NCBI taxonomy): domain Archaea; kingdom Methanobacteriati; phylum Methanobacteriota; class Halobacteria; order Halobacteriales; family Haloarculaceae; genus Halovenus; species Halovenus halobia. Next base: position 170,218 of record NZ_JBLKOA010000005.1, read on the forward strand.
GGATTCAACGGGAGTTCAACGAAGAACACGGTCACACACCTGCGACAATCGACAAAGAAGTCGGGCAGACGAACCTTCCCGGCAGCGAGACCGAAACCGGCGAGGCAGCCTCGATGGACCCCGAGGACGCCGAGGAGGCTGCCCGTGCAATCGCAGAACTCGAAGGGCGCATGGAGGAGGCAGCGGACAACCTCGAATTCGAGCTTGCGGCAGATATTCGTGACCGAATTCGCCAACTTAGGCAGGACCACGACATAAACGGCGACGACGAGGGTGTCCCGGCCCCCGACATCGAGTAACTTATGTCAGATAATCTTAAATACTTTCAATACCGCCCACCGGCCTTACAGTAGGCATGGAGCGTCGTGACGCCTATGGTGGGGCAATCGCCATGGCTGGACTTGTGCTCGGAGCGATCCAGCTCGTGCAAGGTGGACAACAAATTTCGTCACTCACTGGTCTCTCGCAGTCGGAGTTGGTGATCGTTTTTGCGTTCGAGACAGTTCCGTTTGCCATCATCGGGCTGAGTCTCGTCTACGTCGGCTACTGGCTAACCGACCAACCGGGCTTCGAGCCAGACCTCTCTCGGATTCTCGCGTGGGCAGCCGGGAGCGCAGTGCTGTTCGCCTCGATTGCGGCCCTCATCCTGTTTAGCCAGCAGGTTACACTCAATACCCTCGCACAGGGGCAGTATATCACGATGAATCTCGTCACCGTCGGCACGGTGGTCGGCGCGCTCGTTGGCGTCTACGACGCACAGAGCCGACTCCGCCAGCGCGAACTCGAAGCCGAGCGCGACCGAATCGAAGCCTTCGCTGGCAAAGCCGCCGACATCAACAACTACGGCCGAGAACTCAACCGAACGCGGTCGGTCGACGAGGTCAGCGCACTCTGTATCGAAGCGATCCAGACGTTGCTTGGACTGACAGAAACCGCTCTCATTGCCGTCGACGGCGAGGAAGCAACTGTTATCGACAGCACAATTATCAACGCCGACCGCGCGGCGCTGGTTTCCCTCGCCCGCGAGGGAGTGGCCCAAGAGCAGGCAGAGGCGGTCGTCCGCGAAGACGCACCGACTGAAGACCGACTGCTCTCGATGCTCGTCACGGCTCACGACGACAGTGGGATTATCCTCCTCGCACCGGCGAGTGGGACCGACGGGTTCGACGAGGAGGACCTGCAGTTGCTGGAGTTACTCGTCTCACACGCCGGGACAGCGCTGGACCGGATTCACGACACCGCCCAACAGGAAGCCTCGGCCTGACTCACTCGCTGCCCTGCAAGGCAAGCGACCGACAGAGCGCGTCAGCCCCGTCTCGCTCGTGAATCCGGCGCTGGCGAGTTGCACCGCTTTCGGCTTCGTACAGCTCACGCAGACCAGATACACCGAGCCGGTCGGTCTCTCGTTCAACAAATTCTCCAAGCGAAATCGTTCCCTCGGCCGTCTGGTCGATAAAGGAGGCGTCGTAGCCGTGGCGGATGGCACGCCACTTGTTCTCGTCGAGCATTTCCCGCCGGTGTCGATGGCCCGTTTCGCCGTCCTCGTATCGCGCACAGAGGTCGAGGACGAGTGCGTGGACGTACTCGACGAAGGCGAGGACAACGTCGGGGTCGTGCTGGCCGTCCGGCGTTCGCACCTCGACGGTGCCGTGTGCGGAGTGGGGCCGCACGTCGTACCACAGTTCACCTCGGTCGTCGATGGCGTCAGTTTCGAGCATCCGGCGCTCGAAGCGGTCGAACTCCTCGTAGGAGTCAAACACTGTCGGCATCCCCGTGTTGGGAAGCCCCTCGAAGATTTTCGCACGAGCAGAGTGTAAGCCGGTATCGAAGCCGTTCCAGTACGGCGAGTTTGCCGACAGCGCGAGCAGCGGCGGCAGATACCAGCGAAGTTCGTTTGCGACCCAGACGGCCTTGTCTGCGTCGTCGACGCCAACGTGGATGTGGAGGCCGGCGGTCGTATTTCTGTGCTGTGGGTACTGGATGCGGTCGAGTTGGGATTTGTAGCGTGGCTTCTCGGCGTGTTCGAGTTCGCGCCAGCGAGCCAGCGGATGGAGTCCTGCCGCCGCGATACCGTAGCCGTGTTCCTCGGCGTGGTCGAGCAGCGCGTCGCGGATCGCGAGCAGGTGTGTTTCGGCGTTGTCGACCTCCTCGATCAGCGGGGTCTGTGTCTCGATGACGAACTTGAACAGTTCGTGGTCGAGTCGGTCTTCGAGTATCTCCGGCGGCGTCGACCCGTAGACCAGGTCATCCGTTCCGGAAGTTGGCCGACCCTCACTGTCGACGACGAAACACTCCTCTTCGATTCCGAGTGTGCCCATCCGACTGAAATTCTCTGCGTCGCCGCGGTCCATCTGTTCTCTCACTGGTTGTGCGCCGCCCGGCTAAAACATTCCCCTCCGGCGTCGCTACTCCTCACGCCAGACGCCCGGTTCGATAAACTGCTCTGACAGGCGACGCCGGTTACGCTCGGCCAGTTCTCTCCACTCCGCCAGTCCTGTCTCAATTTGGGCTGGGTCGAAACCGATTACGTCGCCGACAGCGCGCAGTTCCCGCGGTGCGCGCAACTGAAGATGTGAGTACGGGTCGGCGCTGACGACGTAGTCGGTATCGTGGGCCTCGACAATCTCACGCAGTTTCCGGAGTTGGCGAAGTCGACGGACACGGCTGCCGCCAGAATCACGGAGCACGTCTGCGAAGTTGAACTCGACCCGGACCCCGTTTCTGCTGGCAGCCTTCGCCAGCACGTGATTGAAATCGCCGTCGCCAACCATCGGGTGCGCGAGCACATCGACCATTGGCTGTTCGACCGCAAAGCGATTGATTTCGGGTGTGCCGCCGTGGACCGCGACAATCTGCTGGTGGTCGCGGTGTGAACTGACGAAGCCACTCGCCTGTGCGGGGTCGTCGGCCCGAATCTCCACGCCCGGCACGATGTCGATTCCGTAGGTCTCCGCAATCGTCTCTGGGTCGTAGGAGGCGGGGTCGTCGCCGTGATTGCGGACGACCAGCCCCTCGAAGCCGTATTCGCTGGCCGTCAGCGCCAGCCGTGCAACGGTGCTCGTCCCGTCCGGGTGGGCGTGGACGGCCTCGTACATCACAACTCCGAGAGTAGCTCTTCGACGTTCTCGACTGCCGATTCCTTCTTCGCGGGGTAGGCCTCGACCTTGCCCCGGACGGTGATACCATCACCGAGTTCGACGCGGCCGTTGAACGCCGCCTGTTTGTCGAGCGTGAGGAACAACTCGCAGTTTTCGGTGACGCGCTCGTCGAGTTCGTCGACGACTCGTGAGAAGTCCTCGTCCGCGAGGTCACCGAGCGCGTCGATCACGGCTCGCATCCCGCTTGCGCTCTCGACTCTGGCAGAGAGCACCAGAATTCGGTCGCCGTAGTGACCGTCTGATTTTGCGCGCTGGATCTCGAACTCCTCGGGCAAAAAGAGTCGCAGGGCGTCTTCGACCCGCTTGTCGTCCTCCGTCACGTAACAGAAGGCTCTGATATCGACGTAGTGAAGCGGGATCGAAGCCATCGCGTTACTCGGCCGCTTCGAGATTGTCTTCGGGGATGCCCGCTTCCTGTCCGTCCTCGAAGCTAATCGTGTAGTTCTCGTCGCCAAACATCGTCTCCGAGACTCGGGTAATCTCGCCGGTCTCGCCGTCGTACTCGCTGTGCTCGTCGTGGAGAATCACGTGGTCTCCTTTCTCGAAGCTCATACCCCAGCGTTGACGACCGGTAGGTAAAAATCGACTGCATTGCTTACGGCGCTCACTGGTCTGCAACCAGCACCACTCGCAGGTCGTTGACGTTTGTCCCGGTTCGTCCCGTCTCGATGACGCCACCGCGCTCAGCAAGATAGCTGTGGGCGTCGTTTGTATCGAGTACCTCGCGGATTCGTGACTCGTCCTCGACAGAGTTGGCGTCGAGCAGTGCGCCTGCGACACCGCTTGCACCGTCGAGGCCGTCGGTGTCGACAGCGGCGACAACGCCAGAATCCAGTTCGAGTGCGGCGGCGAGCGCGAACTCTTGGTTTGGTCCACCTACGCCATCGCCGTCGACGGTCACTGTCGTTTCTCCACCTGAAACCAGCGCGATTGGTGGCGCAAACGGCTGCTCGTGTGCGCGACAGCTTTCTGCAATCGCGGCGTGGACCTGCCCGACATCGCTGGCTTCACCTTCGATTTCGTCGCCGAGTATCGTCACAGGATAGCCGTCTGCCTCCAGCGACGCGGCCGCCGCCGTCAGTGCTGTCCTGTTGTCGGCGAGAATGTGCGTGTCGACGTGCTCGACGTATTCTTCGCCCGGCACTGGCGTCTCTGCTCGCTCGCCGCGTTCTCCTGCTGCGAGAATTTCTTTGACTGCCGTTGGCGGCTCAATTCCGTATCGCTCCAGCACCGCCACTGCGTCGGCATAGGTCGTTTCGTCGGGAGTAAGCGGCCCGCTTGCAATGATATCCTCTCGATTACCGACGACATCGCTGAACAGCAACCCGACGGTTGTCGCCGGAGCGAGCGCCTCGGCGAGTTGTCCGCCCTTGCTCGCAGAGAGATGTTTCCGGACTGCGTTGAGTTCGCCAATACTCGCGCCGGCCGCTAGCAACTCGTCGGTGATTTCGCGGAGCTCCGACAGCGCCAGTCCATCGACGGGTTGTGCCAGCAGTGCGCTGCCGCCGCCGGTGATAACGACCAGCGCGAGCGTGTCGGCTCCCGCGTCTCGGGCGCAATCGAGGACTTGCTCGGTTCCCGCCACGTTGGCCGCCGAGGGGAGCGGATGCGTACCCTCGATTACCTCGACAATCCCGGTGTCGACGGGGTCGTCTGTCACGACGACGCCGCCGTCGAGTGCGTCGCCGAGAACGGTTTCCAGAGCAGCGGCCGCCGTTGCTGCCGCGTTGCCGCCGCCGAGCAACACGACCCGGTCGAACCCAAGCGAGTAGTCGCTGTCACCGACCGAGAGGTGGCCATCTTCGACGGTGACGGCGTCGGCGATGACAGTTCGTGGGTGTGCGGCGTCGATACCGGCCTCGATGGCACGGCTGACGGCAGCCAGTGGCTCACCCGTGTTCTCGTCGCTCATACTTGGTGGTGGGCGGGCACCCACAAGACAGTCGCGGCTGGCAGGAGAATCGCGTCCTTCTTGTACACCCTGTCCGACGGTCTGGGTATGTCTCTACGGGTGGTCGAGCGCCTCGGGTTGGCTGACGTGATGACGCTGGCAAACGCTGTCGTTGGGGTGGTCGCTATGGCCGCTGCAGTGCTTGGCGAGGTAGAACTCGTTGCCCGACTCATCCTGCTCGCGGCCGTCGCCGACGGACTTGACGGAATCATTGCCCGCGCTCGCGGCGGGACGGCCGTCGGCCCGTATCTCGACTCGACGGCCGATATCGTCTCCTTTGGCACGACGCCCGCGCTGTTCGTCTTCGCCGCTGCGAACAGTGCCTGGGGGCCGCTTGGCTCTGAACCGCTGCTTTTCGCCGCCGCAGCAGGGGTCGCCGCGATCTTTGTCGTCTTCTCGCTGGTCCGGACAGCGCTGTACACGGTCCACGTCGACGAAGACGAGAACAGACCCGGCATCCAGAACACGCTGGCGTCGTCCATCCTCGCCGCCGCGTATCTCGCCGGGTTGACCGCTGTTCCGGCGCTGCTCGCGGCGTCAGTTGTGCTCTCGGTGCTGATGGTCGCGCCCGTCCCGTACCCGAAACTCGCTGCCCGGGACGCACTTGCAATGGGTGTTGTCCAGATGGGCGCGATTCTTGTCCCGACCGTTGCCGGGCGTGTGCTTCCGCGGGCGCTGCTGGTCGCTGCGCTGGCCTATCTCACGCTCGCGCCACGATTCTACTGGGAAGAGTGACCACTCTGGGGTGTCTCTTCTGTGTCGCTTTCCTCGTCCGGCGGCTCTTCACCGTTCTCGGTCGTCTGGGCTGCTGTTCCCGGTGCCGTCAGCAGCCTGTCCCGTTCGGCTGGCCGCGAGGGTGGCTCGTACCGATAGGTCGTCTCGTCCAGCATCACCGCAAATATCTCGCGTGACGGGTCCTCGATTACCCTGCGGTTGCTATCGATTGCCACGTCGACGACCCCTTCTAAGGAGTCGACGGTCACGACACGAGCGGTCATCGCCTCTGACGGGATTGTTCCCTGCGTAACCCACTCGTTGAAGGTCCGACGGTCGGATTGGAATTCAACCCAGGCCCGCTCGCGTTCTGACACCGCTGTCCAGCCAGCGACCCGCCCGACGCCGAGCGCGACGAGTCCGAGTATCCCAGCCACGAGCAGTACCGGACCCCCGACCGACCGGAGCGGCCCGTAGCCTGCGACCACCTCGACACGTTCTCTCTGTTGCCCGCTATCTGACACTGGCGAGTCTGTCGCGACGCTGTAGGTTCCACCGCTATTCTGAATCGAGAGGCTGTGCTGGATAGTCTCATTGACCGGCAGCCCGTTTCGTTGCCCGGTCAGCCGGAGGGTAGACTGGACGACCATCTCTGACTCGCCGGGCGTCCCGCCGAGTTGTTCCTCGATGTCCGCGATTCGTCGCTGTTGTTCGGTGACGTTGACCGAGAACGGGACCGACAGCTCTTCGTTCGGGCCGAGCCCCTCGACGGTTTGGGCCGTGAGTGTGCGCTCGTCCCGCCAGAATTCCGTGTTTTCGCCAACAGAGCGCACTACCAGTGCCAGCGTCGCATTCGCCGCGAGCGCACCCTGTGCCGACGCGTCGTAACTATACTGGAACGTCCCGTTAAGCACCGGCGCAATCGATTCCAGATAGACGCTGCGGTCGGTCAACGTCTCACCTCGCTCGAAGACCGGTGTCTCGGCCTGCACGGTGGCCTCGTGTGTGTACGTCGCCGTCGAACTCCAGCTCGACACCTGCCGCTGTTCGATCTCTGTTCCCGGGTCCGCGTGGGCGGTGTAGCTGGCAAATCCGCCCAGCGCCGCGACCAGGAGTAGCCCGACTGCGAGTACGTCTGCATTGCTGGCGACAAATAGTCGCGCTCGTCCCAACCACCTACGCATCATTTACACACACTTTTCGACTGGATAAATGGATTGTGCTTGTCATGCTCAGGACCACCACGACCCCCGCGAGCGCTCGCGCTCTCGCAGTCGCTCACTGCCGAGCAGCCAGATGCCGAACAGATAGAACGGCACGGCGACCATGGCGTCGATGACGACGATTGGAGCCCACGGGTGGAGACGGTATAACGCTTCGATGACCGGCGTCGGCAGAATCTGTAGATAGCGGTACTGCTGGACGAACGCGCGGTACTGTCCGGTCTCCTCCGGCGCGGAGATTGTCACCTCCGTCGTCGCCGTCGAGCGCCCGTCGATTGTGAACTGTCGCGGTTGTGTGTCGATTCGCTCCCCCGTCGCTTCGAGAAAAACGACTGTCGGAATGACACCGCTGTTCCCAATCGTGTAATTGAACGACTCTGTCGTCCCTTGCCGGATGACCGTCGGGGAGTCACTCTCGAACTCTGCGCTGACGATACCGAACTCCTGTGCGCCGGCTGGGACCACCATCGACGCCGTCACGCCAGCAACGACGACCAGCGTCAACAGCGCCATCAGTTTGTACGCGCTGGTCCCGTCGTCCCGCGTTCGACCCCGCTCACGGCGGCGGTCGTCCTCGAACCGTCCGCCGACGAGATACAGCAGTACAGAGCTCCCGAGCATGACGTAGGCGAGGCCCTGCGTTCCGAGCAGTGCCCGCGTCCCCAGCGAGCGCGCGAGCGTGAGCTGCACTGACTGGAGGAGTGACTGCACGCCGGTCACCGCGGTCCCGACGAACGGAATCGTCAGCACCGACCCGCCGGGACGCCACGCGACGGCTTTGACCTCGGTTTCCGCGACTGGTGGTTCGCCGCCGTCCTGGTCGGTGAACGGGTTGTTGTCGCCCTGTGTGATGTAGCCCTCGTCGGTCACGTCGACGACGCGGTGGGTCGTCAGTCCGCCACCTTGGATTTTCTCGGCCTCGAAGACGATGATGTCGCCCTCGTCAATGTCGCCGGCGGCCTCTGACGGGATTGCGACAAACCCGTCGCCGACGTCGATTGTCGGTTCCATGCTCTCGCTGGTCACGTAACTCAACAGGATTGGCTGGCCGAGAAACTGCCCGACGAACAGCGCGAGCACTATCAGCACGACCGCGAGTTGAGCGACTGTCCAGAGTGCTTGGCGTGCCTCCATGTGGCTGATTACGTCTGTGCTATCGGCGTTTCTCCTCCGCTCCGTGAGACTACGGTCCCGAGGTCGACTTTCCGATTCTGATTACTCGGCTTGATTCTCGTCTCGTGGTGTCAGCTTCCGTTCTGCTGTCCTTTCTTTTTTCCGCTGCCGTTCTCTCCACCGTTTCCATTGTTGTTCCCGTTTCCACCAGCATTCCCGTTGCCGCCTCCGTTTTTACCGTTACCTTGACAGTTAACCGAGAACGACCGCTCTACAGTTTCGCCCCCATCCGATAACGTAACGCTGATTCCGTGGCCGGCAACGGTAATCGTCACAGACACTTCGGGCGTCGTCGACGGAGTGCACTGCTCTACCGACGCCGATACTGTGCCTGTGGTGCCGGGCGTGATGTCCTCCGGCAGGTCGGTTGGCGTGAGAGACACTCCTTCGCCACTGTTCAACTCGATGGCGGTCACGTTTATTGGCTGCTTGAAGCGGTTCGTCACGGTAATTATATCAATTGTGGCCTTCGGCGTCGCGTCCGGGTTTACAGCTCCGTATCCAACGAGGGCGTTCTTGTCGTCGGCGACACTCACAGAGACATCTCTGTCCGCTGTCGTCGACGTGATACCAAGTGTGCCAGCGACAAGCATCGCGCTAGCGGTAATGGCCAGTACGATGCCCGCGATGCGTAGCGTGTTCATGTGTCAGTTGCTGCGAATGGAGCCGATACCCGACATGGTTCGTCCGTCACGACACGCCGAGATTGGACGAAACTATAGTGTCCTTTGTTTGCCCGATGAATATAAATGCAGACGACGTTTCAAGCTGAACGGTCTCTCGGCTGTGTGACTGTCCTTTTCGGTGACTGTTCAGGCGGGGGCAGACGGTCCGCAGTTTCGTTTTCAGACACCCACTGAAGCTGACGGTGCCGGTTGTGTCACTCGTCAGGACTCGTTTCGCGCTCAGAAACTGGTTCAGTCTTCCTCTGAGGGTCGCCTCAGAGGCGGCCATCCAATTTCTTAGCCAGCCTGTCACGCTGTCGTCTGTTGCTCCGGGGGTTTCAGGGGCCGCTGGAAGTCGACGGTCGTTCATTCAGGTGGCTTGATACAACACGGATAGCGCATACAGGTACGAGTAGGTTCGTCGCTGACGGCCTCCGGGTCGACGCGGCGGACGCAGGTGAACACAACCATGGAACGACGCAAGTTCTTGATCGGCGCAGGATCGCTCGCCGCCGGCGGGGCGGCTGCACTAGGTAGCGGCGCGTTCAGCAGCGTGCGTGCAGATCGAACAGTTTCGGTTAGTACAGCTAGTGACGCCGACGCACTCCTTGCCTTCGACACGACGGATGCTGCAAACAAGGAATATGTCGAGACTAGTGGCGGACAGGTCAACATTCAGCTCACTGACTCCTCAAATTATGACGAGGACGGGACAGGCGTCAATCAGAATGCAGTCACCCGGATTTTCGACCTGTTCAAGGTCAGAAACCAAGGGACACAGAACGTGTTCGTGTATGTTGAACCGGGCAGTATTGCCTCGGAGAACCGCGTGGACGTCGATAACAGTCTCGGCGTCGACCCTCAGGCCTCTGGTCGACCAGATGATACGGACACGAGCTACGGAAACAGCGACCCGAACAACCTCGCTCAGATTCGAGACGAAATCAGCCTAACCGGTCGGTTCGGTGCGGAATTCCCGGAAACTGATCTCCGAGGCTACAACAAGGAGAGTTATATTTTGGAACCAGGACAGGATTTCAACTTCGGACTGTACATCAGCGGCGGCACAACCAGCGACGCGTCGCTTGAAGTGGACATGACGATCAATGCCGTTGCAGATTACGGCGACTTCGGCAGCAGCTAAAACTGGTATGAAACGACGCACCCTCATCGCTGGCGTCGGCAGTGTCCTCGCCAGTGGCACATTGGCTCTTAGTTCGGGTGCGTTTAGCAGCGTCCGCGCTGATCGGCGCGTAACCGTCAGTGCGGCAGAGGACGACGATGCCCTCCTCAATCTTAATAGCCTCGGGGATGGTCGAGGCTTAGGCGGCAACGGCCGGAGTATCGAAAACTCGGATGGCCAAGTGGAGTTCTTCTTCCCGGGCATCGGACTGCAGAACGACGACGATAGCCTCGGACTCGGAACCGACTCAGTCTACGAGTTCGACCGAGACTCGGCTGCCGGTGCGGAAGAGGGACTCCTCAGGATTACGAATCAGGGAACTCAGGAACTCGGAGTGTGGTCGCTGCACGAGACCGAGAGCGAAATAGGGATCGAACTGTACGACGTGACCGACCCACAGCGGACAGCACTTCGAGACCGTCCAGCCAGTCTTGGCGTCGGAGAAAGACTTGACGTTGGTTTCCGAATCCGGACGTTTGACGCCGAAATCTCGTCATTCGACGAGACACTTACCATCGTCGCCGAGCGCGGCGGAAAAAAAAGGGAACTGAGCTAATTTCCCCACACCACCAGTCTATTATAGCAAATAAATCGAGAATATTCGTTCTCGGAACCATGCTGGTGGCGGCTAGCGGCGCGTCGTAGTTCGGGTCCGGATCAGTGCCACCAATCCGGACCGACCGCAATGTCGAAGTCAGCCTCGTTGACGATACCAGTGCACTCCTGTGGCTCGTCTATTCCGGTTGTTATTCGGAGGTTTCCGCTAATACTAACAAACGTCGTATTAGATATGATCAACTGTTATTGATGTAGTAACAAAATTTATATATCCTAACTTTATTACTAGTTCTGATTCTGATAACACCGCAATCATTTATCTCTTGTCCGGCCTACGTCAGACATATCTTCCCACGATGAGTGCCGCGAAAGAAAATGTTGGCGAAACTGAAGGTGGCGGCGCCGACACAATCTCCCACGACGAGTGTTTCGAGCTCCTGAGCAACCACCGCCGTCGGTTTACCCTCCACTATCTCCGCCAGGCCGAAAACGGCACGGAACTGGGTGAACTCGCCGAACAGGTCGCGGCCTGGGAGAACGAGATTCCGCTCGAAGATATCTCCTACGACCAGCGAAAGCGCGTCTACACGTCTCTCCAACAGGTCCACCTTCCTCGGATGGACGAGATCGGTGTTGTCGATTTCGACGACAGAGCAGGAACAGTAACGATGGGGCCTGCTGCGGACGAATTGGATATCTACATGGAGGTGGTCGGCGGCCGAGAGATTCCGTGGAGTTCGTTCTACCTCGGCCTCGGCGTCGTGAACCTGGGTCTGATTGGACTCGTGGCCGCCGGGCTTCCCGGCTTCGCGATGTTCTCGGGCCTCGCGACGGCAGTGTTCGTCGTGACGACGTTTCTGGTCGCTGCGCTCGCGCACCTCTACGTCACCCGGACGGAGATGCGGCTGGGCTCCGACGGCGACCCGCCGGAACTCGACCAGTAGGCTACTCGACGACAATCAGGTAGACGTAGACAACGATGAACGCCAGCGCGAAGCCAAGCAGGTGGATGTAGACGTCGATGACGCTCGTCCCGACGGTCACGATGTCGCGAAAGCCGACGAATGGATAGGAGACGATCAATCCGAGCCCTGCGCCGGCAAGTTCGGCGTACCCGGGGCGGTTCAAGCCTCGTCTGATTCTGGCTCCGTCCGGCTGGTCGCTACGCACCCACAGGAGGAGGTAGCCAATCCCGAGTGCCACCGACCCGAGCCCAATTTCGAGTCGCCACGCTCGCGCCGGGAGGGTAAGCAACGCGATGACGCCACAGATGAGGAACAGAAGCGCCGGCGCGTACTGCGTCGACTCAGAGGAGAGGAACTGCTTGGAGACGTAGACGACCCACGCGACACAGAGCAGGCCGAACAAGCCGGCGTTGAGTCCCGAAAAGCCCAGAATTTCTCGTTGGCGTGGAAAGAGTAACTGCATCACTGAGAGTGCGAACGGAAACACCGTGAGCAGTGTCACGAACGTCGCCCGAAACAGGAGGCGCCGGCCAGCGAGTACACAGAGGAGGTAGGTGACTGGTGCCACGACGAGATAGACGGCCAGGTTTCCGAACAGGTGCAGTTGCTGTCGATGGACGAAATGTGAGAGGTACGCAGTACGAATTGTCGGCGCAGCACTCTCGAAGACGAACTGCTCGCGTACTCCCAGCGGGAGCGCGAAGACCGCGACCAGGACAACCGGCACCGCAACGACTGCGGCGACATCGACACCTCGTATCTCTGCCGTTGCGGCCTGGGTGAACCCGCCCTCGTCCAGATCTGTACTCGCCGTGCTCATCTCTATACTGACCGCCGCCGCAAGACCGCAGCCGCTGCCGTTCCGAGTAACACGCCCGCGACCAGCAACAGCACCCATCCCAGCCCTCCAAGTGCAATCTGCGTCGAGTCGGGAGTTTCGCCCAGTTCTGGCGGCGGATTGCCGTCTGTTGTCCCTGACTCGGGGAGTTCAGCCGGGTCATCTCCGCCGGGGTCGAGGTCCGGCAGTGGCCCCTCAGGTGGCTCTGGCGACGGCCCCGATTCGGGACTTCCATCCTGCCCGTCGTCAGCCGGTGGATTCGGCTCTGGTTCTGGTTCTGGTTCTGGCTCCGGTTCTGGTTCTGGTTCTGGCTCCGGTTCTGGCTCTGGTTCTGGCTCCGGTTCTGGCTCTGGTTCTGGCTCGGACGGACCCTCTCCCTCGTCGGGTCCGTTGGCTGGCGGCGTACCGACCTGTACCTCCTCGCTGTCCTCGCTGTCGCTGCCTGGCGTTCCGACGTGAATCTCGAACTTGTCGAACTGTCCGATACGACTCTCTGGGTCGGTCGTGTCTATGACGACTCCGACGTAGACCGCTTCTCCGCCCGCCATGCGGATGGCTTCTTCCCGACTCTCGACCGCTTGACTGGGCTCGTCGTGATAGAAATACACGCCGGTCGTCGGAGTCTCGAACCACACTCTCGCGGGCCCCGACTCGGTGTACGTAACCTGTAGTACCCTGTCGAACCTCGTCACTGCGCGGTCGTTCAATCCGATTCGCTCTCCGGTTTTGGGATGGCGCCGCGTGAAGTCGAGACGGACCTCCCCGTCTACCTGGGTCACGTACGCACCGTGCGGCGCTGGCGCCGACGACAAGCTAACGTCGTCGGTGTCGACGGCCTGCTGGGCTGCTGGCGTCCCCGCTGTGGGAAACAGCAACAGCCCCAGACCAGCCACCGCACAGAGTACGAGTGCGAGTCGTCTCATCCCAGTCCCGTTACTCGAATTATCCGTTGTATCGAAATAGTATTACGATGCCTGAGACGTCTCTAACGGAGACAGAACTACAAATTGGGAAGCAAGGCGTCGATATTCTCGACGGTGGCTTCGAGGTACGGGTCGTCCTCGTACTCGGTGACCTCGATCTCCTCGCGGAGTTGGCTGAACTCCTCGCGCAGTTCCCTGTAGTGGTTGCTCTCCTGGAGCTGGTCGTAATCAAGTTTGGCCTCGAGGGTCGCGAGCTTGGACCCAATTTCGACGATCTGTTGAATCTGTGCGTCCAACTCCTCGCGGGTCAACATCCGCTCGACGACGTCGTTCAACTGTGAGCTAGAAACGGGTTTGATGAGGTACTCATCGAACTCGAGGGCGACGATATCCAGGTCCGGTTCGACTGCTGTTACCATGACAACCCAGCAGTTGAGCCCTCGGTCTCGAATCAGTTCGAGTAACTCGTCGCCGGTCATTCCGGGCATTCGGCGGTCGAGCAGGACCACATTGACAGTTTCGTCTAGTTCGTCGAGTGCCTCTTCGCCGGAAAATGCGGTCCGAGTCGTGTACGTTTCATTCAGTTGCTCTTGATAGCTCTCGACGATTTCCGGATCGTCATCCACAAGCAACACCACTGAATCCCCCGTCATTGCCCCAACCGTACAGCCGACGGCGTATAATTATTCTGCTGCTCGTCACGTTGCACAAGGGAAAAGCAGGGGGTTACCCCCCAGCGTGTGACACTACGGAGCCAGATGGCTCCATATATTTGTAGGAGGTCAAGAAGAATAAGACTGCTGCATGGCTATCAAATCTAATTTTTGCCGTTACAGGGGTGATTTTATTCGGTTCGAACAGTCACCCACTTCGGTGTTCGGACGCGGGTATCTGCAGAAGCCGACAACCAGCGGGGGCACTCGTCTCCGCTGGTGACACGCCGGCGACAGGCCCCGCAGTTATATACACACAGAGCGAAAACGAGCTATCCATGGCAATTCGCGATCTTCTCCGGGGAGAAGTTCCCGAGGAGGAACTCGAAGGGCTCGCAGCCGAGGCTGCCGCCCGTCACGACGAGCCTTTCGACGGTGTCCGCTTGCTCGACGCGGACAACTGGCTGTCAACGCCAGCCGTGGTCAACGAGCAGTTTTTCATCAAGATCATCAGCGGGCAGAATACGCTTGTCCACGGGTTGTTGACCACCGGCCGAAATATCGGTGTCTTCGCGAGCGGGTCGGAAGGGTTTTTCCAGCGGTTTGGGACACCGTACGCGATGGCTGAACACGAACTCGAATCGACCAAAAAAATGCAGGAACTGGGCGTCAATTCTCCCGAACCGTTGGAAGCGTTCGAGTACGACGGCTACGGTGTCGTTGTCCTGGAGTATCTCCCCGACTTCGAGACGCTCGATGACCTCGACACCGAGGCTGTCGAAGCCGTCGTCCCAGACCTGTTTGCTGCCCTCGCAGAGATGCACGGTGCCGACCTCGTGCACGGGGACCTGCGGGCAGAGAATGTTCTGGTTGCCAACGGCGAACTGTATTTCATCGACGCAACGAAGGTGAACGAGGATGGTATCGCCGACGCACGGTCGTACGACATCGCCTGTGCGCTGGCGGCGCTCGAACCGATCATCGGGGCTGGCCCGACCGTTGCCGCCGCCAGCGACCACTACGACGACGACGTGTTGACTGCGGCCGAGGGCTTTCTGGACTTTGTCAACATCCGCCCGGACCACGATTTCGACACGTTGGCGATCAAGGGCGAACTCGACAAGCAGATGAGCTGAGCGCCAGTGTTGTCTCGAAACCGACACCTGCCGTAACCCACAACTAAATACTCCGGCTTGTAAGGTGCGAGTATGACAGACAGAGACGTATTTCTCTCCGTCGGCGCACAGCCCTCGCTGGACGCGATGGTCGACCAGATCGAATTCGCCGAAGACCTCGGCTACGACTTTGCCTGGGCCCCAGAAACGTGGGGTCGTGACGCCGTGACCCTGCTCGCGACGGCTGCCCACCGGACCGAGGAAATCGGGCTCGGGACGAGCATTCTCAACGCCTACTCCCGGTCACCGTCGCTGCTGGGCCAGACCGCCGCGACGCTGCAGGAAGCCAGCGACGGTCGCTTCCGCCTCGGCGTTGGCCCATCCGGTCCAATCGTGATCGAGAACTGGCACGGTGTCGACTTTGGGAATCCACTCCGGCGGACCCGCGAAACAGTAGAAATCATCAAGAAGGTCCTCACCGGCGAGGAAGTTTCCTACGACGGCGAATACTTCGAGCTAGATGGATTCCGACTGCGCTCTGACCTACCAGAGACGATTCCGAAAGTCGACGCAGCGGGGCTGGGACCGAAGGCTGTCGAGATGTGCGGTCGCTTTGCCGACGGCTGGCACGCGACCACCTTCACCCACGACGGGTTGGCTGACCGGATGGACGACCTGGAGCGAGGGCTCGAACTCGGTGACCGTGACCCCGAGGAGTTCCGCACGACGGTGTCGGTGACCTGCTGTGCGCTGGACGACAGCGAACACGCCCGGGACCTCGTTACGCAACACGTCGCCTTCTACATCGGTGGGATGGGCACGTACTACCGCGACAGTCTCGCCCGGCAGGGTCACGAAGAACTCGCACACTCGATTCACGACGCCTGGCAGGACAACGAGCGCGACCACGCCCAGCAACTCGTCAAAGACGAACTGCTCTCGCAGATGGATGTCGCCGGCACGCCGGAGGAAGCACGCGAACAACTCGCAAAATACGAGGCCATCGACGGCGTCGACGCGGTTTACACTTCGTATCCGCGTGGTGCGAACGTCGACGAAATCAAACAGACGATGACGGCGCTCGCGCCGGACCGCTAATCGCCGGCGGCGCTCGACCGCACAGCTGTTCCTTCGCGATTCTCGCGCACGAACGCGGTGAAGTTCTCGAACAGTTTCTTCGTCCGGCAGGCAGCGGCGTAGCTCTCGTCGGTGACGCCGTCGAGTACCGACTGTCGACGTTCGGCTGACAACTGGTCTTTGCCGTCTGTAATCTTGCGGGCGGTCTCCATGTCGTACTCGGGATGGAACTGGACGGTGAAGACGGAGCCGTGCCGAAAGCCGTGGATTCCGTAATCGTTGGTCGCCAGCAGCTCTGCGCCCGGCGGGAGCTCCTCGACGCAGTCGGAATGGGTCGTGAAGGCGGTGAAGTGCTCGTCGATGCCGTCGAACAACAGCGAGTCGCCGTCGTGTTCGATTTCCCGGTAGCCAATCTCGTACTCGTCCATCTCGGCGACGCGGCCACCGAGTACGTCAGCCAGTAGCTGGTGGCCGTAACACACTCCAAGAAAGGGCATTCCGGTCTCGATCGCGTCGCCGACCCAGCGCTTCAACGCGCCAATCCAGGGTTCGTCCCAGTACACCGAGGCGCGGGAGCCGGTCACGACCGCCCCGTCGAACTCGAAACTGTCGGGGAGGTCACCGTCGGTGACGTTGTACTCCACCAGGTCGGCGTCCAGTTCCCGGCGAAAGTTCCGTCGGGTGTGGTCGCCGTCGTGGGCTGCGTTCAACAACGCGATGCGCAGTCGACTCATTACTTCCTGTACTCGCCGCGTGGACTTAAGTAACTCACCGCCTGCGAGTTCTGCCGGACTCGCGGTTACGACGAGCGGTGGTCGTCGAGAAAGTCAGCAAGCCGGTCGGTGACTGCTCGGGCGTGTTCGACGTGAGCGAGATGTCGACCCTCGACGGCCTCGAACTGGCCGTGGGGCAACTTTTCGGCTAGTTCCCGACCAACCTCGGGGTCGACAACCGGGTCTTCGACGCCGTGAAAGACCAGCGTTGGCGTCGTGAGTTCGTACAGAGGGCCGGCGTCGAAGCTCTCGACGGCAGCAATCTGTGCGTCCAGTCTCTCGGCGTGGTCATCACCAACCCGCCACTGGAGTATCTGCTCGAAGGCCCCAGACTCTCGAAATGCCTGTGAGAACGCACCGACGGATGCCTCTCGGAACTGCGCCGCAGTCGCGTTCTCACCGGGGTGTAGCGCCCGAAGCGCCTCGATATCGACATCGCTTCCTCGTGGTGCAGTCCCAACGAGGGACAGCGAGCCAGCGCGGCCGTACTCGCGGGCGTATTTGAGTGCTATCATCCCGCCGAGGCCAGCGCCGACCACGTGGACACGCCGAACCGAGTTGTCGGCAAGAATTTCTTCGAGGTCGGACGCGAGTCGGTCAACATCGTAGGGTCCCCTCGGCGTGTCGGACCGACCCGTCCCACGCAGGTCCCACGCCAGTGTCTGGTACGGTCCGGCGAGTCCGTCGTACTGGCCAGCCCACTGCCACGCTCCAAATCCACAGTCGCCTACGAAGGCAACGCACTCGCCCTCGCCCGCAGTCTCGTAATAGAGGTCGACACCGTCGTCGGTCGTCACGTACACACCACCCCTTCGAGTGCGGCGGGCAAATGCGTACTGGACCAGTGGGCAAGTCACAACTGTCATGTGACAGTGTGCCGACTTTCCGCTGTATGTCAGCAGACGATACCGATACTGCGACGCTCACTTCCTCGTATACGGAGATGACTGAGATGCTGTTGCCCAACGACACGAACGCGTTGGGCCGCGCGCTGGGTGGTGTGGTGCTGCACTGGATGGATATCTGTGGCGCGATTGCTTCACTGCGATTCTCGAATCAGGCCGTCGTCACGGCGTCGATGGACCACGTCGATTTCAAAGCGCCGATCGACCTCGGCGAAATCGCCGTCATTGAGGCCTACGTGTACGACACCGGCCGGACGAGTATCAACGTCAAAGTCGACGTTCACGCGGAGAACCCACGGGCTGGCGACACTCGCGAGACAACCTCCTCGTTTTTGACGTTCGTCGCGATCGATGACAGTGGCAGTCCAACAGAGGTCCCGGATTTGGCCTGTGAGACAGACAACGAACAGGCACTCAAAGAACAGGCCAAAACCGAGCGCAAAGAAGAACTCGAAGCCCTCGTCGAACGACTCGACGATTAGTCCCAGTACTCCGTCTCGCCGTCCACCGGGTAATAGCCCTCGAAGGAACGTTCTTCACGGCCGCCCGGCGGCGAACCGACGTAGACGCCGAACATCTCCTTGTCTGGATAGATTGTCACGTCCGGCTCGTTCATCGTCGAGATGGCGAGATACCGGAGCACGCTGTCACTGTTGTTGACCATCCGGTGGCCGCCGGACTCGTCGGCCGGGAACGAGAGGAAACTCCCGGCGCTGACTGCGTATTCGCCGTCGGGTGCTCGCAGTTGGCCCTCCCCGGCGAGCACGTAGATGGCTTCCTCGTTGGCGGTGTGGTAGTGATAGGGCCAGGACCGCTCACCGGGCGGGAGTTCGTAGAGGCTACAGCCGAGTTGGTCGGTCTCTGCGGCCGCGCCGAGTTCCTTCCGGCGAAAGGTTGCTTCTTCTCTGTCGTAGGTTTCCCAGTCGAGTTCAGATTCGTCGATATGCATACTGGACTCGTCGATGGCCACGAAAATGTAGCTGGGGGCTCAGTCGTATTTCTGCTGGACGACGTCCGCGAGCCCGCACTCTTCGAGCAGGTCGATTGGTGTGAGCATCGACAGCTGGACGACGCCGGGCAGGCGAGCAATCTCGACGCCGCCGGTGAAGGTACACCGTCCTCGCACCTCGCCCTCGGTAATTCCGAAGAGGGTGCTGGCGCGCTCGAAGGCATTTTCCGTGGCAGCGTTGATTGTCTCGCCGGAGCCAACGACCTGTAGTGGTGCCGCTTCGCTCATATCGACACCGTGCTCAGCGGCGAGGTTCCGTCCGGTCTCCAGTTCTTCGTCGCTGTATGGCTTGGCAATATCCGGCAGGTCGGACTCGTTCGGCAGGAGAATGGGGCCGTCGAGGCCGACGTCTTTGATTACTTCGACGGAGAGCTTCGTCTTCCCACTCACGTCGGTCGTGTGGAGTGACAGTTCGCCGTCGCCCTGGTTGGCGTGGAGGTCACCGACGTACAGCCCCGCCCCCTCGATTTCGACCGGACAGATGAGTGTCGCGCCCGGTCGCACGTCGTTGGAGTCGAGGTGGCCGTCGGTGCGTGCTCGCAGTGCGTCTTGGTCGTCGAGTCCCCACTCGTGGTCGGCACCGACGAGGAACTGCCCGAAGTCCCCTGCGTTGTGGCTGTCGGGAAACTCCACGGCGGGTGTCGTCCCAATATTCCCGATAAACGGCCGAAGGTGGCCGACCGCGCCGGGCATCTTCGATGGTTTGTACAGCAGGATCGGGTGCTGACGAGAGTTTTCTGGTATCGCCATCGCTTCCTCGGCGTTCTGTGCGAACTCCTCGGCCGCGTCGTCGTCGAGTGTCAGCCCCACAGTGTGGTCGTCATCGAAGGCGACGGTGTAGCCAAACTCGAATCCAAAGGAGGAGGCGTTTGCGCCACACTCTGCACACCGAATCGCGTCCTCGCCAGTCCCCTCGACGACGCTGTCGGGCCACTCGGTGCCACACTCCGGGCAGCGGTGGTCGACGAACGGGTCGTCGCCGAATGCGTCCTCGTTTTCGTCCATCGACCCCGTCGAGGTGGCGACGCTCGTGACCTCGACATCCTCGATGTGGACGACCAGCGCGTCGCCGGGTCTGGCCCCTTCGACGTAGATTGGCGCTGTCACCTCGTGGCCGCCGCGAAACTCCGGTGTAATCATCGGTCCCCAACAGGCCGGTGGCGTGTGCGTCCGCACTGTTCCCCCGTCTGCGACGGTCCCACTCCACTCCTGGTCTGGGCCGACGAGTCCCTTCGTGAACTGGTCGACTTCCAGTTCCTGTTGTACTTGTCGTGACATAGTGTGTCATACGTATACAAGCAGCATAATGATTGCTGCTCTCCTCCCTGTGCTCGTTTCCGAAGGTATTTTGCCCTCGGTTGAGTACAACAGACAACTGAGCGATTCGTATAACTATGAGCATCTTCAAAGAGAAAGTCGACGAGGAGTATCTCACTATCGCGGAAACGAAAGAGATTCTCGAAGATATCGAGATGGAGCGCGCTAACGACGAGGACCGCGAGATGCGGTACGAACTCTCTCGCGCCATCGAGCACGTCAACCGCTTTGCCGACCTCTCGCCGTCGGAGGCTCAGGAGTTCGTCGAGGAACTGCTCGAACTGGAGAAAGTCGACGACAAGACGGCTCATAAGATTGTCGACACCCAACCGCTCGACCGCGACGAACTCCGCGCGCTGTACGCCCAAGAGCGGTACTCGCTGTCCGGTGACGAACTCGACGATATCCTCGATGTCGTCAAGAAATACGCCTAACTGACGGGTACCTTTTTGGTGGTGTCGGTCGCAGCAGAGGTATGTCAGTCGACGAACCAGCAACAGCGATGTACCGCGAGCGGGCAGACACACTCAGCGCCGAGGCCGGCAGTGGTCCCGAACTGCTCTGTGCCCACGGAACGCTGATGGACCGGACGATGTTCGACCCACAACTCGACGGGTTGTCCGACGAGTACCGCGTTGCTGCGTACAACCTCCGCGCCCGGACCGAACGCGCCTTCGACCCCTACGACCTGCATGACCTCGTCGAAGACTGTCGCGCGATGATGGATGGACTCGGGATGGACAAACCCGTCCTCGCCGGGATGTCGATGGGCGGGTTCATGGCGCTGCGACTGGCGATCAACTACCCTGACGAAATTTCGGGGCTCGTTCTCATCGACTCCACGTCGAAGCCACACCCTGACGACGATATCGAACTCTACCGTGGGATGATCGAACAGGGCCGTGACGATGACGGGATGGAGCAGAGCATGGCCGAAACGGTCACACACTTCCTGTTCGGCGAGACCACACTCGAACAGAACTCGGAACTTGTCGAGTCGTGGGTCGACCGCTGGCGCACCTACCCCGGCGAATCGGTGTATCAGGAGGTCTATTCGTGGCTCGAACGGCCCGACGTGACCGACAAACTCCACGACCTCGATATTCCGACGCTGGTCGTCCACGGCGAGGAAGACGCCTCGATCGACTACGAGCGTGCCGAACCGACCGTCGAGGCACTCGACGCAGAGACGGCGCTGATTCCCGAGGCTGGCCACTCCTCGAACGTCGAACAGCCCGAAGCTGTCAACGACGCGATTCGGTCGTTCCTCGGCGACGTGTATTGAGCCGTTCCGAGCAACTGATACCGGTCGAACTCGTAGCATTGAGTACAATGGGTCTCGATCTGACACGTCGCCGACTGCTCCAGTCCGGGGCCGCGCTATCTACTGTTGGAGTCGCAGGCTGTTTCGGTGACGGGATCACCGAAGGCGAAGTTCGAGCGGCAGTTGTCACTGTCAATCCAACCAAACTCGACGAACCTGTCGAAGGAACGGTCGACGTGACCGCGCTCGTTGCGAACCATCAACAACCGGCAGATCTGAGAATCATCATCGAGGCTGTTGACCTCGACAAGCAAACCGACGAGGGCCGACAGGCGATTACGGCAATGACCTCTCTCGTCGAACAGTTCGACCACCAAGAACAGCGCGAGGTCACAACAGAAATCGAGCCGGGACCCACAGCCGACGGCCTGCTGGGTCGAGTCGAACCGGCCTAGAGGCCAGGAACGTTCTCTTCGGCTTCGAGCAGTTCGTGATAGCGGTTGCGAATCGTCACTTCAGAGATGTTCGCAACTTCGCTCACTTCGCTCTGTGTTACCTTCTCGTTGGTGAGCAGCGACGCCGCATACACCGCAGCAGCAGCCAGTCCGACTGGCGATTTGCCCGAGTGGACGCCCTGCTCTTTGGCGTTCTGGAGTAACTGCCGAGCACGCCGTTCGACCTCTTCGGAGAGTTCGAGATCCGAGACGAACCGTGGGACGTAGCTCTCGGGGTCGGCCGGCTTGATCTCCAGACTCAGTTCCCGGACGACGTAGCGGTAGGTGCGGGCGATTTCGTCTTTGTCGACCCGCGATACCGTCGTCAACTCGTCGAGCGAGCGCGGTGTCCCGGCTTTTCGGGCCGCAGCGTACAGCGACGCAGTCGCGACGCCCTCGATAGAGCGACCGGGCAGGAGGTCTTCCTCCAGCGCACGGCGGTAAATGACACTCGCGGTCTCACGTACATTCTCGGGGAGACCGAGAGCACTTGCCATCCGGTCAATTTCACCGAGCGCTTGCTTGAGATTGCGCTCTTTGGAGTCCCGGGTGCGGAATCGCTCGTTCCACGTCCGGAGTCGTTGCATCTTCTCGCGCTGTCGGCTGGACAGTGCGTTCCCGTACGCGTCTTTGTCCTGCCAGCCGATGTTCGTCGACAGTCCCTTGTCGTGCATCATATTCGTCGTCGGTGCACCGACGCGGGATTTTTCGTCTTTTTCTTTCGAGTCGAAGGCCCGCCACTCGGGACCGGGGTCGATTTCGTCCTCCTCGACGACCAGCCCGCAGTCCTCACAGACCGTCTCACCGTGTTCGGCGTCCGAGGCGAGGTTGCCACCACACTCCGGACAGACGAGCGTCTCTTCTTCCTCGCTCTCCTGTTCTTCAGTTTCTTCGCGCTCGCTCTCGCGCGCGTACCGTCTTGTTGTCGTGTCAGTCATGTTGGTCTCTGCTGGTGAATGGGGAGTTCACGGAAAACGTCCAGCGGTAGATTTATGTTAGTGGCCAAAACATATAAAAGCTTCCCCCATTGGTCGGGACGACGCCCAGCCGTCCCCGGAGTACGGTATTCGAAACGCTTAGTGCGCCCAGAGCACTGCCGGTATGCATGAGCGATTTTGCTGTCGACCCCGAGGAGGTCGAACACATTGCCGAACTCGCCCGCGTCGAACTCAGCGACGAGGAGCGCGAGCGTTTCGCCGGACAGTTCGGCGAGATTCTCTCCGCGTTCGAGGCACTGGACGAGGTGCCCGAGACTGACAGCGACCCCGACCTCACCAACGTGATGCGACCTGACGAGGTCCGGGAGAGTCTCGACCAGAGCGAGGCACTTCGCAACGCCGACGAAACAGAGGACGGCCAGTTCAAAGGACCGCGAGTCTCCTGATATGGCCGAGAATATCTACATCACCGAGACGACTATCGAGGGCGACGACGCGGGCCCGCTCGCGGGTCGGACCGTCGCCGTGAAGGACAACATCTCGACGGAGGGTGTCCGGACAACCTGTGGCTCCGCGATGCTCGACGACTACGTCCCACCGTACGACGCCACTGTCGTCGACCGCTTGCGGACGGCCGGCGCGACCATCACCGGCAAGACCAACATGGACGAGTTTGGGATGGGAACAACGACCGAAACGTCGGCGTTTGGACCGACTGGAAATCCCGCCGCGCCGGGGTACGTTCCCGGCGGCTCTTCCGGTGGCTCTGCCGCCGCCGTTGCCGCCGGTGCGGCTGACCTCGCGCTCGGGACCGATACCGGTGGTTCGGTTCGCTGTCCCGCCGCGTTCTGTGATGTCGTCGGCATCAAGCCGACCTACGGGCTCGTCTCCCGCTACGGACTGATTGCCTACGCGAACAGCCTTGAACAGGTTGGACCGCTCGCGCCAACTGTCGAAGAGGCGGCCGAACTGCTGGAGGTCATCGCTGGCCCTGACGAGCGTGACGGCACCACCCGCGACGCCCACGAGCACGGCAGCGACTACGAGTACGCCGCCGCGGCCGACGGCGACGTCGAGGGACTGGAAATCGGCGTCCCGACGGAGCTTCTGGACGGTGCCGACGAGCGCGTCGTCGAGCAGTTCTGGGCGGCAATCGAAGAACTCGAAGCACAGGGCGCGAGCTACCACGAAGTCAGTCTCCCGAGCCTCGAACACGCTGTCGAGGCCTACTACGTCATCGCGATGAGCGAAGCCTCGTCGAATCTCGCGCGGTTCGACGGCGTCCGCTACGGTACTTCTGGTGGGTCCGACGGCAACTGGAACGAGTCCTTCGCAAAAGCCCGCGAAGACGGCTTCGGTGAGGAGGTCAAACGCCGAATTTTGCTCGGCACCTACGCGCTGTCGGCGGGCTATCACGACAAGTACTACAAGAAGGCACAGGACGCTCGCGCGTGGATTCAGGAGGACTTCGACGAGGCGCTCTCCGACGCAGACATCCTCGCCTCGCCGACGATGCCAATCACGCCCTTCGAACTCGGCGAGAGTCTCGACGACCCGATGAAAATGTATCTCGCTGACGCGAACACGACGCCGGTCAACCTCGCGAATCTTCCTGCGATTTCGGTGCCGGTCGGCGACGACGATGGTCTCCCGGTTGGCCTCCAACTCGTTGGCCCGGCCTTCGGCGAGAAACGCCTCGTCCGCGCGGGCAGCGCGCTGGCCTGAGCCTTATCTGTTAGGGCACTGTTGCCGCGTCTTCACCAATTCTGTAAGGTAGTACTTCGATGTAGTCGGCCCGCATAAATTATCGTATGTCACAACAACAGCAGTCACCGTTCGAGTACAGTTTCGACAAGCGCGACAACGTCCTCGTCTTGGACCTCACAGACTGGTCGGGAGAAACCGAGGGGATGGATGAGGCAGAACGCGACTGGCTGTCCCGGGCCAGCAAGTCAGGAGTTACGGCTGCAGTTACCGAGTTCAGTGCTGATATGTCCCTTGGCCGGGAGACACAGAACCACCTCGCGAAAGAATGGAGTGAGAACGGTCACGAAGCGGATATCGACAAACTTGCCTTCGTCTCCGAGGGTATCAAGGCTCGCGCGGTCAGCGCGAATCTGGACGTTCCACAGGAAATCAAGACCTTCGGGTCGGTCGCCGAAGCCGTCGAGTGGGCCAGCGAGTAGCGTTCGCAGTTATTTTTCATCGGTTCTGTCGTTGCCGTCCGAAGGCTGGCGACGCACCGGGTCTGACGGCTGTTCTGCAGGCGATACCCCCCCGTCTCCCTCGTGGCGTTGACTCGCTTCTTCCGGCGGCTGCTGCTGACCGCCCTGTGGTGGCCGCCGGCTGGCGGGCTGGTTCTGTTGTGGGCCACCAGACCGCGGCTGGTCCAGCGACCGCGCGCCCGTCGTTGCCGGGCCGCGATGTCCGAAATAGCAGCCACCACACTGCAGCAGTCCGCCGCTAATCGCCAGATAGACACCCGGTCCAACGCTGGTCACAGCCCCGAGTTCGGGTTTGAGCCACGCACTGTACATCCAGACGGGGTCGAAGAGATAGAATACGCCGAGCCCGACGGCAGCTACGCCGCTTGCCCCGCCGACACCGAGGACGACCTGACTCCACGGCTCTGTCAGTACGATGGCGGCTGCGACGAGGCCAATACCGGCGAGCACCACCCAGTCTACACGGTCGATGCCGAGGATTTGCTCTGCGGTGTCAGCCTCCGAAAAGGAACTCAGTCCCTCGGCGCGCTCGCTGGGGTCGGTGACTGGAATCGCCTCCGACGCGGTGAGCCAGGGAAACAGGCCGCTGACGAGTACCGCCGCGACGCCGAGGACGAACAGCAGTTCCGCCCGGTCAAGCGACTCTGGGGCTGTCATGTCGGCTACCTTTCTCCCCGCTTCACTAAAGCCTGCGGGGTCGGGCCCAAACAGTAAGGTGGGCGTCCGTGCTACGTAGGTGCATGCGCGTGGGAGACATCATGTCCTCGCCGGCGGTCACCGTCGAGCGCGAGACGACGGTCCAGGTGGCCATCGAACAGATGCTCAAACACCACGTCGGCAGTGTGGTGGTCGTCGCCGACGGCAACGCGACAGGGATTCTGACGCGCTCTGACGCGCTTCGCGCGGCGTATCACGCCGGCAGCGACCTCGAAACCATCGCGGTCAGCCGTGCGATGTCCGAAGAGCTCCGGACGACCAAACAATCACGCACCATCCGGAGCGTTCTGCGGACAATGGAAAAAAACGGCATCAAGAAACTCCCCGTCGTCGAGGGATTCGAGCCGGTCGGTATCGTGACGATGACCGACATCGCTGGCCACCTTCCCGAGGAGGTCCAGCAGGCGACGGCGAATCTCGAGCGCAGCGACGACTGGACCGAGTAACCCGGCGGGACCGACAGTGTATTTGCGCTCGCTCCGCTAGCAGCAGCCAGATTTCAATGTCCGAGGCGGGATACCGACGCCGAGGTGAGTCTCTGTGACCGACAGCGAGACGTGCACGCTCTGTGACCTCCCGCTGTCGTCGACCGCCGTCGAGAACGACGCCGGCGAGCGCTTTTGCTGTCAGGGCTGTCGCCAGATTACGGCGACACTGGCCGAGCGCGAGGACCTCTCGACAGACGCCGACCCTGCGGAAATCGACGCCGCCCTTGACAGCGGCGACCGCGACGTGCCCGACGATTACGAGACGACCTTTCTCAGCATCGACGGGATGCACTGTGCCACCTGTGAGACGTTCATCGAATCCCAGGCCGCGGCCCACGACAACGTCGCCGGTGCTGACGCGAGTTACATCACCGACGCGGTCCGAATCGACCACGACCCCGAGGCTATCGGGGAATCAGGACTGCGCGAACTGTTGAGCGGGCTGGGTTATCAGGCCTACAGTCGCGACGACCCGCTGGCCGAACGCCGCGCCGAGGACGACGAACTCATGCGGCTGGTCGTTGGCGTCACCTTCGGGATGGCGATTATGATGACCTACGTTGCCCTCATCTACCCGCTATACTTCGGCGGGCTCTGGTATCCCGAACCTCAGGCCGAGTTTCTCGCAGAGATGCTCGCGGGCACGTCCGCGAGCTATCCGTTTCTCGTGATGGGGTTGCTGACCGGCTTCGTTCTCCTTTATACAGGCGGTCCGATACTGAAGGGAGCCTACGTCAGCCTCAAAACGCGCCAGCCGAATATGGACCTGCTGATTGCTGTCGCCGCGACGAGCGCGTGGCTGTACAGCACTATCGCCATCTTCGTCGAAAGCGGAATTCCGAGTCTCTACTACGACGTGACGCTCACCGTCATTCTCGTCGTCACCGCCGGCGGCTACTACGAGAATCAGATTAAACAGCGCGCCAACGACCGCCTCGCCGGCCTGACCGAAGCCCAGGTTGACGAGGCCCATCGATACGAGGGCGACGGTTCCACGACGGCAGTCGACATCGAAGAACTCAGCGCTGGCGAGGAAATCCTCGTTCGGGAGGGTGAGCGCGTTCCGGTCGACGGCAGCGTTGCTGATGGCGAAGGGACCGTCGACGAGGCAGTTGTCACCGGAGAATCCCTGCCTGTCGGCAAGACGGCAGGCGACGAGGTTGTCGGTGGCTCACTGCTGCAGGATGGCTCGCTGGTGGTCGAAGTGGGTGAGGGTGCCGACAGCAGCATCGACCGCCTGACCGACATGGTCTGGGACCTCCAGAGCGCGAACCACGGTATTCAGCAACTCGCCGACCGACTGGCGACTATTTTCGTCCCGCTGGTGTTCGCACTCGCCGTCACCGTCGGCGTCGCGTACTTCCTGCTCGGGGCCACGCTCTCGACGACAATCCTGACAGCACTCACCGTGATGATTGTCTCCTGTCCCTGTGCGCTCGGTCTGGCAACGCCGCTGGCTATCGCGTCGAGCGTCCGTGAGGCACTCGAACGCAGTATCGTCGTCTTCGACGAAACCATCTTCGAGCGCCTCCGGGACGTGGACGTCGTAATTTTCGACAAAACCGGGACGCTGACCACTGGCGATATGCAGGTGCTCGACGCCGAGGGACCGGACGACCTCTTCGAGCAGGCCGCTTTGCTCGAAACGCACTCCTCGCACCCTGTTGCCGGAGCCATCGTCGACCGGTACGGCCCGAACGAGGCCGCGACGGATGGTGGCGTCGCTGACTCAACAGCCAGCGAGGACGGCGGCCCGGACACGGCCGACCCGATGGATAACCGCGTCGCTGACTTCCGGAGTTACGCGACCGGTGTCGGCGGTACTGTCGACGGCACCGAACTGCTCGTCGGAACGGTTGGACTGTTCGCCGAGCAGGGCTGGACTGTTCCGGAGGAACTCGAACGGCGCGCGGAGACGGCGAGAAAGGAAGGAAACGCGCCGGTTGTGGTCGGCCGAGACGGGACGGCTGAAGCCATTGCCGTCGTCGGCGACCAACCACGCGAGGACTGGGAAGACGTCGTGGAGATGCTCACTGACCGCGGCATCGAGGTTGCTGTCCTGACCGGTGACAGCAAAGAAGCGAGTGCGACCTTCGCCGCACACCCCGGCATCGACGAGGTGTTCGCTGGCGTCCCGCCGGAGGCCAAAGCCGAGACAGTTCGACAGTACGGCGCAGGCAGACAGACGGTGATGGTCGGTGACGGGACCAACGACGCGCCCGCGCTGGCGACGGCAGACCTCGGTATTGCACTCGGTAGCGGGACGGCGCTGGCTGCTGACGCTGCCGACGTGGCGATTGTCGACGACTCGCTGTCCTCGCTGGAGACAGTCTTCGACCTCGCGGCGGCAGCGAATACGCGGGTCAAGCAGAACATCGGCTGGGCGTTCTGTTACAACGGCGTCGCGATTCCACTCGCAATCGTTGGGCTGCTCAACCCGCTCTTTGCCGCGGTGGCGATGGCGTTTTCCAGCCTGCTGGTCGTCACGAACTCCTCGCGGTCGCTGCTGTAGTCCCGGAAGACAGATATCCGCGCCGGTGATAGACCGGCCCAGATGAGCGAGGGACTGGTCTTTGTCTGCCCGCGCTGTGGCTGGGAGTGTGCACCCGGCGAGTATCGCCGGTGCCCAGACCACGACCTGTCCCTCGACCTTTCCTACGACATCGCTACTGTCCAGGAGCGGTTCGACCCCGAGACACGCTCACGGACGGACATCTGGCGCTACGGACCGTTACTTCCCGTCGATGGCGACCCAATCACACTCGGCGAGGGCTGGACTGACCTCGTCGACGCGCCGACGACTGGAGGCGCGCTCGGTGTCGACCTCGGGTTGAAACTCGACGGCGCGAACCCGACGGGGGCGTCCAAGGACCGCGGCAGTGCAGTCGTCGCGACCCACGCCCGCGAGGCGGCTGTCGACCGGATTGTCTGTGCCTCGACAGGGAACGCTGCTGCCTCGATTGCAGCCTACGCCGCCCGCGGAAATCTCGCGTGTTCGCTGTACGTCCCCGAACGTCTGCCCGACGCCAAGGCTGTCCAGCCACTCGTGTACGACGCCGACCTCGTTACCGTCTCCGGCGGGTACGCCGACGCCTATCGCCGCTGCCGAGACGACGCCAGCGAGTCGGCTATCGACCGCAGTGCTGGCGCGAGTCCCTACACTCCCGCCGGCGCGCAGACACTCGGCTTCGAACTCGCAGAACAGGCACCCGAGGCAGACTGGATTGCTGTCTCGATGGGCAACGGCGGGACGCTCGCGGATATCTGGCAGGGACTGTCGTTGTTCTCACGGGCAGATTTTCTCGCTGACCCGCCGCGATTGCTCGGCGTGCAGGCCGCTGGTTGTCGCCCTATCCACGACAGCCTTGCCGACGAAGCGCACTCGGACTCGACCGGAACCTGTGCGGACAGTATCGACGTGACCGACCCCCACCGAGCTGTTGCGGCCGAGCGTGCAATCGAGGAGAGCAACGGAACGACCGTCGCAGTTGCTGACGAGCAGATACGGGCAGCGCTCCGGCGACTGGGCCGCGATGAGGGTGTCTTTGTCGAACCGGCGGGGGCTGCCGCAGTCGCTGGCATCGGGGCCGCCCTCGAGGGCGGCGTTCTCGACTCAGGCGAGGATGTCGTTGCGGTCCTCACCGGTGATGGGCTGAAAGATACGGCGACAGCTCTCGACGCAGTCGAGTCGTAATTCACTCCTCGGGCAAACGCTGTGAGACGCGCAGCCGCGCAGCAGTGAGCACGCCGCCGGTGAGCGCAACCAGCAGTTCCAGTCCCGACCCGAACAGCGGAAACGTTCGTTCGGCCGTCTCACCGCTCGGTGTCGTGCCCGGGTCGACGCCGGTCGTTATCTGGACATCTCGACTCGTTCCTCTGGGTTCGAGCAACAGGAACCCGCGCTCGGAGTCGCGGAACGTCTGGACGAGGCCGCGCTGGTTCGACAGTTCCATCTCGCCGCGCAGGGTGTAGAACTGGTCGTGCAGCGGCCAGAAGAGGTTCGCATAGCCATCGGTCAAATCCAGCAGGACGTGTCCGAGTGCGTACACCACAATCGCAACCCACGCCACGCGCACGCCCCACGCGCCCCACCGCGAGCGCAGTAGCGACTGCTCGCGGACGTGCACGTCGACCCACCAGAGGAGAACCGCGAGGGCCGGAACCGCGAGGTTGTGCAGCGAGGTGCGGTGGCCGGCAGACGAGACCAGCGCGATGAACGAATCGAGGTCTGGAATCGCGACGACGACGACGACGACGAGCAGTGCTCGCTTGTCGAAGGCGTCGCCGAGTAACGCGGCGCCGATGAGTCCAGCGACGGCCGCGTGGACGAGCGTCGATGGCATTCGCCCACATCTCGGGGACCGACGACTGTAACCTCTCGGGTGCGCGGGACCTGTCGGCAGGATGACGCCACAAATTTAAGGTACCGCCGCGCTACTCACGACTATGGACCGCAACAGTCATCCACAGGAGATCACGAGCCTCGTGGGTCGGGAAGTCTACACAAATAACGGTGTCTACCTCGGTGAGGTCGAGGACCTCCGACTCGACCTCGACGCAGAGAACGTCACTGGGCTGGCGCTACACGAACTCAACCGAGAACTGTTCCGCGAGGAATCCGCCAGCGCTCGCGGCGTCATCGTCCCGTACCGCTGGGTGCAGGCGGTGGGCGATGTTGTCATTGTCAACGATATTGCCGAACGGATTCAGCGCTCGAAAGGCGACGAAGACGAAGAAGAAGTCACTGCCTGAATTTCACGCCGTCGGGTTTTCCCGCTCGCCAACCAACCTCTCGCTTTTTCAACCTTGCGCGCTCTGGAATTACTGGGTCGCCACATTTCGCACAGACCTCTCTGCTGAGTCGCGTCGCTCACCAGCAGCCTATACTCTCTGAAAACGCTCCTAACTCCCGTTTCCGCTATCGCTCGACTCGACACCCATCGACTCGAACAGTTTCTTCGTCACTGCTTCTTCGGTCAGTTCGAGCAGTGTCTCGCGGTTGTCGTCGCTGACCTCGATGCCGGTGAAAATTCCCAGCGGAATCTCGACGCTGGCTTCTGTCGAGTGACCCTTGCTCTCGCCGATTTCCTCGAAGGCTTCTTCGAGAATCCGACCGATATCCATCCGGATATCTTTCGAGCGAGCGGCGAGATAGATGCTGTCGTCGGCGATGGCGAACACTGCTGTCGTCGTAATTCCTTCGAGATTGAGCAGGTGTTGGGCGGCCTGTGAGAGGGCGTCTCGGTCCCGGACGAACCCGGCGTTCGAGACGAGGTGTGACCCCTCGACCTCACGGTTACGAATCGCTTCCGCGAGCACGTCGAGAGTTTCGGCAGACATCGACGGCGACTCGACCTGTTCGAGCGTATCGTGGTCAGCGAACGGATAGAGATAGGCAGCGGCGGTCAGGTCCGCTGGCGTCGTGTCTCGCTTGAAATCCAGTGTTTCGGCCCGAATTCCGTACAGGAGTGCCGTGGCAACCTCCTGTTCGAGCGTGAGGTCGAGTTCCTGAATGTACTTCGTCATGATCGTCGACGTCGAGGAGATGTTCGGCCGCACGTCGCTGAAAGCAGCGTCGTGTTCGTGCTCCTGCTCGTAGTGGTCGACGATAATGTCGATCTGTTGGTCGTCGTCGGGTTCGCCCCCTTTCGCGTGGTCGACGATGGCGACGGTGTCGTACTCGTCGCGGTCGATTGTCTCGCCAGAGACGAGTTCGATTCCGAGGAGATTGACGAACGCGCGGTTCTCTTGGTGGCCAATCTCTCCCTCGTAGATGATATCCGCGTCGATACCGCGACTCTCGGCGATGGCTTTCAGCGCGGCGGCGCTCGCAATCGAGTCGGGGTCTGGACTCCGGTGGATGCGAATCGCGAGTTTGCTCGTCGTCTCGTCGATAACTTCAGAGAGTTTGCTGGTCTTGTATTCCAGTTCGCCGGTTTCCAGCGCCCGCAGCGCCGAGTCAGCGATAACCGCCGAGGGGTTGATAACGACATCTGCGCCGGCCTCGGTGAGCGCGTCACTGGAGACCGGGTCGGAAGCACGCGCGATGATGAAATGGTCGTTGTCTCGTGCCCGGATATTTTCGATTGCTGCCGTGTTCGCCTCGACGTCGGAGGAGAGAATGAGAATAACGTCGCGGTCAGAGACATCGTCGGCGACCGACGCGTCACGGATGTCGGACTGTCGAGCGTCGAGGTCCTGGTCGCGCAGCGCCTCGACACGGCCGTCGTCGGCGTCGATAATAAGCACGTCTTTGCCTTCATCGACCAACTCTTCGGCGACGGCGTGGCCGACGCTCCCGCAGCCCAGAATCGCGTACGTCGACATTGATGTCATCGTAATACCGGTACCCATCAGTAGTGAAAAATTTGAGCGGCAACGTATATAATATCGGGGTTCTCTGGACGAGCGAGGTAGCCACGGTCCCCCGCCCTCTCCAGTGGTGACGATAACCTGCGTACGTTCGTTGCGGTGCTGCCGCGCAGATATGCAACGATAGAAGTAAGTTCGGCCTTCGAACAGCACGCGACAAACCAGGTCCGGTGGGGACTAATCTCGGCGTTTCCGGAACAGTATAATCGTAATAGTTTGTGAAATAACAAATCTTTTAATATCTGGTGCAGCACATATGTGATGATGTCAGAGAATCCAGACGATACCGAGAACACAACTGGTGGACAACCGGGCGGCCAGCCCCAGGGCGGCCAGCCACCACAGGGCGGCCAACCACAGAACGGGCAACCACAGGGCGGACAGCCACCACAGGGCGGTCAACCGCCCCAGGGTGGTCAACCGCAGGGCCAGCCAGGGCAACCACCACAGGGCGGACAGCCACAGGGACACGCTCCTGCACAGACACAACAGACGTCCTTCGTCGAGGAGAATCAGTTGCTCGTCGACTGGACTGTCTTCACGACAATTCTGTTTGCGATTGCCGGTGCCGCACTCGGGTTATTCTTCATTATTTTCAACGGGCTCGACCAGAGCCTCGTCTCGGCTAGCGGAGGCGGGTCCAACCTCGGCGCCGCGTTCACCGCTCTCGGTTCGGTCGTTCTCCTGTACTTCCCGCTGTCCGTAGCAATCTTGATTGCTCCGTTCGCCGGGTCGACGCTGTCCGCCCGGCTCGTCCAGCCCGACCAGGAGATTTTTAAAACCGCCTTCGCCACGCTCGCTGCCGGCACGTTTGTCGTCGAACTGCTCGGAGGGTTCATGATTTCGACGACGTTCGGTAACCTGAGCCTCGAGTTCGGTGGGTTCCTGATTATGACGATTCTCGCTGCGCTCGTCGCCGGTGGTGCCTCTGCGGGCGGCGCATGGGCGATGCTCAACCAGTACCCCGAGTAGCGAAAGGAAACGCCTTTTAGCGCGGTGCAGTAACCTGTTGATGCGTGGGCCGGTAGCTCAGTTTGGCAGAGCGACGGACTCTTAATCCGTCGGTCGCGTGTTCAAATCGCGCCCGGCCCGTACAACGAACTGCCGAGTGACAACGAGGCAGTGAGTGAACCGGCAGGCACGATTTGAAGTAGACCGAGGTTCTGCGCTCCGCGCAGGTTCTCGGGCGTAGTTCACAATCGCGCCCGGCCCGTTTCTACTAAATTTGAGTCTTTTGGGACTCACTCAGTCACCGACCCACTCTCGTAGTGCAACCCGCTCCTGATTTGGTCTCGTTCCGCGAACGAGCATCCCCGGTCCAACATCACGCGTCACCGTTGCCCCAGCACCGACAACCGAGCCCTCGCCAATCTCGACACCCGGACCGACGACGGCGTTAGCACCGAGAAAGGCACCGTCGTGGAGAATAATTCGCTCGAAGATATCGTCTCCGAAGACCATTCCACCGGGAGTTAGTTCGTGCGTGACGCCGACGACGCTGCAGTTTGGTCCAATCTGGACGTTGGGGCCGATCTCTGCGTTCTCGATGTAGGTGCCGGCGTTGATGTCTGCCGGGCCGTCGATGTGGCTTTTCTTGACCGGACGCGTGCTCGTAGATTGCGCAGTCGTCGCCGACCGTACTGTCGTGAATCGTGACGTACTCACGAACCTCGCTGTCGCCGATAGTCGAGTCGACAAGGCGTGCCGACTCGTCGATACTGGTCATGCGCCAACAGCCACGGCGAGGCGGCATAAAATCAGCTGTCTACTCTGTGTCGACCGCTGACTCGCCCTGCTGTGCACCGAGATAGAGGCCAACGAGCCCGAACAGTGTCGAGATGAGCGCCATTACGACGACCCCGCCGATGCTGGGGCTTGCGCTGACCGTAATCTCGATACCGTCCTGGTCGGCGGTTGCTGCCGCGCGAAAGAAAAACGCGCCAAACAGGCTCAAGGGGACGTAGGTCGTTGGGACACCCAGTCCGATTCGGACGAGGCTGCGGCTCACTTCCAGTTCGGCCGCTCGCGCGAGCGCGTACCCGCCCGCAGCGAGAAGCAATACAGGGACAAGCTGGTAGACGATGCTGGGGACCTGCGTCGAGGCAGTCGTGAGGATGTTGAACGCCTCGGGAGCGGATTGGGTCTGTGCACCGCCCTGTCCTGCCTGCCCGGACACCTGCGGTACCGCCACCGTGTCGACGAAGTGGGCATTGTAGAATACCCAGCCGACGAACTCGGTTGTCGTCGGCTCCGGCTGTGGAAAGCCAGCCAGTTCTGCCTGCTGGAAGATGCCGGCCTGTGCGATGACGTTTTCAGTCGTCGACATCGCGTCCAATCCGCTGTCGAGGGCAACGAGTAGATAGGTCAGTCCAAATCCGAGCACGTAACTCCCGGCACCGACGGCCATGGCGCCGATAACGGGTGCCTCACCGACGTAGGCTCGCAGCCTCGCACTGACCGTCGCAGTCTGTTCCGCCATATCTGTTCATTCACTGGATAAGCAACATAAGGCCACTGTATCGAGTCGTCGTCGTAATGTTGATTCCCGCGCCGGTCGAAAATACAACTGGCTTGTCACAGAGAACCACCCCGCCGGCGTGGTTGGTCGAACAATGAGCACCGAGCGCGTCGGGCTGGTCTCGACCGTCACTTCGGCGCTGTTGTTGCTCGTCCACTCGAACCTGCTCATTTCCCTGTCGGCGACTGCCGTCGCGGTGAGCACTATCGTTCTTGCCGACCTCCCGATTGAGCCTGTGCCGTTGTTCATCGTCTTCGCCGCGACGCTGTTTGTCTACTCGTTCAATCGACTCACCGACCTCGCAGAGGACGCACAGAATGTCCCGAACCGAGCGGCGTTCGTCGAGCGCTACGGCACGGTGTTGCTCGCAATCGGCGGCGTGCTGTATCTGCTCGCGATTGCGATTGCACTCGTGACTGAGATTCCCGCTGTGCCTGCGATGGTCGCTCCGCTGGCCGTCGCGGTGTTGTACTCGGTCGTTGGCGTGAAACGAATCCTGCTGGTCAAAAACCTCCTCGTCGGTCTGTCGTGGGGAGCGATTCCGCTCGGCGTCGGCGTCTACTACGGACACCTGTTCACGCTCGATATCCTGTTTACCTCCGCGTTCATTACTGCCGCGTTGACCATCGCGGCAGTTGTCTTCGATATCAAAGACATCGAGGGCGACCGTGCGGAGGGGATCGCGACAGTCCCGCTTGTTGTCGGCGTCGAGCGGACAAAACAGGTAGCAGCAGTCGGGAGTGTCGCCCTTGGACTGCTTGTCGCCGCCTTCGTCGCCGTCGGCCCGCTACACCGCCAGTACCTCCTGTTGGTGCCGTTCACTGGCTACATGGCGGTCTACAGCCTGCTCGCACGCGTCGAGCGGACGCCGCTGTTCTATGGGTTCGTAATCGACAGCGAGCATCTCTATCTCGCCGCCGCGCTCTACTGTACCGACGTACTGGGCTGAGCCGACTGCGACGGGAGCTTTTAGACTCGGGGACTCGTAGCACCTGCCGATGACACCGCCGGGCGACGACGAGGACGGTGAGCCGAACCCAAGCGAGCAACCTCCGGGCAGCGACGCGCCCGGTCCGTCCCAGCGGCCCCCAGAGGGGTCGGCAGGAGCTCCCTCCACTGCCGATGACGGCCAGTCGGGCAGTTCCGAACAGCCTGGGCCGGAGATGGGACTCAACGAGGGTGAGCGATTCGTTCCTCGGGAGGGCCCTCGCTCCGCAGGGTCGAACGAGCGACCGACCGACCCTGTGCAGGATTCGTTCACCGGCCGCGTTGACCTCTACGAAATCGCGAGCTGGGAGGCTCGCTCGCCGCTCGACCGGTTTGCTGTCCGTCTCGCGAACGTGTTACAGACGAGCAAACGACTCCTGTTACTCTCGATTGCACTCACACTCTTTATCGCACAGATTGGACTCGCCGGCGTTCTCGTCGTGCAGGCACCGATTCTCGGTGGGCTGGCGGCCGCGTCGGCAGTTCCGGCCCTCATTCTCGCAGGCTACTTCTGGTACGGCGACCCGACGACGAAAGAACCACTGCTCGGGCTGGCGGTCACGTTCCTGCTTTCCGTCGGCTTTGCGACCATCGCCGGCGTCGTCAACAGCGTCGCACAGCCGTTCTTTCAGCTGTTCGGTATTGTGGGCACAACGCTGTTTTATTTCCTGATCGTCGGGCCAATCGAGGAGACGGTGAAGTGGCTGGCTGTCCGTAGCTACGCCTTCCGGACTGACGCCTTCCAGACCGTCGTCGACGGCGTGGTTTACGGTGCGATGGCCGGCGTTGGCTTCGCTGCAATCGAGAATCTGCTGTACATCCTGATGTTCTCAGTTGATTCGACGGCCGCTGGGTTTGCAATCCAACAGGACAGAGCAGTCGCAATCGCAACTCAGCGGGCGTTCGTCGGGCCTGGTCACGTTATCTTCTCGGCGTGGGCGGGCTTCTATCTCGGGCTAGCGAAGTTCAACCACGGCAAACGCGGGCCGATCGTGGTCAAGGGCCTGCTCATCGCGGCGTTCATCCACGCGCTGTACAACACACTCGTGACGAACCTGTCGCTCACGCTGGTCACGTTTCTCGCTTTTCTGGTCGTCTACCACGGGTTTTGGTTTACGATGCTGTACCGCAAACTCCGCTCGTACCGCGCGCTGTACCAGCAGCGTGGCGTATAGGCGAGCAATCCCACCGCTCTGATAGCTGTATCTCTCTGATTATGGACACAGTTTGCGCTGGCAATTGCTGGCTCTCCAGCCGTTGGTCCTCTACTCACCAATCCAGATACTGTAACAACAGAAGAAAACTTCCATAGAGTTTACCACTTACTCCAGATATCAATATTGAAACTGTGCGGAGTGGCTCAAATCACTATATTGCATTTTTTGATGAAAAAGCGGGAAATTGTCTATGTATATTTTCTATTTTCTCCCGAAATGTGCTATATGTTGTATTCATATCTTGCCGGCAAATAGAGTGGAAAAACAAAGCTAGAGTTTCAAATGATGTAGATTTAAATAGCATTAGGATATTGT
The DNA here is from genome assembly GCF_051414135.1 of Halovenus halobia. Taxonomy (NCBI): domain Archaea; kingdom Methanobacteriati; phylum Methanobacteriota; class Halobacteria; order Halobacteriales; family Haloarculaceae; genus Halovenus; species Halovenus halobia. Next base: position 207,953 of record NZ_JBLKOA010000005.1, read on the forward strand.
CTTGAATGTGGGGTAGACACATGGGTGCTCGAAAGGCGGTAGGCCGTAGACGGAGGTATAATTTTACAGACACAGCGAGGATACTTGCAATTACACTTCTCCTCGTCGCAGTTGCCGGTGCTGGAATTGGGCTGGCACCGACGACTGCGACAGCCGACGCTTCGGTAACGGAGGCAGGTCCACAGCCGACGACCACTGGCTCGTTCTTCTTCGAGGACGAGCCGGATTTCACCGTCGAGGCGGAGGACACCACGATCGAGAGTGGCTCTAGCGGGACTGTCGACGTCGAAATTGAACCGACCGAAGACTCCGGATTCGGCGCGTTCATTCCGGATAACGAACGCATCAACTGGTTCGTTATAACCGTCGAATACAACGACGAGAAACTCGACTTCGAGGGCGTTGCGGGCTCACAGGTCGGCGAAGTGGAGGTGACCGAGAACAATCCCGGTCAGCTCACGATCGAGAACGGCTACGACTTTGGTGACTACTTCCTCGACCCAGACGAGGCACCAGCAACGCTCGCAGAACTCGAATTCTCCGCCAGCGACAACGCTAACGGAGAGGCCTCGGTCACGCCGACCGAGGACTCGAACGTCGGTTGGGGGCCGCCATTCCTGAAAGATCTTTCGAGCTTCCAGCACGACGTTGAGTACAAGTCCGGCACGCTGAATGTCGTCGGCTCTGACGGCGGTGACGACGGCGACGACGGAGACGGTTCGCCACAAACGACGCTGTCGGCAACGAACACCGGCGGCTTCATCTCCTTCGGGACGGACTCCGCAAGCGCGGCCCGCAGTGAGGGAATTACCTTCCCCGAAGAAGGAATTCAGATCGAAGCTGAGGTCAACGACGATGGCACTTGGGAATCGACAAGTGCCGAGTTCCCAGCGGTGACGACATCGGGCATCGAGGCCGAGGTTTCAGCCCCGAACGGTCTGACGGGTAAAATCGACACCGAGGAGAATTTCCTGACTGTCGAAGGCGAACTCGAAGTCAGTGTGCTCGGCGACGCTTTCAGCTTCTCCATCGCGCCGACCACCGGCAACAGTGGTGCACTGAGCGGGTCGGCCGACCTCAGCGCTGAGGGTGGCTCGGCCACAGTGGTCGACAACCAGTACATCGTCGATGACTCGACGGGCAACCTGCTCGTCGACTCACAGCTCGGCCTCCCGATCGAGGAGTCCGGACAGAACTGGCTCGAACTGCCACTGTCGGTCAGCATCTCACAGGCTGACGATGGCGGTGACGAGCCAAAGACTGGCTCGCTCGAAGTGAGCGCCAGCGACCAGAATGGTGGGGCTATCGAGGGCGCGACCGTCACTGTTGACGGCCAGACCGCCCAGACCGACGCCAGCGGTGTTGCGACGTTCTCGGGCCTCGCAACGGGCACGTACGACGTGACCGTCGAGGCCGAGGGCGAGAGTGCGAGTACCCAGGCAACGGTCGAAGCAGACGCGACGACGACCGCCGACGTGACCGTCGAACTGCCGCCGGAAACTGGCTCGCTCGAAGTCAGCGCCAGTGACCAGGACGGCAACGCACTCGACGGCGCGACCGTCACTGTTGACGGCCAGACCGCCCAGACTGACGCAAGCGGTGTTGCGACGTTCTCCGGCCTCGAAACGGGCACGTACGATGTGACTGTTGAAGCCGAAGGCGAGAGCGCAACCACGCAGGCAACGGTCGAAGCAGATTCGACAACCACGACCGACGTGACCGTCGAACTGCCTGCAGAGACCGGAACGCTCGAAGTGAGCGTCTCTGACCAGGACGGCAGCGCACTGGACGCAACCGTCGAGGTCGGCGGCAAGTCCGAAAGCACCGACAGCGGTGTCGCAACGTTCGATCTGGCACCCGGCGACTACGACGTGACTGTCGAGGCTGCGGGCCAGAGCGTCACGACACAGGCGACAGTCGAAGCAGACTCGACGACGACGGCTGACGTGACCGTCGAGGTCGAACAGGTTGCTGTCGAGAGCTTCCGCGCGGAGAGCAGCGGCGGATTCATCTCCTTCGACGAGACGAGCCTCGACAGCGCAATCGCGGAAGGGCTGTCCTTCCCGGACGGCTCCGGTGACAAGGACCCGATCGTTATCGAAGCGCAGGTCAACGACGACGGCACCTGGGAGTCGACGACGGTCGATTTCCCACTTTTGAACACGGCCGAAGACGGTAGCGGTTTCGACGCCAAGGCAACCGCCCCGAACGGCCTCGAAGGGACGTTCAACCCAACGACCGGCGTCGCCACCGCAGAAGGGACGCTTAAAATCGAACTGCCGCTGACCGGCGATAGCTTCAGTTTCGACATCGCGATGACCACCGGAGTCAGCAACGGAGCAGCGACCGACGATGGGCTCGAAGGCACGTTCAACGTCAACAAGGACAGCGGGACGCTCGCCTTCGTCGACAACGAGTACACGGTGCCGGAGCCGACCGGCAACCAGCTACTGGACACGCAACTCGGCCTCCCGATCGAAGAGCCGGGTCTTGCGTGGCTCAAACTGCCGCTGGACGTTGACTTCGAGTCATCGTCCGGATCACAGACTGGCTCGCTCGACGTGAGCGCCAGTGACCAGAACGGTGAGGCTATCGAAGGCGCAACGGTTAGCGTCAACGGCCAGACCGCCCAGACTGACGCCAGCGGTGTTGCAACCTTCTCTGGCCTCGAAACCGGCACGTACGACGTGACTGTTGAAGCCGAAGGCGAGAGCGCAACCACGCAGGCAACGGTCGAAGCAGATTCGACGACCACGACTGATGTGACCGTCGAACTGCCGCCGGAAACTGGCACGCTCGAAGTCAGCGCCAGTGACCAGAATGGCAACGCACTCGAAGGCGCAACGGTCAGCGTCAACGGACAGACCACCCAGACTGACGCCAGCGGTGTTGCGACGTTCTCTGGCCTCGAGACGGGCACGTACGACGTGACTGTTGAAGCAGAGGGCGAGAGCGCAACCGCGCAGGCAACGGTCGAGGCAGATTCGACAACCACGGCCGACGTGACTGTCGAACTACCACCGGAAACTGGCACGCTCGAAGTGAGTGTTTCCGACCAGGACGGCAACGCACTCGATGCGACCGTCAGCGTCAACGGTCAGTCTGGCAGCACCGACGGCGGTGCTGTGAGCTTCGAGTTGACTCCCGGCGACTACGACGTGAGTATCGAGGCTGCGGGTCAGACCGTCACGACGCAGGCGACGGTCGAAGCAGGCTCGACGACAACAAAAAGTGTCACCGTCGAGACCGAGCAGATTGCCGTCGAAAGTTTCCGTGCGGAAAGCAGCGGTGGATTCATCTCCTTCGACGAGACGAGTCTCGACAGCGCAATCGCGGAAGGACTGTCCTTCCCGGACGGCTCCGGTGACAGCGAACCGATCGTCATCGAAGCCCAGGTGAACGACGACGGCACGTGGGAGTCGACGACTGTCGACTTCCCGACGCTGAACACGGCCGAAGACGGCAGTGGCTTCGACGCCGAAGCGACGGCCCCGAACGGTCTCGAAGGGACGTTCAATCCGACGACCGGCGTCGCCACCGCAGAGGGGACGCTCAAAATCAAACTGCCGCTGACCGGCGACAGCTTCAGTTTCGACATCGCAATGACCACCGGGGTCAGCAACGGAGCAGCGACCGACGATGGACTCGAAGGTGCGTTTAACGCCGGCGAAAACAGTGGTTCGCTTACCTTCGTCGACAACGAGTACACGGTGCCGGAGCCGACTGGCAACCAGCTACTCGACACGCAGCTTGGCCTCCCAATCGAGGAGCCTGGTCTTGCGTGGCTCAAACTGCCGCTGGACGTTGACTTCGAGTCATCGTCCGGACCACAGACTGGCTCGCTCGATGTCAGCGCCAGTGACCAGAATGGAAACGCACTCGAGGGCGCAACCGTCACTGTTGACGGCCAGACCGCCCAGACTGACGCCAGCGGCGTCGCAACCTTCTCCGACCTCGAAACGGGCACGTACGACGTGACCGTCGAGACTGGAGAACAGACCGCCACGACGCAGGCAACGGTCGAAGCAGATTCGACGACCACGACTGACGTGACCGTCGAACTGCCGCCGGAAACTGGCTCACTCGAAGTCAGCGCCAGCGACCAGGACGGCAACGCTATCGAAGGCGCAACGGTCAGCGTCAACGGCCAGACCGCCCAGACTGACGCCAGCGGCGTCGCAACCTTCTCTGGCCTCGAAACGGGCACGTACGACGTGACCGTCGAGGCCGAAGGTGAGAGCGCAACCACGCAGGCAACGGTCGAAGCCGACGCAACGACGACGGCCGACGTGACCGTCGAGCTACCGGCCGAGACTGGTTCGCTCGAAGTGAGCGTCTCCAATCAGGACGGTGCAGCGGTCGAAGACGCGGCCGTTAGTGTTGCAGGACAGTCTGCCCAGACCAACGCCAACGGTGTTGCGACGTTCTCGGGCCTCGAATCGGGCACGTACGACGTGACTGTCGAAGCCGAGGACAAGAGCGCGAGGACCCAGGCAACAGTTCAGAGTGACTCGACGACGATGGTCGCTGTCGCCCTCGAACTGACCCGGTCGTACAGCTTCACCGCCACCAACACTGGTGGATTCATCTCCTTCGACGAGACGAGCCTCGACAGTGCTCGTGCGAATGGCATCGCCTTCCCGACAGAAGCAGAAGACGGCGAGGGAATTGTCATCGAGGGTCAGGTTGAGGGCGACCAGTGGGAATCCACGAACGTGTCGTTCCCGACGCTGACCACGTCCAGCAACTTCGACGCCAAAGCGACGGCCCCGAACGGGCTGCAGGGGACCATCGACCGCGAGAACAACGAAATGACCGCGACGGGAACGCTCAAAGTGACGCTTCCGCTGACCGGTGACTCCTTCAGCTTCGAGGTCACCCTGGTCAGCGAGCTGAGCAACGGCACAGCGAGTGAGGACGGACTCGAAGGCAGTGCAGACTTCGAGAACAACCAGGCCACGCTGGTCGATAACGAGTACATCGTGCCAGAAGAGAGCGGCAACGCGCTGCTCGACGGCCAGCTTGGACTGCCGATTACCGAAGAGGAGAGCGGTATCGCCTGGCTCGAACTCCCGTTCGAGTTCGAGTTTAGCGACGAGTAACGTAGGCGCTCTTTTTTTTTAGACGAGTCGCTTTATTTCTCGCTCAAATTGCTCGGCGAACCGCGCTGCTGCATCGTTGTCGAGTGCGCTGTACATGTGCCGGACGACGAACCGAACGGTGGTCCCGACGGTGACGACGCCGATACTCAGCGGTGTCGCCTGCCAAGAGGGCGGCGAGAACCAGACTGTGGCGTCGTCGCCGACTCGCTGTTCGGGAATGCGGCCGAGATTCGACAGGAGCACGGTATCGACGAGCGCTTCGCCGGGGCCGCGCAACAGCGTCGGCGACTGACGTTTGAGACCGACCGGCGTCGCGTCAGGCACCAGTGCGAGCGATTCGAGCAGCGCGTCCGCGCGGTCTCTGATCTTGTCTGTCTGCTCACGGACCGTCTCCAGTGCTCGGGCTGGCTGTGTGCGCTGTGCGGCGCGTGTCCCAACGCTCCCGAACAGCGCGTACATTCCGACGACGTCGTAAAACCACGCTTTCGGCCGGAGATTGACGGGCATGAGTAGGCTAATCTTCCCCGAAGACGTCCCGTGGTCGTCGTTCCAGCGTTCGACGGCGAGGTGTGCGGCCGTCACGAGCACATCGTTGACCGACGCCCCCGCGGGCCGGTTCTCGAGAAGGGCTTCGGTCGTGTCTGGGTCCAGCACTCGGTGGACGAATCCCCAGCCAGACCGGTCGTCGTCCGTCTCGGTCGCTATCCTGGTCGGTGGGTCGAAGAGGCTTTTGAGGTGGCTACTCGCCGCACCCAGCGAGCGCAGACGATCACCCAGTCCTCCCGGACGGCGCTGTTCGACGAGTTCTCGTGCGTCTGCGAGTCCGACCGGTGGATCCGCCGGCTGGTCTCCTCGATAGCACTGCCAGAGTGTCCCGAGCAAGTCCAGTGCTCCGACGCCGTCTGTCGGGACGTGGCTCGTTGCCAGACAGAGCGTGTCCCCCGAGCGGTCTCGAACCACGAGCAGTCGAAAGGGCGGTGACTCCCGCAGGTCGATTCGCCCGGAGTAGTGAGTCCTCCGGGCCTCGGCCGCTTCTGACGCGGGGCACTCGACAATCGGCACCGCCTCGACCGTCTCGGGAATTTCCCAGACGTAGTCCGTATCGAGGGGGTTCGTGTCGCGCATCTGCGCCCGGGCGAGCGGGTGAATCTCACAGGCACGGCGAGCGGCGGCGTCGAGTCGGTCACGGTCGATTCGTTCGTCCGTCTCGAGTTCGAGCTGGATGTTCCAGGGCGTAAACATCTGCTCGATGTTGTAGATGGCCTCTTCGAGGGGGGTAAAGTGGAGGCTGGACATACAGGCTGGTTAATTGTTCTGCGCAGCGACATAAAATAACTCGTCTGTCCACGGTGGCCGAGTTACTCGCCGGTTAGCTCGTCAAGTTTGTCGAAATACGCCTCACGAGGCACCTGATACAGTTCTCGGTAGTCGATTTTACCGTCCGAGAACTGTGCGGCGAGTTCGTGGGCCGCCGGTTCAGCCTCCTCGCGGCTGTCGTATGCCTCGGCACTCATCGACACGTCTGGTTCGAGATACAGTTGGACGTACCACGATGCGTCGGGTGCCGGCGTGTTCCGGCCCGGTTTCCGGCTAGGTTTGCCCTTGCGGATATGAATCGTTGGCAAACAGGGGGCCGGGTAGGCGTCACTGTTGAACACGTCCGGCCGGTAGGTCAGAATCAGCTTCTGTGACTCTTCGTTCCAGACCCGCCAGCCCTCGGGAAGTTCCTCGTCGGTCATACCTAGTGTTCGTCCCGCTGTGTTATCAGTGGCCGCCCTCGGCCGTGGCTCAGCGGTCGTTTCCCACAGACGGCAGCGTCGTCGGCCTAATAAAAAACCTAGGACTGCCTACAGATTTATATACGCAGAGCACTGCTATATTGTCATAGCATCGGTAGTCATCGACACACACGCGTACAAACCCATCACTGCTTGCTGGGCCCCAATGCATGGTATGAATACACATAACAAAACCATGCCGCTGGAGGTGGCCTCCAGCAGTGCCGCGCGGCGGTCGGCCAGCAAGTCACCCACGGACCCACCATGAGTAAACAGAACACCCTCGAATCACTGAGTCAGGAGTACCGAGAGACGATTCCAAGCGACCTTCGTCGAACGCAATCGTTCGACTGGTACCTCGAAGAACTCCAGGAGGACCCGAAAATTGCCCGCAGTGCCCACCAGCGCATCGCGGATATGTTCGACTTTTACGGCACCGAATACGACGAGGAGAAAGGTGTCGTCGAGTACAAACTTGCCTCGGAAGACCCGCTCGAAGACGGAGAAAACACATTCTACGGCCGTGTGATCCACGAAGCGATCCACGAGTTCGTCAACAAGGTCAAATCCGGGGCCCGCGGCCTTGGTCCCGAGCGACGAATTCTGCTGTTGCTCGGACCGGTTGGCTCCGGGAAATCCGATTTCGACTCACAGACCCGCAAATACTTCGAGGACTACACGACCCGTGACCAGGGCCGGATGTACACATTCCGCTGGACGAACCTCTGTGACATTATCGAGGACCAGGACCCCGGCGACGACGTGGTCCGCTCGCCGATGAACCAGGACCCGTTGGTATTGCTCCCCGAAAAGCAGCGCAAGTCGGTCATCGAGGAGATGAACGAGGCACTGGACGCACCGTACACTATCCGCAACGAGCAGGCGCTCGACCCGGCCAGTGAGTTCTACATGGACCGACTGCTGGCGTACTACGACGACGACCTGCAGGCGGTGCTGGAAAACCACATCGAAGTCGTTCGTCTGCTGGCCGACGAGAACAAACGGCAGGCTATCGAGACCTTCGAGCCAAAGGACAAGAAAAACCAGGACGAAACCGAACTGACTGGCGACGTCAACTACTCGAAGATTGCCGTCTACGGCGAGTCTGACCCCCGGGCATTCGACTACTCCGGGGCCTTCTGTAACGCCAACCGGGGTATCTTCTCCGGCGAGGAGCTCCTGAAACTCCAGCGTGAGTTCCTCTATGACTTCCTGCACGCGACCCAGGAGCAGACGATCAAGCCCAAGAACAACCCTCGAATCGACATCGACCAGCTGATCGTCGGCCGGACGAACATGCCGGAGTACCGCGACAAGAAAGGCGACGAGAAGATGGAGGCGTTCAACGACCGGACCAAACGCATCGACTTCCCGTACGTCCTCTCCTACGACAACGAAGCTCTAATCTACCGGAAGATGCTCCGCAACGCCGACCTGCCGGACATCCGGGTCGAGCCACACACGCTAGAGATGGCTGGACTGTTCGGCGTGCTCACCCGCATCGAGGAACCCGACGCCGGCAGTATCGACCTCGTCCAGAAAGCCAAAGCCTACAACGGCGAGATCGACGAGACCGACGACATCGACGTGAAGAAACTACAGGAAGAAGCCGCCGAGAAAGTCGAAATCGGTGAGGGGATGACTGGTGTTTCTCCGCGCTTTGTCGGCGACGAGATAGCCGAAGCAATCATGGATTCGATGCACCGCAGTCGGAATTTCCTCTCGCCGCTGACGACGTTCAATCACCTCGAGGACAACCTCGAAAATCACGGCTCGATTTCCGACGAGATGTTCGAGACCTACTACCGCTATCTCGAACTCGTCCGCGAGGAGTACAAGGAGCGAGCCATCGAGGACGTCCGTCACGCCCTGGCCTACGACCTCGACGAAATCCAGCGCCAGGGCGAGAAGTACATGGACCACGTGATGGCCTACATCGACGACGACACCGTCGAAGACGAGATCACGGGCCGCGAGCAGGAACCAGACGAGCAGTTCCTGCGCAGCGTCGAAGAGAAACTCAATCTGCCAGAAGACCGCAAGGACGACTTCCGACAGGAGGTCGCAAACTGGGTCTCCCGGCGTGCACGCGAGGGCGAAACGTTCGACCCGCAGGATAACGACCGTCTCCGTCGCGCACTGGAACGCAAACTCTGGGAGGACAAGAAACACAACATCAACTTCTCGGCGCTGGTCTCCAGTGGCGAGATGGACGACGACGAGCGCAACCAGTGGATCGACGCGCTGATGGAGCAAGATTACTCCGAGGAAGGCGCGAAGGAAGTGCTCGAGTTCGCCGGCGCGGAAGTCGCCAAGACCGAGATGGAGGACTGACGGAGTGATGAGTTCCGACGAGTACATCGAGGCGGCCAACCGCGAACTCGACGAGGCCTACCAGCGCCCGCTGAGCCTCGACGAATACGTAACGCACCTGCTCGAGAACCCACAGCAGGCCGCCCACGCGTCGAAGTATCTGCTCAACGCAATCGAGAACGCGGGCACGCGCTCGGTCATCGAAGAGGGCGAGGAGAAGGAGCGATATCGCTTCTTCGACGACCCGTGGAACGACGGCGAACACGCTATCCTCGGCAATACGGAAGTGCTCAACCGTTTCGTCGACGACCTGCGCTCGATTGCTGCGGGCCGGGGGAAAGACGAGAAGATTCTCTGGCTCGACGGCCCGACGGCGACGGGCAAATCCGAACTCAAGCGCTGTCTCATCAACGGGCTTCGAGAGTACTCGAAAACCGAGGCCGGCCGGCGGTACACGATGGAGTGGAACGTCGCCGGCGTTAGCGACCAGCCGGGGATGACCTACGGTGACGAAGTCTCCTCGGACGAAGACGACTGGTACCAGAGTCCGGTCCAGTCACACCCGCTGTCGGTGTTTCCCGAGGACGTCCGAGCGAAACTCCTCGCCGAACTCAACGATCGCCTCGACGACCACATCCCCGTCCGGATGGAAGCCGAGATGGACCCATTCTGCCGGGAAGCCTACGAGTACCTCGAAGAGCAGTACCGCCGTGACGGCGTCGCGGACCTGTTTTCGGCCGTGACGAGTCCGGCCCACCTCCGGGTCAAAAACTTCGTCGTCGACGTTGGCCAGGGCATCGGCGTGCTCCACAGCGAGGACGACGGCCCGCCCAAAGAGCGACTCGTCGGCTCCTGGATGGCCGGGATGTTGCGCGAACTAGACTCGCGGGGCCGCAAGAACCCGCAGGCGTTTTCCTACGACGGCGTGCTCAGCCAAGGCAACGGCCTCGTCACGATTGTCGAGGACGCCGCCCAGCACGCCGATCTACTCCAGAAACTGCTGAACGTTCCCGACGAGAGCCGCGTCAAACTGGACAAAGGAATCGGGATGGACGTGGACACACAGTTGATCGTCATCTCGAATCCAGACCTGGAGGACCAACTCAATCAGCACGCCGACCGCAACGGGACCGACCCGCTGAAGGCGCTGAAACGGCGGCTGGACAAACACCAGTTCACCTACCTGACGAATCTTTCGCTGGAGGCTGAACTGCTGCGCCGCGAACTCACCGACGAGACGACTGTCTGGGACGCCACCAGCTGGGACCAACTCGAAGAGTGGATCCGCGAACCGGTCACGATTAGCGTTCGTGACAGCAGCGGCACCGTCACCGAACGCGAACTCGCGCCACACGCCATCGAGGGTGCGGCGCTGTACGCCGTCGTCTCACGGCTCGACGCCTCTGACCTGCCCGAGGATCTCGACCTGACCGACAAGGCGCTGTTGTTCGACCGTGGCTACCTGCGCGACGGCGACGAGCGCGTCGACATCGACGAGTTTGATTTCGAGGACGAAGCGACCGACGGGAAACACGGCATTCCCGTCACCTACACGCGAGACATCATCGCCGACCTGTTGCACGAGGATTCCGAGCGCTTCGACGAGGACCTGCCGGTCGAGGGCGTGATCATGCCACGGGACCTGATCAACGCGATGGCCGAACGGCTCTCCGACGCACCGGTGTTCTCGAACACTGAGGTCGCGGAGTTCGGCGAACGCGTCGCCCCGGTGAAAAACTACATCTTCAGCCAGCAGGAGGCTGACGTGCTCGACGCGATGATGCGCGACAAGCGTGTCGACGAGCAGACCGTCGAAGAGTACGTCGAACACGTCTACGCGTGGTCGGAGGGCGAACGCATCGAAAACGAGCGCGGTGAACTGGTCGAGCCAGACCTGCTGAAGATGAAAATCTTCGAAATCGAGCATCTGGGTCGGTTCAACGAGGACAACTACACCGGTGACAAGCCCCACGAGGAGGTCCGAGAGTTCCGCAAAGAGAAGATCATCACGGCACTGAACCGCCACGCGTGGCGCCAGCGCGACGCGGAGTTCCGGGTCTCTGATGTCAATCCCAAAGAGATTCCGGTCATTCGCGCGGTGCTTGGCACCCACGATTGGGACGATATCAAGCGAACGTTCGAGGATTTCGACCCGCGGCAGTGGGATAACCCACCGAGTGGGACCGAGACCGCAGACATCAAACGAGACACTATCGAGAACATGCAAGATCTGTTCGAGTACAGCGAGGCATCGGCAGAGCTGACGAGTCGGTACGTCATGAGCCAGGTGAGTTACAAATGGGACTGAGAGACGACCTCGACCGGTACAAAGAAGTTGGCGAGAACCGTCGACAGGACCTCTCAGAGTTCATCCAGTACGGTGACCTGGGCCAGAGCCGTCGCGACGAAGTCAAAATCCCGATCAAAATCATCGACCTGCCCGAGTTCGAGTACGACCAACGAGACATGGGCGGGGTCGGTCAGGGCGACGGCGGCACGCCAGAGCCCGGCGACCCAGTCGGCGAACCTGAGCCCGGCGACGAGGACGGCGAAGATGGCGACCCCGGCGAGGAGGGTGGTGAACACGAGTACTACGAGATGGACCCGGAAGAGTTCGCCGAAGAGCTGGACGAGCAACTCGGACTGGACCTCGACCCGAAAGGGAAGAAAGTCATCGAAGAGAAAGAAGGCGACTTCACTGACCTCACCCGGACCGGCCCAACTGGCACGCTCGATTTCGAGCGACTGTTCAAGAAAGGCCTGAAGCGCAAGCTTGCGATGGATTTCGACCGCGACTACGTGCGGGCGGCGCTGCAGATCGACGGCTGGGGGCCAGCGAAAGTCTTCGAGTGGGCACGACAGCAGGAGAATTTGCCCGTTTCTCGAGCGTGGATCGAAAGCGCGTACGACGAACTGTCTGGCGACGAGCGAGGCGTCTACGCCACCCTCGAAGAGATGGAAGCCGATGTCGAGCGGACGAGTACGGCCCAGCGGATTCGCCGCGACGGTATCGACCAGGTACCCTTCCGCCGCGAGGACGAACGCTACCGCTACCCCGAGATCATCGAGGAACGCGAGAAAAACGTCGTCGTCGTCAACATCCGGGATGTCTCCGGCAGTATGCGCCAGAAGAAACGCGAACTCGTCGAGCGAACGTTCACCCCGCTGGACTGGTACCTACAAGGGAAATACGACAACGCAGAGTTCGTCTACATCGCTCACGACGCCGACGCGTGGGAAGTCGAGCGCGACGACTTCTTCGGCATTCGCTCCGGCGGCGGCACCCGCATTTCGAGTGCGTACGAACTCGCTAAGGAGCGACTGGACGAGGAGTACCCATTCAGCGACTGGAACCGCTACGTGTTCGCGGCGGGTGACTCCGAGAACTCCAGCAACGACACCGAGGACAAGGTGATCCCGCTGATGGAGGAGATCGACGCGAACCTCCACGCCTACGTCGAGACCCAGCCTTCGGGCAACGCGATCAACGCCACTCACGCTGAAGAAGTTCAGCAACACTTCGGCGGCAGCGACGACGTGGCGGTGGCGTACATCTCCAACCCGGAGGATGTGACCGACGCCATCTACGAGATTCTCAGCACGGAGGAAGACAATGAGTGACGACACCCCCATCACGGCACCCGAAGACATCGAGATGCAACGCGAGGCCGAGCGCCTCGAAGAGCCAGTGCGAGAAGCGGCTGCGCTCGCGAAGAAACTCGGCCTGAACCCGTTCCCGGTCAACTACTGGATCGTCGATTACGACGAGATGAACGAGCTGATCGCCTACGGTGGGTTCCAGCAGCGGTACCCACACTGGCGGTGGGGGATGACCTACGACCGCCAGCAGAAGCAGGGCCAGTTTCTCGGCGGCAAGGCCTTCGAGATTGTCAACAACGACAACCCAGCCCACGCGTTCCTGCAGATCTCGAACACGCTGGCCGACCAGAAGGCAGTCATCACCCACGTCGAAGCCCACTCTGATTTCTTCGCGAACAACAAGTGGTTCGGGATGTTCTCGGAGGACCCCGACGCAGCGGCCCGACTCGCTCGCCACGGCGAAACGATTCAGGAGTACATGCAGGACCCAGAGATCGAGCGTGCCGAGGTCGAGAAGTGGATCGACCACATCCTCTGTCTGGAGGACAACATCGACCAGCACACACCGTATGCCCCGCTCGACCCGGACGACGACGTGGCGGCGGTCGACACCGAGGAACTCTCCGACGAACTCGGCGACCTGCAACTCTCCGAGGAGGTCCGACAGGAGGTCTTCGACGAGGAGTGGCTCGACGCCCAGCGCGACGACGACGACGCGACCACGTTCCCCGACGAACCACAGCGAGACATTCTTGCCTTCCTGCGAACCCACGGGATGCAGTACGACACCGACGCCGAGAAAGCCATCGAGATGGAGGAGTGGCAAAAAGAGATTCTCGAAATCCTGCGGACCGAGGCGTACTACTTCGCGCCACAGAAGATGACGAAAGTGATGAACGAAGGCTGGGCTTCCTACTGGGAGTCGTTGATGATGGCCGACGAGAACTTCGCAGCCAGCGACGAGTTCATCACCTACGCCGACCACATGTCGAAAGTGCTCGGCTCGGGCGGGCTCAACCCCTACAGCCTGGGCCTCCAGCTGTGGAAGTTCGTCGAGAACACTACCAACCGCCGCCACGTTGTCGAGGAACTGCTCTGTGTGGACGGCATCACCTGGCGGAACTTCCACGACACCGTGGATTTCGAGGCGGTGCTAGCCGAACTCGAACCTGACCCGATGGTCGCCAGTATCGACCCAGATACCCTCGACGAGTTGGACGCCGACGACCCACGGGTGGACGCCGAGGCACTCGAAGCCGCCCGAAACGGTAAGCTCGACCTGCAGCAGTACCCCTGGAAAGTACTTTCCTACGAAGGAATGTGCGAGCGACACTACTCGCTGACCAAGCCGGAGAACCGCGGGTTCGTCTCGCGTATTTCGATGGGCGAACTCGAACAGATTTCTCGGTACATGTTCGACGACTCGAAATACGACAGCGTCGAGGCGGCGCTGTCGGGGATCGACTACGCGGCCGGGTGGAACCGGATGCGCGAGATTCGCGAGAGTCACAACGACGTGACCTTCCTCGACGAGTTTCTCACCCAGGAGTTCGTCGACGAACACAACTACTTCACCTACGAGTACATGCAGTCTTCGGGTGATTACCGGGCCACCTCGACAGACTACCAGGACGTCAAAAAGAAGCTGATGTTGCAGTTCACCAACTTCGGGAAGCCGACGATTGTCGTCTCCGATGGCAACTACCGCAACCGCAACGAACTCCTCTTGGAGCACCAGTACAACGGTGTCGCGCTGGATCTCGGTCAGGCCAAAGACACGCTCCAGCGGGTCTTCGAGCTCTGGGGCCGCCCCGTTGCGCTGCGAACGATCTCCAAGGAGTACGACGACCACGACCTCGAGGTTGCCCGCCGGCGTGACCGCGAACCCGAACCCAAAGAGCAGGGTATCGAGATTCGCTACGACGGCAGAGAGTTCACTCGCGAAGATGTCGAGTGGTCCGAGGTCGAACACCTCGCGGCGACAGATGTCGATTACGACACCAAGCCCGAGGAGTGGCTGGCCTGAGGTCCCGAACTGTCTTTTTCGCCGCTGTCGTACCGCCGGCATGGACAGCTTCGAGGTCAGTACTGACAGCGAGTGCTCGGTTGTCGACATCACCGACCGCGTTGAAGACCTGATTCCAGCCGACGCCGACGGACGAGTCACGGTCTTCTCCGAACACACGACCGCTGGCGTCACGGTCAACGAAGCCGAATCTCGGCTGCTCTCAGATTTCGAGACAGCACTCGACGAGCTCGTTCCGGACGCTGGCTGGGCACACGACGAGATTGACGACAACGCTGATTCCCATATCCGTTCGCTGTTGATTGGCCCTGAGGTGACAGTTCCCGTCGCCGACGGCTCTCTGCAGTTGGGAACGTGGCAGTCGGTGCTGTTCGTGGAATGTGATGGGCCACGCCGGCGGAGGGTTCGTGTCGTCGTCTGAGCACGCCCAACCGAACTGCTCATTTATGCTGATGTGCAACTGGACACAATGGCAGGTGCACCGTCACCCGGACTGCTCGATTACGCTGCCGGCAGCTCTGCAGTTGTGCTTCTGTTTATCGCCTACGTCGTCTACCCGAATACGATCTTGCAGTACGGCGTGTGGCTGACGATTTTCACCATCTGGATGGCGTGGTTCGTCTACTACGGCACCAAGTGGATGTACGGCGTCGACGAGGAGCCATCGTAGTCGCTACGCATTTACCGGCCGCGCCCCATCTTTCTGGTATGTCTAGCCTGCTCTCTCGATACCGGTGGGATATTGCGACGTTTTCCGTATCGTTTGCGCTCGTCGTGTTTGCGTACGTCATTTACCCGACTGAACTCGCCCGCGTGGCGGCGTGGGCGAGCATCTTTTTCATCCAGGTCTGTTGGGTCGGCTACGTCGCCTACCGGTGGACCTGGGACGAACACACGCCCGCCTGATTAGCCGTCGAGAATCGCTTCGATAGACAGACTCTCGCTGAGCAGCGTTGCCATCCGTTCGATTGTCTCGGCGCTCCGCGCACGGCCAGAGCCAAGCACTCGTTCTGTCCGGTCGAGTGTCGTCCGGGTATCTGACTGCACGAGCAAAATCGGGACGCCCTCGCTCGTTGCCCTGCCGAGGACGGCCCGAGAGGGGCGGTGACCGCCAGTCAGAATCACGCAGTTGACGCCGCCAGCTTCGATTGCCGCCGTCTGGATATCTGACCGGTCGCCGCCGGTGACCACCGCGGCGTTGCGAGCGCGCCGGAGTTGCGTGAGCGCACCGGAGCTACTCATCGCACCGACGAGCAGCCGCTCGACACGCCCGTCGGTCGAGACAGCTGGGGTCAACAGCTCTGCGCCGATTCCGTCGGTCAACTCACCGACGGTGACGCTGCCGAGTTGTTCGTCGTGGGCCACTGCGCCGTAGCTGTGTACTCCTCGTCCGTCGAGAAACGGCATCGCGTCGTCGACGAGTTCATCGGCACGGTCTGGCGAGACATCGTTGAACAGTACGCCGGCGAGTCGGTCGCCAAACGCCCGTTTGGCGTCGAGCAGTTCGTCGACATCGCTCGCTTCAGTGTAGTCGCTGATGACGATGACTGCAGCGTCCAGCGCCTCGGCGATGTCGGCGTCGGTCAACTCGACGCTTCCGCCGGTCCAGTGGGCCGTCGACCCTTCCAGCAGCATGAGGTCTGTTCCTTCAGAGAGGTCGCTGAAGTTCTCCGCAATATCGGTCCGGAGCTGTGCCGGGTCGGCGCGGCCTCGGATGGCCTCCTGGACGAACGTTGGCGAGTAGACAACCGGTTCGAGCTGGTGCATCCCGGCGTCGAGGTCGAGCAGTTCCCGGGCGAGCATCGGGTCCTCGTCGCGAGTCTTGCCGACGACGCTCTCCAGATTCGTGCCTTTGGGCTTCATGTAGCCGACGGTCTGGCCGCGCTGTTGTGCCAGTTGCCCGAGTGCAACCGTAATCGCTGTCTTGCCTGTGCCGCCGGTCGTCGACGTGAACAGTAGTGTTCTCATAGTTTGTCTCTGTCGAGCGTCAGCCGCAAGTCGACCGCCAGTGCGCCGTCGGGGCCGGCCACGACGGGATTGATATCCAGTTCTGTAATCGCCGGGAAATCCACCACGAGCTGTGAAATCCGCCCAATCGTCTCGACGAGAGCCTGCCTGTTGGCTGGCTCGCGGCCCCGGGCACCGGCCAGCAGTGGGGCAGATTTGATTTCGTCCAGCATCTCTCCTGCTGCGCGTTCCGACACCGGCGCGACTCGGAACGCAGTGTCTTCCATCACTTCGACGAAGATGCCGCCGAGGCCAAACATCACCAGCGGGCCGAACTGTGGGTCTCTCGAGACACCGACGATGGTTTCGGTCCCAGCGTCGAGGTCGACCATCTCCTGTATCTGGACGCCGATAATCGAACTGTCTGGGTTGTAGTTGCGCGCCCTGACAACGAGGTCCTCGTAGGTATCGCGCACGGCTGTCTGGGGGACGCCTACCTCGACGCCGCCGATGTCAGACTTGTGGCTGATATCCGGGCTGACGATTTTCATCACCACCTCGCCGCCAATCTCGCTGGCGACCCGCTCGGCGTCGCCGGGACTGTCGACGACCGACCCCGCCGGTGTCGGAATGCCGTAGGCGTCCAGCAGTTCCATCGACTCGACACCGAGCTGTGTCCGCCCGCGGTCGGCGGCGGCAGTCAGTAGCTCCCGTGCTCGTTCGTACTCCACGTCGAACTCCTCCGGTTCGGAGACTTCGGTCGTGCGGATTGTTGCGTACTCCGAGAGTGCAGCCAGACTCCGCACTGCCCGTGCCGGGTCGAAGTAGGTGGGGATTCCCACCTCCCGGAGCGTCCCAGCGGCCGCCTCGGTATCCGAGCCACCCATCAACGACGCGGCAATCGGCGTCTCGTTCGCTCGCTGTAGCCGTACCGTCTCCGCGGCAAGGTCCTCGAAGCTCAGCGTTGCGGTCGGACAGGCCAGCACAACCACCATCCCGACCGACGGGTCCGCGAGCGCCAGTTCGATTGCCTCGGCAAAGCGCTCGGTGTCGGCGTCGCCAATGACGTCGATTGGATTGTAAATGTTCGCGCCATCGGGCAACGCTTCTGCGAGTTGGTCGAGCGTGTCGGCCTCGAACTCTGCGAGTTCCAGGTGCGTGTCTCCGACGGCGTCGGTTGTCATCACGCCGGGGCCGCCCGCGTTGGTGACGATGGCGACGCCGTCTGTCTCGGGCAGTGGCTGCCCGTCGAGAATCGATGCGAAATCGAATAACTCCTGCACCGAATCGACTCGGAGCACGCCAGCCTGTTCCAGACCGGCCTCGTAGGCCTTGTCGCTGCCCGCAATCGCACCGGTGTGGGAGGCGGCAGCAGACGCACCGGCTTCTGTGCGCCCGGATTTCACGACGACAATCGGCGTCTCGCGGCTCACGTCTCGTGCTGTCTCGACGAACTCGCGACCGTCTGCCACATCTTCGAGATACCCGAGGATGACGTCCGTTTCGGGGTCCTCACCCCACTCCTTGATGAAGTTTGACTCGTCCAGCACAGCCTTGTTGCCCAGCGAGACAATATCTCGGAATCCAAGGTCGCGGTCGGCCGCCCAGTCCAGCACTGCCGTGATGAACGCTCCCGACTGGCTCATAAACGAGATGGTTCCCGGGGTTGCCATCCGCGGCCCGAACGTGGCGTTCATCCCAACGCCAGTGCTCAACACGCCCAGTGAGTTCGGGCCGACGAGATTGATACCGTGTGTTTCGGCAATCTCGACCAGCTCGGCTTCGCGGGCTGAGCCCTCGCTGCCGGACTCGCTGAACCCTGCGGTGATGACAACCACGTTGTCGATGCCAGCACTGGCACACTCCTGGAGGACAGTGACCGCGATTGCAGCGGGGACGGCAACGACGGCCACATCGACGTCCTCGACGGCGGTCACGCTGTCGTGGCAGTCCAGCCCGAGTACCTGCTCGCGGTTCGGGTTGACCGCGACCGTCTCACCGCCGAAGTCTGCGAGCAGGTTGCTCGTAACCGCGTGCCCGACTGTGCCAGCCTCCTCAGAGGCCCCGACGACCGCGACCCGCTGTGGGGCAAACAGCGTCGATAGCTCACCCATCGATTGACGTTCGAGCCCCGGGCGATTATAGCTTCGCCTCCTTTCAGTTCAGCCATCGTTCTGTCGAACCGACAGGTAGATGAGCGTCCGAGCAAAGGCTCTCTGTATGTTCGGATTCTCTCGGCCACCCGAGGAACAGGCGAACGTCGCGGATGTGGACTGCTCCGAGAAGACCATACTCGTCACGGGCTCAACGAGCGGCATCGGGCGGGCCACGGCGCAGTCGTTTGGCCGACTCGGTGCACACGTCCTCGTCCACGGCCGCGACACGGAGGCCGGCGCGGACGTTGTCGACGAGATCGAGTCGACCGACGGCAGTGCCGAGTTTCTGCGCGCAGACTTTGTCGAGCCAGAGCAAGTCTCTGAACTTGCCGACACCGTCAGCGAGTCGGTCGAGACGCTAGATGTGCTCTGTAACAACGCTGGGGGGCTGTTCGAGACGGTTGAGCCAACCAGCCTCGGCGTCGACCCCGCGTTCCACATCAACCACCTCGCACCCTACCAGCTAACCGCAGAACTGCTCGACACGCTCGGACCGGGCAGCCGCGTCATCACGACAGCTTCAATAGCCCACCGTGGCACGACGTTGAATCTCGACGAACTGATGGAGATAGCGGGGCTGTCGACGGCCGCCGCATACGCGCGTTCCAAGCTCGCAAACGTCCAGTTTGCGGCCGAACTCGGCCGCCGACTGACCGCCGCTGGCCGCGACGTCACCTCGAATTCCTTCCATCCAGGTGTCATTCCGGGCAGCGAGTTCGGTCGCGCGTTCCCGGGTCTCAGCAGCGAACTGTTTCAGCTGTTCGACCAGTCGCCGTTTACTGAATCTGTCGAAGAAGGCGCGGCGACGCTGGTCTATCTCGGCGTGTCCGAGGAAGTCGCAGAGACGACTGGCAAGTACTTCGCGCGCCGCCGGGAGAACCGCCCGTCGCCGGACGCTCGTGACCGCACTGCTCAGCGGAAGCTGTGGGAAGAAAGCGCAAAAATTCTCGACATGGACGAACCGCTCGCGGACTACGCTGACTAGTCTGTCTGTCCGCCGTCAGCCGCTGTCGTCTCGTCTGTGGTTTGGCTGTCGGGAGTCTCTTCGTCGGGGAAGTATCCCGATGGGCCGAGATATCGCGTCCACAGTACCAACAGCGAGGGCAGGATCAACACGCTCGCGAGGAAGGCGTAGATGATCGTCAACCCGGTGATGATACCGAACTGGCGCAGTACCGGCAGGATGGCGAACACCAGCGTTCCGAAGCCACCGACAGTCGTCGCCGCACTCCCAAGCAGTGCGCCGCCGGTTCCCGTCACTGTGGTTTCCATGGCGTCCCAGACATTCTCCTGCCGTCGGAGTTCGAGTTCGTAGCGTGAACTGATGTGAATGCTGTAGGCAATCCCCAGCCCGACCGTTAGCGAGGTGATCGTTCCGGTCAGGGCGTTAAAGGAGATATCGAGCAGCCACATCGAGCCAAGAATCCAGGCGACCGAGAACACGACCGGTGCGAGCGTCACTACGCCCAGCGAGGCGGGGTTGCCCGTCAGCCGGTAGGCAACCGCCAGGAACAGGAACACCGCAACGAGGGTGATGACCAGTCCCTGAACGACCGTCGACAGCAGTGCGTCCTCAGTCTCGCTCTGGACGACACGGTCACCGGTCGCCGCTGCCCGCAGGTCGCCGCCACTGCTGGATTCGATACTGCTGGCAGCGCCCCGGAGGTCGCTCGTGATTGCCGAGCCAGTCGCGTCGCTCTGGACGGCGACGGTCAGCCGTAGCGCCTCGTACTCTCCGCTGTCGGTCCGATAGATGACCTCCGAGGCGGCCGGATTGATCTGGAATAGCTGGTCGTACAGCGCTTCGATATTCTGCTCGGGGACCGCCGCTGCCAGCTGCTGCGGTGTTGGGTTTTCGACCCCTGCTGCGGCGGCGAAGTTCTCTGCGAACTCACTCTCTGGGTTCGCGGCGGCAGTCTCTTGCATGACCAACAACGGCGAGCGAATATCTAGCTCTCCGTTCGGGAGCCTGAACGCTGTCTCGCTGTCTTCGAGGTCGGTGTTCGCTGCGTCGACCGCGCGTAACGCCCCATCACTTGCGACATCGCCGCGTATCAGTATCTCACCCTCGCTCCCTTCCTGCTGGAAGTTCGCAGAGATGAACTCCAGGTCCTCTTTGGCCTGATACTCACCGGGAGCGAACGGCTCGGGGAGGTCCTGGGTCCACGCCGGTGGGCTGTCGGCGAGGAAATCCTCCTGCTGGAAACTCGTGTCGACCTGGGTCGCGCCGGCAGCCCCGCCGATGGTCAACAGAAGCGTCACGACGACGACGCCGACCGGGAACCGTTTCGCCGCTGTTGCGCCGCTTGCAAGCACTCGTGAGAACCGCGACTCGCCGGTCCCGAAGGCTCGTTTCTTCCGGTCGATCCCGATTCGTTCGAGCAGACTGTCGAGTTCGACCTTCAGCGCGGGAATCAACGCGCCGAAGATGAGGAGTGCCGAAACCACACCAAATGCGCTGACAACACCGAAGTCACGGAGTGGGCCGATTGGGCTGGTCAGGTTGGCGAGGAAGCCAATTGCGGCCGTTGCCGTCACCCAGACTAGCGCCGCGCCGACACCGCCCAGCGCAAGCGTCATCGACCGCCGGATATTGTCGCTTTTTGTCTCGTCAGCGCGCATCTCGCGGTGGCGCATGAAGACGTGGATGGCGTAGTCAATCGACAACCCGATCAGCAACACCGGGACCGAGAGCAACAACTGGTTGAAGTTGATGCCAGCCCAGCCCATGAAGCCAAACGTCCAGATGAGCACCGCAAAAATCCCGGTGACACCAAGGATGATGTCGAGCAGGTCACGGTAGGCGACCACGAGCGCAAGCACGACGAACAACAGTGCCAGCGGGCCGACAATCGCACCACTGTCACCGAAGGACTGGTCGATTTCCTCGAAGATGATCCCTGCACCGAAGACTGTGTATTCGAGTTGGCCGCTGTCGTCGGCAATACTGCCCGAAATGTCACGCATATCGAGCTGGGCCGTTGTGATGTTTTCAGAGAAGCCATCCGGTGACTGCACCGACCCGCCGAACGTCTTCTGTTGAACGATCGTTACTCGGGCCGAGGCGGTGGTCGTCCCGGGCTCGTAACTACTCGCCATCAGCGAGAGCGCCGGAGAACTCGTGTTCTGGGTGAGGAGTCCGGGAGTCTCTGTCAGTAGCTCTTCTAGTGTCCACGGACTGTCGTCGATGCGTTCGATTGCCGCAATCTGTTCGTCGAGCGTCGGCGGCTGACGCTGTGCTGATTGCTGCCCGGACTGTTGGGGTTCCGGTTGTTGCTGCTGGCGAGCCAGCGCCTCTCGCTGGAGTTGGGCCTGCGCAACGAAGTTTTCCACGCCGAACATCGCGTTCTCGTCGGCGAGGGTCTGGTTAATCGACGGCGTTGCCCTGTACTCTTTCTGGACACGGAGAGATTCGAGTAACGCCTCCTGTGTCAGGACGTTATCGCCACGTTGGACCACCTGTACGACAGTCAGGTTATCGTCGCCCTGGAAGTTCGTCTGGATGTAGTTGCTGGCCTCTTGAGCGTCTGAGCCAGTCTCGAACTGAGAGGTGTCTGAGGATTGCTCGACCATCCCGGCACCGGCGCCGATGCCCGCGGTGGCGAGTAACATTACGACGATAATTATTTTACTGTACGACATCAGGAACTCGGCAAACCGCTGGGGAATATCAGTCACGGTTGCCCTCCGTAGAATCTGCCGGCTCTTGCTCTCATTCTGTCGTTAGTGAGAACGAATTGTCTGCGTAAATATCTGTTGTTAATATCCTACTGACAGCGTTTCGCACTCGGAAACACGGTGTGTTGTCAGGCTGGGAATGGTCCGCCAGCGCACTTTATATGGGCTCCGGCCCCAGACTGACTGTGACCGAGACACTCACCGCCAACGGCGTCGAGTTCACCTACCACCGCGAGGGCGACGGCGACCAACTCGCGCTCTGTCTCCACGGCTTTCCAGATAACGCACGCACATTCGAGCCACTCACTGACCCACTGATTGAAGCGGGTTACACTGTCGTCTCGCCGTATATGCGCGGCTACGGACCGACGTCGCTCGCTCCCGACAGCGAGTACTCCGCACGTGCCCTCGGCGCGGACGCGATTGCGCTCGCCGAAGAACTGCGCGACCGAGAAGGGTGTGACGAGGCCGTGTTGATTGGCCACGACTGGGGTGCCGTCGCGGGCTACGCGGCGGCGCGACAGGACCCCGAGCAGTTCTCACAGCTGGTGACGATGGCGGTGCCGCCCGGATTTTCTGCACTGGCGCTGTCCGCACCGCGACAGCTCTTCAGAAGCTGGTACATCTGGCTCTTCCAGTTCCCGGGTGTCGCCGAGCGGACGCTCACTGCCCAAGACTTCGCACTCGTCGAGGTGCTCTGGGCGCTGTGGAGTCCTGGCTGGGAGGACGACGACCACATCGAGTCGGTCAAAGAAACATTCCGCTCCGAGGGGACGCCCGAGGCCGCTCTCCAGTATTACCGGCAGTTTGTCAACCCAGCAGTCAAAGACCTCGCGCGTAACGGGCGACCGACGCTGGATTCGCTGCCGCCGATCGACGTGCCCGGTCTGGTTATCACGGGAGAACAGGATGGCTGTATCGGCGCCGAGTTGTTCGAGCGTGCTGCGGAGCTATTCACTGCTGAGTGTCGAGTCGTCAAAATCCGCGAGGCCGGTCACTTCATGCACCGCGAGCGACCGGCGGTGGTCGCTGAGGAAATTACGCAGTTCCTCGAAAACTAGGTCGGTCGTTAGCTGCGACGGCCCAGCGCGATGAAGCCAGCACTGAGCACCGCGATGACCGCTGTGAGCGCCCAGTCGCGTGTCACTCGACGCGCCGGGTTGTACTAGCGTCGCTCTCACGGCTGTTGACGAGCCAGGCTGACAGTTTGCCCGAGGCTGTGATCTTCTGCCGTCTTCAGTATCGGCGTGGTCGCGTCAGGATTCGTCGACGATGTACTCGAAGTGATGGCCCGGTGTCGTTGCTTTCCATTTGTCGATAGTGGACTTCGCTCCACAGTCCTCACAGGTGAGCCAGCCTTCGTAGCGACCCTCGTACTCTCGCGTGTACCGACACTCTGGACACTGCAGCGTCCCCTCGATTCGCCGGTCGGTTCCGTTGTCGATTCGCGGAACTGGTGGCAACTCTTCGGTGAGGATGGCGGACTCCTCGACGCGATACTCCGAGTCACCTGTCGTGACGACAAAATACTCCTTGTTTTGCTCCCAGACTGTCCCCCGTAACTGGGCCTCGGTCTCGCGACCCAGAATCTCGACGGTCACCTCGATCATGCTCGATAGTTCGCCCGCCTCCGACTAATACCCTCGCGCTGGCCTCGACGCGTACCTACCTCACCCATGAGCGACGGCGACGACCGGACACCAGCACAGCGGACTCAGGGGCTGTGTCGGGAGACTGACCTTCACCGACCCGCTGTGTCAGCGAGCTGTTTACAAAAAAATACGACGTATACGCAGGCAGCGGAAAGCGAGGCCTGCGTTCGACTATCGTCCTCGGCTGCAGCCAGAGAGCTTATGCCGTGTGTCAGATATAGTCAGAACAGAATCGTATGCCCAGCAACCCCGACTCCCGTGTCTCCGCAGCAACAGCCTACCGTGAGAGCGCGAAGGCGCTGTTAACTGCCGGTGAGCGCGTGCTGCTGGTCGCGGAACGCCACAGCGACGGGACGCCCTTCTGGACGCTGCCGGGCGGCGGCGTCGACGCCGACGAAACGCCCACAGAGGGACTCGCTCGCGAACTTCGGGAGGAATTGGGCTGTTCGGTTGCTGTCCGCTCGGAGCTGCCGCCGCTGTGGTACGCCCACACCGGTCCGGAACACGACGTCTCGCGGTGGCGTGTCTACCGCTGTCAGCAACAATCGACCATCGACCCAGACCTGCGGGCCGGCATTGTCGACGCCCGGTGGGTCCGCCCCGACGAACTCCCACCGGAGACGCTTCTTCACGTCCGGTATCTCCTCGACAGTGTTGACTACTCGCTCTAACTACAATCTCTGTCGTGGCACACAGACCTCGAAGCTGGGAGTATATTACGACAGATTGTGTAATACGTCTATGCCACGCTTCGATACAGTCGACACGCAGAGGTTGCCCGCTGCTATTCGGGCGGGCAGTGAGTCATGAGCACCAGTACAGCCATCGATGTCGACGGCCTCGAACTCGTCTACAGCGACGGGACAACCGCAGTCGACGGCGTCGAGATGACAGTCCCAAGTGGCGAGTTCTTCGGATTTCTCGGCCCGAACGGGGCCGGAAAGACGACCACGATCAAAGTGCTCGCGACGCTTCTGTCACCGACAGCCGGGACAGTCGAAGTCAACGGCTTCGACGTTCGCTCAGAGGCCCGAGCAGTTCGGGAGACGATTGGCTACATGGCACAGGAAACGAGTATCGACCCGGAACTCACCGCCGAGGAAAACATTCGGTTCGCCTGTGAGTCCTACGGTGTCCCACGAGGAGAGCGTGACGAGCGGGTCTCGGAACTGCTCGAGTTGGTTGATCTGGCAGACGTCGCCGAAAAACGGTCCGAAGAGTTCTCCGGCGGGATGAAAAAGCGACTGGACGCGGCGACGGCGCTGGTCCACCGGCCGCCGCTGGTCTTTCTGGACGAACCCACGACTGGACTCGATCCGAAAGCGCGCAACCGTCTGTGGGAGTATTTCCGACGGATCAACGACCGTGGGACGACCATCTTCGGTACTTCCCAATCGAGGGTTCGGAAGCCGAGTTGAATTGGTGTGAGCCGTTCAATCTTGGAACGGTAGCTCTGTGAATCGAAGCATCGGTCTGAACTGAACAGAGACAGCAATGAG
>NZ_JBLKOA010000006.1:0-257381 GCF_051414135.1 Halovenus halobia
TCTGCTGCCGAAAGAACACCGTCCGGTTCAGGGAGCTTTAACACACTTCTGAACCGGACGTCTTCCTCAATCAGAGCGACGCTTCAGTTCCGCTGCTCACGTCGGTTGGGAAGTACCGACTATCGCCGTTGGTCAGTTGCTCACGGTGACTAAACAGCGCTGGACTATAGACGACACCTTTGAACTCAGTCAGAGTGTCACCAACCAATGGGTACCGTGTGTGTGGGTGTTCTTCGAGTGTCTGGAAATTCGATTTGGGAGTCTCCTCAGTGGACAGTGCAACGATTTCTTCGGGGGGAATCATCACTTCTCGAACGGACTGTTCGCCGATGGTCAAGGCGTTCATAATCTCTTCACGGCGTTCCTCGGGCAGGTCGCCTTCTTCAAGAACTGAGCCAAGCCGGTTCCGGAGGTCTGCGCGGGTCTCGATGACTTCTTTCTCGGTCTCTGTCCACGCCTGGGTCATTTTGATACCGAACAGGCCCAGTGTCGCCTTCGCCACCGAGTCACCGACCCAGATGGCCGGCGCAAGAATCTTCGCGAACCAGTAAAGTGGTCGTGAGCCATACCGAGCGACCTGTTTGGAGCGTTCGACCCCGAGGTACGTCGGTGTCTGTTCACCATGCGTGAGGTGGACCAGGTTGATAATGAGAAACCCGAGGACCGAGCCGGCCCCAATTGATGCGAGCGTAGTGTTCTCGAACAGCGGCTCAAACAGGGCTGCCAGTCCAGGTTCGGCAATAATCCCTAGGGCGATACTCGTTGCGGAAATCCAGACTTGACACGTTGTCAAATAAAATTCCAAGTCGTTGGTCATCTCCCAGGCGAGTTCAAGACCGGGGGTATTGAAC
This sequence comes from Halovenus halobia, assembly GCF_051414135.1. Lineage (NCBI taxonomy): Archaea > Methanobacteriati > Methanobacteriota > Halobacteria > Halobacteriales > Haloarculaceae > Halovenus > Halovenus halobia. The sequence goes on from NZ_JBLKOA010000006.1 coordinate 852, forward strand.
TCCGATTCGGGGTACTGCCTAACACGGGTCAGCGCGAATTCGATTGCAACGAAATAGGCGTTTACCCCGATGAGAATGATGCCACCCAAGATCCGTAATCCGATTTCGAGCGGTTCCATCGTACAGTCGTACCAACAGCAAACAAAAAATAGTGTTCATCTCAGAACAATAACGTAGCAAAAAAAGAGTGTCCTAATCAGACTGTGGTATTCGCACCCTGCATTCAGGGCCAGCAAATTCTCTAATCGGGTTGCTATCACAAACAGAGCGCTGAATACAGAGGATACAGTCAGCACAGGCAATCTAACAGAACGCGTGTTTCAAAAATATTGATTAGTGCGGTATATGGAGCGCCGTACTGCCCTCCAACTCGGTGGTTCAATACTTCTCGCAACGACGGTTGGCTGTTCTGTGCCACAACTGGGTCCATCACCAGACATTGAAATCTCCGAAGTTATCTCGACCGCGCTGTGGAAGCAAGCGTCATGGTAGTTGACAGTGACGAGGTCGTCCTCTGGCGCACAGTCGCCCTCTCGACTGGCCAAGACCGTCTCGCAACCCTCGATGAATTACCCGCCCAGCCTGGTCAGGAGCCATCGCATGAGTCTGGTAATCGATTTTCGCAAACAGAGACTGTACGTGCGGGTTTATCAGCACTCGTACACTTGTGGTTGTATGGAAACTGCCCCGAGAGAAGTAATCACGAAGAACCGTTCTATCTCGGGGGTCGTTCTGCTTGGCTTGGTACTTCTGGTCGGTGGGATTGTTATTCAAGATCCGTTTGGAGTGAATCTGATTGTCGCTGGATTAGGAATCGCGCTACTCATTGCTGGAGTTTCATACGCTGCAACGAAGGGAAAGCGGTGGGTTGCGCTGGCCAATGCTTTCGTTTCACTGATCGGTGCACAGTTACTCGCGTTTGGTGGAATCGTCAGGTTGCTTGGCGGAGTCGTAGTTCTGACTGTGGTCATCTCTGTTCTATATAGCCGATTGTAGCGACCGGTATTCTTTGACCAGTTCGCTGTAAATTGTTGATTGAGGTTGTGTCCATCAGACGCAATGCTGACTATCTTGATTCAGCGAGAGACTCCCGCCGTTCACGGCGCGGAGGATGTCATTGTGGCCTGCGTGTGGCATACTCCACGAAAGTACGAGAAGTGAACCCGCCGAGGGCACGTTGGGCGCGGTCAATTACCCTGAATTGCATCGATAACGACTGTTGCTGTCACTATCGGATCGATTGGCACTGAACTACTGTCGCTAATCGTGATTTCGTACTGGTCAAGTACGGCGGTCTCACTCTCGATAGTCCCAATAGCAGTGCCGTCGGCATCTGTTATCTCGAATCTGTGTCCGAGCCACTGGCCCACTGGCAAGAGCTTTCGAGCGACAGTGAACGGTGCGCCACGTGAGTTGATTTCGGCTATGAGCGACTCGTCTTCAGCATCACGGATTCGCCACGTATCTTGCAAGAGTGAAATGTCGTTGTCCAGAACGACGAGTTCTTTGCCAGCCTGGCTATCCGTGAGCAGGTAGTCGCCGGCGACATCCCAATTACTGCTGGCTTCGACAGTACATAGTTCAGTTCCCTCGCTGTTAACGAAGGGGAAGGTATCGTTTCCCTCGTACATCTGATGGGTGCAGCGAAAAATCGTGTCGCCAGTAACATCCCTAGCTTCATACTCAGGTTGGAGATTCTTGTCCGTTCCTGTCTGTTCGACTATATATTGACTGCCGGAAAGATTGAGCGCAGTGGTTTCGTATTGCCGTGGTTCTCCATCGTCCGACATGTTTGAACGGTGATGTATTTAAATACACGACGACAGTTTCAAACTAAGCAACAGACAGGCCTGAGGAATTTAATTGATTGCAGGTCTCAGCCTGAGAGACACAGCTTTGGAAGATAATATATTTGCGTTCTGAGTACCCAATATGACCGACATAGATACCGTCCAAGACACGAGGCGGCCCTCCGCTGATGAGTCGTCGGGAGGGCATGATCCGGTGCCGGCGATAGTTGATTGGCTGCTGGGTATTTTGACTGGTATTGTTGGACTCGCCTTGGTAGTCGTTGGCGTCAATATATACACCCGAGTTGACCAAGCGACAATTGCCGAGGCTGTCGCCGACGATAGTGTGCAACTCAACGGCTTTACCGAGTCAGAGTTCGTTACAGCTGCAGGGTCGTTCACTGACTGGCTCGCCGCAGGAATATTCGTGACCGGGATTGTCTGTCTCCTCGTGGCTGCGGCGTTCGTTGTCGCGCGCCGGCACACCCGTCGCCGTGTTGCACAGGCGGGTGGGACAACCGCAACATTCTGGGCGTCCGTCGCCTACGGTGGTGTCGTGACAGCGTTGGTCTCGTTTATCCCCGGCTCCGCTATCGCGGGCGGCGCCACCGCAGCGTATCTTCACAACGGCGACTCAAATGCTCGTACCGGCGCTGTATCGGGACTGGCCAGCACTGGGCTGACGGTCCCGTTGGTAGTGTTCATTGCTATCGGGTTTACTGCTGGGGGTACGGCAGTCGGTCGACTTGCAGATAGTGCCTTCCTCGCTGCATTCATCCTCGTCGCCGAACTGATTGCCTTGGCAATCAACACCTGTCTCGGCGCACTTGGTGGATTCTTGGCTGCACGTCTATTTTGAATCTAATACTGAAAGAGGCGATATCGTCTCCTTGGCGGCACTCATTGTGAGCGAAAGGTAACCAATCAGCGTTGAGTTCGCTTCGTCAGTGGTGAGACTGGAGACATCCCTCCAGAGGTTGCCCGGTTCACACTTGAGAGCCCCCTAGCTCAGGCCTGCAGGTTCTTTTTATGAGTGCCACCAGGCAAGGAGGCAAGCCTGAATACATCAAAACTGGTATGCCGACCAACGCTCAGTTGATGACTGGCGAGACAATCAGCTGACCCGGCGGCGTCAGCAGGCACCGGTATTGCTCTGCTTGGTGAGGCCGACCAGCAGCTCGGCGGACAGCCACAACACTAAGACAGCAGTCAGAACTACAGCGTGGGCAGGAGGGCCGTCGGAGACAGGCAGCAAATGGACGAAACGGCAGTGAACGTCTCAGTGAATGTCGTCTCGGATAAGTACGACAGTTCATTTGATGGTCCCGTTCCTGCCGGAGATTTATACGGATACCTCACTGTCCGCTCAGTTGTATCGAGTCGGCGTCACCACCAGTAATACGCGTCTGTTCTAGTTATGAACGATACCATCTCGGATTCCACTTTTTCAGAATAAAAGTTGTAGTCGTTGCCACGACGATACTCACCAGTAACGCAATAATAGCGTTTGTCCAACGCTGTATTCCGATCAAGTCGGTTCGATACCAGGCGAACACGGCGACAGTGACCCCAATAACTGCGATACTTGCAATCTCATCTCGACTCAAGCCAGCCATATTACGCTCCATTGGACAAATTTATCCGATTGTATAGTGTCCACCCGATAGCGGAGACTGCGACGGTGATGCCGATAGCTGTCGGCATAGTGTTTGCAGAGCCATTGAACGACCAGTCGAAGACCAAGTAACCGACGAGAGCGATGAGCGCGACGATAGCCCCGATAACGCTAACTGCTGGTGAATTCGAACGACTCCCTCCGGGCATAATCAATCGATACCCGTATCGGTAGTAGTTCAAAGGGCAAAGTTGCCAGCCCTGAAACGGTGTCACAATTACTGAGTTATTCTGTGATATGCCACAGTATGATATATGCACCCTGTATCTACTATTGTCAACCTGTTCTATCCAGTTGCTGTCACAGACAGGGTGCTGAATAGAGAGGGTTTGTGGACCACTGTAAGGAAATCGGTAGAGATGCGCGTCAGTACCTGTAGTAGAGTACTACGTTCGCCAGACGCCGTGGCACACCTAAGACACTGGATACATCGTAGTATGTCGAACACTCTCTCTTTCTAACCCTTGCACTGGTCACCGTCAGTTGTGAACATTGAGTTATATTAACTTTTAATATAACTGCTTTCGAATTTCTTTCTGACCTATGGGTCTGTTCAGTAGTGACTCCTACCCGTGCACCGTTTGTGGCTCAGAAGTAACAGACAAGTCGTCAAATGGGAGGTGCGACTGTGGCGCTGCATTCCACGGCGAATGCCTCAAAAACATCGGGAACGTCAAAAAGGAGAATCGGCTAATCCGCGGAGATAAAATAAAAGCCAAATGTCCAAATTGCGGGAGGGTCGACAAGTGGTAATCCCCTGACGCTATTGTTATTCCTCTGATTAGTTGCCAACAGGGATTGTGCGCCTACTGTTTTCAATTAAGATTCGGGATGTCGAACCTGTCCCGATAGCAGAGCCACCGCGGGTTGGCGGCGTGACGGGCCAGTTATTCCTGCGAGCGGCCGGCCATCCTGTCGGGTACGACACCAACGACAACATGGACCTGTTTGGTCGCCAGTGGGACGAGGCCCACGGACTCATCGAGGACATCGTCGAAAATCATGGTGACCGACTACTGCTCGCCTCCGACGTTGCCTACGAAGGCGACGACGGGCAGCGCGCTGAAATCGACGTTGCGAACATCGAAGACAAACAGCGCGCGTTTTTCGACGTCGGGGCCGACACCGCCGCGAGATTCGCCAATGTCGTCCGTGACTCCGAAGCGGTCTTCGTCAAGGGAGCACTGGGTGTCTTCGAGGACGCGCGCTTTTCACACGGGACCGTCACGATCTTAGAAGCCATCGCCGAGACGGACTGTTTCTCTGTCGTCGGTGGCGGGGACACCTCCAGAGCAATCGAACTGTACGGCATGAACGAGGACGACTTCAGTCACGTCTCCATCGCTGGCGGTGCCTACATCCGTGCACTCACTGGTGCTCCGTTGGTTGGTGTCGAGGCCCTCGTGGGAGAGAAATCTCCGACGAGAGAACTAACGACTGACTGAGGCGGTACTGTAGCGGTTATATTTTGCACAACTTCGAGTATTGCCTTCGGGGGAAGATGTATCCAGGGAGCGGTCAGGTCTCCACCAGAACCGCCGGCATCCGGAGAGTGAAGTAGCTCCTGCGTTGATCGGTGTGCGTGGGACTCGACGGAGATCGGCTGCTGTCGGTCTGGAAGCGAGTCGGCGCGCTGTCGTGGCCGGTGATGGTCGAACAAACCTCCCGGACACTCATGCGGACGACAGACGTGTTTGTGACAGCGCTGTTCTCACCGCTGGCGGTAGCGGCGGTCGGCTTAGCAGACCTCTACGCTCGCGTTCCGCTCCGGGTCGGTCTGGGTCTCGGTGCCGGTGCAATCGCGCTGTCGAGCCAAGATACCGGACGCGGCGCGACGAAGACCCGGGACGAAGCGATTACGCAGGCGCTCGTCCTCGGTGCTCTGCTCGGGTTGCCGATGGTCGCGTTCGGACTGACCCTCGGTGAGGAGGCAATTGGCATCCTCGGGCTGTTCACCGAGGACGAAGACATGGCCGAGATTGCGTCGCTTGGGGGGACCTACTTGGCGCTCATCTTCGCGACGTCACCAGCACGGCACGTAGCCCTGATTGGCGCACGGGCACTCCAAGGGACCGGCGATACCCGGACGCCGATGTACGTCAACCTCGTTTCGAACGGCCTGAACATCGGTCTCTCGCTCGTTTTAGGATTGGGACTGTTCGGTGCGCCCCGTCTGGAGATTATCGGTGTTGGCCTCGCGACTGCGATCGGGAACGTCTTCACCGCAACTGTGTTCGTGGTGTTGCTGGCGACGGAGTACACGACTGCTGGCTATGTCCGTCCACAGCGATTCGTCATCGCAAAGCAGTTGCTCGTCGTCTCTGCGCCGAAAGTCGCCGAGGGGCTGTTCGCGACGCTCGTCGAGTTTCCATTCAATGCTCTCCTGCTTGCCTTCGGCGCGGAGGTCAACGCCGCCTACCAGATCGGGCGGCGGGTTTACCAGCAGGTCACCAGCCCCCTGGCGAGAGGGTTTCGGACTGGAGCGAGTATCGTCGTCGGGCAGGCGCTGGGTGACGGTAACGCCGAACGTGCCCGGTTCGAGGGCTGGGCGACTGCGCTGCTCGGCCTCCTGACCGTCGGAACAATTGGGCTTTTGCTCGCAGCCTTTGCCGAACCGATTGTCCGACTATTCACTGACGACCCAGAGACAGTCACCCCAGCGATTGGCTTTGCGACAGTGTACGGACTCACTGCTCCCGTTACTGTGTTGTTCGTGTTGCTCGCTGGCGCGCTGCAGGGCGGCAGCGATACGATGACGCCACTGATTGCACGAGCGACGGGACTGCTTGGCTTCTATCTGGGACTCTCCTACGTCACCGCCGTCGTCCTCGGCTGGGGCGTCACGGGCTTTTACGCTGGAATCTTCGGCTACTACACCTGGTCGTTGCTCGTGGTTGCGGCTGGCTTCCGGTACGGCAGTTGGGCCGACCGCGCAGCCGAGATGATGGCCGAGCGTGCCAGCACTCCCGACAGAGAAGCAGGCGACTGAGAGTGACTGTGTGTCCCGCTAGTAGCGACTCCCGGGACTACGACCACAGTCGACCCTCTCTTGATACAGCGAGAGAATCCCGCCGTTCAAGACTCCGTGACAGCGCTGGAACCGCCGTCGGTAGCTTCCAACAGCTCGAAAAAGTCCGTACAGGCGCTGTTGAACGCTGTCGGGTTGTCCTGGTTCACCAGGTGCGCAGCGTCGGTAAGCTCTCTATACTGGCCATTGGGAACGCTCTCAGCGAGGGTTTGGCCCTGTCGCTTGATCTGTCCGACCTCGTGGTCGCCGGCAAGCACCAGCAGCGGCGCCTCGACGTGAGAGATGTCGGGTGGGTCGTGTTCGTAGATAACCCGAAACAGCTTCGTGTACTCTGCGTTCGAGACGTTTCCCGCAGTGGCAATGGCCTCTTCGCGAACGTCCGAGTCGAGACTGAGCCATGTCCCGCCGTTGGTGGCCTGCATCGAGGCGAGTAGCGAGCGAAACGTCGCCGCGGAGCCAATTGTCGAAACCATCTGCGAGACGCCCTGAACAGGCGAAAGAAACGGGTTCAGGTCAGTTGGAAACGAAAGCGGCGTCATCGACTGAAATGGGCCGGCGATGACAGCGCCGCGGGCCTGTTCGGGGTGGCGGTCGAGAAAGGCTCTGGCGACCAGCCCGCCAACCGAGATTCCGACGAGAATCGGCTGGTCGATATCGAGTTCGAGCAACAGCGTTTCGAGGTCGTCAACGAACAACTCCACCGAGTACTGGGTCGTCTCCGTCGGGCCACTCTGTCCGTGCCCCCGGATGTCGTAGGTGATGACGTCATACTGCTCGGCAAAGTGCTCGACCTGGCTGGCCCAGACTGTCGAGTCTTGCCAGCCGCCGTGGATGAACACAATCGGTGGCCCGTTTCCCCGTCGCTCGTAGAACAGCGACCCCCCCTCGACCGAGACTGTTGGCATTCTAACCTAGTAGAAGTCTCCTAAGTAAATGTTCCCGCTTTTGCACCCGACAGCGTGTCGACCCCCTCGAACGACGCGCTGGCTCACTGCGCAGTCGCGCGTTCTGTTGCGGTTTTCGGCGAGAGTTTCGCGACGAACAGACAGAGCACGGCGCCACCGCCACCGATGGCTGCCGCGGTGACACCCGATAGCTGGAGGGCGGTTGTGAACCCGACCTGGGGAGCGATTGCAGTGATGAGCCGACCCATGAGCACCGGCGTCAGCGTCGCGACCAGCCGTCCGTTCGACTCCGAGAGGCCAACCACACCGGCCCGCAGACGTCGAGGGGCCAGTCCGGTGACGATACTTCGGTACAGCGACAGTGCCGTTCCGAAGCCCGCCCCACTGAGGAGGATGCCAACCGCGGCGACCCCCAATCCGGGCGCGTACAGCACCAGAACGAATCCCACCGAAAGGACGGTGTGGGCGGCCACCAGCGGGACAAACCGGCTGTCGACCATCGACGTGATTCGGCCGGCCTGACTGGCTGCGGTCGCGTACGCGAGACTGCCGAGCGCGACCAGCAGCCCCGCCTCACCGGGGGTTCCGCCCTGAATCCGGACGACAACAATCGAGTTGTATGTGAGGAAGGCAATCCAGACGACGATTGGCGTGCCACGGGCGAGGACGAGTGAGAGCACCCGCGGCCTGGCGACGAGTGCAAGCAGGTCTCGGATATACGAGCCATCTTCGTCAGCGCCGCCGTCAGTCGTCTCCGGCGTCGAGTCTGGGCTGGTTGGTTCCTCGAATGTGAGCGCCACGAGCAGCGCAATCGGGAGTGCCATCGCGTAGATCAGAAAAGGGAGTTGCCAGGCAATCACCACGGTCGCGCCGGCAATCAGCGGAAACACGGTTTGAGCGAGTCCAGAGCCGGTGAACCGCAGCCCCTGCGCCGTCGCCTCCCGGGTGCCAGTATACAGGTCGCCGATGCTGGTGATAAGCACCGGCGTCAACCCGCCGAAGGCAACGCCTTGCAGCAGTCGAAGGCTGAGCGCAACCCGAAAATTCGTCGTCAGCGCAATTGCAGAGCCGGCAGTTCCGAACAGCACCAGCGAGGTGACGATGACCGGCTTGCGGCCGTAGCGGTCGGCGAGCAGGCCCGCCAGCGGAATGACGACGATTGGCGGCGCGGTGAAAAACGACATCATCAGCCCGATATCTGTCGCTGTCGTACCGAAGGGGCCGACCAGTGAGTCGAGCACCGGCGAGAGCAAGGCAGTGCCCAGCGGCGGCAGCAGATTCGCCAGCAGGAGCAACTGAAAGCTCGTGTCACTGAGGACGGCGCTGTCGTCACCGAACAACGAATCGAGCGTGCTCACGTCTCATCGGCGTCCGATTTGCTCAGTAAAAAGCGCCGCGACATGATACGCATAATCTAAATCCAGAGGAATCATACTAATACCGATAGTATTCGCTATCAAGAAAGTCGATGGCTCAGTACGAAACCGCCGGTACTGTCCATTTCTTCGTATTTGGAATATATTGATGTGGATGCAGATTATATGTACGTCCAAGATCAGAGAATCGCGTGATTTGTACTAAAAGTGCCGCTGTGCAAGCGGTAACTGGGTACTGCCGGTTAATAAAAATATGACGAGACCGATGAGTATCCTCCTCGTGAGCAGTCAACCGGAGTTCACAGAAACAGTGTCATCTGGGCTCGAATCGACCGGGGAGTTCACTGTCGACACCACCAGTGTGCAAGCGGCCAGAGAACGCCTCCAGGCTGGGAACTATGACTGTATCGTGTCGGAGTATCCAATTCCGGACGCAGACGATGAGGCGGTCCTCGATACTGTAACCGGCAACGTTCCAGTGGTCCTGTACACGTCCGGCTCCAGCGCAGCGGCCGCTGCGGCCGCGGGCAAAGCAGGCGTGACACATCTCCAGCAGCGTGAGGACCACACAGAGTTAGCGCGAACTATCGAACAGGTAGAGCACCCAGAGCAAGGCGGTGGGCAACCACGCCAACAGGAGCTACGCCAGTACAAGCGAATTGTCGAGTATGTCAATGATGTTGCGACAATCATCACACCAGCGGGGGAGATTACCTACGTAAGCCCTGCTGTCGAGCGTGTCCTTGGCTACGAACCCGAGGAACTGGTCGGTGAGGTTGGTTTTAATTACCAGTCCCAGGCAGGGCGAGAGGCTGTCGCCGACGCAATCGAGGACATACTTGCAAACCCCAGCGAGACGCAGACAATTCAGACGAAATTCCGTCGAGCGGACGGGTCGTGGGCGTGGATCGAGTCAACGCTCAAAAACCGAGTGGACGACGAGATCATCAATGGAATTGTCGTGAGCAGCCGTGATGTAACCGAGCGGGTTGAACAAACGCGACGGAGCGAAGAGCGCGAGCAGCAGGTGAGTCGCCTCCACGGAGCGACGCGTGAACTGCTCGGTTCAGAGACGCCAGCGGCGGTCGCCGAAGCCGCGAGCCAGACAGCGGTGGAAATACTCGATTTGCCGCTGAACGGCATCCATTTTTACGACGAGGCTGCCGGCGGACTCGAACCGGCAGCCGTCTCCGAGAGGAGCGAGGCTCTGTTCGAGGGGGTGCCGGTCATCGACGAGGGCATCGCTTGGCAAGCGTATCAGACCGGAAATGAGCGGATTTTCAACGATCTCTCCGAGGCTGAGGAAGTGTACAACACAGACAGTCTGGTGCAGGGTGAGATTTGTCTGCCACTTGGTCGGTACGGCGTTTTTATTATTTCGGCAACAGAAGCAGATGCATTCGAGGAGACAGACATCGAACTCGCCCGAATCCTTGCGGCAAACACTCAGGCGGCACTCGACCGGATTCACAACGAACAGAAGATACGGAGGCGAGAGGCCGAGCTACAGAAACAGAACGAGCGATTGGAAGAATTTGCGAGGATTGTGAGCCACGACCTCCGAAACCCGCTGAACGTTGCACAGCTCCGGGCTGGTCTGCTGGCTGAGGAGTGTACGAGCGAACACCTGCCAGCAATCGAGCGCTCACTCGAGCGGATGGACGAACTCATTTCCGACACGCTCACGCTGGCCAGACAGGGAGAGACTGTCGCCGAAACAGAACCAATCGCGTTGGCCGACTTGGTTGAGAACTGCTGGCAGACAATCTCGACAGCTTCGGCGTCAGTTACAGTGACCGATGGGATGACGCTGCAGGGCGACCGGAGTCGACTGCGACACGTCTTCGAGAATCTGTTTCGGAACGCAATAGAGCACGGCGGAGAAGCGGTTACTATCCGCGTTGGCCGACTTGGGGACGAAGGGCTGTATGTCGAGGACACCGGTCCGGGGATTCCAGAGGACAGGCGAGAGGAGGTGTTTAGCCCCGGGGAAAGTACAACTCACCGCGGGACCGGATTCGGACTCACAATTGTAAAGCGTATCGCGGAGGCCCACGGCTGGGAGGTAAGTGTCGGTGAGGGGGCCGACGGCGGCGCTCGCTTCGAGTTTACCGGTGTTGAACTGGCCGACGCCTCAGAGAGTGACTGAGGACAGCGGCCTTCGAAATTAGCTTGTAGCCACGTCTGCAAGAACCACTGATGTGGGTACTGCTACACAGCGACCACAACCACTCAGAGTCGGCAGAAGCGACATCGTCGGCGCTTGGGCCCGAACTGTTGGTACTGGTCGCAATTGGGCTCGTACTGGTCAGTCTCGTCGGCTTCTACGTCACGAAACAGTATCTGTAAAAAACGACGCGTCGGCTTACTCGAGGTCGAAGCGGTCGGCCGTCATGACCTTGTGCCAGGCCGCGACGAAGTCCTCGACGAGTTCCGCTTCGCCGTCATTGCTCGCGTAGACCTCTGCGAGAGCGCGAAGGCGTGAGTTCGACCCGAAGATGAGGTCGAAGCGCGTCGCCTCCCATTTCAGACTGTCCGTCTCGCGGTCGTAGCCCTCGTAGACGTGGTCTTCGTCGGCTTCTTCCCAGTCGTACTGCATGTCGAGCAGGTTGACGAAGAAGTCGTTATCCAGCGATTCGGTGTCGTCGGTCAGCACACCGAGGCTGGTATCCTGGTAGGAGACACCGAGGGTGCGCAGACCGCCGAGCAGGGCCGTCATCTCGTCGGGCGTCAGGTCGAGCAGGTCGGCCTGGTCGACGAGGTGTTCCTCGGCCGTGCGGTCGAGCCCCTCGAAGTCGTCGCCGATGTAGTTGCGGAAGCCGTCGGCGGCGGGCTTCAGTGCCTCGAAAGACTCCGCGTCGGTCCACTCTTCCTCGGCGTCGACGCGACCGGGCTCGAAGGGCACATCGACATCGTGGCCGGCCGCAGCCGCTGCCTCCTCGATTGCGGCGTTGCCACCGAGGACGATGAGGTCGGCCAGCGAGACGGCGGTGCCGTCCGAGCGCGAGTCGTTGAATTCTGCCTTGATATCCTCGTAGGTCGAGAGGACTTCTTCGAGCTGGTCGGGTTCGTTGACATCCCAACTGCGCTGGGGTTCGAATCGAATACGTGCGCCATTGGCGCCGCCGCGTTTGTCGCTGCTGCGGTAGGTCGAAGCGGAGGCCCACGCCGTCTTAACGAGCTGCTGGGTCGTCAGGTTGGTGTCGAGAATCTCGTCTTTGAGCTGTTTGGCCGTGTTCTCGTCGACAGGTGCGAAATCGCGGTCCGGCAGTGGGTCCTGCCAGATCATCGTTTCGTCGGGCACTTCCGGGCCGAGGAACCGCTCCGGTGGGCCCATGTCGCGGTGAATGAGCTTGTACCACGCCTCGGCGAAGGCGGTCATGAACTCTCGTGGGTCGTTGTAGAACTCCTCGATAATCTCGCGGTACTCGGGGTCGCGCTTGAGTGCCACGTCAGTGGTCAGCATCATCGGCGTCTGCTCGCCGTCGCCGTGGGCTTCTGGCGCGTCCTCGACCTCGTCGGCGTCGACGGGCGTCCACTGCCAGGCGCCGCCGGGACCCTTCTCGGGTTCCCACTCGTGGTTGAGGAGGTTGTCGAGGTAGGAGGTGTCCCACATCGTCGGCGTGGAGTTCCACGGCCCCTCGATACCGCTGGTGATGGTGTCGTCGCCCTTGCCGGAGCCGTAGTCGCTCTCCCAGCCCAGCCCCATGTCCTCGATTGGGGCGGCTGCGGGCTCGGGACCGACGTGTTCCTCGGGGTCGTCCGCGCCGTGGACTTTCCCGAAAGTGTGACCGCCGGCGATGAGCGCGGCGGTCTGTCGGTCGTCCATCGCCATCCGGCTGAACGACGTGCGGATGCGCTCGGCCGACCACTCGGGGTCGGGTTCGCCCTCGGGACCCTCGGGGTTGACGTAAATCAGTCCCATCACCGTCGCGCCAAGCTGACTCTGCAGGAAGTCCTCGGCGTCGAAGCGGTCCCAGGACTCCATCTCCGTCTCTGGTCCCCAGTCGACTGACTCGTCGGGCTCGAAGGCGTCCTCGCGACCGCCGGCGAAGCCGAAGGTCTCGAAGCCCATCGATTCCATCGCGACGTTGCCCGCGAGCACGATAAGGTCGGCCCAGGAAATCTGGTCGCCGTATTTCTGTTTGATCGGCCAGAGCAGGCGTCGGGCCTTGTCGAGGTTGGCGTTGTCCGGCCAACTACCCAGTGGCTCGAAGCGCTGTCGGCCGCCGGCCGCGCCCCCACGGCCGTCGGTCGTTCGGTAGGTGCCGGCGCTGTGCCAGGCCATCCGGATAAATAGCGGTCCGTAATGGCCGTAGTCTGCCGGCCACCAGTCTTTCGAGTCTGTCATCATCTCCGTCAGGTCGGATTTGAGTGCCTCGTAGTCGAGGGACTCGAAGGCCTCCGCGTAATCGAAGTCGTCACCGCGGGGGTCAGACTGGCGGGCGTTCTGGTCGAGACTGCTCAGGTCTAAACTTTCCGGCCACCACTCTTGATTGGTTTTGCTCATCAACGTATAGTTGGCTCTTTTCGTAGTTAAGATTGTCCAATCGAAAAGGGACCCTTCGGTTCGACAAACTGAATCTTCTGGATTCGTGAACTGCCAGTGGCACAAGTCAGTCGTCGGCGGCCGCGGGGGGAGGCGTCTGCTCGGGCGTCGGTGCGTCTTCGGACAGCAGCGTCCACTCGATGTCGGACTCGTACTCGAAGGCCGCGTGGTCCTGCGTCGGGTCGACGACGGTCAGCGAGAGCCAGTCGTTGTCCAGCAGTTCGGCCACCGCCTCGTTGTCGCGGAGAATCTCGGTGACGCGCTCGACAGGCGCATGAATCACCGTCGAGAGGCGCAGTGGCTGGTGATATAGGTCGTCGTCGGTGGCGGTCAGTGACTGCAGCGGGAGGCCGGTCATGATGTCGCCGCCGTTGCCCTGGTAGACGCCGACGTTGCCGACGGGGTTGTGGGTAATCTTCGAGCCACTTCCAAAGGTCGCGTTGTCGACTGTTGCGAAGTAGTACTGCGTGTTGATCCACTGGGTGACGACCATCGGACCGCCAATGATAGCTTCGAGCGCGTCGCCGTCGGTGTCGGTCCGCCAGTCATAGGAGTGCAGGAATGCGCGACCGTCCAGGTCCAGCCCGTCAGTTAGTTCGCGAGGGCCAACGACGAACCCCGCGTTGCCGGCCAGCCCCCACTCGGGGCGAGTCTCTGCCCAGTCGGCGGCGCGGCGTTCGGTTTCGGCCACGCCGTTGGCCGTGTCAGCGCCCATGTCACCGGCGCGTTCGGCGGCAGCTTGTGTCCGCGCTGTGTCGAGGTCATCGCGCAGTTGGGCGAAGTCGTCGGCGTGGCTCTCCGGAACCTCGCTCGCGTACAGGTCGATTTCGTCGGTCGTCGTGTTGTGCTGGCCAGCGAGGAAGACCGTATCGTCGGGGACGTCGACGCCGCGCTCGGTGAGGCGCTCGCGAACAGCCTCGTCGTTGCAGATTGTCGCGAGGACGCGAGCACTCGGGCCGCCAGGGTTGCCCGCACAGGCTCCACAGTCCAGACTCGAATCGAACGGATTGTTCGCGGTCTCGCTGCCGTGGCCGGTGAAGACGAACAGGCGGCCGAACTCCTCGATGCCCATCAACTCGAAGGCCGTCGCGGCGTACTCGACGCGGTCGTCGAGAGTGAGTCCTTGCGGAAGGTCGTGACCAGCGTCGGAATCGTGGTCGAGCGTGGGGGCGCAGTGAGTGTGGTCGGCCGGAGTGCGGTCCGCAGCAGCGCCGAGTAGGCCACGAACTCGGCCCGGAACCAGCGTGCGGGCCGCGAGCGCCCCACCGTAGCCGACCCCAGTGCTCTCGACGAAGCTGAACGCCGTCGCGGCGTTCGAGCGCAGGTCCTTGATGGCCGTCTTTCCAGCGTCGAGCAGGCCCGCCCAGCGGTCGTAGCGCTCTTCGTTCTCGCCATTGGTTGGCTCCTCGGTGACGTAGTGTTTCGCGTCGACAATCGGCGGGCACGCGTCGACGGAGACTGACGAGTCGTAGCCAGAGTACTGCATCGGGACGCCGAAGAAGCCAGCGTAGCCGTGTGTCTCGTAGTCGCCAGTGGCTTCGACGCGGCGGCGGATGATCTCAGAGCGCGTGTCGATACAGAAGACCAGTTGTGCGTCGGGACGCTTCTCGTCAGCCTCGCTCAGTGATTCGCTGGCGTCGGTAATCGGGTCGACCAGTTCGTCGCGGTAGCTGTCTTCCCACGCCCCAAGCCAGCACTCGGCGCGAGGAACCGATGTGTCGGGTTCGACCTTAGTGTCGGGTACAAACACGGCGTCGAAGGCCTCAACCAGCGTCAGTCGCACAGCCAGATAGCCCGTCAGTGTGATTGGGTAGGCTGACTGCCAAGCGCCCTCGTCGACGGCGCGCTGTTTGAGCAGGCCAGTCCAGCCCGGAAGCGCGGCCAACTGACACTCCATGATTGCTTCCCACTCGTCAACCGAGTGAGCGGCCAGCGCGTCACGAATTGCGTCGGCTGGGTCGTCGGGCAGGTCCGTGATTGCGTCGCTGTCTGGAATGGTACCGTCGTGGGTAGCAACGCTTCGGAACGCCTCGTAGAAGCCGTCCTCGCGGTTTGGCATCGGCCACGCCGCCTGCCCTTCGTCGAGGAAGGCGGCCAGCCACTTCGAGAGCACCGTGTCGACGCCCTCTGTCTCTGGCAGGGTCGATTCCGTGGTTGGGCCGTCCATCGCGTCGAGGCTCGCTTCAGGGTCGGTCTCGTAGTCGTGGGCAGCGAGGGTCGCTTCGAGTATCTCGGTGTCGATGCGGCCGTCCTCGTAGGCGCGGCGGAAGACTGCAGAGTCGGGGTAGCCGTCGGCACCGAGCAGCGCCTCGGCCTCGCCGACAGCCTCGTGAAACGGCTGGTCCTCGAAGCCCGCGAGTGGGTTCGCCGTCACAAAAGAGTGTAGCGGCCAGACAGAGCCAACTGCCTTGGCTGCCGAGTCGATACAGTCTTCGATTGCGGTGTCAGTACTCATTGTACTCCTCCGTGGTGGTAAGTTGCGTGTCGGTCGGTGGCTGCGTGGCGTTCAACAGGAACACGTACAGGCGCTCGCTGTGCTTGTAGCGCCCACTCTCGATTGCCAGATACGCGCCGAGGAAGGCCACGGCAACGAGCCCGTGGAGAAGCGTCAACTCCGTCGGTGGCGCTGCAACCGGGAGCAGTCCTTCGATAGCGCGGTAGACGCCGGCGTACAGCGCAATCGCCGGCAGCGCGACCAGCGGAACACCGACGTACCGGACGCTTGCCGGCAGTGACGGGCGAGTCGTCACCTCGCGGGCAGCGTGGAGGACAGTCAGGACGACGATGAGCACCAGCAGCAAGCCGCCGCCGAGTTTCGTCCCCTTGCCAGTGAGGCCAGCGAACAGTGCGCCGCCAGCGAGCGCGGTCAGCACGATGACCGCCGCCTCGACGAGCCCAGTCGAGCGGGCTGTCGTCGACTTGACTGGTGACTGCTGGGCCACCTGCTCGCCTGCGCTGAGGAACTGGTAGGCCTTATAAAAGCCATGCAGGATGAGGTGAGTAATCGCGGCCGCAAAGAAGCCCAGTCCGACCTGCATGAGCATGAAGCCCATCTGGCCAACGGTCGAGCAGCCAAGTTCACCCTTCACGTCTGTCTGGACCGTCTTCAACAGTTTCCCGCCCAGCGCGCTGACCGCGCCCAGAGCCACGACTGCCAGCATAACTGCGGGTTCGACAGTGACAACACCGTCAAAGCGGACGAGCAGGACGCCGCCAGCGTTGACGAAGCCAGCGTGCATCAGCGCCGAGGCCGGCGTCGGTGCCGTCATCGACGAGAGCAGCCACGACTGGAAGGGAAGCAGTGCCGACTGAATCATCGCCGCGAGGACGAGCGACCCGGCAGCGGCGACCACCAACGGCGTCGACTCCGCGGCCGCCGTGACGCCAGACACCGTGGTTGCGCCGGTCCCAACCCAGAGTGCCAGTAGTGCCGCCGCAAGCGCAGCACTGCTGGCAACGAAGTATCGGCGTGCGAGTGCCGCCGCAGCCTGTGCTTGCGGCCACGCCGAGAGCGTGCCAATCAGACTGGCCATCACCAGCCCCATCCCAAGCCAGGCGGCCCCAAACAGCAGGAGGTGGTCGGCCGCGACCAGCACCATCACCACGAGCGTGAACGCGAACACACGCCCGAAAAACGCCTCGGCAGTCTTGCTCCCGGCGAGATAGCGCCGCGAGTAGCTGTGGACGATGGCGCTGAAGAAGGTGACTGTGAGCCACATGATGACTGTGAGGCCGTCGACGGTCACGCCCGGCAGTTCCCACGGCCGGCCCCGGAGGAGAAAGGCAGTCAGCGTGGCAATACTGCCCAGTAAGAGCGTCCACGCCAGCCGTGTCAGCACGACCGGTACGGGCGAGGACTCGGTCTCTGGCGTCGGAAGCTGTCCCACCGTCGAAGGCTGCGTCTTTTGTGTCATCGTCTGCGTTCCTGACCGACCAGCCCGAGGCCAGGGTGGTCGGTCTGTCTACCCAAGTGTACGAACAGATTGGGCAATAAATCTTTCTATATTACCAGTTCGTTCGTGTAATTCGTACTTCAGTAACATAATGATTATATTACGACCTAATATGTGAACTGGAGTCATAGCTCGGACGGCATGGCGGCAGCTGTTGCCGGGAGTGAATCAGCGCCGACGGACAGAGCGGTCAGGAATCGTCGGTCTCAGACTCGAACTCGTCGAACGGCGTCGTTCGGTGGCTGCGGACGAGGACTTCGTCGGCGACGGTCAGTCCCATGTCGAGCAGTTCCTGTGCGACAGGCGTGATATCGTCATCAGATTCGCCAACGGCAGTGACGAGGAGATTCTGTTCGCCCGTGACCAGTTCCTGCACGGAGACAACCCCCGAAATTTCGAGAATATCGTCGATGAGTTCACCACGGTCGGGAATCGGCGCGGTACAGAACAACAGCATTCGGAGCGGATAGCCCGACTGCTGGTAATCCACGTCCGCGCTGTAGCCTTTGATTATCTCGTCGGCCTCGAGCCGCTGAATCCGTTTGCGGACGGTGCTGTCGGAGGTGCCCGTCCGTTCTGCGATATCCCCCGAGGAACTGTTGCGGGCGTCCTCCTGCAACGCGTGAAGGATAGCCTTGTCCACCTCGTCGATGTCCTCATCACCCATGTGTGACCCTCCGCGACAGAGCCACTTTATGGTTGTACCTGCGCTGCTGGGGGCACAACGGCGCTGTCACTCTTTCGTAAATTGTTCAACTGGGGCTGGTTGCGTCGAGAGGTGGGTCTGTTTGAATCCCGAGGCGTATTTGAGTCCGTAGCCGACGAGTCGGTCCGCGCCGATGTGACCAGCCCAGATAGCCGAGCATCGACAGGTCGGGCGCCAGTGCAAGCACAGCCAGCAGCCAGAGTGGTCCATCGAGTGTGAAATAGCCAGCCAGCACCAGTACAAGGACAGCCAACCCCTCGATGCGAAGGATGGTTCGAGGATGCATGCACCGTTGGTAGGGCTGGCTGGCACCTAAAGCCGAGTGGCGGTGTGACGCGGCAGTGTTGCGGGGTCGTGACACCTCGTGCTGGCTGCTTCTGGCCCGGTGTCTGGTGGCTTTTCACATGTAGGTGTGGTAACATACATCTGCGACGCCGTCATTTCCTCGTGACCGCTGGCGCAACGCTGACAGCCGGGCTGGCGGGCTGTTCGAACGAGAGCGACGAACCCAGCGAACCCGCTGACCCGGACCCGGAGTCTTCAGAGCTTCGGATTTCCGTCGAGAACAGCGACTCCCAGACACACCCGGTGACGTTCGTTCTCCAGACCACGAGAGATAACCTCGGCGTCGTCGAAGGGTTCGATTCGGGGAGATCGCCCCTGGTGAGGCGTGCACCGAGAGCCGGAAACCCTCGAGGCTGGAGAGTACGACCTGCGCGTCGAGATGTTGGTACTGGGGGAAGAGGCGACGATAGAGTGGGCAGGCTACGAGTGCCCGGTCAAAGAGATCGGAATCGAACTGCGTGCGGACGGCTTCAGAATTCGTGACGGGTGTCCGGGCGAGGAGACATAGCGGGGCGATTCGCGCGCACGCGCGCGACGGGTTCATACGTGTTCGTCCCTTACTATTAGGTATGACTCCCGCAGACCCCGCTGGCGGACAGTACGACGGCTCTGTCGACGAACGCGTCGACGTGTCGGTGCTGGTGATCGGTGCCGGAGCGGCCGGTGCCCGGACGGCTATCGAACTCGCCGAGGAGGGCGTCGACGACGTACTCGTGTTGGGCAAACGCGGGCACGGCGACGCACACACGACGTGGGCCCGTGGCGGAATCAACGGTGCACTCGGCACCCACGACCCCGAAGATTCGTGGGCCATCCACGCCGCCGACACCCTCAACGAAGGCCATTCCCTCAACGACCCCCAGAAGGTCGAGACAGTCACCAGGCAGATGCCCGAGCGTCTGCGCGAACTCGACGAGTGGGGGATGGAATTCTCCCGCACCGAGGACGGCGAAATCGACCAGCGCTATTTCGGCGCACAGTCGTTCCGCCGGACCGCCTTCGCCGGCGACCACACCGGCGAGTCGATGCTGAACACGCTGGTCGAGCGCGCCCAAGCACTCGAAGTCCCCTACCGCGAGAATGTGATGATTACGCGGCTGCTTTCGGACGGCGAGAGCGCCCACGGCGCTGTCGGCTTCGATATGGACACCGGCGAGAGCGTACTGTTCAACGCCGGTGCGGTCGTACTCGCGGCAGGCGGCTACGCGGCGATCTACAACCGCCACACTTCCCGCGACGACGAGAACAACGGCGACGGCCCAGCGCTGGCCTACGAGGCTGGTGCAGAGCTAATGGATACAGAGTTCGTCCAGTTCCACCCGACCGGGATGGCTGTCGACGAGGACGACCCAGAGTGGGCCCCGTGGAGCGGCCGACTGGTCACCGAGGCAGTCCGTGGCGAAGGTGGACGGCTGTACAACACCGAAGGTGAGCGGTTCATGGAGCGATACTCCCCGGACCAGATGGAACTGGACGCCCGTGACGTGGTGGCCCGTGCCATCGCCAAGGAGGTTGCGGAGGGCCGCGGCACCGACAACGGCGGCGTCTATCTCGACCTCTCGCACAAGGACCGAGCGTTCATCGAGGAACGGCTCCCCCGGATGTACGAGCGGTTCCAAGAGTTGGGCGTCGACATGGCCGAACAGGCGGTCGAAGTCGCCCCAACTGCCCACTACGGCATGGGCGGCGTCGCCGTCGACGAACACGGTGAGACCAGCGTCGACGACCTGTACGCCATCGGCGAGACAATGGCCGGCGTCCACGGCGCGAACCGACTCGGCGGCAACTCACTGGCCGAGACGGTTGCCTTCGGCGTCGTCGCCGGCCAGCGGATTGCTGACCGCGTCGACGGGTCCGGCGACCTGCCCGGCGGTTTCGTCGGTTCGGTTGTCGAGCCACACGTGAGTGACCTGAAGGCGCTGGCCGACCGTGACGGCGAACACGATGTGATGGCGGTCTTCACCGAGATTCAAAGTGTTATGTGGGAGCACGCGGGCATCCTGCGCGACGAAGAGACGCTGCAGATGGGGCTGGACCGACTGGCCGACCTCCGCGAACAGGCCCGAGACATGGATGTCGGACCGATTACCAGCGACTCCTTCGAGTACGCTGTCGACATCGGCTTCATGCTCACCGTTGCCGAGACGGTCCTTCGCGGCGCGCTGAAACGCACCGAATCTCGCGGCGCTCACTACCGGACGGATTACACCGAAACCGAGGCCAACTGGCGGCGCAACATCTATTACGCGCGGGCCGACCTCGGGCGGATGCGCAGTTACACCCGGGGCATCGGCGAGCCAAGCACCGAGGTTCAGGCCGCGCTGGACGAGAACCACGAACTCGATTACCACCAACTGGAGTAGCGGCCACGCTGGCGGGTTCCGAGCGACCGAAGTGTCTCCAAGCCTCGAACCAGAGTGATGGACCCCGTCACCCTGATGACGTATAACGTCCGGCACGCTATTCTCGACGACGGCACACATAGCTGGCCGAACCGCCGCGACGGCGTTATCGAGCGCGTCAGGGCGGCCGACTCCGACATTCTCGGGGTGCAGGAGTGTACCGGCGAGCAGCAGGTTGAACTCGCGACGGGACTCCCCGAATACGAGTGGTTGGCGTCGCCGACGAACCCGGCTCGGGTGAGCACGTGCCCCTCGGTGTTCGGTCACCGTGGGAAATGCTCGACGCCGAGACGACCTGGCTCTCTGAATCCGGCGATCCCGGAACTGTGGGCTGGGACGCGGAGTACCCCCGTGTCGTGACGATGGCAGTCGTTCGCCACCAGAAGGGACAGCGCCTGACGGTCTGTAACACCCACTTCGACCACGTCGGCCAGCAGGCACGCCTCGAAAGCGTCCGGGTGCTCCGGGAGCGTGTCGACGCGGCGCCGCCAGACCGACCGGTTGTCGTCCTCGGAGATTTCAACGCCAAGCCAGGGTCAGCGCCGTACGAGAAACTGACAGGGTCGGACTTCGAGCGAGACCTGCGTGACGCGCGAACGGTCGCCAGCGAACGGACGGGACCAGAAGTGACGTTCACCGAGTTCGGGTCCGTGGCAGACGGCCAAACCCTTGACCACGTTTTTGTGACCACGAATCTCGACGTTCGGAGGTACAGCGTCGACGCGACAACTGTCGACGGCGAGTTTCCCTCTGACCACTTGCCGGTCGTCGTGACGCTCACAATATAACTCAGTCGAGTCGCCGGTACGCGAGCACGCCCAGCGCGGCCACGACAGCCACGACGAGAATCGCTATCGGGAGACTACCGCCACCACCAGGACCGGAGCCCGGCGCGCTGGCCGTACTGTTCGTCGACCCGTTGCTCGCAGCCTCCAGCGAGAGCGTCTGCGAAAGGTCCCCGGCCTGCAGTGTCAGGTCGAACTGGCCGGCCTGCCCGGGTGCGGCCACCTCAACGGTGAACGCCGTCACGTCGCCGGGCGGGACCTCGAAACGCTGTTCGACGGTCGTCGACCCCTCGACAGTGAGCGTCCGTCGGGCGCGGCCGTCGCCGGTGTTCTCGAAAGCGACCCGCACCGGCACCGCCTCGCCGGGCGCTACGGTCGTCTCGTTTTCGGGCGATTCGACCGACAGCGACAGCTCCGGCTGTGGCTCGGGGAAGCCGCCGGGCGGGTTGCCGAAGACGTTGTCGGTCGGGTTCGAGTCGAGCGTCTCCGGCTCGACCTGGATACCGAAGGCGTCCTCCTCCGGCGCCGTCGAGACGTTCAGCGCCGTCCGGATAACGACGGTATCGTTCTCGTCGCGGGCCGGCGGAATCTCGACGGTCTGTGAGACGACGTCCTCGGCGGTCACGAGCGTCGCCGTGGCCGTCGCCGCGCCGGTGTCGCCGTTGCGAATACCGAACCGCACAGTACCACCGTCGGCAGCCTCTTCGACGGTCACCGGTTCAGCGACGGCGAGGTCCGGCTGGAGCAATGTCACCAACCGCGTGTTGTCCGTGGTGTCGGGCTCGCTAACCGCGCCGTCAGGGTCGACAGTGACTGTCGCCGAGACCGACGAGGCAAGTCCGGAGGCGTTCAGCCCGACTGTCACCGGAATCTCTCGGCCAGCGCCGAGACCAGGCAGCGAGCCGGTCGCTGTCTCGTTGCCCGCCTCGACGCGAACCTCGAAGGGACCAGCCGGAACGGTCCCAGTGTTCTCGACGCCAACTTCGACCTGAAGCTGGCCCTCTTCGCGGCGCTCGCGGACCGAAGTCACGCCGAGGTCTGGCTGTGCGAGGACGACCACCGCGTCGTTGTTCGTCCGGTTGCGGTCGTCGACCTGTCCGGCCGGGTCGACGACTATCTCGAACTCGCCGGCGCGGTCGACAGTCGCCGAGAAGGTCGCTGTCGTCGACTCACCGACACCGAGTTCGGGGACCGTCGCGGAATCGACGCCGCCAGTTCGACCCCGGAGCACGACAACCGTTGGCGGCGCGGCCGTGTCGCCGCGGTTTGTGACGGTGTATTCGATTGTCGTCTCGGTGCCGACTGCGGCGGAGTCCGTCCTCGCCGTCGCGTCGACGGTTAAATCAGGCTGGAACCGACGAGAGAGTGCGAGCAGGTCGGTCGTGCCCGCCGGGTCTTCAGGTGTCGAGGCCAGCGCGACCAGTTCGTCGCTGGTGGCCGCGGTGCCGAGGTCGGTTGTCGTCCCCGGAACGGAGAGCAACCGCGGCGTCGTCCAGCCGTCGCCGGCGCGGACGTGATACGCTGGCACGGCCCCGTTGCTGTCGGGGAACCGGGCCTGATACGCCAGAACTGGTCGCGGTGCGCCGGGGACGAACGAGAGGTCACGGATGCTGGTCGCGTTCGTCGTAACGGTCGTCGTACCGTCGTCAGCGACGGTAATCGATTCCATCTCGCCGACGCTCGCCCAGGCTGTCGCGTCCCCGCTCGCGGTAAGCGCCGTCAGGCCGGGCGCCGAGAAGGTCTCGACAGTCTCCGTGCCGCCGTCGGTGAGCCGGAGCCGTTCGACGGTCCCCTCGCCACCAACCGACCGCGCGACCGCAATCTCGAAGCCGCCGCCGGTCACGGCAGGTGCGATGTACGAACTGTCGTCGAACTCCCCCGAGTCGAGCACATCCAGCGTGAGCCCGTCGACCAGCGCGTAGCGGGTGGCGTGGTCGTTGGTCGTCGACAGGTTGCCGTCCTGATCGACGAACCAGGTGACCAGCCAGCGGTCGCCGCTGCCGACGACCGTCGGGTTCAGGTGTAACGCTTCGCCGTCCTCGGTCAACTGGAGGCGTTCGCCCAGGCCGTCGCCGGTGAGCCTGGCACCGCGAATCCCGAACCCACCGGACGCTCGTTCGCGACTCCAGACAAGAAACTGTGAGTCGCCAGTGCTGGCGAGGTCCGGGCGAATGTCGAGTCGCTGGTCGTCGGTCAGTTGCCGCTTTTCGGACCACGAGCCGTCGGTTCTGCTGGCCGTATACAGCTCGAAGCCAGCGAGTTCGGATTTTCCGGGGTCGCGGCCGGCCCACACCGCGACGGGACCGTCTTCACCGACGGCGACGGTCGGCGGTCGGTCGGCAACGTCGTTGTCGGTCAACTGGGTGACGTTGGCCGGTGTGGGGTCGTCTTGCACCCCGGCGGCCGGTGCGGCCGCGACGGCGAGCAAGAGCGCAGCAAAGAGGAAGATGAGACCGGCACGAGTTGCGCTGGGCTTGCTGTCGACCACCGGCCCGTGGGTCACCGTGTCGGACGGATCGAACGTTTGGCAGCCGTGTTGAGAAGTATCAGTCATAGCAATAATCAGGTTGGAAGTGGATTCGTCGGCGACAGTGTGGTATCGAGGGCTGGTGCCACAGCACGGCTCTCGCTTGTAAGTGGGTACTCGTCGTCGAGTAGCCACGTCGTGGCGCAGGGGCCGAGACAGCCGCGTACACCCGCGCGCAGCGACAGCGTCACATCACTGAGGTCTACGTCGGGGTAGACCTCGGTCGTGAACTGCGCGCCGCTACCGACGATACCCCGGGCTTCGAGTCCGACGCGGCCAAAGCCGAAGTCGACCGAACTGCCGGCCCCGGCAGTGACCTTCAGGTCGACCGTCTGGGTCAACTCGATTGACTCGGGAGCAAGCGCCGTCCGGGCGTCGTTGACCGCGAGCGTGACACCGGGCTCGAACCCTTTCGTCAGGGTGAGGTCGACGCTGGCCACGCCGACAGTCGTATCGAGCGTCGGGATGTAGACCGCGACACCAGCAACGGGGACGGTGGCCGAGGCCTGTGTGCCGAACGCAACCCGGCCGCGTTCGAAGACTGCCCGCTGTGCATTGTCGGTAACCCGGGCGGTCCCGCTGATGTCGAAAGAGAAACTTCGCGAACGTGACCCGCCAAATCCGGTGCCGATGTCCGCGTCGAGGTCCAGTCCTTCGACCGGTGTCGTCAGCGAGAGTCTGCCGTGCCCGCTCGCCGTGGCTCGGCTCTGGGCGAAGACGTACTCGAAGCCGTACTCAGCGCCGAGCCCGAGCGCGTACTCCCCGCTGAGCTGTGAAACCGGCGGGCTGAAGGAGTAGGTCGGGCCGACCAGGCCGCCCGGCGGGACAGTCGGGGCGCTCGATTCGAGGAGCCAGCGTCCGTCTTCATCGCGGGTAACCGTCGGATTGTCACCCATGGCGAACTCGAACCAGCCCGGCGGCTCGAAGGCACCGATGGTGAATGTTTCGACGCCGGTGTGACCCTGCTCGTCGGTCGCCCGGACCGCGACGGTGTTCAGCCCCGGTTCAGTCACTGCGTCGATATCGACATCGCCGAGTCGCCAGGTCGTGTGCTCGCCGGCCTCGCTCGCTCGGGTCGCCTCGATAGTTTCGCCGGTGGGGAACGTGGCGGTGACTGTCTCGATATCGTTGCGGGCATCGACCGGGACCATGTAGCTGTTTTCGAGGTCGATACCGCGGACGAGTCGACCCGGTTTCTCCGGACTGACCGGCCCAATCTGTGGGGTCGGCGGTGATGTGACCTCGACGCGACGACTCGTCGTAGCCGCGACGCCCACGCTGTCGACGACCGTCAGCGTCACGACGTAGGACCCGGCACTATCGTAAGTGTACGTTGTCGTGGGTCGCGGTGGCTCGCCGTCACGGGCCCGGACGCGCCGCGTCGTCCCGTCGCCAAAGGACCACTCGTAGGCGACAATCTCCCGGTCAGCACTGGCTGTCGACGCCCTCGCATCGAAGGTGAGTCCTCGGCCCGCGACTTGCCGGTCGCCCTCAATGGGGCTGACGCTCAGCGCGGGCGTGGGGGGCGTCGCCGAGACAGCGCGGACCGACGTGTTCGCGGTCGCAGTCTCGCCGTCGTCGTCGACGACAGTCACCGTCGCGTCGTAGCGGCCGGCCTCGCTGAAGGTGTACGTCGCTGTCGGGCCGGTCGTGCTCGCCTCGATGGTGCCGTCATTGTCAAAATCCCAGTCGTACCCGCGGAGTTGACCATCGGGGTCGACCGAGTCCGCCGCCGAGAACTGCACCGTCTCGCCGGTGGCCACCGAGTCAGGAGCCGACACTGCGGCAACGGGGGGAATAGCTGTTGGCGGCGAGTCGCTTGTCGCAGACACGTCGACCGTGAATCCGGCAGTGTCCATCGCCGTGCCGTCGCTCACCGTCAACGTCACCGTATACGTCCCTGGCTCGGGAAGGCTCGTATCGAACCGCGGACCAGTCGCCTGTGCAGTCGCCGGCCCGGAGACCGACCACTCGTATGAGTGAATCTCGCCGTCCGGGTCAGCAGAGGCCGACCCGTCGAACCGCAACGTCTCGCCGACGGACGCTGTGAGCGAGAATTCGGTCGTGGGCTGGTTGACACTCACAACCGCCGTCGGAGCCAGATTGTCTGTCTCCGTCCCGTCCTCACCGTCGCCGTCACCAGGGTCAGTGACCGGGTCAGACGAACTGACCGGCGGGCTATCGAGTGGCGCCGAACAATCGACATCGTCGGTACACTGACCGTCTCTCGGCCCACCGGGTTGGCCCCAGTAGTTCCGCCGAGCGTCAATCGGTCGCTCGCCAGGGGCCCGAGACCCGGAGACGGTGCCGACGATTGTACTGCGCCGAATCACGCCGTTCTGTCCAGTAACACTCGACTCGTCACCAGCGATAACGGTCCGCTCGATGCGCCAGTCTCCGGTCGAACCAGCGGCCGCGATGGTGATTTCACTGCCGCGGATGTCGGAGTCGGTGACACGCCAGTCGCCGCTGCTGTCGAGCGCCGAGATACCGTGGTACTCGATGTTTCGGGTCGTGATGTCACGGATCGTCCAGTCGCCGCGCGAGTCGTCGGCGAAGACACCGACACCGCTCGTGGCCTCCGCCGACGGTCGTATTGTGAATCCCTCGATTGTCGGGGACGCAGCCGTGCCCGAGAGACGAATTGCGCCTTCGACGACCGCGCCAGCCGTCGTGATTGTCACGTTTTTCGTCGGCCGAAAGCCGCTGTACGTACCGGCACGAACGCGGATGGTGTCACCGTCGCTCGCGTTGGCGAGCGCCGCCGAAACCGACTCGTAGTCGCCGCCACCATCGTCGTCGACGACCAGTGTCGTGTCCTGGGCTGCCAGCGCCGTGCTGCTGTCGACCGGTCGCTGTTCCGCGACGCCGGGTGTCGCGGCAACAGCAGGGACGCCGACAATCAGAGACACTGCCGTGAGATAGCAGAGAGCCAGTCTGGGCCCCCAGCCGAGATGGGAGAGAGAGCCCAGCGCCGTTTCGGACATGCGTACGTTGGCCGATGGCAGTCTGGCACTTAAATCCCGGAATCTGCGAGACGGGCACTCAGCGAGTGAACGGCAGTTCGGGGCCACAGCCCCATTCGAGACGTAGTCGCGAACAACCCTCAGAGGGAACTCTACTCGCCGACTGGTCGACCGACAGGACGAGATATATACCGGTGCTCCGCAAAAAGCCACCATACGGAATGTCGGAGTCACAGCCAGCGACCGAGACCGACGCCGACCTCGAAGAGGTCGAACCCGACAACACCGCGACCATCGAGGACCTCTTTACGGACCTGATTGCGCTTCGAGAGGGCGCTGACGACCGAACACAGGACGAGATTCGCGACGTCAAACACCTGCTGGTCGAAGCACACGACCGCGGACTCATCGGTTCCGGGGTTCGGAATCTCGACAGGCGAGACGTCGCCGAGGCGTTTATCGGCAGCGTCATCTTCGCCTCGCCGCTGTTGGTCGAGGGCGGCATCTTCGACATCGCTAGCCATCTCTTTGGCTCGACTGTCGCGGGCGTTCCCGTCTTTCTGCTCGCAAACACCGTCTTCGTCGTGGTGGTGACCTACGCACTCATCGAGTGGACCGGCCAGGATAGAGCCGAAACGGACGTGCTGTTCGGTGTCGTGCCCGTCCGGCTGGTGATGACACTCACCGTCTCCTTCGTCGTTGCGACACTGCTGATGACCGTCTGGGGACGAGTCGGGGGCTGGCGTTCGCCGGTGGAGGCACTGGCCCGCATCAACGTCATCTGGACTGTCGGCTCACTCGGTGCTGGTCTCGGTGATATTCTCTCCGACGACCAGACGACGCCAGCCGTGGCTCTCGAAAGCGGCATCGCACAGCAAGGCTCGCGGCTGGTCGAGGAGGACCCGACGCTCGAAACGCCGCCGCCGGAGGTCCAAGAAATGAGTGACAGTGCCCTCATCGAGGCGCTCAACAGAGAGTTCGATGACCTCGATGCAGTACTGGAAAGCGACACCGACCGACAGGAAGTGAGTCGTCTCCGCGAGGAGACAGTCGAGGCAACGCTCGACGATATCTTCGGTGACCGGATCGAGAAATACACGTCCCGGGACATCGCCGAGTCCTTCGTCGGGAGCATTTTCTTTGCCATCCCGTTTCTCGTCGAGGACGGCGTCTTCGACATCGCCGAGTTTTTCCTCTCCTTTCGGGTCGGTGTCTTTCCAGTGTACTTCGTGATCAACACCATCTTCGTCCTGGGAATGATTCTCGGGCTGGTCTACTGGGCCGGACCGCAGGACGTGCAGGTGAACCGGCCCATCTTTGGATTCATCCCACGGCGGATGGTTGGCATCGCCGTCGTCTCCTTTCTGACCGCGGCGGCGATGATGACGATGTGGGGGCGGCTCAACGGCTGGGCCGACCCGGTGGTGGCGCTGGCCCGCATCAGCGTCGTCTGGACGGTCGCCTCCTTCGGGGCTGCACTCGGCGACATCCTCCCTGGCGAGAGTTCCGGGGCAGACATCAACGACGAACGCAAAAACTGAGGCCGAGCTGGAGAGAACTCTTGTGTGAGGGAGTGGTACTGGAAGTATGTCCAACGCAGCGTCGCTCCAGGAGCTGCTCACGACGGGAGAGCAGCTCACCATCGTCTGTCACAACAACCCGGACCCAGACTGTCTGGCGAGTGCGCTCGCACTCGGGCGTATCGCCGCCGAGGCAGGCATCGACGAGCGACGGATCCTCTACAGCGGCGATATTTCACACCAGCAGAATCGCGCCTTTATCAATCTGCTCAACATCGACCTGCGGGAGTTCGAGCCGGAGATTGTCCAGAACCGACCAGAGGGGTCCCTGCTGGCCTTCGTCGACCACTCGGTCCCGGGTGCGAACAACCGCGTCCCCGAGGGAACGCCGGTCGACATCGTCATTGACCACCACCCGGCAGACGAGATCACGGCAACGTTCGTCGACCACCGTGAATCGATTGGCGCAACAGCGACAATTCTCACCGAGTACGTGCGTGGACTCGACATCGAGGTCGACGCACCACTGGCAACGGCTCTGCTCTTTGCGATTCGGCGAGAAACACTCAGCTTTCTCCGTGGGACGACAAAAGACGAGTACACCGCAGCAGCGTTTCTCCACGACACGGCAGACCGGTCGCTGTTGCGTGAACTCTCCTCGCCGTCGGTGACCGGCGAAACTGTCGACGCAATCGGTCGGTCCATCGGCAACCGCATCGTTCGTGGGTCGGTACTCATCACCCACGTCAGTCGAACGAACGAACGTGACGCGCTCCCGCAAGCGGCGGATTATCTGGCAACACTGGAGGGCGTCGAGACAGCGATCGTCTTCGGGATTGTCGACCAGAGTATCCACCTGAGCGCACGCTCGACAGACTCACGGATTCACATCGGAGAAGCACTCGACACGGCCTTTGACGACGTCGGGAGCGCTGGCGGTCACCAAGAGATGGCCGGCGGGGAGGTGCCCCTGGGGATTTTCGCTGACGCCGTTGGCGACGAAATTGACCTCGTCGAGTTGGTCAAGCGTGTCGTCACTGCACGGCTCATCGGCGCACTCAACCTCAGCGAGGAGTGACTCACTCGGCCTCGGACGATTCGAGGTGGACCTCCGGCGGGCCGCCGTCCCAGCCGTACGAAAAGAGTACAAACAGGACTGTTGCGAGGCCAACGAGGGCGAATCCGTACACGACGAGACGACGAAGGGTACCGAACAGTGTCATACGAAAGCCATCGCGACCGTGATTCAAATGTGTACTGCTTGGCTGGCAGTTGCGACGGGCACGGGGACAACGACCAGTCCAGGCGATACGTTGATATCTGTTGCGTGGACAGTGCCCGGTATGTTGCGAGCAATGGGACCACACTGGGTCGGGCGAGACTGCCGCGGTGAGGGTCGTACGGGATGATCAGCGCACGGTTTCGCATCGAACTCCCGCCCTCGCTGTGGATTGCAGAGCTCTCCCGAGCGTTTCCGAAGACGACGTTTCGACTGCTGTCGGGCTACCAGATAGACGGCCGCGCGCTCGAACTTGGAGAAGTCCTCGGCGAGTCGCCAGCGGAAGCCGCCGAGGCGATCAGGACACATCCCGAAATCGTCTCCTACGAGCTGTTAGAATCCGATTCCGGGCGTGCACTGACAAAATACGAGACGACACAGACCGACCTCTACGGCTTCGTCGAGACAGCCGGACTGACAATCGAGTTTCCCGTCGACGTCGAGCGTGGCTGGTACACCTTCGACCTCACTGGGACGCGGGCAGAACTGGACGAACTGCAGGAGGTACTCGATTGCGCGCCGCTGTCGTACGAACTGGATTGACCTCCTCCCGCGCCTGAAGACGCGGGAATCCCGCCACGGGATTTCAGGGCGAGTGCAACGGCCCTGTGGTTTCAAGACGCATACGTTCCAAGCGTCAACTGCTGGATTTCAGCATCGGCTTGGCTGTCTTGTGGCGCGGTCAAATGCGCCCCATCCTCAGCCGAGTCATTGTCGTTCTCGTGTTCTCTGGAACGACTCTCTCCGCTGAGGTAGCGGTCTGCGATATTTATCGCCCCGTTCACGTCCGCTTGGTACTCGCCTATCCAGCAGTCGTCGTTCGTGCATTTGAACGTCGCCTGCTTCGGGCGATACCCAACTTCACCGCACGCATGGCACTTCTTCGACGTGTTACGCGGATTCACCGTCTCGACGGGAATCCCCTTCTCAACGGCCTTGTACCGTATCTGCGCGTGGAGTTTAGCGAATCCCCACCCGTGAAGACGGCGATTCATATACTCGCCGTAGTCCATCGACTCCCGAATGTAGGTCAAGTCTTCCATTACCAGCACGGGATTCTCGACGGATTCGGCGTGCTCCACGACTTCGCGGGTGACACGATGGAACACGTCGTCTATCTGGTTCCATAGGTCGTCACCGAACGACTCGGCGAGACGGTCACTTCCGCGTTCTTGAAGCCGTCGCGTAGCGGTGAAGTAGGTCTTGCGGAGCCGACGAACGGTTTTGCCTTCGTCAGCCCATAGTTCGGGGCGGGTCGGAGAACCGTAGTCGTCGCGGTGACACACCGTGACGAGTGATGCTTCTCCGATGTCCACTCCGATAGGCGTCCGTTCATTTTCGGACACTTTGGAACAGCCCTCCACGTTGCGGGTGGCGGTGACGTGGAGATACCACGTCCCGTCCCGCTGGAACAGCCGACTCTCGCCCATCTCCGCGTCACCAGCGTTCAAAGCTTCCAACCAATCCCGTTGGTCGGGGTTCGGTTGTGCTGGCATCCAGAGATGGTAGTCATCATGGTGCGGCATTTTGACGTACCACTCGATAGCGTTCTCGGGCTGGTGATCGAGGCATAGCCCCTCGTTGGTGAACCGAACAGGGTGGTCGTCGTGAAGGTCGCCCGCGTCGTACGTCGTCGTCAACTGCGGGACGTACTTTTTGAGGGCGTTCTTCGCGTATCCTGACAGGTCGTAGTTGACCACCACGTCGTTCGCTTCGGTCTGCGTGGTGCAACCAGCGTCGAACGCATCTCGAAGGGCCTGCTGGTAGGCGTCCCGCGTCTCACAGAGCTTCCGCCGTTTGTGTGCGTTCGGGTCTACCAGTTTCAGTTCCAGCGTCTTGGTGAGTTCCGTCATGTGTCGCCCTCCTCGTGACGCTGAATGTAGTCCTGAACCGTTTCGCTGGAGACGTGACCCGCCGTTCCTGCGTAGTAGCCCCGTGCCCATCGAATCTTCTCGCCGTCGTTGTCGGCGTAGCGGTGGTTGTATTTCCGCGAGGAGATGCCCTTGAACCAGTTGGCGAGGAGTGACGGTGCGTGCTTCGGTGGACTACTGACAAACAGGTGGATATGGTCGGGCTGAACGGTCAGGTCGATGATTTCCAAGCCTTTGTCGTCGGCGATTTCATGGAGGATGGTTCGCACACGGTCTGCGACCTCGTTGACGAGTACCGAGTTGCGGTACTTCGGCAACCACACTATGTGATAGTTGAGGTTGTAAGTCGCGTGCCGTGTGGTCTTCATTCGTATTGCACACTATAGGTTACGAGGTGTTAATACTGACGGTGAATCGGTGGGAAATCCAGCAATCGCGGGATTCATGGATTGACGCACTATGCCTACCGCTTGACCTCCGCCTTTAGACGGAGGTATGCGCTATCGGTCTGTATCACTCGTGACGCGAACAGATGCTGAGTCGCTGCTGACCGAGCGCCAGCGCGAGGTGCTCGACGCCGCAGTGCGAGAGGGCTACCTCGCAGTGCCTCGTGAGTGTACACTCGCCGAGCTGGCTGCCACACTCGATGTCGACAAATCGACCGCGAGCACAATTTTGCGGCGAGGACAGGCGCGGCTCGTCGAGTGGTTTCTCGCCGGCCCCGAGTCGACCGGTCAGATGTGACGGACCCGAACGTGATACAGCGTGGGTTCGACCTGTTCGGTCTCGTGGGTAAAGCCACGCTCTGCAAGGACGTCGTACAGCGGTTCGGGCTCGAAACTGCTCTGGAGCAGGAGCGTCTCCTCAGGGCCGAGCGCGTCGAGTTCGGCCATAATGTCGTCGAACGGTCCCCCCTCAATCTGGCGAACATCGAGTCGTCGGTCTGGCTCGGTACCCTCTGGCTGACTCATACTGAGTGACTGGGAACCAACTCCCCTGTGGATTGCTCCGAATATATTCGGTGGGAAATGTTCGGGAGAGCCCACTTCCCCGTGGCCGTCGAACGGACGGCTATGCCCGAGCAGGCGTCACTCGACGAACTCGACGGCGCGCCACACGCCCGGCCCTTCGACGCCGGCGAACCGATGGTCATCCAGTTGGCACTCGACGCCGGCGAACGGGTCGACCCGCACACCCATCCCGACCGCCAGATTGTGCTCACCGTCCGGTCGGGAGCCATCGAACTCGACCTCGACGACGACACGTACGACCTCTCGGCCGGCGACGTCATCCGATTCGACGGTCGGCGGGAGGTCTCGCCGTACGCCGTCGAGGACAGCGAGGCGCTCATTGTGCTTGCCGAGCGGGTCGACTAGGCCGCGAGTTTGAAGTTCCTGCCCACCGAAACCGGGCTATGGCGGCCGACCGGAGCGACGACGATACCGAGGACCGGCGTGAGCGTGTCCAGCGACATCCCCGACCACACGTCCGAACGTCGCTGGGGCGATGGTACCAGATCAGGAATCCGCTTCAGGTCATGGTCAACTATACGGTGATTCTGCTCTGTCGTATTTCACCGAGTCTCGCGCTCAAGCGGGTGCTCCTGCGCCGACTCGGCGTGACCATCGGAAAGGGTGTCGCTTTCGGGCTGGAGGCGACGCCGGATGTCTTCTGGCCAGAGCTGATCACCATCGAAGACGACGTGATCATCGGCTACGACGCGACGATTCTCTGTCACGAGTTCCTGCGCGAGGAGTACCGGACCGGCGAGGTGCATATCCGCGAGGGAGCAATGATTGGCGCGAGCGCCATTATTCTGCCGGGCGTCGAAATCGGCGAGGGCGCACAGGTCAGCGCCAACTCACTCGTAACGGAGGACGTGCCCCCGGAGACAACCGTTACGGGCGTGCCGGCGACCGCGGAGTAAACAGGACGGCTTTTATTGCTGGCAGAGCAACGATTCTCTATGGACTACGATGACATGCTTGACCGAGGAATCAGCGAGACACCCGATATCAACGCCGATTCCGAGCGGTTCGAGATTCCCGACCCAGACGTCCGTCAGGAGGGTCACGCGACTGTCTTCGAGAACTTTCAGCAGGCCTGTGATGACCTGGGCCGCGACGAGGACCACCTGCTGAAGTTCCTGCAAGACGAGGTCGGGACCAGCGCACACATCGACGAGAGCGGCCGAGCGCGGCTAACCGGCGAGTTCGACGCCAAGCGAGTCCGGGAAGCACTCGACGCCTACGCAGAGCAGTACGTGCTCTGCTCGGAGTGTGGCCTCCCGGATACCGATATCGAGCGCGAGCAGGGCGCAGAAGTGCTCCACTGCGCGGCCTGCGGTGCCGTCTCACCGACCTCAACCTAACTGTTTGACTGTTCTGAGGTCGTGTTCCGTTCGCATGAACTCTGAGAGCCGCCGGCTTGCGTGACAGTTCGGACAGTGAAAGTTCGCGTCGGTCGCCGGGAGTTCGGTTGGGTCACTCCGCCAGTTTTTCCCACACTCTGGACAGAGCACGCGGACCTCTGTTTCTTCCATGTGTGTGGGTGACTCGCACAGATGAAAAGCGTTGTGTCGCGTATCAGACCGCGGAGAGGAATCAGGCTGCGGCGTTCGTTTCGACGTCCAGCAGTTCGTGGTAGCGGTTGCGAATCGTCACTTCGGAAATATCTGCGACATCGCTGACTTCGTTCTGTGTCACCTTCTCGTTGGTGAGCAGCGAGGCGGCGTAGATTGCCGCAGCGGCGAGTCCGACCGGCGATTTGCCGCTGATTACTTCCGTCCCTTCGGCGGAGTCGAGCAGTTCGCGCGAGCGTCGTTCGACCTCCTCGGAGAGGCCGAGTTCCGAAACGAATCGTGGGACGTAGCTTTTCGGATTGGCTGGCTGGACTTCGAGGTTCAGTTCCTGGACGATATATCGGTAGGTCCGGGTGAGTTCCATACGGTCCACGCGGGAGACGTGGTTGACTTCGTCGAGCGAACGCGGTGTCCCGGCCTGTCGGGCCGCAGCGTACAGCGACGCAGTCGCAACACCTTCGATGGAACGGCCGGGGAGGAGGTCTTCCTCCAGCGCGCGGCGGTAGATGACACTTGCCGTCTCGCGAACGTTCTCGGGGAGACCGAGGGCGCTTGCCATTCGGTCGATCTCGCCGAGTGCCTGCTTGAGGTTGCGCTCTTTGGAGTCGCGGGTGCGGAATCGCTCGTTCCACGTCCGGAGTCGCTGCATCTTCTCGCGCTGTCGGCTGGACAGCGAATTGCCGTAAGCGTCCTTGTTCTGCCAGCCGATGTTCGTCGACAGTCCCTTGTCGTGCATCATGTTCGTCGTCGGTGCACCGACGCGGGATTTCTGGTCCTGCTCACTGGAGTCGAAAGCTCGCCACTCCGGGCCAGGGTCAATTTCGTCCTCCTCGACGACCAGTCCACACTCCTGACAGACCGTCTCTCCGTGTTCGGCGTCGTTGACGAGGTTGCCGCTACACTCTGGGCACACCTCCGTCTCCGCCTCTGTCTGCTTGGACTCAGTCTCCTCGTGCTCGGATGTCCGCTCTCGGCCGTTGGTCCGCTGTGATTCACTCATAATTTGTCTCCAGTTGCCGCGGGAGCAATCTATAAATATGCTACGCGGGCTTAGTTAATATATAGTTAGTCGTGGAAGTTTATAAATGTTTCCTCACCAGTATCAGCTATAATAGCGTCTGACGGCCTGAGGCGGTAGTTTGGGTGTGTCTAGCATGGATTTCCGTCTCCAGAAAGAATAAAAGCCTTACTGATACCTGCCACGTCCCTCGATTTCTGACAGTTGGTCGAGGACAGAATCGTCACCAGCTTCGCGGTAGGCGTCGAGAACAGCACTCCGCAGCCGGTCAGCGTCGTCGTCGGTGCCAGTGAGACTGCCGAGCAAAACGTGGAGGTCCATCGCGTGGTCTTCCGGGTCGCCGGAGTAATAGCCCAGTCCGAAGTCAATCAGCGAGACGCAGTCGCCGACCCGGACGTTGCGGATGGTGGGGTCGCCGTGGACGAGGCCGGCCTCGTGAAGTTGGGCGAGCTGTTTGGCAAGCGTGCGGACGTGTACTGTGGAGAGTGCGTCACGGAGGTCATCGTCGCCGACGTGCTGGAGTGTCAGCCGCGTCTCTGCGGTGTCGATATCCCAGATTACCGGCGTCGCGACACCGTGTCGGCGAGCCTCGGACAGCAGTCGTGCTTCTCCGCGTGTCCGCTCGCGACGCAGCCGCTCGTCCAGCGTGGGGTGGCGATACGCCCGTTCGTGGCGGTGTTTCTCGACAATATCGCCCGAGATGGTGACCGCCGATTCTGCGCCCTGGACGAACTCGCTTCGGTCCCGGGCGACCGATCTCTCTGCCGAGCGCCAGGTGACCTCGACCGCATCAGGCCGGAAGTCCGAATCGATGCTCGACTCCGCAATCGGGACCGTCTGGCCAGCCCGGAACATCGTCGCGCCGAGGACAGCAATCATTCCGGCGTTGTCGCGGAGAAACCGATTGTCGGGGGCGAAAAATTCGGTA
Organism: Halovenus halobia; assembly: GCF_051414135.1. NCBI lineage: Archaea > Methanobacteriati > Methanobacteriota > Halobacteria > Halobacteriales > Haloarculaceae > Halovenus > Halovenus halobia. The sequence goes on from NZ_JBLKOA010000006.1 coordinate 37,056, forward strand.
CCGCGTTGCTCGCACATCGAGGAGAGCATTTCGCGGAGACGCTCGTTCTGGCCAACGCCACCGCCGAGAACGAGTTCCTCGCTGCCCGTGAGCGCGAGCGCACGCTCGGAGACTTCCGTCAGCATCGCAAAGATCGTCTCCTGCAGGCCACAGCAGATGTCCTCCACGGGCGTCCCGTCGTCGTAGGCCTGTTTTGCGGCAGACATAATCCCCGAAAACGAGAAGTCCATTCCTTTGACCACATAGGGCAAGTCGACGTACTCGCCGTCTTTGGCGTGTTCTTCGACCTTCGGGCCGCCGGGGTGTGACCAGCCAACGTGGCGCGTGAATTTGTCGATGGCATTGCCGACACCGGTGTCCATCGTCTCGCCGAGAACTCGGTATCTGCCGGCGCGATAGCCAAGCAGGTGCGCGTTCGCGCCGCTTGCGTTCAGACAGACTGGCGCGTCGAATCCGGACTGGTGGCGGCCGATTTCGAGGTGGGCAACCATGTGGTTAACCCCGACAAGCGGCACGTCGAAGCGCTGGGCAACGGCACGGGCGCTAGTGCCGACAAGTCGCAGACAGGGCCCCAGTCCCGGGCCGCGGGAGAAGGCCACGCAGTCGAACGGGTCGTCGCCGTATTCCTCGCGTGCGTGGTCGATAATTCGCTCGATTACGTCGGGGAGGTGCTCAGCCATGTGTTCGGCGGCTTCCCGGGGATGCAGGCCGCCGCTGTCGGGCAGATACGCCTCGGTTTCGATGTCGACAGACGCTGTTGCGCTGTCGTAAACCGCGGCGCTGGCGGCCCACGCCGTCCCCTCGATGCCGAGCACTCGTGTGTCCTCGCCCATCGCTTGCTCTGTGTTGGCTATGCAGGGGTGAAGACTACTTCGATTCGATTGGTCTGGCGAGAGAGAATGGGTGCTGTATTGACTACGAATGCCCAGAAAGCCGGCTTTGTTGAAACCTTCAGACAGTGATAGGTCCCAGGAATGATGCTGAATAGAGAGAATGTATGTAGCAGACTGCTGCCGTTCGTTTCACTCCATCGGCAGCGGAACAGTCGCTCGTTGGATGTACGTATGCAGCACCCTGCGCATTGGCCAAGATGACCCACTGTTGGTCAGTACAGTCTTATTTCCTCTCAAACCCAGATTCACACAAGGCATATATCACTGACAAAGTGATTGGCAAACATGATTTCTTCGGCGTCAATAATGGTCCTTTTAATTGTTGAAGATATTTTCAGTATACTGTCGAATCCGTCAGTTATAATCTTCGTTTTGGTTATTGGAGGTATGAGTTTTGGCCTCGGCATTTTTTTAGATTATGAGAATCCAAAATCAATTCTTTTGCCCATCATTGTGATTTCTTTGGTGATTGCTACATGGGGTGCTCTTGGGCTCCAGTCTGTACCTGACCAGAAATATGGATACGATACCCACCCCGCTTACAACGATTGTGAGACTATAGATGATGATAATGTGTACGAGTATAATGAACTCTCTTCAGAAGCACAGGAAGCATTTGATTCGACAGTTTCAGAAGCACAAGAAGAATCTGCCTCTGCAGCCGAAGCCGACCGCCCGGTATATATTACTGATAGTTATCACGAGTTTAATTTTGAAGCCGTGGATTCCGAAGGACAGAATTGTGTCCGGAAAGATTCTCAACCCTACGTACTGACCGTCCAGAAGGTCGGTCCTGAACCAAGTTCTGTCAATCAGTTTATTTACCGTTTAGCGTATCGTCTAGGGTTGTTTATTACTCTGATTTTTGGGGGTGTTCTTGCCGGCGCCGTTCGGTCCTGAGCGGTCACGACTTGTCCTGCACTGGCCGAAGCACTCGGCCCTGAGGCTTAATCTGCGCCGTGCTGCATTCGCGCCTTGTATGCAGCACGCCGTTTGTATCAACCGCTGAGGGTTTCAACGGAGCCAGAAAGCCCCAATGATACAGAGAACACTCCACTTCCTCATACGTGTCGGATTTTTCCCCATCGAGACAGTACGGGGCGTATGATCGATTTACGCAGCGATACTGTCACAAAGCCAAGCACCGAAATGCGTGAGGCTGCCCGGGACGCCGAGGTCGGCGACGATGTCTACGGCGAAGACCCGACAATCAACGAACTCGAAGCCCGTACCGCCGAGATACTCGGCACCGAGGACGCACTGTTCGTTCCCTCAGGGACGATGGGCAACCAGATTGCGGGCCGCATCCACACCGAACGGGGGGAGGAACTGCTCTGTGAACGCGAGAGCCATATCTACAAGTGGGAACTGGCAGGACTGGCCCAGCACGCCGAGGTCCAGCCCCGAACGGTTGAGGCGGGGCCGCGGGGGGCAATCACCCCGGAACAGGTCCACGACGGCTACGTCGAGGCAGATGGCCACCGACCCGGCACGGGCGCACTCGCAATGGAGAACACCCACAACAGCCGCGGCGGGATTGCCCTCACTTCCGAGGAAATCGCGGCTGCTGCCGAGGCCGCCCACGAACTCGGCGTGACGGTCCATCTCGACGGCGCGCGATTGTTCAACGCCGCGGCGGCGCAGGACTGTTCAGCCGCCGACTTCGTCGAGCCGGTCGACACGGTGATGTGCTGTCTCTCGAAGGGACTGGGCGCGCCGGTCGGGTCGATGCTCGCTGGTCCAGAAGAGCTGATCGAGGAAGCCCACCGCGTCCGGAAACTGTTCGGCGGCGGGATGCGACAGGCCGGGATGATCGCTGCACCAGGACTCGAGGCACTGGCGAACCGCGAGCGGTTGCGTGAGGACCACCGCCGCGCCGACCGACTCGCCGACGGACTGGCCAGCGTTGACGGACTGACCGTCGACGACCCCGACACGAATATCGTCCTCGTCCACACCGACCGACCGGCTGAGGCGGTGCTCGAGGACTGCGAAGCGGAGGGCGTGCTGGGGGTGCCCTTCGCCGAGCAGACGATTCGGTTCTGCACGCACTGGGATGTCGACGATAGCGATATCGACCACGCAATCGAGGGCGTCGAGCGAGCAATCTGAGTTCGGGAGATACTGCCAACCCATCTATAAGTGGGTGCCAGCGAAACGAGGAGATATGGAGACGCTGCTTCTCGACCCCGACGATGTCACGGCGAGTACGGAGATGGGGGAGGTAATCGACGCCGTCGAATCCGCATTTGCGGCCTATTCCGACGGCGAGACACAGATGCCCGTAAAATCCTACATCGACCTGCCGCAGTACAACGGTGACTTCCGGTCGATGCCCGCCTACATCGACACCGGCGAGTGGGAAGCCGCCGGCATCAAGTGGGTCAACTCACACGCCGACAATCCACGGAACCACGACCTGCCGACGGTCATCGGGACGATGATTTACTCCGACCCAGAGACCGCGTTCCCGCTGGCACTGATGGACGGAACTGGACTGACACGCCTTCGGACAGGTGCGGCCGCGGCCGTCGCAACCCGGTATCTGGCCCCCGAGGACGCGAACTCGCTGGGCCTTGTCGGGGCCGGGATTCAGGCCTACACGCAACTGGAAGCGATTGCGCAGGTCCGCGACATCGAGACGGTCGTCGTCAGCGACCTGCGCGAGGAAGCCATCGAGGCCTTCATCGCCGAGTTTGGCGACCAGTTCGACGTTCGCGAGGGGTCGCTCACCGAGGCCGCCGCCTGTGATGTTGTCTCGACAACGACGCCCGTGACCGAGCCAGTCGTCGAGGCCGTCGGCGAGCGAACACACATCAACGCGATGGGCGCGGACGCCCCCGGCAAAAACGAAATTGCCTTCGACGTGATCAAAGACGCCACCATCGTCATCGACGACTACGAGCAGTGTACCCACTCCGGCGAAATCAACGTCCCCTGGGGGGCAGGGAAACTGGGCGACGAGGACATTCACGGCGAACTCGGTGACGTGGTGACTGGCCGTGTCGACCGCCCCGACCCCGACGGAGTGACATTGTTCGACTCAACTGGACTGGCAATTCAGGATGTCGCTGCCGCGCGAGTCATCTACAACCACGCCAGTGAGAACGACATTGGGACAGAATTTGCCCTTGTGGGAACCGATACGTAGCGACTGGGTCAGGATTTCTCAACTGTTACGTCTACGCTCTCTCCGGCCGACAGCGAGAGGTCACGGCCGACGAGTTTTGCGCCGATGTTGTCTTGGGCACAGAACAGCGCAACGCCGGTGATTGGCGTGCCGTTCGCGAGGACCGTGCAGTCGTCCCACTCGACAGTTCGGTCTGCAAGGGTGCCCACAGACTGGCCCGCGAGGGTCGCTTCCGTGCCACCGGCGAGGACACCACCACCGTCGTAGTGCGGGAACCCACCGTCGAGAACACCGCCACCGCTCTCGATGCCCGCAAACTGTTCGCCGGGGGCAGGATGGACGGGGGCGTCCAGTCGCGCCCACGTCTCTCCTGCGTCAGTTACGGTCCCGGTGCCATCCCACTCGACGCCGGTCAACTCGACGTTGGCGGTGACTGGGAGCGACCCCGACGCCCGGTAGGGATTGGCGTCGTGGGTGCGAAAGCCCAGATGGATGTGGTTTGGCACCCACGGAGCGAAAAAGCCCGCGCGGACGAGTGTCCCCAGCGAGTCACCAACCTCGACTTCGTCGCCAGCCTCGACGGCAGGGTCGACGTGGAGCGTGCGAGCAACGTACTCACCGGTGTCGATGAGGATGAGGTGGTCGTGCTCGGCGGCGTAGGGTTTCGAGGGCGCTGTGACTGTTTTCGTCTCGATAACCTCGCCGGCAACAGGGGAGGGCGCCCCCGTCTCGGGATAGAGGTCGATTGCACAGCCCTCGTCGTGGGCGGTAAACGGAGAGTTGTACAGCGAGAACCGGTAGTACTGGAATAGCTGCTCCGGTCCCAACGTGGCTGTCATCAGTACAGCCTTGGCCGAGCGAACTATAGACCCATCGGTGGTTACAGTAGGTCGCCGCGAGCGACCGGAACGACGTCGCCGCCAACCTCGACAGCAATCTCGTCACCCTCGGGCCGAGCACTCAGCACCAGCAGCGACGGACGGCCGAGTTCGTAGCCCTGTTCGACGCGGGCGGTGACTGTCGGCGACCCGAAGTACTCCTCGGCGGCGAGATAGGCGGCGAGACAGCCGTTTGCTGAGCCGGTCGCGGGGTCCTCGTGGACGCCCAGCGCGGGTGCAAACATCCGCGCTGCGAGGTCGTTCTCGGAGTCCCGTGGGTCGGGACAGAACGCGTGAACCAGTTTTGCGTCCCGGTCGCCAACGAGGTTCTCGTAGGCGTCGAGGTCAAGGTCGATAGCAGTCAGCGCGTCACGGTCCCTGAGCGGGACAATAATCGTCGGGAGTCCCGTCGAGACGACCCTAACCGGGAACTCGTGGTCGAGTTGGTCGGGGGCGAGTCCGAGCACCGCCGCGAGGGTGTCGTGGTCGAGTCCCTCGCCGAACTCGGGAGGTTGCTGGCGCATCTGCAGGCGGTCACCGTCGACGGTGACCGGAACACGGCCGACCTGCAAGTCGAGCACGATTTCGTCAGGGTCGCCGTCAGCGAGGCGTCGTCGGATGACGTCGGCAGTCCCGAGGGTGGGATGGCCGGCGAAGGGGACCTCGTCTGTCGGCGTGAAGATTCGGACCGGCCACGCGCCGTCAGTTGGCTCGCCGGTAACGAATGTTGTTTCAGAGTAGTTCATCTCCGCGGCGATTTTTTGCATCGTCTCTCTGTCGAGCTCCGCGGCGTCGGTGATGACGGCAAGTTGGTTGCCAGCGTAGCGTTCGCGGGCGAATACGTCGACAATGGAAAACGGGCTGGACATACTGCTCGTTCGGTGCCATCCAGTAAAAGCTCGCCGTCGTTCGTCGGCGAGGTGTTCTCGCTGGACGCAATCAAACTGTGTCTCATCCTGGCCCACAAGGGCTATTTATCTTGGTCGCCCGAACACGAGTATGACTGGGAACGACGGACCGCAACGCTCGCGGCGAGCGTACCTCGCCGGAGTAGGGGCAACAGCAACGGCTGGCCTCGCTGGCTGTCTCGATTTCATTACAGGGGGCTCGGCTGAATTCGAGGCCAGCCCGTCACAGGTGCCCGACAGTGTCCTCAGCGAGACGAACTACGAACTCAACGGCGTCTCCGACCAGGAGATCGAACGAGAGTTCGAGGCCGGCGGCGAGAGCAGAACGGTAACCGTGACGAACAAGATTGCCGAACACCGCAAATCAGTCCAGCTGCCAGGGCTTGGCGACGCTGACGCAGCAATTTTCACGGCGCTGACGACGCCGCAGGTCGAAATCCTCGGCAAAAAGTTCAATCCAGTCAAAGACATGACGGCCAGGCGCATCGCCAGAATGGTCCAAAAGCAGTACGACAGCGTCGCGGCACCGAGCGAAGAGTCGTCGGAGGACATCAGTATCAACGGCGAAGAGACGACGCAGACCAAGTTCCGTGCCGACGCACAGTTCGAGGGCAATCCGGTCGAACTCTACTTACACATCAGCAAAGCGGTGGAACTCGGCAGTGACTTCCTCGTCACCGTCGGCGGCTATCCGACCACGCTGCCTGGCGAAGAACAAAATGTCCTCCAGCTGATGAAATCGGTTCAAGAGAGCGGTTGACATCCTCCTCCGCCTGAAGGCGGAAGGAATCCCACGGCACCACACCGCTGCGTTGGGAATGTCAGGTTTACAGACTGCCAAGCCAGTACACCGTTGGAATCGGTGTGTGGCCGGTCGATGGACAGTCTCCTGGGAGTGCCAAGCCCCCGGTACACCTATCCTCAACCGAGAAGAAGCACTTGTGTTGTTTTTGCCACAGGCGCTTCGGTCGGCGTTAACGGACTCGGTGTTACTTGCATCGCAGATGTTCGCCCGGTGCTTGTTGTTTGATTCCCGTGTGGGGCACACTCTGTTTCCAGCGTGGGCGGACACTCGAACCGCCAGTTGTCGGGCGCTCAGCTACACTGGGGTCGTAACCAGTGCGCCGACACTAAAACATACGCTGCCGTCCATCAAAAACATTTGCAATTCCCAATGTGACGGCGCGTATCCACGCCGTAAACGACGTGGTATTGCGCCTGTTCAGCATATAACTTATTCGTCGGTCGCCGGTTCGGTCGGAAAGGCGGTGTCCGGGTGGTCGTCGCTGTGGACCCGCCGGCGGAACTCGTTGACGACACGCAAGGCGACGAAGTAGCCGACGACGGCGAAGATTATCGCGAGGATGAGATTCCCAAGCCAGAGTCGGACCAGAATGTCTGGCCCGGCCGACAGCGACACGTCGGCCCGGCTGAACGTCACGCCCGGCACGGGGCCGAGAATCAGCCGCCCCAGCGAGTAGCTCGCGCCGTAGACACCCCACTTGACGACGGGGTTGAGGACGACGACAGAAGCAAACAGCGCGATTTTGCTGATGCGGTCGAACAGAAAGGCCAGCGCGATAAATACGAGTAATCCGGTGCCCAGCGAGGGAAGGGCGGTGATGAACACGCCAAGGGAGTAGCTAAACGCCACCTCGTGAGACGTGTGGTCCTCGACAAAGGCCGTAATCAGCCGGTCTTTGACTTCTATGAGAGTTTCCTCAACCCGCTGGCGAACCATTCACTGTAGCTACGAGCGTGGAATATATCAACGCTTTCCTTAGAGATATACGTTGGTCTCCAGACCGGTATAGCGGAGAGTAATGTTATATTTTCGATAGATATTTGAGAGTCCTGTGGTACAGTGGCGATAATGGCTGGCGAGTATACGCGTCGGCGCGCGCTCAAGACCCTCGGCGTCGCGGGTGCTGTGGCTGTTCCCGGCTGTCTCGGCGGCGGTTCAACGACCCCGGCTGACGAAGAGAAGCCTGACCAGAGTGTCGACAGCCGTCCAAACATCCTGAAGGTTCACGTTACCGGCTATCAGTTCGGCTGGGAGTACGAGTACCACAGCGGCCTCCACAGTGACAACTACGAGGTTGACCTGGATGTGACCGACGACAACGACGCGCTTGTCCTTCCAAAGAATGAGCCCGTCCAACTGACGTTTTCCTCCCGTGATGTCCCGCACAACTACGGCGTCCCGGAACTCAGACTAAAACGAGATGTTCTTCCAAACTTAGAGACACTGGTCCAAGTGTCCCTGAGTGAGGTCGGTGTGTACGAAGCACAGTGTTACGAACTCTGTGGCAAAGGACATTCGAATATGGATGGCGATCTTGTCGTCGCAGAGCCGAAGACATTCACGGACTGGTATCTCTCACAGGACGGCACTGCAGAATCTGACCTCCACTTCATGTCTGATGTATTGTGATTTTGAACGATGAGATGGAATGAACGACAGGAGCAGCCCGTGAGCGACGAAGCGGTAGCGGAGACGCCGGAGAAAATCGAGGAAGCGTTTGACGAGCTTCCGTCTGAAGACGACGAATAGATTCGTCTGCCGTCTTGTGATATCGGGACTGTAGCTATTCAATCAGGATGCAGGGATCAATTGCGGATTCACTCAGTACAGATGCGAATTGAGTGATCTGTGGTGTGTTGAGCATACGCCGAGCGAAGCGAGGCGTTTCACCGACGGCGAGGGATAACCGAGCCGTCGGCCTTTTTCACCCACGTTTTTCGAGGAGCCTTCCCGCAGCGGCCTCTGGCCGCGAGGAAAGGCGACGATGAAAAAGGTGGACGGGCACGGTGGGATTCTCACCCGAGGCCAGACCTCGCTTCGCTCACGGCGTCGCCGTTCGCACCGTGGTTCTCGCTTCGCTCGAACCACGCCCGCTCGGTCTGCCGTGGTCCGAATCCCCTGCGTGCGTTGGTTCAGCACGCTTCACTGTCGTTCAGCGGCTTCACGGGCACGGTGGGATTCGAACCCACGACCGTCGGATGACTTCCGCCGCCACACGCCGTACCAGCGTTAGAAGTCCGACGCTCTATCCGGACTGAGCTACGTGCCCTCGTCTATGATCTGCGAGTGGACATATTTCGTTGTTGCGTTCTAGGCCGCGTCGATTCGGTCACCGGCCCGGGACTCAGCCACGGCAAAGGAGAGCGTACTCGCCAGTCCGAGCAGCGTCCCGCCGGTCAACATAATGGCCAGATATTCGAGCGAGCCCTGGTCGAGGAAGAATGCGCTCAGCCCGTGCAACACGCCGGCAATCGCGAGCACGTAGAACGGGGCGTTGAGATAGCGCCAGTGGAACTCACCGGAGAGATACTCGTCGGTCACGCGACCGAAACTACTCGTGACGCCGGCGGCGGCAACCCACTCGATCGAACCGAAAATGAGCGCGGCGACGATTTCGATTGCGCCGAGGCTGTCCCGGCCCATACTGTCGACCGTTCCGACACCGCTGACGCCGCCGACGACCAGCAACGCCGCCGCGACGAGCGAGGTGATGAGCGTCACCCGGCCCGTGAACAGCGCCGTGCGAGTTGTCTCGACAGCGCGGTCAACCCACTCGACGACGCCGAGACCACGCGCCAGTATGTACAGCCCGAGCATCCCCGAGACAACGCCGAAGACCGTGCCGGGAAAGCCAATCACGTTGGCGAGAATCGTCAGCGGATAGATCAGGAGCAGAATACCGAGCGGGACCAGTAGCGTCCCGCGGGTCTCGGGGTCGTCGAGCACCTGCTTGATCGTGTAATACATCGATTCGAGGTCCTGTGATTGGCGGACGACAACGCGGCGAACGCTGTCGATCTGCACTCGCGAGCGAATGACCGGAATCACGCTCTCGTCCTGTGCGCCGTCGGTGACAACCACCGCGCGGACGTCCTCACCGGTGGCGAGTTCGGCAAGCACGCGGTCGACCTCTTCGCCGACGCGTCGGTTGGCTTCGACTTCGCGGCCGTCGATACCGGTGACAGCAGCGACCTCGACGGACTCTTCTGTGATCTCCTCGGCGAGATGAATACCCTGGAACAGGACGTTCACATCGCTGTCTTCGGGGTCGGCCGTGGCCAGCGCAACCGCCGAGTCCCGGACCGCGTCCCGGCCGACCACGGGCGTCTCAACCCCGGTCTTGCGGCCGAGGTCGTCGTCGAGGTCCACACACAGGACCAGCAGCATTGCTCGGAGATATGCACGGCCGCGTTATCTGTCTTCGGGGTTGACAGACAGGGATTGAAACGGCTTTAGGGCTCACTCCCGAAGCGGGTGTATGACTGACGCCACGAAAGTCGAGTGGAACGACTGGGGCCAGGCCGCCTTCGATATCGCCGAGCGGTCGGGCAAACCAGTGCTTCTCTCGCTGGTCACTCCCTGGGCCGAGGAGTGTGCCGAGATGGAGGAGACGACCTACGCCGAACCGCGCATCGCCGCGAACATCAACGACGGCTTCGTCCCGATTCGAGTCGACGCCGACCGCCACCCCCGCGTCCGCGAGCGGTACAACATGGGCGGCTTCCCCTCGACTGTCTTTCTGACCCCGTCGGGAGATATCCTCACCGGCGCGACGCTGCTCGGCGTCGACGGCTTCCGAGGTATCCTCGACAGCGTCCGTGAGACGTGGGATACGAAAGGCGAGGACGCTGGCTCGAAACCACGAGCAGTCCAGGATGACGTGCCACCGAACGGGCCAATTACCGACCGCGTCGAGGAGCATATGGTCGAGCAACTGCTGGGCGCCTACGACGAGGAGTTCGGTGGGTGGGGCAGCGACACGAAGTTCCCGATGCCCCGAACCATCGAGTTCGCGCTCGTTCGGGCACCGGACCAGGCGACACGCACACTCGAAGCAATCCACACACACCTGCTCGATACCTACGACGGCGGCTTCTATCGAGTTGCGCGCAACCGAAACTGGGGTGCGGCCCGCCGGGAGAAACTGCTCGACGAGAACGCAGCTATCGTTCGTGCGTTCGCACACGGCTACCGCTACACCGGCAACAACACCTACCGTAACGCCGCCGAGCAGGGTGTCGACTATCTGACCACGACGCTGTGGACCGGCGACGGCTTCGCAGCCAGTCAGGGTGGCGACGAGGAGTATTTCACCCTCGACCCAACCGCCCGCGAAGACGCCGACGCGCCGCCGGTTGACGAGACGGTGCTGGCAGACCGCAACGGCGTCGCTATCGACGGGCTCCTCCAGTACGTCGCCTACACTGACGACGACACAGCCCGAGAGTACGCCCGTCGCGCCCGCACGCATCTCACCGAGACGCTAATCGACGACGGCGAGGTGACACACTTCCAGACTGCGGAGGACACCGGTGAGTCCGGTTTGCTGCTCGACCAGTCCCGAGTGTTGCAGGGACTAACAACATCGTGGGCTGTGTTGGGCGAACCGGGGCCTGCAACAGCGGTTGCCGAGTGGATGGTCGAGAATCTGCAGGCAGACAGCGGCGAGTTCCACGACGGGCCGGCCGGAGATGTTGCTTTGCTCGATACGGCGCTGTCACCGCTGGATACGAACATCAACGCTGCCCAAGCGCTGCTCGACCTAGCGCTGTTGACCGGCAACGACGAGTACGAGGCCGCCGCACGCGACGCAATCGAAGCCTTCGCCGGTGCCGCCGACCGGATGGGCGTCGAAGTCGCGGAGTTTGCCTCCGCCGCGTCACGCCTCCAGAGCCCACAGGTTGTCGAGGTCGGAACGGAAGCTGGAACGGATCTGCACCGTGCTGCCTTGCGCCTCACCGACCACGAAACTGTGGTCGCACCGCGGCCAGCAGACGAGACCGACAGCGCCGCCGCTGACCTCCCCGATGGAACCGCACGACTCGTCGTCGACGGCAGCGAGGAGGGAACGGCAACAACCCCGCAGGAACTGGAGTCGCTGCTCACAGAGTAAAACCGAAAACTAGTTTTGAATTTCATAAAACAGCCGATCCGTTTATGCCACTGGACACAGAGAGGGTAGGTAATGACAAGTCTCAGGGATCTCGGCCTGTCCGAGTACGAATCACGCGCGTACCGGTCGCTACTGCAGACCGGCCCGACAACGGCAAAGGAGTTGTCGCGGACTAGCGACGTCCCGATGGGCCGAATCTACGACGTACTCAACAGTCTGGAGACACACAACCTGATCCGGAGTCAGACCGCAAGCCGCCCGAAAAAGTACGTCGCCGTCGAACCTGAGACTGCTCTCGACCGACTACTCGAGAACAAACGCGACGAACTCGAAGAGAAGATTACGCAGTACGAGGATATCGCCACAGAACTGGAGGACAAACTCGAGACGGCCGACCCCGTCGACGAGCCGTTCTGGACGGCGGCACTCGGCGGCGACGAGGCCGCAGAGTTGCTCGTCGAGCGCATTCAGGCCGCCGAGGAACGGGTTAACTTCGTCGCCGCGACGACAGCCTCCTACGTGGACCTAGACATCGTCGGCGAAGAGATCGCTGAAGAACTCGAAGCCGCCATCGAACGCGGCGTTCACGTCTCGATTCTGCTGCATCCGAACGTCGTCTCACAGTTGCCCGAAAGCGTCGGCCGCCGCTACCGCTATCACCTGCAGAACCACTCGGATTTCGAGGTTCGAGTCGGCGAGGACGTCACCGCCACCTTCGCGCTGATCGACCAGGGTGAGGTCTGTATCGAGGTGCCCCATCCGACTGACGCCTCTGAGCTGTTTGCGATCATCAATCTCAAAGATACGGAGTTTGCCGCAAACGTCAAAAGTGCCTTCGACCCACGGTGGGAGGAAGCGACAGAACTCGAACTGTGAGGTGAGCGAGCGTCGCTGAGCTCCCCAGACTTCCAGATACTTTTGCCGCATTCTATGACAGGTTTCGAGAGCAACGACTCCTGTAGCTCCGGCTATCGGGGCCTGGAAAGGAAACATAGCGGCTGTCGCGGCGACGGGGACAGGCGCACGCGTCTCCGATAAAAGAAGCTGAATGTACTCTCGGCCGGTAACGTATCGAAGACCTCTCTCGCGGAGGACATCATGAGTTCACAGGAGCCACGAATCAATCCAACCCAGTTCGTCTCGAATGTTGTCTCGTTGCAGTACCGAGAAGTTGTCATGGTCGTCGCGACGCTGACAGTCGTCGCGGGGTCAGTCGTGTTCTTTCCCGGTTTCGGGAATCTGAGCCAGGGGCTCCAGTCCGACATCTCGCGGGGCTTTCTGGTCGTGTGTCTGCTCGTGGCAATCCTCGCAGGGATAATCAAAGGAATGGTCGGTTTCGGGTATGCCATCGTGACCACCCCGATTTTCGCGTCGGTAATCGACCCGACGCTCGCTGTCGTGGTACTCGCGATTCCGCCGTGGATGCTCAATATGTTTCAAATTGGCGAGACAGACACTGGATTGGCCTTCGTCCGTGAAGAGTGGACGCTTCTGCTGTTAGCCATCGTCGGGTCCGTACTCGGGGTCAGCTTTCTCGCCGAATTCAGGACCGGCCCGATTGTCCCGTTCCTGATTGGTGTCGTCATCTTCGGCTACGTCGTCTTCCAGGTTGTCCAGGGGTTTGTAACCGTCGAGGAGACGCATAATCCGGTGGCACTCGGAACAGCCGGGTTCCTGCAGGGCTTCCTGCTCGCGGTTGCGAATCTTGGGCCGTTGCTCCCGGCGTATTTCCACACCTTCGAGCGTGACACCGAGCGATACATCGGCGGTCTCTCGATGGTTCTAGCGACGATTTTCACCGTTAGAATCGTCCAGATGGTGCTGTTCACGGACCTGATGACGGCCTATCGCCTGTGGCTGGGGTCGGTCATCGCCGTCGTAACTATCGTCGGCCTGCTCATCGGAACGTATCTCCGCCGACTCGAGATCGACGAGGAGAAGTTCAACTGGTTCGTCGTGGCGCTGCTGTTCGTCATCTCGCTCAACATCTTCAGGAACGCGATTCCGGCACTGTTGTGATTACGTCGGCGCGGGGCCGTCGGCGGTGATTACCGTCCGGAGCGAGCGCCGCGCGACGAGCGCGAGGATGACGACAACGAGCAGCCATCCAAGCGCCAGCGGGAGCGGCTGACTGCCGACCAGCCAGTCAGCGGCCGGCGTATCGTTCAAAATTGTGGCCGGGGCCGCGCCGCCGAGTGCAACCGCGGCCAGCCCGACCAGCGTCTGGCTCACGTACTGCTCAGGCTCCACGTAGCGGGCAACGCCGGCGAGGACGGGCAGACTCCCGAGGGCCAGCCCGAGCAACTCGCCGGTCAGCGGGTCGATGTAGAGAATCCAGTACAGGGCAACGAACGCACCGACGGCGATTGTGATATCGAACTTGCCGTCGTCGGAGAGTGGACTGTTCATAGTGAGTCCTCACGCCGAGCATAAAAAGGCGTTCAGAAGACTCAAACAGCAATTATAGCGGGTCAGTTCTGGCCGTCGACTTCCGACCGCAGCGTCCCGAATTCAGCGACACGTTCGGCATGTGCGTTGTGCTGGTGGATGGACTCGTCGTTGGACTGTTTCATCGTCACGATAGCGTCGTCCGGCAGATCCGGGAACTCGTCGACGACACCCTCGGCCATCGACCGAACACAGTCCTCGACGAACTTGGCGTTCTGGTGGGACTGGTAGGTCATGTGGTCTTCGTCGGGCCGTTTGGCCATGTTGTAGATGCGAGCGCTCATCGAGTCTCGGGCGACTTCGATCAGTTCGTTCAGGTCGACCTCGGGCGCACCGGAACTCTCGATGGTGAGGGTTGCGTGGCCGCGCTGGGAGTGCCCTGGCTGTGGCGCTTCTTCGAGGAACTTGTCGATTGTGTCGTCGTCGATATCCAGCCCTCGGAGCGTCTCGCGGGCGCGACTGGCTGACATCCCCTGCGAGCAGGGACAGACCGTCATTCCCGTCACGCGGGCACCGATTTTTTCGGTCGTTCCCTCTTCCTCTGTGGCAGTCGCGGCGGCGATAATGTCCGCCGAACTCTGAGTGGGACGCCCACTCTCGGGCGTCTCCTCTCTGATGACGTACTCGGCTTCCATCCGTACCTCGGCTTTGGTGGTGTACTCGTGTTTGTCGAGCAGTCGCTCGGCAGTGTCACCACAGACATCTTCGACGCGGTAGGTCGGTTCACTGACCGCCTCCTCCAGCGTCTCGTCAATCACTTCCATGTTCCGGCTCATATCGGCACCCTTCCGCCATGATGGGAGGTCAACGAAGACCTCGAATTCGGCCATGAGAATGATTGGTCGCTGGTCGGGACGAGCGACCTTGACCAGTTTCTCGACGCCTGTGACACCAACGCGGTTGAGTCCAACAGTGACCTCAGGACTGGAGGCCTGCACGTCCGGCAGTTGCTGACTCATCGAACCATTATATGGGAGAAACGGGGTTATTGCTTTCGGTTCCTGTAACGTTCGTTCGGGATTTCAGCAACGAACTTTGCAGTCACGCGAGGTGACGGGAGTGGTGGTCGTCTGTCGGTGCAAACACAATTCATTTGCGAGTGCCGTACGAACGAGAGACAATGGCAGAGTGTGATATCTGCGGTGAGGAGGAGAGTATGCCGTACAACTGCCGGCACTGTGGCGGCACGTTCTGCGGCGACCACCGGCTGCCGGAATCACACGACTGTCCGGGTCTCAACGAGTGGGAACAGGCCGGCCCCGTCTTCGACAGCGGCTTCGAGGAGACGGTTGACTCGGGCAACAGTTCGGAGGCAAGCCTGCTGGGCCGCCTCGGAATCGACACCGGACCCGGTGGCCCGCTGGCCTATTTCCGAGGGAACATGACGTTCGTCTTTCTCGGGTTGATGTGGGTCACGTTCATTCTACAGGGACTCGTGACCGTCACGGCCGGCAGCGCAGTCCACAACTCGCTGTTCGTCCTCTCGCCGGAGAATCCACTGTATGTCTGGACGTGGGTTACCTCGGTGTTCGCCCACGGGAGTGTGACACACATCTTCGTCAACAGCCTCGTGATATTCTTCTTCGGCCGACTCGTCGAGCAGTATATCGGCTCGAAACAGTTCGCGCTGTTGTTCCTCGGCAGCGGCGTCGTCGCCGGCCTCGCACAGATTGCCCCGGAGGCCATTGGACAGGCAGCGCTCGGTCCCGGTGTCGTCGGGGCAAGCGGCGCGGCACTGGCGTTGATGGGCGTGTTGACGATTATGAACCCCGGCCTCACCGTCTACCTGTATTTCATCATTCCAGCACCAATCTGGCTGATTACCGCCGGGACAGTCGTCGTCAGCGCCGTATTCATCGGCATCGGACAACCTGGCGCGTTCGGGATTGCTCACACCGCCCACCTCGTCGGCGTCCTCATTGGGCTGGCCTACGGCTACCGCATCAAAGACAAGATTCGGCTGCCCCAGCAGGTCCGCTTCGGTGGTGGGGGCGGTGGACCGGGCGGCCCCGGCGGGCCGGGTGGCGGTCGCGGTCCATTCTGAACATGGAGATTCACCACCCCGAGTTTCGTCCTGACCCGGCGTTGAGTCGCACGGAGATGGAGACACTCCAGCGGGAGATTGCCGAGCAGGCTGTCTTTACTGACGACCTGGGAACCGACCCGCTCGGTTCGGAGACACTGATTGCTGGCGTCGACCAGGGATTTGCTGACGGACAGGCAACCAGCGCAGTCGTCGTGCTCCGGGATGGCGAGGTCATCGAGCGCGCTCACGCCCGCGTAGAGACAGAGATTCCGTACATTCCCGGTCTGCTGAGTTTTCGCGAAGGCGGCGCGATTCTCGCAGCCCTCGAAGAAGTCGACACCGACCCCGACGTGCTCGTCCTCGACGGCAGCGGTCGAATCCACTTCCGGGAAGCTGGGCTGGCGACACACATCGGCGTCGCAGTCGACACGCCGGCACTCGGTGTGGCGAAAAATCTGCTCTGCGGTCGGCCCCGCGAGTCCCTCGGCGAGCCACTGTCCGAGAGTACTCGCGTCCCAATCGAGGCCGATAGCGACGTGACCGCCCCTGATGGAACCGTCATCGGCTACGCCTTCCAGAGCCGCCAGTACGACTCCGGAACACAGTATATCAACCCGCTGTACGTCAGCCCCGGCCACCGCGTCAGCGCCGAGACAGCGACCGACATCGTCGACGCCTGCGGCGGGGACTACAAGCTTCCGGAGCCAACGCGGTTGGCCGACGCCTACGCGGCTGAACTCACCTGAACGGAGATGGCAGGAACTTAACACCGTGCCGGCCATCCAGCCGGATATGCCAAACAAGACGGTACTCATCACGGGTTGTTCGTCGGGAATCGGTCGCGAGAGCGCCGAGGCCTTTCTCGACGAGGAGTGGGAGGTGTACGCGACGGCACGCACCGAATCTGACATCGCCGAGTTGGGCGAGGCTGGCTGCCACACAGCCGAACTCGACGTGACGAAAGCTGGTGACATCGAGCGTGTCGTCTCGCGAATCGACGAGGAGGCTGGCCGGCTGGACTGTCTGGTCAACAACGCTGGCTTCGCACAGTACGGCCCACTTGAGGACATCTCGACGAAACGAGTCCGCGAACAGTTCGAGGTGAACGTCTTCGGGCCACATCGACTCGCTCGCGAGGTGCTACCCCTGATGCGCGGGCAGGGCGACGGCACCATTGTCAACGTCTCCTCGGTCTACGGCCGGATTTCGACGCCCGGAGCCGGTCCCTACGCCGGCTCGAAGTTCGCACTGGAAGCGATGAGTGACGCGCTCCGGGCAGAGGTTGCTGACCTCGGTATCGACGTGGTAGTTGTCCAGCCCGGCCCGGTCAAGACGGAATTCAGCGGCCGCGCGGAGGATGAGATGGAAGCGTTACCCCAGACTCGGGAGTACGGCTGGGTCTACGAGGCAATCGAGGACGCAACGCTGACCTCAAATTCGTTGCCGTTCGCGCTCGAAGCCGAGGAAGTTGCGACGGTCATCCACGACGCGGCCTCGCTCAGCGACCCCGAACCGCGGTACCCAGTGGGCGGATTCGCGAAACTGACTGCCTACACACGGTTTCTGCCGGACCGACTCCGGGACGGGATTTTCGGATTCATTCGGAAGCTGTTCTAGCTCACGCCGGGCGCAACACTAACCGAACGACCGTCCAGCCATCCACGCGGTCGTATTCGAGGTGGCCGTCACAGACCTCGGCCGTGCAGCGAGCCAGCCAGAGACCCAGCCCGGTGCCGTGCTGAAGCTGGGTGATCTGGCCGTCGGCGAAGACAGGTTCGCGCTCGGAGTCGGGGATTCCGGGGCCGTTGTCGGCAATTTCGACGACAGCCCGTTTGGCCTCGTACCCACCGCTGACGCACACTGTTGGGTCATCGTTGTCGTTGTGAGCAAGTCCGTTTTCGATCAGCGCTTCGAGTGCCGTCGAGAGTTCAGGCACTACCAGCAGTTGGAGGCGGTCAGGAAGCTCCACTTCGACCGTTCCCGTGGTGTGACCCCGGATTTCTTCAGCAGCGTCGGCACAGATCGGCACAACATCACGGGGTTCTGGCTGGCGGTCGTTGGTCAGCAGCCCTTCCAGCGTCTGGGCCTCTTTCCCGATGCTCGCGAGTTCGTGCGCGTGTTTCTCGATCGTCGCTGCTCGTGACTGGACAGTCTCGCGGTCGGCGTCAGCTTCGAGCAACTGTGCTGTCCCGAGGATGACCGAGAGTTCGTTCCGGAGATTGTGCCGGAGAATGCGGTGAATCACCTTGATGTGGCGTTCGTAGGTTCGCTGTTCGGTGATGTCAGAGTAGATAGCAAAGCCAAAACGGCGGCCATCTTCGCGCTCGTAGGGAACCCCACGGTAGAGAAACTCCCGGAGTCCGGTCGCCGTACGACGGCGGACAATCGCGTGGTTGGATTTGCCGGCGGCCGTCCGCTCGTCAAACGCGTTCGCGTCGGTGTCGTGCGACTCCGGGATGATGTAGTCGTTGAGTGACTCGCCGAGCACCTGCTCGCTGTCGTAGCCAAAGATCTCCTCGAAGGCAGGATTGACAGCCCGGACGATTGGTGTCGTGTCGACGAATTCGAGTTCGATGACCGCGTCGCCGATCAGGTCGAAGAGATGACCAAAACGGTCTGACGTGCCGTCACTCTGGTGAGGTGGTTGACCACCGCGCGTGTTGTCGGGTGGGTCCATCGGTCAATCACCGCGGGGAGAGACAGGAGTGCTCGTCGCGGGGAGCGGGCGTGGCGGTGCAGAGCCCGTGGGTGAGCTCCGCAGCGTGAGTTCTCGATTCGGTCCGTCGCCAGTCAGTTCGAGCACCTGGTCGGCCGCCCCGGCGTAGAAGGCACCAAAACTCTCGTCGACGGTCCGCTCGTCTACGACGTTACAGACCGTATCGGCGGGATTGAACACCGTCGAATCGTTCTCGTAGCGGGCCTGCCGGGCCTGCTCCTCACCGAGCAGCGCGATTTCGCCAGCGATGTTGCCGACGATTAGTAGCGGTTTGTCCCGACGCGTGGCCGTTTCTCTGTTCACATCGGCGAGCGAACTGGCGCGCATGTCGAAGATATTGCGCTCGCTCGTCCACTCGTCGAACATATCCAGCACGAACAGTCGGTCCGTAGCCAGCGCGTCGGAGAGGCTGGAGCCGTGACTGGCCAGGCCCTCAGACAGGTCCTGACGGGACATGGCCTCGGGCGGCGTCACAGAAACTGCGTAGCCAGCCGACAGCGCCGACGCACACAGTGTCGCGACAACGTCGACGACGGGTGAATCGTGCTGGATGACACTCTGGCCGCCCAGCAGGAGTCCCCCGTCAGTCGCCTCGTCGAGCGGGTCGAGTCCGGTCGGGATACGGTCGATATCGGTGACCGACAGCGCAGGCGTCGCCTCGGTCAGCGCGTCGTCGATTTCTTCGAGCATCGCGGTCTGCTCGGCGCGGAACTGGTCAATAGCATCGACCGTCGTCGTCATCTCGGTCGCTCGCTCGGCGGCCGTCGTGCAGCGGTCCATCACTGACTGGCTCACTCTGGCCTGTTCGTCGGTTGCCTCGGAGACGGCAGTGACGTCAGTGGCGGTCTCCTCGATAGCGTCCGCGACAGCGCCGAGTTTGTCGAGGGCGCGTTCTACCTCGTCGGAGCTCTGTTCAACCTCGACCAGGGCGGCGTCGAGTTCACTGTCGGTCGAATCCGCCGCCGAGCGCAGGTCGGACAGGACGGCATCAATCTCGTCGGCGTATTCTTGGGACTCGGCTGCCAGTGCCTCGATTTCGTCTGCAACGACTGCGAATCCGTCACTGTTGTCCGCACGCGCGGCTTCGATGGAAGCGTTCAACGCGAGCATGTTCGTCTGCTCAGCGATTCGAGTAATCCCTGACAGCGCCGATTCGATTTCGTCGATACGGTCGAGCAGGGATTGTAGCTCCGTCCGCACATCGGACATCTGTCCGTGGATGTTGTCCATTCGCTCAGTTGCCTGACGGGCTGCTTCGTCGCCCTCTTCAGCGCGGGCTGCTGCCGTCTGTGAGCGATTCTCGACCTGTTCCGCGCTGGCTGCAATCTCCTCGATAGTGGCACTAAGCTCAGAGACTGCGTCAGCAACATCGGTCATCTCTGTTTCTTGCTGGTTCGCCCGGTCGAGTAGTTGCTGCAGTCGGGTATCGACCGATTCTGAGGTCGTCCGAACGACCTGTACTGCGCCCTGTGCGTTGACTAGCGTCCGCCGGTCCGTGTCGTCGATGTGCGATGAGGTTTCGTCGTCCATAGTGTATTTGAGTTAATTTATTTACAGTACCCAACAAGTTCCTGAAAATTTAATTCTGTGACAATATAGTTCGTGCACGTTATTATATTACTGCCATATTTAACACTTCCTCAAATTTTGATTCAGGCACCTTATATCGTACATTGTGGTTTCAGCGACACGATAGCGGCGCAGTGGTCATCGAGCCAATGTTTATTGACACATGTGTACACGAACAGACAAGGATGCAACCGAATCCACGGTTATTTGGAGACATATTGGTCAAACATGGACAACGTGAGGAAGTGAAGAGATGAGACAGACACTCAGCGCCAGTCTCGGGGCGTCGGTGCCGGAAGCGGTTGTCGTCGTGGCTGCTGGACTCTGGGCAGTGCTTGGGCTCGTCGGCCTGTGGACACTCGCGAGAGTTACTCACAATGCTGTCGACCAGCCGCGGCAGCCAGCAACAGACGGCGGGGTGGACGGCAGGGGTGACGTCGACAGCGGTATCGAGATGGTTGTCGCCTACATTCGACCCGACAAACTCGGGGACGTCAAGCGGGGTCTCGCAGAAGCGAGCACGCCGTCGATAACAGTCTCGAGTGTCTCTGGACGTGGCTCACAGCCACCGAAAAAGAGCCAGTGGCGCGGTGAGGAGTACAGTGTCGACCTCCACAGACGAGTCAAAGTCGAGTGTGTCGTCGCCGATGTCCCAACGAAACGGGTGGTCGACGCGATTGCAGACACAGCATACACGGGTGAGCCCGGCGACGGGAAGATTTTCGTCCTCCCGGTTCAGGACGCGCGGCAGATTCGCACTGGTGACCGTGGCCCCGAGGCAGTCTGACTGCACACCCACTTTTTCTCGACCGAGGTAGACAAACGTCGATTAGTGTCCAAGGAATCCGAATTCTGTCGTCTGAAGAGCGTTACGTACAATATCTGCCGAGATAGCACCGGAACACGATGATCTCTGCGACCCCACTGCCGCCCACACCACCGCGAGCAAGACTCTCCGGGTGGTTGGGGCGGAATCTGACCAGACATTTGTCCGAAATGAACGGACAAACGGCCATATTTTTGAACGGTATATAACCTTATATTCATTGTATCGTGGCATACATTGGTCATTCATCCAGATATTCGGCGAAATTATACCCACCTTCAAGCCAACTCTTATATGTAGAGATTACGCACACTCTGGCGTGATACGAATTACAGACGCGCAGCAATCGCGGAATTTGTTGGACAGCTTCGGAGCCAACACGGAGGTAAACAAACAATGATAGACTCACTGCTGCTCGAAACTGGTGTATCGCTCAGCGAAACCCAAACTGCGGTTGGAGAAGTGGCTACGGCGGTCAACCAGACCTGGGTTCTGACAGTAACGTTCCTCATTTTCTTCATGCACGCGGGCTTCGCAATGCTCGAATCCGGGCAGGTCCGCTCGAAAAACGTCGCGAACCAGCTCACCAAGAACCTGCTGACGTGGGCAATTGGTGTGACGGCGTTCTTCCTGATAGGTATCGGATTCGCGAACGTGATGGCCGGTAACGGCTTCGCAGCCGGCGCCCCGTTCATGGATAACGGCGGCGCAGCATCGCAGTACATCGGCTGGCTCTACGGCGCAGTCTTCGCGATGACGGCTGCGACGATTGTCTCCGGAGCAGTCGCGGGGCGTGCTCGACTGCGTGCGTACGTCCTCTACACCATCCTGCTCTCCGCAGTCATCTACCCGATGGTCATTGCGATGACGTGGACGCCGGCAACGAGCCTCATCGAAGAGGTCACCGGCGTCGGCTTCGCTGACTTCGCAGGCGGGATGATTGTCCACGGTATGGGCGGTATCGCCGGCCTGACTGCGGCCGCAATCCTTGGCCCACGGATGGACAAATACGATAGTGACGGCAGCGCAAACATCATTCCGGGCCACTCACTGACGTTCGCCGTGCTCGGAACGCTGATTCTGGCCTTCGGCTGGTTCGGCTTCAATGTCGGGACCGCCGCAGGAATCGGTCTCCCAGGAGAAGGAGAGACCGTCGCAGCAATCGCGAACAACGGTGAAGTACTCGGTCGTGTCGCCATGACGACGACGCTCGCAATGGCGATGGGTGCAGTCGGTGCCGGAACCGTCTCGGTACTCAAAAACGGCAAAGTCGACTCGCTGTACGTCGCAAACGGTCTGCTCGCCGGCCTGGTCGGCATCACGGCAATTCCAAACACCACGGTCTGGTGGGGCGCACTGCTCGTCGGCGCACTCGCCGGCATTCAGCTCCCGATTGTCTTCGATTTCGTCCAGCATCGACTCAAAATCGACGACGTCTGCGCAGTCTTCCCAGTTCACGGAAGCGCAGGGGTGCTCGGCACGCTGCTGTTCCCGTTCGTCGCAACCAGCAGTGCACTCGGCAGCACCTCAATGATTGACGCCTTCATTGCACAGCTCTTCGGTGTCTTCATCATCACGCTGTGGACGGTTACCGCAACGGCGCTCATCTGGGGCGGACTCAAAATGGCCGGCCAGGCACGCGTCACCAAAGAACACGAGCAGGAAGGCCTCGACATCTCCGAACACGGCGTCGAGACGTACCCCGAGTTCGGTGACCCAAGTGTCGCAACGGACGGCGGACTCGACACCCACGACCTGCGACCTGACGGCGGCACCGGCAGCGGCATCGAGATGGTCGTCGGCTACATCCGACCAGACAAACTCGGCGATGTCAAGAAAGGACTCTCGGAAGCTGAGGCCCCATCGCTGACGGTCACGAACGTCTCCGGCCGCGGCTCACAGCCAGCGAAGAAAGGCCAGTGGCGCGGTGAGGAGTACAGCGTCGACCTCCACCAGAAGGTCAAAATCGAGTGTGTCGTCGCCGATGTCCCGACCGACGACGTGGTCGAGGCCATCGCAGAGGCCGCAAGCACCGGCGAACCCGGTGACGGCAAGGTCTTCGTGATGCCCGTCGAGGACGCACTCCAGATCCGAACCGGCAAGCGCGGCACCGAAGCAGTATAACGCAGCCTCGCTGAGCCACGTCTTTTATTTTTCGCCCAAGAAGACAGTCAGCGTCAGCTACGGAAAATGTATTATTACAGGCGAAATACTCTTGTAGTAGTTAGGAATGAGTGACCAGAGTACAGGAGTATCGCGACGCGCGGTGCTCGGTTCAGTGGGGACTGCAGGGGCCGTAACGCTCGCAGGGTGTGGAGTGCTGTCGAGTGACCAGACAGAAAGCGACGACAGCGGAATTACGCTCGGGGTAGCGATTCCGGAAGATGGCCGGTGGGCCAACGAAGGCCAACTGCTCCAGGCGGGGTATCTGCTGGCGACACAGCATCTCAACTCGGGAGTAGGGCCGATGGTCGCCGACGGAGAGTACGAACCACCCTTCGGCGAACTCGGCGGTGGACTGCTCGGTGAGACGGTCGAGTTAGCGGTTGCTAACACGACTTCGACCGCCGAAGGAGCGCAGCAGGCAGTCGGAGAGCTCGCCGAAAAGGACGCGACAGCCATCATTGGCGGCGGCTCTCCGGCCGAGGGAGTGGGACTACAGACGGCCGCGGCCGAGGAAGAACTCGTCTACATGAGCGGGTTCACGCCGACAAATCAGTTGGGCGGTAGCGAGTGTTCTCGCTTTGGCTTCAACGGAGTATACAACTCGCGGCTGGCCGTCGACGCGCTCGGGACGGTTATGCCGGAGTTTCTCCCCGAGACGGAGCGCACGTTCGCACAGGTGTATCCAGAGAGTAACTTCGGCGAAGAGTTGCTCAGCACCGTACAGAATCGTCTCAGCGAAACGACGCGGTTCAGGGAAAACAGAGACTTTGCGACGCAGGTCGGCGCTGGCGGCTACACCGACACCCTGGAGGACGTACTCTCGACGCAGGTGTCCCTCATCGTGTTGAATTTCACGGGCCTGAACGGCGCAATCGCGTTGCGGGACCTCGCCGAACTCGCCGAAGAGCGCGGCCGGGAGGATATCTACGCCATCGTGCCCGTCATGTCCCGGGAACTGCTGCGCAACGCTGGCGATGCGCTGAGCATCAACGGCAACCGTGTGCTCGGGACAGTGCCGTGGACACCGGAGTTCGAGGACCCGTTCAGCAGCCGGTTCATCGACAGTTGGGCGGACGCGGACGTCGCCAGCGAACTCGACGCGCCGGAGGTGCCGTCGGCACTGAGCTATCTCGCGTACGTCCAGCTGTACCAGTACGCTGGTGCGGTCGAACGTGCTGGCAGCACCAACCCCGACGACGTAATTGCGGAGCTGGAAGGCCAGGAGTTCAGCATCAGTCCCGGGACGACGACGATGCGAGCCTGCGACCATCAGGCAATCCAGCCCGTTCCTGTCGTAGAGGGGCTACCAGATATCCGCCAGAGTCCTGGCGAGTACACCTCACTCGTGGAAACCGCCAGCGTGGCCTACGACTGTGACAGCGGGCCGGCGAGCAACTGCGAGCTGTAGGACGGTAGATTCTTTCGCGCCGCGGCCAAACGACCGCGTATGAACCACGAGCAGTCTCGGTCGCTGTACGACCGCGCGCTTTCGGTCCTGCCCGGCGGTGTCAACTCGTCTGTTCGCGCGACACAGCCGTACCCCTTCTTCATCGAGCGAGGTGACGGCGGAGAGATCATCGACGCTGACGGCAACAAGTACATCGACTTCGTGATGGGCTACGGGCCGCTTTTGCTGGGCCACAGCCTGCCCGAACCGGTCCAGTCGTCGGTCCAACAGCACGCCA
The DNA here is from genome assembly GCF_051414135.1 of Halovenus halobia. NCBI lineage: Archaea > Methanobacteriati > Methanobacteriota > Halobacteria > Halobacteriales > Haloarculaceae > Halovenus > Halovenus halobia. The sequence continues at coordinate 62,219 of NZ_JBLKOA010000006.1, forward strand.
GTCAGGGACCGATGTACGGCGCACCGACCGAAGTTGAGGTCGAACTCGCAGAGTTCGTCGCCCGACACGTCCCGAGCGTCGAAATGACGCGCTTCGTCAACAGCGGCACCGAAGCAACTGTGTCTGCGGTGCGACTCGCCCGCGCTTACACCGGCCGTGACAAGATTGTCGTCATGCAGGGCGGTTACCACGGCGCACAGGAATCGACGCTGGTCGAGGGCTCGGGCACGGACACACACCCGTCCAGCCCGGGGATTCCGGACTCTTTCGCCGAACATACCCTGACAGTGCCGTTCAACGACGAGGAGGCAATCCACGAGGTATTCGAGCACCACGGCGACGAGATTGCGGCGGTGATGACCGAGCCGATTCTCGGCAACTACGGCATCGTCCACCCAATCGACGGCTATCACGAGACGCTGCGAGACCTGACCGACGAGCACGACTCACTGCTGATTTTCGACGAAGTGATCACCGGCTTCCGTGTCGGCGGACTGCAGTGCGCACAAGGGAAATTGGGCGTTACACCCGACATCACGACCTTTGGCAAAATCGTCGGCGGCGGCTTCCCGGTTGGCGCAATCGGCGGTCGCTCGGAGATTATCGAGAACTTCACGCCTGCCGGTGATGTGTTCCAGTCCGGCACCTTCTCGGGTCATCCCGTGACGATGGCCGCTGGACTCGAAACGCTGCGATACGCCGCCGAGAACGATGTCCACGAACACGTCAACGAACTCGGCGAAAAGCTCCGCTCGGGGCTGACCGACATTCTGGCCGACCAAGCCCCAGAGTACACCGTCGTCGGGACCGACAGTATGTTCAAGACGGTCTTCACTCGTGAGGGGCCGAGCAACCGCGATGGGCACTGCGAGGCAGGCTGTACACAGCAGGAATCCTGCTCGCGGTACGACTACTGCCCGAAAAACGGGATGGACGTGAAACAGACCGAGACCGACCGCTGGGAACGACTCTTCTGGCAAGGTATGAAAGAGGAGGGGGTCTTTCTCACTGCGAACCAATTCGAGTCACAGTTTATCTGTAACGCGCATACAGAGTCAGATATCGAGACGGCACTGGAAGCGTACAAGGCCGTCCTGTAGCTATGACACCACCCGAAACTGACGACGACGACGCAGAGGATGGAGACAGCGCAGATGACGAACGACTGCTGTTCGGCGAGCGCCGCGAGGAGACGACACTCCTTGCCGGCAGTGACCTCGGCGTGACACAGATTGCTGTGGCCGCCGCACAGGTCGGGCAGTTCTCGCTGCTCGAACGCTGTGCAGTACGGGACATCGCAGCCGACGACTCGACAGTTATCGTTGCGACTGACGAGGACGTGTTTCACCAGACGAGCGACGGACTGCAGTCACTCGGGTTCGGTCCCGCCGAGGCCGTCGGCATCGACGCCGACTGGGTCTACGCGGCGGACGCCGACCGCGTTGCCAGACGAGCGCGGACAGACGTAGAGACAGCGACCGACGACGACTGGGAGACAGTCGGGGCTGTCGATGAGCCGAGACGGTTCGTTGGGAATCTGCTCGCGGCCGAAACTCTCGTTCGGGTTGATGACGAACTCGAATCGCTCGGGCTCGGAGGCGTACACGACCTCTCGCAAGATGGCACACTCGCCGCGACAGAAACTGGGTTGTACGAGCGCCGCGACGGCGAGTATCACCAACTGCTCGACGGAGCGGCAACCGCAGTTGTCGCCGAGGGCGAGCGAGCACACGCGGTTGTGGATGGCCACCTCTACGAGCGCGAGGGCAACGGCTGGGTCGAACAGGAGTTACCCGGCGGCCCAGAGCCAGCCCGTCTCGCGTACGGAGAGACGCTGGTGGTCCTCGACACGGCCGGAACCATCCACGTTGCCGCCGACCCCGAGGTGACCCACGACGGTCACGGCGGCTGGCGGTCCCAGCCCATTGGACTGCGCGGCGTGAGCACACTGGTCGCGCTCGGGCGAGGAAAATCGTAAACTGGTTTAGCGCGGGCGGCGACTCCCCCAACATGATCGTTGCAGGGTCGGCCACACAGGGGCTCGCGGCCGAACTCGCCGCCGAAACAGGTCGGGCGCTCACGCCCGTCTCCTACGAACAGTTCCCGGATGGCGAGCGGAAAGTGCAGGTTACCGCCACGGGCGACCGAGCCGTGGTCGTCGCCTCGACTATTTCCGATGGAGATTGGGTCGAACTCCTCCAGTTGCAGGACGCACTGGCCGAGGCCGGCGTCGAACACGTGACCACAGTCTTGCCGTATATGGGATATGCCCGCCAGGACCAGGCCTTCGAGGACGGCGACCCCGTCTCAGCACGCGCGATGGCACGAGCTATCTCCACGGGAACTGATAGGGTTATCACGGTGAATCCCCACGAGGAGGCCGTCACGGAGTTTTTCGACGTCCCGACGACGACCCTCGACGCCGCCGGGCGACTCGCCACACCGCTTGACGAACTGACCGACCCGCTCTTTCTCTCGCCGGACGCTGGCGCAATCGAACTGGCAGAGACGGTTCGAGACGCCTACGGCCGCGGAGCGGTCGACCACTTCGAGAAGACGCGCCACTCCGGCACCGACGTCGAAATCGAACCCAGCGAGGCCGCGGTCGACGGCCGAGATGTCGTACTGGTCGACGACATCGTCGCCACTGGGTCGACAATGAGCGAGTCCGTCGCCGTCTTGAACGCGCGTGAGGCGAACAATGTCATCGTCACCTGCGTCCATCCGCTGTTGGTCAGCAACGCCCGGCTGAAACTGGCCCGGGCCGGTGTCGAGACGGTTTATGGAACCGATACAATCGAGCGTGGCGTCAGCGAAGTGAGCGTCGCGCCGGCAGTCGCTGACGTGCTGTGACGGCCCGACTCGCCTACAAGAACCGGATGCTGCTGGTGCTCGTGCTCGGCTGGTCAGCACTGCAGTGTGGCCGGTTTCTGTTGCCGCCCCTGCTCCCGCGAATCACGGAGACGCTCTCCTTTTCGCCGGCCGGTATCGGCGCGGCACTGACTGCCTTCGGACTGGTGTACGCCGCCGTCCAGTATCCCAGTGGCACCTACTCCGACGAACTCTCTCGAGCCACGCTGATTGTCCCCGGCTTTGTCGTGCTCGTGATTGGGTTCAGCGCCATCGCGCTGTCGGTCACCGCCGGCCTGTTCGTCGGGGCTGTCGTGGTCCTCGGTGTCGGAAAAGGACTGTTCGCCAGCCCGTCACGGGCGCTTTTGGGTGACCTGTTCACTGCACGCCGGGGCCGGGCGCTGGGTATCTACTCCGCCGGCACCGATATCGGCGGGGTGCTCGCCTCGGGACTCGCTGTTGTCGTGCTCACGATTGGTGTCTGGCAATTTGCCTTCCTGCCGGTGATTGTCGTCCTCGCGCTCGTCGGGGTGCTGTACGTGGCCTGGAACCGCGAACGCTACGAGTTCTCGGCGGTCGACCTTGCGCCGGGCGAGACGGCCGGTCGACTGCTCGCAACGCAGGACCAGCGCGAAACGCTCGTCGCCTTCTCGGTGTTTTACTTCTTCGTTGGCGGCCTGACAAACTTTTTCCCGACCCTGCTCGTCGCAGGCGGATTCTCCGAGACAATTGCCGGCGGGAGTTTCGCGCTGCTGTTTGCGGCCGGTATTCTCGCCAAGCCCATCGCCGGTGACCTCTCAGACCGGTTCCCACGACTGTTAGTTGGTATCTGTGGCCTGCTCGTTGCGCTGGCCGGTACCGCACTCGTGCTCCTTGCGCCCTCGTTGCCTCTCGTTCTCGTCGGGACGACGCTGACCGCGCTGGGCTACAAGACGCAGTTCCCAATCGCGGACACGGTGGTGATGGAGGCCGCACCTGACGGGAACATGGGCAGTGACCTCGGCTTGTCACGAGCAGTCTTTCTGACGGCGAACGCGCTCGGGCCGGGATTTGTCGGCGTCGTCGCAGATGTGACAAGCTACACAGTGGCGTTCTGGCTACTCGGCGCGACGCTGCTGGTGAGTATCGGACTGCTCGCCCGGCAGTACCGTCGCCACCGCGGCCAACCTCGTTAGGGACCTGCTTTATTCGGAAACCGGGCGTAGCAACGAACGGAATGTCAGAGTCCGAATACGCGCTCCAGGCGACACTCGAAGCGAAACCAGAGAAGGCCGACGAAGTCAAGGAGTTCCTCGAATCCGCGCTTCCGATGGCCGAGGACGAAGAACAGACGACAACGTGGTTCGCGCTCCAATTCGACGACACAACGTTCGGCATCTTCGACACCTTCCCGAACGAGGAGGGACGACAGGCCCATCTTGACGGCGAGATTGCCGACCAACTGATGGCCAACGCCGACGAACTGCTCGCCGAGGAGCCACAGATCGAAGAGGTCGACGTACTGGCGGCGAAACATTCGGAATAATCAGCGGTCAACGAGGCGCTTTTCGATCCGAGCCAACGCCCGCGAGCAGACGACGGCATAGCCCGCCGCCGCGAGCGGAATCTCGAAGACAACGCGACAGCCCTCGGGTTCGGGTTCGACTCGGTGGCCCGTCGCTGGAATCTTCGCGACGCGCCAGGTCCACCGGCCTGCCCGCTGGTCGGTCGGTGCTCGGCAATCCGTAATCTCGAACGGAATCCACAGCCCACCAGGAATGCGAACTCTCCCGGTCGTTCCCGCCTCGATTCGCTCGGCATCGCAGTCGACGGCCCGCACGCTCGGTCCCCACTCCGGCCACCACTCTGGCGTGACGAGCAACTCCCACGCCCGCTCGGGGGCAACCGGAATCGTCCGGTCGACTTCCAGTCGTCGGCCATCCGGCGTGTTGGCGAGATTCATAACTCGATTTCGAGTCCATCGTGTGCAAACTCGATACCGTCGTAGGCATCGCGCTCTGCGAGCGCCGCGAAGTCGTCGTGGCTCCGGGCGGTGAAGTGCTCGATTTCCGTAAGCAGCGTTCGGTCGGGGTCGACGCGGTCGATGCGGTCTAGCACTTCCTCGTGAGTGAGTTCGTCGTCGAGAAAGGCCAGGTCGGCGTCGGTCAAGATGGGCTCGCCGTCGGGGTCGCGCTCGAAGTAGCCACACTCGAAGACTGCGAGGTCGATTGCCGCAGGCAGGGCTGACTCGTCGAGATATCGGGCGTCGTCGGAGGCAATCAGCAGCGTCTCGTCGCCGCGAGTAATCTCGAAGGCTGTCGCGTCGAGTTCCTCGTCTTCGAGTGCATACGGAATCGAACGAACGGTAGTATCGCCGACGGTGAACGGCCCGTCATCGAGAAATTCCACGTCGAGAAAGTCCTGCTGTCTGAAATGGGAGAGTTGCCCAAAGGAGTCGAGCGTTCGCTCGTAGACAGTCTCAGTCGTCACGAGTGTCGGGCCGCCGGCCGCGATGGCCTCGAGCAGGCCGTCGTGGGCGCTCAGGTCGCGAGACTGGACCAGACGGAGTCCGTTGATGTGGTCAGGGTGCCAGTGGGTGAGAAAGATGTAGTCGAGGTCCGTGATTCGTTCGCGGTTGAGCGCCCTGAAGGCGAACTCTGGGGCGTCGACCATCGCCGAGATATCAGGGAGATACAGCGAATTGCCGCCACGGCTATACGGCGGGCCAGATTCGCGGGCCTGTTCGCAGACAGTACAGGAGCACGTCGGCGTCGGAATGGGCGTGTTCCCGCCCGACCCGAGGACGAGCAGACGCATACCCGTGCTTGGACCGGTCGCGAGTTAGACTTTCGGGGCAACACGGAGCAACAGCCCAACGGGAACGAGCAAGAGCGCGCCGCCGATTGCCGGCCCGAAGACGAAGCCGAGGCCGAAGGCCGCACCGACGAGGCCGAAACCTGTGCCGAAGGTGGCACCGACCTCCACGGCGACGCCAAAGACCAACCACGCGATGCCAGCCACGCCCACCGAGAGCATCAGTATCGGCCGGCGGCCACGCTCGTCTGAGATGGGGCCGAGCATCGGCGCGGCAACGAACTGCGCGAGCGAGTTCGACGCCGCAAGCAGTCCGATAAACACGTCGCTCACGCCGAAGGAACGCACGTAGAAGGGGAGAATTGGGATGATGATCCAAACCCAAGCAAGTCGATGAAAACGATTGCGACGACGACAGCAACGGGACGGCGAGCGCTCGTGGAGAGAGACAGTTCAGTCTCGACACCAGTCCTCGCCTGCCGTGAACTCACAGGCCTCGCTTCGGACCCGAGGAGTATTTTTCCTGTCGACTGGCCACCCACGCTTTTGGTTGGTGGCTGTGTCAGCGCCAGTAATGACAACAGTTCCGTTCGACCTGGTGTTGATGACCGACGACCACGCTGGCATCGACTCGATTGCCGAACAGGCCCAGCGCGCCGAAGCGCATGGATTTGCGAACGTGACGATGGGCGAGACGACTGGCTGGAATATCATCCCGGTGCTGACAGTAATCGCCGAGCGAACCGACGACATTGGTATCACTGACGACGTGCTCTCGCCGTACGCCCGGGCACCAACCGTCTACGGCCAGACGGCGCTGACGATGGACGAAATCACTGACGGCCGGTTTCGGCTGGGGTTGGGAACGAGTTCGCCCGCGCTGGCCGAGCGCTGGCACTGCGGTGAGTTCGACCGGCCACTCCGCCGACTGCGCGAAACTATCGACATCATTCGACAGGTCTCCGAGGGAGAGTCAGTCGTCTACGACGGCGACATCTACGAGATTGATGGGTTGAGTTACGAGCAGTCAGTTCCCGACGAGCCGCCAGCCATCGATGTCGCGGCGCTCGGGCCGAAAGGAACGGAACTGGCCGGCCGGTTCGCCGATGGCTGGGTGCCCCAACTGTTCACCAACGATGGACTCCGCGACCGGCTCGGAGACCTCCGCCGGGGCGCAGAACTCGGCGAGCGCTCAGCCGAGGAAATACGCGTAAGCCCAATAATTCGGACCTTCGCCAGCGAAGACCCAGACCGTGCCCGGTCGATTGCCAGCCAGATGCTTTCCTTTCTCATCGGCGCGTACGGCCCCTTCTACGGCAACTCCGTCGCCGAGCAGGGCTACGAGGACGAGGTGGCAGAAATCCGTGAGCTGTGGGAGCAGCGAGACACGGCAGCGATGGCCGAGGCGTTGCCCGACGAGTTGCTCGACTCGGTCGCTGCCGTCGGCACCCCTGAACAGGTGCGCTCAAAGCTGGAAGCCTTCGCCGAGATTGACGGCGTCGACGCGATTCGCATGGGCTTCGTTGCCGGGATGAGCCAGGAAGACAAGGTTGCCACGATGGAAGCAGTCGAGCCGTTGGTTGAGTAAGTCCCAAAGACATACTTGCGGGCCAGACCTCCAGTGTGTATGTCATCGTACAATTATACGATCCTCCACATCTGGGGGATCCCTATCAGGGTCAATATTTCGCTGTTGGTCTTTCTCCCCATACTGGCCTTTCTCATCGGCAGCGGCGAGCAAATCGGTGCGTACTCGTCGCTAATTACGAGCCTGACCTCTGCAACAGTCGACCCGGCAGCGCTGTCGGGGCCGAACGACCGGTGGATAATCGGGACAGTCTCGGCACTCGCGCTGTTCGGCAGCGTCACCTTCCACGAACTCGGCCACGCGTGGGCCGCGATGCGCTACGATATCGAAGTTGAATCGATTACGCTGTGGCTACTCGGCGGACTCGCAAGTCTCTCCAGCATGCCCGACGAGTGGAACCGTGAACTCGTGATTGCAATTGCCGGCCCGGCAGCGAGTATCCTGCTTGCGGCAGGCGCGTTCGCAGCAGTGGTTGTCGTCCCCGCCTCCGCAACACTGGCCGTCTACTGTCTGGGGTTTCTCTGCGTGATGAACATCCTGCTTGCCGTGTTCAACATGTTGCCAGCGTTCCCGATGGACGGCGGCCGCGTGCTGCGAGCACTGCTCGCACGTAACCGCTCGTACGTTAGCGCGACCCGGACGGCTGCGAGTGTTGGCTCACTCTTTGCGCTGCTCTTTGTGGGTATCGGGATCTATACGTTTAGCCCGCTGTTGCTCATCCTTGCGCTGTTCATCCACGTCTCGGCGAGCAGCGAATCTCGGTCGGTCGTTGTCGCCGGGTTGCTCTCGGGGCTGACCATCGCAGACCTGGTCGGTGACGAGGAGCCACTTCCTGCTGACAGCACCGTCGAGGCGGCGCTCGACAGGCTGTTCGTGAGTCGGCGGAGTGAACTGGCCGTCGTTGACGACTATGGCGAAATTATCGGGGTCGTCACCACGGGTGACCTGCGCTCGGTGCCGACAGAGTCCTACGCGAGCACCGCTGTTGGCGAGGTAGCGACGCGTGACCTCCCACGGCTCGACGGCCGGTCTGACGCCATCGACGGACTGACCGTACTCTCTGGACGTGAGACGCCCGTCGCGCTCGTCGAGTGGGATGGCGAACCGGTCGGAGTCGTTTCGCGAGAGGATTTCGCGAGTGCACTACGGATGCGACGAGACGCCGAACCCTTCTGAGCGAGTCGACAGTATTTCCCGTCTGCTCACGCCTATATCCCACAACGACGAATGAGTGAGCACGAGACACCAGTTGGCCCCCTGTTCGAACTCCAGCGAGAGACGCTCAAACGCGGCGCAGATATACTGAACACCGGGCGGTCAGCCCGTGAGGAAGCGTCGACAGCGGGACTCGACGCCACCGAGACGCTGGGGACGCAGGTCCTCGAGCTGGGCCGGCGCTCGCTCACGGCCCCGCTTGCGGTCGCCGGGGCTGGCGACGATAAGACTCTCGACAGCCTCCAGGACGCCATCGACGAGACGTTCGATACCCTCCGAACACAGCACGACGCAGTCTACGAGACTGCCGCGGAAACCTACGAAGAGGCGGATACTGCGATAGCCCTTCGCGAGGCCGAGCAACTCAGCAACCTACTCGAGCTGAGCGAGCGTGCCGAGGCACAGTTCGCCGAGGCAGTCGCCGAACTCGAAGCAGGGCCAGCGCGGAGCGACGACGCCGTTGCAGAATTTCTCGACCAACTCGACCGGTTCTCGGCGCGACTCGACGCTGAAACTGAGCGATACGCCACCGCTGAGGAGACACCCCACGTTCGCTGTCAGGTCTGTGACGAGGAGTTCGAGGGACTCACCTACGCTCACCTCAAGAGCCACGGGCTGACTGTCGAGGAGTATCGAGACGAGTTCGGCGACGACGTGCCCCTGTAATTACCGCTCTCCGAGCGTGGCGAGCAGATGCGAGACGTGCAGGCGGTCGTTCGTTCCTTCGTGCAAGTCCATATCAATCTCGCCAGCACGGCGGTGGAGTGCGGCGAGTTCGTCGCCGGAGTACCGCGAGCGTGCCACTTCGAGCACGTCAGCGAGTACTTCGTCGCCGCTGTATCCTTCGTCAACCAGTAACTCGTCAAGTGTCGAACGCGCGTCGGTGAACTCACCGGCCTCGGCGTCGGCAATCATCTCCTGAACGCGTTCGTCGATGCCGACCGCCGACAGCGTCTCGTAGGCGGCCTGCATCGTGATTTTACCTTCCTGTTCGTGGGTTGTCTGGGCGTTCAGGATGGCCTGGCGGAGGTCACCGCCAGCCGCACCTGCAATATACTCGAGTCCTTCGTCGTCGTATTCAGCGCCCTCATCGTCGGCGATGCCTTCGAGGACAGAAATTATCTCGTCCTGCGTCGGAGCACGGACGGGAATCGGGAAACACCGCGAGCGGATTGGCGGGATGAGCGCCGAGGGCTGGCGGGTCGTGATGACGAACTGGCTGGCCTCGTAATACTGCTCCATCACCCGGCGCAGCGCTTGCTGGAAGTCCTCGCGGATTCCTTCGGCGTTGTCCAGCACGACGGTCTTGTACTCGCCAGTTGCCGGAGAGTAACTCGCAGATTCCTTGAGAACGTGGTTGATCAGGTCGGCCTTCGAGGAGTTACGGCGTCGTTTCGAGTCGATAAACCGGCTGAACCGCGGGTCATTGGCAATCTCTTTTTTCGTCGAGTCGAAGAAGTCGGCGACGTTGATTTCGATCCGGTCGGCACCGGGATTCTCGTGGGCTGCCCGGGTCAGCGCCCGGACCGCCGCTGTCTTGCCGCTGCCGGCCGGGCCGTGAACGACGAGATTCATCGGCTCTTCGAGCGCACGCTCGAAATGGTCACGGACATCAGCCTGTGGCAGGTCCGCGATGTCGGGCGCGTGTCGCTCGGTCCAGAGTGGCCCCTCCATTGGCTGGCAGTTCGGTCCCCGTCGGTACAAATCGTTCGCTTTACGCGCGGTGGACCGTCCCGCGTGGCTCGTACTCCATCTCGGCGGTCACCTGCGCGGCCACGTCCTCGCCAAATTCACGCTCGACGAGGTGGACAGCCAGGTCCAACCCGGACGTGACGCCACCAGCAGTCAGAATATCGCCGTCGTCGACAACACGTGCATCGACGACGGTGGCGTCAGTTTCGCGCAGGTCAGCAAGCGCACCACGGTGGGTGACTGCGGGCCGTCCGTCCAGCACGCCCGCACGGGCGAGAATCATCCCGCCGGTACAGACCCCAGCCAGCGAGACGCCCGCGTCGTAGTACTCGGCGAGTACGTCGGGAACGGTTCCGCCCTCGGCGACCGACCACGCACCCGCCGCCGAGCGGTCGTTCCAGCCGCCGCCGGGAACGAGAAGGAGGTCAGGGTCGACCGCGTCGAGGGTGCCATCAGTCTCGATGGTGAGGGCGTGGCTAGCCGTAACCGTCTGCGCGGAATCGACCGTCCGCAGCGAGACGGTACAGTCGGCCCCGGCGTCGGCGGCGTTGGCAAACACCTCGTAGGGACCGATTGCGTCGAGTTCGTCGAACCCCTCGTAGACGAGGATCGCAATCTCCATCTCAGGTTTCTTCGAGGTCATCAGCGAGGTCATCGACCGTCTGGCGGACATCCTCGACAACCTCGGTCTGGGTCTCGGCCAACTCAGCCGTGTCCTGTGCGCCCTCGCGGACGGTCTCGGCCTGGTCGGCCGCGTCGTCGATGGTCGCAGTGACGGACTCGACCCGAGTGGCTTGCTCGTCGTTCGCAGCAGCAATTTCGTCGGTGCTGGCCGCAGCGTCTTCGATTGCCTCGACAATCTCGGCCAGCGAGTCCAGCGCTGATTCGACCTCGTCGGTTGCGGTCGCGGCTTGGTCGTAGGCCTGTTCAACCTCGGAGACAGCCGTCCGGCTTCGGTCCTGAATTTCCTCGACTTCCGAGCTAATCTCGTCGGTGTACTCCTGGGTCTCGTTTGCGAGTGCTTTCACCTCGTCGGCGACGACGGCAAACCCTTCCCCGCCCTGGTCGGCCCGGGCCGCCTCGATGTTCGCGTTCAGCGCGAGCATATTCGTCTGGTCGGCAATCTCGGCGATGACTTCCGTGATTTCGTCGATGTCGTCCATCCGGTTTGCGAGGTCAGTAATCGTCTCGGTGAGTTGCTCGCTGGCGTCAAGCATCCCGTCGGCGGCCTCGCCGGCTTGCTCGCCCGCTTGCTGGCCCTCCGTGGCTCGTTCGCGGGCTTGGCTGACGGTCTCGTTGATTTCGTCCGTCGTCGCGGCGATTTCCTCCATGCTTGCGCTGACGGATTCGACCTCTGAGAGTGCTTCCTGGAGTTTGTCGTCCTGTTCGACAGCGTCGCTCTCGATCTGTTCTGCGTTGGTGGCGACTCGCTGTGAGATAGAATCGAGACGTTCGACGACATCGGCGAGTTGCTGGGCAACCTGCTCGTGGGTTTCGGTCAGTTCCTGCTCTTTGGCACGGAGTTCGGTCACGTCACGAATCGCCGTGACCGTGCCAGTAATCTCACCAGCAGCGTCGTACATCGGTGTGCTCGAAATGACGACTTCGTGTTCGAAATCGTCGTGGTCGAGCAGTTCCGTCTCGATACCCCGCATCGGTTCGCCAGCCTCTCTGGTTCGTTCGGCCATCGTCGTCTTGGTGCCGTGGGTCTCGTAGGTCCGGAAGATTTCCCACGGTTCGAGTTCGGGAACGCGGGCCGGGGCGAGCGATAACAGGTCCTGTATCGCGGGATTGAACAGCGTAATTTGGCTCGATTCGTCGGCGACAACAACTGGCACCGGCAGTTCGTACAGCGCCTGAATCCACTGGCGCTCGGCGGGGTCAAAATCACCGTAGATTCCCGGCTCGTCGATTGTAAGGACGCCCTCTGACATACAGTTTTAGTCAGAGCGGACGGTGAAAGTTGTTGTCCCGAGTTTATCAGCACTGATAGCAGAGTCAAAGACGAATCTTCATTTGTCAGAATCCCCAATCCAGTGTAATGCCAGAGATCGACCTGCGGAGCGTGATGGGCGAGTTTGCAACCGGCGTCACGGCAGTCACACTGAACGGTCCCGAAGCACACGGAATTACGGTCAATGCCTTCAGCTCTGTCTCGCTGGACCCGCCGCTTGTGCTCGTCTGCCTCGACCACGACACTGAGGCCCACGAGCAACTCCAGAGCGGCGACGCAGACGGCTACTGTGTCAACATTCTCGCGGCCGACCAGCAGATTCTCGGCGAGTACTTCGCAGATATGGCCGAAGAAGATATCGACCCCTTCGAGGAGTTCCCGACGATGACGGCCGAAACCGGCGCGCCGGTGTTCACCGAATCGCTTGGCTATGTGGACTGTTCGATTCACGAGGCTGTCGAGGCGGGCGACCACACGATATACATCGGCAGCGTCGAGGCCGCCGAACAACTCGAGGACAAGGACGCGCTAACCTTCTTCGAGGGCGAGTGGGGCACACTCGGCACCGAGTGACTCTGCGAAACGGTTATTGGTAACACCAGCGTAATACGTCTGTATGTCTGGAGCAACTACCGATGGTGATAGCGAAGACGATATCGTCACGGTGAATTTCAAGACCACCGAGTCGTTCCTAGAAGAGATTGACGAGACGTGGCAGGGTCGTGGATTCAACAGCCGGAGTGAATTTATCCGGTACACGCTCCGAGACGCTGTCGAGTTCCCAACGTTCGACCGTGACGAACTCATCGCGTTGCTCACAGCGGAAGAAAGCAGCCGTGAGGAGGAGACGATGACTGCCGAGGAGGCACGCGAACGGTTCGGAACGGACGATGAGTAACAGCGAGTGGAACTGGGAACTTTCCGAAGGCGGACAGTCGGATCTTGGAGCACTCTCGCCCGAAGAGCAGGACCGCATTATCGAGAAACTGGACGAGATTGTCAACTCTCCGTGGCGAGACCCGCCAGAGTACGGCGAACCACTCCAGAACAGCCCGTACAGAAAGATCCGTATCGGCGAGTTTCGTCTCTCCGTGGTATTCCATGAAGAAACGGAGCAGTTGGTCGTGGCCAGAATCAAGCGTCGAGGCGGTGCGTATACTGCTGACGACGACTGAATACCGGCCAGACCCGTCGAACAATCTCCGACGCGGCCAAGAAACGAAGGTGGTTCAGTCACGTCGTACATACACTGGGTCGATGTCAGATAATTCTGCAACAGAGACGACCCAGCACGGACAACAGCTCGCCAACAAGGTCGCAATCGTAACCGGCGCATCTTCGGGCATCGGTGAGGCAACGGCAGAAGCACTGGCAGCCGACGGCGCTCGCGTCGTCCTCGCTGCTCGCCGCGTCGAGGAACTGGAAGCGCTCGCCGACCGGATCGAATCAGACGGCGGCGAGGCACTGGTCGTCCCGACGGACGTAACCGAGGAGGAGGATATCGACGCGCTGGTCGAGGAGACCACCGACGAGTACGGACAGATCGATATTCTGGTCAACAACGCCGGCGTCATGCTGCTCGAACCACTCGAACGAGCAGACCGGTCGAATCTCCGCCAGATGGTCGAAGTGAATCTGCTCGGGCTGATGAATCTCACCCACGCGGTTCTGCCGGTGATGCAAGAACAGGACGCAGGTCACATCGTCAACGTCTCCTCGGTGGCCGGCCGGGAGGCCTCAGCGAACTCCAGCGGCTACAATGCGACGAAATTCGGCGTCAACGCCTTTACTGACGCCGTTCGACAGGAGGTATCGGGAGACGGTATCCGGTCGACGGTTATCGAGCCCGGTGCCGTCGAGACAGAGCTTGCAACACATATCCCCGACGAGCAGGTCATCGAGCAGTTTGCCGAGATGGACCTCCCAACGCTCAACGCTGGCGACATCGCGCGCAGCATCGTCTACGCGACGAGTCAACCCCAGCGTGTCGACGTCAACGAGATTCTCATCAGACCGACCGGCCAGAATCTCTGAGCGCGAACTCAGTACTTTTATTCGAGAGGGGCATACCCCCGGTTGTGTCACAGGCGTCGTATCTCCGGTATTTCCCCTTCGAGCAGCCCTACGACCACCAGCAGGAGGCGATGGGCCAGATTTACGACGCACTTGAGGACAAATCAGATATTCTGTTCGAGGGCGCAACGGGGACGGGCAAGACGCTCGCCTCGCTCGTTCCTGCGTTAGAATACGCCCGCGAACACGACAAGACGGTCGTCATCACGACCAATGTTCACCAGCAGATGCGACAGTTCCGCCGCGACGCAAGCGCCATCGCCGAGACTGAAGACCTGCGAGCGGTCGTTTTCCGTGGGAAGGGGTCGATGTGCCACATCGACGTCGACTACCAGGAGTGTCAGGCGCTGCGGGATACGACCCGGGACCTCGTGGAGGTCGAGGAGGAGCAGGCCGAACTCGAACGAAAGCAGGGCGAACTCCTCGACCAGAGTCAGGCCGGCAACAGCGACGCCGCGGCCGCCCGGAGTTCGGTGATGGACGAACTCCAGTCCGTCGAGGAAGAGCTGGAGGAGTTCGCGGACCGAGCGACCTGCGACCACTACTACCGGAACCTCACCACCGACAACACCGATTTCTTCGCGTGGCTGTACGACGACGTGCGCACCCCTGACGAGATCTACGAGTACGCCCACGAACGCGGGCAGTGTGGCTACGAACTGCTGAAAGAGGGCGTCGAGGGTGTCGACCTCGTTGTCTGTAACTACCACCACCTGCTGAGCCCGATGATTCGCGAACAGTTTTTCCGCTGGCTCGGCCGCGACCCGGAAGACGTGATTGCCATCTTCGACGAGGCACACAACGTCGAATCTGCCGCCCGAGACCACGCTCGTCGCACCCTGACCGAGAACACCATCGAAAGCGCGCTGGACGAGTTGTCTGGCGTGGAGGACGCCCGTGTAGAGAACGCCGAGAACGTGCTCGAGACGTTCCTCGGAGCGCTCAGAGAGGCCTACGACGAGGCATTCGACTTTGGCGAGCGCGGCAGCGTCGGAGAGAACTGGTACGACCTTGCGATCGACAACGAAAACCGCCGGGATGACCTGACACTCTCCTTTCTCCAGACCTACGTCGGTCCTGGCTACGAGGGGGAAATCGACGCCGCGCTGGAACTGGGGGCGGAACTCGACAAGCGCTACGAGCGCGAGTACAAAAACGGCGAGCGCAGTGTTCGCAAGGAGTGTCAAACCCTGCAGGCCGCCGAATTCGTCTCCCAGTGGCTCGAAGAGAGCGCGGCGATGGGAACGTATCCTGTCGTGAGTGTTCGCCGGGCTGACGAAAACGCGAACCAATCGGTCGACACCGGCCAGACTGACGACGAGATTTACGGCCGCGCAGAGCTGTACACCTGTATTCCGAATCAGGTGACGCGAGCGCTGTTCGAGGACCTGCACGCGAGCGTGCTGATGAGCGCAACACTGCGGCCGTTCGACGTAACCGAGGACGTGCTCGGCCTGGAGGAAGTCGAGACGATGGCCTACGGCGCGCAGTTTCCCGAGGAGCGCCGCCGGACCTACACCGTCGACACGCCGGCGCTGTTTGCGAGCAAACGCGACGAACCCGCCGTCCAGGAGACAATTACCGAGTGTATCGAGGACACCGTCCGGATGACGCCCGGCAACACGCTCGTGTTCTTCCCGAGTTACGGCGAAGCCGAACGCTACAGCGAGCGTGTGGACATGGGGACAACCTACCTCGACGAACCGGGGACAGCAGCCGACGAGTTGCGCGAGCGGTTCACCGACGACGACAACGGCGTCCTCTACACCTCGATGTGGGGCACTCTCGGCGAGGGCGTGAGCTACGACGGCGACGACGCACGGAGCGTGGTTGTCGTCGGTGTTCCGTACCCACACCTCGACGAGCGAATGCAAGCGGTGCAGGACGCCTACGAAGAGACTTTCGGCGACGAAGACAGTGGAACTGGTCGCGGCGAGGAGGGCGCTGGCTGGCGCTACGCCGTCGAGATTCCGACGGTGCGAAAGACGCGACAGGCGCTCGGGCGAGTGGTTCGTTCACCGGAGGATTTCGGGGCGCGGATTCTACTGGACGCCCGGTACACTGAACGGGCCGAGATGGAGATGCCGAGTTACGCTGTCCGCGGGAGTTTCCCTGCCGAGGAGCGCAGTGAGATGATCGATATGACCCCTGAAAAACTGAAATTTGGACTGCTGAACTTCTACGGAGACCGCGATGCCTACGAGGGCACTCCGCCGTCGCCCACCGGATAAGAGATGGCACTCCGAGGAGGAGATTGAGAGCCGTCGAACGGTCTGAGATGATTAGCCGCCGCGCTGGCGGTACCAGATTCGCTCTCCGACTGGACTCGCGCCCTCCTCGATAGGGAGGCGACTCACGAACAGGTCCCGGACAGCGAAGGTGACAGTGAGGTCGACAGTCTCGCCGCCCTCGTCGGGTTCGACAGTGACGACACAGTGGCCGTCTGCTTCTCGGACGCTGTCGACGACGCCGCTTGTCCATCGTTCGGGGTCTTTCTGTGGCTGGACGGCGTGGATACGGTCGTGGTCCATTAGGTGAGCGAGTCCATAACTGTGGTGAGTTCGTTCTCAACCGTTTCGGCGGCTGCCTCGACGGTCGAGAAGCGGTCGGTGCCAGCGTGTGCGCAGTCGCGCTTGCGGTCGAGACGGACTGCGGCCTCTTGGATGACCTCTGGCCGAACAACGAGTTTGGCGGCGGTACAGACGCCCTCGTCGCCAGCGATGACGTACTCCACGATGCCACCCTCGTGGTCGGTGCGCTCCCAGACGCCCGGCGCGGTGGGGAGCGCGGCGCTGAGTCGGTCGGGTTCGGCCGCAGTCTCGGGTGTGACGTTCGCCATACAGCCAGTACGGGCGACAGCAGTTTAGCGGTTGTGCTGAAGCGAGTAGAGAAGGTCTGCAGAGAGGCAGTGCTAACAGTCGAGCGAAGTCCATCTTGACCTGGGCCGTCGTCTCTATCCAAAGTATGTATACAACAGAACATACTGTATACTGTTTTCGAGCGATTTGCCAGATAGCGAGCAAAAAAAGTAGCTAGACGGTGTCGTCACAGTCATAGAGCAGTGTTTTGCTCATCGAAGTCGTGGTGGGAACGACGAGCCTGAGAATAGCTGGCGTGTGAGGGGGTAGCAATACGATATTCGAAATTGGGCTGCGACATTCGTACCGCATCGTCGGGCTTATTACGATGTGCGAACTGCGTGCAGGTAATGACAGCCGAAGATCGCACTATTTTGCTTATCGGCAGTGGGCCGATCCAGATCGGACAGGCAGCCGAGTTCGACTACTCGGGCGCACAGGCCTGTCGTGCCCTGCAGGAGGAGGGCGCTCGCGTCGTCCTGGTCAACTCGAACCCGGCGACGATTATGACCGATCCGGATATGGCCGACGAGGTGTACATCGAACCGATCAACACCGAAGCCATCGCCGAGATTATCCGGAAAGAAAACCCCGACGGCGTGATCGCGGGACTGGGCGGCCAGACTGGGCTGAACGTCACCGCGGAACTCGCCGAGGAGGGAGTCCTGGAAGAACACGATGTCGAAGTGATGGGGACGCCGCTGGACACGATTTACGCGACCGAGGACCGCGACGAGTTCCGCCAGCGCATGGAGTCAATCGGCGAGCCAGTTCCCGAGTCGGTGACCATCGAAGCCATCGATGAAGTCGAGGACGCAGTCGAACAGGTCGGCGGTCTGCCGGTCATCATGCGAACGACGTACACACTCGGCGGCGCAGGGTCGGGCGTCATCGGCGATATGCAGGAACTGAAGGAGGCGACCCGCAAGGGACTGAATCTCTCCCGAGACAACCGCGTGATGATCACCGAGTCCATCGACGGCTGGATCGAACTCGAATACGAAGTGATGCGTGACGCCGACGACTCCTGTATTATTATCTGCAATATGGAGAATCTGGACCCGATGGGGATCCACACCGGCGAGTCGATGGTCGTCACGCCGAGTCAGGTCATCCCAGACGAGGGCCACCAGGATATGCGCGACACCGCGCTCAAGGTGATTCGAGAGCTCGGTATTCAGGGCGGCTGTAACATCCAGTTCGCGTGGCACGACGACGGCACCCCAGAAGGCGAGTATCGCGTCGTCGAGGTCAACCCCCGCGTCTCTCGCTCCTCTGCGCTGGCCTCGAAAGCGACCGGCTACCCGATTGCTCGCGTCACCGCGAAGGTTGCACTCGGCAAACGCCTGCACGAAATCGAGAACGAGATTACCGGCGAAACGACCGCAGCATTCGAGCCAGCCATCGACTACATCGTCACCAAAGTCCCGAGATGGCCCAAAGACAAGTTCCGTGACGTGGAGTTCGAGCTCGGGCCGGCGATGAAATCGACGGGAGAGGCGATGTCGATTGGGCGAACCTTCGAGGAATCGCTGCTGAAAGCGTTACGCAGTTCGGAGTACGACCCTGCCGACGACCTGAGCCTCGTCAGCGACGACGACCTCAAAACCGAATACCTGGAAAAGCCAACACCGGACCGTCCGTACGCCATCTTCGAGGCCTTCCGCCGCGGAACCAGCGTCGAGGAGGTCCGTGAACTGACCGAGATTCGCGAGTGGTATCTCGAACGGTTCAAGCGGATTGCCGACGCCGCAGACGACGCCGCCGCGGGCGAGTTCCAGTCCGCAGCCAGCGCCGGATTTACTGACCAAGAGATCACGGCACTCGCGGGCGGAGAGTTTGCTGATACCCACGCATCGTGGTTGCCCGCAGGTGACGGCGAAGAAGTCGAGGAGGGTGAGCAGGTCGATGACCTGCGAGACTCGTCAAAGCCTCGCTCTGACGGCGGGGCCGTGACAATTGACACCGTCGACGCCGAAACCTCAGAACGTGACTTCAAACTCGTCGACACCTGCGCTGGCGAGTTCGTCGCAACGACGCCGTACTACTACTCGGCGCGAGACCCGATTTCGGGACTGAACCGCGACGAACTCCAGATCGACCGCGATGTCGAGAGCGTTGTGGTCGTCGGCGGTGGCCCGATTCGAATCGGGCAGGGTGTCGAGTTCGACTACTGTTCGGTCCACGCCGTGCGCGCACTGCGTGAGATGGGCATCGACGCCCACGTCGTCAACAACAATCCTGAAACTGTCTCCACAGACTACGATACCTCCGACGGGCTGTTCTTCGAGCCAATTACCGCCGAAGAGGTTGCAGACGTAATCGAAGCGACCAACGCCGACGGCGTGATGGTCCAGTTCGGCGGCCAGACCTCCGTCGACATCGGTGAACCGCTGGAGAAGGAACTCCAGCGCCGCGACCTCGACTGCGAGGTGCTCGGCACCTCCGTCGAAGCGATGGACCTGGCCGAGGACCGCGACCGGTTCAACAGACTGATGGACGAACTCGGCATCGCACAGGCCGAGGGCGCAACCGCGACCAGCAAGGAAGAGGCGCTGGACCTCGCCCACGATATCGGCTACCCGGTGCTCGTGCGCCCGTCCTACGTGCTCGGTGGCCGCGCGATGGATGTCGTCTACAACGACGAGGACCTGGAAACCTACATCGAAGAGGCGGTTCGCGTCTCCCCCGAGAAGCCAATCCTCATCGACGACTTCCTCGCAGACGCTGTCGAACTGGATGTCGACGCCGTCTCGGACGGCGAGAACGTCCTCATCGGCGGTGTGATGGAACACGTCGAAACGGCCGGTGTCCACTCCGGTGACTCCTCTTGTATGATTCCACCGCGCTCACTCGGCCGGGATGTGAACCGCCGGGTGCGCGAAGTCGTCGAGGATATCGCCCGCGAACTCGACACTGTTGGGCTGCTCAACGTCCAGCTGGCTGTTCGTGACGGCGAGGTGTACGTGCTGGAGGCGAACCCACGCTCCTCGCGAACGGTGCCCTTCGTCTCGAAGGCAACGGGCGTCCCGATTGCAAAGATTGCGGCAAAAGTGATGGCTGGGGCGACGCTGGAGGAACTCGATTACGAGGAGCAGATTCCCGAGCAGGTCAGCGTCAAGGAAGTTGTCCTGCCGTTCGACCGCCTGCCGGGCAGCGACCCACGCCTCGGCCCGGAGATGAAATCCACAGGTGAGGTAATGGGCACCGCTGACACCTTCGGCAAGGCCTACCAGAAGGCCCAGATGTGTGTCGGCAAGCCAATTCCCCTCGAAGGAACCGCAATCGTCGACATGCCTGTCGCTGGCTTCGAGGACTTCTTCGACGTGAAGACGCTGGATGACTTCGAGGACACCGACGCAATCAAGGAGGCACTGCACGCTGGTGAGATTGATATGGTACTCTCCCGTGAGCGGGAGATTCTGGAGGTCTGTGTCGAGGAAACGATTACCTACTTCTCGACAATCGAAAGTGCACAGGCAGCACTAGAGGCAATCCGACACAGCGACGAGCCGCTCGACGTGCAGTCGGTCGACAAGCGACCGAAGATGCAGGAGTACTGGGGCCAGCCGAAAAATCAGGAAGACCTGCGCTCACAGATCGAGACCCTGCGCTCGATTGCCGACGCCGGCTACCTCGAAGCGCTCGGCGGCGAGGGCGAGGAACTCGCTGAGTTCGCGACAGCGCTGGAGACGGTGCTGCAGACCATCGACAACTCGGTGCTCGTCCTCGAATCGAGTGTCGGCGCGGGTGACGCCTCGGAGACGATTCGTGAGCAACTGGAGATTCACGGCTACGACGCTCGCCGGGCCAGCGCACTCCCGAGCGTCGAGGGCCACACCGAGGAGGAGGACATCGCGACGTACATGATGCTCTCGAAGTTCTCGGTGCTCGTCGACGAGGAACCGACCCGTCGGCTCTCCGAATACGAGACCGCGAAGGCACACAACAACATCCTCGCCAGACTGGTCCCGGCCGACCGACAGGGCGAGCAGACACACTTGATTGGCGGCCACGAAGACGACGATGTCGACCACATCCGGGACTTCGAGTACGACGGCGACCCGACCGAAGTGCTGGACGAGGCGATTAGCTGGGCAGAATCAGTCGTCGAGCGCCGCAGTGGAACCGAGCTCTGAGGAGACGCAGTACTTCTGTAACGCTTCCCGGAGTTCGTATCTCGTTTCGCTGTTTTCGGCCGTTTCGAGTGCCTGTTCGAGGTGGGTCCGGAGGTCGGTCTGTTCGGGTGTCATACCCGAAAAGTGAGACGAGACCACTATTGTTATACGCTGTTTACCGAGCCTGTAACGGTCCAAATTCGGGGTAGCGTTGTTTCTGTTCGCGGAGAATAGCTAGTATGAGTAATCAGTCAGTTGCTCAAGTGATGACACCGACAGTCCGGACAGTGACGCCGGAAACCTCGGCCTGTGCAGTCGCACAACTGTTCGCAGACCACGACTTCGGATTTAATTTCATAGATATTATTCTGAGATGTATGGTCGGGATAGTATATACGTAGAGCGACGGCCTAGAAGACGTATGATCCCACCAATCGCGAATAACTTCGTCGCCGGGGAGACCTACGGCGAAGCGTTGGACCACGTCTCGGAGCTCAACGAGCGTGACGTTGCGGGGATTTTGAATCTCCTCGGAGAGCATTACGAGGACCGCGAGGCGGCCAACAGCGACACTGAAGAGTATATTGCACTCGTCAACGCGATCGCTGACCGAGAGGTTGACGCGTGCATCTCCGTCAAGCCGAGTCAGTTGGGCCTGGAAATTGGTGACGAGGTGTTCCAGAAGAACCTCGATAGAATCGTCGACGCCGCGGACTGTTTCGTCTGGATCGACATGGAGGACCACGAAACGACCGACGTAACACTGGACGCTTTCGAGAAACACGCCCGGGCGACCGACGGCAACGTCGGCGTGTGTGTGCAGGCAAATCTTGTTCGGACCGGAGACGACCTCGCCCGACTTGCGGACCTCCCGGGAAAAGTCCGACTGGTCAAGGGCGCTTACGACGAATCCCCGTCCATTGCACACAAAGGCAAAGACACTGTCGACGCAGTCTACCGAGATAATCTCGAATTTATGTTCAAAGAGTTCGACGACGGAATCGGAGTCGGAAGCCACGACCCGGCGATGATCGAGTATGCGAAGGAACTCCACGAAGAGTACGGCACACCGTACGAGGTACAGATGCTGACTGGTGTTCGTGAGTCCGCACAGTTCGAACTCGCCAAGGATGTTCCCGTCTACCAGTACGTGCCCTACGGGACGAAGTGGTTCTCTTACTTCTATCGGCGCATCCGTGAGCGAAAATCGAATATTCTGTTTGCGGCTCGCGCTATCGTCGGAAACTAGCGCTGATACGTCGTCTCTTCCTCGGGGTCGAGTAGTTTCGCTTCTGCTTTGCGGAGGTGTTCGAGGAATGTCGTCTTCGAGACATCCAGTCCATCGGCCAGGTCCCGTGTCGAAACCTCGCGCGGCCACTCGTAGTAGCCAGACGTGCGGGCGTGCTCGAACGCTTCACGCTGTGACTCCGTCAGCGTATCCAGCCGGTGGTGACGCTCGGAATCACCATTCCACTCCGCCGTGTGTATCGACTCGACAGTGACCTCCGCGTTGGCGTCTTGGCGAACCCCATCGAGTGCGTCTTCGAGATTCGACCGTTCGCCGGTGAAACAAACCTGCCACGTTTCTCTGCCCCCCTCGATCCGGACCGGCGCGCTGTGAACGAGACCGTGTTCCAGCAGCGTCGGACAGACCATATCGTCGGGGTTGTACTCCAGGAAGAACTCCCGAACAACGTTGCCCGGCGCGTCGCGCTCTCGACCGAATCGCTGCTGGAGGTCGAGCACATCGCCGGCGTTCTCCGAGTTCCCGATTTCCTCGAGCAGTCTGTCCACTTCCTCGTCATCGTCCCCGTAGGCGGTGAACAGTCCGTTGACCGAGACTGGCGATGGGCCGTCGCTTTTCGGCGAGCGATAGATTGCGTGTGCTAACACACCGCCGCCAACTTCCTCTGTCGCTTCGATTGCCCAACAGCCCGGATGCCAGAGGTCAAGCGTTAGCCGCGTGCTAGTCGTATTTTGTACCTTGCTCATCCCCACTCCCCCCAGTCAGTCATATACCCCCTAATGAGACGGAGATATTTGTATATATCGGGGGCTCAGATCCCTATTACCTGGATACAGAGACTATAAAATTTCCCAGTAATCGCGTGACTGCAAGGCAGTCAGGCTGGGAATCGGTGAGTTATGTCGGCTAGATACTACAAAACACGATATCAGGGAGCCTACCATGGTCGGGTGGCTGTATTCACACCGGCCCACGGAGTATATAGTATGGGAAACGAGTACGAGCAGTATATCGACGGCCAATGGACGGCTGGTGAGAGTACGGAGACGTTCACGAGCGAAAACCCCGCGACAGGTGAGGACCTCGGGACATTTTACCACGGAACAGAGGCAGACGTCGAGCGAGCGGTAGACGCGGCAGCGGAGGCCTACGAGGACTGGCGCGCCCTCTCGCGAATCGACCGCGCCGAGTACCTCTGGGACGTCTATCACGAACTCCGGGACCGCCACGAGGAACTCGGTGAAATCGTCAGCATGGAGTGTGGCAAGGAAATTTCCGAGGGGAAAGCAGATGTCACCGAGGCCTGGCACATGGTCGAGTGGGCAGCAGGGGACGCGCGACACCCACAGGGCGACGTTGTCCCGAGTGAAGTCGCGAGCAAGGACGCCTACATGCGCCGGAAGCCACGGGGTGTCGTTGGCTGTATCACGCCGTGGAACTTCCCGGTCGCAATTCCGTTCTGGCACATGGCCGTCACACTCGTCGAGGGCAACACTGTCGTGTGGAAACCGGCCGAGCAGACGCCGTGGTGCGCCCAGATTGTCGCCGAGATGATGGTCGACGCCGGCATTCCTGATGGCGTGTTCAACCTCATTCAGGGGTACGGCGACACGGGTGCAGCAATCGTCGACCACGACGACGTCAACACGGTGTTGTTCACCGGCTCTGCCGAGGTTGGGCAGGGAATCGCCAGCGAAGTGGCACAGTACCCCGGCAAGCGCGCTGCCTGTGAGATGGGCGGGAAAAACGCCATCGTCATCACGGAGAAAGCAGACCTCGATACCGCCGTTCACTCGGCAGTGATGAGTTCGTTCAAGACCACCGGCCAGCGCTGTGTGTCCAGTGAACGACTGATCGTTCACGCGGACATCTACGACGAATTCAAGGAGCGATTCGTCTCGTTAGCCGAGGATGTCGCGGTCGGTGACCCACTCGACGAAGACACCTTCATGGGGCCGCTCATCGAGGCCGAACACCACGAGAAAGTCCGGGAGTACAACGAACTGGCTCACTCAGAGGACACTACCGTGCTCGTCGACCGGACCGACCTCGACGACGGAGAGATTCCAGACGGCCACGAGGAGGGCCACTGGGTTGGTCCGTTCGTCTACGAAGCCGACCCGGACGCAGACCTGCGCTGCACGTCAGAGGAGGTATTCGGCCCCCACGTCGCCTTGCTCAAGTACGACGGCGACATCGAGCGCGGCGTCGAACTCCAGAACGATACGGAGTATGGACTGGCCGGCGCAGTCATCTCCGAGGACTACCGCCAGATCAACTACTACCGAGACCACGCTGAGGTTGGCCTCGCGTACGGGAACCTCCCCTGCATCGGTGCAGAGGTCCAGTTGCCCTTCGGCGGCGTCAAAAAGTCCGGCAACGGCTTCCCCTCGGCCCGTGAGATTATCGAGGCTGTCACCGACCGGACGGCGTGGACGCTGAACAACTCCCGAGACATCGAGATGGCACAGGGACTGTCCGCAGACATCACGACCAAAGAGGACTGACTCCGCTACGCTTTTGCTGACCCCCGTATACCTAGGAGTGTGCCACTGGAGACGCCCGCTCGCATCGTGCGCGCACTCGCAGACCGGGGTTACAACGCCGAGCGAGAAGCGGTGACGCTGATTGCGAACCAGCCTGACCCCACGCGAGCGCTCGAGCGCGCAGTCGAAAAGGCCCCCGATGAGACGCTCGTGCTCTCGGCCGGACAGGTCCGAGAGAGCATCGAAAACGACTCGAGTGGAGCGGGATACACGACGCCACAGGAGCCACCAGCTGAGAATTCGACAGCCGATTCTACGGGCGATTCTGACCCCCACGTTTCGAGTGGAACTCCGGCTGAGCAATCACCACAGAACGGTGGGGAAACTGGAGACGAAACAGGGGGGTCAGCAGGCGGCGCGTCGAGAGAGTCCGGGCTGGCAGCGTCACCCCCAGATGGAACGACTGGGTCACAGAGTACGGCCACGACTGGACTGACAGAGGAGGGGGCCCCAGAGATGGGCCAGCAGTCAGCAGCGGCCCGGCCTGAGTCGAATCAGGGCAAGACGGACAGCCCAGCAAGCGAGCGGTCAGTCGAGGACCGGGAGATCACTGTGAGTGGAGATATTGCGAGTATCGGGACCGGGAAATACAGCGATTTCGTCTCTGTGTTCCAGGACCGCTACGAGAAACTCTCCCGACAACTGCGCGGGCGAGTGAACCACCGGCCGGCCGACACCATCGAGCAGATGTCGCCGGGCAGTGACGCTGCACTCATTGGACTCGTCTCGGACATCCGCTCGACGGCCAGCGGTCACTGGCTGGTCGAACTCGAAGATACGACCGGAACGTTTCCCTGTCTGATCATGAAAGACCGGGAGTTCGCCGATGACGTGCGGAATATGCTCCACGACGAGTGTGTTGCTGTCGAGGGGACGCTTGCCGACGACGGCGGCATCCTCTTCGTCGACTCGCTGCACTTCCCGGACATTCCGCGCACGCACTCGCCGTCGACGGCAGACCGACCGGTGAAGGCAGCGCTCATCTCCGACGTTCACTGCGGAAGCGAGGAGTTTCTCGGCGACGCCTGGCAGCGGTTCGCGGACTGGCTGCACACGCCCGAGGCTGCCGAGGTGGAGTACCTGCTGATTGCCGGCGATATGGTCGAAGGAATCGGCGTGTATCCGGGACAGGACGAGGAACTGGATATCGTCGATATTTACGACCAGTACGAAGCGTTCAGCGAACACCTGAAAGATGTGCCCGGGGATATCGAGATCGTGATGATTCCCGGCAACCACGACGCCGTTCGACTGGCAGAGCCACAGCCAGCCTTCGACGAGGAACTGCGGGGAATCATGTCTGCCCACGACGCACAGATCTCGGCCAATCCATCCACGGTGACCATCGAGGGCGTCTCAGTGCTGATGTATCACGGCGTCTCGCTGGACGAAGTGATTGCCGAACTCCCCGACGAATCCGCCACCTACGACCGGCCACACGACGCGATGGCACAGCTACTAAAGAAACGCCACGTTGCCCCACAGTACGGCGGCCAGACCCGTGTTGCACCCGAACCGGAGGACCACCTTGTAATGGAAGAAGTGCCCGATATCTTCCACACTGGCCACGTCCACAAACTCGGCTACGGCAAGTATCACAACGTCCTGATGGTCAATTCGAGTTGCTGGCAGTCACAGACCGACTTCCAGAAGAAGGTGAACCTCCAGCCCGACGTCGGGTACGCGCCGATTATCGACCTGCAGACACTGGATTTGACGATTCGACAGTTCGTGTAGACTGATGATTTCGACAGTGCTCGCAGGTCCGGTACTCGAGACCGTGCTCACTGTCGGTGGACCGCTGCTTGTCATCCTGTTTTATCTTGAAGGATTGCTCGTCGGAAAGCTGGTTCAGCCACCAGCAATCTTTGTCGCATACGTCGCCATTGCACTCCCAAGTCGAGTGCTCCTGGTCGGGGTGAGTCTCGCCTGCGTCGTTGCCTGGACACTCGGTCAGTGGACACTCTACTGGAGTTTTAACGACCAGTCGCCGGATTACTTCGGGCTGCGCGAGCGGTTCCCAATTCTACGGGAGTTGCCCGAGCGAGCGGAACGGCAGATCGGACAGCAACGACTCACCTTCGTGGAAGACCTGTTCGCTCACTACGGCGCACCCGCAATCTGTTTCCTGACCATGGTGCCGGGGGTTCGGGGCGTGACTGCCGTTCCGGCCGGACTGAGTACGTACCCGCGGGAGAAATTTCTCGCTGCAACCCTCGTGGGTAACACGGTTTTTGTCGGGTTACTGGTCGGAATCGCGTACGGACTGCTCGACGTCGTTGGGTTCATCTGGTGAGACCACTCGGGTCAGGAGTTACCCCACAACGGGACTCACTGCAACACCGACCCGGTCCACGTCCGCTGGAAGTAACTGTTCTTTCTCGGTCCGCGAGAGCGATTTAATCTCGTGTTCGCGGCTCTGGGCTGCACTCCGTGAGGGGTGATACTCCACGTACCGCAGCGTTACCGGGCGGCGACCGGCAGTGTACTTTGCGCCGTCACCAGCATTGTGCTCATCGACGCGGCGACCGACATCGGTCGTGTACCCAGTGTACAGCGAGCCGTCGGCACATTCGAGGACGTAAACGTAGTCCACGCTCAGCAGACGCCGCGCTCTTCGAGCACATCGAGGAGTTCGGGCATCGACTCGACAACCACGTCACAAGCAGGTTCGACCGCCGGTTTCGGCGAGAAGCCGACAGCGAAGCCCGCAGCTTCGAGCATCGGGAGGTCGTTTGCACCGTCGCCGACAGCAATCGTCTCGTCCATCGGTTCGTCGACGACAGTCGTCAGGATATCCAGCGCGTCGTCTTTCGTCCCCTCGATGAGTGGTCCTTCGACTTCGCCCGTGAGTGTCCCGTCTTCTATCGGGAGCCGGTTTGCGATTAGTGTCTCGACGTCGACCCCCGCTGTTTCGAGTGCAGATTCGACACCGCGCTCGAAACCACCCGTCAGAATGGCCGTGTAGACGCCCGCCGAATCGAGGGCCTCAACAACTTCCTCTGTCTCGGGCCGGAGCACAACTTGGTCGAAGGCCGCCTGTGCGTCGACTTCGGGAAGTCCCTCGAGCAACGCACAGCGCTGGCGGAGGCTCTCGGCGTACTCGATCTCGTTGTTCATCGCCTGCTCAGTGATCTCGTCCATCTGGTCGGCCACTCCGCACTGGTCACCGAGCAAGACCGTCATCTCCGAGTTCGAGAGAGTCCCGTCGAAATCGAACGCTACGAGTGTCATTGCCACCCCTTCGACGCGGGGGGATTCAAAAGTCGCGGTTTTCGCTTGGAGGGGGGTGTTATAGAGCAGATCCGAGATGTCGCTCAGCCAGCCCGTCGTGTGAGAGTTGGGCTGTGTGATAACGCGAACAATTCGTATGGAACCCAAGACAACTAAGTTTTTCTTAGAGTAAACACAATTGAAGTTCGTCAACAGAGACAGTCGTATTGGGCATTTCAGGAAAAATAGTAAAAACTTACTTGTGTTCGCAGGCCCGAAAGACCACAATGGCGAAACAGACGGACCCGGAGAAGTTTGGGGTGCTCCGGAGCAAACGAAACGCGACGAAATATCAGATTCTCGTCGAGATTGCGGAGCGACAGCCAGCGGTCAATCAACAGGAGATTGCCGACGCTATCGGTCTCACCGCACAGGCGGTCAGCGATTACCTGCAGGACCTCGTCGAACAGAAGTACGTCAACAAACACGGGCGCGGACGCTACGAAGTGACCAAGGAGGGTGTCGACTGGCTCATCTCCCAGACTGACGGCCTCCGAAACTTTGTCGACCACGTCTCCGAGGACGTTATCGGGCAAGTCGAAACCGAGACAGCAATCGCGTCGACTGAAGTTACTGAAGGCGAGACTGTCTCGCTGACGATGCAAGATGGGGTGCTTCGAGCGATGGCCGGGGATACTGGGGGAGCAACCGCAGTCGCTGTGACTGACGGCGACGCCGGCGAGGATGTCGGGATCACCAACGTGCAAGGCGTCGTCGATTACGAACTCGGAACAGTCGCGATTGTCTCGATTCCGCAGGTCCAGAACGGCGGGAGCGGTGCCGTCGACGGCGAGCGCGTGACAGCGTTGGCCGACGACCACGACCTGGTCGCTGTCGCTGGTGCCGAGGCAGTCGCACTCACCGAGCGAACGGGGCTAGAGCCAGACGTTCGTTTCGGGAGTCCGGGTGCTGTCCAGGAGGCGGCAGCGAAAGGACTCGACGTGCTATTGCTCGCCGCGGCGGACACGCTATCGAAACACACCGACAGTCTTCGGGAGCAGAATCTTAGTTACGAAGTTGTCGACGCCAGAGCGTAGTTCCAGGGGAAACAGAGGGGTCAACAGAGTGAGTCAGTTGTCGAACCGAGCCTGAACAAACGGCTGCACGTCCTCGATGTCACCGAGTCGAGAGTCTGAGAGTAACACTGCTTCCGTCTCTTCGAGTGGAACCGAAAGGCTGATTTCTTTCGTCCGACCGTAGCGGCCCTTCGAGACGACGACAGCGTTGACGATACCGAGCATATCGAGTTCGCTGATGAGGTCGGTGACTCGCCGCTGTGTCAACACGTCAGCGTCCAGTTCCTCACAGAGCCGTTTGTAGATGTTGTACACTTCGCCGGTGTTGATGTTGTGAACACCCTGTTTTTCGAGGAGAATAATCGCGAACAGGACGAGTTTCGACTGCTGTGGGAGGGTCCGGACAACCTCGACAACGCGGTCGATTTCGATTTTCTCCTGTGCCTCTCGGACGTGGTCTTCCTCGACGTCGTTGGTGTCGTCACGTTCGGCGAGTTCACCCGCCGTCCGGAGCAAGTCCAGCGCCCGGCGAGCGTCGCCGTGTTCCTGAGCGGCGAAGGCAGCACACAGCGGAATTACTTCGTCAGTTAGCGCTCCGTCTTTGAACGCGATTTCTGCCCGGGCCTCGAGGATATCCCGGAGCTGGTTGGCGTCGTACGGCGGGAAGACGATTTCTTCCTCGCCCAGCGAGGAGTTGACCCGCGGGTCGAGGAAGTCGGTGAACTTCAGGTCGTTCGAGATCCCCATAATCGAGACTCGGGAGCGTTCGAGCTCGGAGTTCATTCGCGAGAGATTGTACAGCGTGTCGTCGCCAGATTTCTCGACGAGTTTGTCGATCTCGTCGAGCATGATGACCACGACGCGCTCGCGGTAATCCACTGCGTCGAAAAACGAGTTGTAGACGCGGTCGGTCGGCCAGCCAGTCATCGGGACTTCACTGAACGAATCGCGTTCTTCCTCGAGGTCCTCGATTTCTGCTTCGATGGCCTCGACTGACTCGAAGTCGGTGTCCGCCAGGTCAGTCGACTCCTCGCGCGCACGCTCGAGGAGTGATTCGTGGTCTTCGATAGTCGCGTCAATCCGGTCGCGATTCTTGTCGATGAACTTGTTTGCCAACTGCGCGAGGACACGATACTGTGTGTCGGTGACTTCGCAGTTGATGTACTCGACCTCACAGGGCACTTCGTACTTTTTCGAGGTGGATTCGAGTTCCTCGCTGACGAACTTCGCACTCGCAGTCTTGCCTGTGCCAGTCTTTCCGTAGATGAGAATATTCGACGGGGTGTCCCCACGGAGTGCGGAGACCAGAATCGTCGCCATGTTGTTGATCTGGTCCTCGCGGTGAGGGAGCTTACGAGGTGTGTAGGACGGTCGAAGGACTTCTTTCTTCTCGAAAATCGGTTCGCCGGAGAGCAGGTCGTCGAACAGTCCCCGGGACGGGCCCTCCTCGTCGTCGGGTTCCTCGCGAAGCATCTCGTCGATCCGCGTTTCCGGGTCCGGTGACTCTGGGTCCTCGGAGTCAGCATCCGAAGAGAGCTCACCCACTGTCGAGTGAGGAGTGTCCTCGGTGTCGTTTTCGAGGTCCTGAGCGTCTTCAGAGTCAACTTGGTCCGCATCCTGCGAACTGTCGTTCGTGTCTGTCATATCTTGTCCAGCGCACCCCTTCGTTTCGGGTGGAAACCCCGGGACGCAAACGGAGAACAAGACTCCCACTCCCGGTATCGGGCGAAATAGGCAGTCTCGGAGGTTCCGCCGCGTCCAGATGAACCACAAGAAACCCCGGTTGAGACTATATTAAAGATTTCGATCGTTCGTATTTCTCGTGGAGTTGACCCTGGGGTTCGTTCAGTTTGAGTGAGATATTGTCGACTGCGCCGAGACTGTGGAAAGAAGTGGCGGCACCCGTGGAACCCCCCCACCCCTTCGTTTCGAGTGGAACGACGTAAAGAGGGGGTGGGGGGTCGAGACACCGAACAGACTAGGCTAGGAAAGTTTTATATACTATACACATGAACCAGACCCGTAGTGGGGAAAAATAACAGGCAGTAGTCTAGACCTCTTATTATTCTAGTAAAACTAGAAGACACAGCTAGACTAGAGCGAGAAACTAGCGTTGTCTGTCGATTCTTCCGTTTTTTCTCGTCACTTTTCTCCCATCACTCGTTGTCTGGGGACGGGTTCACGGGCCGTTCCACCTGAAACGAAGGGGTGGGGGGCTTGGGGCCTTGGGACCTCTCTTATTGCTCTGTTGCGATAGCACTCATCTCCAGACTTCTCTCTGGGAGTCACGTTTGCTGCTCTCTCGGTAGTGATTCACACGCTCAGCCCACCTGACCGCTATCCCTCGGTTTCCACATATTCGTGATGCCAGTTTGATGTATGTCTGACATACTCTTAAGTAAGTTGCGTGGACTTATTCAGGCAAGCCCCGCCGTGGGGTCTGGAGGAAAGGATGGGACTGCTACAAAGCCTCAGATCAAGTATCACAACGTTGTTCTCCGACGAGGAGCCCAAGCGAATTGGCATCTACGGCCCGCCGAACGCTGGGAAAACAACGCTTGCTAACCGTATCGCACGCGACTGGACCGAACACGGCGACGCTGTCGGTCCGGAAAGCCACGTGCCCCACGAGACCCGTCGGGCGCGACGAAAAGAAAATGTCGAGATCGAGCGTGACGGCAAGACCGTCAATATCGACGTGGTTGACACACCAGGTGTCGCGACGAAGGTCGATTACACCGAGTTCCTCGAACACGACATGGAGAAAGACGACGCCGTTCGGCGCTCCCGAGAAGCAACCGAAGGGGTCGCCGAAGCCATGCACTGGCTTCGCGAAGACGTCGACGGTGTCATCTACGTGCTGGACTCGTCGACTGACCCGTTCACACAGGTCAACACGATGCTTATCGGCATCATCGAGAGTCAGGACCTTCCGGTGTTGATTCTCGCAAACAAAATCGACCTGGAAGATTCGAGCGTCCAGCGGATCCGCAACGCCTTCCCACAGCACGAAACAATTCCGCTGTCGGCACTTGAGGGTGACAACATGGACGAAGTGTACGACAAGATTGCAGAGTACTTTGGGTGATACCATGTCGACGACACCACAACCCGACGGCGTTCAGATAGACCTTATCAGTGCCACCCGGATGGCCGGACTCGCCAGTATGGAGAAGATTCGGCTGATCCTCGATGGCGTCCGTGATGGAAACATCGTCATCCTCGAAGAGGGGCTCTCCCCCGAGGAGGAGTCCAAACTCATCGAGGTGACGATGACCGAAATCAGCCCGGACGAGTTCAACGGCATTGAAATTGAGACATACCCGCGTTCGGAGACGGCTGACGCGAGTTTCCTCGACCGCCTGATGGGTCGGGAATCGACGAACAAGCTCACTGTCATCGGACCGGCGAACCAGATCGAGACACTCCACAAGGACGAAACGATCATCCAGACACTCGTTTCACGGAAATAGGCCAATGCCACACCAGTGTACAGACTGCGCCCGGCAGTTCGACGACGGCTCCAAGGAGATGCTCTCGGGCTGTCCAAACTGCGGCGGGACGAAATTCCAGTTTCTCCCGGATGGACAGACCAGCGGCGACCCCTCGCCGGAGGAACCGGCGACGGTCGAGGACTCGACATCCTCAGTCGCCCGAACAGTCGGCAGCGCTGCCACGGCGGTCCGGGATTTCGTTGGCGGCTCCAGCCACGACGAGCCGCCGACTCGTGGCTCGACAGAGAAACCACAGACACCGGGAACCGAGTCGACACCGACGCCAGCCGAGCCATCACCGACAGACGAGACGCCGGCCAGCCAACCTCCCTCGACGTCGACTCCCGAGAGTCACCCTGCTTCGAGGTCAACTCCCGAACCGAACGACCGGGGAACCGGGAGCCCTGCGTCCACAACAGAAACGGCGAGCCCGAGCCGCGACACCCTCGCTGAACCCGAGGCAGCGGCGATGAAGACGGCTGACTCGGAAAACGACGCACAAGCAAGCGCCCGGAGCGAGGTCATCTCGCCGGACGAACTCCCACCTGCACCCGAACAGTCCGGCTGGGACAGCACCACCCCTGCTCCACAGACCGAGGAGCCCGAAGAGCCAGAACCCGAGCACACCGACCGACCGGACCTGTCGGAACTGCGGGCCGAACTCAACCAACAGTTCGAGTCGATCAAGGTGCTCGAACCCGGCCAGTACGAACTCAATCTGATGGAGTTGTTCGACCGCGAGGAGTATATCATCGCACTGCAGGAAGACGGCAAGTACACTGTCCAGGTGCCCGAGCACTGGCAGGATTAACGCCACTTCTCATCAATTCACGGCGCTGTCGAGCAAAAACCCAATCAGCACCGCAGGGACCCGGAACCCGTCGGCGACAGTGACCCGAACCACCGAGCCTTCCACCTCAGTCTCGAGGTCGTCGAGAACGGCGAGAATCACCTCAACCAGCGGTGACGGCTCGCCAATCTGGTCGATAATCGTCTGCCGGTCGAGTCCACTCAGCGCAGTGAGCGTCTGTTCGAGGTCGGTCGCGACAGAGCCGCTCGGGGCGACCAGCCTGACCGTCAGCACTCCGTCACCGAGCGACACGGACCCGTACTCGATGTTTTCCGCGAGTCCGACGACCGGAAGGTCGAGACCCTCGAAGGCGGCTGACGGGACGACAAACCCACCGCGGATCATCCCTTCGCCAGCCTCGTTGAGTCCCGTCCGGACGCTGCCGCCAAGCCGTGCCCGCTCTCCATTACGAACATCGACCACGTCCTCGAGTTCAGACGTGGTGGCCAGTCCGTACCGGTCACCACTCAGGTGAGCGAGCAGCAGCGACCACTCCAGACGACTGCTTCCGAGACCCCACAGCGTCTGCTCTCGATACGTACTGGTTGTGGTGAGTGCCCCTCGTTGCTGAATCTCCGCCCGAACGTTTTCTGGGGTAGCGCTGGACTCGAAGAGCAGGCCGGCGTAGTTTCTGCTCGCTCTTGGCAGTCGACCGAAGGCCACCACCGCGCCCGACGCTCGTGGGTCGATTCCGGTTCCAGCCTCGACAGTGTCCAGTAACTCCGTTGTGCTGGTGGCGTCGGAGATAGCCAGTGCTGCCAGTTCGTCGTCGAGGGCCGCTCGGAACCCCTCGGCAGTGAACAGTTCACTGCCAGTCCAGCGAAATACAAACTCTGACCGGCCCGGAACGTCGTCGAGGGGCGACCCGTCTGTTGCCGCGACGATGTCGCTGCGAGTCCTGAGATAGCCGTAGCCGACTGCTCCGACCGCGGTGAAGCCGACACCTGCTTTCAGGAGCTGGCGTCGCGTCGCGGACTCGCCGCCACCCCCGGCCTGCTGTCCCGACGTGCCAGTTGTGGGCGGCTGACCTCCCGGAGCGCCGTTTGAGAATGACTGTCTCGGCGCCCCAGAGCTGGGTGGCTGCCCCTCCGAAGCGCTACTTTTGGGCGATTGTCCTCCCGCCTGCCCGGCCGACTCTCTGGGGGTATCACCAGCCATCGTGTTATCTGTCGTAGGGCTTCCCGGAACAATAAAGCCCCCTCGTTTCAACTGGAGTTCTTTCAGCGACCTCTCGTCTCTTGGCCTAGTCGGGTACGCAGTCCGTCGAAGACTCCACGTCTGTCTGCGACGACCACAACGAACACCACAACGCCAGCGACGAGGAGCAGCACCGACTGCCGTCCAATTGTGGCGAGCGATCCATCAACGACGGCGGTCAATCCGGCAACGATTGGGTCTGCTTGGCCGCCGCTCGGTTCTGTAGCTGCCGTCACCGTGGGGCCGACAATGTACCCGCCGACAGCGCCAAGCAGCCCAGCAATAGCGAGTGCAATACTCGTTGCCGTTGCCGTCCTCTCGGGTGAGCGGGTTACGAGATACAGTCCGGCGACGAGGACAACTGCGAGGAGGGGCAGGAACCACGAGAACAGAACGATACGTTCGGCTCCCGACCGAATCGGTTCGATGTTCGATTCTGCAGACTCAGTCCCGTCAACCAACGACTCCTCGTCAGGAATTTCCGCGAGCGCAGCGTCAGCGATAGCGACTTTGAGCGCGCGCTCGTCGGCCGCGAGTTGGTCGACGTACTCCTCGTAACTCAGTTCCCCGGTCAACCCATCGAGCACCGTCCGCTGATGATCCAGCAGCGCCGCGGCCAACTCCTCGGAGTCGTTCGAGAGTTGTTGGCCGATGCTCTGATTGATTTCCTTTTCAATCTCGGCTCGTTCTTGGTCGCTGAGTTCAATCTGTGCGTCCTGATACGATTGCTCGCTCTCGTCCAGCGCAGCGACACGCTCGGCGTTCACCCGGTCGGTGTTCGACCCGACCAACTGTGGCGTGTCTACCGCTATCCCGTCGATTAGGGCGACTCGAACCTCTGCTTTGACTGGCGTGAGG
Source organism: Halovenus halobia (assembly GCF_051414135.1). Classification (NCBI taxonomy): domain Archaea; kingdom Methanobacteriati; phylum Methanobacteriota; class Halobacteria; order Halobacteriales; family Haloarculaceae; genus Halovenus; species Halovenus halobia. The sequence continues at coordinate 97,840 of NZ_JBLKOA010000006.1, forward strand.
TTGGTCGTCAGCGCGAGGTCAGCCCGATTCCCACGAAGGTATTCGATGATGGCACCGACGTTACGCGATAATTCGTCGGCAAGGTACTCGTCAGTTACTGACTGATTCGCGACCTGACCGCCGTCGAGATTCACCGTAATTCCGGTTGGGACGGGCCGTTGTTCGCCAGCCTGGTCAATCTGGGTTGTGATGTCACCCCGAATCTGCGCCCCAATTTGCTCGCTCACTCCCTCTTGCTCGAACTGGGTGACGACGTACTGTTGGTCCAGGGCCGTCCGCTCGGCGCCGACGCTCAGACTTGCGCCGAACAGTGTGACTGTCAGCAGAATACTCAGCACCACGACCGCCAGCGTTCGGCCACGACTCACGCCCGCTCACCCGCCTCGAGAGGGAGTGCACTCACGCAACAGTCCTCTCACGGTCCCCAGCCGATAGTTCCCAGCCGATCATACTCACTACTAGATGGTCGCCGTTGATATTGTTAAGTCTTATCACAGATTTCCAGCCGCTGACAGACAGTCGTCTGACACCGACTGACACGCAATCTCTGCTGGCGTCCGGCGATTCTCAGTTATTAGAATCTGAACATGTGTCTGACGCCGTTTAATGTGTATGGATGACTATGACATACGTATGAGCATACACCGCAGCGAGTTCGAGCGAATCCGCTCGGTCCTCGAAGAGGCCGACGCGGACGAACCGCTGACGGCCAGAGAGATTCTGCAGTTGCTCGACGCCCACGACGAGGAGTTCGAGAGCGCACACCGCGTCGCAACGGTGCTGGGCCGTCGTGCCCAGACTGGCGAGGTCGAGGTCATTCAGGGCCAACCATACCGCTACCAGTTCGACACGCAGGGGACCTGACCAGCGTGACGCTCGACGCCGTGGCTGACGGCGACTGTCACCCCCGGTTCGGTCCGGGACGTCGATAGGCTTTTTTGCAGTCGCCTGTCCATCTCCGACGATGTCCGACGGCGAGTCTCCCCGCACTTCCAGCAGCTCGAGTCTCCCTGCACATCCACTCGCCCACGCAGCAGTTGCCATCGCGGTGGCGCTTGGCCTGTTCGCGCTGGCGATGGTCCTGTCTCGCGCTGTCGCCGAAGCACTCGCTATTATCGGTGTGCTCGGTGGTCCCGCAACAGTTACCCGTCTTCTCGCGAACACATTCGCCCTCCAGTTGCTCGGCTTCGGTCTTCCGGCCGTGTTGTTCGTCCTCGCGCGCGGCGAGCAGCCCCGGGCCTACTTCAGACTGACCAGCTACGACGCGTGGACAGCGTTCTACGGGGCTGCGGTTGGGCTTTCGCTCATGATTCTCACAGTCACGGCGACGATACTGTTCACACTCCTCGGAATCAGTCCAGCCGAATCGACGGCCGGGCAGGCGACCAACCCGGCCTACTACGCTGTCCTGTTTGTCGTCTCTTCGGCCGTTGCTGTCCCGATGGAGGAACTGTTCTTCCGGGGGCTTATCCAGCACCGTCTCACTGACGGAACTCACCCGATTCCTGCAATCCTCCTGACGAGCCTGTTGTTCGCCACCATTCACTCGAATATCTCCGTGGGCTCCGGCGGCGCAGTCCTCGCCTTCGGGCTGTTCGTTTCGTTTGGAGTTGTCCTCGGCGTTGCCTATCACCGCAGCAAAAATCTCTTCGTTCCGATTACCGGCCATGTCGTCTTCAACGGGGTACAGATTCTCGTTCGGGGACTCGAAGTCGCGGTCTAGAACTGCAGTCGAAGCCAGCCCAGCCCCGGAATCTGGACCTCTGACGTTCCGACGACCCACTCCGGCTTGACCGGGGTGAGGTTACCGCTGCCGGATTGGTCGTAGGTCGGGTTGTTGTCCCCTTTCGTAATGAATCCGGCGTGTGGGGCCTCGCTGCACTGTTCGGTCCCGCTGATGTACTCGTCGTTTGCCCTGTCACACCAGTTTTCGCCCTCCTCCACCCAGAACATTGCCCGGTGGATGATGGGCGTAACCTGGGTGTTCCCTCGTGGGTTATAAATTATCACATCTCCCGGCCCGCCGAATTGCTCGTAGTCGACCGCTTCGCCGGCTTGCGCGGTCACGACACCAGTGTCGTCGTGGGCCGCGTCGGGGTGGAATCGGTCAGTCTCCATGACGAAAATCAGGTCGTTTTTCGACATATTGGGCTCCATACTCCCGCTCTCGATAGCGACCATTGGCGGCCAGACGCCACTGATCGTGAAGATGTACAGCCCGATCAACACCACAGCCCCGACGCTCGTCACCACATCTCGGATGAATAGTACCGTGTCGCTTGGCCGCTCAGTCCGTGGCCCGGTGGTCCGTGTCGGCGGCGGGTCACGGCTCCCGCCAGCCGTCGGTCGTGACCGCGCTGTCTCTGTCGTCTCCCTCCTCGCTCCGGTCTGACTGTCGGAACGCCGTCCGCCCGGCTGGTCCGCACCCGTCGAACGCTCACCCTGGTCGGGTGTGGCTGTGCTGTCGTCCTCGGGGTCGCTCATCGTCTCTCTTTCCGCGCTCTGTCGCTTGAATCTTCTGCTTCTCCCAACTTTTCGACGGCCGCGATGGCGCGCTGGCCAGCCTCGCGAACGTCTGCGGGGAGGGTTTCGTTTCCAGCGAGGTCTTCGGGCGTGTACCACACCCACGCGTCCGCGGGGGCTTCGTCCGGTCCTGGCTCGATTGCTTTGCTCTCGGCGCGACCATAGTAGATGAAATCGATGTGCTGGTGGCCGACCTCGCCGTTGCTGACGTTGATATCTTCCAGCAGGAAATGCTGTGGCTTGGGAATCGATTTGGCCGTTTCCGAGGACAGTTCCGCAGACTCGGGCGTAAGTAACTCGACGTCGAGGCCAAGCTCCTCTCGAGTCTCCCGTTTTGCGGCCTCGTGTGGGAGTTCGTCGCGGTCGAGATGGCCGCCGGCGGGGAGCCACATCTCGAGTTTGTCGTGTTCGTGAAGGGCAACCGCGCCGTCGTTGACGACGTAGACCGTTGCGACAAAATGCCGTGTCGTCTCCATACTCATTCCACGGCGAGCATCCGCTAATGCGTTGTGTCCTCGGGTGGCCCACTGCCCACACCTGCTACCGGTATGTTCATTTGTCCGGCTCCCCGACAACACGACGATGGACGAGGACAGCCGAATCGCCCCTGTCGAGGATGTGCCGGCCGATAGCAGTCTGCTCTTTACCGTCCGCGATGGCTTCGACAAGGAAGAAGCGATTCTCCTGCGACTCGCTGACGGCGTGATTGCACTGCAGAATTACTGTCCACACTGGACGGATGTCCGCCTCGATTCGGGCAGCGGGGCGACAGTCCGAGATGAGGAACTCGTCTGTACGAAACACGGCGCAACCTTCGAGACGACAACTGGCGACTGTACCCACGGTCCCTGTGAGGGAGCGACAATCGACGAAGTCGATATTACAGTCGAGGATGGTGTCGTCTACCTCACCGACGAGCGCTACGAGTTCGAGAATCTCGGCCCCTCGGGCGAACACAATCTCTCCTCACGCGGTCGGATTGGCTTCTCTGGGAACTAACCGACCCGAAACATTGGCTCCTCGACGTTTTCGCTCTTACAGTCGGGACAGCGACTCGGGCGGTTGATCAGGTCGTCAAACTCATCGAACCCGCACTCGCGACACTCCGGCGGTGCAACGAGCAGTTGTTCGGACCGCTCGGCGAGAGACTTCGAGATGTGTTCGACGTGGCTGAGCGCTTCCTTCGTCGTAATATCGAACTCGTTGGCGATGGTCCCGGCCTGCATGGGCTGCTCACGCAGTTGGTCGGCAATCCGCTGTCGAGTCGTTCGCTCGGCCTCGCGCATACCAGGGGTAGGACGCCCTGCCTAATCGGGGTTTCGGGGCTGTCACAGGATGAGGACGAACGCTGGATACGAGGCAGCGACGGCGAGTGTCGGCGTCAACACCCACATCGCGACGATTCGTTTCGCCGCCGCTGGGTTGAACAGACTCCGTTCGTCGAGGTCAGCAGGTCCCTCTGCGCCCACGTCGGGCACCTCCGGTACCTCGTCGGGCACCTCCGGAACCTCCTCCTCTCTGGCGATATCGCCGATAGTCGGCCCGGTCGGGGCGTCCTCTGCTCGTGAAGTCACGAGCGCTCCTGTTGCCATCTCGAACTCCGGTCGTTCGGGCGTCGGGGTCGCCAGCTCTGCGAGTGCGGTGGCCCGGCTCGCTCGCCCCCAGCCGAGGCCGATAATCGTCGACGTTGTGCTGACGGCGAGACTCGCGGGAATCCCGAATACCGACAATATGGTGATGACCGTTCCGCCGACGATAGAGACGATGAGCGAGGCAAGAATCGGGAGTTTGGTGATATCGTCACCGACCGTCTCCAATGTGCGCCGGGCAATCGTGAAACTCCCCAGACCGAAGGCAAACACCGCCAGCAGGACGCCCTGGTCGACGGTCAGCGAGCCACCTGCTCCGACGAGCGGGGCAACGGCGTTGGCGGCATTCGACGCGCCCGCCGAGAAGGCCATGTAACAGCCGATGACGACCACCGAGAGCGAGCCGACGACATCTTTCGGCGAAGCGTTGGAGTTCAGGTAGGGGCGGGGAACCGTCCCGGAGCGGTCGAGTTGCACGAGATGCAGGCTGAAGGTGGTGAACGCGACGTAGCGGTCGAGATAGGGGTAGATGTAGCGGCCGACGACGACCCCGATGAGAAAACACGTCAGCGGGGCGACGAGCCACGCCGAGAGGATGACGAACATTAGCGCCTGGTTCAGCGTCCCCGAGGCCAACCCGAGCCCGACAATCGCACCGACGGCAGTCATCGAGGTGGAGGCCGGCACGCCGTAAAGGTTCGAGATGAGCAGTGAGGCCCCCGTAAAAAACAGCACGACGACACTCGCGACGGGTGTGAACTGTATCGCCGGGACGATGTCACTACTCATCGTCGCGATCACGTTTCGACCGACGGTCCACGCACCGAGAAAGCCAAAGCCGACGAACAGTGCGCCGGCAGTCGTCTTCCGGACGAGACGCGAGCCGACCGCCGGCCCGAACGCCACGCCTGTCGAGGACCCACCGATGTTGAACCCGACGAACACGGCGACCAGAATGCCGACGATAGTCAGCAGAGCAACCATCAGTTCTTTCCCACGCAACTGTCACACATCTGGTTGAATATATGTTTTGAACTGTGGGCTCGGCACTGGACCACCGAGCCAGAGACGCCGCCCTTCTCAGGCCTCGGGCGTCTCTTCCATGATATCCGGCACGCCTTTCGCGGTAATCGTCTCGCCGATGATGTACGAGGAGGCCTCGCTGGCGAGGAACTGCGTGATGTCGGCAATCTCTTCGCTCAGTCCGATTCGCCGGTCCACTTCGGAGCGGTCGATGTTGTCGGCGCTGACACCCATCTGCGATTCGACGCCGGGCGTTGCGACGAAGCCAGGGGCGATACAGTTGACACGAATACCTCGGCTCGCGTACTCGTGAGCAACTGTCGAGGTGAAGTTGATGACGCCAGCCTTGGCAGCGGCGTAGTGGCTCATGTAGGGCGCGCCCTTCTGGCCCGCAACGCTTGCGAAGTTGATGACCGTCCCGTTGCTCTCTTCGAGGTGCTCTGCGGCAGCCTGCGTGCAGTGATACGTCCCGTGGAGGTTGATATCGACGATAGTCTTCCAGCCGTTCTCGCTGATGTCGTCGAAGCCAGCCATGAAACTCGCGCCGGCGTTGTTGACGAGCGTGTCGACGCCGCCGAACTCCTCGACGGTAGCCTCGACAAGCGCTTCCACGGCCTCGCGGTCGGTCACGTCACACTCGACTGCCAGCGCCTCGCCCGGGCGCTCGCTCTCGTTGATTTCTTCGGCGACTGGGTCGACGTTGTCCTGTTCGCGCGAACAGATGACAACGTCTGCGCCGCCAGCGGCGAACTCCTCGGCAATCGAGCGGCCGATACCGCTCGACGCGCCGGTGATTAGTGCAGTCTTTCCGTCGACACTGAACCGCTCTGTGTTTGGTGCTGTCATAGCTACTCCGCGCTTGCAGGCCAGTGCTAATAAAACATCGTACAATGTTTTGATGGACTCGCACTCGAAGTTACATTGTTTAACGACGCTGCGATTCGGGTCACCACTCTCCCCGAAGCAGGAGACTTTTTGCTCGCGTGCCGTTGACGTGTGTGTATGGACCACGAGACGGCCGGCCAGCGCTCCGAGCAGCTTATCGGCGCAATCAGCGAGGCGGTTATCGCCGACCGGCAGTTTCTCCGCACCACCCTGACTGGAATCCTCGCCCGCGGTCACGTCCTCCTCGAAGACGTTCCCGGGACCGGAAAGACACTCACAGCACGGAGTTTCGCCACCGCACTCGGACTTTCATTTCAGCGCATCCAGTTCACGCCGGACCTGCTTCCGGCTGACATCACTGGCTCGAATATCTACAACGACGCCAGCGGCGAGTTCGAGTTCTCGCGGGGCCCAATCTTCGCAAACGTCGTCCTTGCAGACGAAATCAACCGCGCTCCACCGAAGACACAGGCTGCGCTGCTGGAAGCGATGGGCGAAAAGCAGGTCACCGTCGACGGCGAGACGTACCCGCTGCCCGACCCCTTCTTCGTCATCGCCACACAGAACCCGGTCGAACAGGAGGGGACTTTCGGCTTGCCCGAGGCACAGCGTGACCGCTTCATGATCAAGAGCTCACTGGGCTATCCAGAGGCCGACGGCGAACGCCTGCTGCTCGACCGCCGCGCGGACCGGAGCGAACGGACGCCCTCCATCGAGGCGGTGCTCGACGCCGAACAGGTTCGACAACTCCAGCAGGTGCCCGAACACGTCGATGTCGACCCCCGCCTCCGGGACTACATTATCGAACTGGGCCGGTGGACGCGCTTCGACGACCGCGTCGAGGTCGGTATCTCTCCCCGTGGCGTCCAGCGATTGTTCGAGGCCGCCCGCGCCCGTGCCGCCGTCGCCGGCAGAGACTACGTCGTCCCGGACGATATCAAGGAGATGGCACACCCAGTGTTTGCCCACCGCCTCGTGTTGAACGCCGACGCGAGCGTCCGCGAGATTCAGCCGGCAGATGTCATCGCCGACGCGCTGGGTAACGTTGCTGTCCCGGCGGTTGAAGAGGGACAGCCAGAACCGACACACGCCGCCGCCAACGGCGGTGCTCCGCAGCCGAACGGTCGCCGTCCCAACGACCCGGCTAACTCGGGCCAGCGACAGTCTCCACCCTCCCAGCCTGACGCGACCGACCAGTCACAACGCGGTGGTCACTCAGACGACTCTTAGCGACCATCGGCGAACTCCTGTGCCGGCAGCGGGCCGTCGTACTCCGGTGGCACGTACGGACACAACGGGTCGCTCGCCAGCGGGTTTCCAGTGTAGGCGTACGCCCGCGAGCGACTCCCGCCACAGACTGACCGGAACGGGCAGGCCCCACATTTCCCTTCGAGTTCGTCACGGTCACGCAGTCGCTCGAATAGCTCGGACTCCCGATACAGTTCGACGGGGTTTTGTTCGGTCACGTTGCCGACAGATTCGGGCAGAAAACCCGACGGATACAGCTCCCCAGTATGGCTCACGAACGCGAAGCCATCGCCAGCAATGACGCCACCACGGCGGTTGTTCTCGGTCGCTCCCTGTGCCAGTACTCGCCGGTACTGTGGGGCTTCAGTCGTCTTCACGGCGAAGTCCTCGTCCTCGCTGACGGTGCCGAGCCAGGACATCACCTCGTCGGACCGCTCCGGCGAGATGGGGTCGAGCACTCGCCCTCGGCCGAGCGGCACCAGAAAGAACACACTCCAGAGCACAGCCTCGAGGTCACCGACGAGCTCTCGTAGCGCCGGCAATCCCTCGACTGTCCGCTGGCAGACGGTGGTGTTGATCTGCAGCGGGAGTCCAGCGTCATTTGCTGCCTTGGCGGCCCGCATCGTCTGCTCGAAGCTTCCGTCTTCGCCACGGAAGTCGTCGTGGCTTTCGGGGTCAGGACCGTCGATACTCAGCGCCAAGCGCTTGAGCCCCGCCGCTGACAGCGCCTCGATTTTCTCTCGGGTGAGCGCGTCAGTCCCGCTCGGCGTCAGCGTCATCGAGAGGCCGAGGTCGGTTCCGTACTCGATTAATTCAACGAGGTCATCACGCTTGCACGGGTCTCCGCCCGAGAGGACGACGAGCTGTCCGGAGCCAAACTCTGTGAGATTATCGAGCAGTTGTTTCCCCTCGCTCGTCGTCAGTTCGTCCGGGTGGCGATGTGGCTGTGCGTCCGCCCGACAGTGTTCACACGACAGTTCACACGCCTGGGTGAGTTCCCAGATGAATACGACCGGCCGTTCGCTGGTGTCGATTCCCCGCATTACTCTCTCATTTGCACTACCCCGCAAAGACTCTCAACCCCATTCCAACCGGGCGGAAACAACACCGTTCATGTTCGGCTCGTCCCATTCTTATTCCCAGCCTGTGAGAACACTTCTCCCGTTATTTTGTGGGTCATCACCTATGGATTGGCATGTCTGGTGTTCGTGCGGAGTTCGTCTTCGAGCAACCCGCGCAGTGCCCTGTCGCGACGAGTTCGGCGGGCGCCGACGACTCACTGCGGGACATCTCCTGGGCGAGTGAATCCGACGGGACAGTCACAGAACAGTTCAGAACTGCAAGCGAGCCGAGCGAAACAGACGCCGAAGCGGTCTTCGATTACGGAACCCAGCAGGTCTACGAGTTCGAGCGCGACTACGACGACCCGTGTATCTGTGAGTATATCGAACACGCGCTGGGACCGGTTGCCGACGCTCACGCCGTCGACGGCAACCTCCACGTGACGCTTCACGCCAGCGATGTCGACGGACTCCGTGACCTGCTCGGCGACCTTACCGACCAGTTTGGGACTGTTCGTGTCGAGTATCTCGTTCAGAGCCGAGACAGTGCCGCCGAGTCCAAACTTGTCCCGGTCGACCTGCGACGACTGACCGACCGCCAGCAGGAGGTACTCGATACTGCTCACGAGATGGGCTACTTCGAGTATCCACGCGAGTCGAACGCCAGCGAGGTGGCCGAGCAACTCGATATCGAACCCTCGACGTTCACCGAACACCTCAACGCCGCCCAGTCGAAACTGCTCGACGAACTCCTCGCGCGGGGTTAGTCGTCGGCCACTGCCGGTTTCTCGTCGACCTGCGCCGCCCACAGGTCCGCGTAGATGCCGCCGCTCGCCAGCAGTTCATCGTGGCTCCCACGCTGTTCGATTTCGCCGTCATCCATCACGACAATTCGGTCTGCGTCGCTGATCGTCGAGAGCCGGTGTGCAACGACCAGCGCCGTCCGGTCCTCGATCAGTCGCGAGAGACTCTCCTGAATTAGTTCCTCTGTCTCGGTGTCGACGTCGCTGGTCGCCTCGTCGAGAATGATAATCGCCGGGTCGTTGAGCACGGCGCGGGCGATTGCCAGCCGCTGACGCTGGCCACCCGAGAGCTTGACCCCACGCTCGCCGATCTGGGTTTCGTAGCCATCGGGCAACTCGCTGATAAACTCGTCGGCGGCAGCCACCTTCGCGGCGTCGAACACAGCGTCGGGGACGGAGCCGTCACGGACCGTTTCGAGCGTTTCGCGGTCACCGTACGCGATGTTCTCGGCGACAGTCCCCGAGAAGAGATAGGGAGATTGGCCGACAATGGCGATATCATCTCGCAACGCTTGCAGCGCGTACTCGCGAACATCGACATCGTCGACTCGAACCGCGCCCTCGTTCACGTCGTAGAACCGCGGGACGAGTTTGGTGAGTGTCGACTTGCCGGCCCCGGTTTCGCCAGCGAAGCCAACCGTCTCGCCGGCCGCAATCGACAGCGACACGTCACGGACGACCGGTTCGCGGTCGCCGTAACTGAAGGTCACGTCCTCGAACTCGACGCGGCCCACAATCTCATCGGGGTGATGTGGGTCAGCGGGTTCTGTAATCGTCGGCTCCTGGCCGAGCAACCCGAACACTCGCTCGGCGCTGGATTTGGCCTGCTGGTACTTGTTCGCCGAGCGACCGATCCGGCGCATCGGTGAGTACAGCCGCCGAAGATACAAGAAAAACAACGCGAAGGCACCAGTAGACAGCGCGCCTGGATTGCCGAGAATGATGTCCCGGCCACCCACGTACAGCAGCAGGACGAAGACAAGGCCGGTCAGCGCTCGCAGTCCCGCGAAGAAGGCCCGCCGGAGTCGGAGTGCGCCGACCTGTTCGTCGTGGTACTCCTCGCTGCGGCCGGCGACGCGGTCGTGCTCGAAGGCGTACCGGTCGAACGATTTGATCACGTCGATGCCGCCGATGTTGTTTTCGAGGCGGGCGTTCAGCCGAGCAACCGTCTCCCGAATTGACTTGTACCGCGGCTCGATCCACGTGAGAAACTTCGCGCTCGCCAGCCCGATAATCGGGACTGGAATCAACGCGATAGCGGCGAGCTTTGGCGAGTACGACCAGAGGATGATTGCGATTCCCGACACTGTCGCAATGACGCGGATGAACTGGCGAAACTCCGTGTTGAGAAAGGACTCCAGGCGGTTGATGTCGCTGTTGAGAATCGAGAGCATTCCGCCGGTCTGGTGTTCGGTAAAGAAATCCATCGAGAGATGCTGGAGATGGTCGTATGTGTCGTTCCGAAGGTCTCGCTGGACTTTCTGTGCGGCTGACTGCAAGAGGTAGCGTGAGCCAAAGCGACCGACCGAGCGGAGGAGGTAGGCGATAATCGCGATGATGACCAGTCGTTCGAGGAGGGCAAGTCTGGCGGCCTCTGTCGTGATTTCGCCCGTGGGAAGCAAGCCGGCATCAGTCAGGAGTCCGGGGTCGGCGGAGCCGAGTACCACGCGGTCGATTGCGGCCGCAACGACCAGCGCGGGAACCAGTCGGGCGAAGCGGGTGAGGACTGCGGCGGTCACGCCGACGAGCAGTCGCGGCCAGTACCGCAGCGCGTACCGCAGGAGGTTCACCATCGGGTGACCGTTGACGTTCGTCCGGATATCCTCGAAGCCACCGTCAGCCATGTCCCAGTCTACGCCCGGACACGCCTAACGGTGACGTTTACAGCCCGGGTGGTCCCGAATAATGGGAAGATTCACGTGCTCGCGCTCGGAGGTGACATGTATGAGCGACGACGACTCCATCGAGACGAAAGCACTGCACGTCGGACAGGAACAACCGGATCCAGCAACAGGCGCACGCGCGCCGCCAATCTACCAGACGACCTCCTACGTCTTCGACGACGCCGAGGACGCTGCCAACCAGTTCTCTCTGAAGAAACCGGGCTACATCTACTCGCGGCTGATGAACCCCACAGTCGAGATGCTGCAGGAGCGACTTGCTGCCCTCGAAGGCGGTGTCGGCGCGGTCGCCACCTCCTCGGGTATGGCCGCGCTCAACCTCACTGATTTCGTCCTCGCCGACGCCGGCGACAACATCGTCACCGCCTCCTCGCTGTACGGCGGGACCTACACCTACTACACGCACACCCTGCCGAGACAGGGTGTCGAGGCCCGCTTCGTCGACACGCTGGATTACGAGGCCTACGAGGAAGCTATCGACGAGAACACGAAATACATCCACTGCGAGACCATCGGCAACCCCGCGCTCGTCACCCCGGACTTCGACCGACTGGCCTCGATTGCCGACGACCACGGCATTCCGCTGTTCGTCGACAACACCTTCGGAACCCCGGCGCTCTGTAACCCAATCGACCACGGCGCGAATCTGGTTTGGAACTCGACGACGAAGTGGATTCACGGCTCGGGAACGACCGTCGGCGGCGTCGTCGTCGACGGGGGGAACTTCGACTGGAGCGCCCACGCCGAAGACTACCCAGAAATCGCACAGGACAATCCCGCTTATCACGGCGTGAACTTCGCCGACGCGATGGGTGAGCAGGCGTTCATGTACACCGCAATCGCTCGCGGCCTCCGTGACCTCGGGAACCAGCAGTCACCCTTCGACGCTTGGCAGACGCTGCAGGGCGTCGAGAGCCTCCCACACCGGATGCCCCGACACTGCGAGAACGCGATGGCAGTCGCAGAATACCTCGACGACCACTCCGAGGTCTCGTGGATCAACTACCCCGGCCTGTCGGACCACGAAACCCACGGCAACGCGAGCAAGTACCTCGATGGCGGCTACGGCGGCATGATCACCTTCGGCCTCGAAGGTGGCTACGACGCCGGCCGCACACTCTGTAACGAGGTCGAACTTGCCAGCCTGCTGGCGAATGTCGGCGACGCGAAGACGCTGATTATCCACCCTGCGAGCACGACCCACCAGCAACTCACCGAGGAAGAGCAGGAAGCGTCGGGAACGACGCCGGATATGGTTCGGCTCTCTGTTGGGCTCGAAGGCACGCAGGACATCATCGACGACCTGGACCAGGCTATCGACAGCGCGAGCTAAGCCGGCTTCCCCGACGCTTATTTTACCAGCACCGATAGCAGTTGATAGCTGTGCCATACTGTACGAACTGCGGCGAGGAGATTACCGACGAGCAGCGGTACTGTAGCTACTGTGGCGAGCCGGTTGGCGGCGGTGGTCGCCGCAAGCGTGAGGAGGCTCACCCGGAACACGAGCAGACCCAGGAGCCGGCCGCAACCGACACGGGCGGGTTCGAGGGCGACCCGCCGCCGGAGGGCTACGAGGACCCGCCGGGCGTCGGCACACCGCGCACACAGCGGTCGGGTGCCCCTGGAATGCTCGACCTGTTCGGCACATCCGTCCGAACGATTCTGGGGCTGCCGCTGCTGGTCGCTGGACTGGTGGTCGCGTGGTTTGCCTTCTTCATGTTCGATACGACGGGAACCGTCATCCAACTTCCCGGCATTATCCTCTCGGGACTCGTTGGGCTGTTCATCGCCGGCATGATTCACGTCGCCGTCGAGGCCGACCGCGACGGAGACAACTCGTCGCTCGGTGACCAGATAAGCCGAGTTGGCGGCTCCTTTCTCCCACTGGTTGGTATCTGGGTGGTGTTCGTCCCTGCATTTCTGGTGGGATTGGCAGCGCTGTTACTGCCGGGAGTGTACATCGCTGGGCGGCTCTTTCTGGCGTTCCCGGCCTGCGTGCTCGACGGCGAATCTCCTATTGAGAGCCTCTCGACGAGTTGGGACCTCACGAGCGGCATCAGCCTCAAGCCGTTTGGATTGCTTCTGATTGCGTTCGTCTCGGCGCTCGTGCTCTCGGTTATCTTCTCGATCATCGCGCTGAGTCTACTGCTTGCCGGGGGTGCGGACCTCCCGGTCGACCCTGGGACTGCAGCGCCCGAGGCTGCAGACGAACTCGCCGACCAGCCAGAGTTCCTCATCGCGACGGCGCTCTCTCAGGCGCTCGCCCTGGGCGTCGTCGTCGGTGCTGTCCAGGTGGCGGCAGCCAGACTCTATCTCACCCTGAGATACGGCGGCACTGAACCCGAACCGTCGTAACCCCGCTGTTGGTTTCTTACGGTGTTGTTACGACCCGAGTGATTTATTATCTTCTGTGATAACTATACGTTGGGATCGACAATTAGCACACCACCCGAAAAAAACAACTCTGAGAGGGGCGTATCCGCTGACAGCTCTGCGTCTGTCGTTTCGCACTTCGACAGTATTATTTCTGATTCTGAGTCGGTCGTCGGCGGGTTCCAGAGTGATGACGGGTTGGTGCGCATCGCCGAGGGTCAGCGCAAGCCCGTTAACCGGACGGTGCTGACGGCCGTCACGGACCGCCGGATTCTCGTCACGACCCCGAACACGGACGAGCACGGCGCGGTGCGACTTCCGTACGAGGACATTGCCTCGATCAGTGCTGGCGAGCCAGTCCTCTCGGTGACAACGACTGAGGGCGTCGGCCTAGAGTGGCACGGGAAACCACTGCCCGCTGGGCTGGCCGCACACCTACACTGGATTGGTGGGATTCGGGCGCGGATGCGGACGCTCTCGAACGATGTGGAGCTCGCGGCCGGAACGATACGGACACACGCCGACAATCTCGACTGGGACGACGGATTGGCTGTCTATCGGGAGAGCCGCGACGAACTCGATGACCTCGCGAACGATGTCTTTCGAACGCCAGTTCCCGAGTCGGCGCTGGCCCCGGAACTGACCGAGACCGAACGCACGCTCGAAACTGCACACACCCGACTGTTCATCGAGCGTGGCCGCGACCGACTCGAACTCGCCCGGCAGTTGATCGAGAACGGTGACTACCAGCAGGGCCGGAAGGTGCTCCGACAGGTCCAGGCCGACCACCAGCGTGCGAGGGGACTTCGCGCGGCCATCGAGCGCGCCGACGCCTTCCAGTTCGGCACGCAGCGCGACCTCGCCGAAGATATCGAGAGTCTGGGCTGGGAAATCGAGACTGTCGCCGCCGAGCCAATTCGACAGGCCCACGAGGCGAAAATCGCGGGTCAGTCTGCGGAGGACCCCCGAGAGGCTGTCGAACACTGGGAACAGGCCTTCGAGGGGTACGGCCGCGTACTCACACTCGAATGGGGCAGCGACAAGCGCAACCTTGCTGGCGGCCCGGAGACAGTTCGCCCTGAACTCGAACATGCCGCGACGCGGTTGACCGACTTGCACAGCAGTCTTGCCGACGACTGCTGGAATGCAGGCGCAGAGCACCAGGCCGACGGCGAGCAGAAGGCAGCACTGCAGTGTTGTCTCGACGCGCAGCGTCATCTCGAACGCGCACACGAACTCGCCGAGGAGTTTGCGCCCGACCGTGTCGAAACTATCGCACCGCGACTGGAGACGATGGCCGACGCCGTATTGCGGATGCGCCACGCCGAACCAGCAGCAGAGGACCCGCCCGCTGACGCGACACCAGACTCGACGGAGGCGGCTGCCGACGAGGCACCAACGCCTGACGAGGGGCTTCCCTCCGCAGAAGAACTCGCAGAACTCGACACGCACCACGAAATCACGCTCGATTCCGAGCCGTTGGGAGTGCAGTCGAGCGAAGACGCCACGCCCCCGGAGCGTGAGGTCAGCGAGGCCGAGGAATCGGACGAGAATGCGGACTCGGCGGACAATGAGGTTCGGCGACACTGACTGCGGGTCGGAACCGCGGGATTCACATTGCTGTACGGAGTACCGACATGTGCGTGCGAGGGTAGCCAAGCCTGGAAACGGCGGCGGACTCAAGATCCGCTCCCGTAGGGGTCCATGCGTTCAAATCGCATCCCTCGCACTGTGTGGCCTCGCGGCCCCTCGCAAAACAGTGCAGGAAGATCTGCGAGGTCGGTTCGCCCGACCTCGTTGTGAGCGGGATGCAATCCCGCGAACGGAGCGATCTTCCCTCGCAAATTTCTCTCCCGGCGAGATGCCGGGGGTTCTCAGCCGACCAGCGGTTTCTGTGCCAATAACACAAGTTAGACTCGTGTTATCTATTCCCAAAGTGCACGAACAATCATTACATTTATATTCACGACCGACAACCAGACAATTACATCCTTCATGATGAACCATGAAGGAAAACTCCGAACCATGTACGAGCACTACACAGACGCCGAGAACACGGGAGCCCCACTGGTCCCGATGGTCGAAGAGCCAGAAGACATTGCCACCGACGGCGGCCGATCCGAGGACCTCGAAGAGGTAGTCCTGAGCCACCGCCTCCGCGAATAAGCCTGCCCAATTCCGCGACGTTCTTCCGTAAACCGCACTTTCACCGCGAGCCACCGCCACGGCTGGAACTGCCAGAACCGACGAGGCTATCTGTTCGCCCCCGGTGGGCACTGCTATGAGCGAAGCAACTCACCGCGCGGCGGTCGCAGAGCGCGCCGCCCGCGCCGGCGGTGTCGTCGCCCGGGAAGCGTTCCGCACGGAGTTGACTATCGAGACAAAGCAGAGTCCGACCGATGTCGTCTCGAACGCCGACCGCGACGCCCAACAGCAGGTGCTCGCGACCATCGCACAGGAGTTTCCGGCGGCGACGGTCATCTGTGAGGAAGATGTCTCCACAGTCGGGGCCGGCGAAGTCGAGGTTGCCGAGGTGGTTCCCGAGACCGGACCGGCGTGGGTCGTCGACCCCATCGACGGGACGGCGAATTTCGTCCGCGAAATCGGCTTCTGGGCGACGAGTGTCGCCGCCGTCGTCGACGGTGAGCCAGTCGCGGGCGCGACATCCATGCCGTCGATGACCGATATCTACACCGCCGGTCCCGAGAGCGTCTCTCGTAATGACGAGCCGATGACCGTCAGCGAGCAGACCAACCCGGACGCCTTCGCCGTCGGGACGACCGGCCGGTGGTCGACCAGCGACCCGGACACGCCAGCCGAAATCGTCCGGGCAGTCACCGAGCACTTCGGGGACGCCCGGCGCTTTGGCTGTATCCAGGGGCTGCTCGCGCTGGTCGCCGCCGGCGGGATGGAGGCGGCGATTATGCCCGACCCGCCGAACGCCTGGGACTCGCTGGCCGGCGTTCACCTCGTCCGCCGTGCCGGCGGGCGGGCAACGACACTCTCCGGTGAGCGATTCAGCGACGGCGACGACGCGCTGATCGTCTCGAACGACACTCGCCACGAGGCTGTTCTCGACGCTGCACAGCAGGCCCTGTCGTAGTCTGCGGTCGTGTGTGACCGAGACAGGAGACCGGAATCCTCAATTGGGTTCGCCTCCGCCTGTCGGGTATGGAACTGCTCGACCGGTACGGACTCAGCCCCGAGGTGGCCTGGCTCAGCGCCTTCTTCGGTGCGGTCGTCACTGTCATAACCGCGGCAGTGCTGTTCACCGAGCGCGTCTACTACGGCTTTCTCTGGCGGTTCTTCTGGGGGCCAGTCGAGGCCGACTCCCAGGGAGCGAACTGTCTCATCTACCAGCGCGACAGCGGCGAAGTCGTCTCGGGCGGAGCCAACGCCTGTGCCAACGCACAGAATGCCTTCGTCGCCGAACCTGGCTATACCATCGTCTCGACGATTAGCTACATCCTTATCCTTGTCTTCATGCTCGGCGGCGTTTACCTCCTCCTCGAACGACTTGACCTTCGGCCGTACGACCGCTTTTTCTACGCGCTCGTGCCGTTCATGCTCTTTGGCGGGGCCCTGCGGGTCGTCGAGGACTCCTTTGTCGCCGCCCAGCGCGCCAACGAGGTGCCTGCCATCGAGTTTCCGGCCAGCGCTGCGCTCATTAGCCCGTTCATCTACTTCACTGTGTTCGCAATCGGGTTGTCGTCGCTTCTGTTTACGAAGTGGCTGGTCCGTGCAGATGTCACTGACACTTTCTACTACCCGTTCGGACTCATCGGAACTGGCTGGTTGGTCGGTACGTTTGGTTATCTGCTCTCTCTCTCCCAAACGAACGAGTGGATGACGCTGCACGGCAGCGTGCTGGTCATCTCACTCGGCATCGCCATCGCTGCGGCCGCACTGACCTATCTGGGCGCCGACCAGTTCCGCCCGGAAGTCAACGCCGGCACCGGGCTGATGGGGCTGGTCGTGCTCTGGGGCCACGCCATCGACGGTATCGCGAACGTTCTCGCCAACGACTGGTCACAGGTCTGGGGCCTCGGCGAGTACGGCGCGAAACACCCCTTCAATCGGTTCATCATCGACGCGACGGGCACACTCCAGGGCGGCACCGAGATTGCCGGCGTCTACGTCGGCACCGCCTGGCCCTTTTTTCTCGTCAAGATTGCCGTCCCGCTGCTGATTCTCTCGGTGTTCGACAAAGAGTTCTTCGAGGAGAGTCCTCGCTTTGCGATCATGCTTCTCGGCGCAATCGTCGCGGTCGGACTCGGCCCTGGCACGCGGGATATGATCCGTCTCGCCTTCGGCATCTAGGGGAACGGGTGGTGGTCGCGGTCGGTCCGAGCCTCGAAGCCGAGGTCCTCGGGCACCGTCCGTGCCCGCTCACCGAAGTACATTGACCCAAAGGCCAGCGGCTGTGCCGCCGGAACGACGGCCCGAACGGCCTCGAACCCGAGGTCAGCAACATCCCGCGTCGTGAGGCGTGCGCCGTAGGCGTCGAGGCTAGCGTCCCCAAGTCGGTCGAGGACAGCGTCGAGTTCGGCTGTTCCTGACGGCACGTCCGCCGGACCGACCGAATCGACCGGCACTGTTGTCTCCGGGTCGACAAACGTCGCCGCCGGGCCGGGGTCGGCACCGTACCGACCGATTGCACCCGCGGCGTCGGCAGCGTCCTCGGGACCCATCCCGCGCAGTTCCGTCCAGTTCTGGAGTGCTTCCGCGAGTGCGGACTCGGCGGCCGCGCGCGTGTCGAGATTCGCGGCTGTCCCGAGTGCCAGTTGTGGCCACTCGTCGCCGGTGACCGCAGCGGCGACCACTGGCACGTCGATATCCTGTGTCAGCAACAGTGTCTGGACCGAGAAGCCCTCCGAGTCGGCCCGCTTGACCATCGTCTCGTACTCGCCGCCGTCAAGTGCCAGCCCAAGTGGCTCGAAACTGCTGTACCAGGCGAGCATCATCGCGTCGCGCTCGATGACCTCGTACAGCCCGGACAACAGCGCCTCGACCGTCGAATTGCCGAGTCCGAGACCGGTCGTCACCGCCGGGTGATACCGACTCTCCGGCGGCGGATAGTGGACGAACTCCGCCGGGAGCACTCGCTCGGCGCCGTCAGTCAGGCGCTCGCCCCGGACCCACTCGACCGGTGTCGATGGGTCTGGCTCGTCTCGACAGACGAAGGCCGAGGGTGCAACAGCAGCATCGAGGTCAGCTGGCGCCCCGTGGTCCAGTTCGTCAGTTCGGTAGACGCCGGCGCAGTACCGCTCCATCGACTCGCCGAGGGCTTTCATGAACGCGGCGTTCCAGTCCGGGTCGACGCCGGCGGCCTCGCGGGCGGCGCTTGCGTCGCTGAATCCGGCTGTCTCACAGCCCTGTGCGAGGTAGTACGGCACCGGGAACGACTCGGCTTCCCCGACCTCCTGGACGATTCCAATCGTCTCGTCGAGGCCCTGTTCGGCCCGTGCAAGTGACTCGTCGATGGTTTGCTCTGTGACCTCCCGGTCGAGACTGCGTTTCGCTCGCGGGTCACAGCCACAGTGAGGCAACGCCAGCAGCCGGCGCTGTTGGTACGGCAGCGTGATTACTCGGCCGTCGATACTCTCGCCGTCGAGGAACTGGGCGGCTTCTCGGCCGCCAACCGCGCCGGCGAAGCGGGCGGTCCGTCTCGCAGGTGCGCGCGATTCTGGTTGCCCATCCAAGTTCGCTGCCACGCGACCGCTGAGACACTCGTAGCAGGCGCCGTCGGGCACAAAACAGGCGACCGAGGCGTCGGCGACGGCGAGACCGCCAACTCCGCCGAGTTCGACGGCAATCCAGGGTGTGTCAGCCGTCAGCGCCTGCTCGTTCGCTCTGGAGAAGACTGGGTCACCGGCTGTCCCGATGACGACGGCCAGTTCGACCGATCCAAGGGCTGTCACGTCTATCTGTTCGGTGTCGGCGTCGACCAGTGCCGCCTGCGTGGCGACGACGGCAGGCCCCGAGCCGATGATCCCGACTGTCATACTCCATCGACGGCGACCCGAGGCAAAAAACAGGTGGAACCGACTCGGTCAGTTCCCGCCGAGTCGCTGCTCGGCCTCTTCGGCGACCTCTTCGATCGAGGCTGACTCTAGCGAGCCATCGCCAAGTAGCAGACGAAGCCGCGGTCGTCCAATATCGATTGGGACCTTTTCGGTATCGATGAGTCCCGCTTCTTCGAGGAGATTCTTGTTTCGCGAGAAGGTGGCCTTGCTCGCCAGCCTGATATCTTCCCCCCAGCGGCTGATGTCGTAGAGTAGTTCGCCGTTGTTCGCCGCCACCAGCAGCGAGATGGTCACCTCATCGAGGCCCTCGCCGTCGCCAATCGCCGCCTCGAGACTGTCGAGAATCCGGTCGAAGTCCTCGACTGCGGCCGCGCCGATATCGGTTTCGAGCGTCTCGCGTACGTGCGAGAGTGGTGGGGTGCGCAGCGAGAACGCTTCGGCCTCACTCCACTGGTCGCTGTAGTCGTCGTACAACTGCGAGACGAACGATTCTTCAGTCGTCCGGAGTCCGGCGACAGCGTTGACATCCTGGACGAACGAGAGAACGCCGTCCTCGGTGAGCAACAGTGAGTGTCGTGGTACCGTCGAGAGCGTTCGCACCTCGAACAGCCCTTCGGCAACCAAATCAGCGATGCCACTCGCAATGATGAAATCATCAGTCAGCCGTTTCAGCGGCTGACTGTCCACAAATACCTTCAGCGGTGGTAGCGAGTCGTCATCACGATACATTTCGACGGCGGCACTCAGTGTCTCTGCTGTCGGATTCACCAGTAGTACGTCCCCCGTGGCCCCATCTAGCCCGGCCCGCAGAACCTCGTGGTTCGTCTCGGCATGAACATCTGACTGTTCCATCGTAGCAAACCATTTCTTGTTGTTGCACTTAATTTTGCCGGCCAAACGGAAAAATTCACGACGCTCAGGCGTGTATTCCTGTTTTTATTCCCCTACTAATTCCGCTCTTGACCAGAATCATAACAACGTCTTCCCAGACATTTCCTACGCGAGAAATATTGGCTGTTTCCCGATTCACCAGGCGAAAAACCCTCGCTATGGTATTCAGTGGTAGAGAGTGGTCTATGAAGGAAAGTATTATATAGGTGTCACTCGTATGTACTAATACAATGGTAGACTACACCCAACCCGTCAAAGCGACATTCGAACTACAGCGGAAATCACTCGAACAGGGCCAGGACGCACTCGAACAGACAGTCGACCTCCAGAAACGCGTCGGCGAAGCAGCTGTCGACAGTCTCGGCACCTCGGAATCGGTCCAGCGCAGTGCCGTCGAATTCAACCAGGATATCGTCAACAGCCTCCTCGACGCTGTTGAAGCGAACATCCCAGGGACGGAAGACACCGTCGTCGAACTGCGAGACTCCATCGACGAGCAGTACGAGACACTGCTGGACAACCACGAAGAACTGTTCGCCAACCTCACCGAGGAAGTCGAAGGCGGCGTCGACAGCATCGACGAGCTGAGCGAGGAGTACCTCGACGTGCTCAAAGAACAGCTCGACATGATGCTCGACGCACACGAAGAACTCGAAGACCAGTCCGTCGAGGCAGTCGACGAGATTGCCGAGCAGGTCGACGAAATCGCAGAGCAGGCCGAGGAAATCCAGAGCCAGGTCCAGGAAGCCTCCGAGCAGGCCGTCGATTCCGTCGAAGCCTAAGTCACTACGCGAGTATTTCTTCGATTCGTTGCGGCTCGCCCGAGAGGGCGGGATTTTCTTCAATCATCTGGAGTACTTCATGGTCAGTTACATCTGGATACTCCTTCTCGACCGCCTCTTCGATGAGCGTCTTTTCGAGGCGAAACTCAGTCCCTTCGTAGACCACATCGACACCGTGTTCGTCGAAAGAAAGCGCCGTCATGCGAGTGGGTACGTGACTCCCCAATAAAAATCTGCGTCCTCGGACACAACGCTCATGCGCCGGACCCGCCTACTGCCGGGTGTGAGTATTGCGACCGAACGTATCGAGCGGCTGACTGACCTCGCACGGGAAGCGACTGCTGACGGTGACGAGCAACGCGCCCGCCGGTACGTCCGCCGCGCCCGCCGGATTGCCGAGCGCAACCGTCTCGCGTTGCCGCGACGGTTCGTCCGGTACACCTGCGACCGCTGTGACGCGTATCTCCGTCCGGGGGCGAACGCTCGGGTGCGCCTACAGGACGGCCACGTGGTCATTACCTGTGACTGTGGCAAACACGACAGATACCCCTACGACGACCAGTAACGTCCTGGAACGACTTGCCTACTTTTAATTACTTGAGCGGCGAAAGCCACACAGTATGAGCACGCGGAAACAGCGGATTCACAATCTCGACGTCACGGTCTGGGTCGGCAAGCGCGGCACCAGCGCAGTCACTGAGGAACTAAATGACCAACTCGCCGAACAGGAGTTCGTCAAGATCAAGTTCCATCGTGCCGCCCGAGCGGACGGGGACGCGGAGGAACTGGCGACCGAACTGGCCGAGCAGACGAACGCGACTGTCGTCCAGACGCGCGGGCACACCGCGGTGCTAGAACGGTGAGTCCCGTCGTCGCCTCGGTCGGTCCCGTCGCCGACCAGCTCGGTCAGTTCGGTGTCCCCTATGCCGGGACGCTCGCTCAGTTGCTCGTCTTCGCCGGTGTCTTCCTCTTCATATATTTCGTCGGCCAAGCCACTGTTGGCCCGCTGGTCACGCGAGCGATGCGCGCCCGCGGACTCGACGAACACGCCCGCAAACCCCTCCAGAAACTCAAGAAATTCCTCATCTTCCTGGTCGCGCTGTCGGTTGCCTTCGGGACGGCCGGACTCGGCAACTTCCTGCAGGCAGTCGCCACGATTGCCGCGGCCGCGACACTCGCTATCGGTTTTGCGCTGCAAGACGTGATCAAAAACTTCGTCGCCGGTATCTTCATCTACACTGACAAACCATTCCGCATCGGTGACTGGATCGAGTGGAACAGCAACTCCGGCGTCGTCGAGGACATTAGCCTCCGCGTGACGCGGGTCCGAACCTTCGACAACGAACTGCTGACTGTCCCCAACGGCGTATTGATGAGCGATGTGATCAAAAATCCGGTTGCCAAAGATGAACTCCGACTGAAGTTCGTCTTCGGCATCGGCTACGACGACGACATCGAGAAAGCGACCGAGATTATCATCGAAGAAGCTGAGAAACACAAAGACATCCTCAGCGAGCCCGCGCCATCGGTCCGACTCGTCGAACTCGGCGACTCCTCGGTTGGCCTCCAGTCGCGTATCTGGATCTCGAACCCGAGTCGGTCCGATTTCGTCAAGACCCGCGGTGAATACGTCACGGCAGTCAAACAACGGTTCGACGAGGAAGGGATCGATATCCCGTATCCGAACCGTACCATCGGTGGTGGCCTCGAACTCGATTCCGTCGACGGTATTGCCGAACCTGCCGACGATTAACCCTACCGTCGTCTCTGTTCCGGCAGTGTGGCGCGCTCGTGTCGGTTTTCCCGACCCACTTATTTACAGCCGGTTTCACGACGATGCTAGTAGAAAAAACTATATTATTTGTTGACAGATGGTTGGATAATGCAGTCAATCGAAGACCTCGCTGACCGGTGGCGGCTAATTTACCGGACGTTAGCGTCCGGCACGAGACGCCAACTCGTCGGGTCGCTATTAGAGGCAGACGCGGGGCAATCCCTGCCGTTACCGGAGGCGGCTAACTCCCCGGAGTACCGACTCGACCCCACGCTGCTTATGACGAATTTGAAACACGAACATCTGCCGATGATGGCAGACGCGTCGTTTATCGAGTGGGACGAAAACCCGTTTCGTGTACGGCGCGGGTCGCGGTTCGACGAGATTGGACGGGTGTTGCTCGCTATCGACGACTCCGACAATATCCCCGAGCACCTCATTGAGGGCTGTTACTTTCACGGCGAGGAGGTGGACTCATGACCCGCCGTCACGAGGTTCTCACCGCCATCGTCGAGGCTCTCGCAGAGGCAGCAGACTGCGAGCCCCACGAGATTGAGTACTCACTGCATGACTACATCGACACCGGCGCGGTGTTGACGCTCGTCACTGCAGATCATACTAACTGGGAGCTCACCTTCGAGGTGCCAGACCACACTGTCACAATCCGTGGCAACGGGCGAATTTTCGTCGACGATACCCTCTGTCGTGACCTCACAATTGGACCAAGACCAGCCTGATTACTCCTCGATGATTCTGCCGGCTTTCAGTCCGTTCGCTCGCTCGACGTAGAACTCCGCAGCCTGAAAGACCATACTGTCCTCGGGGATGTCCTCCTTGATTGTCTCGGCTGGCTGGCCGCCAGCCATCGTATAGGAGGGAATTCGCTGCTCTTCCATGACGAGTGCTTTTGCGCCCACGGCACTGTGCGGTTCGAGGACAGCGTCGTCCAATACAGTCGCATGCATCCCGACCAGCGAGTGCTCGCCGATGGTGGCGTTGTGGACAATTGCGTTGTGCCCGACAGCGGCGTTTGCTTTGAGATGGACCTGATTTGTTGGCTCGTCGGCGTGAATGGTGACGTTGTCCTGGACATTTGCCTTCTCCTCGAGGATGATTTCGCCGCCGTCGCCGCGCAACACAGCGCCCGGCAGGATTGTCGCGTCCTCGCGAATTGTCACGTCGCCGATAATCGTTGCTTGTGGGTCCACATAGGCCGATTCCGCAATCTCTGGTTCTCTGTCCTCGTACCCTCGTATCATGGCTGAACTCTCGCCCTCAAAGGGCAAAACAACACCGCCGCTACAGTCGCTCGATGTCGTGGCGACCGAAGCCGTACCGCAGACGATTCGCAAGCCGCCGCGAGAGTCGTCCCTCGCCGTCGCCGGTCGCTCTGCTGGCGAAGCGCTCTGCAAGCGACTGGTAGATTAGCGGCAGCGGCACCTCCTGTTCGAGACTCTCCTGTACTGTCCAGGTTCCGGTCGACCCGCCAGCGATGTGGTCGGCCACAGTCCCGAGGTCGTTGCCCTCCTCTCGGAAGGCCTCCTCGCAGAGCTCAAGCAGCCACGAGCGAATGACGGCACCGTTGTTCCATGTCCGGGAAACGGCCTCCAGGTCGAGGTCGTACCGACCGTTGTGCAGCAACTCGAAGCCCTCGCCATAGGCCTGCATCAGCGCGTACTCGACGCCGTTGTGGACCATCTTCACGTAGTGGCCTGACCCGCTCGGCCCCATCCGGTCGTGACCGTCGGGACCCGTCGCCACGGCGTCGAAGACTGGTGTACACTCGTCGTAGGCCCACTCTGGGCCGCCAACCATCAGCGAGAAGCCGAGTTCTGCGCCGGCCGGTCCGCCGCTGGTGCCACAGTCCAGATAGGCCGCGTCGGTCGACTCTGCTCGCCGGACTGAATCCTCGAAATAGGAGTTCCCGCCGTCGATGACGATATCCTCGTCGTCGAGATACTCGCTCAGGTCGTCCAGTGCCATATCGACGGGGTCGCCGGCGGGCACCATCAGCCAGATACGTTTGTGTTCGCCCAGTTTCTCGGCGAGTTCGTCCAACGTTTCTGCTGGTCGTGCGCCCGCCTCCGCGACGCTGTCGATTGCGTCAGCGTCGACATCGTAGGCGACCACGTCGTGGCCGTCGTCGAGGACTCGCTCGGCGACAATCTGTCCCATCCGCCCGAGTCCGACAATACCGAGTTCCATACGCTCCCCTGTGTGGGCGGCCACGTAGTGATTGCGTTTTCAGGTCATCTTCTCTTCACGAATCGCGCTCAGAATCTCAGACCGCCGTTTCTTGACGACTTTCGCCGCCTCCTGCAGGTACTCGTCGGACTCGTCGTCTCCGTACTCCTCGTCGAGGTAGTGCTCCATCTCGACCATCATCGCACCCAGCGCGAACCCGACGACAGCCTCGTCGTCGGTGGGGTCGATGTCGGCCTGTGCCAGCCACTCCGCCTGGAAGTGGTCGATGTGCTCGATGAGTCCGTCCAGTTCGTTCTCGACGTGGCCCCTGAGTTCGTCCGGCAGTGTGATATCCATCATATCCGGTCCACGGACGGGATGAATATATACTCCGCGCCAGACTGACAGCGGTCCACTGGGTCGCTGTCGAGGTCTTTTTGACCGCCGTTGCCTTACCGCAGTCTAATGGAGTACGCCGAACTCGTCGGGGTCTACGAGCGACTGGCCGGCACGGACTCGAACAACGAGAAACGCGATATTCTCGCCGAGACGTTCGCCGACGCCGGCGACCTCCTCCCAGTCGTCGTGAAACTCGTCCGCGGGCGACTGTTCGCTGCCCACCAGCGTGAGGAACTCGGCGTCTCCTCCTCGCTCACCCGCGACGCGATTGCCAAAGCAACCGGCATCGCCGACGACGACCTGCGCGAGCGCTGGCGCGAGACCGGCGACCTCGGCGACGTGGCCGCGTGGGCGGTCGAGAACCAGACCCAGCAGACGCTGTTCTCCGAACTACTGACCGTCGAACGCGTCCACGACTCACTGCGCGAAATTACTTCCTTCGAGGGTGATGGAAGCCAGAGCCGCCGAGTCGACGAGATTGCTGGACTCCTGTCGGACGCCGACCCGTCAGAAGCCCGCTACGTCGTCCGGACGGCACTGGGCCACATGCGCGTCGGTATCGGCGAGGGGACGATTCGCGACGCCATCGCTGTGGCCTTTCTCGACGGCAGCGACGAGGCAATCGACGCCGTCGAGCGCGCCTATCAGGTCACCAACGACTACCGGGTTGTCGCCCAGACTGCCCGCGACGAGGGGCGAGACGGACTGGCTGACCTCGACGTGCAACTATTCCGTCCCGTGCAGGCGATGCTCGCCGAGAAAGGCGAGTCACTGGAGCAAGCGCTCACCGACGCAGCGACCGACGGTGAGGCGATCTGCGAGGTAAAATACGACGGCGCACGCGTCCAGATTCACAAGCAGGGCGACGAGATTCGACTCTTTACGCGACGGCTGGAAGATATCACCGAACAGTTTCCCGACGTGGTCGCCGCAGTCCGTGAGGGGGTCACGGCGGAGTCGGCCATCCTCGACGGCGAACTCGTCGGCTACACGCCCGAAACGGTCGAGTTCGACGACCGCGAACCGGTGCCGTTCCAGCGGTTCTCCCAGCGCATCAAGCGTGAGGATGGTGTGGAAAAAATGGCCCGCGAAGTTCCGGTCGTCGTCCACCTCTTCGACTGCCTGTACGACGGCGAGACACTCATCGAGACGCCGTTTTCGACGCGAATCGACCGCCTCGAAGCGACCTTCGAGGATGTTGCCGTTCGCCCTGACGAACCCCTGGCGGGGCTGGAACGGTCCCGGGCACTCACGGCGAGTGTCGACGCCGACCCGGAGGAAATGGAGACTCCCGACGCCGTGACCGAACGCTACCGCGAGGCGCTCGACGCGGGCCACGAGGGGCTGATGGTCAAGAACCCGGCGGCGACCTACCAGCCCGGCACCCGCGTCGGCCGGATGCTGAAAGTCAAGCCGACGATGGAGCCACTCGATTTGGTCGTCTCCCGAGCCATGTACAGCGAAGGGCGGCGAAGCGACTGGCTCGGACGACTCTATCTGGCTTGTTACGACGACTCGGCCGAGGAATTCCGCGAAGTTGGGCGACTCTCGACCGGCTACACCGACGAGGAACTCGACGCGCTGACCGACCGCCTCGAAGAACTGATCGTCTCCCGGGACGCCCGGTCGGTCGAACTCCGGCCGGAGGTCGTCCTCGAAGTCGAGTACGAGGAAATCCAGCGCTCCGAGGAGTACGACTCCGGTTATGCCCTGCGGTTTCCGCGCTTCTTGCGTCGGCGGGAGACGCTGGCTCCGAGCGACGCCGACACGCTCGAACGGGCCGAGCGACTGTTCGAAGAGCAGTAAGATACTTTCAGTGGGCCGGCGGAGCTACCACATGGAGATTTACGAGGCCACGAGTGCGGGGACGACCGACCTGTACTGTGTCGACATCGAACTGTACGGCAGTCCGCAGTACGGCGCGGTCTATATCATCGACGACGACCGGCCCGCAATCATCGATTCAGGAACTGGCCGCAACTACGAGTGGATTCTCGACGCGCTGGACGAACTCGGTATCGCCCCCGAGGATGTGGGGGTACTCGCACCGACCCACGTCCATCTCGACCACGCCGGCGGTGTCGGCTATCTCGCCGAGGCCTGTCCGAATGCCGATGTCTGTGTCTACGAGAGCGGCGCACAGTTTCTGGTCGACCCGGCGCAAATCTGGGCGGGCACGAAAGACGTCGTCGGCGACCGCATCGAGTACTACGCCGAACCACAGCCCGTTCCCGAAGACCGCATTGTCGAACTCGCCGACGGCGACACTGTCGAGTTGGGTGACCACGCGCTGGACGTTCACCACGCCCCCGGCCACGCCTTCCACCAGGCGGTCTTCTACGACCCCGAAAATGAGGGCGTCTTCACCGCCGACGCAGCGGGCATCAACGTCCCAAACCGTCCCGGTGTCCACGAGACATCGCCGCCGCCAGGATTCGACCTGGAGGGCTGTCTCGCTGACATCGAGACGCTCGAAGAGCTGGACCCGGCCGCGCTGTACTACGGCCACTTTGGCGACTCAGAAACTGACGACCGCCTCGATGAGTACAGGACAGTTATCACAGAGTGGGTCGAGCGCGTCGAAGCCAAGCGGGCGGACCTCGGCGACGACGAGGCTGTCCTCGAGTACTTCGCAAATCAGGTCGACACCGACAGTCCGTGGACGACACAGCACGCCCGCGGCGAGGCGCGGATGAACACTCGCGGCGTGTTGCACTACCTCGACAACCGCGAGTAACACCTGTCATCGACCCGCAGTAAACTCCATATTCGCTCCCACTGAGAGAGTAGTATGACTGCCGAGCACCGCGACGGCACGCCGTCACCCGTCGATAGCGTCTCGCTCGATACACTCGCCCTCCACTCGACGGACCTGCTTACCGTCCTCGACACCGAGGGTGTCATCCAGTACGAGAGCCCTGCCGTCGAGTGTCTCTACGGCTTCGAGCAAGACGAGCT
Organism: Halovenus halobia; assembly: GCF_051414135.1. NCBI lineage: Archaea > Methanobacteriati > Methanobacteriota > Halobacteria > Halobacteriales > Haloarculaceae > Halovenus > Halovenus halobia. The sequence goes on from NZ_JBLKOA010000006.1 coordinate 126,260, forward strand.
GGTCGGCGACCACATTGAGGACTACGTCCACCCCGACGACCGCGAGCGGACACTCGCGGCGTTTCGCCGGGTCGTCGCCGACGACGATGGGACGGTCGAGTCCGCGGAGTTTCGCCACAAAACTGCCGCCGGAACCTATCTTTGGGTCGAATCCGCTGCCTCGGCGAACCCAACTCCCGAGGGATATTACGTCGTCAACACTCGCGATATCTCCGCGGCCAAACAGCGCGAGCGCAACCTCGAACGGACCAACGAACGCCTTGACGAGTTCGCGAGTGTGCTCAGTCACGACCTCCGAAACCCCCTGACGGTCGCCCAACTCCGCCTCCAGTTGGCCGCCGACGAGCACCCCAGCGACCACCTCGACGCCGTCGCCGACGCCCACGACCGCATCGACGCGCTGATTACCGACGTCCTCGCGCTCGCTCGCTCGGGTGAACAGATTGGCCCGACGGAACTCGTCGCTCTCAAACCACTGGTCAGCGACTGCTGGGAGTCGGTCGCCAGTTGGGACGCGACGCTTCACTGCGAAGTTACCGGACGGATTCACGCGGACCCCAGCCGACTCCGACAGCTCTTCGAGAATCTCTTTCGGAATTCCGTCGAACACGGGTCGACGACTTCCAACTCGCAGACTCAGCAGAATGCTGGAGAGCATACCGATGGCCACGTAACGGTTAATGTCGGCTCGCTTGTTGACGGCTTCTACGTGGAGGACGATGGGACGGGAATCCCCGCAGACCAGCGCGAGGCAGTGTTCGAGACTGGCTACTCTGGACTTGCCGACGGAACCGGACTGGGGCTGCAGATTGTCGAGCAGATTGTCGAAGCCCACGGCTGGGAGATACAGATTGTCGAGGCTGAGGGCGCACGCTTCGAGATTACTGGTGTCGAGACAGTCTAATCGACAGAGTGGCGGCGGTCGCGGTCCTCGTCGCCATCCCAGTCGGTCTTCTCGCCCTGCCCGCCGGTCTTGTAGGTACCCTGTGCCGTCGCCACGCGCGTGCCTTCCTCGTCTTCGATTTCGACGTGGGCCATCGACACGCTGGAGCCGTGGCGAATCACCTCCGCGGTCGCGTAGATGTCGCTTTTGACCGGCGCGAGATAGTCGATGCGCATATCGATGGTCGGCGAGACGTCTTCAGTGAGTGAGATGACCGCCGCGCCGCCGATGGTGTCTGCAAGTGCGTAGGTTGCGCCGCCGTGGGCCACCTCGCCGTAGGGGTTCGAGCGCAGTTCGTCTTTGAACGGGAGGACACCCTCGGCGTAACCTTCGCCGACGTCGGTGACTTCGATGCCGAGTAACTCCGCGTACGGCATCTGATTGAACAATTCTGTGAGACCAGTCGCCATACGTTATCCTCCGGTCCCGCCGGGAAAAACTGCGCGAAACGACCCTCGAATGACCGCCTGTCACGAGACAGTTGCCACTCAGAGCACTCTCGTCAACTCCCGAATCGTCTCCGCCACGCGTTCCATCGTCGTGTCGTCTACCTGCGCGACGCGCTTGTGAATCTCCTGATGGGGAAAGACGTGTAGCGACCACGGACTCACGTAGCTTGGGTACGTCTTCAGTTCACCCTCTGGCAGGGTCTCCTCGGTCAATTCGACAGCGGTTTCACGCCCAGTTGAGGTAATCACTGCAACCGTGTACCGGTCGCCGTAGAACGGTCGGTGTCGGTTCGAGACGACCAGATACGGTCGACTTCCGCTTTTGAACGTCGCTGGCGCGAGGACGACGCTCCCCTGTGCGTACGCCATCTCAGGCGTTTTCGCCGAGGTCCGGTACCGTCTCGGTCCAGTCGTCGTCTTCGCCGTAGGCGTCGTCGCCGTACTCCGACTCGATTTGCTGGAGACTGACGATGTTGGCCACCCGCGAGGCGGCAACATCCTCGGCGACCGCCCAGTACGAGTCGACCTTCCGGACGAGTCCTTTCTCTCGGAGCCGTGCCAGGGTCTTGTGAACACTCGAATGCTCCACCTCGGTCATCTCGGACAGTTCTTTCGGGGTGAATCCCATCTCTGGATGAGCGAGTAAGGCGGCGAGTAGTTCATGGGCGTTCGTTCCGGGTTTCACCGGTGGTGTCTTGTCGTCTGGGTTGAGACTAATCGGCATTGCTGTCAGTGTATGTCAGCGTATGTCTGTCGTTGTGATAAGTTTTGGCCGACCACCTTTTTCAGCGTCGGGTGGTTCGCGGCGCTCACCACCACTCCTCGAAAAACGTGGGCGAAAAAGGCCGCGAGCGTGCAGTAGCGCGCTCGCGGTGGAGAAACCCTTTCGCAGGTGGAATTCAATGGCCGCACCGCTGCCATCTCTTTTCCTTCGGGTCGCTCGCTTCGCTCGCGACCGCTCGGCAAACACGTGGTCCTGTCGAGCACCGCGAGACAGGGCTCGAAAGACGAGCACAGCGAGTCTTTCGGTGGCGAAAAAGGCCGCGAGCGTGCTGCCGCGTGCTCGCGATGAGGAAACTCTATCGCAGGTGGAACTCAATCGCTGCGCCCTGACCGAAGCCGACACACTCGGTCGCGAGACCGAGTTCTGCGTCGCGTTTCTGCATCTCGTGGATGAGCGTCACGGGCAGGCGGGCACCCGACGCGCCGAGTGGGTGACCGACGGCGATTGCGCCGCCGTTGACGTTGTAGATGTCGTCGTCGAAGCCGAGTTCGTCCTTGCAGTAGAGACACTGGCTTGCGAAGGCTTCGTTGAGTTCGACCAGGTCGTAATCGTCGGTATCACGGCCGTCCGTTTCGAGGAGTCCTTCGACTGCTGGGACCGGACCGATACCCATGACCGTCGGGTCGACGCCGGCGACGTTGTGATTGCCAACTTCTGCGAGGATGTCGAGGTCGTGTTCCTCGGCGAACTCCTCGCTGGTGAGCATCACACCGGCGGCACCGTCGGAAATCTGGGAGGCGTTCCCGGGCGTGACCGAGCCGTCGGACTTGAAGACCGTCGGCAGGCCGGACAGTTTCTCGGCGGTCGTTCCGCGGCGGATGCCTTCGTCTTCCTCGACGAGGCCGTCCTCGGTTTCGATCGGGACGATTTCGTCCTCGAAGCGACCGGAGTCAGTTGCCTCGGCCGCGCGCTGCTGGCTCCGTGCGGCGTACTCGTCCTGCTCCTCGCGGCTGATGTCGTACTCTTCGGCGACCTTCTCTGCGGTCATCCCCATCTGGAGTTCGGCGACGTTGTAATCCTCGTTGAGTCGCGGGTGGACGTTCGCGGTGTTCTCGCCCATGGCGACGCGACTCATCGATTCCATCCCGCCGGCGATGACGCAGTCACGCTGGCCGGCGGCGATGGCGTCGGCACCGCGCATGATGGTCTCCGCCGAGGAGGCACACCAGCGGTTGACCGTCGTCGCCGGGACGGACTCGCCGAGGTCCGAGAGCAGCGAGATGACGCGAGCAACGTTGTTACCCTGCTCGCCGCGCTGCTGAGCACAGCCCCAGATAAGGTCCTCGACGTCGTCGCCGTCGAGGCCCGTGCTGTCGAGCATTTCGTTGATGAGCGGAATCGAGAGGTCCTCACTGCGGACGTCAGCGTAGACGCCGTCTTCCTTTCCTTGTGGTGACCGCACCGCTTCGACTACAACTGGTGTCTGTTCTGCCATACCACCACAATCTCTACGTATCCTGTTAAACCTGCCCGTTCGCTACGAAGGAAACCGAAAGCGACGCGCCTGCTGTTTTCGGGTTTCTGCACACATTTTTGCCGGTCGCGGCTGTAACGCGTGTATGGCAAACGAGGACATTCCGGTTTCAGCCGACCCGCCAGAAAGCCCGTTCCGAACCACCGGCACCGACCACATCACCGTCTGGGGCTCGAACGCCGAGGACACCATTGCCTACTACCGCGATACACTGGGGATGCCGCTGGTCCTTCGCCAGCCAAATCTCGACGACCCCTCACAGACACACCTCTTTTTCGACACCGGCGACGGCACGATTCTCACCTTTTTCGTCAGCGACGACCGCCCCTCGAACCGCCAGCCACAGCGAACCGATGTTGGCGGTGTGCATCACCTCTGTTTCAACGTCGACCCCGAGCGATTCGAGGAGGTTGCCGACTCCCTAGAGGCCGAGGGCTACTCGTACAACGTCTTCGACCGTGGCATCTTCTACTCGCTGTACACCCGCGACCACGACGGCCTCATCATCGAACTCACCGCGGACAAGTTCGACTTCCCCGACGAGCGGACAGGCGAAGTCCTCGCCACGACCCAGCGCATCCGCGAGGAGGCTGGTGCAGACTACGCCCAGACCGAACACATGCGCGAGGCGCTCGACGAACTCGGTATCGACGCTGCAGAGTACGACCTGCCCGACGCAGACAGCGGCACTGCCGGACTCTAATCAGTCGTCTTCGGAAACAGTCGTCCCGGAGTCGGGACCGTTGAATCGCCGGTCCAGTCGCCGCAGTTCCTCCCGCAAGACCTTGCGCTCGACGAGGGCGAAGCCTGCGACGACGACGAAGAAGCCGACGACGGTACCGAGTGAAATAGCGGAGCCGAGCAACAGCCAGCCAGAAAGTGCCGCGACGATTGGGACGAGATAGGCGACGAGATTCGTCCGGACCGGGCCGACGCGGCCGATGAGCCCGAAGTAGATGGGGTAGGCCATTGCTGTCGAGAAGATGGCGACGACGAGTATGCTGGCGACTGTCGCCGGCGTGGGGTCGTATGCAGCAGCAAGCGGTTCACCCATTCCGAGACTGGCGGCGTGCAGGAGGACGGCCCCGACGCCCATCGCCCACGCCGTCAGTGGGAGACTCGCCATCTGCGAGCCGACGCGCTGGAGCGCGACGCTCCCGAAGGCGACTGCGGCGGCCGCGCCCAACACGAGCAGTTGGCCGACGGTGCTGGTGTCGGTCAGTGCCGACGGCGACGGCTGGACGATGATGATAACGCCCGCTAGCGCGACGCCGATTCCGAGCGCACCGACCCAGGAGATTCGGTCACCGAGTAGCCACCACGCGAACACCGGCGCGAGAATCGGGTTCAGCCCGTACATAACGGAGGCGGCGGCGGGCGTCGTCGTCACCTGCCCCGCGAACAGAAAGCCGTTGTTCAGCGCGATCAGAAAGACTGCCGCGACGGTGATGCCCAGCAGGTCGCCGCCCGTCTGGGGCAGCCACGTCGACCGGTCGCGTGTCACCGCGATGTAGCTGAGCAGAATAATCGCCGCGACGTCGAAGCGCAGTCCGGCAAACAGCACCGGCGGCAGTTGACGGAGCCCAGTCTTGATTGCGACGAATGAGATACCGAAGAGGCTGGCGAGTATCACGAACAGGATGGCGTCTCGATGCCGCGCCGAGACGCTGTCTGTGAGCGTCAGCGTGACCACCCATTTCCGAAAGAACGCATTACCCATCGTAGGGCCTGTACGAGTAAGAAGACTGCGCGGGAGGTGCTGACACGACTCGGAATCACCGCTCAAATCTGCCTACGAAGGCAAAAACCTCAACGGTCCAGCTTGTCGGCGTTCACCGTCGATTCTGGAATCCCGCCTTCGTAAACTGTCCTGACGTTTGCCGTCGAGCGCAAACTCATCTGCCGGAGCGCGGTGTGACTGTTCGCGCCGACGTGCGGGCTGAGGAGCACGTCATCTCGCTCGAACAGCGGGTGGTCTTCCGCGGGTGGCTCCTCGGTGAACGTATCCAACCCCGCGCCGCCGATGGCCCTCGCTTCGAGTGCGTCGACCAGCGCCTCCTCGTCGATAATCCGTCCCCGTGCGGTGTTGATGAGTAGCCCCTCAGGCCCCAGTGCCTGCAGTTCTTCGGCAGAGACCGACTCTTCTGTCTCCGCGGTCAGCGGTGCGTGGATGCTGACGATATCTGAGCGGTCGAACAGCCCCGGCAGCGTCTCGGCGCGCTCGACACGCTCGGGCAACTCGCCCGCGGCCTTGTGGGGGTCGTACACCGCGACCGAGAGACCAATACCCTCGGCGAGGTCGAAGACCTCCCGTCCGATGGCACCGAAGCCGTAGATTCCCAGCCTCTTGTCCCGTAGCTCCATCCCCGTGAACGCTGACCGATTCCACCCGCCCGAGCGCACGTGTCTGTCCCCAGCCCGAAGATTTCGCGCGAGTCCGAACACCAGCGCGATGGCGTGTTCAGCAACTGCAGGGGCGTTCGCACCCGGCGTGTTGCAGACGACAATGCCCCGACGTGAGGCGGCGTCGACATCGACGTTGTCGAGTCCGCTGCCGTGTTTCGAGATGACTTGCAGTTTGTCCGCTCGCTCGATGACCCTGCTGTCGAACTTCGCGACTCGCACGATTGCGGCGTCGTAACTGTCAATATCCGCAAGTGCGGCATCGTAGCTGTCGTACTCGTCCATCCCGGTACAGGTCGCGAAATCCGCGATAGACTCCGGCCCGGCTGGATCGATTTCCACTGGGACGAGAATCTCCCACTCCGTCATAGTTCACACTCCGAGCGCCGACACAAGAGCCTGACCGTCTCGTAACAGCGTGTTATCTGGTTCGGTTCGGAACCTATTTATCTCTCTACCGATAAGTCACTAACACATCGTTACTATGTCACAGCAAGCAGCCACTCCTGAGGAGAGTATCGAAGAGAAGAACGAGGGTGCGTGTCCGGTCGTCGAGGCAGTCGAAGAGATTGGCTCGCAGTGGCGACTCGTTATTCTCCACGACCTGCAGGAGGGCGAAAAGCGGTTCAACGAACTGAAACGCTCGACAGGCGCGAGTTCGCGAACGCTCTCGCGGGTACTGGACGACCTCGAAGATGTCGAGCTGGTCGACCGCCGCGTCGAAGAACAGCCGATTGCGACCTACTACAGCCTCACCGAGAAAGGCGAGGCGCTCTGTCCGGTCATGGACACGCTCGAAGACTGGGCCGATGAGTGGGTCGAGCCGGGTAACTGACGCTCACTTCGCGAACACGCTGTCTGCGGTTGCCGCGCCGACGACGCTGAAGAGTGCGCCGACGCTGATTGCTTTGAGCGTCACTAGCAGCACTTCTCTGCGCGTTTCGAGGTCACCGAGAAACGTGTCTGGAGCGTCGAACAACAACGCCAGAATAGCGACCGCGCCGAAGGAGACGACCATCAGCGAGATGAACCGAACCGGGACCCCAGCAATCTCCTGTTCGTCGTCGATATCGCGGGTCGTGTCGGCTTTGTACAGTGTGGCGTAGCCAATCGCGAAGACGACGCTGGTAGTCGCCAGCGCGTGCCAGATACTCATATTCGACGCCAGCACCCACACCTCCTCGGTGACGACGAACGGGCCGGCGAGCAAGAAGCCGCCGACAATCTGCTGGGCAGAGTCGGCAAGTCGAAAGCCGCGAGGTCGACGGGGCCGTGGCGGCCGCCACTTCACCATCGCTGCCTCCCTGTCTGGTCCCGTCGGTCACGCATTGCCCTGTACTCTGTACGGCCGCGGCTTTGCTCTTCTGGTCGCAGCCTCAATCGAGTCGCTCCATCGAGAACGCTCGGTCGGCGTCGGGATAGGGAATGTCGACGCGCATCCCGTCGTCGGCCATGAACACACGACCGTCGAAGACCTCCTCGGCCTGGTCTTCCAGTTGCCAGTCCCTGCCAGTGTATCGCGTCGAGAGATGAGTCAGCGCCAGCCGTTTTGCCCCGGCATCACGGGCGACAGTCGCGGCTTCTCGTGCCGTGGAGTGGGCGGTTTTCTGTGCGCGGTCGTGGTGGTCGTCGCCGAAGGTGGCGTCGTGGACGAGCAGGTCCGCACCCTCGGCAGCCTCGATAACCGACTCCGCTGGGCGGGTGTCGCCAGTGTAGACGAACGTACGACCGGGGCGGGGTGGCCCGACAACTTCCTCGGGTTCGATTGTCCGGCCGTCGTGCTCGACAGCCTCGCCACGGTGGAGTTTCGAGTACTCCGGGCCGGGTGACAGGCCGAACTCTTCTTCGGCCTTTTCGCGGTCAAACCGACCCTTCCGGTCGTCCTCGACGAGCGCGTAGCCGACGGCAGTGGTCCGGTGGTCGACGCCGATAGCCCGAACCTCGTACTCCTCGCGGTCGACGATGGTATCGCCTGCTTCGACCTGGCGGATTCGGACCGGGTAGGAGGGTTGCTCGCCTGTCGGAGCGATGAGTTGCTGAACGCGACTGCGCGTTCCGGCGGGGGCGTGGACGGCCAGCGGTCGGTCGCGTTCGTTGAAATCCCACGTCTGGAGCAGTCCCGCAAGTCCGAGAACGTGGTCGCCGTGCAGATGGCTCAGAAAAATGTGGCCAACGTCAAAACCAGTCTCGAAGCGCATCATTTGTCGCTGTGTCCCTTCACCGCAGTCGAACAGCAGGCGGTCGCCCTCGCGCTCGACGAGAATCGCCGTCGGATTGCGCTCGGTCGTCGGAACCGCGCCGCTGGTCCCGAGGAAGGTCACTCGCATCGTCAGATGCTGGGTGACCGACGGATAAACGCGTATCGACTCACGGTTTCGGCAAGCACCCGTCAGACAAGCGTCAGACAATGGGGAAAACCTATAAGAATCCTCCTGCTATGCGCGTACAAATAATGGATTCCATAATCGATGATGCAATTGACGAAGCCGAAGAAGAAGACGAGTCTGCGGAGGCCGACCCCGCAGAGCAGGAGACAACAAGCACGGACGAACAACCGTCAACGTCGGGGCAGATGACCGATGACGAGCTGGCATCGGTCGTTAAAGACCTCGAAACGAAGATTACGGTCGTCGGCTGTGGCGGTGCCGGGGGGAACACCGTCACCCGAATGATGGAGGAAGGAATCCACGGCGCGAAACTCGTTGCGGCAAACACCGACGCTCAGCACCTCGCGGACGAGGTCCAGGCTGACACCAAGATTCTCATCGGCAAGAAACGAACCGGCGGCCGGGGAGCAGGCTCGGTCCCGAAAATCGGTGAGGAGGCCGCACAGGAGAATATCGAGGACATCCAGCAGTCTATTGACGGCTCTGATATGGTCTTCGTCACTGCCGGACTCGGCGGTGGGACCGGAACCGGCGCGGCACCGGTCGTCGCACAGGCTGCACAGGACTCCGGCGCACTGACGATCTCGATCGTTACGATTCCGTTCACCGCCGAAGGTGAGCGACGCCGTGCAAACGCCGACGCTGGTCTCGAACGCCTCCGCTCTGTCTCTGACACTGTCATCGTCGTGCCGAACGACCGACTGCTCGATTACGCACCGTCGATGCCGCTGCAGGACGCCTTCAAAATCTGTGACCGCGTGCTGATGCGCTCGGTCAAGGGCATGACTGAACTGATTACCAAACCCGGACTGGTCAACGTCGACTTCGCTGACGTTCGGACCATTATGGAGAATGGTGGCGTCGCGATGATTGGACTGGGCGAATCTGATTCAGAGAACAAAGCACAGGACTCGATCCGTTCTGCACTCAGGTCGCCGCTGCTCGACGTCGAGTTCGACGGCGCGAACTCTGCGCTGGTCAACGTCGTCGGTGGCCCCGACATGAGTATCGAAGAGGCCGAAGGTGTCGTCGAAGAGATTTACGACCGAATCGACCCGGACGCACGGATTATCTGGGGCGCGTCGGTCAACCAGGAGTTCGAGGGCAAGATGGAGACGATGATTGTCGTCACGGGCGTCGAGAGCCCACAGATTTACGGCAAAAGCGAGGCCGAACGCGAACAGGCCGCCAAGCAGATGGGCGACGATATCGACTACGTCGAATAACACCGCCGTCGGAACGTATTGGTGTATTTTAAAAAATTCATCTCAGCAAACCTTTAGGTTCGTCTCGGCCCTTAGTGAGCGTATGTCTAGCACGAACTACACACATGTCACCGATGTCGCCGCACTGCAGGACGAGGGGCGGGAAGTCGTCTCTGCGGACGGGCAGTCCGTCGTGTTGTTCTACCACGAAGGGTCGGTCTACGCCGTCGACAACCGCTGTCCACACATGGGATTTCCGCTCTCGAAGGGCACTGTCGAAGAGGGGGTGTTGACCTGTCACTGGCATCACGCCCGCTTCGAGTTGGCCTGCGGGGATACCTTCGACATCTGGGCTGACGATGTCCAGACCTACCCGACAAAAGTTCGCGACGGCAAGGTCCTGCTCGACCCCAACCCGGAACCCGACGTGCCGCCGGAGACGTACTGGCGCAACCGACTTGTCGATGGGTTGCGCGAGAATCTCTCGCTGGTGATGGCGAAGGGGGTAATCAATCTCGACTCGCTGGGCGAGGGGTTCGAGACGCCACTGGAGACGACACTGGAGTTTGGTGTCAGCTACCGCAACGCTGGCTGGGGGCGAGGGCTGACCACGCTTGGCGCGATGGCGACGTTACACCGCTGGCTCGAACGCTCGGACAAACAGCGGGCGATGTACGTCGGCGCGCGGGAGGTTGCGTCGAACTGTGCGGGCGAACCGCCACGGTTCGAGCAGTACGAACTCACCAACCAGACCCTCTCGAAGCAGCGACTCAAAGAGTGGTTCCGAGAGAACTGCGAGGTCCGTGACGAGAACGGGGCCGAGCGCACACTCCGGACCGCCGCCGCGGTGTTGTCGCCGGCGGAGACGGTCGAACTCCTGCTGGCTGGGGCGACTGACCATCTCTATCTCAACCAGAGTCACACGCTGGATTTCATCAACAAAGCTTGCGAGACGCTGGACCACGTCGGCTGGGACCGCGCGCCCGACGTGCTCGGCGCTGTCGTTCCACAGATAACCGCCGCGAGCCGGGCCGAGGAACAGCAGGCGTGGCGCAAACCCGTCGATGTTGCGTCGCTGGTCTTCGACGCCCACGAGCGCTTGCCTGACCTCGTCGACACCGGCCGCCGCCGCGAGTGGGAGCGACCCGGGGACTTTGTCGAGCAGTTACTCGCCGAGGACCCGGAAGCCATCATCGACTACCTGACGACGGCTATCGAGGCGGGTGCGAGTGCCGAACAACTGACCGACGCCGTTGCACGAGCAGCGACGCGGCGGGTCGCACAGTTCGCCACCAGCAACGAGTTCAACGACTGGAACACCGTCCATCACACGTTCAGTTACGCGAATGCAGCCCACGAACTCGCGCGGCGAACAGACGCCATCGAGGCGTACCGCCCGGCTTTCGACGCCGCGATGAGCGTCTATCTCGACCGATTTCTCAACTCCCCGGCGGCACCGCTGCCCGACCCCGAATCGACCAACCGCAATCCGGATGCGATTCGTACCGAACTACTCGCCGCGTTCGACGAACAGGGGCGGGTCAACGACGCTGGCCGACTCGTCGCGGAACACTTCGCGAGCGACGGAGACGCCGAGACACTCATCGAAACACTCGGGACGGGACTGTTGCGCGAGGACCCGCAGTTCCACACGCTGCAGAATCTTGAGGGAGCAATCCGCCGGTTCGACCGTGCGGATAGCACGGCTGGCAAGCAACTGCCGCTCGTTGCCGCCGCCCGCTACATGAGCGCCCACTACCCGACGCGACGCGAGGCCAACCAGACGTTCAATATCGCACGCCGACTCCATCGCGGCGAGACGCTGCACGACGCGGAGTGAGGGTGGCGCAGCAGAGACCGTCGACCGCAGTTCGACCTGCCGGAGTCGTCGGTTGATAGTTCGAGCGGAGCAGCATCCGCGCGAGCGGAGCGAGCGCGGTTCTCGGAACTGAGCGAAGCGAAGTTCCGGCCTTTTTCATCGACGTTTTTCAAGGAGCGGTTCGCCGAAGGCGAACCCGACGCAGAAAAAGGTCGTGTCGAAGGAGTCAAATAGATCCGCAAGAGTACATTCGAATATGAATACGCCGACAGATTTGAGTTCGTACACGCGAGTGTTGAAACTCGCGAGTACGCCGTCTCGGGAGGAGTTCTGGCAGGTGGCGAAGATTGCCGGTGGGGGCATCGCGCTCGTTGGCCTCATGGGCTTTCTCATCTTCGTCTTCATGAGCTTCGTCCCGGGTGGTCCCTGATGGGTATCTACGCCGTCAAAACCACCGCAAGTCAAGAACAGACTGTCGCGGATATGATCATCAACCGCGAGGAGCAGACAATCCACGCCGCGCTGGCTCCTGACTCGGTCACCTCCTACGTGATGGTCGAAGCCGACGACTTCTCGGTGTTCGACCGCATCCTCGACGAAATTCCCCACGCCAACGGTGTCGTGGAGGGTCAGACCTCGATGGCCGAAGTCGAGCACTTCCTCTCGCCGACGCCTGACGTCGAGGGCATCGCCGAAAGTGACATTGTCGAACTCATCGCCGGTCCGTTCAAGGGCGAGAAGGCACAGGTGCAGCGCATCGACGAGGGCAAAGACCAGGTTACAGTCGAACTGTACGAGGCGACGGTCCCGATTCCAGTCACTGTGCGAGGCGACCAGATTCGCGTGCTGGATTCTGAAGAGCGGTAGGGTGTCGCCGCGAAGACGGCCTGTAAACGGTATTTTCGGTTTGCCCCTGTTCTACACCTAACTTGTTAGTGTTCGTTTTGCAACTAGCACCTAATTGGATAGGTGGTAGAGATAGGTGGGTAGGGTACATTGTATAGAGTATGATGAACACCGACAACGCAGCTGACACAGACGAAGCAAGTTACACCGAGTTTGGCGAAGCAGTCACGCGCCTGCAGGAGTCGATGGATGGACTCAGCACCGACATGAGTGGCCTCGAACGTGCAACACAGAAACTTGCAGACTCGACACAGGACCTCAGCGAAACACAGCGAGAAATTTCGGACCAGATGGCCCGGACAGCCGACGAGATTCGCACCGCAAACCGCTCGACGGCCCGGATCAGTGCTTCGTCGACCGCCGCACCTGCCGACGACTGATCACTGTCGACCGTCGCTAAGCTGACTGACCGTCTGGTGGATATCGTCCGCCTGCTGGGCCTGTTCACGGCTCACGTCAGCAACGTGTGACACCTCGTCGGACACTTCTTCTGCTCGGTCGACGACCTGATTGAGCATACTCGCAATTTCCTCGGTGCTCGCCGCCTGGTCGTCAGTCGCTGCCGAAACCTGCTCGATACCACGGGCTGTTTCCTCGACGGCTTCCACAACTGTGGTCAGTTCGTCGGTCGCTGCCTGCACCTGGTCGATCCCCTTTTCGACCTGCTCGTTCGTCTCCTGCAGACTCTCGATTGTCTCTTCGGTATCAGCTTTGATCTGGTCGACCATCGACTCGATTTCTCCGGCCTGTTGCTGGGACTCCTCGGCGAGTGATTTCACCTCGTCGGCGACGACAGCGAACCCTTCGCCGGCCTCGCCTGCGCGTGCGGCCTCGATCGAGGCGTTCAACGCGAGCATATTGGTCTGCTCGGCGATGTCGTCGATCACCTCGACGACCTGGTCGATTTCCTCGGTCCGGTCGCGGAGGCGCTGGACGTCTTCAGCGACGGTATCGGCCGAGTCGGAAACGTCGGTCATCACCGACTCTGTCGTCTCGGTGGTCTCCTGAATCCGGGCCGTGACCTCTTCGGCGTCGGTCGCGGTGGCGGCAACCTGGTCGCTCGTCGAGGCAATCTCTTCGATGGTCGCCGAGAGCGAACTCACCTCTTCGCTGACCTGTGCCAAGGCGTCGGACTGGTCGCTGGAGAGTTCTGAAATTCGTTCACTGCTGTCGGCAACCTCGTCGACCGAGCTGTTGAGGTCGCCGGTACGGTCCGCGACATCGGCGACAATCCCTTTCAGCCGGCTCGCCATCTCGTTGAGTGACTCGACCACGCCGAGCAGTTCTGCGTCGAGATAGTCGGTCTCCTCGACGTGGGCTCTGGCGTCGAGATTACCGGCCTCGATTTCGCTCATCGTTGCCTGTAACTCTTTGACCATCCCCCGGAGTTGCTGTTGTTGGTGTTCGTCTTCTGTCCGGTCGTGAATCATTTCGACGACGCCGACGAGTTCCCCGCCATCGTACATCGGGGCTGCGCTGAACTCGATGTGGCGACTCTCGCCGTTGGCGTCTTGCATTACACTCTGGTCGGCGTACAACGTGTACTCGACATCCCCAACGCGGGGGACACCGTACTCCTCGTCGGCGGATTCGGGTGCTTCGACAACCTTCTCGGCGAGTGTCATCGACCGCCGGCCGTCGTGATAGAACGCGGGGCCAACGTAGCCCGTCTCTCTGTCTTTGCGAATCGCGTCTTCCATCGAATCGCCGGTCAACTGCGCGCAGGCGCGATTCCAGTGCGTCAACCGTCCTTTCCCGTCAACCACGAACAGCGGCGTGTCGATGTGGTCGAGAATCGCGTGGTAATCCAGCGGCACGTCCGGTCGGTCGGTTCCGGCCGTCATTCTATCGGCGGTACTGTTCTCGTTGGTACCCATTGATCGAGAGCACTTTACGGACGCTGATAAATTCGACGCACGATTATCAGGATTTATTGTTGTAAGGGATACAACAACAGAAATCGCGCTCGACCCAGTTACCGGGTTCCGTCGAGTCGGTCGACCACTTCCCGGATGTCGGCAGCGTCTTCGATTTCTTCTTTGACCTCCTCGCGGCGGCGGACTTCGGCGGCAGAGGCCTCGTAGGCGCGGACGTACTCCGCCCGGGAGTGTTCCTCGAATGCGTGTTTGATCGCAAAATAGCCGTCCGGAACGACCGTGCCACAGACCTTGCACTCGATACGGTCGTGTTCGGCAGCCTGGTGGGTCATCAGGTCCTCGACGCGGTCGAACGTCGCGTTGTCCCCGTCGATACCACACGTCCAGTGTGTCATACCGAAACATCTTCACCCGGCCTACTAAAGCGTTGGCTCCCGATTCTCACCACTGATCAGAGCAGGTCGGTCGTCTCGCTCATCGTCTCCGCCAGCGGACGCTGCTTGTTGGTCTGGTGTGCCGCGAGCACGCCTTCGACTGCTGCACAGGCGTCTTCGAGTGGGTCGTGTGTCTCGACGTAGACCGCAAGTCCGAACTCGTTCTCACCGAGTTGGCTCAACTCCATGGCCTCCGTCCGCGAGAGTTGCCCCGCAATCCAGTCCTGGATGATCTCTGCCCCGAGTGGACTCACCGGCGAGACTGACTCACCGAGCAGGTGGAGTGTCTTTGCTGCCGTTACTGGCGCGACGCCGGCGGCACGTCCCGCTTCGCCGACTGACTTCCCTTCGCTGTACCGTTCGAGGATAGTCGCTGCCGCCTCTGCCGAACAGGGAAACTCCGAAGCAAATGGCGCTAACCGCTCGGCGAGGCTCGCGTCGGTCGTGTCCACCGTTGCCGGACTGTGTTCCTCTTGGCTCTCCGTGACCTCGATGCCGGCCGCGATTTCCGACAGTCCCATCGTGTGTATGTCGGCTGTTCTTCCGTATTAAATGATAGCTTTCGCTGCGGGCCGGCTGAGTACTCACCGGGCTATCACCTACCGGTTACCGGTAGGTTCGATTTCGGCCAACCAGCAACAAGCTCCGGTTCCTCCTTCTGTTTAAATGCTCACTCGGCCCCAACTCTCTCGTGATGACAGCTACGGTCACCCAGAGTTGTCCCGAATGCGAGGGTCGCCTGCGAGCAGACGACTGCGAGACGGTCTGTACCCAGTGTGGGCTGGTCGTCGACGAGCACGCAATCGATCCCGGCCCAGAGTGGCGCTCGTTCGAGGACGACAGCGAAAATCCCGAGCGCACCGGCGCACCGCTGACACGCTCCCGGCACGACAAAGGACTCTCCACTGAGATTGGTCACTCGAACCGACTCACTGGCCGCAAACGCCGACGCGTCGCCCGGATGCGCCGCCAGCACAAACGGACCCAGATTCGGAGCAAAGCCGAACGCAACCAGGTGTATGCGTTCACTGAAATCCGCCGGCTGGTGAGTCGTCTCGACCTGCCCGAACACGTGCAGGAACAGTCCTGCGCTCTGTTCGAGTCCGCCCAGTCAGCGGACCTGTTGCAGGGCCGCTCCATCGAGGGATTCGCGGCGGCAGTCGTCTACGCTACCTGCCGCACCGCTTCAGTCTCTCGGACGGCCAGCGAAATCACCGACGCGGCCAAGTCGACCCGTGCGGAACTCGACGCCGCCTACGACGCGATGAACCGCGAACTGGGACTGCCGACCGGCCCAATCGACCCACGGGAGTATCTCGCTCGCTTTGCGAGCAAACTCGATATCCCCACGGACATCGAACAACACGCCCGCGAACTCGCGACGGGCCTGCGCGAACGTGGCGAGGACACCGGACGCAACCCCGGCGGCGTCGCGGCGGCCTGCCTGTACACCGCGGCACAGCGGGCGGGCCACAACCTCACTCAGCAAGAAGCGGCCG
Source organism: Halovenus halobia (assembly GCF_051414135.1). Lineage (NCBI taxonomy): Archaea > Methanobacteriati > Methanobacteriota > Halobacteria > Halobacteriales > Haloarculaceae > Halovenus > Halovenus halobia. The sequence goes on from NZ_JBLKOA010000006.1 coordinate 142,440, forward strand.
ACGTCGCGGATGTCACGCCCGTCACGCTGCGGCATACCTACAAACGCCTCGAAGCTGACGACTAGAACAGCACTGTCCCGTGATACCGGTCGCGGTCGGTGCGGCGCTTGTTCTGCAGCGTTTCCAGCCGCGCGCCCAGTTGGTCGCGCAGGTCGCCCGCCGGCAACAACTCGTCTACCTGCATCTTCGAGGCCTGTGCGCGAATGTCGATCTGTTTGTCGTACTCGGCGCGCATCATTTCGACGAACTCCGCACGCTCCTCGGCGTCCATCTCTTCCATCTGTTCGGCAAACAGCGCGTTCACGGCGGCGTCTGGTCCCATTACAGCAACTTCGGCGCTCGGGAGTGCGAGCGTCGCGTCCGGGCCGAAGGAGGGGCCGGCCATCGCGTAGATGCCCGCGCCGTAGGCTTTGCGGGTGATGACACACAGCTGCGGCACCTGCGCGTTCGAGGTGGCGTAGATGAACTTCCGGCCCTTCTGGAGGACGCCCTGTTTCTCGACGGCACTGCCGACCATGAACCCGGGCGTGTCACAGAGATACACCAGCGGGATACCGAAGGCGTCACAACTCCAGACGAATCCCGCTCCCTTCTCGGCGGAATCCGGAAAGATAGCACCGCTTTTCGCGGCAGGCTGGTTGGCGACGAAGCCAACCGGTCGCCCGTCGATTCGCCCCAGTCCGGTGACCAACTCGGGCGCAAACTCCGGTTTCAACTCGAACCACGAATTCTCGTCAACCAGCCGTTCGATGACGTTGTTCACGTCGTAGGCCTCGTCGGGGTCGTCGGGAATCTCCGTGTCCAGCCCCTTCGGATTGACCGCCGGCTTGGCTGGTGGACGGGTCGGCAACTCGGCGTTGTGTCGCTGTGGCAGATAGCCAAGCAGGTCCCGAACCGACTCGGCGGCGGCAGCCTCGTCAGAAACGACGAGGTCGGCGCTGCCGGACTCCCGAGCGTGGACGCGCGGTCCGCCCAGTTCTTGCATCGTCGTCTGCTCGCCGGTGACTGCCTCGACGACCCGCGGGCTGGCAATCGCCATTCCGGCGATTTCCTCGACCATAATCAGGTAATCACAGAAGACGGGGGTGTACGCCGACCCGGCGATATCCGGGCCGTACAGCACCCCAATCTGTGGCACCTGGCCGGAGTGGATGCACTGATTGTAGAACATCTTGCCGCCACGGTAGCGGTCCATGTGAGTGTCGCCCTCCTCGCGCTCGTCGAGGTTCAACCGCGCTCCGGTCGAGTCGATGAGTCGCAGGATTGGTGCGCCCGCCTCGACCGCTCGCTCGGCCAGTCGAATCTCCTTCTCGACGCCCATCTGGCCCAGCGACCCAGCCTTGACCGTGTAGTCGTGCGCCGCGAAGAAGACCTGCCGGCCGTGAATCTTCCCGACGCCGGTGATGAGCCCGTCGGCTGGCAGTTCGTCGCCGGCGGAGTGTCTGGCGAAGGTGCCGTCCTCGTAGCTAATCTCGTCGAAGATACGGTCCAGTCGGTCGCGCACGAACAGCTTTCCGAGTTCGTTGATTTTCTCGTGACCGCGCTCTGGCCCCCCGGAGAGAATCTGCTCGATTTCGTCCCGTAACTGCTGCTCACGGTCGGTAATAACCGGGTCGCCGTACTTCTCGCCGCCGGCGCTGGCGACGGACTCGTCGTTGACGACCAGGTCAACCTCCTGCCCGAGATGGTTCGCGAGCGCGCTCGCGATTGCGCGTGCACTCTCCTCGTCCGGTGGTGCGTCGATATTGATTTTCATTTCTCCCACCGGTGGTCCCCTGAATACACCATACCTCGGTACTCGAACGCGACCGGTAAAATAGTAGCCCGTAGTTATCACTGCACGAGGGGTCGCGACGGAAAAAATGGGTGTCGGGAGTGAGTGTTAGCTCGTAATCTCGATTTCACGGCCGGAGACGACAGCCTCCTCGACTGGAAGCCGCATTTCGAGGATACCGTTCGTGTACTCGGCGGTAATTTCCTCGTCAGCGACCGATTTCGGGAAGCGGAACCGCTGGTGATAGGTGCGCCGTTCCCCTCGCTGTTCGTCGTCGTGTTCCGCCGCGATATTCAGTACGCCGCTGTCCCAGGAGGCGGTTATCTCCTCGGGGTCGAAGCCCGGAAGCTCGACGCTGAGCACGAACTCGTTGTCCTCCTCGTACAGTTCGTAGTCGTTACTACCAGTTTCGAGCAGTTGGCTTGGGAAATCGAGACTCTGCATCCAGGAGCTTGGTGCTGTTCGTGGCAATGCCATTACTGATCACCTCACTACATGAGATAATTGTTCGCGGTTCTATATAAATGTTATGCTGGTCCGTCCGCGAGAAAGTCGTTCTCTGTGACCGCCGCCAGGACTCAAACCGAGGTAAGACGGTTCTGCTCGCCTCAGTTCTTCGGCTGCGCGGACTGCGACTTGCGTGTTCGAGTCTGCCGAGTCGCGGTTTCGTCGTTCACTGACGGTTCGCTCCGCTCACCGTGTTGTTCACGACAGAAACACGCCACCGCCAGGACTCGAACCTGGGACAACCACGTATCTGCGGCACGCAGACAACCTACGCACCGTAACAGCGTGGTGCTCTACCAACTGAGCTACGGCGGCACGCATTCTTTGATAGATGGGGTTTTTTGATAGGCGTTTCGCTTCCGTCCTGCACCGACACGCTTTCACGCACCTGCCGGCAAGCGATGGACATGAGCGACGAGTTCGACGCAACCGTCAAGCGCGTCCGCGAGCGCGTCGAGCCCGCTGACGACGAGCGTGAGCGACTGGCAGCCGTGACCGAGGAGCTAACCGACCGCGCACGCGAGGCCATCACTGACCGCGCAGTCGAGGCAGATGTCGTCCGCGTCGGCTCGACAGCCCGGAATACGTGGCTGGCTGGCGACCGCGACATCGACCTGTTTGTCCGCTTTCCGTCGGATCTGGACCGCGAGGAGCTGGAATCTCACGGTCTCGCCATCGGCCACGAGGTGCTGCCCGACGGCCGCGAAGAGTACGCCGAACATCCCTACGTCGTCGGCGAGTTCGAGGGTTTCGCGGTCGACCTCGTCCCCTGCTACGATGTCGAGGACGCTGCTGACATTCGGTCGGCCGTCGACCGAACGCCGTTTCATACTGAGTACATCAGCGAGCGCCTGACGCCCGACCTCGCGAGTGATGTCCGCGTCTGCAAGCAGTTTTTCACCGGAATCGGCGCCTACGGCAGTGATTTGAAAACGCGTGGTTTCTCTGGCTTTCTGACCGAACTGCTCGTCGTCGAGTATGGCGGCTTCCGGCCGCTCGTCGAAGCCGCGACAGCGTGGCAACCGCCCGTCGAATTCGACCCTGAAGAACACGCTACGGAGACGTTCGATGACCCGATGGTGATGATCGACCCGACTGACCCCGGACGGAACGTCGCCGCTGTCCTCTCGGCTTCCAACGTTGCCCGGGTCCAACACTTCGCCCGGGAACTACTCGCTGCCCCCCGCGACTCGCTGTTCACCGAGGCACAGCCTGACGCACTCGCTTCGGACGCTGTCGCGGCGGAATTCGAGCGCCGGGGGACGACGCCGATGGCGATCCGCTTCGCCGCGCCGGATATCGTCGACGACCAACTCTGGCCCCAACTCGAACGCTCCAGACAGGGGATTCGTGAGGAACTCGACCGACGTGGCTTCGACGTGCTCCGGGCGGCTGCGTTCGCCGACGACGGCACCGCCGTCCTCCTGCTTGAACTCGCCGTCGCCGAGCGACCCGCTGTCGAGCGCCACGAGGGACCGCCGGTCCACGTCGGGGAGCACGCCGAGCGCTTTTACGACGCCTACGCCGACGATGATGTTTACGGGCCGTTCATCGAGGGCGACCGCTACGTCGTCGAGCGCGAGCGCGCGGTCACCTCGGCAGTCGACCTGCTCGATAGCGACGCGCTGTTCGATGTCGCACTCGGTGCGCACGTCGAGTCTGCACTCCAATCGGAGTACGACCTGCTCGTCGGTGAGGACGTTGCAACACTCGCAGACTCGTTTGGAACTGAACTGGCGCGGTATCTCGACCCGACACCACGAAACTAAGACTCGCTACTGGCGCAGTGCTGCCAGTGCCTCGGCCGCTTCGCGCGCGGCGGCAAGATGCTCCTGTGCTCTGGCCGGGTCGTCAGCGGCGGCGGCCTGCTGGCTAAATCGGGTGAGTGTTTGCACGAGCGACTCTCGTGCCGCGGCGACGCCTGGTTCGGCTCCGGCCTGCTGACTGGCTTGTGGACTGGCGGGTGGCTGGGTCGGCTGCGCTGGCTGATTTTGGGTTCCAGTCTGCTGGGTCTGCTGTGGCGGCTCAGTCTGGCGGTTGGCGGGCTGACGCGGCTGCTGTGGAGTCTCCTCGTTGACGGGCTGGTCGGACGTTGCCTGTCCGTTTTCGGCTGGCTGCTCGCCCTCTTCGCTCTGCCCGAAGGAGACGCGCGCGTCGTTACTCGGTGTCGTCACCTGGATGCTGTCATCATCCTCACTGTCCTCCTCGTCGTCGCTCTGGGTCTCCCTGTCGACTGGTTTTTCACACGTAGGACAGAATTCCTGTTCTTCGTAGCGGAAGATTGGGTCGCCACACTCCGAGCAGTGGGCGTTGGTCATCGTCGCGCCCTGCAGGAGCAGTTCGCTCATCTGCTCGGTCGCCTGGCGTTTCTGCTTGTCTCGCTCGTATTTTTCTTCTAACTTCTCACGTTCGGCTTCTTTGTCGAATTCGTCGCTCATGCTTGAACGAACGCGACGACGCGGAAAATGTGTTGTGACGTGACATCGGTTCCAAACCGTTGATGTAGGCGGGTGCTAAAGATGGCCGACATGGCGACTACGTACGACGACCCCGAGGCGATTGTCGACGCGATTCTGGACGAACTCGGGACCGACATCGTCGTCGGGACACCGCTTGGCATCGGGAAGGCGAATCATATCCTCAACGAACTCGTCGACCGTGCGCTGGCGGACCCGGAGATCGAACTCTCTATCTGGACGGCACTGACACTCTCGAAACCTGAGCCCGGAAGCGACCTCGAACGCCGCCTCCTCGACCCGATTCTCGACCGACTGTTCGGCTCGTACCCGAACCTCCGCTACGCCGAGTTGCTGGACGAGCAGGAACTTCCGGAGAATATCGAAGTTCACCAGTTCTACTTCCCGCCGGGTCGGCACATGGACAACCCCGACGCCCAGCAGGCCCACCACAGCGTCAACTACACCCACGCACTGCGGGCGTTCCGAGAGGCCGAACCGAATCTGTTGCTCCAGCTCGTCGGCGCGGGCGAATACGAGGGCGAGATGCACTACAACATTGGCTCGAACACCGACATCTCCCACGACCTCATCGCGTCGATGCGAGAGGCCCGCGAACGTGGCGAGCGCGAAACGATGGTCGTCGGCGAACGTTCCGAAGAGATGCCGTTCATGTACGGTGACGCGCCGGTTCCGACCGACAAATTCGACGCCGTCCTCGACAGCGACACCGAAACCACGCTGTTCGGCCCGCCAAACGAGGCGGTCAGCTACGCCGACCAGGCGATCGGCCTGCGAGTCAGTACGCTGTTGCGTGACGGCGGTACACTCCAGATTGGAATTGGCTCGCTCGGTGACGCCATCGGCTGGGCAACCCAACTCCGACACACCGACAACGACACCTACCGCGACATCATCGCAGACATCGACGCCACGGACGGTTCGCTCGTCGACGAACTCGGCGGCCTCGACCCCTTCGAGGAAGGGCTGTACGGCGCAACGGAGATGTTCGTACAGGCCTTTCTCGAACTCTATAACGCGGGTGTTCTCTCCCGAGAAGTCTACGACGACCCGACAATCCAGCGTCTCGCCGAGGAAGATGTCTTTGCCGAAGGCATCACCCTCGAAACGCTGGACCGACTGCTCGCCGAGGGGACACTCTCACCGGACCTCGACGCCGACGATGTTGCGTTCCTCAAGCAGTGGGGCATCTTCTCCGAGGACGTCACCTACGACGACGACCGTCTACAGGTCGCTGGCGAATCGATCCCGGCGAACCTCGGTCGGAGCGAAGCCCGCAGTGCCATCGCCGAGCACGCTCTTGGTGACTCGCTGTCTGGTGGTCGTGTCCTGCACGGCGGTTTCTTCATGGGTGCCCAGCAGTTCTACGAGGGACTGCGCGACCTCTCGCCCGACCGCCGCCGCAAACTCGCGATGACCAGCGTCCAGTTCACCAACGCGCTGTACGGTAACCAAGAACTGAAACGCCGCCAGCGCCGCCACGCTCGCTTCGTCAATACGGGCATGAAGGCGACAGTCACCGGCGGTGTTGCGTCCGACGGAACTGGCGACGGGCGGGTCGTCAGCGGCGTCGGCGGCCAGTTCAACTTCGTCAATCAGGCCCACGAACTCGACGACGGCCGCTCGATTATCATGATTCGCGCGACCCGACAGAGCGACGGTGAGCCCGAATCGAACATCGTCTTCAACTACGGCCACATCACCATCCCACGCCATCTCCGGGATATCGTCGTCACCGAGTACGGCGTTGCTGACCTCCGGGGGAAATCCGACGCCGAGGTGATTGCCGAGATGATTTCGATTGCTGACTCACGATTTCAGGACAAACTCATCGAACAGGCCAAAGACGCCGGCAAACTCCCGAAGGAGTGGGAACTCCCCGAAGACGCTCGCAACAACTACCCCGAAACAATCGAGTCGGCGCTGGCGCCCTACCGCGACGACGGGGCGCTCCCCCGGTTTCCGTACGGCTCGGACCTCACCGAGGAAGAACAGGCGCTGGCCCGCTCGCTGCAAGGGTTAGAGTCTGCTGTGGGTGGCGGCGGTCTCCCCGACATCTCTGCCCGAAATCTCCCGAAAGCGTTGTTTACACCGAGTGCAGCGCTCCCGTATCTCGACCGGATGGGGCTGGCGTCGCCGTCAACGCCCAAAGAATTCGCGTACAAACGGCTGGTCACGCTCGCACTCGCTGAAGAAGGACTACTCTAAGTCCCTGCGTTCGGCGCGAACACGGGGCGGTAGTGGTTGACCGCGTACACAATCAGCGGTGTCCCGACTGCCGTCGGTCCAAGCCAGCGCGCCAGTGGTGGCAGCATGGTCAGGTTGACAGTGACTGTTGCGGTGACGGTTGCGATGTAGCCCCCGCCCATGTAGGTGATATGGCGGTCGATCCACGGCGCGCCGCCGGCTCGCCGCAGTGTCCACAACTCCCGGACCGCGAGCACGATACCAATCACGCCGAAGACGACGAGTACCGGTCCCAGTTCGACGGTCCCAAGACCGCCCGTTGCGAGCATCACCGCCCCCGCGGAGAGCATCGATCCCTGTAACAGGTAATCTCGCTTGGTCGGCCGCTCGACCCGACGGCGTCGTCGACGGATAATCCGATAACCCGAAACGACGAGATAGCCGCTGAAGATTGCGATTGCGAGCAGAAACCAGCTCTCGATCCACACGGCCAGCGGGACGGCAGTCACGACGACGACGCCCATCGCCGCGACGTAGGCCTTTCCGGCCGTGTTGTGTCGATTCCTCCCTTTTTTAGTCGCGATTGCGCCCAGGCCCGCCAGCAGCGCGAGGACGCCAGCCAGTACGTGGACGCCGAGTACTATACCGGTCTCCAGTGACATAACTGCGCTTCGTCGGCAACTGAAAAAGGAATTGGGCCAAGATGTTGGGCCGCATACTGGTGGCTGTACAAAAACTCACACCGGTGTGTCGGCTATTTTCAGAATGTACCGCTCCCAGTAGACTGTCATCGAACAAGTCCCACACCGACCTTTTGACCCGTTGAACTGGTTGGTACAGCCATCTTTTTCATCGTCGCCTTTCCTCGCGGCCTTTCGGCCGCTGCGGGAAGACTCCTTGAAAAACATGGGTGAAAAAGGCCGACGGCTCGGCTATTCCTCGCCGTCGGTGAAACGCCTCGCTTCGCTCGGCGTATGCTCAACACACCGCAAATCACTCAATATGCCTCGCTACGTACCAGCGTATTCAGCCAGTTCTCCGAGAAAACAACAACCGGCTGGATCGTTGTCCGACAGTTTGGCCACCAGTTTACAGTTCGCTCTCGTGCGTAACCGCGCTCCGGTCAATTTTCGAGACAGCGTCTCGGCCCGCAAGTCCCATCGTCAGGTCGAAGTCGGCGAGCGTATTTTGCAGGACGTGCTCGACGCCGGCCTGTCCGCCGACAGCCAGTCCGTAGATGAACGGTCGCCCGAGTAGCCCGACATCCGCGCCGACCGCAAGCGCACGGAACAGGTCCGACCCGCGTCGGAGCCCGGAATCGAAGGTGATGGTCGTCTCGTCACCCACGCGGTCAGCAATCGCCGGCAGCGCCTCGATTGCGGTAATCGAGCCGTCGACTTGCCGGCCGCCGTGGGTGGAGACACCGATACCTTCCGCACCTGCGTCGACAGCCTTCTCGGCGTCGTCGGGGTGCAGGACGCCCTTGATGTGGACCGGGAGGTCGGTGTTCTCGAAGACAAAGGACAGGTCCTCCCACGTCAGCGAGGAGTCGCCGAAGATGTCGAGGAAGTGCTGGACTGCGGCTTCGGTATCTTCCTCCGGCGGGTTGTCGAGCTGTGAGCGGAACTCGGGGTCGCTGAAGTAGTTGGCCACGCCGTCGCCGTTGAGGAACGGGTAGTAGCCGCGCTCGATGAGTCGCTCGCGCCAGCCCAAAATTGGTGCGTCAACTGTCACGACGATACCGTCGTAGCCAGACTCCTCTGCACGATTCAGGAACGAGCGGGCGATATCCTCGTCCGAGGACCAGTAGAACTGGAAGTATTTCGGCGTGTCACCGAGTTCTTCCGCGACATCCTCCATCGGCGTCGAGGACAGCGATGAGAGAATAAAGGGCACGTCCATCTCTCGGGCGGCCCGTGCCGTCGCCAGTTCCCCCTCTTCGTGTGCGAGGTTCTGGATGCCCAGCGGTGTGATTGCCAGCGGGAAGTCGATATCCTGCCCCATGAACTCCGTCGAGAGGTCACGGTCTTCGACACCCTGCAGCATCCGCGGCACGATTCGCCACGCCGAGAAGTCCTGTTCGCGCTCGAAGGTCGTCTCCGACCCCGCTCCACCGTGAATGTAGGCTTTCGCCTCCTCGCTCATTTCCTCGTGAGCGCGCTCGCGCAGGTCCTCGTAACCCACCGGAAAATCCGGTCGTTTGTCCTCGAGCATCCCCTCCCGATAGATTCGGTTCAGCACTTGGTCTCCATATCGCATATCTCGATTGTTGCCCTCCATCAGCAAAGTATTGCCGCTCGCTGCAACGTGTGGTCCGTGTTCCCGCACGTGAATAAATACTAATTTGAGTCGCGGTACTGTTAGACGGTATATGGCCGACAGCGAGCGCGAGTACGACCCGGGTGCGATTGAGGACCAGTGGCAACAGTCGTGGGACGAGGCAGATGTCTTCCGGACGTCGGACGACGCCGAGGACCCCGCGTACGTGCTGGGAATGTTCCCCTACACCTCCGGCAGCCTGCACATGGGCCACGTCCGGAACTACACGATTACCGACGCCTTCGCCCGATACAAGCGAATGCAGGGCGAAGACGTCCTTCACCCGATGGGCTGGGACTCCTTCGGACTGCCAGCTGAAAACGCTGCCGAGGAGCGCGACACGAACCCCGAGGAGTGGACGCTGTCCTGTATCGAGACGATGCGCGAGCAGATGGACGCGATGGGCTTTGGCTACGACTGGGACCGCGAGGTCATGACCTGTGACCCAGCGTACTACCGCTGGAACCAGTGGCTGTTCAAACGCTTCCACGAGGAGGACCTGGTCGAGCGCAAAGCCTCCGAGGTCAACTGGTGTCCCTCCTGTGAGACGGTGCTGGCCGACGAACAGGTCGAAGGCGACGCAGAACTCTGCTGGCGCTGTGATACACCGGTTACGCAGCGCAACCTCGACCAGTGGTTTTTCACAATTACCGACTACGCCGACGAACTGGTCGACGCTATCGACGAACTGGAGGGCTGGCCGGACAGCGTCCGCGCGATGCAGCGTGACTGGATTGGCCGCCAGCACGGCGCTGTCGTTCCCTTCGAGGTGGAGGGCTACGGCGACGTCGACATCTTCACCACCCGACTCGACACGATTCACGGTGCGACCTTCTTCGCGCTCGCGCCCGACAGCGAGATTGCACAGGATATCGCCGCCGAAGACGACGACGTGGCACAGTTCATCGACCACGAGGCCGACCCTGACGGCGACGAACCAAACGGCGTCGCCACAGACCTCACCGCCACTAATCCCGCGACGGGCGAGGAGATTCCCGTCTTTGTCGCGGACTTCGTGCTCTCAGACGTCGGCACTGGCGCGCTGATGGCCGTGCCCGCCCACGACGAACGCGACCACATCTTCGCCACGAAAAAAGGCGTCCCCATCGAGCCAGTGGTCAAACCCGAAGACGGCGACGTTCCCGAAGTGCAGGAAGAAGCCTACACCGAGGACGGCGTCCTCGTCAACTCCGGCGAGTACGACGGGCTGACGAGCGAAGACGCTCGCTCCAAACTCGAAGACGACCTGCCCGGCGCGAGCCACGACACCCAGTACCAACTGCGAGACTGGGGTGTCTCCCGACAGCGCTACTGGGGGACGCCGATTCCCGTCATCCACTGCGACGACTGTGGGCCGGTGATGGTTCCCGACGACCAGTTGCCGGTCGAACTGCCGGAGTTCGTCCAGACGACGGGCAACCCACTCGAAGAAGTCGACGAGTTTGTCGAGACAGAATGTCCAGAGTGTGGCAGTCCTGCCCGCCGAGAGACGGATACGATGGACACCTTCGTCGACTCCTCGTGGTACTTCCTGCGGTACGTCTCGCCGGACCTCGAGGACGCGCCCTTTGACACCGAGCGTGCCAACGACTGGATGCCCGTCGACCAGTACGTCGGCGGCATCGAACACGCCGTGATGCACCTGCTGTACTCCCGGTTCGTGACGAAAGCCGTCGCGGACATGGAGATGCTCGACCACCGCGAACCCTTCGAGCGACTCGTCACGCAGGGGATGGTCCTGCTCGAAGGCGAGAAGATGTCCAAATCGAAGGGCAATGTCGTCTCCCCGCAGAATATCGTCGAGGAGTACGGCGCTGACACCGCCCGCTTGTTCACGATGCAGGCTGCTCGCCCGGAGCGAGAGTTCAACTGGACCGACGAAGGTGTCGAGTCCAGCCATCGCTTCCTCACGCAACTGTACAACGCTGTCGAGGAGTTCGCCGCCGACCCGCCGGCAGGCGACGGCGGTGCTGTCACCGACTACGTCGAGCGCGAATCTGATTACGTCGCCGCCGTTGCCAGCCAGAGCTACGAAGAAATGACCTTCACGGCGGCGCTGCGGGAGGCCCAGGACCTCCTCTCGCTGCTCGACCGATACGGTCGCTACACCGAACCAGAGCCCGACACTGTGCGGCGAGCGCTGGAGACGATTGTTCGCGTTCTCGCACCAGTTGCGCCCCACATCACCGAGGAACTGTGGCGGACGCTCGGTTACGACGACTTCGTTGTCAATGCCTCGTGGCCAGCCTTCGACGGCGACCTGACCGACCTCGAACTCGAACGCGCGCTCATCGAGGAGACGCGCGAGGACGTTCGCCAGATTGTCGATGTCGCCGACATCGCAGACCCATCGGAAGTTGTCATCGCGGTGGCTCCCGAGTGGAAACACGAAGCCCACGAACTCGCCCGTGAGTTCGACGGCGACAACCTCGTCGGCGAGATTATGGGTCGCGAGGAGTTCCGCGAGTACAACGGTGCACCGGAGTACGCCAAGGATCTTCAGGCCGAGCGCCAGTCGCTGACGCGCCAGCTCACCCCTGAGAGCGAGCAGGACGTCCTCGCCCGAGCGACGTGGCTCGTCGCCGAGGAGTTCGACGCCGAGGTGACAGTCCTGAGCGGCGAGGAAGCCAGCAGCGACCTCACCGGCAAGGCCGAACCCGGCCGGCCAGCCATCCGCATCAAAGAGTGACTCTCGAACGCTCGACCTGCGAGGCCGCGAGACGGAGGTTCTGATGGTTGGACTGCTCGGCTCGCTCGCGCTTGCTGGCGTTGCAGTGCTCGTCATCTGGAAGGGCAGCGAGTACTTCGAGGGCGCGGCTCAACAGCTCAGCAAGTACTACGGGCTGCCGGTCGCAGTCCACGGGGCCATCGTCGTTGCTGTCGGCTCTAGCTTTCCCGAGATTAGCTCTATCGTTATCAGCACCGTTGTTCACGGCGAGTTTGCCCTTGGCGTCGGGGCTATTGTCGGGAGTGCGATTTTCAATATTCTCGTGATTCCTGCGGTCTCTGCACTCACCAGCGAAGACCTGAGCGCGACCCGCACCCTCGTTCACAAGGACGCCCAGTTCTACGCGATTAGCATTCTCATCCTGTTTCTCACGTTTGCACTCGGTGCGACCTACGTCCCCGGCGGGACGAACAGCGCGGCGATTCTCACCCCGCAGTTGACCATCCTGCCGCTTGCCACGTACGCTGTCTACATCTTCCTCCACCAGCAGGACGCTGCCGACTACGTCGCCGACACGCGGCCCGAGATTAGCCCGCTCAAGCAGTGGGGAACACTCGCGGTTGCGCTGGTGGTCATCGCTGTCGGTGTCGAGGGGCTGGTTCGTGCGGCGCTCTCGTTTGGCGACATCTTCGACACGCCATCCTTCTTGTGGGGGTTGACCGTCATCGCGGCCGGAACGAGCCTCCCGGATACCTTCGTCAGCGTTCGCGCCGCCCGGAACGACGACAGTGTCACCAGTCTCACAAACGTCCTCGGGAGCAACACGTTCAATCTCCTCGTCGCCATCCCGCTCGGCGTCTTGCTGGCTGGCTCGGCAACAATAAACTTCCTCGTTGCGGTCCCGACGATGGGGTTTCTGGGCGTTGCGACGCTCGTCTTCATCGTCTTCACCCGAACTGACCTCGAACTGACAAACTTGGAGTCCTACGGCTTTCTCGCCCTCTACGGACTATTTCTCCTCTGGATGACGCTCGAATCCACCGGCGTTATCGAAACTGTCCGGGGTATTTGATTGATTACTCTCGCCTTCGAAATCCTTTTAGCCGGTTCGCCGGGAGTATATGACAAGACTATGGATATCGACATCATCGAGGAAACCGAGAATCCGATGTTGCACAGGACAGACGTGACCTTCGAACTCACCCACGAGGAAGCAACGCCGTCGCGACTCTCCGTGCGTGACTCGCTTGCGGCCACGCTCAACAAGGACGCCAACGAAGTCGTAATCCGGAAACTCGACACCAAGTACGGCATGCGAACGACCATCGGCGCTGCGAAGGTCTACGACTCGCCGGAACACGCACAGGATGTCGAGCAGGACCACATGCTCGACCGCAACAAGATCGGCGCTGAGGAAGAGACTGAGGCCGAGGAGGCATAAGATGGCCCGACACGAACTCTACGAGGACGACGGCTCGACCGACCGCGAACAGTGTACTCGCTGCGGCGACTCCTTCCTTGCAGACCATGGTGACCGCCTGCACTGTGGCAAGTGCGGCTACACGGAATGGACCTGAGGGGTAAGTGCGGCTACACCGAGTGGACCTAACCACGGAGCGCTTCGACCGGGCGTTCGCCTGCTGCTTTCCACGCTGGATAGGCACCGCTGATGAGCGCAACGACGATTCCGAAGACGAATCCGCCGACGAGGAACCCGCCGTTGCGTGAGACGAGCACCACGTCGAGTCCAACTGGCGTGACTGCCCACAACAGCAGCGCCGCGAGTCCCGACAGCACTGCCCCAAGGAAGCCACCGATCGCGCCGAGCAGCATTGCCTCCGCAAGTAGCAGTCTGAGCACGCTCTCACGGTGGATGCCGACCGCTCGCATCAGTCCGATCTCACCACGTCGCTCGGCGGTAGACATGAGCATCAGGTTGAAGATACTCACGCCGGCGACAATCAGCGACACGCTCCCGAGTGCGATGAGAAACCGGTTCAGCAGTGTGAAGAACTCAGAAATCGTCGCCAGTAACTCTGAGAGCTCGAAGATGTCGACTCGCTCGGTCCGAACGTTGATCTGGGAGTCGATTTCTGCGGCGACGGTTCTGGCGTCGTCTGGCGAGTCGGCAACGACGACCGCTTGGTCGTAGCCGCCGGTAAACTCTCGCTCTGCGAGGACAATAGCGTTGTTTGCCTGAATCGGCGTGATGTCCTCGCTCGAAGCGAGCAACCCCACGATTCGGTACTGCTCGCCCTCGACATCCACAGTGGAACCGACCTGCAGGTCCAGCGAGTTCGCGACGCTCGTTCCTACGTAGGCACCACCTCGATGGCGGGCCGGCAGCGACTCACCTTCCCCTGTGAACAGCGCCGCCGGATTGTCGATTCCATAAATCTGTGCAGGAGCGCGCTCCCCGCCGGCAGTGACGAGGCTGTTCTCGATGTAGACGGGCACCGCTGTCCCGCGACCGACCGCGGCCCGTTCGACAGTTTGGATCTGCCGCGGCGTCAGCGCGTCAGTCCCCGTCTCGGCGGAGGGTGAGACGATTACCTGATTCCCGATACCGCCGAGTTCCTGACTCGCCGAGAGCTGGAGAACGGTCCCGAACACGCCCAGCACGACGATGACGAACACGCCGATAGCGATGCCCAGCGCAGCGAGAATCGAACGCAGCCGGTTGCGCCGGAGGTTGCGCCAGGCCAGCGCCAGCGCGGGAAACTTCCAGAGCCCGCCGGACATCGCCGACTGCTCGGTGGCAGCCGGCTCTGGGTCAGGTGGCGAAGCCATCGTCACCCTCCCCGAGGCGGCCGTCGACCAGCCTGACCGTCCGGTCGGCGTACTCGGTCACGAGTTCGTCGTGGGTCACGGCAACCACCGCGACGCCGCGCTCACAGATGCGCCTGACCTCCTCCAGAATTTTGACGCCTGTGTCACGGTCGAGGTTGCCTGTCGGTTCGTCAGCCAGCAGAACCTCGGGCTGGTTGATGAGCGCGCGAGCAATCGCGACGCGTTGTTTCTGGCCGCCGGAGAGCTGGTCTGGGGTGTGGTCGAGTCGGTCACCGAGTCCGACCCGGCCGAGCAGGTCGACCGCGCGGTCGGCGTACCGACCGCTCGTGAACGCTGTCGGCAGTGTCACGTTCTCGACGGCGGTCAACGTCGGCAGGAGATGAAAGTCCTGGAAAACGAAGCCGATGGATTCCCGGCGAGCGTCGGTCAACTCCGACTCTGAGAGGTCGGTTACGTCGCGGTCACCCAGCCGGACGACGCCCTCTGTCGGCGCGTCGAGTAACCCGAGCAGATTCAACATCGTGGACTTGCCGCTGCCACTCGGGCCGACGATAGCGAGGAACTCTCCGCCGTAGATGGGCAGGTCGACGTCAGCCAGCGCCGTTACTGTCTCTGCGCCGACGTAGCGCTTGGTGACTGATTCCAGCGTCAGCGCCGGGTCGGCGGCTCGCTGCGTCTCGCTCATGGTCTCCGGACAAAGAGGACAATCACACTCAACAGGAGCAGCAACATCCCGACGACTCCGGCGACGAGTACCGGCGAGGGGGTGTTGTCTACCTCCGGTTTAACCGGGTCCTCCAGCGGAAGGGTGAGCTGTTCGGTTCGCCTGTCACCGTCGACGAAGTAGGTCACCTGCAGTGGAATCTCCGTCGCGTTTTCGGTTACTTCGGCGGTCAACTCGAAAGGAGCGAAGGCGTTTTCGTCAACCTCGCCGACGAAGAAATCCCGGTTCGGATACACTGGGCTGACCTCCTCACTTCCGGCCACCGCGACGACGACGCCCGAGACTGGGCTGGCGCCGGGGTTGCCGATGTCGCCGGTAATTTCGACCTCCTGGCCGCTGGTTTCGAGGTCGACGCCGGTGACGCTGACCGCGCCACGACTCCCGGCTGGGTCGAAGGTAGCTGTCGCAGATGACCGGTTCGCTCCTGCGTTGTAGAACGTCTCGAAGACGACCTCACTGGGCGGCGTCCGGGCGAGTGAGACGGTTACGGATTCCTCCTCTCCGGGCGCGAGTACGTCGGTCACTGGGCGTGGTCCCAGCGAGCGGTTACCGGCCCGCGGGTCGAGCACGACGTTGCTGACCGGTGCGTTGCCGAGGTTGCTGACGACGACGCTGACCGCTCCTCGCTGGTCACTCTCCTCTTGTTGGCCGCTGTTGGCGTTGAGGATGCCATCGACGCCGACACCGAGGTTCTGGGTTTGCTGATTCTGGTCGGCGCGCTGTGTCTCGACGCGCACAGAGACATCCGTCTCAAGTGGTGAGACTGAGAGCACCGTCGAGCGCTGTGTAGTTGCCGCCGTGCCCGCTGCTGTTGTATACGAGACGTTCGTCCGGAGCAACGCCTCGCCAGCGACATCTGGGCGAATCGTGAACGTAATGTCGGACTGTGCGCCTGCGGCCAGCGTCGGCACCACCCGGCGGTTGATAACGGTCTCAGCACCGTCGACACTGACTGTCGTGACGATATTCCTGAGTGTGCTCTGTGTCGGGTTCGAGACGGTCATCGAGATGGTCGAAGCCGTCTCCTGAATGGCAGACCGGTTGTTGATTTCGAGCGCTGGCGCACCGGCCTCGACGACAATCTGTACCGGTCGCGTCACGGTGACGGGTTCGTCGTTGGCGTTCGTGCCAGTCAGTCTGGCCGTGAGTTGTTTCTCTCCCGGGCGCGCGAACGTCGTCGTCAGCGGGACGGTAATCGACTCACCGGCCGATACCGACCCGACGCCGCCCGTGCTCATGAGCGTCTGGTTGCCGTCGAGCAGTTCGACCGTATCCACTGCAAGCGGCTGCGTGCTCCCCGCAGAGTTCCCAACAGTAATTGGGACGGTCACCGGCGCTCCGGCGGTCGGAGTTGCGGGCTGGACGTTCACGTCATCGACAGTCAACCGAACTGCTGGAACTGCCGAGACGACGATGGTCTCCTCGCGGGTGACGCTGACTTCTTCGCCAGCGTCGTCGGTCCCGGTGAACCTGAACGTCACCGTGTATGTCCCGGGTTCGTCGAATGTCGTGGTGAAGGGAACACCCAACGAATCGCCGGGCGAAAGGGTCCCGAGATTACGCTTCGTGTCGATTTCCTCGCCGTCGACCGTTGCGGTGACCGTCGTTATTTCGACGGGTTCGTCACTGCCGACAGAACTTGCGACTGTGGGCGTAATGGTTACCGGTTCCCCGACCGCCGGTTGCGCGGGTGCGGTGGTCACGCCGGAGACGGTCAACTGGGCGTTGGGAACCGCCCCGCCGGGTGCGGCGAGCCCGGCAACGACGACAACTGCAGCAACAGCGGCGAGCGCGCGCCAATCCATACCAAATAGAGGGGTTGGTAACCGTTAGGTGTGACGGTTACTCCAGAAACGCGGGCAGTTCCGTCACCGAATCAAGTACCGCCGCCGCTCCCGCACGCTCGAATTTTGTGCGCCCCGTTTCGCCGCTCAACCCGCCGGTCAGGACACCAATCCCGTGATACGTTCGGTCGTCGGCCGCTTCGGCGTTGACCGCAGTTCGCACATCGTCTAGCGTGTCGCCGACGAAGACAGTCGACTCCACGCCGAACTCTTCGGCGAGGCCAATCAGCGCTGTCGGGTCTGGTTTGCCTTCGTCCCAGTCGTCCATCGTGATAATTCGTTCCTCGGGCAAGTCCAGTCCGACTCGCTCCAGCGCAATCTTGGCCTCTGGGGCTGGTCTCCCAGTTAGCACACCGACCTCGAAACGGTCGGTTAGCGCCGAGATCGTGGCCGGGTCGACAAGCAGTGGCTCGTCGTGAATGTAGTCCTCTGTCTCGTCGGTCGGTTCTTTGCCCTCGATGTCGCGGTAGAGTTCCGCCCCGAGATACAGCTGTTGGAACACCTCGCGGTGGCGGTCGGTGTCCCAGTTCGCGAGCACGAGTTCCCGAGCAGCGGGGGTGAGCGACTCTCCGACGGCCGCCGTTGCCGCCGGGATGCCGCCGCCAGTGCCCGCGATGGTGTCGATATACTCGTCCATCGTCAGGTCTGCACCCTCTCGGTCTGCAAGCACGAACAACGCAATTGCGTCGGTCAGTTCCCAGTCGTTGTTGAAGCCACCAGCGTCTTTGAATCGCTGGATGGTCTCACGGTCGATATCCGCGTCGTACAGTGTGTCAATTGTCTCGATGATCGCGCGCCGATAGGAGTTCTCGACATCGACGAGCACACCGTCGATATCCAGAACGACTGCCCCGACGTTCATTACCAATCCTGATGAGTTCCTGGTTGAAGGGGATTGCGGGACGGGATAGTCACTCGCGGCCGGCCCCCTGTATCGACTGGACGACGAACAGCGTCTCCCCGGACACCGTCTCTCGTCGGACTTCGACAAGCGGCGGGTCCCCGCCGAGCGTGGTGAACAGACACTCGGCTCCGACGGCGTGGGCCAGCTGTGCCATCGGCCTGTGCAGTTCTGGCGGGAGATTCTGGGCAAATACCGCCTCGGCTCCGTTGTAGAGTGAGCGTTCGGGGTCCGTCACGTCGTCGCGGTAAAAATCGACGCCAGGGGGTGTGTCGCGGTCGACAATATCGGTCGCGGTGACAGTCACGCCGCGAGCCGCGAGTTCGCCAGCGACTGCCGGGCGACGGCCAATCCCAATCTCGACAATACGGTCGTACTGGTCGAGCCGGTCTGCGAGCGCTTCGACCGTTGCTGGTCGCACTGGATTTTTATTGGGGGGTGGCCAATATATAGGTACATGCACGTCGACATCGTGCCGGTCGGCGACGTCGATGCAGTCGTCAAACGTCAGGCCTCAACGGGATTGCGGTCTGTCTACGACTGTGATGTTACCGTTCACGACGCCGAACCGGTACCAGCGGGAGCATACGACTCCTCCCGAGAACAGTATCGCGCCGAGGAGTTCATCGATCTGGCAAAACGGACCGGCAGCGGCGAGAAAAACATCGCCATCACGCCGAAAGACCTCTTCTATCACCGCCGCAACTACGTCTTCGGACTTGCCTATCTGGGGGGCAGCGGCAGCGTCATCTCGACGTACAGACTCCGAACATCGTCCGATGGGGGGTTCTCGAACCGGTCAGCCAACGATATCTTCGCAGACCGCGTCCGCAAAGAGGTCGTCCACGAAATTGGTCACACACTCGGACTGGAGCACTGTGACAACAAGCGCTGTGTGATGAACTTCTCGCCGACGGTCCGTGAAGTCGACGTCAAAGAAGAGACGCTCTGTGGGTCCTGCCAGCGAAGCACACTCTGAACGCAGCCTCTCTCTCACCAACCGAATCAGTCCGTGGACTTCCTCGTTCTGACAATACTGACGATATCGCACTTCTTGTGTGTTATTACCATACAAACCTAATCTGGTAGGTATACATACGAGACAGATACACCATACCAGTTTGGTATAATCTCTTTAGTAGTTCGTGTTATAGATATAGACGCTCATGAGCAAATCACAATCCAACGCCGAACGCACCGAAGAACTGAGCGACATTTTCGTCTCCGTCACCGGTGACGAGGAAGTGACCGAAGAGCAGGAAGACGACACGATGGACCGCGAACTGCCCGGCGAGAGTCGGATCGACGAAGCCGTCCGTGACGGTCTCACTGACGCCATCGAGGGTGCCGAAGCCGACGCAGGCGACCCCGGCGATACCTCTGGTTAACGCATGACGGGTCACTGACCGCCCTCCACGACATCGCCCGTCAGACTGATTCGCCGCCCTCTCTGACGGCGTCCGGGACATTTGCGCCGCCGGTTTTTCGGCGGCCACGCGCTTCGCTCCGTAGCGGCCGCTATCTGCCCCGAGCGGCGCTGTCTTGTAAATCAACGGTCAGCTAGATTCAAGTATTGGGTGTGTGTCACAAATAAGCATGGATTGGCTTCAGGCAGAACGAGAGTACGACAACGATGTGCTTGGCGAGACAACCATCCCCCGGATGTTCTTCGACGCCGCCGAGCGCTACGCCGACATCGACTGCCAACTGTACAAGGGTGGGGTCTACGACCGCTCGCTCGTCGCCGGGGATATCGTGGGGGCTGCTCCGCCGGGCGAGTACGCGGCGCTGCCGTATCCAGACGTTGCCGAGATTGTCCGCCACCTCGCTGGTGGGTTTCGGTCTCTCGGTGTCGACCCGGGGGACCGAGTCGGTATCTACGCCGACACCCGCATGGAATGGGCTCAGGCCGACCTTGGCCTGCTCACCACCGGTGCAGTCGTCACAACTGTCTATACTGAATCCTCGCCCAAGCAGGCCAAGTATCTGCTGACTGACCCCGGAGCGACCGGAGTCGTCGTCGAGAACGAAGCCCTGCTCTCGACGCTGGCTGAGGTCGAAGGCGAGACTGACGTGGAGTTTGTCGTGTTGATCGACGAGCCAACTCAGGACTGGGACCTCGACGCTGACCTGTACACACTGGCAGATGTCTACGACGCCGGCACAGAGTACGACGACGACGACACTGTCGACGGCTGGATCGACGACCAGGACTGGACCGACCTCGCCAGTCTGGTCTACACCTCCGGAACGACCGGCGACCCCAAAGGTGTCAAACTCACGCACAAAAACTGGCGGAGTTGTCTGAATCAGGTCCACCGCCGGATCGGCCCCCGGCCCGACAAACCCGCCGATATGCCACAACTCGAACCCGGCAAGCGCTCGATCGCCTTCCTCCCGCTGGCACACGCCTTCGAGCGCTCGAATCACTTCCAGAACTTCGCGTCGGGAGTAACTCTGGGCTACGCCGAGAGCACGGACACCATCGGCGACGATATCGAGCTTCTCGAGCCGGAGTTTGCCGCTGCGGTCCCTCGTGTTTACGAACGCATCTACAACGGCATCCGCGAGCAGGCAAGCGAATCGACCGTCAAAAAGCGCATCTTCGAGTGGGGGGTGTCGGCGGCACAGGAGTACGACCGCGCTGACAGCCCCACGCTCGTCCAGAAGGGGAAACTCGCTGTCGCCGACCGACTGGTCTTCTCGTCCGTCCGAGACGCGCTCGGCGGTAACATCGAGATGTTCATCTCCGGCGGTGGCTCGCTTTCAGAGGACCTCGCTCGCCTCTACCGCGCCATGGGAATCACGATTATCGAGGGCTACGGGCTGACCGAGACTGCGCCGGGCGTCTCGTTCAACCCACCGGAAGACATCCGTGTCGGCACGATGGGCACGCCGCTCTGTGAGGTCGACATCAAGATTGACTCGGCGGCTGTCGACGAACGCACTCGTGAGGACAACCCCGGCGAAGTCGGCGAACTGCTGGTCAGCGGACCGAATGTCTTCGACGGCTACTGGGAGAAACCCGACAAGACGGCGGAAGCGTTCGATGACGGCTGGTTCCGCACCGGCGACATCGTTGCCCGCGAAGACGAGAACTACCTCCGCTTTGTCGACCGACTCAAGAATCTGCTCGTGCTCGACACGGGCAAAAACGTCGCGCCCGAACCCATCGAAGACGAATTTGCCACCTCTGCCCGCGTCGACCAGATTGTCGTGGTTGGAGACAACGAGAAGTTCGTCGGCGCGCTGATCGTCCCGAACTTCGAGGAAATTCGCTCGTGGGCACTGGAGGAGGAGATTGACCTGCCGGAGGGCCACGCTGCCATCGTCGACGATGACCGCGCCCGGGAGTGGATTGCCGAAGAGGTTGGCCGGATTAACGACCGCCTCGGTGGCCACGAACAGATCAAGGAGTTCCGGCTTGTTGCCGAGGAGTGGACGCCCGACAACGACCTGCTCACGCCTTCGATGAAGAAGAAACGACGCAACATCTACGAGGCCTACGAGAGCGAACTCGAAGCAATCTACCGCGAGACCGAAGCACAGCCCGAACGGCTGACCGCTGACTGAGTGGGTCTGTTTGCCGTCGCTCCCGCTGTTAGTCGACCCAGGCGGTCACGTGTGGTGAACTTGCGATGAGTCCGTCGACGCCACGCCGCGTGAGTGCCCAGGCGCCGGGTCTCGAGTCGACGGTCCAGGCGTTGACCTCCAGACCAGCGTCGTGAGCGTCCCCGACGATGCCGGTAAGCAGACAGAGCCACGCATTCGGATGCACGAACGCACAGTCGAGATTCTTCGCCACCGCGAGACTGTCGGTTGGTGTCGCTCCGAGCACGTAGGCCAGTTCGACGTTCGCGTCCGCTTCGGGACTGACACCACGGAGTGCCTCGGGGTCGAACGACGAAACCACGACATCGTGCGGTATCGAACTGGCCACGTCGAGGGCCTGCTCGGTGATTTCGGGGTCTTTCAGTTCGAGATTGACGCCGACATCGGCGGGAATCGAGTCCAGCACAGTTTCGAGGGTCTGGATACCCTCGCCGTCGTGGGCGTCGAGCGCGGCGAGTTCCGACGCGGTCAACTCGTCTACCTCGTCTACACCGTCGATACCGATGTCCACGAGCGCGTTGTGTGCCACGACGAGTTCACCCGACGCACACCGGCGAACGTCGACCTCGACCATATCGGAGTGTGGAATCGCTCCCCTGATTGCTGCGACAGAGTTTGCAGAGTATTGTTCGTCGAAGCCGCGATGGGCAACGAGTCGCATTACCGTCCTATTCGTCTGTGTCTCTCAAGTGCATTCTGGTGATGTACCACCGAGGTCGTTGCGGGCCGATACGGTCCGGCGGTGGCGGATGTCCATTACATACTCGCGTTCCCGAGGTCCAACTTCAGTTGTCTTTCCGATTTACGCCTCCCCGCTCGCAATACCGAGATTCTCGCGGTGCTCGCCCCTCCGCTGCTCACGGGTCGCTACGCTCCCCGTTCGAGTTTCGGAGGACTCCCTTCGGTCGTCCTCGCTGCTCGCGGCTTTGCCGCTCGCAATACCGAGATTCTCGCGTGGCTCGAATCTCGCTGCTCACGGCTCCTACCGTCGCCGTTCGCATTGTCGAGGCCTCCCTGCGGTCGGCCTCGCTTACGGCGAGTAGTAATACTCCCCAGCGTTCTTCTGCTCGCGGTCCAACTGACTGCCGGGCTTGTTAATCCGCGGCCGGGAGGTTCGCTCGTCGCGGCGGAACGTAATATCCAGATTCGAGAGGAAACTGTTCATCCCCTCGCGCATTCCCTCTGGCTTGGCGGCCAGCCCGTGCTCTGCCGGTTCGCCCTCGAAGACCAGCAGGCGGTCCGAGAGCAAGTCAATCATGTAGATGTCGTGGTCGATGACCATCGCCGTCGCGTCGTTGTTCTCGGCGTATCGACGGATGGCCGAGGTAGCGAGCACGCGCTGTTCGACGTCCAGATGGGCCGACGGCTCGTCGAGCAAGTAGAGGTCGGCGTCCTCGGAGAGACAGGCTGCAATCGCAACGCGCTGGCGCTCGCCGCCGGAGAGGTCGGTGAGGTTCTGCTCCATAATCGCCTCCAGTTGCAGGGGCTGGGCAATCTCGGTCTTCCAGAACGAACTCCCGAAGTCGTCGGTAATCGTCGACAGGAACGCGTCGACCCGCATCGGCTGGTCGATTTCGATGTACTGTGGCTTGTAGGCGATATCGAGTCTTGAATCGACCTCGCCTTCGTCTGGTTCGAGTCGACCCGCGAGCATCTGTGCGAACGTCGACTTCCCGATTCCGTTCGGACCGACGACGCCCAGCACCTCGCCCTCGTGAATCGTGCCGCCCTCGACCGACAGCGAGAACTCACCCTCGCCGTAACTCTTCTCCAGGGCGGGATACTCCACAAGCGACCGACCCGTCGTGTTCGAGCGCGGGGCGTGTTCCTCGAATTCGATTTCGGTTTCTCGAATCCGCATGTTCTCGTTTTCGAGATAGCCCGAGAGATACTCGTTGATGCCGTTTTTGACCGACTTTGGCGGCGTGATAATCCCGAACGCGCCGGCCTGCCCGTACGCGACGTGAATCGCGTCCGCGATGAGGTCGAGAATTGCGAGGTCGTGTTCGACCACGAGCATCGACCGGTCTTCCTCCTCGGCGAGTTCTCTGACGAGTCGCGCAGCGGTCATCCGCTGGCTGATGTCCAGATACGGCGTAATCTCGTCGAGGAAGTAGAAATCAGCGTCGCGGGCGAGCGTGGCCGCCAGCGCGACTCGCTGGAGTTCACCGCCCGACAGCGTGTCGATATGCTGGTCGATGACCGGCCCGATGCCGAGTCGTTCGACCAGGTCGTCCAGCGCACCGCGCTCGTTGGTCTGTTCGAGCAACGCACTCGTCGGTCCGTCGAACTGGTCGGGAATCTGGTCGACGTACTGCGGCTTTCGGGCCACAGTCACGTCGCCCTGGCGCATCGCTTCGAGATACTCCTGCAAAGCGGTGCCGCGGTACTCCTCCAGCACCCGTTCCCAGTCGGGTTCGTCGCCAACCTCGCCGAGATTCGGCGCGAGTTCGTCGGCGAGGATTCGCACTGCCGTTGTCTTCCCGATTCCGTTCGGGCCGAGAATCCCGGTCACGCGACCTTCTTCGGGTGCGGGCAAGCCATACAGCGCGAAGGCATTATCGCCGAAGCGGTGGATCGGTTCGTCTTCGAGTTCCTGTGGCAGGTTCAGAATCTGAATCGCGTCGAACGGACATTTCTCGACACAGATGCCACAGCTCTCGCCGAGACAGAGTTCCTCGGAGATCCAGATCTGGTCGTCGGTGCCCTGGTACAACTCGTCTTCTTCGTAGCGCTCGCCACGGGTGATGATACACTCCTCGCCCGTTCGGTTGGGCGGGCAGAAGTTCGCACACTCGTAGTTGCATCTATCCGGTTGACACTTCTCGAGGTCGACGACTGCGATACTATCTTCGGCCATGGGTTACAGTAGTGAGGGGAGCTCCGTCCCGGCGGTCAGCAGAATACCCCACGAGATGAACCAGAGGACGAAGGTCATGAAAAACACGTACGCGTAGTCTTTGCCACCAAAATCGCTGGTGTCGATTCCGATTGCCTGATAGATGGGGAACTGAATCAGGACTGCGCCGAACAGAAAGAACGCTCCAATCGTGTCGTTTGGGCCCGCAGCCTGCATCTGTGCCAGCACACCAGCGGCGATACCTGCCAGTGTCGAACCAGTGGTCACGATGACGCTCCGCATGTACGGACTGACACCCTCGCCTGCTGTCTCGGTCTCAGACTCGGCTGTCTCGCCCGTTTCCGTCGCCATATGCACATATCCGCGCCCCCAAGTAAAAAGCCGTTCGTTCCCCGCCGACAGGATTATTCACTCCCCGCTGCACTCTCCGGTATGTCCGACACCGACAATTGGGACGGCGCTTCGCCGTGGCTGTTCTTGCTCGGCCTCCTCATCTTCATCGGGTCGGTGCTGCTGTTCGTTGCTGACCTCGTCCGCGGGGTTGATGTCCTCCCCTCGATCGCGGCCAACGGGGTCGGGACGGCACTACTGATTGGCTGGGCTGCCCACGACACCCTCCGCAATCCTGACTCGGAGGTCGCCACTCCCGGCGGCGCGGCCGGGACCGCCCTGCTGTTGTACGGACTCTATCTGCTCGGCTCCGGGCTCGTCATCACCGTTACGGGTCTGATCCACGACCACGCGACACTCGGCCTCATCTATCTCGGGTTGGCCATCGTCACGGTGGTACTGGGCTACGCCATTTTCCCGAAAGGTGCGGTGCTTTCTGAGGAAACCGACGCTGAGGACGATCCCACGGAGTCGCCGGCAGAGAGCTGACATATTCCCGGCTCAACCCAGCTCGAACCTGACCCCGAAAGGGCACAGAGCGGCCGAGATGGGGTCACGTTCCTCCCAATCCCTCAATCTTTATACAGTCGGCGCACTTTACACTGACCCGATGACAGAATCCGACGAGGAGGGGATCGCGGATCTACCTCCGAGTGCGAAGCTCGTCTACAAGGTGCTCGAATACAACGGCCCGCTCACCCAGAAAGGAATCGTGCAGGAGTCGATGCTCTCCGCTCGCACAGTTCGCTACGCGCTCGAACGGCTCGATACCATCGGTGTCATCGAAGAGGATGTCTACTTTGCCGACGCTCGACAGAATCTCTACGAGATCACCGACGAACCCGAAGCCGAAACCGAAGCCGCTGTCTCCGACTAATTACGACGGAACGACGGTAATTGTCTTTCCGTGGTCGATTGCCGACTCGAGTTCTTCGGCGATTGCGCTGCCTCGTGAGACCTGTATCTCGCCACCTCGGGATACTGTTGCCGTGAACAGGTACTCGCCGTTGGCCTGCACTTCGACTGTCTCGCCGCTATGTCCGTCCATCGGGACGATAACGTGGCGGCTGGTCACTTCCGGCTGGACGGTCATTCCATCGCCACCGGGACCAACACTCTCGCCGCCGCTGTCGCCGCCCGAGTCGGGTTTTTCGTCGAAGGTCCGCACGTCGATATCGATTCCGAGTCGCTTCTCGACTTCGGAAATCCGACCGCCGCCCTTCCCGATGACCGAGGAGATATCTCGCTCCTCGACCCAGACGACCGCGGTGTTCCCACCTCGCAAATCGACCTCGACGTGACCGTGTGCAATTGCGCGGATTTCCCGTTCGATTTCCTGCTTGGCAATCTGGTCGACGCCGGAGTCGGTGTCCTCGTCTTCGCCGATGGGGACGGTGACGACCTGCCGGTTGAAGGTGTAGATTTCGTACTCTGGCTCGCCGGTCTCGAAGTCTTTGATCATAATGACCGGCCGAGCAAGGTCTTCTTCCATCAGTCCCTCTGGCACCTTGACCGTCGTCGACACGTCGTAGACTTTCTCGATTTCACCAGCCTCGATGTAGACGACTGTATCGACGACCTGCGGAATCAAACCGAGTTCGACCCGGCCGATGAGTCGCTGGAGGGCGTCGATTGCTCGCGTCGCGTGGACAACACCAATCATCCCGACGCCGGCCAGTCGCATATCGGAGAAGACCTCGAAGTCGCTGGTCTTTCGCACCTCGTCGTAGATGGTGTAATCCGGTCGAACCATCAGCAGTGAATCCGCGGTCTTGGACATCTGGCCGTCCAGCGCCGTGTACTGGGTGATGTCGGGGCCGACCTGTAGGTCGCGGGGTTTCTCCATTGTCTTCACCGCGAAGTCGGCATCGCTGAGGAACTCCCCAACTGCCTGTGCGAACGTCGACTTTCCTGCGCCGGGCGCACCTGAAATCAGGACGCCGCGCTGTCGTTCGAGCAGTCGGTCTTTGAGTTCGTCGGCGTACTCGTAATCCTCGATATCGGTCTTGACAATCGGTCTGACTGCGGTGATTTCCAGTGCGTCGCTGAATGGTGGTCGGGCCATTGCGATCCGGAACGACCCGTACTGAACGATTGTCATGCCGGGTTCAGACAGCTCGACGAACCCGTCGGGGTTGGCGTGGGTTGCCTCCTCGATGTCGGCAGCGAAGCTACGCAGGTCTTCTTCAGTCAACACGCGGTCGTCGACGGCTTCGTAGACCATCTCGCCGATCGTGCCGCGTTTGGCCATCGGCTCGACACCGACTTTCAGGTGAACGCTCATCGTCGACTCGTCGAAGTACTGTTCGATGTCGAGTTCGTCGTAGCTGACAGTCTCAGGCTCGAACTCAGTCACGTCGACGCCAGTCGACCGGGCAACCTCTGCCTGCACGGCGTCGCTGGTGACCAGCGTTGCGCCGCGCTCGGCGGCAATATCGCGGATGAGGGCGTCGATGTCGCCTTCCGCTGCGCCGTGGCGTTCGCCCGCGTCGGGGCGGCGACCAACGTATTCGACGACGATTTCGCCGGCCTCGT
Source organism: Halovenus halobia (assembly GCF_051414135.1). NCBI lineage: Archaea > Methanobacteriati > Methanobacteriota > Halobacteria > Halobacteriales > Haloarculaceae > Halovenus > Halovenus halobia. The sequence goes on from NZ_JBLKOA010000006.1 coordinate 170,028, forward strand.
CGAGGTCAATTAGTCGCTGGAGCTCTTCGAGACCCTCCCACCCTGTCTCGCGACCGTCGTTTGCCTGCGATTCGAGTTCCCCGACGACCGCCTCTGGGATGGCGACAGTCGCATCGGCGAACTCGCCGGCATCGACGCGCTCGGAGACCCGGCCGTCGATGATAACACTCGTGTCCGGGACGATTTCCATACCCCTGCTAGGACTGTCATTCTTAAAGGTCACCCGGTCGAACCGAGTGGGTTCTGTGTTGGAGTTGACGGCTGGCTCGGGAGCAACAACCAGAAAGCCCCCGGTCGCTTGACCGTCCGGGCTTCGCTGCGCTCCAGTGGGTGCTTGCTTCAGCCGGGCCGGACCAAGCGACCGGCCCCTTTCAGTCCCACCCTATTGCATGTGTCACAGGCCACCGCGGGTGGGACTGAAAGGGGCGGGACTCTCGGCGAAGGCGGGCGTAGCAAGCACCTACCGGAGCGTGGTTCGAAAGAGCTGTCGGCTCTTTCGTCATCACGAGAGAGCTTCGCTCTCTCGAACGACAGCAAGCCCCCCGAGCCGAGAGTCCCGGGGCTTTCTGGTTCTTCAACTCCGTTATCGCTCAACAGTAAACTAACGCACAAACTCCTGTACTCACTCCACAGACTCCAGATACTCATCTCCGGCACGGGCCGCCTGTCTGGCGACCCGCAACGGCTCGGGCCGCCCACCCTCGGGGGTGAACGCTCGCACGACCGCAGCGGCGCTTTCGTCGTCGATACCGACACTCCGAACCCACAGCTGCTCGTCGCCAACACTCACGGCAGTTCGCTCCGGCAGGTTGCGGTAGGTCGACAATCGCTGCTCCGCAGCCGCACCCTCGAACTCGGACTCAATAGCCGACGCCAGCCCCGAACTCTCCTCGAAGGACACCGACAGCACCGGCCTGTCGGCGGCCTCGTGGATTGTCGAGAGGTCGAGGATGTTGTACCACGCGGGCGCGATACCGGCGAGCAGCACGTAGCGAATGTCCTCGCGGCCGAGGCGGTCAATCAGTTCGATACACGCGGCTGTGGCGTCAGTGCCGCCGACCGTACAGGACTCAAAAACGAAGCCGTCGATGACCCGACTGGCACGGCAGACAACACCGGCGAGGGTACTCGACTCGCCGCGATACGACTCGGCGATACCGAGCGCGCGAGCGCCCGGTTTCACGTCTCTTCTTTGATGTCTTCGAGGCGGTCCAGTAGTTCGTCGTTCGAGGCGGTGAACTCGAACTCGACATCGCCGTCGTGGTCACTCTCGGTCGTAGTGACTCCGTCGTCGTCTTCAAACTCTGTGTCGTAATCCTGATTCTCCTGTTCGGATTCGTCGTAACTCCCGAACCCCATACATGCTGAACTTACTGTTTGACGGTAAAAAATCGCTCGGAGGGTGTTACTCAACTATCACGAACCGGCTTGGTCGCGGGATTTTAATAGCTTCCAACCAACCGCCCTGACGATGCTTGACGACCTGCTCGGCCGTACCGAACTCAAAGAACGTATTGCGGAACTCGAAGCCGAAGCCGAGGACCTGCAGGCCCAACTCGACGCCGAGCAGCAGCGCCGCGCCGACGCCGTCACGGACCGCCAGCAGGCCCAGCGCCGCGCGAACAAACTCGACGACCGCGTCACCGAACTCCAGGACCGCGTCGACCGGCTGGAAGACGAAACCCACAGCGCCGAGTACCGCAACGAGGCACGCCTTCGCGGTCGGCAATTGACGGAGATTCTCGACCGTCTCGACTCCGTCCAGACCGGCGCCGAGGGCGCACTGACGGCCTACGTGCCGGACGAACACGACCTTCCGCCGGAGGTCCGTGAGCAGTTTGGCGACCGTGCGCCGCTGGTCGCCCGGGCGGCCCCGTGTCTCGTTGTCGCCGACGACGCCGACCTCGTCGGTGCCTGTCTCCGCCCGCCGGTTGCCCCCGAGCCATTCGTCGAGTGGGGCGAGGAGTTCCGAATCGACCGCGAGTGGTTCCAGCCCCACGGCCAGTACACGCTCGCGCTCGTGCGCTCGGACCTGTTCGCGATGGGGACCTACGACGGCGACGAGCGAACCGGCTTTCACGGCTTCGACAGCGCGCTCAAGAGCCAACACTCCAAAGGTGGGTTCTCACAGGGTCGCTTCGAGCGACTCCGTGACGAACAGATCGACAGCCACCTTGAGCGCTGTCGGGCCGCGCTGGCGGAACGCGAGGCCGACCGACTCTATCTCGTTGGCGAGCGTTCGGTGCTCGGTGAGGTGGACGACCTCGCAACCGTGACCAAAGCTGTCGACGCGACGGGCGACCCCGAGGAGGCACTCGGTGAGGCTGCCGAGCAGTTCTGGAGCGTGCAGTTGCGGACGCTGTGAGCGAGGCCGACCGTAGGGAGGCCTCGCGGCGCGCTCCGCTTGCCGCTCGCCTATTCGAGGTCTCCTTCCAGTCGACCTCGCTGCTCACGGGTCGCTGCACTCCCCGTTCGCAATTAAGGAGATCCTCACTGGCGTTCGGGCTCGCGGGTCGCATTCGCTCCCCGCTCACCTATCCGAGGTCTCCCGCTGGTCGACCTCGCACTCCCTTACACCCACCTTTACAGGCCCCCCTCTCGCCTTTAGAGATATGCGGATTGCCCTGCTCGCCCACGGTAACTTTCCCGACGACGCCAAGACAGCCGTCGGTGTCCTCCGGTACAGCGACCACGACGCCGTTGCAGTGCTGGACCGCGACCGTGCCGGCGACCGCGTCAGCGACCATCTCCCCGACGTGCAGGACGCACCCATCGTCTCTAGCTTCGCGGACGTGCCCGACTGCGACGCACTCGTGATCGGGATTGCGCCCATCGGCGGCGGCTTCGAGAAGGGCTGGCGGCCCGACGTGACAGCGGCACTCCGACGGGGTTGTGACGTAATTGCTGGCCTGCACGACCCACTGGCCGACGACGAGGAGTTTGCTCGCCTCGCGGCCCAGCACGACGCCGAACTCCGGGACGTGCGCCAGCCACCCGACGACCTGACCGTTGCGAACGGCACTGCCGGCGAGGTGGACGCCCACGTCGTCCTGACGGTTGGGACGGACTGCTCCTCTGGGAAGATGACTGGCTCCTTCGAGCTACGCGACGCAGCCCGCGAGCGTGGTATCGACGCCGAAGTCGTCCCGACGGGCCAGACTGGCATCATGATCGCTGGCTGGGGTATCGCTATCGACCGCGTTATTTCGGACTTCGCCGCCGGCGCGACCGAGCACATCGTCGAGCAGGCTGGCGACCACGACCTGCTGTTTGTCGAGGGGCAGGGCGCGCTCGCACACCCAGCATACTCTGGCGTGACGACCGCAATTCTCCACGGCGCACAGCCTGACTCGCTGGTGCTCTGTCACGTCGCCGGGCGCGAGCGCGTCGGCGGCTACGATAGCTTCCGCCTGCCCGACACCGCGGATTACGCTGACCTCTACGAGTCGATGGCGGCCCCGATTTCGGGTGCAACTGTCGAGGCGGGTTTACTCAACACGGCCGAGTACGACCGCGAGACGGCCAACGAACATCTCGAAACCTACGCCGACGCACTCGATACGCCCGTGGCCGACCCTGTCCGCGACGATGTCGACGCAGTCCTCGACCGCCTGCTGGCCGGTGTTGGTGAGTGATCAGATGCTCCCGCTCATCGACGCGACTACCGTCTCGCTGGCCGCGCTGGAGTAGTTAGCTGTAGGCCGTGAATTCTTCGCCGAAGACGAGGAAGTGACCGGTTCCGAGGAGTCCGATGGCTGCCGCAAGACTGAACGCGGCCGCCGGGCTAACGAAATCCCACAGGTAGCCGCCGACGGCCGCGCTCGGAATCACGGCCACATTTCTGAGCAGATAGTAGGTGCCGGTGACGCGCCCGCCGGCCCCCTGCTCGGCCGGGCCGACGATCAACGCTTTGTGCGAGGGCAGGCCTGCGAACCGGAGCCCTGAGAAGGCGAAGACGGCGACCAGCACGGCCGACAGTGGCAACGCGGACCCAGCCAGCCGCGGTGCAAATATCAACACGACCGGGAAGACTGCGTAGACGGCGAAACCCACGGCAACGACGGGCTTCAGCCCAACACGCTCGGCGGCCTTCGCTGCCGGAGCCATAATCAACAGCGCGACCAGCATCTCTACGCCCAGCAGATACCCGAAAAACGCCTGCGGCGACAGCGCGAGGTCGTAGGCAAATCCACCGAGGGCGACCCTCGTCTCCAGTCCGACCTGGAACACGTCGGTGACGACCAGCACGAAAAAGACGTAGACCATCCCGTTGGCAAACCGGACGAGTGTATCCCCGACAAGCAGCGGACGGAGGGAGTCAGGCATCTCCCGCACGTCTTGACGAATCTGTGCCACGCCTGCGAAGGAGTCACCGAACGTGTCGTCGCTTGCGTCGTACAGGAGATGTTGTGCAAGCGTCCCGAGTGCGCCGAACAGTACCGCAACCGCCAGTACGTACCGAAAGCTCACAGTGAACTCCATATGCAAACCCAGCAACAGCGCCGCAAGGACCGGCCCGATGAGAAACGCTGTCCGGCGGACCGTCTCGGTACTCGCGAAGCCGGCGGCCAGCCGCGAGGGGTCGGTGGCCTGTTTCACCACGGCAAAGGTCGCACCCAGTCCGAATGATTTCCAGGCCTGTGCGAGTACAAGACCGACGAAAATCCAGAGCCATGGCTCGGTTGTCACTCCGAGAAGACTCACTGCGCCGAGGCTTGGAGCGACCAGCCAGACGAGAAAGCCAAGCGTCGAAATCAGCCCGAAGGCCGTCAGTGCGGACCGCGAGCCGAGTTTGTCAGAGACGGCCCCGCCCGGATAGGGATACACTGCGGAGATGATGTTGCCGAACGTGCCGAACAGGCCAACGACGAGACCCGTCGCGCCGAGTTCTACCATGTACTTCGGGAGAAATCGGCTGGTCATCTGGAAGCCGAGGCTGAACGCGAACATCGCCAGCGAAAGTACCAACACATCCCGCTCAAGCGCGAGAAATCGCCGGACGGTCCCGAGTGCTCCACTCTGCTCGGCGTCGGCCGACACCTCCTGTTTGCTCATGAATTCAGACTTACTACCGCATCGTCCCACGGACAGTTAACTGTCGAGCAGACCTGTTTGCCAGCCAGAAACTAATCAGTGGCCTTATGTACGCGACAGCGAATCAATTATAAATACATAGACGATGGGAACAACGCAAGATGACGGTCCCAAAATTACAAGACGGCAGTTGCTTGGGGGTGCGGCCGCGCTCTCGCTGGGCTCGACCAGCGGCTGTGTCCAGCGCATCAGAAGCATTCTCAACCGCGACTCGCCGTCAGCGGTGTCGCTGTCGGTCACCGCACCGCCAGCAGACGCTGACCGGATGGCGACGCTGCTTGCCCGCCACCTCGTCGAGAATCTCGAAGCTGTTGGTGTCAATGCGACCCTGAACGTCCTCCCTGAAACTGAACTCTACCGCGAAGTCCTCTTGAACGGTAACTTCGAGCTGTTCGTCGCGCAGATGCCACCGATGGAGGACCCGCAGGCGCTGTCCGCACTGCTGCACTCGGTGTACGCGAGTGAACCGGGCTGGCAAAACCCCTACCATTACGCTGATATTGGGCTCGACGAGTTGCTCGCCCGCCAGCGCGCCGAAAGCGGCGACCAGCGCCGCCAGGTCGTTGCAGAGACGCTCGACCACGTCTGCCAGACACAGCCGTTTACCACCGTGGCCTTTCCCGACGAGATTCGGGCAGCCCGGACTGACAACTTCCGCGGCTGGGAACGCCACGAACTGCAAGACCCCCTGTCGTATCTCACACTCGACCGGGCACCGGCGGTCTCACAGACTGACCAGCTCCCGCTCAAGCTCGCTGTTGCCGACTCGCGGATGTCGCAGAATCTCAACCCACTTTCGGTTGAATACCGCCAGATGAACCCAGTGACCGACCTGCTGTACGACCCGCTCGTTCGTCGCATCGACGGCGAACTCATCCCGTGGCTGGCCGCCGACTACGAGTTCCGAGACTCGAACACGCTTCGGGTCTCGCTGCGACCGGGACTCCGCTGGCACGACGGCACCTCGCTGACCGCCAACGACGCCGCGTTCACCTACCGATTTCTCGCAGACACCTCGCTGGGCAAAATCACCCAGACTGTTCCGGCACCGCGGTTTCAGGCCTGGAGCAGACTCGTTTCCGACGCCCACGCTGTCGACGACACGACGGTCGAACTCACTATTCCGGACACGAGTCAGGAAGTCGCCAAACAGGCACTGACCGTCCCGCTGTTCCCCGAGCACATCTGGCGAGAGCTGAGCGACCCGGCAGATATCCAGGGTATCGAGGGCTCGAACAACATTACCAACGCCATCATCTATGCTAACACTGACGCCGTCGGCAGCGGGCCCCTGGTCGTCGAGAGCGTCTCCAGCGGGGAGGAAGTGGTGCTCAGACCGTTCGAAGACCACTTCCTCCAGCGTGGGGCCGGCCTCTTCGAGGAAATTCCAGCGGCCTTTGCGGGCCAGCCTGCGTTCGACCGCCTCCAGCTTATCATGTTGCCCTCCAACGAGACGGCAGTCAACCAGGTCGCACAGGGCGATGTCGACGCGACGGCGACGAGTGTCGACCCCCGGGAACCGGTCATCAGGCGGATCGTCGACGCGTCCGGCGTCTCGCAGTTTACCGAGCGCTCACACTCGCCGTACCAGATTGGATTCAACACCGGGACGACACCGTTCAGTAACCCGTACTTCCGCCGACTGGTGGCACGACTGGTCGACAAACAGTACGTCGCCGACGAGATCTTCGAGGGGTACGGCAGCCCGGCCGCCAATCCATTCAGCAAGACACGGTGGAATCCCGACAGCCTCGCCTTTGGCCCGGAAGACCCGGTGGTTCCCTTTATGGGCACAGATGGTGAACTCGACGTCGAGACGGCGCGGGCGGCGTTTCGCGAGCGTGGCTTCGAGTTCGACGAGAACGACACACTGATCATCAGATGATTCCACTCCTCCCCGAAATTAGCGTTGTCGTGACGGCGCTGGTCGTCGCGGGAGTCGTCACTATCGTCGGCCTCGACCGTGTCTGGGCGTTCCGTGACCGCGCCCGCGACCGGTTTCTGTACATCTTTCCGTACGTGCTGTTGTTGCTCGGCGTCTTCGCGGTGAACTCGGTGTTGCGGTCGGTCGGGCCGGCGCTGTCGTGGCTGCTCAACTGGCAGATTACCAACGAAATCTTCAGCCTCGAAGGAGAGTTTGTCGCCGTCCTCCAGAGCTACGCGACTCCCGCCGCGACGGTGTACTTTTCGTACACCTACATCTACGGCTATATTTTTCTCCTGTTGTTTCCGGTGGTGGCCTACCTGGTCCTGGAGGATGACCGGCCGTTCCGGATGGCGATTATCGCCTACGCGCTCAACTACATCATCGGCGTTGGCTGTTACGTTCTTTTCATTGCGTACGGGCCGCGCAACGTGATGCCAGACCTGGTTGACCAGCTTCTGTACGTCCACTGGCCGGAGTCGAATCTGCTCACCACCGAAATCAACTCCAATGTCAACGTCTTCCCGTCGCTGCACACCTCGCTCGCGGTGACAGTTGCTATGCTCGCCTACCGAACCCGTGACGAGTATCCCGCGTGGCTGCCGCTCTCATCGCTCGTGGCGGGGTCAGTCGTCATCTCGACGATGTATCTCGGCATCCACTGGCTGACCGACGTGATTGCTGGCACTGGACTGGCGGTCTTCTGTGTTGTCGCGGCAGCGTGGCTGACCGACCCGACGAATCTCGACGGGAGAATTGGGTCGCTCGGGCGACGCCTCCGGCGGCCAATCGACCGCTTTGCTCGCGCAGGGCTGGACCGACTGCAACAGTTCACCCGCGACCGCGACCTACCGATCTGAGCCCGCGAGCGGGTACCACTCACTCTCGGTCTGCTGTTGCCATATCCGTCCAGCAGTGCCCGTCGGCGTGCTCTTGAGTTCGACCGTCCACTCGGCGGCTTCGCTCAATATCCGCCGCGATTCGAGGCCGTGTGGCTGTGCCAGTCCGAAGAGTCCGAGATAGCCAGCCGAGCCGAGTCGCGACGAGACAACGTGTGCGAACTTGAACGTCGCCTGGTCGCCGGTCGCCCCGAGAATCGACGACAGCGAGACGAATCCGATCCGACCACTCTCGTAGCCGGCGGCCTCGAGCCGGTCGAAACAGGCTGTCAGTCCAAGTCCAATCCCAGTGAGGTCGTCCGGTGAGGGGACGCTGTAGACGAACACGCCGTCGCTGCGCATCCGACTGGACCGCTCCGTTCCCTGGCACTCGACCACACAGACTGACTGTGGTTCGTCTCGGGCACCGTCGAGTCGGTCGAGGACCGCGTCGGCTGGCTCATCAGTCGAGACAACCACCGCGCCCTCACCAGCCTGTAGTCCCTGCTGCAGCGCGTCGTAGAGCCACGTCGTCGTGTCCGTACCGTCGGTATCTGCGACCAGAACGGTCGCTCCGGGGGCAAGTCCAGTGAGTGCGTCCAGTCCGAAGACCCCAGACAGGTCGTACATTAGTTCTCGTCGATGTTGCGGAGCGTGGCGACGAAATCGTCGTCGTTCTCGATACCCCCCAAGGTGTCTGAGAGTTCGTCGCGCAGTTCGTCCAGTCGCGTTTTCAGTCGCTCGTACTCGTCGTGGTCAGACAGTTCGCTGGCGTTTTTGGTCGCTTCGAGTGTGGCTCGTTTCTCGACCAGCGCGTAGTACTCCTGCAAGAGTGTGTCGTAGGTCGACCGTTCGAGCAGATTCGCGACCGTCTGTTCGAGTTCGTCGCTTTTGACGGGTTTGGAGAGATAGGCGTCGAATCCCATTTCGAGGATATCGAAATCCGGCTCGACGGCGGTGACCATCGCCACCCGGCAGTCAATCTCTTCTCGGCGGATGTGTTCGAGTACCTCGTCACCCGAGAGCCCGGGCATCATCCGGTCGAGCAGTACAACGTCGACGGACCCGTCAAGCTTCTCGATTCCTTCGTCACCGTTTCGCGCTGTCTCGACAGTGTAACTGTCCGTTAACCACAGGCGGTAGGTTTCTGCCACGTCTGGCTCGTCTTCGACGATCAACACGACTGGGTCCGAATCTGCCATCTGCGCTACTCTTCGCTTTCGATATACATAGCCTTGTGGGAGTGCCCGGAGTCGCGTGGCCGACCATAACCTACTTTGTCTTACTCTGTCATGGTACCTGTACGCACGGACCGACCGTGCACCACGGGGGACTCACAAATGGTATTCAAGAAAGTCACACTGATCGGATCGAGTGCAGAATCGTTCGACCACGCTGTCGACAATGCAATTGACCGGGCCCACGACACCCTCGACAAGGTTCACTGGGCCGAAGTTGAGGAGATGGGCGTCGAACTGGCGGGTGTCGACGGCCGAGAGTATCAAGCAGAAGTCGAGGTTGCCTTCGAGCTCGAAGACTAGGTTCGGAAACTCTCGCCACAGCCACATTCACTGACGACGTTTGGATTTTCGACGTGGAACCCTTCGCCCTGTAGTCCGCCCTCGTAGTCGAGTTTGGAGCCCTCGATGTAGCTCATGCTGGCGGGGTCGACGAACACGCGCAGGCCGTGGTGTTCGTAGATAGTGTCGTCTTCTTCGGGTTCATTGTCGAAACGCATGCCGTACGAGAGTCCGGCACAGCCGCCTTGTTGGACGTACAGCCGAAGGCCGGACACGTCGGTATCCATACTCTCGCGTTCGAGCAGCGCGATCGCCTCCTCGGCAGCGGTTTCGCTGACCGAGATAGTGGATTGCTGGGGGGTGTCGTCGGTCGTGCTCATACGGACTGCTACCTGCCGAACGATGTTAACTCTGACGACCGTCTGTTTCGGACGCTCGTCCAGTCTGGAGCCAAGACCGGGATTCTTTTTCTCGTCGGTCACCTACCGGGAGCTATGACGGTTCGAGCGGGCGTCGTCGCAGTGCAGGGAGACGTGAGCGAACACGCCGCGGCAATCCGGCAGGCTGCTGAGGCACACGGCGAGACAGCCGAAGTTGTCGAGATTCGCCATGCCGGAGCGGTCCCCGAGTGTGACGTGCTTCTCCTCCCCGGCGGAGAGTCGACGACTATCTCGCGGCTGGTCCACCGCGAGGGAATCGCCGCAGAAATTCAGGCGCACGCCGAGGCCGACAAACCCATTCTCGCGACCTGTGCCGGGCTGATTCTCGTCAGCACCGACGCTCACGACGACCGCGTCGACACGCTCGACCTGCTGGATGTGACTGTCAAGCGAAACGCCTTCGGCCGACAACGGGACAGTTTCGAGGCGCCGCTGGGGGTGACTGGACTCGACGACCCATTCCCGGCGGTGTTCATCCGCGCGCCGGTCATCGACGAGATTGGCGAGGGGGTCGAGGTGCTGGCGTCGTGGGACGACGACCCGGTTGCGGTCAGGCAGGGCTCGGTCATTGGTCTCTCGTTCCATCCGGAACTGACCGATGATTCCCGGCTGCACGACCTGGCGTTTTTCGAGTCTGTCCTGGCCGAAGCCTGACTCAGTACCGACGCGCTGAAGACTGTTGCCGGCCAGCAACCGGTATGACCGAGGCGACTCCCGACGAAATTCTCGAGGAACTGTTCGACGTGATCGAAGACCGCAAGGAAAACCTGCCAGAAGGCTCCTACACGGCCTCGCTGTTCACCCACGAGAAAGGCCAGAACGCTGCGCTGGAGAAACTGGGCGAGGAGACGACTGAGTTTCTGCTTGCCGCGAAAGACGACGACACCGACGAGATGGCTCACGAGGCTGCCGACATCGTCTACCACCTACTGGTAGTGCTCTCGATGCACGATATGACGCTTGCAGACCTGCGCGAGGAACTCGCAGACCGGCGGTAAACTCAGGCTGTAGGGGCGTTATCTCGGCGTTGTCCGACGGTCCGCGCACGCTGCTCGAGCTGGTCGAGCAACTGCTGATATCCGTCGGCAGCTGAGAGTCGAGCCTGTGACTGTGTCTCCTGTAAAATCTCTTTGAGACGTTCGAGTCGCTCGTATTCCCGGACTGCTTCGGCTTTGTCGGCCATCTCCAGTTGTGCCTCGATAGCGTTGGTCAGTTCGTCGATGCCAACAGGTTTGTGGAGGTAGTCATCGGGTTCGACGGAGAGAATATCGACATCTGGAACGACCGCAGAGCAGAACAGCACCTGACAGTCCAGGCCGCGCTCGCGAATCGTTGTCAGAATCTCTGTTCCTTCCCACTCTGGCAGTCGCCGGTCGAGCAAGACCACGTCGGTTTCGTGGTCGACTGCCTCTAGCGCTGCGTCGCCGGACGCGGCGGTGTCTACATCGTAGTGCATCCCGAGCATCGCTGCGTAGGAGTCAAGCAGTGGTTGCTCGTCGTCGACAATGAGGACAGTTGCGTCTTGAGCGGTCGTCATCTTGTTTCTATATACTTACTCCGTCCATAGTTGCGCTGTGCATAACTAGTTAGTACGATGTCAGCGAACAGCAACTAACGTGTTAGAGAACTTCGGCACAGTATCGTCGAGTGCCGACGACTCTGTCGGCCGCGCAGGACCGCTTTGGCGAACAGACGGTCTTTTCAGTACTCGTCCGGTAGAAGTGGACAATGAGTCATCCATTCGAGCAGTTACCGACGACGCCCCGGAGCGAGGAGCTTCTGGACAAGGCGTTTTCGCGGGCGTCTCGCTCGGGTCGGGCCAAACGCGGCACCGACGCCCAGCAGTCGATGCTGCTGACGGCAGCGAATATCGTCTCTGACAACCTGCAAAACGTCGTGGGCGACTGGCCCGATTTCGACCGTCTCGACCCGTTCTATTACGAACTCGCGGACGCTATTGTCGGTGCGGACGACCTGCGCCAGCATCTCAACGAACTGAGCTGGGCAGCCAACAAGACGACCGAAATCAGATACGAGTACGAACCGCGCCTCTCGGGTGACCTCGAAACGGCCCGGAAGTTCCGCAAACAGGCCTTCGCCCGCATCGCCGACGTGGTCGAAGAAATCGAAGACGACCTGCTGGCCGTTGCCGACGCCCGCGAAAAACTCCGTGACCTTCCGGACATTCGCCCCGACGAGCCGACGATTGTCGTCGCTGGCTCGCCGAACGTCGGCAAGTCATCGTTCGTCAACGACGTGACCCGAGCGACCAACGAGGAAGCCGCCTATCCGTTCACAACGACAGAGATTCAGATTGGCCACGTCGAAGCCAATCACATCAAGTATCAGATTGTGGATACGCCCGGCCTGCTGGACCGCCCAGCAGAGCAGCGCAACCCCTCCGAATCACAGGCCGTCAGCGCGCTCGAACACGCCGCTGACGCGGTGCTGGTCGTGCTGGACCCCTCCGGGGACAGCGGTTACCCACTCGAGACGCAACTCCAACTGCGAGCAGATATTCTCGAGCGGTTCGACGTTCCGGTCGTGACGGTCGCGAACAAGCGCGACCGCTTCGAGGGCGACGCTCCGGCTGAAGCTGACTCTGTAATGAGTCTCGAAACCGGCGAGAACGTGCAGCACGTACTTGATGCAGTAATTGAGGCTGTCGGTTACGAACCGGAACTGCCGATTGACGACGAGCGGTAATTACTCGCGCATCGCGCGCAGGTCAGCGAGGTCGTAGCCCTGTGTCACGAGCACGATGACCGCGGCGACCAGAAACGACAAGAGCAGTCCGACTGTCTGGACGAGAGCGGGGGCCGTCCCCTCGGCGGTTGCCCAGGGTTGGCCGACCAGCGTGCCCAGCGCGACAATCGCCACGAAGGCCGCGGTGGCGAGTCCGAGCACTTCGAGTCTGTCATCGTACGAGATGTTCATACTGCACACCAGCGCGTTGGCCGTAGTAAATTGTGTGGTTTGTCGCTAGGAGTTTTGGGTGTGGCAGAAACGGATGGTGTCTTGGTGTGTAACAACCAGAAAGCCCCGACTGTCTGAACTCGGGGGCTTCGCTGCGGTCCTCACTGCGTTGCGGTCCTTGCGTCAGCCGCCGTCGTTCAGACAGCCGCCCCTTTCAGTCCCGCCCTCTGGCTTGTGACACGGGCCACCGCGGGTGGGACTGAAAGGGGCCGCCTGTTCGAGGAAGGCGGGCGTCCGCGGCTTCGCCGCGGGCTCGGGAGACGGAGTCTCCCGGTGACGTAAGCACGCGACTGGAAGGAGCGCGCGTGGTTCGAGAGAGCAAAGCTCTCTCGTCATCCTGAAAATCTCCGATTTTCTGAGACAACGAGTCCCCCAACTTGAACAGGCGGGGGCTTTCTGGTTCTCCGAGACCATTCGTGCGTACCCAACCACTCATTGTCCACGAGCTGAGGATTTATACGAATCCCAGCCCTACCGACTGCTGTGAGTGACCGCACGGGCGCGCTGGACGCAGTCGTCTTCGGCGTCGATATTCAGAGCGGCGACGTCCGCGGCGACGCCCCCTCCTACGCGCTTGTCGTCTTCGACGGCGAGGGTATCGAGCGCGACGTTGTCAGCTACCGAAAGCTCCGCCGTCGTATCAACGACGAGCGGCCCACGATGGTCGCGACGGACAACATGTACGAACTGGCCGAGGACAAAGACGCCCTGATTCACTTCCTTGGCTCGCTTCCGCCCGAGACAACTCTCGTTCAGGTGACCGGCGGAACTGACCCCGAACCGCTCTCGCGGGTGGCCTCCCGCCACGGCGTTCCCTACGCAAAGAAGCCGATGAAAGAGGCCGAGGCTGCCGCCCGCCTCGCCGCAGCGAACGTCGGTCAGGCAGTCACGGCCTTCACTAACACCACCGAAATCAAAGTTGCCCGCGGACGCTCCACCGGAAGCGGCGGGTGGAGTGAGGACCGATACACTCGCCGAATCCACGGCTCGGTCAAACGGCGCACCCGCGAGGTCGAATCCGAACTCGACGACGCTGGCCTCGACTACGAACGCGACGCCACCGAGAAATACGGCGGCTTCTCCAACGCTATCTTTACCGTGGAAGCCCCGCCCAGCGACCTGCCGGTTTCGACGGAGCGGTCCGGCGACGTGCGAATCGAAATCGAACGCCAACGGCGCGACGGCGTGGAGTTCGAGCCACTGGTGAAACGCCGCGACCGAGTCATTGTGGGGATTGACCCCGGGACCACAACCGCCGTTGCGATTGTTAGCACGGACGGCGCGGTACTCGACGTGCTCAGCACGCGAACGGCCGACACCGCCGCTGTTATCGAGTGGATTATCGAGCGGGGTCGGCCGGTCATCATCGCCGCCGACGTGACGCCGATGCCCGAGACTGTCGAGAAGATTCGCCGGAGTTTCGACGCCGCCGGCTGGGTGCCCGACCGGGACCTGCCGGTCGACGTGAAACAGCACCGCACGCGCGAGGAAGGCTACGATAACGACCACGAACGCGACGCCATCGCGGCCGCCTTCGGTGCCTACGACGCCAACAAAGACAAATTCGAGCGTATCGCCCGCGAGACGCCGCCGCGACAGGACCAGGGCGCGGTGCTCGAACGCGTCGTTGCTGACGGCCAGCCACTGGCCGAGGTACTTTCTGACCTGCGCGAGGACGACGAAGACGAGGAGGAGCAGACCGACCACGTCCCTCGGGAGTTGACCGCCGAGGAACGCCGGATCAACCGCCTCGAAACGCAGGTCGAGCGCCTCCAGGACCACGTCGACACTCTCGAAGAGACCATCGAGCAGAAAGACGACCGCATCGACGAGTACGAACAGAAACTCTCTGACGCCCGTAGCGAACAGCGGCGTGAGACCCGCAAGAGCCGTGAAGTCACGCGACTGGAACGCCGGAACGACCAACTCGAACGCGAACTCGAAACCGAACGTGAGCGGATCGAAGAACTCGAAGGCAAACTCGAACGGCTGAAAGCGCTGTGGAAACTCGACCACTCGAACTTTGCCGACGTTGCGGAAAAGAAGGCAGGCCTCGTCCCGGTGAAGGTAATCGAGCAGTTCACCCGCGACGATATCGAGACTGCCGACGAGAAATTTGGCCTCGCCGAGGACGACGTGATCTTCCTCCGTGACGCAAGCGGGGCGGGGCGCTCAACCGCACAGCGACTGGCAGATATCAACCCGAAAGTTGTCCTCCGGAACGGCCAGCTCTCGGATATGGCCGACGCGATTCTTTTCGACGAAGAGATTCCTGTCGCTCCCGCAGAGATGGTGACGATTCAGGAAGTCGACGAACTTGCGGTCGCTCGCGAATCTGAAGTAGAAGAAGCTATGGAGGACTGGCACCAGCGCGCCGAGGACCGCAAGCGCGAACAGAGCGCAGAGATGGTCGACCGCCTCATCAGCGAACACCGCGCTGACCGACCAGAGGGCTAGTGGTCCGGGTACAGTGAGGCTCGTACTGGCCAACTGTGACCGATTACGCCCGTATGCGACACCGAAATTGTCAGAGAACTAGTGCCGACCGGGAGTGCTGGATATCCGCAGTCGCGTCCTATGCTAGCCCCATCGACTCCATGAACCGAGAGAGCCCACCGTAGGCAATCAGGCCGATACCGGCAAGCACCAGCGCGAGGCCGCCCGCGACTTTCGGGCGGTCCCGTCCGATAACCGCCAATCCCGCCGCAACAACCCCCACACCGTACTTCCCTTCGGCCCCCACCGTCGCTTCGAGTTGCTCGCTTGCTTCCCGTAGCTGCGCTGATACCATGGCTACTTCTGCGATGTACCAGCGTATAAAATCCGTGACTTCGGCTCGAATTCGATAATTTCTCGCAGAAGTTTTACGTGTCGCTGTTAATTTTGAGGTATGAGTGACAACGAGGGGCGCAACGACCTCCGTATGCCCGACGACGAGGAGGTGTTTGCAGTCGTCGTCGACATGCTCGGAGCCAACCGCGTCCGCGTCAGGTGCATGGACGGTGTCGAACGAACCGCTCGCATCCCGGGCAAGATGCAAAAACGCATCTGGATCCGTGAGGATGACGTTGTCCTCGTTGAACCGTGGGACTGGCAGGACGAAAAAGCCGATATCACCTGGCGCTACGAGAAACAGGAAGCCGACCAGCTCCGCGACGAAGGCCACATCCAGAGCGCCTAGGACGGGGTCAAGTCGAACCTTTCGGCCGCCGACTGCATATCTTTGTCTCCGCGACCGCAGAGGTTGATGAGGAGACTGTCGTGCTCGCCCTCTTCAGCAAGCTTGAACGCCAGCGCGATGGCGTGGCTCGGCTCGAACGCCGGAATGATTCCCTCGCTTTCGGAGAGTTCACGGAAGGCCGCCAGCGCCTCGTCGTCGGTAATCGCCCGGTATTCTGCCCGACCAGTTTCCTGTAGGGCGGCGTGTTCCGGTCCGACGCCGGGATAATCGAGCCCAGCACTGACCGAGTGATTTTCCGTATTTTCGCCGATGACTTTCGTTTTCGCACCCTGGAACACCTCACCCTCACTGTCGGGATTTTCCGACAGCGGTGCGGAGTGCTGTCCGGAGTGGAGTCCTTTCCCGCCCGGTTCAGCGCCGTACAGCGCAACGTCTTCGTCGTCTTTGAACGCGCTGAACAGTCCAATCGAGTTCGACCCGCCGCCGACACAGGCCACGCAGGCGTCCGGCAGGTCACCGTGCAGTTCCTGTACCTGTTCGCGGGCCTCCTTGCCGATGACCGACTGGAACTCTCGGACCATCCGCGGGAAGGGGTCCGGCCCCACTGCGCTCCCGACCAGATAGTGTGTGTTATCGACGTTCTCGACGAGGTCCTCCAGCGCGGCGTCGACAGCCTCGGCGAGGCCCTCGTTGCCGCGGTCGACTGCCTTCACCTCTGCGCCCATCAGCCGCATCCGGAAGACGTTCATCTCTTGGCGCTGGATGTCGTTGCGACCCATATAGACGGTCGTATCGAGGTCGAGCAACGCGCCGACCATCGCCGTCGCGGTGCCGTGCTGTCCCGCACCCGTCTCGGCAATGAGTCGCTCTTTGCCGGCCTGTTTGGCGAGCAAGCCCTGTCCCAGCGTGTTGTTGAGTTTGTGCGCGCCGCCGTGGAGCAGGTCCTCGTGTTTGAAGTAAATCTCTGTGTCGTATCGCTCAGAGAGTGTTTCGGCGTGAAAGACTGGTGTCGGTCGCCCTGCGTAGTGTTCGAGCAGGTAGTCGAGTCGCTCCCAGAATTCCTCTGATTCGATTGCTTCCTCGAACCCCGCCGCGAGCTGGGCGAGGGGTTCTTCGAGTGGTTCCGGAACGTGTCGTCCACCATACCCTTCGTACGTGCCATCTGAAGCCATATGCGTCTCACCGGGCTGCGTCGACAAAAACACTCGGCTCACACGGCGTGCGTTTTATGCGCGGGGGTGGCCAAAGGACGGATATGGTCCAGTGTGAGATGTGCGGGACGGAAACGTCGTCTCCGAACCGCGTCAAGATTGAAGGTGCAAAGTTGAATGTTTGCGATGAATGCACCGACTTCGGGACTGAAATCGAGACTGGCTCGTCGTCCAGTTCCTCGACGAAGTACTCGACGAGTTCCTCGGACGACAACAGCTCGACCGGTGCTGGCGCGACCAATACCGGCGCCTCGACGACCAGTTCCGGCGGTGGCGGCGGCCGAAAGCCCGATATGTTCGACGACATTGAGGAACTCGCTCAGGATTACGACGACCAGATCAGACAGGGCCGCGAACGGGCCGGCCTGAGTCAGGAAGACCTCGCCAAGGATCTGAACGAGAAAGCGAGTCTCATCCGAAAACTCGAACAGGGCGAGATGCTCCCGACTGACGAGACCCAGGAGAAACTCGAAGCCGCACTCGAAATCGACCTCTCTGCCGGCGGCGGCACTGACGAGTCCGACTGGGAGAGTGACTCCTCGACCGGAGAGTACACGCTGGGCGATGTTGTCGAACGAAAAGACTCCTAGGCCCCTCTTTCAACATCGAGGTCGTCGGCCAGTAAATCTACCTCAGACTCGAGCGCTTCGATTTCGGCTTCGAGCGCCTCGAAATCTGCGCTCTCAGAGAGCTCTGCACGGCTCTTTTCGACCTGCAGAATATTGCGCTTGAGTTTCTTCGATGTAAGTTGTTGCATCCGCTCGTTGTACTCGTCGAGTGTCAGCAGTCGGTCGACAGTCTCGCGCAGCTCTGCCCGAGTCACTGGTTTGACGACATAATCGTCGATTCGGAGGTCGATGATGTCGAAATCGGGGTTGACAGCCGTGACCATCGCCACTCTCGCAGGAAGTTTTTGTTTTTCGATAGCTGCCAGCACTTCGTTGCCCGAGACAACCGGCATCCGCCGGTCCAGCAGGATGACGTCGTACTCCGGCGAGAGTACCTCCAGTGCCTGTTCGCCGCCGTAGGCGATTTCAGTGTCGTACTCGGGGATATACTGGGCGTACATCTCCGCGAGGCTATCTTCGTCTTCGACAATCAGGACCCGAATCTGCTCGCCGTCGCGTGTCTCGTGGTCGGGTGGCTGATTGGGCACGGATATGCTCTATCTTCCGGTTGTGTCCGGGCGTATATAATACCCCTGAGACTGCCCGGTCAGGTCCAGTTGTCCAGCCCTGTCTGCACAATCGCGTCTTCGATGCGCTCGAAGCCACGCTCGACTTCACCGGGGTCGACGCCCCACTGCTCGACGACGAACTCGCGAGCGGCGTCTACGTCTGGGTCGACCGACGTCTCGGGGTCGACATCGACAACGGCAGGGTCGAGAAACAGCTGGCGAATCCGGTCGGCGTGGTCGATCTCCTCGTCACGAGCGTCCAGCACCGCAAACAGGTCGCCGTGCTCGTTCAGCAGCGAGACGGCCGTTTTCGGCCCGATGCCCGAGACGCCCTCGTTGAAGTCAGTGCCACAGAGAATCGCAACGTCGACGAGTTGTTCCCAACTCAGTCCGTGTCGGTCGAGTGTCGCCTGCAGGTCCATCCGCTCGGGGTTGCCCTTGCTGGTCAACTGTCGCAGCGTCAGCGGCGCGCCAAAGAGCAGGGCGTCGTAGTCTTCCGTCCCGGCGTAATCGACGGTATCGTTCCGGGCCATGTGGGCACACTGGGCTTCCCCCTCTGCTGGCGCGTCGACGACCGGCACATCGAGCAGTTCGAGCAGTTCTCGTGTCGTGTCGACGATGGTGTCGGTGAGGCGCTGGGTGCGTGATTCGAGGCGAGCCACGGCGACGGAATCACCGCGCTCGCGGGCGGCCTCGAGGTCGTCCTCGTACTGTTCGCGCTGCTGGCGACGCTGCTCGACTTCGTCGTCTTTGAGTTCTGTGACGGCGCCGTCGAAGACGAATATCGGGGTGAGGTCGTGTTCGAAAAACTTCGGCAGGCCCTGTACGACGCCGATGAGATTCGCCACCTCGGTCCCGTCAGCGGTTGTGTACGCCGACTCGCTGGTCCACTTGACGGTCGTCGTCAGATATCGGTACAGCCAGTTGTGTGCGTCGACGGCGACCGTCGAACCAGCCACCTCCTCGAAGCTAATCTCCTCGATAGCGGCGAGGTCGCGCAGGTCGGCATTTCCCATATCCCTCGTAGGGGCGAGGGTCGCTTGAATCTCCCGGGACGAAAACCGGTCGATGTTTGTGCGCCGCTGCCGTTCGGTCGGGCATGGACGTCTACGGACTGATTGGCAACCCAGTCGGCCACTCGCTGTCGCCGCCGATGCACGAGGCTGGCTACGAACACTGTGACATCGACGCCCGCTACGTCACCTTCGAGCCGCCAGCCGACGGCGGCGCCGCCGCGGTCGAAAGCGCCGCACAACTCGGCGTTTCCGGGCTGAACGTCACTATCCCGTTCAAGCAGGACGTGCTCGACGTGGTCGACCCTGACCCGCTGGCCGAGCGCCTCGGCGCGGTCAACACCATCGACTTCCAGACTGACCCGCCGAGGGGATACAACACCGACGCAATCGGGGTCGTCCGCGCGCTCGAACACCACGATGTCGACCTCGCGGGGCGGGCAGTTGTCGTCGGTGCTGGCGGCGCGGGTCGCGCTACTGTGTTCGGTCTCGCTGACCACGGCCTGACCGTCGACATCGCCAATCGGACGACGGAGAAAGCCGTTGAACTTGCTGAATCGGTCACGGACTCGTCAGTGTCGGGAACAGCGACCGGGCAGGGACTCGACAACGTCGAGGAGTTGCTCGTTGACGCCGATATTCTCGTGAATGCGACCAGCGTCGGGATGGAATCCGACGAGTCGCCTGTCCCCGCCGAGGCACTGCACGGTGACCTTGCAGTGCTGGACGCGGTGTACTCTCCGCTGGAGACAACACTGCTCCGAGACGCGGCGGCCGCGGGTGCAACGACAGTCGACGGCGCGTGGATGCTCCTGTATCAGGGAGTCGAGGCCTTCGAGCGGTGGACGGGCGAATCTGCTCCAGTCGAGGCGATGAATGAGGCGCTCCGCGCAGGACTGGACTAGTCTGACGACGGAGACTGGCCCATCGTGGCACCGTTCTGTTGCTC
This sequence comes from Halovenus halobia, assembly GCF_051414135.1. Taxonomy (NCBI): domain Archaea; kingdom Methanobacteriati; phylum Methanobacteriota; class Halobacteria; order Halobacteriales; family Haloarculaceae; genus Halovenus; species Halovenus halobia. The sequence goes on from NZ_JBLKOA010000006.1 coordinate 190,391, forward strand.
ACTCGGAAACATCACCAAAGAAACTAGTCTGACATTTTGAAATAGTTAAGTAGTCTGCTACATAACAGGCGAGTATGAAGGTATTGACGCAGATGATTCGGAGCCTGTTCGGTCTCTCCGGGTCGAGTTCCGCGGAGAGTGACACTGACAACGAGAGTGACATTACCGTCGAGCGTGAACCTGACACGGAATCAGAGGATGCGGTCAAGGGTACCGACACCGCAACCGAGACAGTAGACGAAGACGAGGACGCTGAAGAGATGGGTGCCGAGACGGCTGACGCCGACGAAGTCGAATCCGAGACAGCTGACACCGAAGACCCAGCCGACGCCGAGACGGCCGCAAACCTTGCTGACACTGAGACTGCCGAGGAAGCGCCAGAAGAGGAGTCTGAAGCAGAGACCGCGACTGAGGAAGCGGCCGAGGCCGACGACACAGACAGCGAGGAAGCCGGCTGGGCTGCGGTCGACGATATCAACGGTATCGGCCCGACGTACAGCGAACGCCTCGCTGACGCCGGTATCGGCACAATCGCGGAACTGGCAGACAGTGACGCCGAAACAGTCGCTGACGCCGCACAGACCTCCGACTCGCGCGCCCAGGACTGGATTGACAAGGCAAACGACCGCCTCTAATTACTGCCACCACGACGGACGCCGTTTTCTCGAACCGCAAAGTCGTTAGTAGCTCCGCTGCTATACTACCGTATGACTCTAGAGGTGGTGACGACTCCCGGCGAGTTCGCGGCGCTTGCCGCCGACGCTGCGCCGGGCGACCGCGTGCCAGTCGAGGCACGGCTTACCGTCTCTGACCCGTTTCTCGCCTACCGCCGAGCACGCCGCGAGACCGGCGGCGCCTATCTCGAAACCTCCGGCGGCCAATCCGGCTGGGGGTATTTCGGCGTCGAACCAGTCGAAACCCACAGCGTCGGCCCCGACGATGGCCCGGCGCTCGAGCGTCTGACCGAACTGGTCGAGGACACTGACCTCCACCGCGGCGACTGCTCAGTGCCCTACCCCTGTGGCGTGATTGGCTGGCTCTCCTACGACGTTGCTCGCGAACTCGAAGCGCTACCCGGCGACGCCGAGCGAGACTGCACACTCCCGCGACTGCAGGTCGCCCTCTACGAGACACTTGTCGCGTGGGAGGAACCCCGCGGCGAGGCCGTCACACTCCGCATAACGAGTTGCCCAGAAATCACCAACCCTGACGATAACGCCGACATCGAGCGTACGTACGAGCAGGCCCGCGAGACGGTCCGAACCTTCGGAGCACGCTTGCAGGATGGCGACCCGGCGGTCGGCCCCGCGCCGGCGGACGCAGACCACGCACGCTTCGAGAGTGACTGCGGTCCCGCGGCGTTTGGAGAGCGCGTGCGCCGCGTCAAGGAGTACATCCGCGAGGGCGACACCTTCCAGACGAACATCTCGCACCGACTTCGCGCACCTGCGGCAGTCCACCCAGTCGCCGCCTTCGACGCACTCCGGTCGGTCAATCCCGCTCCGTACTCTGCGCTCCTGGAGTTTCCGGGTGTCGACTTGGTGAGTGCGAGCCCCGAACTCCTCCTCGAACGCGACGGGAACCAACTGTGGACCGAACCGATTGCCGGTACACGACCACGAGGCGAAACTGACGCCGAAGACCAGCGTCTGGAGTCCGAACTCACGACCGACGAGAAAGAACGGGCCGAACATGCGATGTTGGTCGACCTCGAACGCAACGACCTCGGCAAGGTCTCTGAGTACGGGAGTGTCGACGTGTCGGAGTACCGCCGTGTCGACCGCTACTCCGAGGTGATGCATCTTGTCTCGCTGGTCGAGGGGCAACTTCGCGACGAATACGACCTCGGTGACGCGATTGCTGCGATGTTCCCCGGCGGGACGATTACCGGCGCGCCGAAACCCCGGACGATGGAGATTATCGACGAACTCGAGGGGAGTCGTCGCGGTCCCTACACCGGCAGCATCGGAATCGTCGGCTTCGACGACCGCGCGACGCTGAACATCATCATCAGAACGCTGGTCCGCTACAACGAGGAGTATCACCTCCGCGTCGGGGCAGGTATCGTTCACGACTCCGACCCCGAGGCAGAATACGCCGAAACACTCGACAAAGCTCGCGGACTCATCAACGCCGTCGACACGGCGCTGGGTGAGCGAGCAGAGTTTGAGGTGCACTCACCGTGAGTGAGTTCACTGTGCTGGTTGTCGACAACTACGACTCGTTTGCGTACAACCTCGTCCAGTACGTTGGGGAAGCCGTCACCGATGGCGTCGGCAACGCCCGCGGTGGCGAGGTTGTCGTCCGCCGGAATGACAAAGTTTCCCTCGAAGGTATCAACGAACTCGACCCCAACGCAATCGTTGTCTCGCCCGGCCCGGGCACGCCACAGGACGCCGGCGTTTCGGTCCCACTGTTTGCCGAGCGGTCCTACCCCACACTCGGTGTCTGCCTCGGTCACCAGGCGCTCTGTGCTGCCCACGGCGCACAGATTGGCCACGCCGAGGACGTCGTTCACGGCAAACCGTCTGCTATTTCTCACGACGGTACCGGTGTGTTCGAGGGGTTGCCGCCGGAGTTCGAGGTAGGCCGGTATCACTCGCTTGCTGTCGAGAGAGCGGACCTGCCAGACTCACTGACTGAGACGGCCCGGACGGACGACGAGCGGACGGTCGTGATGGCTGTTCGCCACGACACGCGGCCACATATCGGCGTCCAGTTCCACCCCGAGAGCATCCTCACTGGCGAGGGAATGGCTCTCGTCGAGAACTTCCTCGCGCTTGCGGAGGAGACGCAATGACAGAGCTGCAGTATCACGTTGACGGCGAACTCGTCCCGGCTTCCGAGGCGACGGTCAACGTTCGTGACCGCGGGTTCATGTACGGCGACGGAGCGTTCGAGACGATGCGCGTCTACGGCGGCACCATCTTTGAGTGGAGTGCTCACGCTGACCGACTCCAGCGGAGTTGCGAGCAACTCGGGTTTGCTGATGCGCTTCCGCCGGCCGCTGACCTCCACGCGCGCATTCAGGAAACACTGGCGGCCAACGACCTGACCGAGGCATACACGAAACTCTCGATTACCCGGGGTGTCCAGCCCGGCAAACTCTCGCCCGACCCGGACGTTGACCCGACTATCGTCGTCTACATCTCCGAACTGCCGCGTGGCGGGACCGACGGCGAGCGGGTCTGGTCTGGCCCTGCAGCACTTGCGACGGTCGACAGTCGCCAGACGCCCGACAGTGTGCTCCCGGCAGACGCGAAGACACACAACTACCTCGACAGCATTCTCGCTCGCCTCGAACTCCGGGGCAGCGAGGCTGACGAGGCAATTGTTCGCTCAGTCGACGGCGCGCTCACCGAGGGTGCGTCGAGCAATCTCTTCTTTGTCGACGACGGAACAGTACACACGCCAGCAGACTCGTTGCCACTGCTGCCCGGGATTACCCGAAACGTTGTGCTCGAACTCGCCGACGCTGCGGGCATCGAGACGGTGACTGGCGTCTACGAGCCTGACCGACTGGTCGACGCCGACGAGGTGTTCGTGACGAACTCGACGTGGGAGATTCGCCCGGTCACCAGCGTCGATGGGCGTGCCTACGAGGTTGGCCCAGTCACGCGCACACTCCAGCAGCGCTTCGATGACCGCGTCGAGAAACTGTACGACTGAGTGACGACGACAACAGTAGCTTTTTCGTTGCGAGGGCAAACCTACGCGTAATGGAATGGCGGTGTGAGTGGTGTGGGAAACCCCACGAAGCAGACGACCCGCCCTGTGACAACTGCGGGCACGGCAAATTCGAGCGTGCAGTGGTCCGCCAGGGTGCCAGCGGCGAGGCCGGGTCGACGACTGTCTGGGTCTGTACCGAGTGTGGTCGCGAGCACACGAAACACTCCCCGCCGTGCAGTCGCTGTAACAACGCCACGCTGGAGCGACAGGAGAAGACGATTAGCGACGAGGAACTCACCCAACGACCAGGTGAGGGCGGCGCACAACGTGGGACGATTCGGGAGACAACTACCGTCTGGACCTGTAGCCAGTGCGGCCGCGAACATGCCAGACACACCGCAACCTGCAACAACTGTGGCAACGCCGACCTCGAAGAGACGGAAAAGCGGATCAGCGAATCTGAAACGGCGATTCCGAGCTATCTGGACCTCGTAACACCGCAGTACGTCCTCGCCCTCGGTGCGGTGTTGTTGATTGCAGCCGTGGCAATTCTCGGCTTTGTCGGCGTCATCGACGTGCCCTTCATCAGCAACGGCGTCCCCGATGTCCAGAATGTTCCGGGAAGCGAAGACGAGACAGAATCCGGTATCGCGCTGGCGGATGCCGAGAGTGAGTTTGTCGACCGACTCAACGAACAGCGTGAGAGCGAGAATGTTGAGGCACTCTCCAGACCAAACCGGGTCGACGAGATTGCAACCTTTTCGAATCAGCAACGCGTCAAGGCTGAACTCGCCGATGGCGGCGGCGTCAACGAACAACGGGTCAACGAGTTGCTGAGCGGTAGCTGCCAGCGCGCGTGGGGAATTCAGTCGTCTGCTCCTGTCGCGCCCGGCGACGACGCGAGTACCCTGGCAGACAAATTCGTCACCGACGGGCTGCTAACTGACCCGCTCGTCACAGACTCAGCCGTCGATGTGATTGGTGTCGATATCCACGCTGCCGAGGGACGACTCTACTTGCAGGTTTTCCTCTGTGCGTCCTGAAAATACGCTCGCTTAGGCTGCCGCCTCGTAGGCGTCGCGTAGCCCTTCGGACTTGCCGATAACTCGGTCGGCGCCGTCTTCGAGGGCGTCAAGTGCGTCCACGTCAGCCTCAGTTTTGATGGTCAGCACTGGCTCAGTCTGACCACCGGACTGTTCTGGGTTCACGTCGTAGGTTGCCGCCGTAACTCCCTCTGTCTCTAGCAGTGCACCCTTCAGGACGTTCATGAACGTGTGGTCCTCGCCGGCGATCTCGAGGGCGAGTTCCGTCTCCTCTTTGTCGATAACCCGAAGTTCCATACTCTGATTAAGTCCGGTGACGCTTCTCAACCTTTCGACTCGGCCGTCTTCGCGGCCCTGGGATGAAGATTTTTCGAGTCCCAGTGTGAATGCGGGGTATGGACCAACTGGACATCTCCGGTGGATTCGATGTCCACGAGTATCGTCACGGACTCAAACTCATCCGCGAAGACCGCGAGACGATGCAGTTGGCAAACCGCGACGGCTTTGGCTGTCCGGCCTGTGGCAAGCCCTTCGAGCGACTCCTGATAAGCGAGGACCGGACACACAGTTTCGGCAACCCCGACACCCCCTTCTGTCTCGCTCGCACCGACGACCAACTGCTCGTGCTCACGCACTGAAACGGCAGACTTACCGCGGGTCGCCTGCGACTGTCGTGTATGACTGTGCCCTGTGTCCGGGTGTCCCGCGAGGATGGCGAGGCGACCAGACAGCGCCTCGCCGAGGCTGACCTCGTTGCGCAGGGGTACGAAATCGTCCACGAAGACGGCTCGCTGTACATTCCGGTTCGAGACCCGGACGCGGTCCCCGAGGAATACACCGTCGTGGAACATGACGCCCCACGCCGAGAGACACAGACCACACCCGACGATCTGATCGACTTTTCGGCTTCGTACGAACGTCTCGGCGAGGTTATCATCATCGACGAGGATGCCCCCGAGCGAGCGCGGGCACTCGCCGACGCGCTGGTCGACTCTGACATCCCGACGAAGACGGTGCTCAACCGTGCCTCGAAGATTCGTGGCGAGCAACGCGTTCGGGACTGGGAGGTGCTCGTCGGCGACGAGACCGAAGCGCTCCACCGCGAGTACGGCTGTGAATTCGCACTCGACCTGGCTGCTGTCTACTTCTCGCCCAGACTGGCGACCGAACGCCATCGCGTCACCGAACAGGTTGCCGCGGGCGAGCAGGTCTTCGACATGTTCGCCGGCGTTGGTCCGTTCACGATTCCGATGGCCAAGCGCGGCGAACATGCTGTCGGCGTCGATATCAACGAGACAGCCATCGAGTATCTCCGGGCGAACGCTGGGCGCAACAGTGTCGCTGACCGCGTGACTGGAATTCACGGCGACGTGCGAGACACGACCGACAAGTACGCTGGCTGGGCAGACCGGCTGGTGATGAACTTGCCTCACTCTGCCAACGAGTTCGTCGACACTGCCGTTGCGCTCGCTGGCGAGGAATGCGTAATTCACTACTACGATATCCAGCACGAGGACGACCTGTTCGGGCCGGGGGAACGGGCCATCCGCGAAGCGGCAACGCCGGAGTACGAGGTGACCGTCGAGAACCGCCACACGGTGCGGTCGTACGCGCCGCACGAGTACAACGTCGTGCTGGATGTGCGCCTCGCTCGGCGGTGAGCAGTCGGCTTTCGGCGGGCGGATTCGCAACGCTTATTGGTCGTATCGATACTACATGAGTGTGCGCGCCGGTGTAGCTCAGACTGGCAGAGCGATTCCTTCGTAAGGAATAGGCCAAGGGTTCAAATCCCTTCACCGGCTCTTCTCGCCGAGCGCTTGCGAGGCGTGAGAGCCATCCGGAGGGATTTGAACGAGAGCACGAGGGAGCGAAGCGACCGAAGTGGGCGTAGTTCACAATCCCTTCACCGGCTTGGTTCTGCGACGAGTGTACACGAGGAGCTTCGCTCCGACCGTGGTTCACATCCCGCGCGTGGTCGGTCTTCGAGCACTCGTCTCAACTCATCGCTTCGTGGTGACAACTTTTGACCCACCCGGTGTATACTGCGGGTATGCACTACAGGAGAGTCCTTGGAATCGGCCTGACAGCGGCCGGAATCCTCGGCTATTTCGTCGGTGTCTACGCGGCCTATCCCGGCCGTGCGTTCTCGTTGACGCTGACGATGGTCGGCATCACGCTGGCGTTCACGACGCCGGCCACGGAGGCTGAACTATGAGCCTCGACGTGATGGTCTACACACCCGAGACCGTCGAACAGTACGACGATATCGCGACGGCGATTGCCGCGCCAGGGGAGACGTGGATCCACGTTGAAAACGCCGACGAGACGAACATCGCCACCATACAGTCGGAGTTCGACATTCACCAACTCGCTATCGAGGACGTACTGGACGAGCAGAATCGCCCGAAAACCGAGGAGTACGAAACACACACGTTCGTGTTGATGAAGACGACGCGGCTGAGCCAGCGCGAAGCCGTCGCCTTCCACAAGGAAGTCCGGACCACCTCGGTCGGTTTTTTCATCGGGGACGACTGGCTCGTCACGCTCTCGACGGGTGACCTCGAAAACGTGGAACCGACCGGTCCGGCCTGGACCCGCCACAGCGACCGGGTCGCCGCCCGCGGCGCGGACTTTCTGGCCTACCGGATCATGGACGCTATCGTCGACGAGTATTTCGATATTCTCGATGAAATCGAAGACGATATCGAACTCGCCGAGGAGCGCATCCTCTCTGAACCGGACCCGCGGATGATCGAAGACCTGAACAACATCCGCCGAGACCTGCTTGCCTTCCGAAAGGTTGCGTGGCCGGCGCGGGAGGCCATCTCCTCGCTCTCTCGTGGCGACATTCCGCAGGTCGACGACAGCAACGAGAAGTACTTTCGAGATGTCTACGACCACCTCGTGCAGGTTGTCGACCTGATCGAAACCTACCGTGACCTCACAGGTGGCTCGCGGGATATCTATATCAACACCGTCTCCCAGTCGACCAACGACGTGATGAAAACCCTGACTGTCGTTGCGACAATCTTCATCCCGCTTACCTTCGTCGCCGGCATCTACGGGATGAATTTCTCTGGGACGGCCCTTGCCATGCCGGAACTGTCCTGGACCTACGGCTATCCGGCGGCCATGCTCGGCATGACGCTCATCGCAGTGGTGATGCTCGGCCACTTCCGCCGGCAGGAGTGGCTGTGAGTCGCCTCCACTAGAACCGCTCGAAGATATCCTGACGGTTGAGGTCGAGTTCGCTCACCGCCGCCGGTGGCTCTTGGGCAGCGACGTAGCTGATTGCCTCCGCCACATCCTCGGCGTCCAGCGTCGACTCCTCGTCGAGCACCACGTCGTTCGTCTGTTCACGGAACTGCGAGCCAAACGGTGTCGTCACGCCGGAGGGGTTGACTAGACTCACGCCGACGCCGTCGGGGCCGAGACGGCCAGCCATGCTGGCGGCGAACCCGCGCAGCCACCACTTCGAGGCGGCGTAAATCGGTGTCGACGGGCTTGGATACTTCCCTTTGAAACTGCCAACGTAGACCAGTGCGCCGCCGCCGTCGCGCAACAGGGGTGCCGCCGCGCGCGTGGTGTAGTATGAACCGTGGACGTTCGTCTCTGTGACCTGCTCGAACTGCTCGATTGGCAACTCCGACAACGGTACGTTGGACTGCTCGCCGGTGCCGGCGTTAGCAACCACCACATCAAGTTGCCCAAAGCGGTCCGCTATCGCCTCGACTAGCGCGTCGACGGCGTCGGGGTCGGTGATGTCTGTCGGCACCGAAAGCGCCTCGCTGCCGCGCTCGCGACAGTCGGCGGCGACCGCAGACAGGCGGTCCTCACTACGGGCACACAGCACAACGTCGGCCCCGGAGTCGGCAAATTGCCGGGCAGTGGCGGCGCCGATTCCAGAACTCCCACCGGTCACTAACACGACCGACTCGGAGAACTGCTCGCGCGTCATCTTAGAGTTGGTCGACGACCGCGTCGGTTCCGACGACATCCGAGAAGACGAGATCCTGAATCGTCGCGATAGTCTCGGTAATCTCCTCGGGTTTGTACCCCTCCAGCGGGAACGCTGCTGTCGCGTCCTCGACGTACTTCGTTTCGTACCCTCGCGCCGCGGCGTCTCGCGCAGTTGTATCGACGCAGATGAACGACAGCAGCCCGGTACAGACCACTGTCTCGATGCCGTTGCGCTGGAGGATATCTGACAGTCGCGTGTTGGGGAAGCAACTCGGTGTGGTCTTTGTAATGAGGTGCTCGTCTTCTGCTATCTCTACGTCGTCGATAATCTCGATGTACTCCGACCCCCAGCCAAAGACGGCCGCGTCCCGGCCCCGGGAGACGTGCCGGGCGTGGATGACGGTCGCCTCAGTCTCCCGGGCAGCGTCGAGTATCTGCTGGCACTGCTCACGCACGCGGTCACTGTCGGGCACGTACCACGGTCGGTCGTCCTCGAAATACTCTCGCTGCAAGTCGATGACAATGATGGCTGTCGTCTCCGGCTCCATGCACCCACTCTCGGCGTCGCTGGTGATAATACTCCGTATTTCCGGCCTTCCTCGCCGTTACCAGTCACTCACTCGCCGGTTTCTGCGATGTCCTAGTTATGTTTTACCATCACACGATTTTTACTTGCTGGCCCCGACTCACTAGTATGGACTGGGACCGACGGCACGTACTGGGCCTGCTTGCCACGAGTGCCACAGTGGGTCTGTCTAGCCGTCTCCAGAGTAGCGACGGCAGCGACCTCGTTTTCGGCCAGTCTGGCGACGCAGTCACGCACTCGGCGCAGTTTCTCAGTGCCACCGACCCACCCGATGTCACCGAAGAACTCCTCTCTCGGCTCCCGGACTCACAAGCGGCGCGACTCACCGCCAGCGACAGCCACAGCGTCGACGAGTTCGGCCACTCGGTCGCCCTGTCGGAGACCGGATCGACCGCCCTCGTTGGCGCGCCAGCCGCTGCGGGTGGGACTGTCGAACTATTTGTCAGGCGACGGTTGGTCTGGCAACGACAGGCACGACTGCTCCCGGACGACGGCCGCCGTGGAGACCAGTTTGGCTGGTCAGTCGCGCTGTCTGGAGACGGCACGACAGCCCTCGTCGGTGCCCCGAACAACGACACAGTTCACGGCGACTTCGCTGGCGCCGTGTACGTCTTCACCCGTTCGCAGTTTGACCGCCCCCGCGACAGTGACTGGCAACAGCGAGCGAAACTCGTCTCTGAAGACGGTGCTCCCGGTGACGCATTTGGTACCTCGGTGGCGCTTGCCGCAGACGGTACGATTGCTCTCGTGGGTACGAACGGCGAGGATGCACGCACAGGATACGTCTTTTCTGGTCGCGGCGACCTCTGGCGACAGCACGGGACGCTCACAGCACCGGACGACCAGCCCCCACGGTTCGGTCGCTCGGTCGCGCTGACCGCTGATGGGTCGACCGCTCTCCTCAGCGCCTGCGGCGAAGCGCTCGGATACGTTTTCACCCGGACCGGTCGTCGCTGGCGACCAACGGCCACACTCACCGCCGATGTCGAAGACAGGACAGACGCAGACCGGCCGGTCGCACTCGCCGCCGATGGCTCGCTAGCCGTTATCGGGACTCCCCAGGCTAGCTCAAGCGGCGCGGTGAGCCGCGGTGCTGCGTACATCTTCGAACACGGCCACGATGGTTGGACCCGACATGGTCCTCTGGTCCTCCCTGACGCTGACAGCCTGGACCGCCTGGGCGAGTCGGTGGCTGTCGGGGCGAACGGACTGGTTGTGCTCGTTGGAGCTTCTGGCGAAGCCGAACCTCACGGCACGAAAGCTGGCGCAGTCTACGCCTTCCTCCGCCGTCGTGACGGGTGGAGTCAACAGCGGAAACTCGTGGCCGACGACGGGGGTAGTCTGGACCGCTTCTCACTGGTTGCACTGTCTAGAGATGGCTCGACTGCCCTCGTCGGCGCTCCGAATGCAAATCCAACTGGCCTTCGCCGCCGTGGTGCAGCCTACGTCTTCGGCCCGAGTTCGTGACTCGCGTCGTCGCGTGTCTCCCGGTTTCCCCTAGTGTTTATTTTGACTCACCGACAACCAGAGAGATGGCCGTATGAACGACTCCCAATCCGGGACTGTCAAGCGCCGTCCGGAGTTAATACGCTACGCCGAATCCCTCGCTATTGCTGCCGCGTTCATGCACGCCGGCCAGGATCTCATGCGCGGCGAACCGGCGGAACTTGGCATCCCGCCCTGGCTCTTTGCCGGTGGCTTCTTCGGCTATGCAGTTTTGCTCGCGGCGACCCGTGACCGGCCGTCACTGCGTGCACTCCTTGCAGGTGGGGTCCCGCTTGCGATTGGCGTGTTCCACATTATTCAGCCACACTCTGGGGGCTTTTTCATGCCAGTCACCTACGCGACGATACTCTTCGGCAGCGCAACGCTACTGGTGCATCTTTCACGGTATCGACACGCCTGAACGCTGTTTCAGACTCCCTCCGAAACTGAGTCTCCGTGGGACAGGCGACGAAGACTCTCTCTCGATTTCTGCTGCGGCTGACTGTAACAGGTCTTCCCGGAATCGTGTTTACAGAACGGAGCCGCCCGGGATTTCACGGCGTCACCACTCCCTGTCGGTCGTGGTTCCGTGGAAAATGCCTGGGGAGGGCTCCGAACCACGGAAAGACTCGGCGTGCTTGATTTCGATATCATTGTCACCGAGTGGGATGGTCTTGATTTCGGTCTTCTCAGGCATACATTTGGGTTGAGGACCGTGATCTTTTAAAAAGGTGCTGTATTTCCGACCTCGATATTGCCCGTGAAATTTTGTCATAACTTTATTCTTGATGGATACGTAGAGTCAACTATACATGAGTGCCTATGTCGCCGATGAGATTACGGCTCTCGCTCACGCGGAAGAGGGGCCTGAGAGTGTCAACCTCCTCATTGGCGTACGAGAAGGGCACCTCACAGAAGTACAACACCAGGCGAGGAAGTTTGGCGCGACAGATGTCGAAGAGCTCCCATTTAGTAGCCTCCATGCCTCCGTCCCCAGATCAAGCATAGTTGAAATTTGTGGGCTTGACGGAATTGAAAGTGTTGAGCTTGATGAAGGAATGGAGATTCTTGAGGGAAACTAACGTCCCCTCCGGATGACGAGCTCGGCTGGTTCCAAAATTTTGTTGGCAGAAAACACTTCATTGACATACAACACCGGTCTGAAGGCGAGCGAGGGGAGACGCTGACAATTGCGGTCATAGACTCTATTTACAAACCAGACGAAGTTGGGTTCGACATTGTGACCAGTAGGCAGAAAAACTATATTGCTAGCGATGACGCTGTAACGGCAGTTCATGGCTTCCGTATGTTGCGAATAATTCAGGAGTATGCCCCGGAGTCGCTCTATGAAACCCATCGAATCATCATTGATTCGGGAGAATTCAAACCCAGCAATTTCCTCAAAGCAATGAGCGATATCAAAGGTAGAAGCGTAGATATAGTGAATATTTCCGGGGGGAAGCATCACACCGGGTGCAAACAACGCTGCCGTATTTGCAAAGCCACCAGAGAGGTGATTGAAAGCGGGACGATCGTGGTCGCTGGTGCAGGTAATCAATACGAAGGAGAGTCAAAAACTCTCTACTGTCCTGCCTTGTGTAGCGATGCTATCGCTGTCGGGAGCTATGAAACACGCTTCGGTCTCCAAGTTAACGAGGATGCAGATGTGGGTGTGTATCGAACAGTTCCACAGAACATCTACCCCCCGAACGCATATTGGATCCGGGATTCAAAAATGGCGTCTGATGGAGAGCCAATAGATATCGCGTTCTGTTCGGGCCGTGGGTGCTCGGAGTGGCATTCTTGTGAAAATAATCGCATAGAACAGTTGTCTGATCTCAACGTTTCATTTAGTGATGGCGAACCTGATGTGTTTGCTCCAGACCATTATCCATTCCAACGACGTGATGGAACATTAGGCATCGATGTCGGAACGAGTTTTGCTACCGCCTTAGTTTCGGGTGCGCTTGCCGATATCTTGAGCACTGTAGCACAGGAGCGCCCTCTCCCACAACCAGAAGAGGTAATGGAAGCAATCCGAAACACGCCAACGACAGTCGAGGGGACGTCTCAGCGCAAGTTCAACTCACAGGCTATATTCCAGAATTTACTCCGATAGCATCTCTCCCTGCGACCCACGGGTTCTCCACCCTCCAGCGCACTTCCAGCGCTGTCGCTCACAGAAGATTCGCGACAGTTGAGAAGTGCCCGGGGAGGGCTCCGAACCCTCGATCTCCGCATGTCCCAGGTCCGAGGCGACCCTCGGGGGAACGTGCGTGTGCCGCGTTCGTTGATACCCTATGAGTGCGGCGCTATGTCCAGCTAAGCCACCCGGGCGCATACACCCCTAATCGGGTCGTTGTCTTTAAGATTCTCATTCCAACGCGGTATGTGGCGGAGTCCCAGTTACGCCAGCGCCAGCGTCAACCCAACTACCACGACTAGTCCCACGAACAGGACGGCAAATCCGATTGCGACCTGTCCGTTGGTGTACTCACTCTGCGGGGCGGTGCTGCGCCGCGGTGGCTCCGTTTCCGGTGCTTGCGGGTCCGCTGGGTCGTAGGCCTCGCTGTCGTCGTCGCTCATACTCGCACTCGTAGTCGGATTCACTTCGGTGTATCGACTCTTTTTGTATGGGTTGGTTCGAGTGGACGTGGTTGTTGTATTGCTGAGAACAGCCAGAAAGCCCCGAGGTTCTCGACCCTTTCAGCCCCACCCTGTTGCTTGTCCCACAGGCCACCGCGGGTGGGACTGAAAGGGGCCGAGCGCGAGGGGGGCTTTCTGGCTGTTAATATCCGTAACCTTCTCGCTCTCTACTCAAACTCCTCGGATGGAAACGCATAGGTGCCCCAGTCTCCTACCGCGGCACAACAACCCATATGACCCTCACCAAGCGGATCATCCCCTGTATCGACGTGGATGTCGACGATGACGGTAACGCTGCAGTCTACACGGGCGTCAATTTCGAGGACCTCGAATACACCGGCGACCCGGTCGAGATGGCAAAGGAGTACAACGAGGCCGGTGCCGACGAGTTCGTCTTTCTGGATATCACCGCCTCTGCCGAGGGCCGCGAGACGATGCTCGATACCGTCTCGTCGGTCGCCGACGAGGTGTTCATCCCGCTGACTGTCGGCGGCGGCATCCGTACCCGCGATGATATCAAAGAGACGCTTCGGGCCGGTGCCGACAAAGTGTCAATCAACACCGGTGCACTGCAGCGCCCAGAACTCATCGGTGAGGGGGCACAGGCGTTCGGCAGCCAGTGTATCGTCATCTCCGTCGACGCACGCCGACGATTCGACGACGAGGGCGAATACTACGCCGAGGTCGACGGCGAATCCTGCTGGTTCGAGTGCACGGTCAAGGGGGGCCGTGAGGGCACCGGCACCGACGCCGTCGAGTGGGCCGAAGAGGCAGAACGCCGTGGCGCGGGTGAACTGTTCATCAACTCTATCGACGCCGACGGAACCAAGGACGGCTACGATATTCCGCTGATGAGTGCCGTCTGCGAAACTGTTTCGACGCCGGTAATCGCGTCGTCGGGCTGTGGCGGTCCCGAGGACGCCTACGAAGTGTTCACCGAGGCCAACGCCGACGCCGCGCTGGCCGCGTCTATTTTCCACTTCGGCGAGTACTCCATCGAAGAAACGAAACAGTATCTCGACGAGCGCGGAATTCCCGTTCGACTCTAATCTGCGGAGCCTGCTACTCCGTCGACGGACTGGCCGAACTCGAAGCCCTCGTAGCCATTCTCGACGACGCGTTCACATTCTCGCCGGTAGGTCTCGACACCGCCGGGGAACGGCGTGAACACACGGGGCTTGTCTGGGACGTTCGCGCCGCGATACCACGACTCTGCCTCCGAGAAGAGCATCTGGTCGGCGAGCATATTCGTCTGGGAAACCCACCGCTCGGCGGCCGCAGACTGCGGTTCGATGTACTCGTACCCCTCCGACTGCATGTACTCGATACAGTCCGCAATCCAGTCGACGTGTTGCTCGATAGAAACGGGCATGTTGCTCAGGACTGACGGACTCTGCGGGCCAGTGATGGTGAACAGGTTCGGGAAGCCATCCACGCCGAGGCCGAGATACGTCCGCGGGCCGCCCTCCCACGCTTCTTCGAGGGTGTATCCGTCCCGGCCCTCGATATCCATCGCCAGCAGCGCGCCGGTCATCGCGTCGAAGCCAGTTGCGAAGATGACGGTATCGAGGTCGTAGTGGTTGGCCGTCGTCTGAATTCCCTCGGGCGTGAACTCGGTGATTGGGTTCTCCGCCACGTCAGCAAGCGTCACGTCCTCGCGGTTGAACGTCTCGTAGTAGCCGCCGTAATCCATCGGCGGTCGTTTGCTCCCGTAAGGGTGCGCTGTGGGCACGAGTTTCTCGGCTGTTTCGGGGTCATCAACCTGTTCTCGAATCTTCTCACGAAGGAATTCGGATACAATCTCGTTCGTGTCGTCGTTGAACAGCGTGTCTTCGAAAGTATGCAGAAACCGGAAGCCGCCCGCTTGCCAGCCCTCCTCCAGTGCGTCGCGAATCTCTTCGTCGGACAATCCTGCCGTCGTCGCGTGTGTCATCTCGAATGGCATCCCCAGCCACGAGAAGCGTGCGTCCTCCCAGATCTCGTCGTAGTTGGCTTTGATCTCTGCCCACTCGTCGTCTCCGAGCGGGCGGTTCCGTGCCGGCACGGCGTAGTTCGGCGTTCGCTGGAAGACGGTCAGGTGGCCTGCCCGGTCGGCAACCTCCGGCGTCAGCTGGATACCGGTCGAGCCAGTGCCGATAACTCCGACCCGTTTCCCCGCTAACTCGACACCGTTCTGTGGCCACCGCGCCGTGTGATAGCTCTCTCCCTCGAAGGCATCGCGATTGTCGAAGTCGGGAGTGTACGGCTCCGAGAGACAGCCGACGGCGCTAATGAAAAAGCGACTGGTGACTGACTCGCCGCCGTCGGTTTCGACGGTCCACGTTCCAGCGTCTTCGTCGAACGTTGCGGATTCGACCGCTGTCTCGAAGCTAATCTGCTCTCGCAGGTCGAGGTGGTCGGCAGCGAAGCGGAGATAGTCGAGAATTTCGGGCTGTTCTGGGTAGCGCTCGCTCCACTCCCACTCCTCGCGAATCTCCTCGGAAAACGAGTAACAGTAGATGTGGCTCTCGCTGTCACAGCGAGCCCCCGGATAGCGGTTCCAGTACCACGTTCCACCCACGTCCGGTGCTTTCTCGAACACCTGAACCGATAGGCCGAGTTCGCGCAGGCGGTGAGACATGTACAGTCCCGAAAAGCCTGCGCCGACAACGACAGCATCGACTGCTGCTGTTCCCCCCGTGTCGTCCCGTGTCATTGTTGCACACATTGATGGTCGGCTGTCACATTTGGCTCGCAGCACAATAAGCGCCCTGCCGGCCCGGAGACTCGAAGATACCGTCACAGCGGGCACTGACCCTCCTAACAACGAAGGTTTAAGAGATGTTATCCTGAACAACCTGATAACCGATCATGCCAGATCGAGATCCGCTTTCGGGTGCTGACAACGCGTGGCGACGAATGGGGCGGACGGACAATTTGATGACGATTACCGGAATTCTCTGGTTCGACGAGAAGGTAACCTACGAGGAAGTCTGCGACCGGTTGGAGGAGCGATTGCTGCAGTTCGACCGGTTCACACAGAAAATTGGGGGCCGAAAGCGGCGCTTCCGCCGTCCATACTGGGAGACGGTGGAGGATTTCGACATCGAATCACACGTCTACGATATCTCACTGCCAGAACCAGCCAGCGACGCAAAGTTCCAGGAATTCGTTGGTCGGCTCATGAGCCGACCGCTCGATGAGCGCCGGCCGCTGTGGGAGGCCTATCTCATCGACGACGTGGACAGAGGCGACGGCAATGCAATCACGTTCCGCATCAACCACAGCCTCGGCGACGGGTTTGCACTCCTGTACGTGTTGCTCGGACTGGCCGACAACCCCGAAGATATCGAACTCCCTATCGGGAACGTCCCGCAGGCCCCAAACAGCGACCCCTCCGAGGCCCGGAGCACCGAGCGCAAACCGAACGCCCACAGCGACAGCGGCCGCAGTGCCGACGAGGGCGCAGACCTGAGCGAGATTCGGTTCGGGAAAGCCGGACTGGCGGCGACGACAATCAAGGAAATGGATTACCTGCTTCGGATGCCCGACGAGGCCGACACCTCCCTGAGAGGTGAACTGGGCAGCCGGAAACACGCCTCTTGGACCGACGGTGTGGAACTCGCCCGCATCAAAGACATCAAACGACAACACGACGCGACGGTCAACGACGTGTTGCTGGCGGTCACGGCAGGAGCGCTCCGGCGCGAACTCGAAGACCGCGGCGAAGACACCGAGGGACTGCAACTCCGGTGTACCGTTCCGGTCAACCTCGTGCCGATGGCCGACCGCACCGAACAACTGGGCAACGGCTTCGGACTGGCCTTTCTTCCGCTGCCGGTCGGCGAGGAGGACCTTGGCGAGCGCATCGAGTTCATGAGTGACAACGTCGGCATCGAGAAACTCGGGGTCGAGGCCTTCTTGATGTACAAACTGCTCGACTTCGGCGGGATGCTGCCCGACATGGCACAGGAGCAACTCATGACGATGTTCGAGGATAGAGCGACCGGCATCGTCACGAACGTGCCGGGGCCGCTGAACACCATCGACTTCGCCGGCACGGAAGTAACCGACATGGTCTTCTGGGTGCCACAGGCCGTCGACCAGGGGCTGGGCATCAGCCTCATCACCTACGGCGGCAGCGTCCGCGTCGGCGTCGCCGGCGACGCCAATCTCATCCCAGACGCAGACGGTCTGGCCAAACACTTCGAGGCAGAAATCGGCCACCTCGAAGCCCAACTCGACGACTGACCTACTCCTCGGCTGGTTGGTCGTCGCTCCGGAGTTGTTCTCGCCCGCCTTCGTGTTCGACAGTCACCGGCAGACAGCTCTCACAGAAATCGACGCCGAGTTCGGTCAACTGGATGGAGCCGTAGACTGTTTTGGGCCGATTCGCTCGGTCGATGGCGGCCTCGATGTGTGGTTGGGCGTCGAGCACCTGATACCGCTTGAGATCATCGACTGGTTGCTCGGTCACTCGGACCAGTCCGAGTCGCTGGAGATTCTGCAGGTAAATCGGTGTTCGCTCGGCGTGGCGACAGCCCGAATCGGTCCCGACCATCGAGAGTGTCCGGGCAATCAGCCGTGACTGGGGTGGGATGTACTGTTTGTCGTAGACATCAATCGAGGCCTGTCTACCCTCCGTCGCAAGCAGGCGAAGAATGCGGGCCTCGTCCGCCGCGAGCGAGTCAAGTATCGACGGGTAGGCCGGGTGGAAGGCTTCGCTCCGTCCGATCTCTGCGGATCTGGAGAGCAGGCGTTCCCCGCGCTGGCGAAGTTGCTCGCTTGTAACGGGTCGGTCGTCGAGCGCGGCGTCATCGTGGGCGTCGAGCCACTCTGAGCGCCGTTCCCCGATGTCGACGCCGGACCGCTGGAGTTCGTCGAGTGTAATTGCGCGCACCTCGGTCAGCAACTCGGCGGGCGAGCTGGCGTTCATCGCCGCATACCCCATCCGCGTGCCGGTTCGGACGCCGGATTCGAGGGAGTAGCCCGTTGCTCGCTGTGTCATCGCCGCGCCAAGCCGCGCCAGTCGGAACGTCTCCAGGTCGCTGTCTTCTGCCGGGACGAGCTCCGCACCGTCCCCGCTAAACAACCCGCTCAGCGGACTGTTGTACGGGTCGGTCATGGCTGTAATCGCCTGTTGAATGCCCGTCCGGAACCGCTCGACGTCGTTCGAGTTGATGCTCGCTGGGTCGCGCACCCCCGCCTCAATCACTGACAGAATATCGTCAGTTCGCTCCTCGCCAGTTCCTGTCCCGGCAAGGGCCTGCTCGAACACCGAGAGCAGTCCCTCGACGTTTGCGTCTTCGAGCTCATCGGGCTGGATAATCGACTCCTCGACCAGCGAGACGAACTCTGCAATCGTCTCTGGCTCTGTCTGTGTCGGGTTCGCAATTGCGCGCTCGAACAGCCCGATCAGCCGGTTTGTTTCCTCGCGTTCGAGGCGGTCGCCCTGCAGTAGTTGCTCGACAATCGAGAAGATACGGTCGACCTCCGCCAGCCGGAGGTTCACGTCGACCTCGTCGACAGTGTCCGGGTCGTCGTCTGTGTCACCACTCATAACGTTGTCACCACCAGTAGCTGGAGCCACCCGGCGACGAAGCCGAGCACCGCGCCGAGCAGAATCAACATCCACTCGTCTTCCTCGAAGGCTGGCCGCAGTAACTCCACGAACCCTTCGGGCGGGAGATTTCTGATGCGCTCGGTCATCCAGCCTTCGATTGCGTCGCTGCGTTCGTCGTTGAACTCGGGGTCCTGTAGCGGGCCGATTGTCTGGTCGACGCTCTCCTCCGCGAACGTCTCCCGCAGTCGCTCGTACTGCTGGTCGCCGGCGGCCATTCTGATTATGGGGGCGGCGAGGCCCACCGAGCGGTCGACTTCGGGTCGGATTGCGTCACGGATCATTTTTCGTGTGCGGTCTGACTGGCTGCCGTGGATGAGATTCTCGGCGACGTTTCCGATCGTTACCACCTCTTCGGCGACTATCTCGGCGTACTTCGCCGCGGCAGTTGGTTGGCGCTTGATAAAAAGCCCCTGGAGGCGAATGGGGCCGAGTTTGTACTCTTTGATCGGCCGGAAGATGATGTACAGGGCGATGTAGTTGGTGAGATAGCCAACCGCGACGCCACAGAGCGGGAGCACCCACCACTTGTCGATGTACAGAAAGAGCGGGACCGAAAACAGGCCGAGAAAGGTCCCAATATAGAAGCCCGAGTTGACGATGAACTTCAGTTCGCGGTCCCCGACTTCCAGAAAGATCTGATTGATCAACTCGGGATTGCGGTCGAGGTGGCCGGCTATCATCTGGTTGATATCCAGCAGTTCGTCGATATTCTCGCCGATCTTCTCGGTAATCTCTTCGGCGATGCGCGGAAACCGGTTTTCCACGCGGGCGTGGATGAACTCGCGTGTCACTTCCGGTGCGTTGTGCCACAGTTCGGGATACTCTGACTGGATTACCTCTGTGGTCAACTCCCGGACCTCCTCCCGGGACTCGGTGACGATATGCGAGGCAATTCGGTCGGGGTCGAACCGCTCGTAAAACTCCGCTTCGGTCCCGATTTTGGCAATTCCTTTCTCCGCAGCGATGGTTCCCATCCGGGCCGACCGCGAGGGGATAATTCCCTGCCAGCCAACCCGGCCCTCGACGACGCCGGGAATCTGCTGGAGTCTCCGCGGGAGCGCGGGCGCGACCTGTCGCAGTCCCGGCATCGAGACGCCGACGAAATCTGTCGGGTAGAACAGCATCCGAATCGCGACCCAGTTGGTGCCGTAGCCGATCAACCCCGTAATCAGTGGAATCGAAAGCAGTCGCCACTGCACGTCGGGCAAACTCACAACGGCGGCGACTTCTGATAGTAGCATACTTCCTCTCTCCCGACCGCGACACCGTCGGTGTACGTCTGTCCTTCGTTCCGCCGGGTTCATTTATCTTTTAGTTGCCCGACCAGCGAGGGTCGATGAACCCGATGACTTTCGTTGTCGTTGAGTGGTGTTCAGTGTGTTTAATCGGCAAGTATTAATGTTCACCGAAACAAACTATCAGTCACCAATGACAGATACACCACTTTCGGCGTTCTTTGACCTGCAGCGGACAGCGATTCGACAAACCGGCGTAGCCGCAGAGGAACTGCTCCGGTTCCCGGCGGAGTTCGGCGGGACCGCGCTTGCCGGCATTGACTCGGGGCGCGGACTGAGCGAGCAGGCTGTCGAACTCTCTCGGCAGTCGGCCCACCGCTCACTCGACGCGACAGAATCCGTCGTCGGGGGAGATATCGAACAGATTCGAGACTCCGTCGACGAAGCGTTCGACCTCTTTCAGGCACAACAGGACAGTTTCTTCGGCACTGCCGGCCAGCAGTCTGGGGCCGACCAGGCAGTTGCGGGAGTGCAGGACCAGGTCGACCTGCTGCTCGAAGTCAACGAAGCGGTCGAGGCCCAGGTCGAGACGCTGCTCGAGGGTTCGCTGGCCGCCGAGGAGTTCCCCGGTCAACTTGACGAGGTTCTCGACCAGTTCGAGGAGCAGGTCGATACGTTCGCTGGAAGCAACACTGAGCCAACAACCATCGAGATCGACTCGGGCGACGACGCCTGAACTTTCAGAACTGACTCGCTGGTCGCACACGCTGTGACGTTTTTCTCGCTCTGAACAACGAGAAATGTAGTGCAGGTGATATCGAGGTTCGAAATCATTATGACCGATAGTGTTGATATCCGAGATACGCAGATGGTTATACCAAAACCAGACAGTGGGATTCTGAAACGGTTGTACGCGAACCTGCTCAGCTCCGGGGGCGCAATTTCACTCGACATCCCTGACAAGGTGTTGAAACGACTCTACACCTACGGGAGCCTGAAAAATACTGATGACGGCATCGAGTACGAAGTGAAAAACCGCTTACAGGACGCGAAGTTTGCGGGGATCAAGAAACTCCGTATCAACGGTGACGAGATCGACCTCGACAGGGTGCAGATGGAGACGGCCGATGGCCAGACCTTCCGTGTGAACGAGGTAACGAAAAACGACCCAATCTCGTTTGCGGTCGGGCGCACGGTCGTCATCACCGTCGAGGGAATGGAACTGCCGACGGGCGACCACGAGATCTACACCGAGTTCATCGCCGAACCGTTCGGCGAACTCTCCCTGGAAATCGGCGATACGATCCGCGACGAGGGCCAGATTACGAGCATTCCGCGCGACGAAGCAAACAACTACAGCGAGGAAGCAATCGCCGACCGCCACGAGTGGCTCGAAGAGAAAACTGGCGTCGAACTCGAACACGTACCGGAGTACTCCTTCGACGCCGAGCGCGGAGAGGGTAACATCGAGAACTTCATCGGCGTGGCACAGATGCCACTGGGTATCGCCGGGCCAGTCCAAGTCAACGGTGAACACGCCGACGGCGAGTACCCCATTCCGATGGCGACGACCGAAGGAACACTGGTCGCCTCTTACAGTCGTGGGATGAAGGCAA
The DNA here is from genome assembly GCF_051414135.1 of Halovenus halobia. Taxonomy (NCBI): domain Archaea; kingdom Methanobacteriati; phylum Methanobacteriota; class Halobacteria; order Halobacteriales; family Haloarculaceae; genus Halovenus; species Halovenus halobia. The sequence goes on from NZ_JBLKOA010000006.1 coordinate 212,233, forward strand.
TCAACATGTCCGGTGGCGCGAAGACGACGGTCACTGACGACCGAATGAACCGCGCGCCGGTGTTCGTCTTCGAGGACGCCCGGAAGGCCCGTGACTTCCGCGATTGGGTCTTCGAGCACCAGGAAACCGTCGAGGAGAAAGCAGAGGAAACCTCGAGCGTGGCGAATCTCGTCCGCATCGAGGATTACATGACCAACAACTTCGCCCACCTCCGGTTCAGCTACGAAACCGGCGACGCCGCCGGCCAAAATATGGTCGGCAAGGCAACCTTTGCGGCGTGTAACTGGATTCTCCAGGAGTATCCGGGCTACGTCGAGAACTTCTATCTCGAGGGCAACTTCGGCACCGACAAGAAGGCCTCGAAGGTCAACGACCTGATGACACGCGGGAAACGCGTCACTGCCGAGGTCACCCTCAGCGAGGATACCTGTATCCACCACCTCGGTGCCGAACCCGAGAGTCTCGACCACCACGGCAAGATTGCGACGCTGGGGTCGTTTTTCTCCGGTGCGGACACCAACGGCGCACACCCTGCCAACGGACTCGCCTCGCTGTTCATCGCCTGTGGACAGGACGAGGCCAACGTGGCCGAGTCACACTCGGCGATGATCAACACGACGCTGTTGCAGGACAACTCGCTGCATATCTCCGTGACGATTCCGTCGCTTATCGTCGCAACCTACGGCGGCGGAACGGGCATGCCAACCCAGCAGGAGTGTCTCTCGATGCTCGACTGTGATGGTGCCGGCAACGTCAACAAGTTCGCAGAGATTGCCGCGGCGACGGTGCTCGCCGGCGAAATCTCACTCGGTGCCGCAATCTCGGCCTCTGACTGGGTGACCAGCCACGAATCGCTCGGCCGGAACCGCTAATCTCCTCACTCACGCTCCGGTCGTTCTCGTTTCAACAGATACCCACCAGCCCCAGCCCCAGCGAGCGCGGCCCCGATTCCGAATCCAGGCCCGGACTCGTCGCTGCTCGGTGACTGACTCTCGTTCTCTCGGGTCGGTTCGGTGCTCCGTTCGGTCGTGTCTTCTGTGGGTTGGTTCTCCTCGTCTTGCTCGTCAGTCTGGTCCTCGGTCGACTCTGTCTCGTCTGTCGAGCCATCGCCCGCGCGCTCCTCGTCGGTGGAATCGGTCTGGTCGGTGGTGTCGTCTGAGTCGGTCTCCTCAGAATCCGCCTCGCTGTCTGTCTGGTCGGCAGTCACGTTGATTTCGCTCAACACTGTCTCGTCGACCATCAACTCGTACGTTCCCGGCGAGCCGAACGCCTGAGTCACCCTGAAGGTGTACTGTCTGGTTCCGCTAGCCTCCTCCAGCACTGTCTGTTGCTCGCCGCCAACGGTGACGGGCAGTTCGATTCGTCTCTCGCAGTTGTCGTTCCGGAGTGCGTGAATCGTGTAGGTCACCTCGTCGCCGGGGTTGATTTCCGACACCTCGTCCGCCCAGATGTACTGCTCGGTGTCGGCGGTGAAGATTTGGGTGAACTCGATTTCGGTGACCGCCAGCGAGCAGTCCCCGGCAGCATTTTCGACGCGCGCAAGCGCGACATCGTCGACGACAGTGAGTCGTCGCGAGAAGCCCTTTACTGGACTCGTCGCGTCGACTGCGCTGGCGCCGAGCTGGTAGGTGCCCGGCGTCGAGGGCGCGTCGAACTCGACGGTCACTTTCTCCGTCCCCGGTCCGAACGTCACCTCGCGCTCGTCTATCGTCCGGTCACCGATGGAAAAGGCGACTCGTTCGGTCACCTGCGAGTCGAACTCGGTCGCGGTCGGGTCAACTGTCAGCCGGACGCGCTCACCGGTTCTGACCTTTCCGGCGAGCAAGAGTGCGGAGTTCCCCTCGGGGACGGCAATCGAGTCCCAGTCCAGATTGAGTGCTGGCTGGCGGACGTAGACCGTTCGCTCGCTGGTTCGACCGTCGACCGTGATTTCGTAGTCGTACGCCCCCGGTTCGAGTCCACCGGGAATCGTGTGTGCGAGCGTCAGCGGAGTCGTCGAATCCCGTTCCAATTCGACCGTCTGCTCGGCGACCGTCCTGTTCGCGAGCGACAGGGTAACCGTCTCCGTTCGTGCGAGACCGCGGTTCACAATCGAGGCGTTCAGCGTCGCCTGCGCGCCCACGACACCACGGTAGTCCGCGTTCCGGTCTGCCGGATAGGTCAGGCCCGCACCGCGAGTTATGTCGGTCACCGCCAACGTGGGACTCGACCCGTCTGACACGAACCGACTGAGGATGTCCTGGCTCGCTTTCCGGCGCTGTCCGTCGACGGTCACGTAAAGCGTGACAGTCGTGTCTGCGGGGTTGTCGATTGTCCGGGTGATGACCGGACCGGTCGCATCGACGGCGCCGTCCCCGTCGAAGTCCCACTCGTAGGCGCTGGGTCGCGCTGGATACCACGACCGCCCCAACTGCTCGATGACGCCGGGCGTCCGGGCGTCGAAGGTCACCTCCGTCCCCGCCGAGACGACGAACGGGTCGTATGTGAACCCGGGTAATGCGGTCGGCCCCTCGCTGAGTCGCTGGCGCTGCTGGCCGCGCTGGTCGAGAAACTGCTCTCGGACCGTGCTGAACTCCGTTCCCGTGATGGCTTCGAGTTCCTCGGCGACGCTTCCGCCGGCGGGGAAGTACCACGCCTGCTCGTACAGCACGTCGAAGGCCTCGCGGCCGTACTCGTGGAGCAGGAACTCGTTGAACAGCGCGAGTTGGGCGTACTCCTCCGAGGCCACGTCGACGTCCCGGACGGTGAAATACCAGTCCTTGTCGAAGTCGAAGGTCGCCCGCTGTGCCAGTTCGGTGCTGGGCACGCTCAGGTACTCTGCCGTCCCTTCGATACCGATTGCGAGCGGTTGCTGTCCCCCGGGAGAGCCAATCCCCGCGACGTCCTGGTAGCGGTGGACCAGTTCGTGGTAGAGCAGTTCGGGGTCACCCTCGGAGATGTAGATGGTCTTGTCCGACCCGTCGTAACAACCAGCGGCGTTGTCGTCTCCACAGGGGAGGGTCGACTCGCTGGTGAGTGCCACCCGGAGGCGCCCCTCCTTCGGATTCTGGCCGAACCGCTGGAAGAGCACGCTGTAGTACTCGTCGGCGACTGACGCCACCGCTTCGGCGTCGGCCTCCATTCCCTCCTCGTAGGTAATCACGAAGTGGTCGGTCTCGATTCGCTGTTCGGAATCCTGCGTCGCGCCGGCGGCAGGGTCGGCGGCAACGCCGAGCACTCCGACGGTAGTTACCACCAGAAACGCAACTAGAAGCCGTGACCTCATCGACTACACCACCTCTGCCCAACCAACTTGGCTGTCCCAACGTAGTTATCTGCCGGCTGTCGCGAGCGGCGTTCACACATACGAACGCCACGCTGGGCGGTGCTGTTAATGTTTGTGGTCCAACCGAGGAACGTCTCCTCACTTGGTCAGAGCCGATAGCTCCGTCAGGAGCCATCTGTCCCCGTCTTTGACGACGGTGGCATAGCCATCGAAAGGGCCACGCTCGCCCATGTCGACATCGACGGAGACGAACGCGTAGTTCTCGAACCCTTCTCGTCCGATGTACTCGGCCATCCGCTCGCGAACGGCTGTCGCCGAGCGGTCGGTCCTGCTCGCGTAGCGCTCGGCTGAGTGGACTCGCACTGTCTCCACGGTGACCGACTGCTGTTCGATATCGGGATTGTCTGCGAGGGTCAGTTCGTCGATTCGCTCGTCGTCGCCGGCGTTGATGGCCGCCAGCAGATTTCTAACCGCTGCCTCGGGGCCACTCGCCTGTGTGGTTGTGGGGGTGGCGTCAGTTCCGGTACAACCCGCGACCCCGATGGCGGCGACTGCTGCCAGCACGCTGCGTCGAGGGAGGTTCACAGGTGCCTCTCGACGAGGGGGACAAATGAATCTACTCCCGATTAAATGAGGGCCCGCAGGACGACCCCGAGACAGAACAGTGCCACCGCGATGGCAAAGCCGGTGCGCCCGACTCGTTTCCCGTAGTCGTCGAGTTTGTCGCTGTCTGTTCTGAGAATCGTCACCAGCCGCGTCGGGTGCGTGAACGGGCTCGGTGGCCGTGGCTCGGGAATGGACTCGCGCAGACGGCGGTACTCCGTAAACGACCAGCTCCCGTACAGGAGGAGTCCACCGATGACGGAGAGAAACGAGACGAACGCAGTCACGACTGCAAGTCCGGCCGGGTCGGTTACCGTCGCCTCGACGTGTGCGTCCTCGGCGGCGGCGAGGAGCAGGACTGTCGCCACCAGCGTGAGCACGAACATCACCGCTCCGCCAGCGATAACTCGCTTGCTGAGCCAGTTGATGCGGTCGCGGTCGACCCCGAACAGCGTTCCGCTCGCTACCTCGCGTTCGTCCGCCGGCGCGACCCCAGTCTCTTGCCCGGGCGTCTGTGCGCCGGCAGCGTTGAGCACCGTCAGCAGAAGTACCAGCCCGCCGCCGCCCGCGAGCCAGAGCGGCCCGCTCGTTCGGCGGGGTTCGAGAAAGGCCCCGTCTGGGTCCGATGGCTCGACGTAGGCTGTCGTCGCCTCGTTTTGTTCGTGGGAGGCGAGTACCGACTGAGCCTTCGACTCCGTCTCGAAGGTTGGACTGAGTGTCGTCGGGTACAGTCGATTGCTCTCGTAGGCCGTGCCCTCGTACTCGTAGGTGAACACGACAGTTACCTCGTACCGCACGCCGCGAGTGCCGGTCTCCTCGATGTCTGTCTCCGTGACCGTCGCATTCACTGCGACAGCCTCCTCGATGGCCGCTGACTGCTGTGTGTAATCGTAGCCAGCGTACCCGATGGCGCCCACACAGAGCACCATCACGAGGAGTGTCGCTCCCGTCAGTCTGACCGGCACGCTACCGACAGACAGCTCCATGCTTCCGGGTTCTGTCCGAGTGGCATATAATAACGCCAGTCTCGTTTCGGAGCCGGAAACGCGCGAGCCGTCAGCTATTACAGCACTGGCCCGTACCTGCCGGTATGGCACTCTCTCGGCTCCCGCTGGCGACGGCCCGCAGTGTCGGGGCTGTCGAGTTCCTTGAGCGCGTCCTGCCCGGCTGGGCTGCGGGACTGATGGCCGTACTCACCCAACTCGGGGACTTCTGGTTTCTGACCGTGTTGCTTGGACTCTGTTACTGGCGGCTCCCAGCACAGCGTGTCGATGTCGCTGGACTGTTTGCAACAGCGCTTGGCGGCCTCGGTCTCTACCGGACGCTGAAACACACCATCGAGGCCCCCCGGCCGACGACGGTCCCAGTTGACCCAAGCGAGGTTCCCGGCCTGCTCCGACCGCTGTACGAGAATGCGATTGCTGCGGGCGGCTTTGGCTTTCCTAGCGGCCACGCGACCACCGCGACGCTTCTGTACGTCGGGCTGGCTGTCGTGTTGCCTGTCGGGACCCGACGACAGCGATTTGCTGGCGCTGGCGTGTTCATCGGAACGGTCTGTTTCAGCCGACTCGCACTGGGTGTGCACAACCTCGTCGACGTGCTGGCTGGGATCCCAACCGGACTGCTCGCGCTGGCGCTGTTTTTCTGGCTGCCAGCGCAGTACGCTCCGGACCGCCGCGTCACCGTTGGCTTCGCTGCTGTCCTTCCGTTCGCAGGGCTGTACTATCTTGCCAGCGGCGGGGCACAGACAGCAGTTGAACTCGGTGTTCTCGGGCTGGTTGCGCTTGTGGTCTGGGAACAATTCGGCGCCAACTGATCAGTCGAGGAAGTCAGGTTCGACGCGTTTCTCGTCGACTTCCGATTCGAGATGGGCGCGGAACTGCTCGATCGGCACGTCCTGGGTCTGGTTCTCGAACCGGTCTCGGACCGAAACCGTCCCGTCTTCCTCCTCGTCGTCACCGATGATCAGCATGTAGGGGACCCGGTCGTCGTGGGCCTGCTGAATCTTCTTGCCGACGGTCCAGGAGCGGTCTTCGATTTCGACACGGAAGTCGCCGAAGTCGCGGTTCTTCAGTCGCTTTGCGAAGGGGATGTTGTCGTCCGAAACCGGGAGGATTCGGACCTGTTCGGGAGCGAGCCACGTCGGGAAGTTACCATTGAAGTGCTCGATGATGACGCCCATGAAGCGCTCGAAACTCCCCAGTAGCGCGCGGTGGACCATCACCGGTTGGTGGTCCTCGTTGTCCTCGCCAACGTAACTGAGATTCAGCCGGTCTGGGATGTTGAAATCGAGCTGGACAGTCCCAATCGTCCACTCTCGGCCCAGTGCGTCACGGGCGTCGAGTCCAATCTTTGGGCCGTAGAAAGCGGCTTCACCCGACTCGATATCGTACTCCAGTCCGAGTGAGTCCATCGACTCGCGGAGACCGTTGGTCGCTTCTTCCCAGATTTCGTTGCTCCCCACGGCGTCGTCGCCTTTCGTCTCCAGTTTGTACAGCACTTCTAGGTCGAAGAGGTCGTAGATTTCCTCTATCACTTCGAGCGTGCCCGTTATCTCCTCGGTAATCTGGTCGCGGCGGATGAAGGCGTGGCCGTCGTCCTGCGTCAGTCCGCGCACGCGAAGGAGTCCCGAGAGCTCTCCGGACTGCTCGTTGCGGTAGATGGTGCCAAACTCCGAGAACCGCACTGGAAGGTCACGATAGGAGTGCTGGCCTTCCTTGTAGATGTGAGCGTGGTTGGCGCAGTTCATCGGCTTCAGGCCGTACTCGGTGTCGTCCTGCTCCCAGGCGAACATCTCGCCGGCCTCCTTGAACGCGTCGTAGTGACCGGTTGGCTTCCAGAGTTCGGCCTTGTTCAGTTCGGGCGTGAACACCTCGTCGTAGCCAAGTTTGTCGTTCTTGCCGCGGATGTACTCTTCCAGCTCTCGGCGGATTGTCATCCCGGCTGGGTGGAAGTGTGCACAGCCCGGCGAGTGGTCGGGCACCGAGAACAGGTCCATCTGCTGGCCGACCTTCCGGTGGTCGCGCTCCTGGGCTTTCTCCCGGCGCTGTAGTTCGGCTTCGAGTTCGTCTTCGGTCTCGAAGGCCGTCCCGTACACGCGCGTAAGTGTGTCATTGTCCTCGTCGCCGCGCCAGTACGAGGCGGAGATTTCGAGCAGTTTGACCGCGCCAATCTTGCCCGTTGACTCGACGTGCGGTCCCTCACAGAGGTCCTGCCAGTCGTCTTGCACGTAGAAGGAGACGGGGTCCTCGCCAGCAGCTTCCTCTTCGAGGATATCCTGTTTGTAGGGGTTGTCTTCGTAGATGTCGAAGGCTTCCTCGCGAGAGCGCTCGACCCGGTCGAGTTCGTAATCGGCCTCGATTATCTCGTTCATTTCGGCTTCGATATCTTCGAGGTCGTCCTCGTCGATGTCGACGCCGGAGACATCGTAGTAGAAGCCATCGCTGGTCGGTGGACCGATGGCGAGATTCGTGTCGGGATGGTGGCGCTGTAGCGCCTGTGCGAAGACGTGGGCGGCGGTGTGGCGGAGCAACTGGAGATACTCGTCGCTGTCTTCAGTGACGATTTCGATCTCGCAGTCGTCTGTCAGCGCTGTGGCTTTGTCGACGAGTTCGCCGTCGACGACCCCGGCACGGGTATCTCGGCCGAGACCCGGCCCAATCTCGTAGGCCACGTCCTCGACCGTCGCGCTGTGCTCCATTTCGAGCTCTGAGCCGTCCGGGAGGACGACCGTGATGTGTTCTGACATGGATAAGAGGAGACGACATTCGATGCCGGCAGGGACTCAGACAGCCAGCTCTGTCAACTGAATACCTGCCATACTACTCCGAGGTATCCGAGGCGCGAGCAAAAAGATTGCGCTCTTGGCGTTCACTCGCCGCCGGGGAATTCCTGAAACAGCGAGTCGAAATCGTCGTCGAACCCCGAGACTGCGGTGTCTGCCTCCGATTCGAGTTCTTCGACGCGAGCGACCATCTCCTGGTACTCGGTGCTCTCCTGTAGCTCCGAGGGTGTCTTCTCGGCTTCCAGCGTCGCCTTTTTCGAGGTCAGCGCGAAGTATTCTTGGAGGGTCTCGTTGTACTCGTCGCGTTCGAGCATGGAGTCGACTGCGTCGTCGAGGTCCTCCCGCATAACGGGTTTCGTGAGATAATCGTCGAACTCCATCGAGACAATATCGAAATCGGGGTCGACAGCGGTGACCATGACAACTCGGCAGTCGAGTTCCTGTTCGCGAATTCGCTCCAACACTTCGTCGCCGGAGTAATCAGGCATCTGGCGGTCGAGAAAGACAATATCGACGTCAGTGTCGACCTTTTCGAGTGCCTCCTCGCCGCCGTAGGCGGTCCGGACTTCGTGGTCCATCTCGAGCCACGTGGTATAGAGATCGGCGATATCCTGCTCGTCATCGACAACAAGTATTGTAGTGTGTTCGTCGGTCATAGCTGTCAAATCCGTCGACTCTCGGTCCACACAGTGGCCCCCAACCTGTCCACCGCTGTGGCGTTCGGGGATAATCTCTCCCCGAACGAAGCCGAGGTGCTCGACTGAGACGACCCCCTCGACTGTATCTCTATTCGCTGCACACTTGCGGTATGGAGGAGTGGAATTAAAATAGTATCGGCTATCGCCGCTCACCGTAGTAATTACGTAACCTCTATTCTGCTCGCGGCCCAACCAGTGTTCGTGTCCCTCGAGTCCCCAGACCCGACGGTCGTCCACACGGTAGTCGTGACTGCCGACGATCTCACGTCGGCGCTGGAAACCAACCGGGCCAGCGGCGAGCACGCCGTGCTCCGGATCACGCCGCCGTTTAGCGGCCGTATGCGAGCACGGCTGCACGTCGAACTCGACGAGGCGTACGAACAGACACCGGAACCAGTCCACATCGAACCGCGGCAACTTGTCGACGATTCGCTGCCCGCGTACCCCCGTCCCGCCGACACCGAAGACGAACTCCGGGCCGACCCAGAGCGAGAATATTCCGTTGAGCGCCACCGAGAGTACCACGCGTCGGCCGTCGAACAGTGGCGCGAGCAGATTCCCGACGCGGTTACAGCGACCGCGACGGTCGAGACACCAACCGGCCCAACGACTGTTGATGTCTCGCTACTTGGCAACTCTTAGTTACCTGTTTAGACAATAGTATAAAATGTCTTAGCTCCTGAGAAGGGTTCGTTAAACGTTGTCAGGGTTGGTCGTCGGCGGTGAAATAGCGCGAAGGCTCTTACGGTTATATATGATGTCTTACCGTATACAGAGTTAGGTGCGCCACATGTCCAGCTCCTCCATCACCGACCCCCGCTCACTCCGCGAGACCGTCAGCACGCTGTCGGTCCCACGGCTGCTCGCACGGCCCGTCAAGCAGCTGTCCTTCTGGGCAGCGATTGTCCTCCCGTTCATGCACCTCTCGCTGTTATGGACTGGGTTAGATTCCCCGTCGATGACTGCCGCCTTCATTGGACTCGTGGCGCTCAACATCTGCACGCTGTATCTCGGACACACGCACGGCCGAGACTGAGAACGGACTGCCACCGAATTGACCGACAGATTTTAAGGTATTTCGGGCTGTATAGAACGTATGGCCGCATATGGCCGGCCGTCATTGCGCGATTTGTTCGACGAAGCACCGACGCCGCACATTGCCCATCCGCCGGCGACCCACCACCGGGATTTCTACGTGGCGACAGATGGCTCGTTCAGAGCCTCCGGTGGCGGACTCGGCGTCGTCATCGAAACGCGGGATGGAACACGGGTAACGCGCCTGTCGGTCCCCAACGAAGCCCCGGATAACAACGTTGCTGAGTACCGGGCACTCCATCTCGGTCTGGACGTGCTTGCGACACGCACACCGCAAACCGCACGTGTCGGGCTTCTCGTCGACCACGACCAACTGGCCGCGAACATCAACGCCTCAGTGCTGGCGACACGTGACCGACGCTATGAGTCTGCACACTCTGTCTCGGTCCCCGCCCAGACAGGCCACCACTGGCGAGGGATTCGTGCCCGCCTCTGTGGCCTCGAAGAGGTGCGAGCGGCCCGGATCAACAGCGACCACAATCCGGCTCACCCGCTGGCGAACGCCCCAGGGCAGTACGCCCACGTCAACGACGAAGCCGAACGCTGTGTCCGGCCGACCCAGCCTTCCACAGGTGAACAGATTCCGCCGCCGTCCCGGTCGGACCGCGGCGCGAGCGACTAACGGCCGTTCTACTCCTGTTCTTTTCGGCGATTATATGATAGATAAACTACTGCTATCGCTGTGTCTGTATTTCCATAAGTTATGAGAATAGCTGCTGTAAAGCTTTAGTGACTTCCCTGTGAATTGGCTCAACGTCACTGGCGGAAATTTTAAATACAGCAATACCTCTATATTTTCGTGAAGGGGTGGACTAAAATGGCAGTGAGTCGCAACACCGAGCACAGTCACTCGGAGACGCTCTGGGAACGCGTGTTCGGCCAGTTGTCGAGACACGACCTGGTCTTGACTGCCATTCCGCTCGTCTTTGCAACAGCACTGCTCGTCACTGCTGTGTTGCCCGTTCCGTTTCTAGCATCGCTCGGTGCGGGCGCGCTGACGAGTGTTGGACTGCTGGTCGACGCGCTGTTTGTGCATCCGCCAGTCGACGCTGGTCCAGAGTTCTGAGTCAGGAGAGTTCGCGCATCGCGAAGTAAAACCGCTGGAGAGCGGTCACGTGGCCGACCACTGCGAAGACGATTAGCAGCAAGCCAACTGGCGTGAACCCAGCGACTGGTATGTTGACGAACGCGGCGATGGCAGTGACGACACCGGTCAGTGCGAGTCGGTCTGCTCGTCCCAGCACGCCGCCGTAGACCCGGTCGAGGTTGACTGCCTGGGCCTGTGTCCCGAGATACGAGGTCATGAGGACGCCGGTAATCGCCGCGAGGCCGAGTGCATACGCGCCGAGGCCGGCAGCGAGGCCGCCGATAATAATAATATCTGCGTAGCGGTCGAGGACGTGGTCCAACAGGTCACCAGCCCGGGAGTCGGTTCCGAGTTCCCGGGCGAGGTTGCCGTCGACCAGATCGAGAATTCCGTTCAGGAGCACGAACACCGCGCCACCGAGATAGAATAGTTGTGTCTCTCCAGCGGCGATGAACGCCCCGGCCGCACCGATTGCGGCCAGTAGCGCGAGGATGCTGATGCCGTCTGGAGTCAATCCGACGCGCTTGGCGGTGCTGACAAGCGGTTCCATCAGTCGGTCGGCCAGCGGCCGGAGCGCGTCGAGTGTCATAGATACTCAGCGTACGACACTGTCCCAGCGCTCGGTTCTCGCGTCCCCGCAATAACCGATTCGATCTCTGCCGCCGTCTGCTCGGCCGACCTGTCCGTCGTTTCGATCTCGTAGACTGCGTCGAGACCGTGGCGGTTGACAGCCTCCCCGAGAATCACGTCCAGTGCTTCGCTCTCGGCGTTCTCGGTGACTGACGCCGTGCTTTCGCGCTCGGCTAGACGCTGCTCGATTTGCTCGGGATGACAGCGCAGGACGACGACCCGGTCTGCTGGGAGATTGTGCGCCAGGTGTGACTCGAACACGACGTCGGTCTGGCCGTCGAGATATGCTTCGACCGCCTCGAGGTCGACAATTGCGGAGTCTCGCTCGTCGTCGTGGCCCGTTGTCAGCCCTTCTTCGGTGATGATGTCGTTGAGATGCAGCACATCCAGGTCGGTATCGAGCAGTTCTGTTGCGGTCGTCTTGCCGGTCCCGGGCGTGCCGGTCACGGCGACGCGCATCACTCAAGCACCTCGTTAATTGTCTCGACCGCTCGCCGCGTCTGTGGCTCAGTTCCGCAGGTGACCCGCACACACTCCGGCAGGCCGAAACTCCCACAGTCCCGGATGATGACGCCCTCGGACTGGGTTGTCTCCGCAACGGTGCTCGCGTCGCCAACCTCTGCGAGGACGAAATTCCCGCCGCTATCCCACGTTTCCGCCGCGAGGTTGTCGTGCAGATACTCCCGCGCCCAGCGTGCCCCCTCGACTGTGCGTTCGAGGTGTTGTTCGTCCTCAAGCGCTGCGAGTCCGGCGACGCAGGCGAGTTTGTTCACCGCGAACGGTGTGTTGATCTGGTCGTACGCCTCGGCCCATGCTTCGGGAACCAACCCGTAGCCGACCCGCAACCCGGCCAGCCCGTAGGTCTTCGAGAAGGTCCGCAACACCGCGACATTCTCTCGCTTGTCGAGCAACGACCGCGCCGAGGCCTGGTCGGTGAACTCGCCGTAGGCTTCGTCGACGACAACCAGCGTATTTTCGTCGACTTCGCCGGCGAGTCGGTCGATTTCTTCCAGTGGCATCTCCGACCCTGTCGGGTTGTGCGGCGTCGTCACGTACACCATCCGCTGGCCATCGTAGGCCTCCAGCACCATCTCCGCAGACTGCGCGAACCCGTCAGACTTGCTGAGTCGGTACTGGTCCACGCTCGCGCCGTGTGACCGCGCGCTCATCGGATAGTACGCAAAGCCGGGGTCCGGCGCGAGCACTCGGTCGTTGTCTCGGATGAACGTCCGGCTGAGATAATCCAGCAACCCGTCGCCGCCGGGGGTCAGCCAGACCTGCGCCGGCGTCACTTCCCACTTCTCTGCGATAGCTTCGGTGAGATCGGTGTGGGAGGACTTCGGATACGTATGGATCTGTCCGACTGCGTCCTCGATGGCTTCGACGGCTGCTGGGCTGGGACCGTATGGGTTCTCGTTGGAGGAGAGTTTCACCAGCCCGTCAGGGTCGAGGCCGAGTTCCCGTGCGACCTCTTCGACGCCGCGTCCGGCACGGTAGGGGACGTGTGCCGACAGATCCCGTGTTTCCATGCCCGGTACAAACAGGCGGCTAAGGTTAAGTGTGGCCATCCACGAAAACGGTTTTTGCGCCCGCTGTCGAACGGCTGGTAGGGCGTGTGGCCTAGCGGATAGGGCGAGAGGTTCCTAACCTCTCGATCCCGGGTTCGAATCCCGGCACGCCCGTGCAGGGAGGAGCACCGCGACGACCGAACCGGAACCGGGATTCGAGGTAGACCGAGGTTCTGCGCGAAGCGCAGGTTCTCGGGCGTGGTTCGAATCCCGGCACGCTCGCTCACGGTGTTCGCTCGCGTGCCGTAGCTCGAAAACGCTACGCGTTTTCTCACTCCCGGCACGCCCGCTACCACTTTTTACTTCGTCGGGTGCGCTCGCAGTGGCGAGCGCACCGCTCTCTGCTCACGGCGCGAAGCGCCGTTCGCACGGTCAGCGAAACCTCCGGTTTCGCTTGACTCGCAAAAACTTGGGGGAAAAACTGCCGGACGCTCACTACGCTCGCGTCCGGTGTCCTCGGGAGTGAGCACCGCGAACGACCGAGGGCTCGGAAGACGCGTCGCGTCTTCCGGCGAAACGACTCGCTTCGCTCGTCGTATGCGTGCCTCGAAACGCTACGCGTTTTCTCACTCCCGGCATGCCCGTGCAGAGATGCACAAAACCAGCATACACAAATACTTTGGCAAAACCAACTTGGTTAACCAAAGCTATTTAGCACTGCCAGAGTGCTGACTAGAAAGACCGGAACACGTCTGGGTAGTATTTTTATCCGTCCACCGACGAGCGGTATAGTAATGGGGAAACGCTGGGACCTCGCAGTCCGGTATTTTGTCCGGTTCTGGCGGCGCAAACGCCGCGAACTGCGCCGGTGGCTCGAACGGACGAACACACTTGTCCATCTCTCGATTTTGCTCATCGTCCCCATCCTGATTGCGCTCGTGACACTGCTCTCGAATGCTGTTGGTGTGTTCTCCTTTCTCGTCTATCCGCCACTCGTCTCCGGGGCGTACACGCTGTTTGCTGACCCGGAGGGAAAGTACGCTTCGCCGGTGAAGTTCGTCGGTGGCCTCACCGTCGGCGCGCTGTGTGGCTGGGTCGCAATTGAACTGACTGCTCGACTCCTGTACGCGACACCAGCAGGACAACTCAACCCTGTCGCTGCCGGCATGACCGTCTTCATGACTGGCCTCGCTGTGTGGGTGCTGGGCGTCGAGGAACCAGCGGCGTTCTCGATGGCGCTGCTGACGCTGTTCGTTCGTGCGCAGGTCGACGCGCTTGGGCTGTTCGTCCTCGGTGCTGCAGTTAGCAGCGCAATCGTGGCCGGGACGTTTGCGGCCTGGCGACGGTACATCTACGAACAGCGAGCGCAGTATCTCTACGAAACGACCGACGCCGACGACCAGGTACTCGTCCCGATGGTCGGGCCCGACCCTGCCGCGACGGCGATGCTCGCCGCACGTCTTGCGGGCGCACACCGCGCGGGCAAAGTGGTTCTTCTGGAGATGGTCGACGAAGAACCGATGGCCCGTGCAGAGCGAGCACTGCTGCAAAGCCACGGTGAAACCTCACTGGTCAAAAGCGGCCCGAACCAACCCGACGAACCGCTGGTTGCCGACGGTGCTGAACCCCTCGACGAAATCGGGGTGCGCGATGACCTGGACGCGTCGGTCGCTGATATCGAGCGCCACGCCACCGCAATCGAAACCGAGGTTGGTGTGCCGTGTCAGGTTGTGGTCGCAACGGCCGGTCCCTCTCCAGCCGATATGGTCTTGGATACGGCACGGGAGGCAAACTGTGACCTCATCGCTTCGCCGTACGAAACCGAGAAAGACTGGAGCAGAGAGCTCCTTCGGGGTGATATCGACACGATCATCCACCGCTCGTTCGAGGGACAGACTCGCTGGCGTCGGATTCTCGTGCCTGTCAACCGGGCGAACGACGTGGCACACAGCATGATCGACTTTGCAACCCGCCTGTCGGCTGAGACTGGCGAAGTCAGCGTGGCAAGTTTCGTCACCAGTGGCCGTGAACGCCGCCGGGCAGAGGACGTGCTCGCCGACCTCGTCGAGACGTTCTCTGGCAGTATCGAGACGCGAATCTCCCGATCAGACCTCGAAGCGTTTCTGACAGACCACGGCGGCGAGTACGACCTCATCATTATCGGTGCAAGTCAGGACCGCTCGACCGCCTCCCGCTTCGTCTCACCGCCGACGTTCGAGAACATCGACACTGCTGAAATTGACGCGGATATCGCCATTGTCGACCGACACTGACCGCAATCAAACATCGACACATCTAATCTCTGCTAGGGGCGAGCAACGGTATGGACGACGAACAGAAGCGCAAACTCGCGGCGATTATTAGCATCGTGCTCTCGCTGGTCGCTATCGGCATCTCGCTGAGCAGCGCGGGCTACATCCCGCCCTGAGTCAGTCTGCGGCCGTTGGCCCGCCCTGACTGGCGTTGATGTAGCCGCCGCCGGACTCGGTCTCGATCCGACCAGCCTGCTGGAGACGCTGACAGTGTCGGCGGACCGTCACCGGATGTGCGTCGAGTGTTGTGGCGATTTCTGTTGCGGTGACCGGGCCCTGCGTGTCAACGACCGAGCGGATCGCACCGTCGAGTTTGTGGGACATGCCTACCGTCCACTACGACTGGACGGTAATATATGACACGCCACACCATTGTTGGGTTTTATTGCCCCTTGTGTGCGGGCACAGAAATCGTAGCGTCCTTGTGATTGCTGGCCACAGCGTAGGTATGGACGGAGTGTCGCCCGGTGAAGAGGGTCGGTCATTCCTCAGTCACCTTCGACAACTCGACCACTGGACGTTTCTGCTCGCGCTCGGGCTTGTCCTCGCCAACATCGCCGTGGAGTCGTGGTATCTCAGCGCCGCGGCCGCGGTGCTGTTGCTCGTTGCACTTGGGTACGACGCGTGGGAGTTCTACGCGGCGGAGTGAGCGGGAAAGCTATGGTTCTGGAATACACACAGGTTGGTGTGGCGCTACCCGACCGACTTCCCGACCCTGGGGCTGTCGCGATGGGCGCGGTAATCGTCGCCCTCGCGGTCGTCGTCTGGAGCGGGCTTTCGCTCGTCCGCGGGCAGTCGATTCAACCGCTAGAGAGTCTGCTGTTCGCACTCGTGTTTTCCGTCGTCTACTTCGGCAGTCTCTCACTGCTCGACAGCGACACTCCTGACGGGGAGAGCGACCCGGAGTAATACCCCCAATCCTCGTGCAGCATTCATCCAGCTACGTGTATGGCAGAAACCGGTGAGGATATTGCAGAACTGACCGGGCAAGAGACCTCGGTGGGACACGCCTCATCCTCGCGCTGCCGGTCGCCGAGTAATCAGACGAAGCGGAACGTTTCGAGGTTTTTCGGCGCGAACGTGCGCATATTGAACTCGTGGTACAGCGCCGAGGAGAACTCCTGTGTGGAGGATTCGTCGCCGTGGACACAGAGCACCTTCTCGGGACGGGGGTTCATCGTCCGAACGAAGTTCTCCAAGCCCTGTCGGTCAGCGTGACCAGAGAAGCCGTCGACGACCTCAGTATCCATCTTCAGCGTCAGCGTCTCGCGGCCGCGGCCACCGTTGTCGATTGGAATCTCGTCCCAGCCGTTCTGGATACGCCGACCGAGCGTTCCCTGTGCCTGGTAGCCAACGAAGGTGAGCGTCGAGTCCGGGTCCGGGCCGAGGTGTTCCAGCCAGGACATAATTGGGCCGCCTTCGAGCATCCCCGACGTCGAGATGATGATCGATGGACCCTCGTCTGCGACATCCTGTCGCTCTTCCTCGCCGCCGTCGATGTGGTTGAACTGCTCGGAGAGGAACGGGTTGGCGTCGTCGTGGAAAATCCGCTCGCGGAGGTCGTCACGGAGATACTCGGGATAGGTGGTGTGAATCGCTGTTGCCTCCCAGATCATCCCGTCGAGGTGGACTGGAACTTCCGGGATGTCTCCCTCGCGCATTGCTTCTTCGAGCACGAGCATAATCTCCTGTGACCGGCCGACTGCGAAGGCCGGAATGAGTACCTTGCCGTCTCGGTCCAGCGTGTTCTTGATCGTGTGCTTTAGCTTTCGCTCGGAATCCTGCTGGTCGGTTTGGTAGTCGTTACGACCACCGTAGGTCGACTCCAAGACGAGCGTTTCGACGCGTGGGAAGTCGTTGACAGCGCCGTTGAACAGGCGAGTGTCGTCGTAGTGAATGTCCCCAGAGAACGCAACGTTGTACAGTCCATCGCCAATGTGGAAGTGCGAGACTGCAGAGCCGAGAATGTGGCCCGCATTGTGCAGTGTGAGTTTGATATCTGGCGAAATGTCGGTCACATCGCCGTATTCGAGCGGGATGGTGTGTTTGATCGCTTCTCGAACCATCTCGGACTCGTACGGCGGTGCGCGGCCTTCCTTGGCGGCCACGTCGAGATAATCCAGCGTCAGCAGCCCCATCAGGTCCCGCGTTGGTTCCGTCGTGTAAATTGGGCCGTCGTAGCCGTATTTGAACAGCAGCGGAATCAGCGCGGAGTGGTCGAGGTGGGCGTGGGTTAGCACAACTGCGTCCAGCGAACTCGCTCCAGAGCCAAGTGCTTCGGGTACCTGCAGGTACGGTACCTCGTCCTCGGCACCCGGCTTGTCACCGCAGTCGATCAGCACGCGGGTTTCCGGCGTCGAGAGAATAAATGCGGCCCGGCCAACTTCTCGACAGCAACCCAGCGTCGTGATGCGCACCCACTCGTCGTCGGACATCTCTTCACGGTGAATCTGTCGGCCAATCCGTTCGAGAATATCGCGGCGGTCGTCGCGCTCCTGTTTCAGGAAGTTTCGGACGTTCTTGACCGTCGAAGATTCGATAGGCGGCGTCCGGACAACTTCGGGTGTCCAGCCGGTTTCCTGGGTAATCTCTCGGAGCGTCGCGCCGTGGCGGCCGATGACCATTCCTGGCTTCTGGGCCTCGATAACGACTTCCCCGGTGTCGACGTGGAAATCGAGGTCTGACACGCCGGCCTCGTCGGGGATAACCTCAAGCACCTGCTCGCGGGCGTCGTCAGGTTTCGAGAGGACGGCCGGGTCGGGCCGGACCGTAATTCGTTTGCGGAGTTTCGAGGCGAGTTGCCGGACGAGGTCGCCGTCGCTGGCGAACCGTTTTGGGTCACGCGTGTAGACAACCAGTTCGGGGCCTTCGTATCTGACCTCCGTGATCTCCACGTCGGAGGGTACTTCCTGTTCGATCGTCGCTTCTATGTCTTCGAGTTGTTGCTCTACTGTACTCATAGCTCAAAATACACGGGACACACGCGTTCGCGTGTGGACTGTTCGCTGTCGATAATTGGACCAGACATTGTCGAATTGCAAGGTATCTCCGGACACGCGCCCGGAAAACCGTTCGGTAACTCAGTCTTGACGACGCTCTGTATAAAAACCTTCGCAACCGACAGCTCCGGCCGGTTGCGCGGGCTCGCCGTGTCTCGACGGTCAAGACTGATACTCGCGGCGACCGCAGTGGCAATATGCACGTCACACCGGCTGTTGTGGCCGAGGAATACGAGTGGGTGCGCTCGCGAGGCGACCGGACCGTTCCACTGATCAACGAGGTGCGCGAAGACCTCGCCGACCTATTCGAGACGACTGTCGACCCGGTGACAGACCAGCAGTACAACGACGCCGTCGAGACCGTCTTCGCCGACGGCGACCTCGCGGTCAACGTCGCCTCGCTCGTCCGATTACTCCGAAACCTCGACGTAGACGGCGACTATCCGGGCTTCATCGTCGACGAACTGCTCGGGCGCGAACTCGCGGGGATGTTGGCGGGGACGCAGCCGTTGCGGTTACTCGGCGAAGCCACGTTTCACTACGCAGATGTCCACGTTCACGAGGGAGACGCCGGAGCAGACGACCTCGACGCAGCGCTGGCCGCTGGCTTTCAGACTCGGCTGCCAGGCTGGAACTGGACCGAGGGGCCGAGTCCGTTTTCTGTGTCGGAGTAGTCTCGGGAAGCCCGGGTGGCTCTTGAACCGCAACCAACCAGAAAGCCCCCGCCTGTTCGAGTCGGGGGCACCGACAGACTCGCTACGCTCGTCTGTCGAGGTCACACTCACTTCGTTCGCGTGACGCTCGTTGCGCTCCAGTAGGTGCTTACGTCGCCCGCCTTCCTCGAACAGGCGGCCCCTTTCAGTCCCACCCTGTAGCTTGTGTCACAGGCTACCGTGGGCGGGAATGAAAGGGGCCGAGCGCTCGGTCCGGTGAGACGAAGCAAGCACCCACGGCGCGCAGCGAGTCGCAACCGGTCGAGCGCGAGGGGGCTTTCTGGTTCAACAAAACACCAACCACCTAATCGAGTCAGACTCTAAATCCGCACCAGCGTCTTGATTGCGTCGCGATTGTCCATCGCCTCGTATCCGTCGGGCACACCATCGAGATCGACTGTCTTCGTGAAGATTGGCGAGGGATCGAGCGTGCCGCCGAGCACATCGGCCATCAGTTCATCAGCGTAGGCTCGGACCGGTGCAATACCGCCCTGCAGCGTGATGTTGTCCGAGAACAGCGAGGCAACCTCCAGCCCTTCCTCGTCGACGCCGTGGGGGACACCGACGTAGCCGACGGTTCCGCCCGGTCGACAGACATCGATCGCAGTTTCCATCGCCGACGCCGCGCCGACACACTCCATGACGTGTGTCGACCCGCCGTAGGTGAGTTCGGTGGCGCGTTCGACGGCGGCCTCGCCGCGTTCGGAAACGGTCTCGGTCGCGCCGAACTCCTCGGCGAGTTCGAGACGGTCGTCGTGGTGACCCATTGCGATAATGCGCTCGGCACCCAGCCGCCGCGCTGCGAGCACGCCACACAGGCCGACGGCACCGTCGCCGATGACGACGCAGGTGTCGCCTTCGCTCACCTCCGCGCTGACGGCGGCGTGGTGGCCGGTCCCCATCACGTCGGTCAGTGGGAGCAGCGATTCCAGCGTCTGCTCGTCGTTCGCGTGGCGGTCTGGCACCTTGACGAGCGTGCCGTCGGCTTCGCTGGCGTGGACGTACTCGGCCTGGGCGCCGCCCCAGGAGTCACCGTTGACACAGGAGGTGTGCAGTCCTTTCCGGCAGAACTCACAGCGGCCACAGCTGATGACGAAGGGAGCGAACACGCGGTCGCCGGGTTCGACCGAACGCACGTCTTCGCCGACCTCTTCGACGATTCCCATCGGTTCGTGACCGACTCGTGACCCCACTTCGCGTTCGCTCAGGCCACGGTAAAACCACAGGTCAGAGCCACAGACTGCCGTGTGGGTCACCCGAACGACGGCCTCTTTCGGTCCCTCGACTTCGGGTGTTGGTACGTCGTCGATGCTAATCTCGCCTGGACCGTCGAACACTGCTGCGCGCATACGTATACTGCCAGCCCGCGAGGAAAACCAGTTTCGCCGCCGGCAGCCTACAACTCTGTCACGACTTCGACGCCGGTCGTCTCGTAGGCTCCCATCGCGGCGAGTCGGTCGGAGACGTCTTCGAGTGCAAGTTCGCGGGCAACGAGTTCCCCGGGGTCGACATCGCTGGCCGCGAGCAACTCGAACAGCTCCGTGTAGCTGGTGGGCGACATCCCGCGCGCGCCGACGAAGGTAATCTCCCAGCGTGTCATCCAGTCTGTCGGCAGCGAGATTTCTCCACGCTCGGCTTCGGTCGTCAGCCCAATCTGGGCGTGTGTTCCTCGCTCTCGGAGCGAGCGAATCGAGTTCTGGCAGGTCTCGCTCACTCCCAGCGCGTCGACGGAGACATCTGCGCCGCCGGTTCGGTCACGGATTCGCTCGACTGGGTCGACAGCCGCCGGGTCGAGAGTCTCGGTTGCGCCGAGGTTCGCTGCGCGCTCGCGGGCCCCCGGTTTCGGGTCGACAGCGATAACTCGCGCTCCGAGTGCGCGACCCAACTGCACCGCCGAGAGTCCCACCCCGCCGCAGCCGTGGACTGCCAGCCAGTCGCCGCCGTCCAACGCTGCGCGCTCGACGAGGGCGTGGTAGGCAGTCATATAGCGACAGCCAAGCACCGCGGCGTCCCGCGCCGACAGTTCGGGCGGTCGGTCGACGAGGTTGTAATCCGCCGCCGGGACGGCCACCCGCTCGGCGAATGCGCCGGGGGCTGCCGACTCGAACCCGAGCGCCAGTCCGTCGGGACAGACGTTGCCGTGGCCGGTCCGGCAGTGCTGGCAGGTACCGTCGCCCAGCGAGAACGGGACCACGACATCGTCGCCGACCGCGACGCGGTGGACTTCCTCCCCGACGGCGACCACCTCGCCGGCGGGTTCGTGGCCAAGCAGTTGTCCACGTGGCACTTTGTCGTCGTTCCACTCGCCGTGGCCCTGCCAGGCGTGGTAGTCGCTGCGACAGAGCCCACAGGCCTCGACCGAGACGACCGCGCCGTCGGGGTCCGGTTCGGGAGGCTCCCGGTCGACGATATCGAGTGGCTGGCCGTACTCGCGGAGGATGGCTGCGCGCATGTCTCTCACTTTGTGTCCCGACGGCTCTAATATCTCGGCTTCGATGGCGTTCGACCAACCCAGATAGTTTCTGCCGCTCAACCGACCACAACCTGGCGGATGACGGGCGAGGCCCTCTTCGCGGTCGCTGAGCGGGCACTATTCGAGCGAAGCGAGAATATCTCGGTCAGCGTGACCCGCGAGCGGGCCGAGGGCGTCTGTGTCTTCCTCCCAGCATTTGTTCCGCCGGGGAAAAGTCGTGGTTCGGTGTCGTTTCTGGTGCTCGCTCAACATTTCTCACAGTCATATAACCACCCTGCCGGCGACAGCACGTTTAGGTGAGGCCCGGTCGTAGGTCGGCCAATGAGTTCCGTACCCGAGCGAGACGATGTCGAGACAGAGTACAAGTGGGACCTTGAATCGTTGTTCGACACCGACGACCAGTGGGAAGACGCCTACGAGACCGTCGAGAGTCGACTGGACGAACTTCGTGCCTTCGAGGGACAGGCCACCGAGGACGCCAGCACACTGCTGTCGCTGTTCGAGAACTACGAGGACGTGATGCGGACGGTCGCCAACGTGACCGCCTACGCCCGGATGCGCAAGGACGAGGACACCAGAGATGGCGACCGACAGGCGATGGCGACGCGGGCGCAATCACTCTATTCCGAGGCCGACAGCGCGACCAGTTTCATCGAACCGGAGATTCAGGCGCTGGACAGCGAAGATATCGAGGGGATGGTCGACGAAGAACCAGACCTCGCGGAGTACGAGCACTTCCTCGACGACATCCTCCGGATGAAACCGCACACCCGCTCGGCAGAGGTCGAAAATCTGCTGGCGGAACTCGGCGAGATTACCGGCGCGTCCGGCGAGGTGTACAACATGCTCGCCAACGCCGACATGGAGTTCCCGGTGGTCGAGAAACCCGACGGCGAGGCGACCGAAATCACGCTCAACAACTTCACGACGCTGCAGGAACACCCGAACCGCGAGTTCCGACAGGAAGTCTACGAGGAGTTCTACGACGAGTGGGAGTCCGTCCGCAACACCGTCGGCACCGCCTACCGCAACAGCGTCAAGAAAAACGAGAAACTCGCCGAAGCCCGCAACTACGAGACGGCCCGCGAGGCCGCGCTGGACGGTCCAAATGTCCCGGTTGAGGTGTACGATACGCTCGTGGATACAGTCCGAGAGAATCTCGACCAACTGCACCGCCACGCCGACCTGAAACGCGAGGCAGCGGGCGGCGACGAACTCCAGATGTGGGACCTGTACATCCCGATTACCGAGGGCGAGAGCCCGGACATTCCCTACGAACAGGCCTGCGAGTACGTCACCGACGCGATGGCTCCACTGGGCGAGGAGTACCAGTCCAGACTTGCCGAGGGCCTCGACTCGCGGTGGGTCGACGTCTACGAGACCGCTGGCAAGCAGTCGGGTGCGTACAGTGGTGGGACCTACGACTCCCAGCCGTACATCCTGATGAACTACCAGGACGACGTCTCCTCGATGTACACGCTGGCGCACGAACTCGGTCACTCGATGCATTCGGAACTCGCCAGCGAAACCCAGCCGTACGTCTACGCCGACTACACAATCTTCATCGCGGAGATTGCCTCGACGGTCAACGAGACGCTGCTCACACACCACCTGCTCGACACCGTCGAGGACGAGCGCCTGCGTCGCCACGTCCTCAACCAGTATCTCGAACGGTTCCGCTCGACGCTGTTCCGCCAGACGATGTTCGCAGAGTTCGAGCAGCGCGCCCACGAACTCTCAGCCGAGGGCGAACCGCTGACGGCCGACCGCCTCGACCAACTGTACGGCGAACTCAAGGGAGACTACTACGAACCCGGCGTCATCGACGACCACATCGTCCGTGAGTGGATGCGCATTCCGCACTTCTATCGCGCCTTCTACGTCTACCAGTACTCGACGGGTATCTGTGCGGCCGTCTCGCTGGTCGAAGCCATCCGAGAAGAGCGCGAACCCGCTGCCCAGCGGTACCGAGAGTTCCTGCGAAGCGGCTCACACGGCTACCCACTCGAACTGCTCTCCGAGGCTGGCGTCGACATGACTTCGCCCGACCCAATCGAGCAGGCCATCGACGTCTACGGCCAGTATCTCGACGAGTTCGAGCAGTTGCAGTGAGAAACGCAGAAACGAAAAACAGGACCGTTCGCCCAGCTATCAGGCGGGTTCGGGGTCGAAGATGTCAGGTTCTGGCTCGCCGTTAACGTTGATGATCCCGAGCAGGCCTTTGCGTGCGACTCGGCTGAGCGCGTGGTCGACCAGTTTGATCGGCCCCGGCACCGGCGTGTCGATTTCCGCGATTGCGACACTACCCGGAACGACCGGCGCAGTTTCGACGTAGTGGTCCGGCTCGGAGGCGACCGCGCCGTCGCGGTAGAACGTCTCCCAGACGTTTCCGATGCCGTGCCACGAACTGATGAGGTTCGGTCCGCCGTTCGCGTGGAAGATCCGGACCCGCTCACCTTTGTCAACCTCGACCGCTCCGTAGCCGTCGCCGGTAATGGCGTAGGCCTCGCCGTTGAGACAGACGTAGGTCGGGTCCTCGTCTTTCATCGCTCCGAAGTCGAAGCTGTGATGACCTTCCTCGCCAGCGTCGGCGTTGGTGTAGATCTCGTGCTGGCCGAAGTAGAGTTCGCGGTCGACTTCTGGCAGCCCCTCCTTGGGTTCGACGAGGATTGCGCCGAACATCCCCGCACTGATGTGGTAGTCCAAGTTCGGCACTGCACAGTGGTAGACGTGGACACCGGGGTACATCGCCTTGAACTGGAACTCCGCCGTCTCGCCAGGATTGACCGTCGAGGCTTCCGCCCCGCCGCCGGGGCCGTACACCGCGTGGAAGTCGATGTTGTGCGGCATCGAGTTCGACTCTTCGTTGGTCAGGGTGACTTTGACCGTGTCGCCCTGGCGGACACGAACCATCGGACCCGGAATGCGGCCGTCGAAGGTCATGTAGTCGAAGGTGACGCCGGGTTCGATCTCGGCAGTCTCCTCGGTGGTCGTCATCTCCACCTCGTGGTGCCGGGGTTCGTTCCAGTCGACCGGGTCCGGGAGGTCAGTCGGGTCTGCTGCGATTCGGTCGGTATCGACCGCCTTTGCTTCGCCCGGTCCCTCGTCGTCCGTCTGATTGTTGTTTGCTGGCATTGGCTCGTTGGACCCATCGTCAACGGAGGAGTCGAGACAGCCCGCGAGTGCGAGCGCGGCCCCGCCGCCGGCGACAGTCGTGAATGTTCGTCGCGTAGTGCTAGTGGCTGTGGTGTCGTGTTCTGGGGACATTGCTGTTCACATCTATACGTAGTGACCGGACCCGGATGGAACTGGGTGGCAGATACCCGGGGTAGTTTATAAGTAAACTCCGATTTTCGGCAGAACATCTTCGGTACGAATTCGGCTCGTCCTGCTTTCGTGTCTCTCTCCGGTGCTGAGAAGGAGGTGAACTCACGGTGCCACTCCTCAGCACAACCAGACCTTTTTTCAGCGCAGTGAACCCATCGACAGTCAATGACTGCCACAGGGGGAGGTCTCGACCGGCTTCGCCAGCCCGAATACACCGGAGAGAACCGGTGTTTGCCGTGTACCGTCGTAAACGCGATTATCGCCGTTGCCCTCGCCGGCGCAAGTGCAGCGGTGGGGTGGCTGCTCGCCGAACCGGTCGTGGGGGTTGCTGCAGGGGCAGGCGTTCTCGCCGTCTCCGTCGCAGCAATCTACTTCCGTGGCTATCTCGTCCCGGGCACGCCGGCGTTGACGAAACAGTACCTCCCGCGGCGCGTACTCGCGTGGTTTGGGAAAGCGCCCGAGCGGACGACTATCGACTCTGACCTCGACCCCGAGGCGGCACTGCTCAGCGCTGGGGCGCTCACACCGTGTGAGAACCAGGATGACCTCTGTCTCGACGACGAGTTCCGTGCCGAGTGGTACGACAACATCGACCGATTGGAGTCGGCGAACGCGGGCCGAGAGCGACTGCTCGATGTGCTCGGCCTCGACACTGGCTCGGTCGATTTTCAGGACCACGGGGAAGCGTTTCGTGCCCGTGTCAACGGTAGCGTCGTCGGTCGCTGGGAGTCTGAAGCCGCCTTTCTTGCGGATGTCGCCGCCGCCGAGAACCTCGACGAGCGCATCGCAAACTGGGCGGCACTGTCGGTCCGGGAGCGAAGTCAACTGCTGAGTGGTCTGCGCATCTTCATCGATTCCTGTCCCGCCTGCGGTGGAACCCCCGAGTTCGGAACCGATACCGTCGAATCCTGCTGTAGTACGCACGAAGTCGCAGCGGTCTCCTGTGACGGCTGTGGTGCGCGACTGTTCGAGTCGGCAGTCTAAGTTGGGCTATCGACAACCGACGGCAACTCACCGCCGTACTGCTCACAGATGCTCTCTTGCTCGGGTGGCAAGTCCCGCTCTCGAAACACGGCGAATCCCTCGCGATACCGCTCCACGTCGCAGTTGTCGGGGGCGTAACGCAACCGTAGTTCGGCGATGCCAGTCTGCTCGCCCGTGTACGCGAAGCCAGCGCGATAACAGGCCTCGTAGGCAATTGGATTGTTGACGGCAATTACGACCTGCTCGTACGTGTCGAGTTGCTCGGCGGTGAACCGCAGCAACTGTGGGCCAATGCCCTCGCCGCGGCGGTCTTCTCGGACGGTTACGTACCGGAGGTGGACGGTTTCCGGGTCGGCGGTATCCTCGCTGAACGCGACGGCTCCGAGCATGGCACCGTCCTCGCAGACGGCTGTCTTACCAGTACGTGACATGACGAACTTACCGGCGTAAGCAAACTGCTCGTGGTCGAGTCTGAGCGTCGGTCCATCGGCCTCGCTACCGAGGCACTCGAACTCCATACAAAGGGGTGGGGGACACCGACGCAAATAGCTCCCGACCTACCGAATGTCTTCGGCGGCGACTGCTACTGTCGACTGAATCCAGGCTTGATGATTCTCTCGGTCGTACACGACGTACTCTTCGTCGCCGATGTTCAACTCGGCGTACCGTTCTTGTTCGCCCTGGTCGACAGTCGCTTCGTCCGTATCGTCGGTTGCGTTGGTGCTCATGGCTAGTCGGACGGGTCACCGTGCCCTTCCATGGCAACGTAACGCATACCGATATTAAAGCTCTCCTACCCGATTATCAAGACGAAAAACCGGACGCGCTCGTTGTGGTGGCTGCGGGACGGCTTTTTATACGGCCTCGCCGAACAGAGAGGTATGACACTGTTCCTGCAGAGCGAGGAACTCGCACAGTTGGCAACACCAGCGGAGTATGTCGGTGTCGTGCGCGAAGGGTACCGACAGCGCGGTGAGGGGGCACAGGCAGAACCACGGACACGACTGAACAACGCCGACCCGCCGGGCTTTCTGACCGGCTATCTTGCCGTCCTTCCCGACACTGGCGCGATGGGCGGATACACCTACGCCGCCGGCTTCGGCCAACAGGACGCTCAGTTTGTCCTTCCACTGTTCGAGTACGGCAGCGGTGAACTGCTGGCGATTCTCGACGGCGCGAGCATGAACCCCTGGAAGACCGGCGCGGCGGGAGCCGTCGGTATCGACGAACTCGCCAGAGAAGACGCGACAGAACTTGGAATCATCGGCAGCGGTACGCAGGCCCGCGGCCAACTCCACGGGGCCGCCGCGGTTCGAGACCTCGACTCCGTCCGTGTCTTCTCGCCAACGACAGAAAACCGGGAAACCTTCGCTGCGGAGATGGACGACGAACTCGACGCGACTGTCGAAGCCGTCGACACGACCGAACAGGCGGTCTCGGATGTAGACATCCTGGTCACGGCAACGACCTCACCCGAACCGGTCTTCGACGGTGACGACCTCTCGCCGGGCACGCACGTCACCGCGATGGGCAGCTATCACCCGACGAACCACGAAGTCGACCCGACAACGGTCGCCCGCTCGAAGTACGTCCTCGATTTGGCTGGTCGAATCGACACCGACGCTGGCGCGTACCGAACGGCGCTGGACGACGGCGCTATCGAGGAGGGTCACATCCACGCCGAACTGGGCGAGGTTGTCGTCGGCGACGCTGCCGGCCGAGACTCAGACGACGAGATTACGCTGTTCGACAGTGGTGGCACCGCCGTCGAGACTGTCGCGGCGGCAAAACTGCTGTACGACCGAGCGGTCGATGACGGACTCGGCCACGAACTCGAGATGTCTTCTGCGACCGAGGCGTTCCCGGGCCGCTAGAGGAAGCTTTCGAGGCCGAGCGCCTCAGCCAGTGTGAGGCCGCTGAACAACGCGCCAATCAGATAGCCAGCGATGGTGCCGCCGTTAAGCAGCGGGAGTCCGGCGTGCGCCCGACCCTTATGGACGAGCCACAACAGCACTGAGAGCCCGAGCAGTGTTCCGACCATTGCGGTTGCGGCCGGGAGCGTGGCGTTGATACCGAGTATCGAGACTGTCGGGCCAGTGTCGATGAAGAAGGCAGCGCTGGCGACGAGCACGGACGGAATCACCGCGTCGCCGAGGCCGATAAACAGCGCGTCGCGCTCGCCGCCGTCGAGTTCCTCTCGGACATCGTCGTCGAGCGCGTCGGCGTCGATGTCGGCGTCAGCGAGCGTCTCGTCGTCGAGGTCGCTCACTCGCTCCGGCCCCAGTTCGTTGAGCAGAGTCGCGTCGATTTCCTCGGGCTCGGTCGGCAGGTTGTCGTTGGACTCTTTCATCGTGTCCGGCGTTGGCTCTTCCAAGAAGGTATACGAGCGCGTCAGCGGGACGACGAAGACCACCGGCACGCGCATCTCCATCATCCCGGAAGCCAGCGTCAACATATGTTCGGTGCCGTAGACCGAGATGGCGTCGTAGACAGCGAGCACGACGAGCAAGACGAGCGCGGGGAGAATCCCGAAGTTGATACCGAACAGCCCTGCGGAACCGATTCCCATGATAATCCCGGCAGTGTCGATGACGTACCACTCCGGGTAGAGATACAGCGCCGCGCCGAGTCCGAGCGCGATTGCCAGTACGAGGACATCCTGTACCGGAATCCCGCCTGCCGTTCCGAGCGAGGGAACGAGCGCGTCGAAGACGAAAAACGTGACGTAGACACCGGCGAAGATGATGACAAGTCGGAGCACGTTCTGCCCGCCGTACTTGATAATGCCGAGCATCGCGGCCGTCGCGACGAGGATGCCGGCGATATAGGCGATACTAATCCCCGGATTGCTGGTGTCCTGTGTTCCCTGTAACCCCCCCTCGAGAAACGGTTCGACGAGTGCGAGCGCGCCGAGTTGCACAATAAAGAAGATGGCGAGAACCGCTCCGCTCGCGAGCAGTTGGCGCGTACGATGATCCATACCTGTCCCCTCGGTGCTCCCGTGTTTGAGGATTTCGAAACGAGCGTGTGTGAAGCGGCCGAACGGACAGATTCGACGGCGTTTTGCCCAGTATTGCGCCCGATTTCGCCTATTTTTCGGGAACGTAATGATTTTCCGGGTACATTCCTAGGAACAGCAAAGTCTAACCGGATGGACTCAAAATAGTGGAATGATGCCAACAGTAGAATACCTCAACTACGAAGTTGTCGACGACAACGACTGGGACATTTACGACGACAGCGTGTTCGACAAGGCCGCAGACGCCGGCCTCGACGACGAGGATTACGGTGAACTCGACGTCAACGAAGGCGAGTACATCCTCGAAGCAGCCGAAGCACAGGGGTACGACTGGCCGTTCTCGTGCCGCGCGGGGGCCTGTGCGAACTGTGCCGCAATCGTCCTCAATGGCGAAATCAACATGGACATGCAGCAGATCCTCTCCGACGAGGAAGTCGAAGACAAAAACGTTCGCCTGACCTGCATCGGGTCGGCCGAAACTGACGAGGTCCAGATCGTCTACAACGCGAAACACCTCGACTACCTGCAGAACCGCGTCATCTAACTCACGACCGCCAGCGCTTTCAGAGCGCAGTACCGGTCGAAATCGCTTTTTACAGACAGCTGTTTTCGGTAGCCAGCCGCACTCACAGTTCCTCTCTCAGTGACTCACAGCCTATAGGTGGTCGGCGATATCCTCTGCGAAGTACGTAAGAATGAGGTCTGCACCGGCGCGTTTGATCGACAGCAGCGACTCGTAGGCCGTTGCTTCGAGGTCGAGCCAACCTTTCTCCGCGCCAGCGTGTAACATCGCGTACTCCCCAGAGACGTTGTACGCCGCGACCGGGTGGTCGAACTCTCGACGGATATCGGCGATCACATCCAGATATGGCAGTGCCGGCTTGATCATCAATACGTCGGCGCCCTGTTCGACATCCAGCATGACTTCTGTCCGTGCTTCGCGGGCGTTCGCGGGGTCCATCTGGTAGTGTCTGCGGTTCCCGAATTCCGGCGCGCCGTCGGCAGCGTCGCGGAACGGACCGTAGAACGCAGACTCGTATTTCGCCGCGTAGCTCATAATCGGGACGTGTTCGAAGCCCTCGGTGTCGAGTGCACCGCGGATGGCCCCGACCATTCCATCGATCATTCCGGAGGGGGCGACCATATCCGCACCCGCCTCGGCGTGCGAGACGGCGATTCGCTCGAGCAGGTCCAGCGTCTCGTCGTTCTCGACGGTGACCGTCGGGTCCTCGCTCGCGCCGTCTTCGAGCACCCCGCAGTGGCCGTGGTCGGTGTACTCACAGAGACAGACATCGGTGATGACGTAAGCGTCTGTCTCGCTGGTGATACGGCGGGTCGCTTCCTGAACGACGCCGTCGTCAGCCCACGCCCGACTGCCGCGTTCGTCTTTGGACTCGGGAATGCCGAAGAGAATGATGGCCTCGACGCCAGTCTCGCGAATCTCCTCCACGCGGGCAACAGCCTCCGACACCGGGACGCGTTCGTGGCCCGGCATCGACTCGATGGGCTGGCGACTGTCTGTCGTTGCGTCGACGAACACCGGGGCGATCAAGTCGCTCGCGGCGAGTTCGGTTTCCCGAACGAGCGGGCGAATGCCGTCGGTCCGCAGGCGACGGGGTCGCTGTGTCAGGTCCATACTCGTCGTTGCTCGGGCGGCGACAAAGCCGTGTCGTTCGTCCCGAGGTTTATCTATGGAAACGGGACCAGCCCGCGGTATGAGTCGACACGACCGACCGAACGGGACACATGGACAGCAGCAATCAGAGACCCACCACTCACAGCACAACAGTTCTGGGGCCAGCGCACAGCACCGCTCCCGTCAACAGACTCCATCGCAGACCGCCGCCTCGTCGCCCTCGGTGGGCTTTCGGCTCGTCTCTGCGCTGTTCGCAACCACAGGCGTTGTCATGCTCGCTGCTGGCGCTGTGTTGTTCGACAGTGCGAGTAGCGTTTCGGCGGTGTTCGGTCCAGCGGGGACAGCTGTCCTCGTGATTGCTGTGGCATTTGGCGGGTTCGGACTCACGAACCTGCTGGCCGGCTACGGGACCTGGCGGTTCCGGGCGTGGGGCCGCAAACTGGGGCTGTTCGTCTCCGGCAGCGCCACAGTCGGCAGCCTGTTCATGCTCGTCGCTGCCGGGCCGGTCGGACTTCCAAGCCTCGCGCTCAACGCCGGTACTGCGTGGTATCTCTACGAAAATGATGGAGCGTACGCCCGCTGGGGCCGGGCGTAATCAGGCTGGATTGACCCGCCGAAGCAGCGGTGCAAGCCCCGGGTAGCCGTCGGCCCGCCAGACGGCCAGCGCGACTGCGAGCAACACGAACTCGGTGAGAAAGTACGGCTCGCCGAGTGAGTCACGCAAGAGGCCGAGCACCGTCGGTGCGCCTTCACCAGAGACGCCGCCCGGTGAGAGCAACGGCCAGACTAGCCCTTCCCACGGGGTCTCTGGGTCCCAGAGAATCGGCAGCGCGTCGAGCAGCGTATGCGAGATAACGCCGATACTGAAGGCGACGCCGTACTCCTCGACACCGTTCCGGCGGGCGACGAGGTAGACCAGCGCCGACAGCGGTACGAGGAAAAACAGCGAGTGCGCGAGCGTCCGCCCGCCCGGCAAGACACCGAGATACCACGCCAGCGGTTTGTCGATCAAATCAGGTACCAGCGCGGCAAACCCAACGACGACTGTCGCAGCGTGGCCCGGTGACTCGTCCTGCCGGGAGCGCGTCGAGAGCGCGTACAATAGATAGGCGGCGGAGGCGTGTCCAATCGGCCACATACCACTCTCTGACCAGCCAGTGAATAAATGCCGTCCGGTTCCCGGTCAGCGTCCGCCCGCGGGAAGGTAGCCCCGCCAGTGCAACACTGCGAGGACGATGACGACACCGCCAAGCCCGGCGGCAAGTGACTGAAACGTCTGGGTGTAGGCTGCGCCACGGCTGACGGCAGTTCCGACAGTGCCGGACCCAAGCGCCTGCGCGACCATCATCACCGCTGAGTAGAGAGCGTAGGCACTTGCACGGTGCTGGTCGGGAAGCGAATCGAGCATGTACGTGTCCATCGCTGGAAACAGCGAATGGATGCTGTAGCCGACCAAGAGGCTGGTCGCCGCGAGCGCGAGCAGTCCGTCGACAACGGTGAGCAGGAGGACACTCAGCGTGAAACTGCCGACAATCGACAACAACAGCGGGACATAGGGCACCCGGTCGGCAAGCCAGCCAGTGACGACGAAGGCAGGCACGCCCGCGCCAAACATGGCCGACAGCAACAGGCGACCGGTCGCCGGGTCGACGCCTTTCGCGACGGTCAGATAGTCGCCGTAGAGGTTGAACAGCGCGTTCCAGAGAAACCCCGTCGTGGCGATGAACGCGATGCCAGTGAGGATAATTGGCCACTGTGCCCGGCCAGCCGTCAGGAGACTTCTGTCGTCGAGGCCGGCCTCGGGCAGGGTCGTCCGTCGGGCTGCGACAACCAGTCCAGCTGTTCCGAGGGCGGCGACGACTGCAATCGCCGCGAAGGCACTCCGCCAGGAGCCAACAATGAGGACGGCACTCACCACCAGCGGTGCGGCGACAGCGGCAATCTGGCTGGCAGTGCCGTGGAGGCCAAGTGCCGTTCCGACACGGCTGGGGAAGAGTTCGCTCACCAGGGGATTTGCCGCGATGAAGTAACTCCCACTGGCCAGCCCCATCAGGAAGGCCCCGAGGGTGAGGTGCGCGACCGAGCCAGCTATTGCAGTGAATGCGGATGTCAGCACCAGCGACCCGCCGGTCGCGGCGATGACGTGATGGCGCTGGAATCGGGTCAACAGCAATCCGGTCGGGGCTCGCGGGGCGGCACTGCCGAGCCACGCGGCGCTGGTGACGATCCCGAGCGCGGCGGCAGAGACACCAAATTCGGCAGCGACTGGCTGCAACAGCGGTGCAAAGATCACCCGCGCGAGGTTGACCAGAAACACCAGCACACACAGCGAGCCGAACAGTTCACGGCGGGACACGCCTGTCGCTCTGGTCGCCATCGAGTTGAGCGATTCGACTCGTGGCGACGCTGAGAAGGAAACCGTTAACAACTCCGGGACCAGAGCGTCAGTATGGCCAGTTTCGAGAAAGCAGAGGATCGTATCTTCAGCAAACAGATCTGTATGCGGTGTAACGCGCGAAACCCACAGCGACGCGAGTCCTGCCGAAAATGCGGCTACGGCAATCTCCGCCCGAAAGCCCGCGAAACCCGCAGCGCCTGAGGTTGTTTTCTCTCTGTTTTGCCCACCGACCAACAGCGCCGTAGCTGTCGCTGCCGTCACTGACAACTGCACCCGAGACCACTTGTTGCCATCTGCTGGTGTTAGGCACCAAATATATATGCCGGGGAGTTCAAGAACTGAGTGCATGCCACCCGAACCCGTCTGGTCAGTGTCCGCATACTCGGCGGCTCCGGTTTCCCCCCTCGCCGGAGCGGCTACCATAGCGGACACGGCCCAGCGGACTCGGGCACAGACAGCGGCCGACTCGGTCCCGTCCCCCGTGACCCGTCGGCGTGTCGGGCGTCTGGAGCCTGTCCGTTTTACTCATCCCTCATCCGGTCCCGTTGGCGGCTCAGGCTCCGTTTGCTCGACTCTGCTGTCGGTCGCCCCTGCTGGGTGGCCGTGCATCCACCCGGATCGAACATCGTCGTCACCGACCGGCGTCACTCCCCCTCGGACGCCACCGCGTGGCGACGCTCTTTGTCGTTCCCACCCTCTCCCGAATATGTCCAGACACAGCGAGACCTGTCGGCGTGAACACCGCTCCCCTCCGGTGTTCCCGCGATAGTTTTTTTATTCGTCTGGGTACTTTGGCTCGCGACGCTTCGCTCGGTCCAGCGCTCGCTCTACGACAGTCCGCACGTCTCCCGTGTAGACATCGCCGTGACCAGCGTACATCGACTCGATATCTCCCATCCGGTCGAGTAGCTCGTGGATGCTCTCGATGAGACGCTCGCGAGACATGCCCGGATAATCTGTTCGACCAAAGCTCCCGTCGTCGAACGCCCCGTCGTTGTAAACGACGACATCGCCGGAAAACAGTGAGTTCTCGCCGACGAAGGAAATGTGGTCGTCGCCGTGTCCTGGCGTGTGGACCACTTCGCACTTCTCGTCACCAATCTGGATGTGGTCCCCATCGGTCAGTTCGTGGGTTCGTTCGGCGTGGTCGGCGTAGGCATAACAGTCCACGTCGAACGCCGAACAGACCGCGCCAAGTTCTGCGACGTGGTCCGAGTGTTGGTGGGTGACGACGACTCGTTCGAGCGTATCGGTATGCTCACGAATCGTGTCGACAACTCCGTCCACTGCGCCGGCGTCGACCAGTGTCGGCTCTGTGCCGAGTGCGAGATACGCGTTGCTCGTAAACACCTCCGCGTCTGCTGTGACGTTGATGACTTCCATACCAGCCATCGGATGGCCGACCCCAAGAAACTGTCCCGCTCTCAGGTGGAGACACCGCCCAGGCCAAGCAGCTGCGTGGCTCGGTCAGCCTCGGCTAGCAGCACCTCTTGCAGCGTCGGCGGGTTCCGGACAGCTGTTTCTGCGAGCACCGGCTCGGGCACAGAGAGTGTGTCCGCGGGAACTCGTTTGTCGCCGTGGACGGCGAGGTGGTGTGACCCGAGTTTCATAACCAGCGGCCGGTCTGTCTGGTCGTCCTCGGCGTACAACTGCTCGTTCACCCGCTCGTGCTGTGTTGCACACATCTGTGCGCAGTCCGCGGTCGTTGGTTCGACGTACAACCGTCCAAGATAGTAGCCATCCGAGAATCGTTCAAACATGCTGTCCAGTGCCACGTTATCAAGACTCATACATAAGTCGTTCGCCCATCCTGCTCGCCGGGGCCCGTGCCGACTCCGCTGTGGCTCGTGGTTTTTGTTCGTTGGTTGATTGCTTCTCTCGAAGACGC
This sequence comes from Halovenus halobia, assembly GCF_051414135.1. NCBI lineage: Archaea > Methanobacteriati > Methanobacteriota > Halobacteria > Halobacteriales > Haloarculaceae > Halovenus > Halovenus halobia. The sequence continues at coordinate 246,652 of NZ_JBLKOA010000006.1, forward strand.
CTGTTGTCGTCTCGAAACGCCTGTGCGGTATCTGAGACACTCGTAAACGCTATTGGACCGTCTCACGCGGTGAGCACGTTCGGTAAACTGACCGAACGAATATCCGGTTTTATGTGTGGATACAGCCAATGATGTGGTACGTGATGAGCTCCCGCTACTACACCGCTATCGGGTTATTCGTCGTCCTTGCAGTCGCCGTTGCGGTTCCCGCTGTTGCTGTCGCGGACTTTGGCTCGACAACCGTACAGGAGCAACCCACCGACAACGAGTCCGAACTCGGTGTCGCGGTCACCTCGTTCGCACAGTCGAGTGCTGTCGACGCCGCGGGCAGTGCCGAGCAGGGACTGTGGCAGGCACAGGCAAACGCGACGTTCGAGCAGAACGCGACAGAAAATGCCACTGTTGCGGTCATCAGTGACCGCGCGATGGAACTCGAGCAGCGCCTCGAGGCCCTTCAGAACCGAACCGAGCGCCTCGAACAGAACCGAGCAAACCTCTCCGAGGTAGCGTACAACGCTCGTGCAAGTGCCCTTCGCTCGCAGATTGCAAACGTTCGCTCGGCCGTTGACCAGGCCAACCGGACGGCCGTTCGTCGCGGTGTCAACACGACGCAACTCGACCGGCTCCGGACCAACGCTGCGAACATGACTGGCCCCGAAGTGGCTGCGATTGCGCGCAATATCACTGACGCACCTCGCGGCCCACCCGCGAATACACCCGGCCAGAACCGCTCAAACCAGCCCTCAGGACCTCCCGGCGAGCGCGGCGGACAGGGGAACGCGTCGGCTGACCGCCCCGACACTGCCGGCGGTCCTGAAAACAGAACGATTGGCCCGCAAAATCCAGGCGCTAACGCCGGCAACTCTACTGTTGGCCCGCAGAACCCCGGCAACTCCACGGCTGGCTCACAGAACACCAGCGACAACGGCCGCCCGGAGAACGCCGGTGGCGGTTCCGACCAGAATCCGGGTGATGCTGGCGGTTCGGACCGCTCACAGAGCGACGAGCAGAGGACTAATTCTGACGACGAGACGACCGATGGCTCTGACGACCAGTCCGAGGATAGCGACGCTGACTCGGATAACTCCGGCGGCCCGCCGGACGACCGCGGTCGATAGGCGGCCGTGAATTTATATATCGGAGGGGCTTACGTCGGGTAAATGGACTCCGCTGAGTTTCTCGATATCCTCGGGAATGCGAACCGTCGTCGTATTCTCCGACTGCTCGCGGAGCGGCCCTGTTACGTAACCGAAATCAGTGATTTTCTGGGTGTCAGCCCGAAGGCAGTCATCGACCACCTGGAAAAGCTCGAAGCCGCCGGGCTCGTCGAGAGTCGAACGGACAGCAAACGCCGCAAGTACTTCTCTATCGCGCGTCACGTTCGTCTCGAAGTAACTGTGTCTCCCTACGAGTTCGGCACGAAAAGCGCGTACCCGGCCAGTTCACGGCTCGACCTCACCTCCTGTCGACAGCTGAGTATCGAACTCGAACACGACCCCGACGCCACCGATTCGGGGGTCACCGCCTCCGATGTCGAGGCTGACGACGTTGTCTCGCTGACACAGGCCCTGCGTGATGTCCAACAGCTCGAAAACGAACTCTCACTCGCCCAGCGGTGGGCACAGGGGCGACTGACGGAACTCCGGGAACATCTCGAATCGGTGCTGGACGACGACCAGAGCCGACTGCTCGCGGATCTCTTGCTCGCGCTCGCCGACGAACCAGCCGACATCGAGGAGTTAAGCCGCGACGTTGGCGCGCCGCCGGACGTCGTCGAGGACCCGCTGTCGGAACTCGTCGCGGAAGGCATCGTCAAGGAGAGTGAGGGGACGTATCGCCTCGTCGACGAGGAGTAACTCAGTCGAGGTCGGCGGTCAGTCCCGCCCGCAGGTCGCGGCCGAAGTAGTGACCGACAGTACCAGTAATTGCACCAACGAGCAGTGCAATCCCGAGCAGCGTCGTCCCCGACGCAAACGCGGCAACAGCGAGGTTTCCGAGCAGTGTTGTGCCGCCGCCGGTGACGGCACCGGCAAGCGCCAGCTCGACATATCGCCGGTGGTCAGAGCCCAGGCCGTAGGCGAATCCTGCTGCGGCAATTCCCAGCACGCCGTTGGCAATCGAGAGAATCGGGACGAAACTGAACGCGATAACGCCGACGACCGAGAGTGCGAGTGCGGTCCCGAGCGAGCGCGTCGTCGCTATCGAGCCGAGCCGCGACCGGACGACTCCCGCGTCGCTGGACTGCTCGCCCGACGACTCCGCAGGCGCAGTCTCGACGCCGAACTCCGTCTCGGGGCCGGCTACCGAGTCGTCGAAATCGGTGTCGACAGCACTCTCGCGCTCGATTTGGGACTCACGCTCGGACATACTGCTGTATTATCCGGCCAGCAACATCTTCCTTGTGCCCCGTTTCCGACCGCGCGACTCACTCCCAGATGGCCGTTACGACTGCGTCGTCAGTCTCGAGAGTCTCGTATTCGTAGCCGCGGTCATCGAGTTTTGGGTAGAGGAATTGCGGCACGCGGTCGTTGTACTGGACCAGCACCCCCTCGTCCATCTCGACAAGCGTCTCAAGCGTGCGTTTGAGTGGCTGTGGCGGCCCCATCTCACGCACATCCAGCCGCTCGATTGGTCGTCCGGTCGGCGCGCCGGTCTGTTCGATGGCCCGCTCTACTGTGAGCATACCTGTCGCTAGGACTGCTCGGGATACCAGCACAGCGGCGAACATCATCGGGTTCAGTCCTGCTCGACTCCTGGCTGTGACTGCTCCCCAGTCACTCGTTCGTGGTCGCCGGGCACGCCAAGGATACCGGCCAGCGTCTGTGGACTGTGTCGCCTGAGTACCAGCAGCATATTTGCCGTGAACAGGAGGGCTCCGAGCGTCGTCGTCGCACCGCCAACGGCAAGCAACAGTGTCGGGCCGCCGAGGTACACACCGGCGAAAACAGTGCCTACCCCGACGAGCAGACAGCCGAAATCGGCGGCAGCGAGGCGGTCGCTGTAGAGGTCGTCGATCATCGGGACCGGCTCGTAGCCGAGCAGGTCGCTGTAGCGGTGGACCCAGACGATGAATGGGACGACGTGATACAGCGTTCCGAGGACGACAAAGCCCAACACCCCAAAGGCAAGCAGGTGGACCGCCCCCGGTGCGGCCAGCAGTCGGTCGGCAGCCAGCGGGTCAGCGAGCCACGCTGGCGCAGTCAGCACTGCCCACGCGCCAACAGCAACCACGACTACCGCGTACCGCGAGAGCATCGGTGTCCACTCCACCTGCGTTTCGAGCAACTTGTGGCCAACAACGATGGCAACGGCGAGCAGTCCGACGACGACACCCAGCCCACCGACGCGGGCAATCGTTGCGTTCCCGACCAGTCGACCGGCCGCCAGCGCGAGCACGCCCGCGGGATAGGCGAGTAGTTCCGTCCGCTGGAGCCACTGGTCGACCCGACCGAGGTCGGTCTGTGTGAACATCGTCGCCAGCTGGTAGAGCGCGCCGATGACCGTTGTCACCACCATCCCAAACACTGCAAGCGTCGCGTGAGTGTGGACGACTGCCAGCCGTTCGATACCAGCGTCGGTGAGCACGCTGGTGGCGAAATCGAGCGCCAACAGCAGCCCAAGTCCCGTCGCTGCCAGAAAGAAAACCAGGGCGAGCGCGAAATGACCCTCCGTCACGTCGAACTCACGCGCAGGTGGGAGCGTCCGTAGCATATTGTAGACGAACAGCCAGAAGCCCAGCAGCATCACGCTGCCCGCGACAGCGAGCAGGGCGAATTCGACCTGGAGTAGCGCTACGACGAACGCCGTGAGTCCACCGACGACGAGCCACAACTGGATAGTTGCGAGCCGTCGAGAGTGCAGTGGCTCGGCCGACCAGACCGGAACGAACTGCGTCATCGCTCCCATGATGGTGAGACAAATCCACCCTGCAAGGAGGACGTGCAGATGGGCCAATCTGACGAATCCTGAAAGCCAGCCCAGTGCTGTCGCCGCGCCGAGTGCGACACCTGCGAGCAGAAAGGCCAAGCCGACGAAAAAATACCGCAACGGCAGCGTCATCGGTGGCTGTTTGTCCGTCTCCAGTCCCGATGGAATTGCGCTCATGTGAGCGGGTACGGCCGCCCGCCGCCTCCACCTGTTCCCGAATATGTTCGACTCTCCGGAGGGTCGTTATTCTCGTGCTTCTGTCGGTGCCAGCGACTCGTCCAGACCCATCGCGTCGTTGGTGGTCGCGATACTCTCTTCTTGGCTCTCAGTGCCCAGTACCGCCCGAATCGCGTCGACGTTCTCGGGCACAACGTCGGATTCCTGGTGGATTGCCTGGAACAGGTAGAGGTCGCTCTGTCCCTCGCCAACGTCGCTCTGGACGGTAATCGATTCGCCCCAGACGCAGTTCTCCCAGATATCTCCTCGGGGACGGTCGCTGTCCTGTGCGAGCTCCTTGAGTGCGCCAGCACCGTCCAGTCCGAGCCACTCGGGGATGACGAAGGTTCGACGCTGGTCGTCGAGTAGCTCTCGCACTTCCTCGGTGCTCGGGTCGGCGTCCAGCGTGATATTGACGCTGTGGGTGTGCATCAGTGTTGCGGGCACCTTTAGCCCCAGCGTGTCGATCGAGAGGTCGGGGAAGATGGTGTTCACGTCCGGCCCGTGGTGTGACGGCAGCCCGACCGGGTTCGGCAGGATATCGTTGATCGGTCCACGGTCGGTCTGTGCCGGGTCGCCGCCACGGCGAACCAGCGTTGCACGGACTTTCTCGATGCCGTACGCTTCCTGCAGCGGTGCGACGAGTCGCGAGAGTCCGGTCGTGTTACAGGAGACGACGCGGACGAGATTCATTCCTTCGACGGTATCGAAGTTCGACCGGGCGTTGAAGCTCCCGTCGACAACCTCGGCGTCTTCTCCGCCCTGGAGGAGTGCGGGTGTGTCGTACTCCTCGTACATCGCTGCGTTGTCGGCCCCAATTCCAGAGGGACAGGCGTCGACGACGATGTCGCTCGCTTCGACCAGTTCTTCGACGTCGCCAGCGAGGTCAATTCCTGCCTCGGCGAAGCGTGGTTTGCGCTCCTCGACGGCGGCATAGAGGTCGAATCCTTTGTCGACGGCGGTGCTGGCCTCGAAGTTTGGCCGTGTTTTCGCAACGCCGACAACCTCCATGTCCGGCTGTTTGCGGACGGCGTCGGCGACCCGTTTCCCGATCGTTCCGTATCCGTTGATTCCGACTTGGATCATTGTGTGAAGGTGTGTACGGTCGGTGTATATCCTTTCCGAAGTCCGTCACTCTTCAGGTACGCCCTCGCCGCCGCGGCCCTCACCGCCAGCGAAGCGGTCCGCACCCTCCATCGCCGTCTCAAGCGACCGCGAGCCGTGCCAGCCCTCGATTGCCAGCCCCTGCTCGATGGCGGTTCCGAGGCCGTCGTACACTGCCTGCCGGTCCGTGCGCACGGTTTCCTGTGGAAAGCTTGCGATGAGTTCGCCCATCTCGACCGCTCGCTCGCGCGGGTCGTCAGCAATCTGGTTGACCAGTCCCCACTCCTTGGCCTCCTCCGCGTCGACTGCCCGCCCGGTGAGAATCATCTCTAGTGCTCGCCCAAGCCCGACGACACGGGGGAGTCGCTGCGTGCCGCCGTCGACCAGCGGCACGCCGAACCGTCGCTCGAAACAGCCAAAAGTCGCCTCGGGCGCGGCGACGCGCAGGTCACACCACAGCGCCATCTCCAGCCCGCCAGCAATACAGTGGCCCTCGATTGCAGCGATAGTTGGCTTCGAGACCTCCCGGCGGGTAAAGCCCAGCCAGCCTTCGGGCGTATCCTTCAGATCCATCGCTTTGAGGTCTGCGCCTGCCGAGAAGGTGCCGTTCGCGCCGGTCAGGACGCCGACCAGTGCCTCCTCGTCGTCATCGAAGCGGTCCCACGCCTCGCCGAGTTCGGTCGCTGTCTGTTGGTCGATTGCGTTCTCCCGGTCCGGTCGGTCAATCGTGATGACTGCAACCGGTCCGTCGCGGTCGTAGCTGACCATAGCGTCGTCTCGGCGGAGAGGCGCAAAAAACTGGTCCTAGAGGCGGGTTTCCGGCAGAGAAATGCTGCGGCTGGGTTATGTGACCTGAGACGGAACGGCGTGTATGGTCGTAGATCAGCTGGCGATTCTCGGTTTTGCAGCGCTGTTGGGCGGGCTGATGCTCTCGTATGGCCGGCGGCGGTACAACCGCGCCGAGTCGCTGTCACGGCTCGTAGCCGACGGCGGTGAGCCGACGGCAGCGGGTGAGCGAACGATTAGCGGGCCAGTCGAGGTTGACCGTCCGGCCGAGCCACAGCGCCGGCCTCCGGACCATCACAACCCAGAGGAACCGGGTGGTGACCCCGGAATCTGGGCGTGGCGGGTCCAGCGCGAACAGGCGACGGACAGCAGACACTGGGAGACGCTCGACGGTGGGATTGCAGTCGGCGATATCGCGGTTCGGGACGACTGGGACCGGGTACAGATTGACGCCGAGAGCCTCCGGTGCGACTCGGTCGAGGACCCGTTCGACGCCGACCACCTCTTTCTCGGCGACCCTGATATCGACGTGTATGTGGAGGAACGCGACGGAGTGCTTGCCGACGTGAGCGGCGATTGCGGGCCAGTCAAAGACGTCGAGGTCAGCGTCAATATCGGCAACGAGACGACGACGCCTGACAGATATCAGGCCACAGCTATCCGCGAGGGCGAGGAACTGCGGGCAGACGGCACCATCGCCGACGGCGGCGAGCAACCGGCAGTTCGCGGTGACGTTGCAGTCGGAATTGGTGACCTCTCAACCCGCGCAGACCAGCTGTACAGCACCGCACGACGGTGGGGAGCCGGCGGCGCAATCGTTCTCGTGCTCGGTGTCAGTGCCGCTGCTGGAACTGTCATTCTCTGAGACCGCTGGCTGTCACCGGGAGACACACCATCACGAAGGGAAATCCCTTTGCCCCGACCACACACACTGTGCAGTATGAGCGACGGCGAGGACACAGACAGCGCGGAGGAGCCACCCGAGGCGGCCGACGAGTCGCCTGACGAGGATGTTGCCCCGTCCGAGACAGACGAGGACCCCTCCGAGGACGCGGAGCAATCGAGCGAGGAAGACGACGAACCGGCCGAAGCGGACCTCGCAGACCCGACCGAGTTCGACAGCCGTCTCGACGACGCGGCCGAACTGGTCGAGAACGCTGAGACGGAACCGGACCTCGACGAGGCTGACGAGACACTCGACGCCATCGAGGCCGACCTCGAAGCAGCGACACTTCCGACCCCTGAACCGGAGGTCGGCGAAGACGAGGACCCCGAAGACGTCGAGCCGCCGGACCCCAAGGAGGAGTACGAAGACCGGATTTCCAGTCTGCGCGACGACATCGAGGAGCAACGCGGCCCGTACGTCGAGGATGTGGTCAGCGATATCGAGAGTGCGAGCACGACCATCACGACCAGCGAGTGGACGACCGAAGGCGAGGACGAAGTCGCCGAAGCGGTCGCTGACTTCCTCTCGTCGGTGAGTGACACGCTCGACGACTCCTTCGAGTCCGCTGCCAGCGGGTCCGAAGACGCCGCCGCGGAGCTCGACGACGCCGCCGAGCGGATTGGCGAGACGCCGCTGGACCCCGACGACGACGCCGACACTATCGCGACACTCCTCGAACAGACCGACACCCTGAGTGCGGACCTGGAGGCGGCGACGCTGTGGAGCGACCTCGAAGTGCGCGAGCAGCTCCGCCGGCAGGGCTTTTACGACGTGCTCGACCCCAACGTGAGCAAGGACTTCCCGCCGGAGTTGAGCGCTATCAACGTCTACGAGGCCCAGGGTGAGGTCGAACCGCTGCTCTCTGCGCTGGATTCCTTTGGCTCGGATTTCATGGAGGAGAACGTTCTCGACGCGCTGGAACACCTCGCTCCCGCAGAAGCGTTCGACCCCGTCCACGCGCTCGCACAGCGCCGGAACAAACAGCCCGTCCGCATCCTCGGCCGCATCGGCGACGAGCAAGCCTGTGACACGCTCGAGGACTTCCTCGGCGGCGGTGATGTCGAACTCGAAAAGATCACGCTCCGCGCGCTGGGGATGATTGGTGCCGACCGCTCGACCGACCCGGTTGCCCAGCGACTGCTCGCGGACAGCCGTGAGATTCGCTCCTCCGCTGCCCGCGCGCTCGGACTGATTGGCGACACTCGCGCTATCGACCCGCTCGAAGACGTGCTTGCAGATGACGACGCTGACGAGGTCCGGGCCAGCGCGGCGTGGGCGCTCAACCAGATCGGAACCGAGCGCGCACTCGACGTGGCCGCCGAGTACGCTGACGACCGTTCGTATCTGGTGCAAGCCGAAGCTGAGAAAGCCGAAGGCGTCTAATCACACTCCGGGGAGACGGCCGCCAGAATCAGGCGAATGTGCCGAGGTTGTCCGTCGCTTCGATCACCCACCCGAATCCACCGCCGTCGTCCACTCGACCAACTAAGATATTACCGTTCTCGGTCCCCTGCTGAAACGGGACAAAGACCGTTCGCGCCCTGCCCTCGCCTGGGTATTCACCGTCTACTGTGAATCGAACGTCGAAATGCACCGCCGACTGAAAGACGGATTCGTAGGTCTGTTCCTCGTCTGGCTCCGCCACTGTTGTCGATGTCAGGTCCTTCTGAAAGACAGGTTCATCCGGCGTGCCAGTGACGGTGAAGTGTCCGTTCTTTCGGGGGCCCGAGTTCGGTCCCAACGTCAAGTACCTCAACGGCTATCTGGTGCGGGACAGAATCCATATTTCGAAAGGCAAGGCTCCCCGCGGGCGGCCCGTCGGAGCTCTCGCTCCCGAAACAGCCCGGCAAGAAGCCAGTTGCCACCGCTGCCGCGACAATCCGCAAGAACGACCGGCGTCGAGTCGTCGTCACATTTTGATTTCCGGCGTAAATGATTTAAATTTAACCCCGGAGACTCGCCCGACAGTTGATTAGCAAGGCCATTTCGATCGAAGTCAGCTATTCGACAGTTCGAGTCACAGTGTGTGCACACATATCGAAGACAGATATTTGAGACTCCCAGCCAACGTGGGGATATGGTTACCTACGATTACGTCATTGTCGGCGCTGGCTCGGCAGGCTGTGTGCTGGCGAACCGACTCGCCACACAGACTGAGGGGGAAGTACTCGTGCTGGAGGCGGGCAAGCCCGACGAGAAAAACGAGATAGCGATTCCTGCGGCGTTCCCGGACACGTTCAAATCCGACGTTGACTGGGAGTACTATACCGAACCGCAGGCAGAACTCAATGAGCGCGAACTGTACTGGCCTCGGGGCAAGACACTCGGGGGGTCGAGTTCCATCAACGCGATGATCTACATCCGCGGTCACCCTGCCGACTACGATGGGTGGGCCGAACACGCCGACGGCTGGGCACACGACGACATCAGGCCCTACTTCGACCGCGCGGAGCACAACGAACGGTTCAGCGACGAGTACCACGGCACGAACGGCCCACTCAACGTCGCTGACCAGCGCTCACCCAGTGTACTCACTGACGCGTTCATCGAGGCCGGCAAGGCCTGTGGCGTCCCCGAAAACCAGGATTTCAACGGGGCATTTCAGGAGGGGGTCGGCCAGTATCAGGTGACACAGAAGAACGGTCAGCGCTTCAGCGTCGCCGACGGCTACCTCAAACCCGTCCTCGACCGGGAGAACGTCACGGCACTGACCGGGGCCCACGTCACCGAGGTACAGGTCGAAAATGGCCGCGCGGTCGGTGTCGAGTACGAACGTGCCGGCGGCACTGGCCACGTCGAAGCAGACGAGGAGGTCATCGTCGCCGGCGGGGCAATCAACTCCCCGCAACTGTTGATGCTGTCGGGTATCGGCCCCGCTGAGCATCTTGCGGAGCACGACATCGACGTGGTTGCGGACCTGCCCGGCGTCGGCAAAAACCTGCAGGACCATCTCTACACCCCCGCAGTCTGTGACTGTACGAAACCGATAACGCTCGAAGCCGCCGAAACGCTCGCCAACTTCGGGAAGTACAAGGCCTTCGGCAACGGCCCGCTCACCTCCAACGTCGGTGAAGGCGGGGCGTTCCTCAAGAGTCCGCTGGCCGACGACCGCCCGGACGTGCAGTTTCACTTCGCGCCAGCACACTTCATCGAACACGGCTTCGAAGAGCCAGACCACGAGTACGGCTTCTCCATCGTGAGCCTCCAACTCCGTCCAGAGAGCCGCGGCCACATCGAACTCGGTTCAACGGACCCGCGGGACAACCCACGGATCGACCCGCAGTATCTCAGTGCCGAACCAGACCTCGACGTACAGGTCGAGGGGCTGAAGATGGCCCGCGAGTTCCTGCGAGCCGCGCCGTTCGACGAGTATCGCAAGAGCGAGCGCCTGCCGGGACCTGACGTGCAAAGCGACGAAGAGCTAGCAGCGCACGTCCGCCAGTACGGCGAAACGCTGTATCACCCAGTCGGGACCTGCAAGATGGGTACCGACGAGATGTCGGTCGTCAACGAGCGCCTGCGCGTCCACGGTATCGACGGCTTGCGTGTGGTTGACGCCTCCGTGATGCCGACGGTCACCAGCGGTAACACCAACGCGCCGACGGTGGCGATTGCTGAGAAGGCTGCCGATATGATAAAAAGGTGAGCGCATACCCCCGTCTTCAGGCGGGGGTCGAGCGAACAGGCGGTACTCAGGCATCCCGATTCCCCAACGGTTATGTATGGGCCAAGTCTATACCAGGTGTGGACA
>NZ_JBLKOA010000007.1:0-172307 GCF_051414135.1 Halovenus halobia
AATCACCGAATCCGGTGGTGAGTAGGGCATAACTCCCACCGGGTTTCTCAGACAGGTAGTTGCGACGGTCTCCAATCAGCAGATTGCGTGGTATTTCTCCACTAAACTAGAACAGATGGCCCGCGTACCTTCGACAGTTGCGCGCAATCGGTGTCGGAACAGTTGCGGCAGCTGGCACTGATTTGCTCCTGCAGAGCGCAGCGGAGCGTGAAGACGAAGAGTCTCAGTCTGCCGATGAGCAAGCTGAGGCTGGTGACACTGACGAATAACACGGTCTGTCCCACCGTCAACGGTTGAGGGCAACTGCTCGTCGTCTGTGTCGACGAACATACGGCGTGATCACCGACCGTAGACAGACGAGCCACACCGACTTCAAAGAGCCCGCGTGGGCTGCTATCTCACCAGGGTAGTGTAAAATTGTGCAATCTATACAAAAGCCTTTTATTATAACCATACATACTTACATCCAAGAACGATGCCAGATTCGATGTCTGAACAGTTACGGCAGGATATGGAGTGTGAGGGCCTCCTCGAGTGTTTCCACGGGCTCAAACAGCTCGATAAAGAAATTTTCCAAGAAGTCGTTGGGGCCGGAGAGTCGCTCACCATCGACGAAATCGCGGACAGGGTAGACCGCGAGCGTTCGACTGCGTACCGCGCCGTCCAACGGCTTCTGAAAGCTGGGTTCATCCAGAAAGAACAGGTGAACTACGACCAGGGTGGGTACTACCACGTATACAAAGCGGCCGACCCATCGAGTATCGCTGACGACATGCAACGGATGCTCAACGACTGGTACGCGAAAATGGGCCAGCTCATCCAAGAATTCGAGAATACGTACGAGCAGACTGAAACGACAGGCCCCACTGCTGAGAGCTAACCGTTCCCGGAGCGACCCACGTTGTACTGTTGAGGATACTAATTTCTATCCTATGCGTAGCTGATTCTCGCTTTCGTTGGTCGCTCGAAAAACGCATGCTCGGTCAGGGATTTGAACCCTGGTCTTCGCCTCGAAAGGGCAAAATGATTGGCCGGACTACACCAACCGAGCCTGCAATTCATTGTGAGATGTAGTGAATAATAAACCCTGTCTTTCTAGCTCGCCGACGGCAGGCGTTCACACGACTGAGACAGCGATTTTAGTTATCCTATTGATATATGCCGCAGTACCGCGTCCCTCAGCACATGCAACGAAACAGCATCGGAATCGGAATTGCACTCGGAATCGTCCTGCTGGTGGTCAGCGCTGGTGCCGTCGCCGCCTTCGGCGGGGCCGACACACCTGCAGCGACACAGACCACCCCCGAAAACTCGACAGCGGCGGCCGACACGGTTGATCGGACAATACACGTCACCGCGACCGGCGACGCCGAGGCAGAACCTGACCAGGCAGTCGTCCGTGTCACCGTGCGCGCCGAGGCTGACGACGTCGGAACAGTCCGGGACGAACTCGCGACCGGCAGCGCCGACCTGACGGCCGCACTCGACGACTTGGGTGTCGAGTACGAGACGACCAGTTACGGCATCTCCGAGCAGTACCAGCGTGAGGACCGGCAGGTCCCAACCTACGAGGGGACCCACCGATACGAGATTACGGCCGACGACCCTGACCTCGCCGGAGCCATGGCCGATGCCGCCGCCGAAGCAGGCGCGGAAATTGACAGCGTCTCGCTGACGCTGTCCGACCAGCGCCGAGCCGAACTCCGGGAGGAAGCCATCCGGGACGCAATGGATGACGCCAGCCAGCAGGCCAGTGTGATTGCCGATGAGGGCGGACTGGAGATTACTGCCCCCTCGAACGTTGACGCCAGCCAGCGAAGCTACTCGCCGGTCGCATTCGACCGTGTACAGGCCGGTGGCGACGGCCCAGCTCCACGGACCGAGATTGCCTCTGGAGCGGTGACTGTCAGCTACGACGTTGACGTGACCTATACCGCCATCCGCAAATAAAAAATCGAAACCGCGGGAGTCCTTATTTACCCTCGAACTGCGGGTCCTCGTCGCTCTGGATTTTCGTGACGCCTTCCATCACGTCGTCAGTGGCGATGAGGTGGCCGAAGGCGAAGGCCTCGGTTTCGAGGCCTGCTTCGGTGTCGTCACGGCCAGCGTGCATCGCCTTTTTGCTGTACTCCATGGCCAGTGGCGGGCCAGCAGCCAGGTCAGCAGCGAGTTCGACAGCGTCCTCCTCGAAGCTGTCCTTGTCGGTGAGGCGGTTGACGAAGCCCCAGTCGTGCATCGTCTCGGCGTCGTAGCGGTCGGCCGTGAAGATGACTTCTTTCGCGCGGCTCTCGCCGATGTGGTTTTTGAGTCGCTGCGTGCCACCCCAACCCGGCAGCAGCCCGAGGTTGAACTCAGGCTGGCCGAGTTCGGAGCGGTCCGTGGCGATTCGCAGGTCAGCACAGGCAGCGAGCTCCATCCCGCCGCCGAGCGCGAAGCCATCGATGGCTGCGACCGTCGGCACAGAGGCGTCTTCGAGTTTGGCCCACGTCTCCTGCCCGGTACGGGAGAGTTCGATAGCGTCGATTGGGTTGGCCGAGCCAGCCATCGCCATCGCGTCTGCGCCCGCGCTGAATGCGCGGTCGCCCGCACCCGTGATGAGGATTGCTCGCACGTCCTCGTCGTCTTCGAGGATATCGACGGCCTCGGCGAACTCGTCGAGCATCTCGGGGTTGACCGTGTTGAGCTGGTGCGGTCGGTCGAGAACGATCTGTCCGACCATCTCGTGGGGGTACTCCACACGGACGGCCTCGAACTCGACGGTGTCCTCGTCCTCGTCAGCTCCGTAGAAGCCGCCTTCCTCGGCAGCGTTTCGGAGTCCGTCGCTGACTTCGTAACGTTCCGAGGCGCTCTCCTCGTGCAGTGTTTCGAGGGTCTCTACGGCGTTGTCGAGTCCTTCTTCGTCACAGAGCTTTGCTGGGCCTTTCGGGAACGCGGCACCGAGCGTGACTGCTTCGTCGATGTCGGCTGGCGGGGCAACGTCCTTCTGGACGAGTTTGCCCGTCTCGTTGGCGAGCACAGCGAACAGTCGGTCGAGGACATCGTCACGGACCTGGTCGGCCGGCACGTCTGCGCCGTCGCCATCCTCGTAGTCGTAGAAGCCCTTGCCGGTCTTCTTGCCGAGGTGTTCGTTCTCGACTGTCTCCTCGAGGAGTGGGCACGGCTCGTAGGCTGCACCGAGTACCTCGTGCATGTACTCGAGGACGTGGTAGGTAACGTCGTTCCCAACCTGGTCGCCAAGCTCGAAGGCGCCCATTGGCAGTCCGAGGCCGTATTTCGTCGTCGAGTCGACCTCTGCGATTGTCGCCACGTCGTCCTCGACAATCCAGCAGGCCTCGTTCATCAGGGGAACGAGAATCGAGTTAACGATGAAGCCAGGCTCGTCTTTGCGGACGCGGACCGGCGTCTTGCCGAAGTCCTCGGCAAGGTCTTCGATGAGGTCCATCGTTTCGTCGTCAGTGTGCTCGCCGCGGATGACCTCGACGAGCTCCATCCGGACCGGCGGGTTGAAGAAGTGCATTCCGCAGAACTTCTCGGGTCGGTCCGTCAGTTCCGAGAGGTCAGTGATCGAGAGACTGGACGTGTTCGAGGTGAAGACAGTGTGCTCCGGCGCGTACTCGACGACTTCTTCGTACACGTCGGCTTTGATGTCCATGTTCTCCGGCGCTGCCTCGATGACAACATCGCAGTCGGCCATCGCTTCTTCGATGTCGACCAGCGGTGTCACGAGGTCTTTGGCTGCTTCAGCCTCGTCTTCGTTGATGCGTTCGTTTTCAGCCAGTTTGTCGAGCGACCACGTGATCTGCTCGTAGCCGTCCTGCACGAATTCCTCTTTGATGTCGCGGAGGTTCACGGAGTATCCCGAAAGTGCCGCTACTTCGGCGATACCGTGACCCATTGTCCCGGCACCGAGAACCGTAATCGTATTGATGTCCTCAAGTTCCATAGTACAACTTGTACACTTCCTCGCACGTGGCTTCAACGTTGTCTTTCGTCCTCAGTCAAACCGCACATCCGTTCATTTTTGTTTTTTTGTGTGGTAACCCTGCGACTACTGACACATACAGTTTTGTGCGAAAGCCGTCGATTCGGAGGAGTCGTAAAACAACTCAGCACTCGTTCATAAGCGTGTAAAAACGGTTATGTGTACACGAGTGCTGCATTGTTAGTATGGAGTTCGGACTTACACAGGAACAGAAGCAGATCCGCGAGGAAGTGCGCAAATTTGCCGAGAACGAAGTGAAACCGGTCGCCTCCGAATACGACCGCAAAGAAAAGTACCCGCACGAGGTCATCGACAAGGCCGCCGACATGGGCCTGCTCGGTGCACGCATCCCGATCGAATACGGTGGTGCGGGCTACTCGACGCTCGAAACGATGATCATCAGCGAGGAGCTGTTCGCTGCCGACCCCGGCATCGGACTCTGTCTCGTCTCCACCTCCTTCGGAACGGAGAATATCACCGAGTACGGGACTGACGAACAGAAAGAGAAATTCCTCGAGCCAGTCGCGCGCGGTGAGATGATTTCCGGCGCGGCCATCAGCGAACCGCACGCTGGCTCTGACGTTTCCTCGATTTCGACCAGCGCAGAGAAAGACGGTGACGAGTGGGTCATCAACGGCAACAAGATGTGGATTACCAACGGCACCGTCGCGGACTACGTCGTTGCCCTCTGTGAGACCGACCCTGACGCCGCTGGCCGATACAACGGCTTCTCGCAGATCATCATCGAGACTGACCGCGACGGCTTCGAGGCTGACAAAATCACCGGCAAACTCGGTATCCGAGCCTCTGACACTGCTGAACTCATCCTCAACGATGTTCGCGTGCCCGAGGAGAACCTGGTTGGAACGCGCGGCGCTGGCTTCCTCCAGCAGATGCAGTTCTTCGACGCCACCCGGACGGGTGTGGCCGCACAGGGTGTCGGTATTGCCCGCGGTGCTGCCGAGCGCGCGCTCGAGTACGCCGAAGAGCGCGAGCAGTTTGGTCAGCCTATCGGTGAGTTCCAGGCCATTCAGCACAAGCTCTCGGACATGTTCACCAAAATCGAGGCTGCACGCCTGCTGACGCTCAAGTCTGCGTGGGCTGTCGAGAACGACGCTGACGCAAACCTCACCAAACTCGCCTCCATGGCCAAAGAATACGGCTCCCGTGTGGCTGTTGACGTTGCCAACGAAGCGCTGCAGATTCACGGCGGTGCCGGCTACGTGGATGACTTCGATGTCGAACGTTTCTACCGCGACGCGAAGATTACCCAGATTTACGAGGGTACCACCGAGATTCAGAAGAACATCATTGCCCGCGAGCTGCAGGGCAAGGGCATGGCCTAACGACCGGGTCTCCCTGCGGATCGACTCCTTTTATTTAGTCCGAGTATTCCACTCTCGCGGAACAATACTTAAACTGCCGCGATACGGCGGGACTGAACTCATCCACCAGCGTCGCTTCTGTACACATGCCGGGCGACGTGTATGCCAGATCACGTCCGGCATGCTGGGGACTCACGTCTGGCCGCCGTGCCACCAACAGTCCGGGTATCCGTTTTCCCGGTCTTTTCGCTTTCTCACGTCGCTCAGTCACGACGCCACGGAAGGAGTCGGTCGAGGTCCGAGCGAATCCGAGCCAGAAATCCAGTCTGTTGGCTGTCCCCCGAGCGCGAGTCTGTGTCGTCCATCGAGAGTCCCATCATCAGCGGGTCAACCTTCGGTTCGGTATTGCTGTCGGGAGTCAGGTCCGGGTCGACCCCGTCGTGGGTCTCTGGCTCAGTGGTGTCGTAGTTGAGAATGACCTGGTCACAGCCCGTGCAGCGAAAGTAGATGTTCCCCCCGCCGTCGCTGCCAAACCGTCGGTACGTCTCGTGGGCACAGTCATCTTCACCCCCGATTTCCACCCCCTCCGAGGGAATCTCCGACCGGCTGAACTCGTCGTGTCGCATACGCTCACAAGGGTCTGTCGCAGTGTTAACGTTGTGCCCCGAGCCGACACACTCAAACTGGGTGGGCGTCTAGCAGTTCCCGATGACGGTGACAGTCGAGCTGGCTGGCGAAGGAAGCCACGAACTCGACGCTGCCGGCAAGACCTACGCGGAGTTGCTGGCTCCCTTCGACGTGAGCAAACACGAAGTGTCGGTGCTAGTCGAGGGCCAACCAGTGCCTGAAGACCAGCCAGTCGCAAACGATATCGAGCGCGTCGAGGTTGTCAGACTCATTCAGGGCGGATAGATGCTCGTTCGCAGCGCCGACTCGACAGAGCACGCTGCGGTGCTGAGTATTCTCGACGCGGCTGCGCTCCAGACTGACAGCGACCACATCCAGACAGCTATCGAACGCAACGACGTGTTTGTCGCAGTAGCCACCGAACAGGGCACAGTACTGGGTGCACTTGTGCTCTCAGGGGCAGAAATCACGGCCATTGCCGTCAGGCCGGGCCGACGCGGCCAGGGTCTCGGTCGCCGACTGGTCGCAGCAGCACAGCGGTCTCGCGAGCGACTTGTCGCGGCATTCGACCCCAAGGTCGAGCCGTTCTGGCAGGCTGTTGGGTTCGAGCGCGTCGGGACTGCCGAAGATGACCGGCTCCGCGCGGTCTGGGAACCGGAGTAACACTACTCTAGCAGCGGACTGAGAAAGTCCTCGCCAGCGTCGAGCAGTTCCGAGACTCGCTCGTCGGACTGTGCTTCAGCGTAGACGCGGAGCTTTGGCTCTGTGCCAGATGGGCGAACAAGCAGCCAGCTATCGTCGCTGAGCGTGATTTTGAATCCGTCGACGGTCTGAACTCCAGCAACAGTCTCGCCAGCCACCGAGTCCGGAACGCGGTCGTCGAGTTCCGCAAGTACCGCGGCTTTCCGGTCGTCGGGACAGTCGAGACTCCGGCGACTCTGGATAATCTGCCCGTGGCGCTCGAACAGCGCGTCGATACGGTCGTCCAGTGAGCGCTCGACGTGGGCAGCCGCAAGCAGCAGCGCGAGCACAATGCCATCCTTGTTTGGGAGATGTCTCCCGATACCGTAGCCGCCGCTTTCTTCGCCGCCAGCGAGCGCGCCGTGGCTCTCCATTGCCTCGGCAACCCACTTGAATCCGACTGCTGTCTCGTGGACCTCCTGTCCTGCCTCGTGAGCAACGCGGTCGACGAGACTGCTCGTCGACACTGTCCGGACGACCCCACCGGCGGTTTCGCCCTGGTCGAGCAAGTACTCGTACAGCACCGCCAGTAGCACGTTCGGGTCGAGAAAGCCCCGTTCGGGCGTGACGACGGCCAGACGGTCGGCGTCGCCGTCGTTGATGAAGCCAAGTGAAACCGCACCGCTGTCGACCAGTTCGACAAGTTCGTCGGCGTACTCGGGCACTGGTTCCGGCGAGACACCGCCAAAGTTCGGGTCGCGCTGACAGCGCAGTCGGGTGAGGTCCGCGCCCGCGTCCGCAAGAATCGAATCGGTGACGCCGCGGCCGCTGCCGTGCATGGCGTCGTAGCCGATACTGAGTCCACTCAGGTCTGTCTCGACGAACGAGTGGGCGTGGTCGGCGTACGCGTCGGTGAAATCCGTCTCGGTGAGTTCGCCTGCGGGGTCGTCGGGGAGGCTCGTCGGGGCGAGACGGCGTTCGAGTTCGTCAGTCACGGCAGGGAGCGCAGGCGCACCCTCGCCGGTGATGTATTTCACACCGTTGTACTCGGGAGGGTTGTGTGAGGCTGTCACCATCAATCCGCCGGCGTGGGGGCCAGTTCGGACGGTCCAGGCAAGCACCGGTGTCGGGCAGTCACGAGCACTGAGTGTCACCGGCCGGCCTGTGGCAGCGACGACGGCGGCAAGCTGTTCGGCGGCCTCGCGGGAGCGGTCACGGGCGTCGTACCCGATTGCAACCGACCCATCAGTCTCTCTTGCGTCCAGCAGTTCGGCAACGGCGGCGCCGATGGCGCGGACTCGGGCCATCGTGAACGCGTCGCCAGCAGCGCGCCAGCCGTCGGTGCCGAACTCGATTGCGTCGCGTGGGGCGCTGTTCATACAGGTCTCTCCTTGTTCGGATAGTATAAAACACGGGCGAAAACAGGGCGGTCAGACAATCCGCCTATCGCCTGTCTCGCACCGTATCGCTCCCGTCCGCAGGAAACGGATCGTACCAGCCAGGTGGGGTCCGCGGGATCGATACGTTCACACTTCGCGAGCGCGCTCTCGTGCTGCCTCGGCGATTCCAGCGTTCGCCGAGCAACTCGGGCATGCTCGGATGCGGCCGTATTCGTCCGCAAATACTCGAGCAAACCGGTCTGAGACGTGCGCGTCGCAATGGTCACACTGTGGCATCGTATTCATACTGGCTTCCGCCAGTACTAATTCATACGAGAGGTACACAAATAGGCACAGTACCTTACTATGTTAGGTCTTCCCGAGTAAGGTTTTTTCCCATCCAGTTTCCACCCCGTTCAGGAGCGAATCTGGTCGAACTGTCGAGCAATCAGTCCGGCCTGTACACCGGCGGTGAACCCCGCGTCGATGTTGACGACACTCATCGCCGTACAGGACTGCAGCATACCCGAAAGTGCCGCTTCACCCTCACCGGCGTGGCCGTAGCCGGTCGAGATTGGGAGCCCGATAATTGGCACATCAACGAGGCCGGCAAGCACGGTGGGGAGTGCACCCTCGCGTCCGGCTGCGACGATGAGTATGTCTTGCTCGCGCAGTTGTGGCACCTGGTCGAGCGTCCGGTCCAGTGAGGCGACACCAATATCGTCGGTTCGGGAGACAGTCGCACCCATCTCCCGAAGAATCGTTTCTGCCTCGCCGGCGGGCATCGCGTCTGACGTCCCAGCGGTAACGACGCCGACAGTTGCGTCTAACTCGGGTGTCTCGAACTCGTCAGTCTTGAGCACGACAGTCTGTGCGCGGTCGTCGACGGTCATCGACGTCCCGGCCTCCTCGCTGTACTGGTCTTCGAGTGTCGCCACCACTGTTGGGTCCGCCCGCGTGACAACTGCTCGGCCCGTCCCGGCGAGACTCGTCTCGACAAGTGTCTGGACCTCTGCGGGAGTCTTGCCAGCGGCCAGCACAGTTTCGGGGACGCCCGCCCGGTGTTCTCGGGCGGTATCGAACCGGCCAGCGTCGCTGGTGACGTAGCCGCGGAGCTGTGCTTCAGCGGCCGCTGGAGCAATGTCGCCCGCGGCCACCGCATCGAGCAAATCGCGCATATGGCGGGAAGGTGCCCCGTATACTCGTCGCTGTCGATTCGCTTACACCCCTCGTCGGCAGAAATCACCGGCGAAACGGGCCGCACAGGCGGCGAAACCGGAGAGAAACGGGAAAACTTATAAACTATCCTCGAAAAAGCTCGCCTGTATGGCAGACCTAATCGTCAAAGCCGCCGTCAAAGAAGAGCTCGACGACATGAACGTAGCATCGGACTTCTACAGTGCCCTCGACGACGAAGTCGAGGAACTGCTCGAAGACGCCGCCCGACGCGCAGAATCTAACGACCGGAAAACGGTCCAGCCGCGCGACCTGTAAGGCGATTTTCCCCCTCCAGGGGATTTCATTCTGTTTGGACAACGACCCCATCAGCCGTGCCCACGTGAATCTCTGTGGCGACGCCGACGAACAACCCGTGCTCGACGACGCCCGGTATCGAGGCGAGATTGCTCGCCAGAGTGGCTGGCTCCTCGATACGCCCGAAGTCACAGTCGAGCACGAGGTTGCCGTTGTCGGTGACTACCGGGCCGTCTTTCCGTTCTGCGGCTCGGAGAGTTGGCTCGCCGTCGAGTGTGGCGATGCGGTCGCTGACAGTCGGTCGAGCGTCCGGCAGTACCTCCACCGGTACCGGATGGTCGAGCATCTCTGCCTCTTTCGTCGGGTCGGCAACAACCACGAGTCGGTCGGCGGCGCTATCGACAACTTTCTCGCGGGCATGGGCCGCGCCGCCGCCCTTGATGAGTGTCGTGCCGGCGAACTGGTCCGCGCCGTCGATGGCGATGTCGGGGCTCGCGTCTTCGAGTGTTACGAGCGGAATCCCGGCCTCGCGGGCGCGCTGTCGTGACTGATACGAGGTCGGAATGCCCGTGATATCGAGGCTCTCGTCGATGCGCTCGCCGAGGCGGTCGATGGCGTAGCCTGCCGTGCTACCGGTGCCGAGACCGACAGTCGTGCCGGACTCGACGAGGTCAGCGGCGCTCTCCCCGGCCTGTCGTTTCTGCTCTGTGGTCCCGCCACGTTTCATACCACCACGTCGCCGCGGCGTGTGATAAAATCTTCCGGCACGAGACGTAACGTATATTTATTCCACTCGGTTACCTGTAGGTGCGTGTCCGGGCTGGGGTAATGGTATCCTTTGGGCTTGTGGTGCCCAAGACGCGGGTTCGATTCCCGCGCCTGGACCTTCTCCGAGGAGAGCGAGGTCGAACAGCGTGAAGTCTCGAATACGAACGGCGAAGCCGTGAGTAGTGATGAGTGGGAAGTCCGTGAAAAAGGAGCGACCCCTGGCAGCGGACGAAGCGACTGATGTGAACAACCACGGACATACTTCGAGTGCTGTGATGTGTTGCCGAGATCGCCAGCACACTACTGTATTGCGTTTCGACAGACCGTCTCAATGGTTGAGATTGCGGTATCGATATTGAACAGTTTGGCGCGGTCGGCAGCGTTCCGTGAGTACCGCTCGTAATTGGTTATAATCTCCTCAATGGTTGAAATCCACTGCGAAATATCCTGCGGCGGATCGACTGTCTCCCCGCCGTCTCCGATAAATTCGGGGATACCCCCTCTTGTTGTGCCGGCAACGGGAATTCCGTTGACAAAGGCTTCACAGATAACGCGTGGGCCGCCTTCCTCAACGAGAGAGGGCACGATGACCAGTGACGTCTCGCTGTAGACTGCTCGCATATCCTCGACCCAGCCCAGACAGGTGACATTCGGAAGCGCAGTTGCGCGGTTCTTGTGTTCTTCTGAACCAAACTCACCTGCAACGAGAAACTCCCTGTCGGGCATCGATTCGGCAATATCGAGAAAGATGTGGACGCCTTTGAGCTCTCGGCGCGGGTTGATCATCGCGATAGCGTTCCGATGGTGGTCGTCGACCCGAATGGTTTCGGGGACGACCGGAGTGCGAACGACCTCTGAGTCGACCCCGTATGTCCGTCGCAGACACGTCTGGAGAAATTCGCTCACGACAAGAACGTTGTCGGCTCTCTTCAGCCATTGGTCGTGTTGGTTGTGCAGCGACCGGACGAATGGATATTGGAGCTGTGCGCTACGGGGGAGATGTCGGAATGTTGGCGTCTTATCTGGCTGAAGGTATCGGGGGTTGAACCGGGTAAATCCCAACCCTGGAACGACGCCGAGAACCGGCGTCCCAGCCGAGACTGCCCCACGTATTGTTGGTACCATACACCTGCGGTCGGTGATGACAATATCGGGATTTTTGCCACAAACGTACGCTTTGACCTTCGGTTCCCATTTTCGGTAGAGCAGCCACTGACCTGCCCAGTACGGTGTCCGAACGGCGGCCGTACTGAGTGTGTCGATCGGGATCGAACCGATGGTCTCACCTTGTTTGTACTGGACCCCCGAGACGTCGTGCCCTCGATTCGAGAGTTCCGTCGCGACGAGTGGCATAAACCCAACAGTTTCTGAGGAGCCAAAATGAGAGGTGATAAATAATATCTTCATAAAGTAGTCTGACGCAGAAATGCAAACAGTATCAATATTTCGATCCGGTGTGTGAAGACCTATATACCCCATTCCTCTACAGCAACGTATCCAATGAGGGCCCTCGATAAGCTGTTTTCATACGCGCCGGAGATAGCCCGAACAAAATGGCGACACGGCTGGGTTGAACTTGGGAAACGGGTCAACTACGGACGACGGCCGTATGAACACGACTGGGACATGCTCATCGTACTCGATGCTTGTCGGTGGGACCTCTGGCAGGAGTACGCGCCGGCACACGCAGTCGCACCGATGTTCCAGTCTGAGGAGGCGGTGTATTCGTGTGGGAGTTCGAGTGATGAGTGGTTGCTCAAGACTTTCGGCCAGGCCGACGACGAGACAGTCGCGGAGACGGTCTACGTAACTGCGAACGCGTATACGCACTTGCTCGATTTGGATCGATTCCACCTTGTGGAGGAGGTCTGGAAGTACGCGAGAGATCCTGAAAGCGGAAGTGTCTTTCCGGAAGCTGTGACAAACGAGGCAATCCGTGCGTATCGCGAGAATCCACAGAAACGTCACGTCGTTCACTATCTCCAGCCGCACGCGCCGTTTCTCCACTGTCTGGACCGGTACGCGTCGGGCGTAGACAACCAAGCAATCTGGGAAGGCGTGAAAACAGGGAAATTCGATCGGCAGCAGGTGTTTAGAGACTATGGACAGAACTTGCAGACAGTACTTAACCATGTCGAAACTCTAATACAAAATATCGACGGAACTGTCGCTGTCACTGCCGATCACGGGAATTTCATCGGTGAGTGGGGGCTGTACGGACATCCATCGTGGGTGCCGCTGCCGACGGTGAAGCGGGTGCCGTGGGCTGTTGCGGAGGGGAAATCAACGGATGACTACGAACTCAAACAAAAGGATGAAATTACAACTGTGGAGACTGAAGAGCCGTCAATTAAAGAACACCTCAGACAGTTGGGATACATGGAATAGAGTGCGGTTGTGGTCCGGTTCGTCGCCTTGAAATGGTTACGGGGAGGATCGATACTGACAAGTACACTTCACCAGTGGGTAGCAATCAATGAGTGCCCTCGATAGGGTTGTTTACCGTACTATCGATGATTTAGACAGTGGGCAGTACCGGCATCTGCTTCAGCACGCGGAAACGGCAAGCATTTACCATCATCCGGGCTGGCTACGAACAATTGAGACCGGTCTCGATATGCAGGCTCGGCATATCGTCGTCGAAAAAGACGGAAACCCCGTTGGTGCGCTTCCGAACTTTTTGGACCCGTTAGATCCGCTTCCAGTCGACCGGTTGGTTTCGGTAAACCCTGGTCGAGGTGGACCGGTACTCTCTACGTCGTGGGAAGCGGTGCTGGATGTCATTTTCGAGAAAGTAGAGACGCTCATGGGTTCACAGATCGTCGAGCACAAAGTTCGGACGGACGTGCCCATGCTGCTCTCTCTGGGGGAGTTCCTCGAAGAACGGGGATACGAGGCGAGCATCGACGGGAAGTTCGTGCTCAGACTGACAGGGGATTGGGAGGACGTTCTCGCGGGGATGGCTAAGGATCGGCGGTACGACATCCGCAAGGCAGTCGAAACCGATCACGAAGTTCGGGAACTCGAACTCACTGAATCGAACGTCAACACCTTCTACGAGGACTACTGTCAGAAGATGAACGAACTGGGAACACCGGTGCTTTCGCGTGCGTTTTTCGCCGAGCTCGGAAAAGAGCTGACAGACCAGCTCGTGTTGCTGACTAACATTGTCGACGGACAGCGACAAGGACACCACCTCTACTTACTTGACGAGTACCAGTCCACTATCAGACATTATCTGATGACGGTAACACGAGACAATTATCAATACAGCTCGGGCGAACTCATGCACAGGCACATGATTAGACGCGGACTGGACGAAGGGTGGGATCGGTACGATTTTGGCGGGAGCGACATCGACTTTCGCGACGGTGGGTTCGACTACAAATCCCAGTATGGCGGCGAGCTGGTCGGTGCGTACCGATGGACACGTCAGAGTTCACGGGCAGTGCAGTTACTCCGCCAAGCTGCTAGAAGATTCCGATAACTATGCACATTACATACGTGTATTTCACGGCGTTCGACTCGAAACAGGCGCACGCGAACCAAATTATCCATACGTGTAACGCACTCGCCGAGACCGGACATCGGGTGACACTCATCAGTGTTGGCGATCCGCTCGCGTACGCCGACTCACACAATCTCTCCGTACAGTTTGAGTTACGGTGTGTCCCTGCGCAGGTGGGTCAGGTGACCGTCGATCGAATACTTTACTACCTCCTCTCGCTGGCCAGCAGTGTCGGAAGCGATGTTATATTTACAAGAGATATCTCATTTCTCAGGCCAGCGCGGCGAATCCCGCGGGCCGTTCGTCCACCAATCGTCTACGAGGCACACAAGGTCTACAGCAAAATCGAGGAACTGTCTGTCGAGACAGAACAAAGTCGTCTTCGGTCGACCGACGCTGTCGTCGCCATTTCCGAGGGAGTCGAGACGGATCTGGCGGATATCGGGATACAAATTCAGGCAGTAGTGCCTGATGCGGCGAGTCTCACGCAGGTATCGGCGAGTTCGAAACAGGAACTCCGGGAGAAGTTCGGGATCGACGCGGACGCGGAGGTGATTCTGTACGCAGGATCGCTGTCAACGTGGAAAAACGAACTTGAACTGCTGATCGAGTCCTTCGAGGAGGTGGCTGACTCGCGTCCGGACGCGCACCTGCTGATCGTCGGGGGCGGCGATCAACGCAAGTCACTTCTGGACCATGCGGCCGAGGTGGGAGCACCGATGGATCGGGTCACATTCACTGGCCACGTCCCACAGACGACGGTGTTCGAGTATCTTGGGGCAGCCGACGTCGGCGTCGTTCCACTGACCGACAACGATCCTATTGCAGCACGGTACACCTCACCCCTCAAACTCTACGAGTATCTCGTCTCGAATCTACGGATCGTAGCTTCTGCCGTGCCCGCAATCGAGTCGGCGACAGCGGACATCGACGCGATCTTTCTGTACACGCCAGGGGACCGTGCAGAGATGACAGAGCAACTTCTCGCCGCAGTCAATGCGTCCGAGCCGTCACACGATCCCAAGCTATTCAGCTACGAGACAAGAGCGGCCCGACTGGAGAGCGTACTCGAATCTGTACTATCGCAGGGTTGATTACAACACTGCGCCGTACTGTGTGTTATCAATGTGTGGAATCGCTGGTGCGCTTGGGCTGGCCAATCGGGCAGTCCTCGGTCGGATGCTTGGGTGTCTCGAGCACCGCGGGCCTGACGGCGACGGACAGTTTCTGCTCGACGATTCGTCGCTGATGATGGGTATGCGGCGGCTCGCAATCGTTGACGTCGATGGGGGCGACCAGCCAATCACCAACGAGGATGGGTCAGTTGTTGTCGTTTTTAACGGCGAAATTTACAACTACGAGCAGCTCCGCCGTGATTTGAAAGCGAACGGCCACGAGTTTGAGACAGACGCGGACACCGAGGTCCTCGTTCATCTCTGGGAGGAACACGGGACGGAAATGCCAACGTATCTGAACGGAATGTTTGCCTTCTCGATCTGGGATCGCGAACAGGAATCACTCTTTTTGGCCAGAGACCGGTTGGGAATCAAACCGCTGTACGTGACCGAGGGAGACGGACCGTTTCTTTGGGCTAGCGAGGTGAAGGCCCTGCTCGCGGCGGGTGTCGAACCAGAGTTGGATGACCACGCGGTATCGAACTACTTCACACTGCGGTATTGGTCGTGGCCGCAGTCGCCGTTCGAGAAGATAAAAAAGCTCCAGCCAGGAACGAGTCTTCTGATCACCGAAGAAGGTCGGACGGAAGACCAGTACTGGGACCTCTCCCCAAACCCGCGTACCGGTTCTCTCGGCGAACACGCATCGATACTGCGGTCCCGGTTGGAAGATTCAATCGAACGTCGACTGATGGCGGATGTCCCGCTCGGGGCGTTTCTATCCGGTGGATTGGATTCGTCGTCAATCGTGGCAATCATGTCCGAGCTTCGGGACGACCCGATCGACACGTTCTCTATCGGGTTTGAAGCCGAGTCCTTCGACGAGAGTGAGCAAGCGCAACACGTCGCAGACCACTTCGGTACGAACCACCACGAGATTACCGTCGATCTGGAGTCAATGGATATCTTCGGAGATGTGATTCGGCAGTTCGGGGAACCGCTTGCCGATCCAGCAGTCCTCCCAACAATGGCGCTGTCGGAGTACGCAAGTCAGGAACTCAAAGTGGTCCTCAGCGGCGAGGGCGCCGACGAACTGTTTGGCGGCTACTGGTACTTCGATGAGATACCCCGGCACCAGCGCATGTTCGACTGGTTGCCCAAACACGCGTTCCGACTCGCGAAGCGTCTCGAACCGTACGCACCGCTTCGAAAGCAGACGCTCAGGTACGTCTCCGCGTTAGAGAGTAACGAGCGAGCGATACTCGGCGTAGCACAGCGCTTCCAGATACCTATCGAACGGTACACGGAGATCGACAGCGATCCGGAGCGGAGCGGTCTGCTGGATGCGATTCGGTCGACTGAACAGTATACCCAAAAAAACGAGTTTTACAAGCGGATGCTGGCGTTCGATATCAAGTACTGGCTTCCCGACGATCTGCTGTACAAGGTAGACAGTACGTCGATGGCAGCCTCGCTCGAAGCTCGCGTCCCGTTTCTCGATCACTCGCTGGTCGAGTTTGGGTACAATCTTCCAAGCGAGCAGAAACAGAACGGCTACAAGCCGATCCTGAAACGCGCGATGCAAGACATCCTTCCGGAGCAGACCCTACAGCGGGAGAAACACGGGCTGGGAGTGCCGATCAGCGACTGGTTTCGGCGTGACCACGAGGCAATCTTGCAGTGGATGACCGAGTCGAAGATCGGCGCAACACCGTATCTTGACACAGAGGAGGTATTCCGAATTTGGAACGACCACAAAAGCGGCGACGACTACGGTCTGACACTGTGGAAGATTCTAAACTTCGTTGCGTGGTATCACACTATTGTCCAGGAGTACGAAAACGGAGAGCGCAACGCCATCGAAACTGTCGCTACCGACTGATCGATCGATCGATCGACGAGTCCAACACGTCCGCAAACGGCCCAGGTTCTTTATCGTGAATCGACCACCTCCGACGGAGACCAAGTTTCGAGTACGAGATATGTTCAGGCCCCTCGAATCCAGTCTTTTCAAGCACGCGGCGCATCGGCAGGTTTGACCAGCCGGTTATACAGAACACTCGCTCGCAGCCCGAGCGCTCCGAGCCGAGTTCGAGCGCGCGACGAATCATCTGTTTTCCAATCCCTCGGCCCCGGTACTGGTCCAGCAGGTGGACGTGCCAGATGTACCCGTCTCCATCGAAGTCTATCGTCGCTCCGAGTTCCTGAACAGGGACACTGGAGAAACTTACCCAGAGATAGCCGATAACCGTGGTGTCTTCGCGGACGAGCAGTAAAACGTGGTCACCGGCTATCAGTTGACGATACTCTTCGATGTCGTGTTCGCCGGGGATATCGGTCAGGTCCGAATCTGTTGCGGGCTCGATACTGATTGAGTCGTCCTGTACCCCCTCGGTACCAGTCAATCGGTGATAGTACGCAACTTTCTGTGAGCGCATCCAGACACGGTCACGCAGGTTTGAGGCGCGCCAGCGGAGATACTGATACGTCCGAGATGGAAAATCTAAGAGAAAATGGACCCATTGGTCGATCGACACTCTCATGCTCATCGTGTGCCCATTGCCGCGAGAATGTAATAAAATCGTGTGATAAAGAGAGAGACGGACGGCTGGAGAGTTTCAGGGCTCGGCGCACTCGATTTCTCGGAAGGTTTTTATTTCGAGCTTGTCTTTCGATCTGGCGGTTGCGATGATATTTGCTACCCGTTCGAGCGTCCACCGGAGAAATCGGTCGTAGATGAAGTTGTGTGGATGGAACGTGAGGTGGAGGATGCCGTCGTTAGCATTGTTGATCGTTCGGCGCACCCGATACGGATTCAGCCATCCCCAGCGTTCGTCACGCAGAGAGCGAGAGCGTGGAACACAGAGCGTTCCGTATTCGTCTCTCGCAGCCTCGACGGTCGGAGCGCCAACAAGCTCTGAGTCCCAGCGGAGCAGCTTCGGCACCCCTTGTTTAATTGTGTAGTTCGTTGTCTCGCTCGATCCGCTATAGCACTTGATCCCGTACTCAGGCAACAGATCGAGGTGTGCGAGATCGATTCGTGGATGGATCAGCGAGTCGATATCGACGCCTGCGTCCTCGAAGGTACCAACCATCGCATCGAGCTCCGAGTGTGCAGCTGAGCGGTCGAGTTCGCCAAACTGTGGATGTGTGAACGAGTGACCTGCGACTTCGTGGTTCGTAGCAGCGTCTTCGATCCAGTCGAGAATCTCGGGTCCGTAGTACAGCGGATCACTTGCCCGGTTCGAATACGGATCTATTTCGTCGATATACGGCGCAGTGTAGTGGCGGCTCCGGTCACACTCCGTTAGCAACAGATGGCCGACAATTCCCCAGGTCGCTGGAATGTCGTACTCGTCGAAGACCGAAAGAATCCGCTTAATTGCGTCGCGACCAGCAGATTCGTCTGCGGCTAGCCTCGTGGCATTTCGGTCCCCGGTTCGTCCCCACGCCAACTCCGTATCGAGGCTCAAGGTGAGAGTGATCATGTGATGGGTGTCTCTACTGACTGTCTGCGTAGGGTGGACGTAATGGTTCTGGTTCTGGGAGTATTCCCTTGGAGTTGGATAATCATATGTCTTAAATTGATAGCCGACGCAGTCAGCTACAATGGGACAGCCAAATATTATACTCATTATTTTAGATGCGGTCCGGGCAGATCATCTGTCGATACACGGTCACGAGCGGCGTACTACACCACATCTTGAATCGCTCATCGAAGAGGACAACACGACGCTTTATCGAAACGCGTTTGCGAACTCAAACTGGACGGGGACATCCCACGGCGCGATGTTTACCGGACGGTTGCCGTCAGAATCCGGCGTCCACGGCGGGACCCAGCAGTTGTCTCCAGAAATCACGACGTTGCCAGAACGCGTTTCAGCGGCGGGATACCGAACGTTCGGGATGAGTGCTGGAGCGCACCTGCGGGAGGGACGCGGTTACGCGAGAGGGGTTGATAAATTCAAAGAGACGTACAGGATTTCCCCGAGTTGGGACTTCTTCTCTGGGCTGCTGTCCGACCCGGCGCTTCGGAGACAGAGCATCTTTTCAGCGACGAGCGGCCCTGATAAGAAGGCACTTTTTAAGTTCGAGTCGTTGAAACAGTGGATAGCGTCCGGTAGCGAGCCGTTCTTCGCGTTCGTCAATGCCAAGACCGCACACCACCCGTACAATCCTCCTCGTCCGCACAAATCGCAGTTCTGTCCGGAATTACAGCGACCGAAATACCAGTTCATCGAAGAGCTCGGCAGGGATACGTACGGAGAGAGACAGCGCCTGCCAAACGCGGACTGGAATCGGTTACAGCGGCTCTCCTACGAGTATCCAGTTATAAGCGATGAGTTCGAGCCAACCGAGCGAGAGTGGGACATAATTCGGTCGTGGTACGATGGCGCGATTCACTACCTAGACAGGCGGGTCGGAGAACTTGTCGAGTGGCTGAAAGAGCGCGGTGAGCTCGACGACACGTATCTCATGATAACCGCAGATCACGGGGAGTACTTTGGGGAGCACGGAATGGAGAAACACTACTACGGATTGTACGAACCGGTGCTACACGTCCCGTTGCTAGTTAGAGCGCCCATGGAGACGCCAGCCGACGAAACGGATGAGCTCGTCTCACTGACCGATCTGTACCCGACGATCGTCGAGCTCGCGTCAGGGACCGTTCCAGAGCGTGACCACGCCCAATCATTAGTCCCGTTCGATGATCACCGACGGCACGAGCACGTGTTTGCCGAACTCGGAGCTGTAGCGCCGGACGGAATCACGAGTCATCACCCAGACTTCGACGACAGCGGGCTGGGGATTCCAACGCAGGTCGTTCGCAACGACGAACACAAGCTCATCGTGAGAACTGACGGGTCGGCTGAACTGTACAACTGGGGAGAGGACCCAGAAGAGCAAACCAATCTCATCGAGTCACACTCAGAGGTCACCGATACGTTGCGCGAGATTATCGAAACAGAGCTTGGAGCACTGTCTGAGGAGCCACTCGCAGAGACGATTGACGACGACGATTTGCGGGAGCATCTCAGCGATTTGGGGTACATGTAATCGGCATCAGGGCTGCACCTACGAACCGTACGGCACGATTCTGAGAACCGTTTCCCGAATCTCCGTAGAGAGTTGAAGGAGAATCATGAAGTATGTAGCCGCTCCGACACCGACAATGAACAGCAGCTCGACGAAATGCAGCGGCGACAGCAACTGCTTGAGGGCGAGCGCAATGCCGCCCATGATTGCCGCAGCGAAAAACTGCAGACCAATCTCGCGAGCAGGAAAGACGAAGTCGACCTTTTTGTTAGCCAGCCAGAACGCCGTCGCAAGCCCGGCAAAGAGCGCTCCGACCGTCCCGAATGCGGCACCGATAGCACCGAATGTAGAGACAAGAATGAGATTCAGGACGACGTTACAAATGACAAATATGATATCAGATATGAAGGATATCTGTGGTTCGTCAATCCCATTGACAACCGAGTAGACGGATCCTTCGTATGACCGGAGGAGCGAAACGAAGGCGAGAACAACGAGGATAGCTGATCCGCTTCTGAACTCTGGGCCGTAGACGCCCAGCACCCGTTCACCGACGACGACTGCCCCGATAATCCCAGGAATCGGTAAGAGACCGGCATAAACGAAACTTTGGCGCGTGAGCAAGGATATTCGCCCCGTATTGTTCAGTCCATCCTCCTCCGAGACCTCGGGGAAGAGGTTACGGCTGATGGATTTGCCCAATATCTGAAACGTCATCGCGATAGTCCAACAAATTTGATAGACACCGATTGTCGAACTTGCGACAAATATCCCAAGGATGGTAATATCGGTCCACGAGAGCGCACGAGATTTGAGCGGGCCTAGCCAGGCGTACCGTGAGAAATTATAGATGCTGCGAAAGTGATCCTTCGAGGGGGGTTTGACGCTAAGTGATACCGCTTTCAGATAGTACAAGAAAGCCAAGCCAACGGCGATACCGAAACTCGTTGCGTAGCCGAGGAATAGTCCCAGCGTCTGGACTCCCGCGTAGACGAAAAGCGCCTGTGCGCCCACCCGGACGATACGTTCGACGCTATCGATACTGTCGCGGACGTGCACGTTATTCTCGCCTTTTATTGCGGTATTCAGGATTTGGTAGAGCCGCTGGAACGCAAAAATCAGGGCGACGATGACGGCGAACTCCCCACCGATGTAGGAGTTGACTTGGTCACGAAAGAAGAGGATAACCGCGACAGAGGCAATCAGAATGAGGCCGTAGACGATTATTGCCGCGGTAAAGTGCGCGCTTGGTTCGTTGTCGGCACTAATTCGCTTCATCGCCGCTTTGCCGACCCCAAAATCAAGGACCAGAAACGCCTGAGCGACGGTCATACCAAGCGCGAACACTCCAAGCGGGCCGGCACCGAGCGCCCGTGCGAAGTAGATTGTCCCGAGAAATCCGACAAGAGTGATAACGACATCGGAGAATGCCGAGACAAGTACCTTCCTCGTGAGTTTCATTATCTCAGGTACGCCGTCGGTAATTAAATGTACCCAAGATCTTCGAGCACATCCTCTTTCTGTTGAGAGCGGTCTCCGAGGAAGGTCTCAATCCAGAAACGGACTCTCTCCGGACTGGCTGGGAGGTCGGTGTCAGGAACCGTGGTCGTCAGCCAGCCCGGCGGGCGGTGCTCACCGACACCGTCTTCCAGCCCCATACCGTGATCAGTCACGATAACGAGTTCGTCGTCGTCGTCGAGCTGTTCGCGGACGGGGTCAATGACCTCGTCACGCACGCGCTCGACGGTCCGCGGATAGCCGTATTCGTAGTCCAGATGGCCGAAGATATCGGTACAAAAGACGTACGCCCAAACCAGATCGTAGCCGTGGTTGAGGACGGTGTCGAGTTCCTCAGCGACAGCATCGCGTTCCTGTTGGGCCAACTCTTCCAGCTCCTCGAGTCCCGCATCACCCTCGCGAATACGGGTCTTCCACCCCTGTTTGAGTTCATGCTGTACCGGGAGCGGATTGTACGTTGGGAGATTAATCGCCTTAGATTGAACGCCGTCAAACACTGTATTGGGCCAGTCCTCACGTTCGTGGTGGGCTTTGGTGAAACCACGGTCTCTAAGAAACGCCCCAATAGGCGTTCTGATAGATTCCGGGAGCAGAAGATGTGAGATCTTGCTCAGAATGCGCATCCCTGACGATGTCCAGTTTGCACGTTCGAGCCGTTCCTCGTCT
This sequence comes from Halovenus halobia, assembly GCF_051414135.1. Lineage (NCBI taxonomy): Archaea > Methanobacteriati > Methanobacteriota > Halobacteria > Halobacteriales > Haloarculaceae > Halovenus > Halovenus halobia. The sequence goes on from NZ_JBLKOA010000007.1 coordinate 22,080, forward strand.
CTATCCGACCGGCTGTGAGCGATTGGATCCGGGAGATCATCGTTTTTATGCGGCAGATCACCGAGAAACATACTGGGCCAGATTCGAAGCGTGTGTAGCTTGGGATACTCCTTGAGGTCCCACTCGACGGTGTTCTGAAGAAGGAGATCGTGGTCCCGAGCCACGGCCAGATCAACACCATCGATTCCGATGATGAACAGCCGACCAGTAGACATTGTCATATTTCAGTCCAAGCCCGGTATAGCTCTTATTATTTGTGAACGAGCAGGTCGGCGCCTGGTGTGTTGCGAACAACTTATCTTCTCAGAAAGGATGTACCTCTATAAATGTCTGTAGCAGGGTCAATCGAAAACGTTCTGATACTCACAGTTGATGCGTTACGTCCTGATCGTCTCGGGTGTTACGGCTACGAGCACGATATCTCACCGCACATCGACGAGTTGGCCAACGATAGCGTTCGGTTCGAGAATGCCTACGCTTGTGCTAACTCGACGTACCCGTCGGTCACCTCGATTCACTCGGGTGCCCATCCGACGAACGTCGTTGTCAATCACGGCAGCCGAGTCACTAACGTCGAAAAGCAGCGTGCAGAGTCATTGCAGACGATTCCAAAGGCGCTGAGCGACCAGGAGGGGTACTACTCCGCTTGGGTCGGCGGCGTATTCGGGATGTGGCACAAACGGGGCTTCGATTACTTCCCACCACTCAGGCCCTCGCACGACAAGCGCGTCCTCTTTGAGGACGACGCGATACGCTCACAGCTCCGTGGGACGCTCGAACGCGTCCATCCGACAGTCGCAGACCTAATCAGCGATACCTACTACCAGTTCGAGCAGACAGTCGGAGGAATAAAGGAAAAACTCCGGGCAGCCGGTGACGAACAACAAGGAAACACCATCGATACTGTGCTGGAACAGTTCGACACAGCCCGTCAACGGGGAGAGCGATTCTATGGATACGTTCATCTGACGGACACACACACCCCGTACAATGCCGACGAGCAACTCATCGAGGAGTATCTCGCCGAGCACGATTACCCGACCGACGAGCCGCTCGACAATATCACGGACCCAGAGCCGCCGAACTGTTCTGCTGTTGCGACGGCACCGTACACCGATGACTGGTTCGACGACCGCGACCGGGAGGTCGGCGTTGCTCGCTGGCTTGCTCGGTACGACGCCACCGTGACCGAAGCCGACCAAAAGATTGGCCAACTCGTCAGCGCACTCAAGGAACGCGGTGAGGACGACAGCACGCTCATCGTCGTCCTCGCCGACCACGGCGAGTCGCTCACCGATAACGGAATCTACTTTTCACACGATGGGCTGTACGAACCGGTCATTCGTGTTCCGTTCATCGTCCACGCTCCGGGCAGAGAGACGGGTGTTGTCGACGAGTTCGTGCAGCCGTTCGACATCGCACCGACTGTCGCAGACGTGTTCGGTCTGGACGAGGAGTCCTTCGATTTCCACGGGCGCAGTCTGCTGCCAGTCTTCGAGGAGAACGACTCCGCCCCAGAACGGGAGGGACTAATCGTAGAGATGGCCAGTAGCCAGCGACGTCGTGCTGTCCGGAGCGGACCGTACAAGTATATTTACAGACCTGATGGGGAGTTCGGGAACATACACGACGACGCCGTCACCTGTCGCAAGTGCGGAGCAAAACACTGGAAAGAAGAGGAACTGTACGACCTCTCAACCGACCCAGATGAGTCCCAGAATATCGTAGATGAGGAGGAAGATGTTGCGGCGGACCTCCGGGCACTCGGTGAGGAACTCGCCGAACAATACACCATCGGCGAGGTTGAGCAGCAGTCGGACGTCGAGTATGAAGAGCAAGACGAACTCGAGGAGCGGCTCAAGCATCTCGGATACAAGTAAGGTGTCGTAACTTCCGGCGGCACAGAGATAGAACTCAGCACAACGAGGGCAATTAATGGCTAACAAGCAGACAGCCGGCGACCGAACGCACGTTGGAATCGTTGTAAAAACCTTTCCACCGGATGTCATTGGCGGGATGGAAACTCAGACGAAACGGTTGGGAACCGAGTTACACCGACGCGGCCACAAAGTCACCGTATTCACCAAACGCTTCGGCAGCCACGACGACAGCGACGTGCCGTACGAAGTCAAGCGGGTCCGCCACTGCCAGCTAACCCCGTTTCTAAGTGATCTCTCCTTCCTTGCGTTCGCTTTACTCGCCGTGCTCCGTCGACGGTCAGAACTTGACGTACTCCAGTGTATGATGCTTTATCCCGTCGGCTTTCTTGGCTATATAGCAAACACACTCACTGGTCTCCCCTACTTCGCGTGGATTCGGGGAGGCGATTACTACCTGATGAACGACGTGTGGTGGAAACGGTGGATGATGCGTGTCGTGCTGGCAGATACGCTGGTTCTTGCACAGTCAGCAGAAATTCGCGACGACGTGCGCTCGGATTTCAAGCGAATTGACTGCGAGATCAAAGTCCTTGGCAATGCGGTTTCGATTCCTGACCAAACCGCTGACGGGAGCGGGGTCCTCTACGTTGGGCGGCTAGCACCAAAGAAAGGTCTCAAGTACCTGCTGCAGGCGGTCGCTGACATGAAGACAGAACTTACAATTGTCGGAGACGGACCGGAGCGTGCGCGTCTGGAAAAAATTGCCACTGAAACAGGCGCGAACGTCACGTTCGAAGGCGAAGTTGAGCCGGAGGTGGTGGATCGGTACTACCAGTCTTCATCGGTGTTTGTGCTCCCCTCAATCGAGGGTGAAGGGACGCCAAATGTCGTTCTGGAAGCGATGGCTTGGGGGCTGCCGGTGGTGGCCACGGACAGCGGCGGAGTGCCCTCGTTAATCCGAGACGGATCGAACGGGTATCTCGTCCCCATGCGCAACATGAAAATGCTCTCGGAACGCATACAGGTATTACTCACGGACACCAACCACGCCGCGCAGTTGGGGCAGAATGCCAGGACGTTCGTAAAAGAAGAACACTCCTGGGACTCGATCTGTGCGGCACTGAACAGCCACTACGAAACAGTCATCGAGCGGTAGTCTCAGAGGCGGGAAGGGTGCACTCGTATCCAACGTACGGCCAGAGCGCCTCAAACGCCCGCTCGAACCGACGGAGTTCGCTCAGCCTCGCAATCAGTGGGAGCGAGAACACGAAGAGTCGCGACCCGAGCGAATCGCCGTAGATATCGGTGCTGCAGCTCGATTCGTCGACGGTGATGTACTCGACCCTGTGGAACTGCTCGGAGAGGAGTTTGCGGGCACCCACAGGGGACAGCGGGAAAATAAATTTGCGGTAGTAATCGTACTGCTCGGACGAGAGGAGCCGTCTTGCGACGTGGACGCCAAGCGATTTTGGCGCCATCGAGAGCCACCGCGGCAATCCGTGAGGACGGTTCAGTCCCAGTCTATTTGGGAAAGAAACCAGGCTGACGCCGTCCGGTTTGAGTACTCTAGCCACCTCTCGAAGTAACGACTGGCGCCCGTCGACGTGTTCGAGAACCTGATTCATGATGACATAGTCGACGGAGTCGTCCTGGAATGGGAGCCTTCGTCCGTCTGCATGTATGTACGATGTGCGCTCTGATTGTAAGGGATAGTTTAATTCAAGATCGACCCCAATAGTAGTGCCTGGAATGTTACGAAGATGTTTACCGTCTTTTGTCCCAATATCTACAATTAAGTCGTTTGAGTCTGCCAACCGTTCTACACGGCGGTAGATTAACATGTGGTTCGCATGAGTAATAGCTGCTATGCAATTTATATGCTACGAAGAACTAATCGGTTACGGAGTGTCAGATAACGATAACCACCCGAAATTCTGTTCATAACCATATAGCAGACGAATAGCTACTTGGATATTTGGTATTAATCTTATTTTATACGTTACTACTATTTATTTCCACACAGAGCGTCAATTTTGCTACGACACTGAAGACTATTTCAAAAGCTGGTCAGTCCAACTGCCGACGACCTCGTTCAGAGTTTGCATGTACTCGACTCGCCCTCAACACTGTTTATGATCCAGACAGGTGGTGGGCGGCCAGCGCGAGGTTGGGGTGGGCCTCGGGGTCAACGATGTCAGAGTTGAGCGCGTCGCTCCCAAATACTAACAGTGTCATGCTTGGTCGTGGCCAACCAGCCTCGTAATAGATTTCGGCTACCCGCGAGATACCGCGTGCTCCTTGTGACAGCAACGGGATGGGAAAGTCCGGCGCTACTGAATACGGGACGCATATGCAGAACTAAAACCCACTAATCCTGGATTATCCGATAGTTCCAAGATATGCAGACAATCAATTCGGCTAGAAAGCATTGTTCAGTCTTTTCTAATACTCCTTCAGCCAAACATTTGGATGTTCGAGTCATATACAACAATAATATGGAACAGTTATTGAATTCGTGTTAGAGTCAAGCTCTCTCACGCGACAGGCAAGGCACTTGGTCCGATGCATGTCCCGAATGTGGAGAGTCGTCACTCCAGGGTACTGTCCGCTGTATTGATTGTACGGAACCCTGTGGTCTACTTGGTCCCGGGACAGGGCTGATACTAAGCACCGCCGCATTAATCCCCTGAGACGTTGAAAAAGACGAGCTTGTGTAGAACCCGTCTTCTACGCCCGGTACGCCGTTTGTGACAGTAACAAAAAAAGAACCGTTGGTTTTTGAGAGAGACAGCACTCATCTATCTCCACTGCTCCGTGTTGCTGAACTGAGATTCGACCAGAATTGGAGAGCCTGCTCACTCCCCATCCTCTGGGCAGGTTCGCGCTGACGAGCAGAGATTGCTAGGCCCGGAGCTGTGGACACGAAGCAGAACAGCCTTGATTAGCGCCACGAGCTTACGAGACGTATGGCAAACAGATTCGTCCGCGCCCGCCCCGTCCAGGAGCGGCTGCCAGAGCTTCGCGAACGGCTCAACAGCGGCGAAATTGAGAGTTTCGAGCCATTTGGGAGTGCCATGACCCGAGCCCTGAACCGGGCGCGGTTCGACCCGGAGACTGGCGAAGCGGTCTGGATCGAGGAAGACTACTGCTCGCCGCCGCTGGCGATGGAACGCGCCGAGGTGCTGGACGACTACTTCGAGGCTCTCACTGTCGTGGAGGAGGACATCGACGAGGCCGCTGGGTGGCGCCAGATTGATGACCTGCCGGGGCTGTGGGAGCAGACAATCGAGGGCACCGCGTAACAAGGCAGTTTGACCTCCGTTCCACGGCTGAACGGTGTCACTGCTGGCGATGGCCGCAGAAATATATCGCAGAAACTCGTTGTTTCCCTATGGACTTCGAGAAGAGAATCCGGGCGTATTACGCCGCTCTCCGTACTGGTGAGCCCCTCGGTGAGTTCTTTGCCGACGATGACTCCGTGGTGAAGTTCGGCATCTCCGACCGACTCGCCGGCGGAGGTGCAATTCGAGACGGACTTAGAACACAGACAGAACGGACGACCGACTGGGTCGTCGACAGTCAGAAGCTCATCGTATACGACGGTGGCGAGTACGCGGGGTTCAGCGACGAGGTTCGACTCGCGTGGACCGACACGGTCGAAGGTGAGTGCTACGAGTTCGACACGCGGTGGAGCGGGACGCTCGAACGGAGAGGCGACGGGTCCGCAAGCGCGGAGTCGCCAGTGTTTGTGGGAATGCACGTCAGCACGGCGCGAGCGTTTCGCTGAGCCCTGATAGCCGAATGAGCAAGGTGGCGGCCGGCGATGTCGTCGCACGTGTCGTCCCATTGGACGGCAACCCCGAGTAAGAGGTCGAACTGGCCATTGACCACGACGGCTGGATTACACATCGGTATCCTGGCGCGACAGCCTACGAGAACGCGCCGGTGGCCTCCTTCGCCGTCGAAGATGACGGCGATGTGGTCGGGACTCCTGACGACGACTAAAACGGACGAGAACTGGTTCTGTGAAAATAATAGATTTCGGCTTTTGTACGCGGCGTCTGGAGCCGAGAGTACTACCGGACTGCCTCGTCAGGTTTTCCAGTCAATTTCGATCCTGACAGTCTCCCGGTTCCCCCGGAATCGTGACTGTTTCTCGACGACATCGATTCGGTAATCCAGTATCTCCGGTGGGGTAAGTGCCACGTCCTTGTTGCCGACACGGACAGTCGTGTTTTCACCTGACCGGAGTTCGTCCGCAAGGTCAGTCAGTCGCTTGGCGACAGCGTCTCTGTCGAGGTTCTCAGTGCTCGTTGTTTGGTCCGCCATACAATAGTAAAAGGACCGTCCGGTGGTTGTTATGGGTGACTTACGACGGCTGAATTGAGGGATTTCACTCTTTGGCGTTGTTCGGGGTAGTGGGCTCGGAGGGATTATGAACCGCGAGGACTCGCTCCGCTCGTCCTCTGGGTTCAAATCCGCCTCACGTGACGGACTTACGGCTCACCGTATGGTTCGCCGAAAGTAAGTGGGCTCGGAGGGATTGTGAACCTCGGTCACTCCGCTTCGCTCCGTTCCCTGGTTCAAATCCCTCCGCGGTCCAGATTTCACTCCTCGCTAGCGCTCGGAGAGAAAGTAGTGGGCTCGGAGGGATTTGAACCCCCGATCGGCTGATATCTCCGGTGTGTGCCTCGGTACTCCAGAGGGTCGTCAACGCGGGTGGTGATCAGCCACCCGCTCGGTATATCAGCTGGAGTATCGTCCCTGGCACGTAGCCTCTGGAGTCAGCCGCCTTCCCGGACTAGGCCACGAGCCCGCACGCACACATTGGGTGATTCCTCCTAAAGGGATTTCGGTTACAGTCAGTCTCGGTCGGTCTCTGCCCAATCGCAGTTCTGGCACTTCCAGCCCGTGACGAACTCCATCGCTGACGGCATATATCCGACTTCGAGGACGTCGCCGCCACAGTCGGGACACTCGCGGTCGGCGTCGGCAATGGGTTCGGCGTCCATCACGTCGTCGCCTTCGATGAGTTCCGCGAGTTTGTTGGGCGTGACCATACGACCCTGCACGACACGATTGTCAGCCATATCGGTATCTGGCGCTGGCGGTCCTAAGTGGTATCGCTCCTGCTCTACAGCCACGGCAACCGAGGCTGGTCCTCGGGCTCTGGTTCTGGGTCAGGCGCCTGGGTCTGCTCGCTGGGGTCCGACCGCCCGTCGGTTTCCAGCGCCGCCTCCTGTCCGCCGTCGGACATCGCTGCGGTGATATCGATATCGTCGGGATGGTAGACCGCGTCGCGTTCCTGTGCGCGGTTTGGGTCGAACGCCAGCAGTGCCGTCACCGCAAGCACGAGCAGGGCAACGGGTGCCTCGCTGGGGAGAATCCCGATAATTGACAGCGAGAGGACACCCAGCGCGACCGCACTCCCGAATCGGAAGCGGTCAAGTTCGACCGCGTTGCGCAGCCATGGGCTGGACAGCGCCAGCGTTAGCGCGAAAGCAACACCAACGCCAGCGGCGGCCATTGCGCGAGCAATCAGTTCCAGGTCGGTCTGGATAGTTAGCGAGATACCGGATGGTGACAGACTCGCCACGAGACCGAGGGCAATAATGACCGCTGGCCCTGGGAGATACTCGCCAACGCGGGAACTGGCAGTCGAGGCCGCAACCGAGAGAATGACCAGTGCCGCGAAGCGCTCGAAGATAGCGATGTTCAGCATCGTCTCGAGCGTCGGGGCCAGCGCTGCCTGAATCCCCGCGGCGGCGACCAGACCAACCCCAACAATTGATACGATTTTGGCCTGCTCACGTGGGCTCTCGTCCATCTCTGCGAGGATGACTGCAACCATTGCACTCCCGCCGAACACCAGCAAGCCAACCTGAACGATGCCGGCAATCGTCTCGAGTGCGCCACCGAGGATGAGCGCGACGAACACACCGTCGACTAGCGGCAGCGCCATCACGAGCACGAGCAGTCGAGTCGAACTGCTTACCCACTGCTCGACGTTGAGTGCGCGCGGGTGTCTGGAGCTACTCATACACGAAGGCGGGCCCTCACCCGTGGCCCGGACCGCGGGTACTCGCTGCCCCGGGTGCTGACCCCGGGACGCGCTCGCCTGCCCTCATGCGAGTGCCAGTTGGGCCAAAAATTCGACCACTCCGTTGTGAAATTACGTCCCAGTGTAAATGTCTTCGCGTCGCTGGTCGGGAAACTCGTCTGCTGAACGCTCCCTCCGCTAGTGGGACGAACGGAGTCCATGGATCATTATACTATATTATTGGTTAAAGTGATTGCGTGAGAAGCGGACACACACGCCACGAATCGGCGTCGAGGGTTGGCAATCGTTCCCCGACTCCGGAAGTTTGTGCACATCTCTGTACAAATCACCCCAGAATGCAGCAACAGTGAGAGCCCGTCACGCGGTCGAAACGGCAGGAAACCCTGTACAGGAGTCCATCTCGCAACGTTTTTGAGCGCCGCCATCCGACGGCTTACATGGCGAACACTTCCGAGCCTTTCTCAGAGAAACTGCGAGTTCCGGAGGCGTTGACCTTCGATGACGTGCTCCTCCGTCCAAAGAAGAGTGCAATCGAACCCGACGAAGCAGACACAACAACACGAGTTTCGACGAACGTCCGGCTGAACATTCCGGTCCTTTCGGCAGCGATGGATACCGTCACCGAGAGCGACATGGCCATCGAGATGGCCCGACACGGCGGACTCGGCGTCCTGCACCGAAATATGGACCTCGACGGGATGGTTGCCGAAATCGAACGCGTCAAACAGGCCGACGAACTCATCATCCGCGATGTCGTCACGGCGTCACCCGAACAGACGGTCCGAGAGGTCGACCAGATGATGAGCGAAGCCGGTGTTTCCGGCGCTCCGGTCGTTGACGACCACGACGCCGTCCTCGGAATCATCTCCGGGACAGACATCCGGCCGTACCTCGAAGTTGGCGAGCGCGACGAAGTGCGCGAAGCGATGACTGACGAGGTCATCACCGCCGGCGAAGATGTCTCGCCGCGAGAAGCGCTCGAACTCATGTACGAGCACAAAATCGAGCGCGTCCCAATCGTCGACGAGGACAACCACCTCACCGGCCTGATGACGATGGCCGGCATCCTCCAGCGCCGAGAGTACGACCGCGCTGTCCGTGACCACAACGGCCACCTGCGTGTCGGCGCAGCGGTTGGCCCATTCGAGACCGACCGCGCTCAGGCCGCCGACGAGGCTGGCGCAGACATCCTGTTCATCGACTGCGCGCACGCACACAACTCGAACGTCATCGAGAGCGCCCGGGAAATCAAGTCCCAGGTCGAGGCCGACGTCGTCGTCGGCAACATCGGCACCCGCGAGGCTGCCGAAGATGTCATCGACTTCGCCGACGGCGTGAAGGTCGGTATTGGGCCGGGCTCAATCTGTACGACACGAGTCGTCACTGGCTCTGGGATGCCCCAGATTAGCGCCATCGCACAGGTCGCGGATGTAGCCAGCCAGCACGACGTGCCGGTCATCGCCGATGGCGGAATCCGATACTCCGGTGACGCAATCAAGGCTGTCGCGGCGGGCGCAGACGCCGTCATGATGGGGTCGTACTTCGCGGGGACCGACGAGGCGCCCGGTCGCGTCATCACGATGCAGGGCAAGAAATACAAGCAGTACCGCGGGATGGGCAGCGTCGGTGCGATGCAATCCGGCGGCGGCGACCGGTACCTCAAGGACGACGACGATGACGAGGAGTTCGTCCCCGAGGGTGTCGAGGCCGCAACGCCGTACAAGGGCACACTCGAATCCGAACTCCGCCAGCTCGTCGGCGGGATGCAGTCCGGGATGGGCTACGTCGGCGCGGAGTCAATTGCAGTGTTCAAGGAGCGCTCGGAGTTCGTTCGCGTCTCCTCTGCTGGCCAGCAGGAGAGTCACCCACACGACGTTGTGATTACTGACGAAGCACCGAACTACAGCCCCGACGGCGACTGATCACTAGATTTTCTCGTAGTAGGCTTTGTTGAAGCCCTCGCACGTTGGTAGGTTTCACCAGTTCTGCTGAATACAGGGGGCGTATCTTGTACAAAGATCCCAACGCACAAAGCGGTAGTCCACACTACTCGGACAACTTCTCAAGGAACTCCGGGAATGGCTAAGGCCAGAAGCAATGTCCGCTACAGCGTTTCGCAGTCATAGTTTGGATACATTTCAGTAATCAGATAGTCCAACTGACATATTTTAAAAAGGTACTGAATCTCGATCAACTCCGTGAATCGGAGAGACCACATTGTATATGATGCTCGCTGTTCCCGAAACTGATCACTGTCGATGCTACGGATTAGTCATCGTCGGTTGGCGCTACGACAGCTGCGCTAGCGTCCTCACCCACTGCTGGGTCATCCCGTTCAATTGTAAAGCCAGAGACGACTTCCTGAAGCTGCTGAGACTGTGCAGCAAGCGCCTGCACGTCCTCGGACACTTCTGTGCTCGAACTACTCTGTTCTTCGGCCGTCGCGGCTACTGCATCGGCCTCATTGCTTGTCTGTTTGCTGATGGCGGCGATGTCATCGATCATTGAGACAACTTCCTGCGCCGACTCAGCCTGTTGGTCAGTGGCTTGGTTGATCGACTGGATACCACCGTTGGCTTCCTCAACCTTATCGACGATTTCATTCAGTGATGTGAGGCTCTCTTCAATGGTGTCGGTCCCTTCCGTCACCAAGTCCTGCATTTTCTGCATGCCTGCAACGGCGTCACTGCTCTTCTGGCGCACCTCTTCGATCCGCTGTTCAATGTCTTCGGTGGCTTCTTGGGTCTCCTCGGACAGTTGCTTCACCTCGTTTGCGACAACTGCAAAGCCATCGCCCGCATCACCAGCCCGTGCCGCTTCGATAGAGGCGTTCAGTGCAAGGACGTTGGTCTGCTCTGCTATCTCGTCGATAAGATCGATAACCTCACCGACGCGGGCAATCTCTGCGTTGAGCGCACTGATTTCCTCTACTGTCGTGTCGGTTTGTGATTTGATTGCTTCCATCTTCTTGATGGACTCAGAGGACTGTTCTTGTCCTTTGAGACCTTCTGTAGCGGCAGTCTCCGACAGACTAGCTACTTCTTCAGCTGATGACGCGATTTCCTCAACCGTGGCTGAGAGGTTATTTACCTCGTCGGACGCTCTTTCAAGGCTGTCAGTCTGTTCGGCCATTCCAGAGGAGATTTCCGTCACCGACTTGGCAACCTCGTTGCTGGAGTCGTCAATCTGTTCTGATGCGGCAGAAACTCGCTGACTTGCCTCTGCCACCTCGGTACTGAACGTACTAATCCGGGCAACTGTCTCCTCAATCTCGCCCATCATCTCGTTGAAGCTCGTCGCAATGTCTGCCATCGCGTCGTTGTCGGTATCAACATCCAGCCGAACCGTGAGGTCGCCGTCAGCAGCGCGGGCCATCCCATCCCGGTACTCTTCTGCCGCCGATTGGAGGCTTGCAGCCAATTCCTCGGCGTCCTGTTTGGCCTGTTGAGCATTCTTTTCAGCCGCCTGCGCCTCTTTTTTGGCTTGTTGTGCCTGTTGCTCTTTGTCCTCGGATTCCGCAATCCGGTCGCGTAATGCGTCGCGCATGGTGGCGAAAGACCCGAATAGCGTGCCAAATTCATCAGAGCGGGTGGTCTGTATTTCCGTGTCGTAGTCGCCCGCTTCGATTGCTTGTGCCTTGTCTGTGAGGCGTGTGAGCGGCGGGACGACCATCCGCGTGATAATAAACCCAGCAACCAGCAGGCCGAGCCCCATGACTCCAATGACAATGGCGAAATTCTGATTGACAGCCTGTTTGACCGCGAAGGCGCTGGAAGCGGGTTCGTGGTACATGACGGACCAGTCAGCCGTTTCGACTGGGGCATACCCCATCGTCATATCCATCTCTCCCATCTGCATCCGCATATACCCGGATTTGCCCCCGATACCCTTGTTCACAGCCATAGAGTTGATACCCTCTGCGTCGGTGTTCTGTTCGAGTATCTGCCCCTGACGCTGGCTCATCACGACGGTCCCTTCACTGTTCACAATCTTGAGGAAGGAACTCTCGGATTGCTTCGGGAGGTTACCTGCGAAGGCCGCTGTATCACCGACAACAACTAACGCGCGGTCAGGTTGGTCAACCGAGACACCGGCAGCCACGGCAGGACCGCCGATGACAGACGAATTGTATGGCTGTGATATTGCAGAGCCGTGGTCACCCTCACTCGCCGTTTCACTTTGTTCACTGTTGACGCTGGCGAGTGCTTCTGGAGTCGCATACCCGATGTCAGTAATCGAATCCCCGACACGGGAGTCCGCCGAACTGGAGATGATGATCCCGGTCGAGGTATCGATATAGTGGGCCGCTTCGATGTTGTGAGCAACATTTTCTTCGCCTACTTCGTGTTCAAGAAACTCAGAAATTCGGTCTGTATCACCGTCCTGAATCGCTTCTGCATACCCAAGGGAGTGTGCCGTACTCCGGAGTGAAACAACCCAACTATTCACCGCATTGGCTTGGACTTCCGCGCTTGAAACTGCCGACTCTTGAGCATCTGTCGAGACCGCTTCATCGGTCTGTAGAACTAGCATGCCACCGGCCGCACCGGATATTAACAAGACAGTAAGTAACAGGACAGTAATCTTCGTTACCAGCCGATCTATACCCAGACGGTCTAATACTGATGTCTTCACAGTATTGAATATTATATACTAGATAGCACTCAAAGCAGTACCAAACTAGTTAGGAAAGAACTCACAATTCAACGTGATTTTCGCTAGCAAAATAATCAACGGCTTATCAAACTCGCCGATCTATTCCCACTATTGGCCCTGAAATCATGATATTCTCTCTGCTGTATACACCCTCTACGTCTTGCACGCTATTTGTCACAGCAACCGTCTGGAAGGAGTCGACGCTGCTGAATACAGAGCGCGTATCGGTCACTTTCCGACCGGTTCGATGTCGGGATCAAACAATTCCTCGATTCGACAATCGAAGTAAGCAGCAAGTTTGAACGCCAACTCTAATGATGGATCATAGCGGTTACGCTCGATTGCATTTATTGTTTGACGTGAGACGCCAACGGCTGTGGCCAAGTCCCCTTGACTCAACCCGGCCCTTTCTCGGTAAACATCTAATTTGTTGTTCATAGATACGTCGCAGCTATTTGTACTGTCGTTTTACATACCAGTGAGCAACTCCGAAAATAAACGTCAATAGGAGATATCCCCAGATCGCTCCTCGGATGGCTGCGGGAGCAGTATACACGCCAGTTGTGCTGAGGACAACATCTGCCGGAATTCCGATGATAACGACAGCGGCGATGAACGTTGATATCGCTTGATTTGCTTCCCACTCCGTCTGCTGTTCGAATTCGTCTCTGATCGAAACTGGTGAGTACCAGTATCCGATACCCATTCCGATGGCACCGAGCCAATAAAGCCCCAATCCAGCAAAGAGTACAAGCTGTTCTTCGGTGACCATCCATATCGCCGTTGCAACGAAGAAACTGGCAACACCGAACCCAACGGACCGATTTATCCACTTGCTGTACTGTTCGCGCTTCTGAACTTGCTGTTTCGCGGTGAGGTCTTCTGTCATTGGCATCAGGGTGTAAAGCACCCTTTACAGTAAAGGATACTTTACACAAATATGAAAGTGTCGGCACGGGATAGGTTGCGACTGCCGCCACCTAGTCTGAATAACTCTCAGAAGTGCCAAATCGAACCTCTGAGTCGGTCCCGCGCTTTCTGACAGAATCCGGGAAGGTAATCCAGCAAGTGCTGAGAATAAAACCCACATCTCGATTACTGATCTTTGAGCAACCCGTGTGGAGACGAATCGGTAGAGACTACCGGGAGTTCCGTTGTGAGGTGCAAAATCTTCGATGTACTGTCTGTCGGTCGTCGTCAACAGTTCAGCAGCGAAACGGCACTATTTTTCGCGTGCGAACCGATAACACGCACGTGGCAGAGTTACTAATTCTCGTGGGATTGCTGGTTGCGGTGTTTGTCGGGTACAATATCGGCGGGTCATCAACCGGTGTTGCCTTCGGTCCGGCAGTTGGCAGTCGGGCCGTCAGAAAAGTCACTGCCGGGGCACTGTTTACCGTGTTTGCATTCCTCGGAGCCTGGACGATCGGGCGGAAGGTCATCACCACGATGAGTACCGAAATTGTCGATGCAACAGCCTTTACGCCCGAAGCGAGCGTTGGCGTCCTCTTCTTTACCGGGCTTGCACTCCTGATCTCGAACCTCTACGGTGTTCCGGCGTCAACCTCGATGACAGCTGTCGCAGCAATTGTCGGACTCGGATTGGCAACGGGGACGCTCAACACTGCGCTGATGTTTACCATCCTGTCGGCATGGATCGTCGCCCCACTGATCGCCGTCTTCACAGGTGCGTTTATCGGCAGATATCTGTATCCGCACCTCGACGCCAAATTCGAATTTGGTCGCCTTACGAACCCGTTGATCGCAATCGATACCCAGAAGAGACTCCCACGGTTATCGGTCAACGATACCGTCTCGCCTCGGGATCTGATCGGGTCGGCACTTGTGGTGGCAATTGCCTGCTACATGGGGTTCAGTGCCGGGGCCTCGAACGCGGCGAACGCAGTCGCCCCGCTTGTCGGTAACGGCTCCCTTGACCCCAGCCCGGCGATTCTGCTCGCAACCGGGGCCATCAGCGTGGGCGGCTTCACGATTGCCCGGCGGACGTTGGCGACCGTTGGCAGCGATATCACTGAGATGCCGATTCTGGCAGCGCTCATTGTTTCGACGGTGGGTGCGACGATTATCACCGTCCTCTCGTGGCTCGGAATTCCAGCCAGTCTCGCCGTGAGTACGACCAGTTGTATTATTGGACTTGGGTGGGGCCGTGCAAGCCGAGCGCGGACGCTTGTCGAAATAATCACACAGTCTCCTGCCGATGAATCCGCTCCGCAATTTACAACTGGTGCACTCAAACTGCACCCAGTTGAAGGCAAAAAGGAGGTGCCTGCGGGCCCGACTGTGGGCGAACTGGCTGAAGGCGAGACTCCTGACCCGGACAGGCAGGACGTATCTGAGGATGGAGTGTCTAGTGTTGGGGAGAGGGATCCAGAGGAACTTTCCGCCGAAGGTCTGTTCCATCAGGCAGCGGCAGCTCGCGTCGCGACACTCTGGGTAATCACGCCGACGCTGTCGCTCGTGGGGTCTTATGCCTTGTTTTCACTCATCGGCTAAGAGAAAACCTCGTCTGTCCATCGGCCTCAGTCATGGTCTGGGGTACCGTCCATTTACAAGACTCGTGCGCGAGATGTAGGCGTCTTTGATAGCAAGACCGCTGTGCTGCACTGATCCTCTGTATTCCGCATAAGATTCCTGACAGCAACGAGATAAGTGTCAACAGTCCTGTTGGATGCAGGGCGCATATCTCGCACGGACTCACATCCCAGTTTCAGCGCAAGGAGTCGCTCAGGTCAGCGAGCGGTCGTAATATTCAGATACACGTAAAAAAGAAATATATGCCAACAGAAATAAAGGACAATCGACTATGACTGGTTGGGATCCAGAGAATGATGTCAGATTTGCATTAGATGTGACAAATACAACAATCTGGAACGTGAACCTGGAGACGGAGAATCGACAACGCTCCGGGGTCCCGTCGAATCACTCTTTGCCGTTGGAATGGCAGAGTTCGGAGACACAGAGTCGTTTTTGGAGCATGGAGTACATCCTGACGACCGCCCCAAAATAAAACAACTCTATGGAGAGCTCAAGCGAGGAGAGACTGATCTGTACGAAGTCGAGTTTCGAACCCATCCTGAGAACGGCGATATTCGGTGGATCGAGGCACATGGTCGTGTCCAAACAAAAGATGGGACGCGCATGCTGACCGGGATTTCCACCGAAATTACGGAACGAAAACGGCGAGAACAACAATTAGCACGCCAGAATGAGCAATTAGAAGAGATTGCCAGCACTCTCGCACACGACTTTCGAAATCCATTGCACGTAGCTGAGGGTAATTTAGAGATGGCTCGAGAAGAACACGAGAGTGAGCATCTCGATGCAGTGGCGCAGGCCCACGACCGATTAGAAGCACTCGTAGATGACCTCTTGATGAGTGCCCGGGAGGGAACCCCTCTCACTCGTGGCGGGCAGGCAACTGACGACAAGGAGATGGTCGATGTGGAAACCATCGTTGAGCAGTGCTGGAAAAACGTCGAGACCCACGATGCGACGCTCCTCGTTGAAACCAGTCATACTCTGTGTGCCGACCAACAGCGACTCTCACAACTCTTCGAGAATCTCATCCGAAACGCGGTCGAACACGGTGGTCCCGAAGTGACGGTCACCATTGGTGACCTGGACGACGAGGAGGGAGTTTACGTTGTAGATACCGGTCCGGGTATTCCGGAGAACAAGCGGACACAGGTCTTCGAAAGGGGGTATTCGAAGACGGACAGTGGCACCGGGCTCGGATTACATATCGTCAAAACTGTTGTCGATAATCACGGCTGGGATATTGCTGTGACAGACAGCGAGTCAGATGGAACACGGTTCGAGATAATGACATGCGTGTGAGACTCTCTGAGAGACACCATTTCCGTACGCCCACGGCCCCTCACAGGTTCGCAGGGATAAGTAGCCGATAGCTCTTCTAACTCGGCGTGGAACAAACGTAACACATCTTGGTTTGCCCCTCTGGCAAATCGGTCGAAAGAGTCAGTGTAGTCCGTCCGGTAGGCCGGAGCAATGACATACGAGGTCACACGGATTCCGGGCGACGGCGTACTTGAGAACGCCTTCGAGATACGGCGAGCGGTTTTCGTTGACGAACAGGATGTCGACGAAGACATCGAATACGACGGCCGTGACGAGGAGTCTATTCATTTCGTCATTACAGATGCCGAGACAGACACACCCGCTGGTACCGCGCGGCTCAGGACCACCGGCGACGGTACTGGCAAACCCGAGCGTGTCGCCGTCAGAGAGCCCTACCGTGGCGAGGGTCTGGGTCGCAGGCTGATGGGACTGATCGAGTCAGAGGCGCGAAATCAGAACTGTCAGCGGACGCTATTGCACGCACAGACACACGTCATCGAGTTCTACCGCGACCTCGGCTACGAAGTGACCAGCGACGAGTTCGAGGAAGCCGGCATCTCCCACGTCGAGATGGAAAAACAGCTCTGACTATTCTCGCTCGGCTATGGGGTCGTCCGATTCTGCCTGTGCCGCTCGATTGCGCGCTCGGGCCTGGTCTTCGGCAGCTTCCAGCGTTTCGGTCTCCAGCAATCGTTCGAGTTTGCGCTCGAACTGCTCGTCAGTGAGTTCTCCCTCAGCGTAGCGACGACGAAGTCGTTCCAGCGCGTCCTCGGAGTCAGACTCCGCCTCCGAGCGGGCGGGTTGTTGGTCAGTCGTGGCCTCTGCATCGTCCTCGTCGAACAGCATCGAGATAACGGGAACGACCGCGATGTAGCCAAAGAGCATCACTGCGAGCCAGATTTCGCTCGGGAAGTCGAGCATCAACAGCGCGAGCCACGTCCCGGTCACGATGGTCGCAGCGATACCGGAGGCGTTTGCTGTCGCCCGCGCTCGAAACGAATCGTCGCTCATCTGTTCTGAGACCTCTGTCGGCTGAATATATTTAACGACCCCACATAGTACTGTGGGAATACGCTGGCCTTACCCGAAGTACTGAGTGTTTTCTCATACGCGTCCAGTGGGTATACACGCGGGATAGTCGATGGAACTAGCCCAGTTGACGGAGCTGATTCGGACAGTTATTTATCTGGGACAACGCAGAGATCTCTCTTTCCTTGCAGGGGCGATTGCATTCTTTAGCTTCCTCTCGCTTATTCCAGCGACGGTACTGGCTGTGACGATTGGCTCGCTTGTCGGTGGTGAGGCGTTTGTGCTCCGCGTCGTGTCCTCGGCTGGTCGGTATCTCTCGGCAGAGGGCAACGAGATACTTACTCGGGTGAGCCGTACCAGATCCACAGCGCCGTCAACAGGAACAGTCCACCGCAGAAAAACCCGAGGCCCGCCGCGAGGGCAGGGTCGAAACCCACCGCGTCCACGGAGGACGTGACTGTCTCGTTGGAAATCTGTGTCGCGTTCCCGCCGTCGGTCACGAGCACTGGCGCGTCCGTCAGGTTCTGGTCGATAACGACGTCGGCGTCGCCCGTCGTGAATTCGGTATCGTTCGTGGCCGCATCCTCCGAGGCAATCCCGACCTCGTTGCCACCCGTCTCGGTGGTCCCGTTTGCCGTCTCTACGTCGATGCCGCTGCCTGAACCGAGTTCGTTGACTGGTGTCGATTCAGGGCTCGAAGAGAACCGACTAGCCGCGAACGCGACGAGCAAGCTTGTCGGCGCGAGGAGTCCTGCAGCCCCGACAAACCGGCTGAGTATCGACTTGAGCGAGCGTTCTTTGTCTTCGCCGGCGAACATAACCAGCGATTCGTCTGTTGGTGCGTACACGTCCATCTCCGACCCACGCTCGGAGTACCAGATGTCGACTGATTCGACCAGGTCTACATCTTTGAGTTTGTTGAGGTGGTACTGGACGTTCTGGACAGACGTATCGGTCCGGTCCGCAAGGTCGGAGGCAGTCTGTGGGTCGTCGTGCAACGCGAGAAATATCTCTCGGGTCGTGCTGGCGGCCAGTGCCTCGAAGACTTCGTCAGCAGTCTCCTCTGAGAGGTCGACAAGGCGGGGGCCACCCTGGTCGTCACGGGTGACTGTCTCCCGTAATGGGAAGATACTACTCATGGCTCGTACCAGCACCTATACCAGCCGTATTAAAAACTCTACTCGACGAACAAAGAGCCGTTTTAGCCGAGATAGCACGGCGACAACTGGGCTGAAACGGCGCTTTGAGTCGGGAGTGTTGGAGTAAATACTCATTGTACGTCTGCCACGGCTGGCGGTTTTCGAGTTCGACCCCTGGGCCGTCAGTCACGTGTCAGACAGCCACAGAAAGTTTATTTTCGTCGCTGTCGACCGTCGAGGTATGACTACAGATAACTCCGACTCGGTCGAGATTGAGGTCGCCCTCCCCGAGGAGTTGCTGGTCGAACTGGACCAATACCGTGCCCGTCGGGGGTATCCGCCACGGTCAGCGGTCGTCACCGAAGCACTGCGGGAGTAATCCGCCACGTTCAAGCCACGGCGACGCAATCCTATCCACATGACACGTGCTGTCTGGCTCAAGGCCGACGACGAGGTTGGGGACTGGGAGCAACGCAAGAAGCGGATAACAGCCGGTCTCGAAGCCGGTGTCGACTGGGTCCTCGTCGACCAGGCTGACGTCGACCGCGTCCGCGAACTCGGCGACGTCAACGTCGCGGCCTTCGGCGGCGGCGATGTCCACGTCATGGAAGCCGAAGAGGAGGCGTCTGACCCGGACGCGACCATCGTCGGCAAAGATGGTGAAGGCGACGGAACGGTCGAACTCCCCTCGGATTACTCGGGGTCGGCCGACCTCTCCGCACTTCGTCGCGGCGACGAGATGCCCTACGGTGGCTACGTCAAAATTCTCGACACCGAGTACGAAACCTTCGCAGAGGAAGTTGCCCGCGAGGCCGAGTACACGATTATTATCGGCAGCGACTGGCAGATCATCCCCCTCGAAAACCTGATCGCCCGCATCGGCGAGGAGACGGACCTCATTGCAGGCGTTCGCAGCGCCGAAGAGGCACGGACTGCCTACGAAACACTCGAAATCGGTGCCGACGCCGTATTGCTCGATACCGACGACCCCGACGAAATCCGCAAGACCGTCGAGGTCCGCGACGAAGTCGAGCGCGAGACGCTTGACCTCGAGTACGCCGAGGTCCTGACCGTCGAACAGACTGGTTCGGCCGACCGCGTCTGTATCGACACCGGGTCGCTGATGGACCACGACGAAGGGATGCTTGTGGGATCAATGTCGCGAGGTCTCTTCTTTGTCCACGCCGAGACAGCAGATTCACCGTACGTCGCCTCCCGGCCGTTCCGCGTCAACGCCGGCGCAGTCCACGCCTACGTCCGTTCGCCGGGCGGGGAGACCAGTTATCTCTCGGAACTCAAAAGCGGCGACGAGGTTCAGATTGTCGATGTCAACGGCAACACCCGCGAGGCTATCGTCGGTCGCTCGAAAATCGAGAAACGTCCGATGTTCCGCGTCCAAGCCGAGACAGAGAGCGGCGACCGCATCGAGACACTCATCCAGAACGCCGAAACGATCAAACTACGAACCGACGAGGGTCGCAAAGCCGTTACCGACCTCGAAGTTGGCGACGAGGTACTCATTTACTACGAGGACACCGCTCGGCACTTCGGCGAGGCAGTCGAAGAGAGTATCATCGAGAAATAACGCCGACCTACCTGTTTGTCCGAGCCAGTACTGCGACAGGGTTTCCGGCCCCGGCCAGCACGCAGCCCAACAGGACGAGATACACGACCAGTCCCCAGACCGGGACGGCGAGCAGCCACGGCGCGACGATGGCGGCAAGGAAGCCACCGACCAGAACGACAACGAATACGAGTATCGCAACGCCGGGTTGTTCCCAGCGCACCAGCAGCATTGACGGGTAGCGCAGAAACAGTACTTCGACGACGACAGCACCGACGACGCCACTCACGATAGCTGACGGGGCCAGCAACAGACCGACCCCGCCTGTTCGGACCGCAAGCACCGCGAGGCCGAGCAGTCCGGCGACTGCGAGTATCGCGTCACGGAGTTGCGGGTGCATACCGTGTCTTTGGCTGGCCGGACAAAGACCGTTACTCCTTCTCAGCCGCGAGTTCGGTCGTACACCAGTGACAGAAGTCGATATCCGGGTCGACCTCGCGGCCGCAGTTGGGACACTGACGGGGCTGTTCGCCGGCAGCAACGCGCTCAGCCCGGTCAACCAACGCGTTGCGCCGTAGCGCCATCAGATAGACATCGACGATGCAGAGTGCGAGCACGCCACACAACAGCACAACCGACTCGAGGGGAAGTGAACTGAAAAAGTCGAGCACAGCTCCGACGGTGAGAGCGCTGAGGGCGGCGAGCATTGCCTCGAAAGCGAAGGCATTGGGCAGCGCCCCGGCGGGCGCGGCGAGAGTGAGCCCCAGCCCAGTCATCACAATCCAGAGGACTGCTCGGCCCCACAGCCGCAGGTACAGGTGTCCGAGGCCGGGCACGAGCATCGTCAGCCCGACGGCGAACCACGGGCGTTTTCGTGACCGGTTGGTGTCCTCTTGTGCCATTAGCTACAATGGAACGGTCCTCGGTGTTGAATCTTCCGTCCCTGCGGCTCGGGCCGGCAAAGCAGAGAAAACGCCGTTTCAGGCCGTCGACGACAGCTCCTCGACCAGCGAGCGAAGTCGCTGCAGCGTATACTGTCCGGGGGCCGTCGCGTCAGCAGGGTCGACCGGTGCGTACCCGATCCGCGACCCGTAAAGCGGTGCAACGGCACGAGAGTGTCGCCCTGACTCACCCATCGCCATCGTCGCGACGGTGTTGCCAGCCTCGGTCTGGTCGTGGGTGACAGAGAGCAGGTCCAAGACGTCGGCTCGGTTTTGCGCGGTGACTGCCAGTTTCCCGACAGCACCGTGCTCGCAAGCCGTTTCGAGTGTCGAGACGAGGTCACTCCGCTCCGGCGTGCGCTCGAAGTCGTGAGCGGAGACGATAACCGACACGTCAGCCTCGCTGGCGGCCTCGATGACAGGCTGGCACTGTTCGACGGCAGCGAGTTCCACATCGACCCCAGCGACTGCAGGCTGGTCGACGGCCCGACGGAGGCGGTCGATTCGGTCCGCTGTGTCCGCCGACTCACCACCCTCGTATTCGACGCGGTCGGTGACAATCAATGGAAGCTCTCCGTCGTAGGCCGCGAGTCCGTCGAAACCCTCCGTGGCGAGGTCCATCCGGTACTCGACGGCGTCGGCGTGCTCGCGGGCCGCCGGTTCCGTACTCAGGTCGGCAGTGACGGCCGCGAGCACGAACTCCTCGAAAGACAGGTTCATACACTCCCTACCTCGGCGTACATCAAAAGGAATCGGGATTCACTCCTCGGTTTCAAAGTCCTCGATAGACCGCCCTTCGCGGACGACGCCGTTGCTCACGAGAAACTTCTCAGCTCGGCTCAACTGCTCCCAGGCCAGATGCTCCGGGGGTGACTCCTCGAACGCCTGATATTGCTCGTAGACAGCCTCGTTGACGAAGCGGGCGAACTCGCCACAGCCCTCACAGGTTACTGAGAGGTGCGAGACGTCAAACGTCCGGGTGACTGTTTTCTCCAGACAGTTTGTACACCGGTACGCCTGCTCGACCATGCAGAGTTTTCGACCGAAACACAATGAGTGTGTGGTTCCGAGCGTTACGTCTCGCGGTACACTATCTCCATCGGGAGCCCGGTCTCGTCGCGCCCGGGTGACTCGGGAAGGGTCCGAAACGCTGACTCTGGACCTCGCGCGGTGAGTGCAACCACAAACGCGTCGACAAGGTCGTCAGTCGACGCGTCAGTATCAGATATTCCCTCCGCAGCGGACCAGATATGGTCGTACACGTCTGGCACCTGCTCTCGGAGCGTGGTGACGCGTTCCCAGTACGCCCGCCGAGGCTGGCCCGTCTTCGAGTATTGCATCGGCTGGCCGGCGAACGCCCAGAAACAGACCTCCGGATGGCACTCTCGAAGTCGTTCACGGGCCTGCTCCGACTCCTGGAGCAGCGTATCAGCCTCGGCAATCTTCGACGCGATGCCCCAGCTCTGGCGGTTGAGACTCCCCTCTGTTCGAGCCTCCTGCGTTGCCTTTGCGGATTCGTAACTGTCCTCGTGTGCGGCTGCCCGAATCGGCGTCGGAAACACACTGTGGTGGCGCTGTGGACTCAGCCGCCTGCGAGCCTCGGTGTCGCACTGTCGGGGCTCGCTGGAGTCAGCTCGCAGCCCGATTGGCACATCGACGAGGATGCGTGTTGCCGAGCGGTTGTCCTGCCACAGGTCTCGGAGAGTGGGATAGAACTGCGCGCCCACGTATTCCTCGTCGGTGTACGCCACCGCAATCCAGCCGTCAGGACAGCCGTCCACCCCGAGATACATACCCTCGCGTTTGACTCGGGACGTTTCACCGCTTCGGTCATAGTGCTCGAGGCCCTATCGTGGGTATGACGACGACGACAGTACTCGCGACACGGCACGGCTCGATTCGCCCGGCAGTCGAGGCTGTCGTCGCCGCACGCGAGTTGTCTGTCGCCAACGTGCTCGCCGTCGATGGTGACGAAGACAACCAGTATCACCTCCCACAAGGATTGGTCGACCAACTCGCCGACTGCGTAGACAGGACCGGGGCCGAGCGAGTTGTGGTCGACGGGCTGGCCCACTCCGGCCAGGTGTACGACCTCGGTCACGCGGTGCCGGCAGTCGAGCTGCTCGACCGCAGAGACCTGTACTACGAGCACCTCGCCGATGGCGGGAATTCAGCGGCCGAGACCGCACGTGAACTGCGACGCCAACAGATCGAAGAGCGCGCGGCACGGCGACGACAGCGCAATGAAGCCACGACAGGACCAACCGGCGAGAGTGGCAGCGTCTCAGAGCTATCCGACGCCTGTGACAGGCTCACTACGTCCCTCGACTCGTGCCAGCAGCGCCAGCGTCGGCAGGTCGAAACAAGCTACGAGAGCGTCGACGCACGTGTTGCCGTCGTCGGTTCGGTGGGTGCCCCAACCACGGACTGCTGGTGCGCACTCACGGGCGAGCGTGCTGAGAGCACCGTACTCCGGCCGGCAACACCACGAACAGCGGTGACCGACATTGGACCGCACGAGGTTGCGGTGACTGACACGGCTGGATTTGTCCCCGGGCGACCGGAGTGGTTCACCGCAGCAGTGCCGGGTGCGATCGCCGCGGTGGAGTGTGCAGACCTACTCGTCGTCATTCACTCGACGGAGGCTGAACCTGCGCTTGGTATCGACGAGACGGAGTTCAACGGGACGGTCCTCCAGACGAACCCACCGGAGACTGACGCAAAACGAGCGTCGTGGGAAAATCAACTCGTCGAAAAAGTCCAGAAAGCGCTGCCAACCACACGAGTCGCGCTCACGCTCCCGTACGGCGCGGAGTCACTCCTCTCACAACTGTATGACGAGGCGACCGTCGAGTCGGTGGAGTACGGCGAGCATGTAGCGGTGCTGGCTGCGGTCCCGGCAGGTCAATCAGCGCGAGTACAGCGGCTGGTCGAAGACGCGGGCGGAACTGTTGAGCGCGAGTGATTCAGTGTTGTTACAACAGCAGCGAAAATACGCCTTCAGTCGCAGGTATCGGGCCTGACGCTTCAGGCAATCGGAATGTCCTGCTCGGCTTCCAGCAGTTCGTGGTATCGGTTGCGGATAGTCACTTCGGAGATGTCCGCCACTTCGCTGACTGCTGCCTGGGTCGTCTTCTCGTTGGTCAGGAGGGCAGCGGCGTAGACGGCGGCCGCGGCGAGTCCAACCGGCGACTTGCCGGAGTGGACGCCTTTCTCCTTGGCGTTCTGGAGCAGTTCGCGGGCGCGGCGCTCGGATTCCTCGGAGAGACCCAGCGAGGAGGCAAACCGCGGCACGTAGCTCTCGGGGTCGGCCGGCGCAACTTCCAGACCGAGTTCTCGAACGACGTAGCGGTACGTACGGGCGATTTCGCTTTTCTCGACGCGGGACACGTCCGTAATCTCGTCGAGAGAGCGAGGAACGCCAGCCTGTCTGGCGGCGGCGTAGACCGACGCCGTCGAGACGCCTTCGATAGAACGGCCTGGCAGCAGGTTCTCGTCCAGCGCGCGGCGGTAAATCACACTCGCCGTTTCGCGGACGTTCTCGGGCAGACCGAGGGCACTTGCCATCCGGTCGATTTCGCCGAGTGCCTGTTTTAGGTTGCGCTCTTTGGAGTCACGGGTTCGGAAGCGCTCGTTCCACTTGCGCAGGCGCTGCATCTTCTTGCGCTGTTTGCCCGACAGCGCGTTGCCGTAGGCGTCCTTGTCTCGCCAGTCGATATTCGTCGACAGCCCCTTGTCGTGCATCATATTCGTCGTCGGTGCACCGACGCGGGATTTCTCGTCTTTCTCCTTGGCGTCGAACGCTCGCCACTCCGGGCCGCGGTCGACTGAATCCTCTTCGATGACGAGACCACAGTCCGTACAGACCGTCTCGCCGTGTTCGTCGTCGGCGACGACAGTCCCGCTGCACTCCGGACAGTCAAGCGAGGCGTCCGTCTGCTCTTCAGTCTGTTCCTGTTCGTTCGTCCGTGTCCGCGTGTTTCGGTTGCTCATTGGTGGATATAACCGGGTCAACCGGCGGAATACCCGGGGTAATAGCTAAATATTTGTACTCCCGAAAGATATTTAAATATACCGGAATCCTCAGGCTGGTCACGGGCTCGACCCGGTATATAAGGCGTTCTGCTGTCATCAGCTGACGGGTTTAAATGTAATGGAGACAGCACGTCACAGAGCGGCGGCCGTTTTCGGGAGTGCAATAACTTACGTATCCCCGGGCAGACAGTGGGTGTATGGTCGAAGAACGGACCAGACGTGCCGTTCTCGGGGGGATTGTGGGTGCGTCTGTCCTCGGCGGCGCACTCTCGCCAGTCGGGGATATCCTCGAGCAGTTCGCACCGCTTTCGGGTGGTGTCTGGGGGGCCGCAACTCCGGACCGCCCGAGCACCGTCGACAGTCCCTACGGGGAGGCAACAGTACGGTACGACGAGGAAGGCGTTCCGAACATCGAAGCCGATGACGAGCAGGCACTGTACTACGCGGCCGGACACGTACAGGCAATCGACAGGGGGTTCCAGATGGACCTCCAGCGGCGACTCTTCAGGGGCGAAGTCGCCGAAGTCGTCGGTGAGGCTGCCGTCGAGACTGACCGGTTTCACCGCCAGTTGCAGTTCAAAGAGGCTGCGGAGGCCACCGCAACACATCTGGAGGGCACGGTTGTCGAACCGATTCTGGACGCCTTCGCCGAGGGAGTCACCGACGGGTTCGAGGACGCGGAGCTGTCGATTGGCTTCCAGTTGCTCGACTACGAGCCAGAGCCGTGGACGCCCGCGGATTCGATGCTCATCGAGAAGATTATCGCCTGGCAGTTGACGGGTAGCTTCTGGAGCCTTCGCCGGGCGCTTTTGGAGGAGGAATTTGATGCGGAACTCGTCGACGAACTCTACCAGGCACGGATGGACCACGACGTGCCGATCATCCGCGAGCAGTACCGAACCGAGCAGTACCGGATTGACGAGGCTGAACAGCTATACAGCGATTCGACAGGCGAGAGACCAATCGAATCCCGACAGCGGCCATCGGGAACTGTCGACAAAGAACTCGTCGAGTATCTCAGTGCCTACGAGCCACAGGAAAATCTCGGCTCGAATAGCTGGGTCGTCAACTCGGACCTGGCAGATGGTGACGCTCCGATTCTGTGCAACGACCCCCATCTGGGTCTGCAGGCACCGCCGGTCTGGTACGAGATGCATCTCGACGGACCAGACCACCGCGTCCGCGGCGTCGCGTTCCCGGGCGTGCCCGAAGTCGTCATCGGCGAGACTGACTTCGCTGCCTGGGGCTTTACGAACGCCAACAACGACGTAATCGATTTCTACAGTTACGACAGCGACGGTGATAGCTACCAGTACGGCGACGAGCGCCGAGAGTTCGAGACTCGCGAGGAGGTGATCGAAGTCGACGGCGCCGAGAACGAGACGGTCACGGTCCGGTCCACGGTCCACGGGCCAGTTATCGAGGAGGCCGAACAGGAAGTCGGCGTCGCGTGGACCGGCCACGCTGCCACCGAGACCACCATTGCACTGTACGAACTGACCCGGAGCAAATCGCTCGATGAGACACTTGACGCAATCCAGAAGTTCGACATCCCGTCACAGAACTTCCTCTATGCCGACCAGGACGACAATACGCTGTACTACACTGTCGGGAAACACCCAATTAGACAGCCGCCGGGCGAGACGGTCTCGTGGGACAGTCCGGAGGCACTCGACGGTGACGGCGTCTTCGACGGCTCGCGCCCCGAAGGAGAGTGGGCGGGCTTCGAGCCGTTCGAGCGGCCGAGCTGGGACGGCTTCGTTCCGTTCGCGGAGAAGCCACACGCGCTCAATCCCGAGTATCTCGCGACCGCAAACCAACAGATCATCCCCGACGACGAACTGCCGTACTACTTCGCGGAGTCGTACTCCGACCCGTACCGAGCCGAGCGAATCTACGACTTACTCGACGAGCGTGTCGAATCAGGTGCGGCGGTAGACCGCTCGTATCTCGGGACTGTCGGACGCGACGTGCGAGACGGTCGGGCCGCGACAATCGTCGACGCTATCGTCGACGCGGTTCGTGCGGAGGATGACGAGTTACAGGACGCAGCGGCAACGCTCGACGAGTGGGACTACCGGATGGACCACGAAACTGAGGCCGCGCTCATCTTCCAGCGCTGGACGAACGCCTACCGCGACGAACTACTCGGTGAGGACTTCGAGGAGGCCGGACTCGACGAGGAGTTTTACCCCTCGGATGGCCGAGTGCTCGAACTGCCGGCAGACAGCGACTGGTTCGGTCCTGGGGGTCGAGCACCGGTGATTCGCCGTGCACTCCGGACAGCACTCGACACAATCGAGGACAACGGTGAGGAAACCTACGGCGACATGTCCCACACGGGGCTGATCGAACACCTGACCCAACTGGATTTCCTGGGCTACGAGTCGATTCCCCGGAGTGGCTCGGGGTGGACCGTCAGAAACTTCGGCACCCGAGGCCCGTGGGGTGGGAGTTGGGAGATGCAGGTTGACCTCGACGGTGAGTACCGGGCTATCCTGCCCGGGGGCAACTCCGGACGGTACTACTCAGAGAACTACAGTAGTCAACTGCGCCGCTGGGCCAACGGCGAGTACCGCCAACTCAGCCGTGAAATCGACGGTGACGTTGAGACGGAATACGTCGGAGGTGACCAATGAGTTCCGTCCCCGGTCTTGGCCGACTCCGCGAGGAGCCACTGATTCACTGGGTCGGACTGATTGTCGCAACAGTTGCGGGACTCGGACTGGCCAGTCTCCACTGGCTGGGTCTCGTCGCGGGCGGCGCGTTGGTCGGACTCGTCGCGACCAGTTTCAAGCGCGCACTGCTCGGTGGCCTCGGGTTCGGTGTGGTCGTCCTGCTCGTCTGGGTGAGCACACTCATGTTTGGGGGTGTGCTGGGGGAGGTACTCGCGACTGGACAGTTCGTCTGGATTGCTGTCGCTGTCGGGCTTATCGCGCCAGTCATCGGCAGTCTCGTCCGCGGCATCGTCTAATCGCGCAGTAAGAAAAACGAGGCAGTCAACACGCCGCCCGCGAGAACGAGAGCACCGAGCCACATTGCTGTCCCCTCAAGGAACACCGCCGCAACGGCGAACAACAACAGTGCTAGTCCGCCGACGGCGAGAACCGGAACAACCGGTGGGATAGACGCCTCGTCGTCCGTGCGGGGTTGTGGGGTGGCGAGTGACTCGTCAACCGCGACGTTGTTTGCTTCCGGTTCGGGTTCGCTAACAGTCACGTCAACCCACCGTGTCTCGGAGCCATAGGCCGTCGCAACTTTGAGTTTGCCCAGTTGGTCCTCGCCGTCGAGCCGGTCAGTGTCGACAGTGACGCGGACGTACCGCTCGGACTCCGTTTCAACGTAGTGGTTGCCGGCGTCGAGACGGGCGACTTCAGAGAGCGGGTCGTCGAGATGGACGTGGACGTGGAGGGATTCAGCGTGGTTGATCAGCCTGATGTCGAAGGTCCCAGTCGTCTCGTAGGAAGCCGGAACCTCGAGACTGTGGAGGCTCTCTCGGCTGACGTGAACCGGCAACGTATCTGGCACAACTCAATCTCTGTCCGGCGAGTAGAAAAACGTTCAGGCTGGAGACTCCTCACGCATATCTGGCGGGAGGAGGTTCGGAATCCCGTCCTCGATTGGGTAGGCTTCGCCACACTCGGTACAGGTGAGCGTTCCTGTCAGAATCTCGCCGTCATCTTGCTCGGTGACCTCGAGGTCGAGTTCGTGTTTATCCAGCGGACAGCACAGAATCTCCATCAGGTCCTCTTGCATACGCACACGTTGCGAGGGCCAAGACAAAGCATTTGCGCTCGCTGTCGCCGCCGTTTCTCGTGAGCGACGTCGCCGTTATCAAACAGGTCACAGTGGGCTGTAACTATATATGCGGCGTCACAGAAAACCGCTATAACCGACCCCCGAACAGATCCGGTGGCGGTTCAGTCCCGACATGAAACTTCGCCGTGCGTTTGCCGTCGTAATCGCGATTGTCGCAGTAGTGCTCGGTGTGGCGGTCGTTTCAGGCTTCCAGCTGTACGACGGCGCAGTCTCTGACCGCGAACAGCAATCCGCCGAGACGGCAGCAACGGCCACCGCCACACAGGTCGAGACGCTGCTGGCAGAACGCGCTCGAACGGTCGAACTGGCTGCGACCGACCCGGCAGTACTGGACGCTAGCCAACAGCGTCGAGCAACATTACAACGACTCGTCGAACAAACACCGTTCCACGGAGTTTCGGTCGTTCGCGCCAACGGGACAATGACAGCCATCGAATCAGCGGGACTCACTGCTGACCGCCGGGCAGAGGTGATTGGGAGTGAGTTCAGCGACCGGACCTACGTGAGAGAAGGACTCGCTGGCCAGACCTACGTGAGTGACCCAGTTGAAGCTGAAACAGGAAACCTGGTCGTCACCATCTCGACGCCAGTCAGAGAAGACAACTCGATTGTTGCAGTGCTGACCGCTGCGTTGCACATCCGTGACGGCGACTTTCTCGACTCGTTGTCGGTAATCGGCGGCACAGCCCACGAGGTGAGAATCGTCGCCGGCAGCCAGCAACTGTACGCTTCCAAATCCTTCGACGACCACGCCGAGTACACCTCGGCAAATGCCACCATCAGCCCGACAGGGTGGACAGTGACGGCGACACAAGTCGACGACAGCGCAGCAGAGACACAGCTCGTTACCAGCCTCCAACTCGGTGCTGGCGGGCTCGTACTTCTCTGTCTGTTCGGATTCGGAGCGTGGTTCAAGCGGTCGAATCTCAATCAGATCGACGAGTTGTTGGCAGGGTTCGACCGACTGGCGGAGCGCTCGTACGGCACACAAATTTCTGTCGGGGGGTCACAGGAGTGGGAACAGATTGGCGCTCAGTTCAACGAGATGAGCGCAGAGTTGGCCAGACACGCCCGCGAACTCAAGCAGTATCGTGAGATTGTCGAGCGCGTGTCGGACCCTATTGCGATCCAGAACTGTGACGGTGAGCACTTGCTTGCGAACCAGGCTCTCAGCGAGTACGCGGGCTACGACAGCAGCGATATTATCGGCGCAGACGAGTCGCTGTATCTCGATGACGACGCCGCAGCGCACGTCGCCGAGAAACGACAGGAAGTGCTCGACACTGAACAGGCAATCGAGTACGAACTCTCCGTCCAGTTCTCAGAGACGAGCATCGAGAAAACGTTCAGCGCCCAGCAGTACCCATACTACGACGAGACAGGGGCACTTGCTGGCACGCTGTCACTCTACCGTGACGTGACCGACCTCAAAGACCGAGAGGCAGAACTAGAACAGTACAAACGGGCAGTCGACGGCGCGACTGACCTTATCTGTGCCGTCGACGAGAATCGTGAATACCTCTTCGCGAATCCACAGTACTGTGCCTATCACGGCCTCGACCAGGAGTCGATTCGCGGAGTCAATTCCCAGCGCGTGACACCTGACAAGATAGTGACGGACAACGTCGACCGCGCACTCGACGGCGAGACGGTCAAGTACAAGATGACGCGAGACCACGCGGATGGCAGCCAGCGTATTCTCGATGTTCGGTACTACCCCCTTGGTACTGGTGATGACAACGCGGGCTTCGTCGCTGTCCTGCGAGACGTAACCGAGCGAGAGGAGCGTGCCAGACAGCTCCGGGTCGTGGACAGAGTGCTCAGGCACAACCTCCGCAACGACCTGACCGTCATTAGCTTAGAGGCCGAACGGATTGCTGCCGGCGCGAGTGGCCCAGTCGCGGACTCTGCGGAGGGAATCCAGAACCACGCCGAAGAGTTGCTGACAACGAGCACCAAGTCCCGCGCGATTACCGACGTACTGAGCGAGCAACCTGACCGAGTGTCGATCGACGCAACAGATGTCCTGACGCAGGGCGCCAGCAACGTCGATGACGGCGTTGCAGTCACGCTTGACATCCCCGACCGGGAGGTATTGGTCTCGGCTGTTACTGGCCTTCGCAAGGCGGTCGATGAACTGGTCACGAACGCCGTTGCCCACAACGACCAGTCAGACCCCAGCGTTGACCTCTCGCTCGAAGAAGACGAGCAGTCCGTCGTCCTCCGCGTTGCCGACAACGGTCCCGGAATGGCAGAGATGGACCGAGATGTGCTCGAAAGCGGGCGGGCAATCGAAGACCTCTATCACGGCAGCGGCCTCGGACTCTGGCTGGTCTACTGGACCGTACAGCGCTCTGGCGGGTCGATTACCGTGCGAGACCGAACACCCCGCGGAACGGTTGTCGAACTCGAACTGCCGACCGGGTAGCTACTCGAAGGGGCGCTCGCGGACAACAGACTGTTCGCGGCCGGGACCGACACCCACAGCATAAATTGGCGTGTCGAGTTCGTCGCTGATGTAGTCGAGATACGTCTGTGCGTTCTCCGGCAGTGCGTCGTATCCGTCGGCGGCAACGGCCTCCCAGTCAGCGTCGTCCCAGCCCTCGAAGGTCCGGAGGTTTGGCTCACACCGGGCCCATTCCCCGGTGGTGGCAGGGACGGTCAGCACTTCCTCGCCGTCGAGGGTGTACGAGTGGCCGATTTTGAGTTCGTCGAAGCCAGCCAGCGTGTCGATGTGGTTGACCGCGAGTCCGCTGAAGCCACTCGCGCGGGTGGCATGACGGAGAATCGGCATATCGAGCCAGCCGACACGTCGCGGTCGACCAGTAACGGTTCCATATTCGCCGCCCGCCTCGCGGATTTCCGTCGCGAGTGTTTCCTCGCGTTCGCCGGCGTTGCCCTCGTAGCCGGGTGTATCCCCTTCGACACCGGCAAGTTCGGTCGGCATCGGTCCGCTGCCGACGCGGGAGAGATACGCCTTCACGATACCGATTATCTCGCCGCCGCCGATAACGTCAGGTCCGAGTCCAGTGCCGGTAGCTGCGCCGCCAGCAGTTGGATTCGAGGAGGTGACGTACGGATAGTTTCCGTGGTCGATGTCGATAAGTGTCCCCTGCGCACCCTCGAAAATGATGTTGTCTCCCGCGTCGAGGCGGTCTGCGAGAAAGTCTCCGGCGTTGACGAGCATATCCTCGTCAGCGAGCCGGGTGCCGTACTCGCGGTACTCCTCGAACAGCGCGTCGATATCGAACTTCTCGCCGACATCGACGCCGTAGACATCCTCAGCGAGCGCACGCTTTTGCGGGACGACGTATTCGAGTTTCCGCCGAAGCACGTCCTCGTCGGTCAGGTCACCGATACGGAGGCCGCGCCGGCCGGCCTTGTCCTCGTAGGTTGGGCCGATTCCGCGACCGGTCGTCCCGACCTCGTCGTCGGTTTCACTTTTGACATCTTCCTCGATCCCATCGAGCACGCGGTGATAGGGGAAAATCACGTGCGCACGCCGGGCGACCCGGACATCGGGGTCCAAGTCACGGTCGGCGAGCGTATCGAGTTCGTCGAACAGTGTTCTCGGATTGACGACACAGCCGTTGCCGAGCACCCCGATTTTCCCACGGACTGCCCCGCTAGGAACGAGCGATAGTTTGTACTCAACCCCTTCGTGTACCACAGTGTGGCCGGCGTTGTCACCGCCCTGATACCGGGCGACGACATCGGCAGGTTCGCCGAACAGATCGACGATCCCACCTTTGCCCTCGTCGCCGAGTTGCGCGCCGACGATAGTAACGGTCATCACGGCCCAATTCCCGCCAATGGGGTAAACCGATTACGGTCCGTCACAGCCCGCCACTGCCGAAGCTTTTATACAGGGCCTTGTCGAATGTTGCCATATCAGCGACTCGTTCTGCTGTATTGTCGCTGTACGACAACAACCTTTAAATCCGGCCACCACAAGTTAACAATTGTCATGATAGACAGACTCGAAAAAGAAGTGGATATGCTGGAACGCCATCTTCAGGTCCTTCGGATGGTAATCGAAAACGAGCCGATCGGGATCGTCAAGATGTCCAACGAGACTGGCTACCCGCACCACAAGGTCCGGTACTCCCTGCGCGTCCTCGAAGAGGAAAACCTCATCGAGCCATCGAGCCAGGGCGCAATCACGACGGAAGATACCCAAGAGTTCGTCGAGGATCTGGACGGCAAAATCGACCACATCGGCGAGAAACTCGACGGGATGAAAATCGACGAAGTCGCAGAAGTCGAAGGCTAACGGAACAGTGTTTCGGCGCTAGAGCTCTGGGACCGCCAGATGGAAGTTCTCGTTTCTCGCTTCGACCAGACAGAGGTGATAGCCTCGTTTGCGCGAGAGATTGACGAAGCTTTTGCGTTTGTCACGACTGAGCAGGCCACCCTGTGTCGCGTCGCTGGCAATCTCCAGCGCGCCGGGGTCGAAGAAGCTCTCGGTTACGAAGAACGCACCCGAGAAGCCACCGCTTGACTGGCCGACACGCTCGGCCGACGTAATCAGTCGTTCCATCATCGAGTCCGTGGTGGCCTCGCGGGAGTCGTTGAGGTTGGCCGCGAGCAGTGGGTTACCCATGCGGTCCCGCAGGACGATGTCGAACCCTTCCTGACTCTGTGTCTCCTGGCCGTCTTCGGTGTAGGTCACGTCGATGACACCGGACAGTTCTGCCCGGTCGATACGCGGCAGGACGTCGTAGAGGTCAACCAGCGCTTTCTGGTGGCCCGTGTCACGAATCTCGAACAGCAGGTCTCGAATCACCCACTGCACGAACTGGTACTCGAGCGTCGATTCGAGGAATTCGTGGTACGACTGGCCGCCGACTGCGACGGTGTTGGCGTCGAACTGTGTGTGTTTCTCCAGACGGAGATTCTCGTTGACATCCTCCTTGCGCGTGCTCCCACCGTGGGCTTTTTCGAGTGTCGCCTGCCCTTTCGAGTGGTAGCGAACGAAAATATCCGTGCCCGAGAGCGCCTCCTCGGCGCTCAGCCGTCGGTCAGCGTCTGTCGCCGCGCCGAGTTCCTCTTCGAGTCTGTGGAGTTCGTCACGTAGTTCCTCGACCTCACTCTGGAGTTCATCGCGCTCCTCGCGCAGCGTCTCCAGTTCGGTCTCGAGGTTATCGCGCTCCTCGGAAACTGTGGAGAGTTCGCCTTCGAGCCGGTCGATTTCCTCGTCTTTCTCGGAGAGTTCGGATTCGAGTTCTTCGACGCGTTCGGGGTCGACACCTGCTGGCTCTGGCTCCGCTGCTGGTTCGGCCGGCTCCTGTGCTGTCGGCGCAGGTTCCTCACGAGGTGGGCGCGACTCTGTTCGCTCTGGTGTCGACTCGGGTTCTGGCGCTGGCTCGGACGCGGCTCCGTCCGGCGTCGGCTCCGTCCGGTCGGGTGTCGGCTCAGTCTCTGGGGCTGGCTCGCTCACAGCAGTTGCCGTCGGTGTGGGCTCTTCGGACTCGCTTGCAGCGTCGGGAACTGCGGTCTGGTCAGGGTCGAGCGACGGGATAGCCTGCGTTTCGACATCCTGTCGGCTCGACTGCTGGGTCTGCCGACCACGCCGTTCTGTTCTGGCGGGTTCCTGTGACGATTGGGGCTGGCGAGAGCGACCCGTCTGGCCCGCCGACGCCCCGTTTCCGGCCCGGCGCTCGCGGGACTGCGTCTGTTCGGGCCCGGGGCGATCCGGCGGCTCTGATTGGGTCGGCTGTGTCGTTTCGGCAGAGTTCTCTTCAGTTCGGCGCCGGCGCGCGCGGTCCTGCCCGGCCGGCTGGCGGTCCTGGCGCTGGGCCTGTGTCTGGGAGGTCTGCGCAGCCGGCGTTGACTCGGTCTGTTCGGCGGGCTCTGGCTCACTCTCGGTGGCTTCGGCAGCAGGCTCGCCCTGTGAGCGGTCGACAGACTCGGACGCGGATCCGTTGTCGGCCCGCGCCGTTTCGGTGTCGTCTGCAGGCGCTGTGGCCGCCTCTGTCGCTGGCTCCGTGGATTCTGCGTCATCTGCAGACGCCGCCGTGGAGTCCGTCTGTGTCTCCTCAGTGTCCGTCTCCTCAGGTTCGTCGGCTTCTGTGGCCGCTGGCTCGTCTGTCTCCCCAGCGGTCACCCCAGCACTGGCTGCGTCGTCTTCTGGTTCGGGAATGTCGATCGGGTCGATATCGACCGGGCGTACTTCGTAGATGCCAACCTCGTCGTCAGCCGTTTCGAAGGCTTCGTCGCCTTCGAGTAGTCGGCTGTTATTGCCGACGTAGGCGACGCTCATCGACGTGCCGGCGTGATAGACGAGATAGTAGTCACCACTGAGAACGTTCTCGGAGAGCTCGATAAAGCCAGTAAAGCCGCCGTCGGACAGTGTCTTGTTGACCTTGGAGATGCTGGTGTCTTCGGTGTAATATTTCGCGCGCACCTCGTCACTTCGCTCCTGCATGACCGCCAACAGCGGGAGTGCGTCCGTCGGAGACTGGTAGACTGTTCCGCCTGACTGGAAATCCTCGATATCGCCGCGTTGGATACCAACAACGACGCCGCGTGTCATGTAGAGTTCCGCCCCACCGGCGCGGATGACGCCCGAAAACTCCCTGTCAGCGAGGTCCTGCAGTTCGCGGTACCCGCCGTCAAAGGACCGGTCGTCCCAAGAGTCGACCTGATCGACTACGCGTGTACTCATTGTCTTTCAAAAAGTTAGAAGCGGGGTATATACTTTGCGGCGATGTCGTCTCAGTTATCGCTCTGGTCTGACGTATCGATACGAACGCGTCGGACTCATCGGTCGCCCGCTGCGACGATAGTCAGCACGGCGTCTGGCAGTTCAATCTGGTCGCCTTCCTCGGCTAACCGCCCAATCTGGTGTGTGACCAGCCCCGCGATAGTCTCGTAGGGACCGTCAGTTGCCAGCGCCAGCCCGAGTTGCTCGTCGAGATAGGTCACCGTGGCTCACTCGCTGCCAACGGCTGTCTTACCGGCGACAGACTGAATCGGCTCGGCCCTCGGTGACGAGGCTGTCGATGCGATGCCGTGCAACCGAAAAGACTGCCAGTTCACTGCTCGAGAAGAAGCCGCTAATCGCAGTCAACAACACGATTGCAGCCGAGCACCGTGACGGGAGAAACCGCACGACGTACCTGCGGTCGGGGCTGGTAAGTTGTTTGCCTGATCAGTCGGCGACACTGATTGTCTCTCGGTAGGTCCCGTACTGCTCCTCAAAGACTGACATAATCTCTCCCATCGTGGCGTAGGCTTTGACTGCGTCGACAACTGCCGGAACAACATTTTCGTCGTTATCCACCGCCTCGGCAACCTCCGCGAGTGCCTCTTCGACGGCTTCGTTGTTTCGTTCGGCTTTGACCTCGGCGAGGCGGTCGCGCTGGCGTTCTTGCGTGTCTTCATCAACAGTCAGAATCTCTGGCTCGGTATCTTCCTCGATTTCGTACTCGTTGACGCCGACGACAGTCTCCTCGCCGCGCTCGACGCGGCGCTGGTACTCGTAGGCAGCGTCCTGAATCTCGCGCTGGAAGTAGCCATCTTCGATGCCCTTGAGCACGCCCGCCCGCATCGACCCGTCGCCGAGCGATTTGATCTCCTCGATGTATTCCATCGCCTCCTGTTCAACCTGGTCGGTCAGTGCTTCGACAGCGAAGGAGCCACCCATCGGGTCGACAATGTCGGCCGCGCCGGACTCCTCGGCGATGATCTGCTGGGTGCGCAGCGAGACGCGAACGGCGTCCTCGCTCGGCAGTGCCAGGGCCTCGTCGTAGCTGTTGGTGTGGAGGCTCTGGGTGCCGCCGAGGACGCCTGCCAGTGCCTGAATCGTCACGCGAACGATGTTGTTCATCGGCTGCTGGGCTGTCAGCGACTGGCCGGCGGTCTGGGTGTGGAACTTGAGTTGTCGGGCGGCCTCGCTCTCCGCGCCGTACCAGTCGGCCATAATCCGCGCCCAGATACGCCTGGCCGCCCGGAACTTCGCTACTTCCTCGAACAGCGAGTTGTGAGAGTTGAAGAAAAACGACAGCGTCGGGCCGAACTCGTCGACATCCATCCCGCGGTCGAGACAGTCCTCGACGTAGGCCATCCCGTCGGCGAGCGTAAAGGCCAGTTCCTGGACGGCAGTCGAGCCAGCCTCACGGATGTGATAGCCTGAGACAGAAACGGGTTTGAACTTCGGCGTCTCTTCGGCTGAGTACTCTATCACATCGGTCGTAATCTTCAGCGAGGGCTCTGGCGGGACGACCCACTCTTTCTGTGCGATAAACTCTTTGAACATATCGTTCTGGAGGGTGCCGCGAACCTCGGCGCGGTCGACGCCCTGCTCGTCAGCGAGCGCGAGATACATCGCGTAGATGACGACGGCACTGGGATTAATCGTGAACGAGGTGGAAATCTCGTCGAGGTCGATGCCGTCGAAGAGGATTTCCATATCCCGGAGCGTGTCGACGGCGACCCCCTCTTTACCGACTTCGCCGTTTGCCATCCGGTGGTCAGAGTCGATCCCCATCAGCGTCGGCATATCGAAGGCCGTCGAGAGCCCGGTCTGGCCCTCCTCGATCAGGTAGTGAAAGCGCTTGTTGGTCTCCTCGGCGGTGCCAAAGCCAGCAAATTGGCGCATCGTCCACGTCCGGCCGCGGTACATCGTCGGATACACACCGCGCGTGTACGGCGGCTCTCCCGGAAAGCCGAGGTCCTCGTCGTAGTCGATGTCGGCAACGTCCTCGGGCGTGTACAGCCGCTCGACGTCCATATTCGAGACTGTCCCAAAGCGCTCCTGTCGTTCCCCGTGTTTCGAGAGTACCGGGTCGAGCCGTTCGGATTCCCACTCCCCCCGACGCTCACGTATCTCCGCGAGTTCCTCCTCGTCGAACATACTCGATGGTACGGGTGGGTCAGTGATGAAAATACCGACGGTTCGAGCCGGCGGGTGGGCGTACAGGCCGACCGATGGAATCCCATATATCGAACTCCTGTTCGGTGCTGGGGCTGTGGCTGAGACGGTCGTTCAGTGGGTAGAACTCCTCACGGCGAGTCCGTCGCGACGCACCTACTCGATTCGGTCGAGGTCGGTTTCGGTCTCTTCGCTCTCGATGTTGCCCGTATTGCGCGTTTCTGTCGGCTCGAACAGCAGCAGTTCAGTCTCCCTCTCGGCGACTGGTCGGTGCTCGACGCCCTGCGGGACGATGACCAATTCGCCCTCTTCGAGCACGATATCCTGCTCGTCTCGGAGTTCGATACGCAGTTTCCCCGACACCACGAAAAATAGTTCGTCGGCGTCTTCGTGACGGTGCCAGACGAACTCACCCTCGGCCTTTGCGAGCTTGACTGCCTGTCCGTTGAGTTCGCCAGCCAGTCGCGGTGACCAATGCTCTTCGAAGGAATTGAACGCGTCGCTGAGCGTTACTTTCTCCATACCGAGCGTGTCGGTCCAGCGGACAAGAAGTCTTTCGCGAGGGTCAAAACGGTTCGACCCCGCGGCGGCTGAGGAAGGACTCTGCTTATTCGCTGACTTCTGTCTTTACCACCGTGGCGGGGCGGGTCGTCAGCCGAAGCACGCGGTCGGTGACACTACCGAGTAACGTGCGGTACTCCTCCGGTCTGCGCTTCGTCCCCAGCACGAGTACGTCGGCGTCCCGTTCGTCCGCGTACCTGACGATTGTCTCGGCAGGCTGACCGTGCCTGAGGCTGGTTTCGCAGTCGACACCGGCCGCCGACGCGCGCTCCGCGATTTCACTCACAGTTTCCTCACCGACTTCTTCGAGGCCGTGCTCGGGACCTTCGGCTTCGTCGACGTACTCGTCGCCGCTGTAGGCTGTCACGACATCCTCGTCGACGACGTAGAGGACGTCCAGCGTGGCACCGTTCGCGGCCGCCAGGTCGATTGCGTGAGCCGTTGCTTCTTCGGATGCGACTGTTCCGTCTGTCGACAGCAGAATTCGGTCGTACATATCAAAGACTTTGCACAGGCTGGTTATAAAAACGTCCCCAATTCTCACTTGGTGACGAACTGATGACTGAACAGATTGACGGATGACCCCTCCCGAGGGCCGGAGGTGTCGATGTCTCGCCCCTGTGTCGTCCCGACGACGCGGTGTGTCCGTGCCGTTGACGGTTTCAGCCCCGACGCAGTGGCAATCTCTCAGTTACCTTCTTCACCCGCCTCTGCACCGGGTGCGTTTTGCCTCACGCTTCGAATCCCTTTCAGCGCGTTGTGTTTGCGGGTGTATCTCTCGCCGCCGGTCGCGATTACGGTTCCGTTTCTGTGGACCATCCGCCAGCGCCACTCCGAAGCGGTGTCCTGAAACACCTCGAACCGCGCGAGGCTTTCTGGCGTCTCTCCCGGCCCGACGGCCAACTCCGCACCCTCGCTGCTCATCTCCTCGAGCGATTCAACGGGCTCTTCTTCCGGGCCGGAGGTGTCTGGCCACTCCAGTTCGACCCCTACACTCATCTCCCCATCTTCGACCTCGAATTCGAGTTCGACGCCGACCTCATCGGACAACTCGACATCAACCGACTCGCCCTCACTGCTGAGTCGAACGACGCCACCGGCGACACCGTCTGCCATGTCTCGACGGACGGTTGCGGCCTCGTCTCTGCTGGCGACCTGTTTGCGCTCGAAGCTTGTTGTCACTCTCTGGGATACGGTTAGGAACGTGTTAACTATTTGTACCCATCCAGTGTCCCCGGGTGACCGGGTACCCACTACACGACTCCGAGTCTGAATACTGCGAGATATATCTGCCCACAGCCAGCGAGAATCATCACAAGGGCGGCGACCTGCCTCACTCGGTGTGAGTACTGGCCGAGCGAGCGCCAGGAGTCGATTCCAGCACCTGCGAGCAGCGTCACCCCGACGAGCGGAACCGTTACACCGAGTGCGTACAGTCCCAAAACGAGCAGACCAGAGTGAACGGGCAGGGCGAGCGCCTGGGTCACGACGCCGAAAAACAGCGGGACGACACACCCTGCTGCGGCGACTGCGTACACGGCACCGAACACGCCGAAGCCAGCCACCGATGTCGGTCGTGCCGGAAGTGAAACGCGGAGTTCCGGCCCTCGGTCCAGAAGCGTCACAATGCCGAAGACGACCAGACCTGCTCCGACGACTGGTTCGAGCGCCGGAAGTGCAGTCTGTATCGGCCGACCAACCGTGAGGACGAGTACCGCAACGACAGTGAGTGAACTAAGCGCACCGACAGCGGCGGCCACAGCAGGCGGGAGCATACCGGTTTCTCCGTCGCTTTCGCTCAGGTAGTAGCCGACATAGCCCGGCAACAGCGGAAATGCACAGGGGGCGAAAAAGGTCGCAACGCCGGCACTCACTGCGAAGGCAAGCGCGCCGAAAACGGCAGGTTCAGCCATACTAGACCAGTGAGTCGAGTTGTTTCCGAAGCGTCTCTTTACCTGCGAGCCCGCTGTGACCGAACTCGATACGCCCCTCCTCGTCGGTAATCGCAATGTAGGGGAGACCACCCGCCCCGAACGCGGCTACCAGTTCAC
This sequence comes from Halovenus halobia, assembly GCF_051414135.1. Lineage (NCBI taxonomy): Archaea > Methanobacteriati > Methanobacteriota > Halobacteria > Halobacteriales > Haloarculaceae > Halovenus > Halovenus halobia. The sequence goes on from NZ_JBLKOA010000007.1 coordinate 62,570, forward strand.
TCCCGGGGTCGAGACCAACTGTCCACGCACCGTCGTTCTGGTCCCACCACTCGGCAATGTCGGCTCTGGTCAGCGTCTCGCTCGGACGTTCGTTCGTCACGGAGATGAACGACACCTCGTCGTACTCAGCCTGGATTGTATTCAGGATGGCAAGCTGGTCGTCACACGGTGCACACCACGTGGCGAACAGGTCTACGACGGTGACAGTCTCTGGCGTGGGCACAGCCGTCTCGCCTGCCGCGGAGCCGCGGGCATCCAGCGTCTCCACCCGGATCGGAAGCTGGTCTTCACTCCGTGACTCCGTCCCGGGAACTCCCTGTCGTGCAATCAACAGACTTCCGCCAGTCAGCCCGAGCCCCGCAGTTGCGGCGATAACCTGCCTGCGGTTCACGCGGTTCTCACCCTCTGTAAATCGGAGATAATCTGGTCTTCGTTCGGTGACTTCGAGCGATAGGCCCGCTCAACGAACCCGTCGGCGTTGACGAGCAGTGTGAGCGGCGTGTGTGTGAACATATACATGTCCATATCCTCCGGTTCAGTGCGCTGGAAGGCAACGCCAAACTGCTCGTAGACGACAGTCTTGGCTCGCTCGGTGGACGCTGGCCGCAGAAACCGCCAGTTGTCGCTCTCGGCGTTGATGTTCATCTCCTGGGCGTAGGTCTGGAGACGGTCAGCGGTATCCCGGCTAGGGTCGAACGTAACCGGGAAAAACGAAACGGCGTCACCGTAGCCGTTGTTCTGTGCGTGGGCCTGAACATTTCGCTGTGTTGCGATGAGCACGGGACAGACTGTCTGGCAGTGACTGTAAAAGAACGTGAGAAGCGCCGGTTCCGAGACAGCACGCAGGCTGACCGATTGAGACTGCTCTGGTGTTGGGACGGTCGCATCGGGAATCTGTTCGCCCCACGCGGGATAGGGAACGTCGCTGCTCTCGAACGGTCGATCTGGTTCCGCGAGGACAACATTGGCGTTCGAATCGGTGTTGTCGTCGCTTCCGAGACAGCCAGCGACCCCACTGAGTGCACTCACTGCCCCAGCAGTCTTGAGAAATGTCCGCCGATTCATACCTGAAATCTCTGTGTCTTCGCTTTTAGCACGTCTGGTATGATTCTCGAATTGCCAGCAGAAGAGGGGTCACTGTGTTTCTTCACTCGAGGGTAATAAAGAGTGCAGTGTTGAAGTTGAGTTGGCCCGAGGGTTCTCGTGAGCGAAGTGAGCGAGGGCTCGGGAAGGCAGAGCCCTGCCGGCGGATTTGAACCTCGGAAAGACGACCGTTCGCATTTCGAGGACTCCGCCCTCGCTCCGCTCGCGCTGCGACTTTCCTGGACAAATCCGCCGGTCGTTACTGCTTCGTTCCTCACTACCGTTCGTCACAGAAGCAGTGGGCCCGGGCGTTCTCGTGAGCGAAGTGAGTGAGGGCTTGGGAGAGCTCTGCTCTTCCGGCGGATTTGAGCTGTGGTCACGTTGCTTACACTATTCCCGTACCGGAGACGAGCGCAGCGAGTCTCCGGCCTTTTTCGCCCACGTTTTTGCGACGAGTGGTGCGCGAAGCGCACCCGAGTCGGAAAAAGGTGGATGGGCCCGGGCGGATTTGAACCTCGGAAAGACGATCGCTCGCTTTGCTCGCGGTTTCACCGCTCGCATTTCGAGGACTCCGCTTCGCTCCGTCCTCGCTTTGCTCGCGCTGCGACTTTCCTGGACAAATCCGCCGGTCGTTACTCCTTCGCTCGTCACATTCGTTCCTCGCAGAAGCAGTGGGCCCGGGCGGATTTGAACCACCGCATACCCGGTAACCCAGGCATCGAGACATCCTCGCTACCGTATGAGCCGGGGGCTCTTACCAGACTGAGCTACGGGCCCGCATCCGTCCGTACCCTACGGCTTCAGTTAATTCTATCGTCTTCCCCATGTCAGCGACTCACTCGGAAGCCTTTTTTCCGAAACGACCCAACTGAGGAACAACAATGGGAATCGGCGGCTCGGATATGTACCGACAGCAAATCCTCGATCACTACAAGAATCCTCGCAACTACGGCGAGATCGAGGAGGCAACGTTCACCCACGTCGGCGAGAATCCAATGTGTGGCGACACCATCGAGATGGATGTCGTTCTCGACGACGACGAAACGACTATCGAACACGTCGCATTCCGCGGCGACGGCTGTGCCATCTCACAGGCGTCCGCCTCGATGCTCTCCGAAAAACTGCAGGGTATGGAGACGGAGACTCTGGAAGCGATGGACCGCGACGATATCGTCGAGATGCTCGGTGTCGACATCTCTCCGATGCGAATCAAATGCGCTGTGCTCGCCGAGAAAGTCGCACAGGACGGCATGGAGATTTACTTCGGCGACAAGGACCTCGACATGACGACGACCGAAGACGACGAGTAAGCTTCACTCCCCGAGCGTCGCTTCCGTATCGATTCCGTAGACCCGCGCTGGCGTCTCGACGTGTGCCCGGTGGACGGCTTCTTCGTAGCCATTTTCGAGCAGCCACCGCACTCGCTTCGGGACAGTTTTCGGCCCGAGCACTGCCCCCGGTCTGTCGGGGTCGTCCAGAAAGTCCGTCTCCATCAGAAAGGAGTCACCGTGCTGTGCGCCATCCTCCAGCGCGTCTTTGTTCGAGATGATGCTCGGAATCGGCCCGTCGACGTAGCCGCCCGAGTAGTGTTTGACAACCTGCTCGCGGGGCAGGCCACGGTCTTCTGCCCACTCCGCGACATCGCGGAAATCCTCACCGCCTTCGGTGTGCAACTGGACAGCACAGCCAACCTCACCACCCAACTCGAAGGCGTGTTTCATCACGTCGTTCGAGGCCTCCCAGACCTCGTCGCTTACATCGTAGTGCGGACGACCAGATTTGATCGCCAGTGCCGGTCCGTCGGCGACGAACTCCGCCGCAATGTCGAGACCAGCCTGCATCAGGTCTCGCGCTTCTTCGGGACTGTAGCCGTCTTCGACTAACTGTGAGATGAGCGCCGGGTGGACACCGAGGACTGGCCAGGCGCGCCCGGGAAGGCGTTCAGAGGCCTCGGCGGTCACCTCGCACGTAATCTCGAAGGTTTCTCGGAACGCCTCGGGGCCAGCAACCTCGTCGACGAAATACCACGAGGGCTTGTTGAGCACGAGCAGGTGGGTTCCGCCCGCGTTGGCGAAGTCCTCGGCGTGGTCGGCACCCTCGCCGTTGACCGGGTCGAGATGCAGATGGTTGTCGAGAACTGGCGTATCGAGGTCCGTGTTCATACAGTCTCCTGCGCTTCGGGACTCAAAAAGCCGTTCGCCTTCAGAGCGTGACCGAGCGGTGGGCAGTGTTTCGCAGCGCGTCCGAGCGGCCGTGCTCTCCCGGTGCGACGGCGACGGTCCGCACGCCCTCGCGGGCGGCCCGCTCCAGAACTGGCTTGAAATCTGTGTCACGAGAGACGACAACCACCACGTCGACGGACCCATCGACCGCCGCGGCCGTCGCGTCGACAGCCAACCGAACGTCGACATCTCCGCTGGTAGTGATCACATCGAACCCCCGCGCTTCGCCCGCCTGGATGAGCGACGGCGTGGCGTGTTCGTCGAGATACAATCGCGCCGTAGCGACCGTCCCTTCCTCGGTGCCGAGTTCGCGCAAGTCATCGAGGTCGACGTCAAACTCGTCACGGAGCACGTTCGGGCCGTCGACGAACACCCCGACTCGAGTCGATTCAGAGAGCCGTCCCAGCAGGTCCATACTGCCGGACTCGGCCTCCCGCGGTATAGACTACTCGGTCAGCGCCGTGGTTGACGGGGTGGCTGGGCTGGCGGCTCTTGCTGTTCCGCAAGGAGTCGGTCAATTCGGTCTTCGAGCGGGGGGTGTGTCGAAAACAGCGGGTGGCGCTGTCGGTGCTGGTCGTCGTGGGTGTACAACAGCGAGGCGAGGTCGCGGTTGTGCTCGGTTGCGCGGTGAATCTTCGAGAGTGCGCGGGCAAGCGCTTGGGGGTCGTTCGTCACCGAGATGGCGCGCTGGTCAGCGCGGTACTCCTGTCGGCGCGAGTGTGCCAGAAATAGTAGCGTGAACACGCTCAACACACTGACAAGGACGATACTGATACCGTACTGGAAGAGGTCAGCGAGCCCAATACTTCGCCGCTGGGGCTCGCCGGCAATCCAGTCCGTCGCGCGGTCGATGCCAACGAGTACGAGCAAGACCGGAAGCAAGAACAGATAGACAACTCCGACGAGAAGGCGGGTAACGGTAATCGCAAGCGTGTTGAGAAATGTATCGTACTGCTCCATGTGTGCCAGTTCGTGGGCGAGAATGCCCTCTAACTCCTCAATAGTGAGTATCGTGAGCAGCCCTCGGTCGAGAATGATTGCGCCGCGACGCGGCCCGCCGACCGACAGGGCGTTGGGTGAGTCAAGGTCTGTCAGGAGAATTGGCGGCTGTTCGACCGACATCTGGGCACAGAGCCCCTGCAGTCGCCTGTAGACCGCCGGGGCCCGGTCTCTGGGAAGTTCTGTCGCGTTCAGGCTGGCTGCGAGGCGAACGACGCCGCGTCGATAGGCGACGTACGCGCCAAGCACGGCCACGGCTGCGAACGTTACCACCAAAACGAGTGGATTCGGCTGGTTCGCGGCGAGATACTGCAACAGTTGGAAGCCGGCGAGCGCAATTCCGGTGTAGACCAGCAGCGTCGCAACCCCGACGAGAATCATACCCGTGCGAGCGAAGGAATTTCTCATAAACTACGCGCTGGGACAAATTTCGGCCAGCAGTTACAAAAACATCCCCATGACGTGTGAGGCAACCGCCATAAACCACCAATCGTTATCACCCGTGACCGCCAACTATCGGTAGATAATTTATTCGGGAGCGGGAGATGCGGCCCGAACAGTTAGGTGAGCCGACTGTGAGTGAGGGGACAGCATTCCGAGACCGGACAATTGAGGTGGCCTGCACAGAGGAGTCAGTACTCACCCTGTTGGCCGAGCAGTCGAACCTGCCAGCGGCCGAGGGCACTGTCGTCGACGCTCCCGACGCCTGCCCGCCAACGACTGACTGTCTCGTCGTAACTGACCCAAGCGACGTTTTGGACGAGCAGTCGCCCCCGACAGTGTTGTTCACACGTGCGGACCCGATGGACATCGGCCGTGAGGCGCTGACTGCGGTGGGAACGATTGTTCAGCGTGAACGCTCGGACAGCGCTGAGCGACTTGCTGAGAAAATCCGCACCGTTACGAGCGACCCGGTGTCGGCAGCGCACGTCGCGGACTCGCACGCGCTGACGCCGCCGGTTGTCGCCTTCATTGTCACTCCCGACGGGACAGTTGAGTGGTCGAGTCACGACCCGGCGGCGGTATTCGCTGACGAGCAGGACGACGCTCGACCGGATTCGCTGTACGAGTGGGTCTCTCAGTCGCTCGCTGTCTCGGGGCAGTCCGTGACAGAACTCCTCGAACTGTCGGACTCGCCCGCCGAACGGACCGGCGGGCTGGTTACCGTGCCTGGACCGGACGGCCACCGACAGTATCGTCACGACAGTTACGAATTGCCGAGTGGCAACCGCCTCGAACTGTTCGAGGATGTCACCGCTGAACTGGCCCAGCAGGACCGTCTCGACAGACTGACCGAACTCGTCGAGAACACACAGGACGGGCTGTTCGTCCTCGATACCGACGGGGCAGTCTCCCTTTGCAATCAGTCACTCGCAGACGCGCTTGGTGCTGAGCAGTCGGCACTCGAAGGCCGACACGCGAGTACACTCTTTCCGGACCACGCCTACCCCTCAGTTCGAGAACGCCTCCGGTCGGGACTGGCCGCAGACCGCGACGGTGTCGTCATCGATACGGCGCTCGAAACCAGCGACGGCGACTCCTTCGACGCGGAGATTAGCCTCTCGATTCGGCGTGACGCCGACGGGCGCTACGGTGGTGTGCTCGGCGTCGTTCGCGATATCTCGGCCCGGAACCAGCGCCAGCAGGAACTGAAACGCTACGGTGCCATCATCGAGGCGGTTGGCTCGCCGCTCTGCACGCTCGATGAGACTGGACAGCTCCGGTACGTCAACCAACAGTTTCGCGAGCAGTTTGGCGCCGATACACTCGACCTGATCGGGGAACCACTCGACCAACTGCTTGGGGACACGGAAGCCCAGCGAGTTCAGGCGGCACTCGACCGCGTCATCGACGGCGACAGGGACGCGACAGAGTCACTCGAAGTCGAAATCACGCCACAATCCGGCCCTCCCGTCCCAACAGAGTGTCGACTGGCGCTGTTGCCGCCGACTACCGAAGACACGGACGCTGTCGTTGCTGTCTTCCACGATATTACGCGGCTGAAAGAGCGCGAACAGCGACTCTCGAAGTTCGCGAGCGTGGTGAGTCACGACCTTCGGAATCCGATGGACGTTGCGCTTGGCCGCGCAGAGATGCTGCCCGAAATCGCCGATGTCGACCCACAGACTGAGCACCATCTCGACGACATATACGAGTCGCTCAAGCGGATGGAACGACTCATTCAGGACGTACTGACGCTCACTCGCCAGCGCGACGAGGGTGTCGAGACGAAGCCGGTTGCGCTCTCAGACGTTGCCCAGGCGGCGTGGGACAACGTCTCGACCGAGGAGAGTGAGCTGCGGGTCGAGGCTGAGCTGGAGATTGCGGCCCATCGGGGTCGACTGCTCAGACTGTTCGAGAACCTGTTTCGCAACGCGATTCAACACGCAGGGCCGGAGGTCACCGTCCGCGTCGAGCCACTTGAGACGGCCACCAAGACTGGCTTTCGAGTCTCAGATAACGGTCCTGGCATCCCGAAGAACCATCGCGACCAGATATTCGAGGACGGATTCACTACCGACGGCGAAGGGACGGGGCTGGGACTGGCAATTGTTCGCGAGATTTCCCACGCCCACGACTGGGAGGTTACTCTTGCCGAGACGACGGGCGGCGCCCAGTTCGAGTTCAGAGACGTGCTGCCCGCTGATGATTAAGAGCGCAGGTGGCGGCTGATGATGTCTTTCTGGATTTCTGTCGTTCCCTCGTAGATGGTCGTCACCTTCGCGTCGCGGTAGTACCGTTCGACATCGTAGTCCTTCGTAAAGCCGTAGCCGCCGTGAATCTGAATCGCCTCACTCGTGACTGACTCGGCTGTTTCGCTAGCGAAGTATTTTGCCATCGACGCAGACAGTGGGTCGACGCCGTCGTCGTTTTTCTCGGCTGCGTCCCGAGTGAGCAACCGAGCGGCCTGCACGCGGGTGTGCATCTCTGCGAGACTGTGAGCCACCGCCTGATGGTTGGCAATCTCCGTGCCGAACTGTTCGCGCTCCTCTGCGTACTCCAGCGCGTCGTCGAGTGCGGCCTGTGCCAGGCCAACTGCCTGACTCGCGATTGCGATTCGCCCGCCGGTCAGCGTCGACAGCGCGGCCTTGAGTCCGTCGCCGACCTCGGTCAGTCGATTCTCGGCGGGGATGTGTGCGTCCTCGAAGACCAGCGTCGTCGTGTCGCTGGCCCGGAGGCCGAGTTTGTCCTCTTTTTTGCCGACACTCAGGCCATCGGTGTCCTTTGGGACCAGAAACTGCGTAATCGAGTCCGGGTCGTCGCGGTCGGTCTTTGCAAAGAGAATCACAACCCCTGAACGCTCGCCGTTGGTTATCCATTGCTTGGTGCCGTTGATAACGTACTCGTCGCCGTCGGGGCGGGCTTCCGTCGTCATCTCTGCGGGGTTCGAGCCTGCGCCGGGTTCGGAGAGAGCGAACGCACCCACGGGTCGGCCCTCGTTCATCGCCGGGAGATACTCCTCGCGGTGGTGGTCGGCACCGAAGTTGCGGATGCACGACGTTGCGAGACAGTGGACCGACAGCGCCGTCGTCAGCGAGAGGTCCCCCCGTGCGAGTTCTTCGTTGATGACGCTGTAGGTCAACTGGTCAGCGTCGAACCCACCGTACTCCTCGGGGACGGTCAATCCCGTGAATCCCAACTCTGCGAGGTCGTCCCACAGTTGCTCGGGAAACTCCTGGTGTTCGTCAGCCGCCGAGGCCCGCGGTTCGACCTCTTCGCTGACGAACTCCCGAACTGTCTCCCGGATAAGCTCTCGTTCGCGCTCCTGCGTCGCAGTTGTCATAGCTCTCCCTATGTCGGTCACACCCAAAAATAGTAGTGCGAACCGACAGCGGTTTGTCCGCGCTCGCACAGCCACAGATATGTCCTGGCAGGTGATGGGAGCCTACGATAGCTACGAGGAGGCCCGTCGCGAGTTCGAGTGGGAGTTGCCCGCGTCGTACAACCCCGCACAGGACCTCTGCCGGAAACACGACCCCGAGACGGTCGCGCTCCGATACGACCCCGATGGTGGCGGTCATGTTACCGAACTGACCTTCGGGGAGATCGACCGCCGGTCTGACCGACTCGCTTCTGGACTGGCTGCCCTCGGCGCCGACCCGGGTGACCGCGTCGGTGTCGTCGTTCCGCAACGGCCAGCAAATCCGATCACTCATCTCGCGAACTGGAAACTCGGTGCCGTTTCCGTTCCGTTGACAGTGCTCTTTGGTCCCGACGCACTACAGTACCGACTGGCTGACAGCGAGGCCACTGCAGTCGTCATCGACCCGGCCGTCCGCGAGGATATCGATGCGATTCGCGATGACTGTCCGGACCTCGAACACGTCATCGAGCTCGACGGCGCAGATGGTGACGCCGCGGCCTTCGACTCGGTACTCGACCGTGGCGAGACGGGAATCGATATCTACGACGCCACGCCCGAGACAGAGAGCGCGGTGATGTACACGAGCGGGAGTACCGGCCCGCCGAAAGGTGTCATCCACAGCCACGCGCTGTGGCTCGGCCGCGCGGCCGCCGCGTTCAATTACTTTGACCGGGAGTTAGACGGCGCAACGCTATTTACGCCGGCAGACTGGGCGTGGGGTGCGGCGCTGGGTGGGACCCTCTTCGCTGCGTGGCACCACGGCTGCTCGATTGTTGGCTGGCCCCGAGAGTCCTTCGAGGCCGAGGCGGTGTTTGCCTGTCTCGAACGCCACGACGTGACCCACACGTTCATGCCGCCGACCGCGCTCCGACTGCTCCAATCTGTCGAGGACCCAGCCGAGCAGTACGACCTCTCGCTGTCGGTGATTGCCTCCGCGGGCGAACCGATGACCGCAGATATTCTTGAGTGGGCGGACGCAGAGCTCCCCTCGGTTTCGGTCAACGAGTTCTACGGCCAGACCGAACTGAACCTCTGTGTCGCCAACGCCGGCGAGTGGTTCGAGACGCGTGCCGAGAGCATGGGCAAACCACTGCCGGGCTACGAGGTCCAGGTGCTCGACCCCGAGACTCGTGAACCGGTCTCGCGCGGTGAAGTTGGGGAACTCGCGGTCAGGCCCGGAGACAGGCGAGTCTTCTTCGACGAGTATCTCGGCCTGCCAGAGAAGACAGCGGCCAAACAAACTGACGATGGCTGGTTCCTGACCGACGACCTCGTCAAGCGTGATGAGGACGGCTACATCTGGTTCGTCTCCCGGGCCGACGACGTCATTCTCACCAAGGGATACCGCGTCGGCCCGATGGAGGTCGAATCGGCGATTCTCGACCACCCCGCAGTCGAGCAGGTTGGCGTCGTCGGTGTACCCGACGAGACCACCGGCGAAGCGATCAAAGCGGTTGTCCAGTTGGCACGGACAGTCGAGGATCCAGACGCGCTCCGGGCTGAGATTCGTGACCTCGTTCGCGAGAATCTCGCTGCCTACGAGTACCCCGACCAGATCGAGTTCACCGACCAACTGCCGACAACCTCGACGGGGAAGATTCGCCGAAAATCTCTGCGCGGGGACGAATCGTGAGCCGACACGCCGCCGACCGCACAACTTTGGGGACAGCTACTTACCCCACCAGTTCGCCACAACAGGGTGAACACAGATGAGTGTCGTTGCAAACATCGGGTTTGTCTTCGCCGCCGGGTTACTGACCGCAATTGCAACCGGCCTGGGTGCGATTCCGTTTTTCTTTTTCGACGAGATCAGCGACCGCTGGAACGTCGTCCTCTGGGGACTGTCCTCGGGAATCATGGTTTCGGCGTCGTTGTTCGGGCTGGTCGACGAGGGGCTTGCAGCAGGCGGGCCGCTGGAGATTGCTGCTGGCATGGCTGTCGGAGTGCTTCTCGTCGTCGTTGCCCACGAGATTCTCGTCGATGTCGAGGTCGACCCGCGACAGTACGAGGAAGCCGACTTCACGAAGCTGCTGTTGATTCTCGGCATTCTGACGGTCCACAGCTTTCCGGAGGGTGTCGCGGTTGGCGTCTCCTTCGCAGATTTGGGTCTCGAAGGCGGACTCCAGCTATTCGGACTGACTGTGCCTGTTCTCGCTGTGTTTATGACCGTCGCCATCTCGATCCACAACGTTCCGGAGGGGACGGCAATCTCGATTCCGTTGCGCTCGATGGGCGTCTCCGAACCGCGGATGGTCTGGTGGGCGATTTTCTCCAGCCTTCCCCAGCCAATTGGCGCCGTCATGGCCTTCGCGTTCGTTCGCGTTGCTCGGGACTTTCTTCCCTTCGGCTTTGGCTTTGCCGCCGGCGCGATGATCTATCTCGTGCTTACTGAATTCATCCCGGAAGCCCTCGAACTGGGCGACAATGTGCCCTCGGGTGGGAAACCTGAACTCGTCGCGGGAATCGCCGTCGGCGTGGCAGTGATGCTCCCACTTGCGGTAATCTGAGCTGGCGAGACGCCGTCGAAACGTTTACTACTGGCCACCATCCACATATACGTATGAGTTCCAGTTCCGACGGCGGGCTGATGTCCAGTGCCGGTCTCGTCCGGTATTTCGATTCTGACGAAGACCGTGGTGTACGCGTCGACCCGAAGACTGTCGTCGCCTTCAGCACGCTACTTGGCATTTTCGTGCTAATGCTGAACGCCTTCGCCTGAGTCGGCACACCTTTGATTCAGCCGCCCGGACCTGCGGTCAATGACTGTCCGCGTCCGCGGTATCTACACGACTGCGCTGACTGAGCTTTTCGAGGACGTCGTCCAGCCCTCCAGAGCCATCGAAGACCGGTTCGAACAGGAGTTTTCGATGGGGCCAGCAACGGTCGCTATCGAGACGACTGACGACCGACAGGGCGTCACCGTCCACGGTGAGCCGGATGCCCTTACAGCCGCAATCGACCGACTCCGCGGGCTGGGGCTGGATACACTCGTCTGGCGCGCCCGCCTCCCCCGTGGCGGCGTCTTCGCCGGCGAAGTGACCGAGACAGTCGGAAGTGGCGCACTCGTTCGGTGTCTCCCCGAGGAACAACAGCTAAACTCACTGTTCGACAACCAACTTCCAACTGCCGGCGGAGCGACTGGCTTTCTACCGTTCTCGAACGTCGATAGCCGCGTCGATGAGGGTGACTCCCTCCGTGTCCAGGTGACCGAGTGCCGACCGCCGTGGAGTGATGGCCGTCCGGTACTCGACACGGATATTCGCGTTGCTGGTGGGCTGGCAACGTTGCGCCGCGGCAGTACAACAGGTGGCGGTGGCCCCGAACTGGCCGACATTCTTCCCGAGGAGCCACCCGAGGGGTGGCGAATCGACTGGGAACCCGTTGCTGACCACGCCGACCTCGATGAGCTGAGTTCGACTGTCGAGCACCTCGGCCAGCGAGCAACAACGCTCGACGAGGCCCTCCCAGAGACCGACTCGCCAGCGGAGGCTGCGCCGACGGCCCACACGCGCCAGCGGGCAACCTGCTGGCTGTGGTTTGGCCGTGAGAGTCGGTTTGCCCTCGACGAGCACCGCCGCGAAGTCACGACGACAATGCCGGGCCACCACAGAACCAAGGCGGGCGCGAACGCGGCGAGCACGGCCGTCGATTTCGTCGAGGGAGTCTGTTCCGGGCTTGGCTCGGACCCCGAGGAATTCCCATTCGGCGTCGTTACCGAGCAGTTCGGTCCGCGGACGGGCGACCGCGTCTCGATTGGCCACGGCAAACCCGACGGCCGACTGATCGACCTCGGCCCCGGCGAGGTGACCGAACGCGGCGACGACGGCAAACTAACAGTCACGCGAGAGATCAGCTCTCGCGGGAGCTACGACGCGCTGGGCACCCAGCGCGAACCCGGTGACACGGCAACGACGAACTTCGAGGAAGGGCGGTGGTGGTATCCCACGGTCTACCGCGGCGAGGACGGCACCTCGAAAGGCACCTACGTGAATATTTGCACACCAGTCGAAGTGTTCCCAGACAGCGTCCGATACGTCGATCTGCACGTCGACGTAATCAAACGCCCCGACGGCACGACAGAACTGGTCGACGAGGACGAACTCGCCGCGGCAGTCTCCGCGGGAGAACTCTCAGAAGAGCTGGCGGAAAAAGCCCGGACCGTCGCCAAAGCCGTCGAAAACGCCTTCTAACGGTCGACCAGTCGGTGAAGCACGCCGCCGGGCAACCCCGACCGAATAAGTCGGTCATACAGCGCAGGCGGCAGAATTGACTGTAGCCGTGGCAACCACCGCGAGCGTGTACTGACTCGATAGCGCGCGTTCGGTTGGTCGCCGGTCGCTGCTGTAACCATCGCGTCGACAACGGCCTCGGGGTCGGTCGAGTCGGGCGAGTACGACTCGAAGGCGCGGTACTGGGCATCGTACGCACTGTTGTCGATGCGGTCCAGCGCCTCGCTCGCGCGCTCGTTGAATCCCGTCCGGACTGGACCGGGTTCGATCAGCGACACGTCGACATTGTGCGGGCCGAGTTCTCGCCGGAGTGCAGTCGTGTAGCCGTCGAGACCGGCCTTTGCTGCGGAATAGGCACCGTGATAGGGCAGCGGGACGCTGCCGACCATCGAGCCAACGACCACGACTCGTCCCTCGCGACGGCGGAGTTTCGGAAGGAGAGTCCGAACGGGAATATGAACCGCAAGCAGATTCGTCTCCAGATGCTCACGGAGTGCATCGGGCGAGCAGTCTTCGAGCGCGCCGAGTTCGTACCAGCCGACCGCCGAGAGCACCACGTCGGGCTGTACGTCTTCCAGACACGCCTCGACGGCGGCCTCGTCACGGAGGTCGACAGTCCGGCACTCGACGGGGTCGGGAAGGTCGCCGAGGCCGGCCTCGTCGCGGTCAACCGCGAGCACGTCGTGGTCATTGGCAACCAGTCGAGTTACGGCACGGCGGCCGAGTTCACCAGCACCACCAGTCAGGACGACACGCATACAGCCACCTCTGGCCGGCCGGCCAAAACTCCTTGGGGTCGACCGGGAGGAAAGCTTATTCGTTCCTGCGTCTAACGGTAACCAATCCGGTATGGCTGAGATAGAAGAGAGCGTTTCTGGCTACAAATGCCGTGGCAGTTGGGTCGAGGTCGTCGAACACGGCGAGCGCATGACTCGCGCACTGCAAGAACTCGCCGAAGACCACGATGTCGACGAATCGGCACTCGAGGAGTTCGAGGAGTGGCGACCAAAAGCACACGAACGTCTCAAGGAAGACGTCAACGAAAAGACCGCCGAACAGGCAAGCGTCAGCGAAGGCAAAGGGGAGGAGGAGGGGAAAGACCCTGACGAGGACCTCCAGAAGGCTGGCGAAAAACTCGCCGAGTCCTACGAGAACCTCGACGAACCCGACGAGGCCGTCGGGAAGTGGGGTGAGAGCATCGACTACGTCGCCCGGGCCGCAGACTCTGCGGGACGGAAAGCGATGCGGAAAGTCGAGGGCACCGTCTACAAGAACGTGATGACCCAGATGTCGCCGTACTACTTCGATAACGACCTCGTGAGTGCGAACCTCCAGCGGGTCAGCCGCGGACAGGGTGGAGAGTATACCTTCGAGGTCAACGTCAACGACGACGACCTGAAAATTCGCGTCTCGAACAAACTCGCCGACTTCGACAACGACCTCGACCGGTGGCACGTCAACACCGAGAAAGAGACCGACGCGGTCGCCGCTGCCGAAGGTGTCGAGCCACCGAGCGAGGACGACACCAACGACGCGAAAACGAACTGACGAGTCAAAAAGGATAACTCAGTTCGCGTCACATCGAGGAGTGTGCTTGCTATCGCTACGATTCCAGACCTGCTCCGTCTGCTCGTCCTCCCGTTTTTTGGCTACCTCGCCTGGCGTGACGTTGCGACCCGCCGGGTCCCGAACCGAACGTGGATTCCGGTGGCCATCCTCGCTGTTGTCCTGCTCATCTGGGAGCTGTACGTCGTCACAACCGGCGACTTCACCGGCTTCCAGCAACGACAGTTCTACATTCGCGTTGCTATCTCGATTGGCTTCATTATCCCGCTCACCTACCTCTTCTGGCTGATTGGCGGCTTTGGCGGTGCCGACGCGAAGGCGTTTTTTGTGCTGGCGGTGCTCTTTCCGACCTACCCGCAGTACAGCCTCGGCGAACTCGGTGTTGGCGGCGCGCTCGCCTCGATCCCGGTTGTCCAGACCACTGTGGGCGTGTTCTCGCTCACGATTCTCTCGAATACGGTGCTGGCTGGCGCGGCGTACCCAGTTCTCCTCGCCGGCAAAAACGCGCTTACTGGCTACGTCTCTCCCGGGATGTTCGTCGCCAAGCCGATTCAGTCCGAGGAGGCGATCGAGGAGTACGGCACACTCCTCGATTTCCCCGACCGGCGACTGATTGACGACCTCTCGCTGGATGGGCTCAGCGCGTATTTCTCCTGGCGACGGCTCGACCTCGATGCGTTGCGGATGTATCTCCAGTGGCGTGGTATCACACTCGACGAACTCAGAGCGAACCCCGAACTGTACCGTGACCCCGAGACACTCCCTGACGAGCCAAACTCACCCGGTGACGGAATGATCGAAACTGACGGCGGTGTCGACCAGACCGAGCCACCAGCAGCGGTCGACTACGATGACCCGTGGGGCGCAGACGCGTTTCTCGACGATATCGAGAGCTCGGCCTACGGGACGACGCCAGAGGGACTGCGAGACGGGCTGGAGACGCTCAGTGACTCGGAGGTTGTCTGGATTTCGCCCGGGATTCCGTTCCTCGTTCCGCTGTTTCTCGGACTCATCATCTCGTTCACCTACGGCGACCTGCTCTTTACGTTCCTCTCGGCCGTCGGGCTCGCCTGAGTCAGTCTGATTGCGCTTCCGGCGGCGACTCCTGAATCTCTGTCCGCGCCTTCGTGACGAGCACGCGAACGCCGTCCTGATACGAGGTGTCGATGTCGATTTCCCAGCCGTGGACGCGGGCGAACGTCTTCGCGTTGGGAAGCTTCATGCCTGCCTCTGCGGTCGGGACGGACTCACCGAAGGCGAAGTAGCCCTCGATGTTGCCATTCGGTGGGGTGCCATCGTCGGTGACCGCGAAGCCTGTCTCAGTTAGTTCGACAGTGACCGTCTCTGCCTCGTTTAGCCGGTTGAACACGAAGACGTTGCCAAGCAACTCTCGAAGCCGACCCGGGTCGGCGTCGATTGTCCCGCTGTTCTCGATGACGAGGTCCAACTCGCCAGTCTCTGCGTTGAACCACGCGTCGTCGACGGCTGTTTTGAAGTCGACTTCCTCCAGTCGTTCGACCGTCTGGCCGTATTTCGCGAGCGTCGTGAAGTCATCCACCCGTGCGGCCAGTCGCTTGTTTGCGCCGATGGCTTTATCGACTGACTCGTTTTCGACGGTTCCCTGTTCTGTCCGGTCTCTGGCAATGCCAAGTCGCCACTCGATGATCTGAAGCATATTCCTGAGTTCGTGTGCCAGCGCGCTTGCGAACCCTTCGAGTTGCTCGTTATGCCGTCTGAGTTCTCGACGACGCTGTTCTGCCGTCGTAATATCCGAGAATACGATAACCCGGCCCTGCGAGTCGCCGACTCTGACCGAACTCGCCGAGACCAGTAGGTACCGACTCTCGCCGTCAATCTCGTACTCCATCGTTTCGGTTTCTTGCTCACTTATCGCTGCGACCCGGGGCAACACTCTGTCGAGTGGCTGCCCGACGGCGTCGGCCAGGTCGGGGAAAAAATCCACTGCTGCCGGCGTCCTATCCCTGATTCGGTCGCGCTCGTCGAGAAATATTACGGCACTGTCGTCGTCGCCAGTCGATTGCACCGCGAGAAAGCGCCGCTCGTAGACGAACAGTGCGCCCAGCACGAACAGCGCAACCCCCAGCGGCGCGTAAATCACCTTGATCAGTGACTCGGTCAGGAACGCGACGATATCCAGAATAACTGGCAGCGCGAGCAACCCGGTCAACACACCAAGCGGTCGCGTGTCGTAGCCCGAGTTGTGATACAACTCAAACAGCATGAACATCCCCATTCCGGCCAGTACGTAGGAAAATCCGGTGACAGTCCAGTGGAAGACACCGTGCTCGATTGCCAGATAGTTGAACGGGGTCGTCT
Organism: Halovenus halobia; assembly: GCF_051414135.1. NCBI lineage: Archaea > Methanobacteriati > Methanobacteriota > Halobacteria > Halobacteriales > Haloarculaceae > Halovenus > Halovenus halobia. The sequence goes on from NZ_JBLKOA010000007.1 coordinate 78,871, forward strand.
GAACTGACGTCGTGAAGTAGAGCCCGTGAACCGGGTTCGTCAGCTTGACCGCAACGACCCCTGCAAAGATACTGGCTCCGATGGTCCGCAATGTCGGGTCTTCGTGGTAGTTTCGACCGGTGTAGGCTGAGCAGAAGTACAGCCACGCCCAGACTGTTGCGAAGCCAAACACGAGTCCGACGGTGTAGGCCGGTCGCCGAAAGGGGTCGGGGACAGTGAAATAGACGACTTTCATGAACGCCCAGACGCCGGTCGTTCCGAGCAAGCCGACCAGTCCACGGCGGACCGCGTTGGCCTCTACCTCCAGTGCTCGAGCGACTGCGAGCAGACATGTGAGGCCGGTGAGCGCAAAGGCTCCGGTGTACCCGACGGCTGCCGGATTCACCTGTAGAAAGAGATGACTGGTCACGTTGGTCTACATAGATAGTACGTGTTTACCCCGAGGTCTCGACAGCTGGCACAGCGTGAGCCCGTGAGATCATCTCATTGCTGCTGACGACTCGGCGAAGCTCTTCGTATGGATTGCGTCCCTGCTGGCGCCACGTCGCCAGGAGGGACAAGACCGTCTCGTGAACGAACATTCCTCGGTCATTACGGAGCGTTCCGATTATTTTCCGGAGAACCACTGGCTCACGAAGCGCGCTCTCTGCGGCATTGTTCGTCGGAGAGACCGCTGGCTCACCGATGAAGGTGAGCCAGTGGTCGAGGCCTCCCTCGATCTTTCCGAGGAGTGTTGCCACTGGTCCGTCGGGGACTGACCGCTCTATCAGCGATTCTAGCTCTCTCCGCGCCACGCGTTGGAGTTCTGCTCGCTCACGGACTGTCAAGTCGCTCTCCAACCGGGTCTGGAGAGCGACGTACAACTGTCTGAGAGCGCGGTAGATCGGTTCGCCTTCCGCCTGCTGCTTGGCGGCATCTTCAGCCTCTCGGAGAATGTGCGCCCAACACCGCTGGAGGTGGTTGCTGAAGGCCGGATACGCCGTCCAGCCATCACAGATGACCGTTCCCACGAAGTCCTCGCCGAGGACTTCTTTGGGAACATCGCTTCCACGACTCTCTCGAACTGCATACAGCGTGTGTATCTCGGTGGTGAACGTCCAGATCCACGCCTGTTCACCGTCTCGTTTGATTCCGGTCTCGTCGATATGGACAACGTCGGCTTGCTGTATCTGGCGACGGATTTGTTCGTATTCACAGCGACCGGCGCGCGCGGCGCGCTCGGTCGCGTGCCATGTGGATGCGCCCGACAACTCCAGTCCGTGGAGTTGCTCGAAGCGGTCGCTGATCTTCCGGTAGGGAAGGCGGTGATCGTACCGAGAGAGCGCCGCTTGTGCGATGACGTTCACCCCGAACTGCCCCTCATCGGGGCAGTCGGGGTGTGAGGCAACAGTCTCGGACCCACAGAAGTGACACTCGTAGTGGTGGCGATTGTACTGTGTGACTTCGGGTGGCTGTGGATCCGGGATTTCCTCGACGAGTCGGGGGCTGACGCCCGCCGACTCGTCAAACAGTTCGCCACACTCTGGACAGCAGTCACAGGTAACCTCGATTTCTCGATCTGGGTCAGGAGCGTCGCGCCATTCCGGGTCGTGTCCGGACTTTCGGCCAGGCGTGCCACCGTCAGTACGTGGCTGTTCGTCGTCCTCGTCCCCGCCGGACGAGGACGACTCCTCTTGCTCCGATTGGTCCTTGCTCGGTGGTGTGTGCGGCCCCTCGTACCATCGGACCTTGGCTCTGAGCCGCTTGTTCTCTTTTCGGAGTTGCTGATTCTCTTGCTTGAGCTCTGCGTTCTCCTGCTCAAGTTCATCAACGCGATTTTCGAGAGCAGTGATCCGCTCAAGCAGTTGCTCTACTTTCTCATCAGTGACCATCTCAACTCCCCCCGGACAGTGCAGACGACACGGGACGGTCTCCCTGCCGGAGACCGTCCCTTGGAGAACACTCTGTCGTCTGCATTGCTCTACTGTGAGGTCAGGAGCAACTTACGAGAGTGTGGCGAAATCGTTCTGGGGGTAAACACGTACCATAGATACACTGGATGACCGAACTTGAACCTTTTTCCGCGCCTCAGTTCTGTCCGGTGGTTTGACCAGTTAGTTTACTGGAATATCGGTTCCCTCACCGTCACCGTCCAGTTTCGGGAGTCGGACAGTCAAGACGCCGCGGTCGTAACTCGCCTCGGTTGCCGAGTCTTCGACGGCAGCCGGCAGCGTCACCGAGCGACTGGCTGCCTGCTTCGTTCGCTCTCGCATGATGAACCTGCCCTCGCCGGTGGTATCGATAGCTTCAGTCTCGATTCGGAGCGTCCGGCTGTCGTCGAGTTGCACATCGATACTCGATGGGTCTCGACCGGGCAGGTCAGTCTTGACGAGAATAGCGTCGTCGGTGTCGATGACATCTACTGGCAGTTCGCCAGCGAGTGACTCGCCGAGCTGGTCGCCAAGCTGTGTAAACTGTTCTACGAGGTCCTCAATCTCTGCAAACGGGTCGGTCCGGTCTGTCATACCGCGAGATAAACTGCCGTACAGTATAAGCGTACGTGATTTCTCTGCCGTGTTATCCCTGGTAGGGGTGGTACTCCATCCCCTTGTGTTTGAGTTCGTTGCGCTTGTCCTCGAGGAAGGAGTAGACTGTGCCGTGGGGTGCTCCTTCGAGCAGCATCTCCGCCGCCTCTCGGATGGCTTCAACCTGCTGTGGGCCACCGATGACGCCGAGTGTGGAGCCGTAAATTGCGACCGACGCACCGGTCAACTCTTCCATGAGTTCGCGTGTGCGGCCACCTTCGCCAATCAACCGCCCCTTCTGGCGACGCAGGTCGTTTTTGTTCCGTGAGGCTGCCTCGATGTCGATCAACTCGAACATCATCATGTCGTCGTCCAGTAGCGCGAGCGCGTCCTCTGGCGAGAACCCACGACCGATTGCTTTCACGATGTCCGGGCCTTTCAGCCCCAGTACCGGGTCGCCTACCTTCTCGATGCTGACGTTGCCCGATTCAGAGTCGATATCCAGCCGCACCTCAGCCTGCTCTTCAATCTCTCGCATCGTCTCGCCACCCTGACCGATCAACACGCCAATTCGGTCGTCGGGAACCTTCACATGCTGCATAATATGCTCAAACGTAGTCGATTGCACTGTTAAAGTCCTTCGGGTACTGGTGGTGAGAACGAGTGTTTCCAGCTGCTCACTTCATTTCGGCTCGCAGACGAGGGCCGCTCACTCTGTTCGCGCCCCTCGCTACGGACTCAAGCGCTGCCGGTCCTGTGGGATCGCTCGTTCCCTCGCTCTCCCACTGGCTCTCAGGTCTTCGCCCTACGGGCTCAGACGCTGACGATCCCGCGGGAACAGCACAGCTTCCCGAATGTTGTCCAGTCCGAGCATCGTCATCACGAGTCGCTCGCCACCGAGTCCCCAGCCGGCGTGTGGCGGCATGCCGTACCGGAACATCTTCGTGTAGTACTCGAAGGCTTCCGGGTCGAGCCCCTGCTGCTCGAACCCTTCGATGAGGTGGTCGTGGCGGTGCTCACGCTGGCCCCCAGAGACCAGTTCCAGCCGCGGGTGCATCAGGTCGAAGCCAGTCGACAGCTCCTCGTCGTCGTCGTTGTCCTTGATGTAGAACGGCTTGATCTCGCTGGGCCACTCGGTGATGAAGTAGTGCTGACCCACGTCCTCGCCCAGCGCACGCTCGGCCTCCGTCGAGAGGTCGTCGCCCCAGACGAGCTGCTCGTCGAGTTCGCCCGTTGCGTTGATTCGCTCGATGGCTTCCTGATAGGTGAGCCGTGGGAACTCTCGCTCGGGGACGGTGAACTCCTCTTCCATGCCGAGCGCTTCGAGGGCACCCTGTGCGTTCTCGGCGACGCCTTCGTAGGCAGAAACAACGATTTCCTCGCAAGCGTCCATCGCGCCAGACTCGTCGATGAAGGCAGACTCGAAGTCGATAGAGGTCGCCTCGTTGAGGTGCCGCGGCGTGTTGTGCTCCTCAGCGCGGAAAATCGGGCCAATCTCGAAGACGCGTTCGAGGCCGGAGCCGACCATCAGCTGTTTGAACAGCTGTGGGCTCTGGTTCATGAACGCCTCTTCGCCGAAGTACGTGATTGGGAATAGCTCCGTTCCTCCCTCAGTTCCGGTGGCGACGATTTTCGGCGTGTTAATCTCCGTACAGCCGAGGTCGCGGAAGGCCTCACGGACCGAGCGCAGCATCTCCGCGCGAATCTCGAAGATTGCTTTGACCTCGTCTTTCCGGAGGTCGAGCGTCCGGTTGTCGAGGCGGGTCGGAAGTTCGGCGTCGACCTTTCCGGAGGGGTCCAGTGGGAGTTCGGGGTCGGCCGCGGAGAGCACTTCCATCTCCTCGGGAACGATTTCGACGCCAGTCGGGGCGCGTTCTTCCTCTTCGACAGCGCCAGTGACCGTGACGACGCTCTCGCGCTGGACGTTCAGTCCCGTCTCGACGAGGTCCTCGTCCATCTCGTCTTTCTCGAATTTGACCTGAATCTTTCCGGAGTTATCCCGGACGATGACAAAGGCAATACCGCCAAGATCTCTGATTTCGTGTACCCACCCGGCGACGGTGACCGTCTCGCCCGGTGTCGCGTCTGCTGTTCGCGTACGTGATTCCATACCTGTATATTCTGGTCGTGTAACTTAAGTCGGTCTCTTTGTACCGGCGTCAGCCCGCAATCTGCTGACGCCAGTCTTCGAGTTGGTCGACCGTAACGCCCTGGACCTGATTGGCGATTTCGTCGGGGTCGACAGTACCGAGGTCGTCCGGACTTTCCACGCCGATTTCCGCCAGCTTCTGGGCAGTCTTCTCGCCGATACCGCTGATATCTTCGAGACTGTCGATTGCCTGTTCGGCCTGATACTCCTGATAGTTACAGACCGGACAGCCGAGTTCCCACGGGTCGTCGCCGTCGTGAACGGTCAGTTCCGGCAGGTCGTGCTCCTCGCAGTACTCCTCTGTGACCTCGATATCCCCACGACGGGGCAGCGGCAGTGAGTACTCACAGTCAGGGTAGCGGGTACAGCCAACCAGCCGCGACCCGGAGCGCAGTTGTTTGATCGCCAGTTCGCCGCCTTCGTCGACGGCTTCTTCTCGCGGGCTGTGCCCGCTCGAACGGTTCGAGGCGCTCTGCGCCTCGCTATCACCGTCTCCGTCTCGTTGCTCCTCCGGAGCAACGCCTTCACCACACTCCGGACACGCTCCGATGATGCGGTCCTCGCTCTCGTCGGCCTCGGCGGCGGCACACCGCGGACAGCCGTGGACGAACGTATCCCGGCCAGCGAGCATCTTCACGTGGTGCATCTGGTGGTCGTCGCAGGTGTCTTCGAGGACGAGTGGTTCGCCGGTCGACGGCAGCGGCAGGGTGAACCGACACTCGGGAAAGCCATCACAGCCGACGAAGTACGAGCCCTGTCGGCTCTGGCGGACGAGCAGGTCGCTGCCACACTCGGGGCAGGGACCGAGTCGCCTGTCAGCCTTCAGCGACTCCTGGAGGTGGTCGCCGACCGCTTCGCGGGACTCGTGGAGTTCCTCGAATACTCGCTCCAGCATCTCTCGCGAGGAGTCAGTCACTTCATCGAGCGTCGCCTCGCCGCTGGCGATGGCAGTCATATCGGCTTCGAGTTCGGCGGTCATCTCCTCGCTGACGACCATCTCAGCGAACTCCTCGGCGGCGTTGACGACTGCCTCTGCCAGCGCCGTCGGTCGTGGCGGGTCGTCTTCGAGATAGCCACGGTCGTACAGTTTCTCGACGGTGTGGTGCCGCGTCGAGTTGTGGACGACGTTCCCTCCTTCGACCGCAAAGTTTGGTGCCGTCTCGTCAATCGTCAGATCGTACACTTCACCCGTGTAATCGCGCTCGTGGATAGCAGTCACCTCCGCTGCGTGTGGGTATCCACGTAGCGTCGCGTAGATCGAGTCTTGGAAGTTCACAGCAGCATAACGGACCGTTCTCGATCCGTCTTCACTCCGGTTGCTACCTTCGACCTGTTTCTGAATATATCCTTGCTCTTTGAATTCACGGATGAGTGCGTTCGTCCGTCCCTGCGACAACCCGATTTCGGCTGCCAGCGCGTCGGATTGTTGTGGTTGCTCTGCTGTGACCTCCAGCAGCCGTGCTTTCCGACCCGCCACGGTGTACTCTTCCAAACCGTCGAGTGCACGGTAATACTTCTCGTCTGCCGCGACCGGGACGATATCGAAGAACCGCTCGAAGTTCTTCCGACCCCGTATGTGTAATTTGTGCTGCTCGGGAGCCAGTTTGGTCTCAATTCCCTGAGAGGAGAGCATTTCCGAAATGCCAGCGAGTAACTCGTGGTCCGTGTTCGATATGAATGCTTTCCGTTCGCGAGAGACGTGCCCCTCGTCGTCGAACATTGCTCCGATGAAGGCTGGCTCAAGTGAATCAGGTATCTCCGGATATCCAGCCTTCGTAATCGCGCCGAGAACCCGCCACAGGATTCGACCGACAGCGGCGGAGAGGTGAACCTGATACTTCGACTTGTGGTGTGTTTTTCGGCCGGGGCGCTCGCTGACAGTCGGCGTTGTTCCAAACAGCGTCTCGATGTCCGAAACAAAACGGTCAACAAGTCGTCTGTCAGTATTGTGGTACCGTATATCAACCGTGTTCTCCTGCTCATTCCGGTGGATCGAACCATCTCCGTGTAAGTTCCCAACCACTCGTGCCAACTCTGGCGACCATCGGAGCGGAAACGGATTGTCAATCGTCGTCTCGTAATTCAGACCGTGCAGCTCTTCTGGACGAACGCCGAGTTCTCCAAGTATCCAGACTGGTACGTCTCGTCGCCCGTTCTCGTAATCACTGATTGCAGACCTGTCAATCCCAAGCTGTTCCCCGAGTTCGCTCTGCGTTATGCTCGCTTCTGTCCGGTGTTGGGCGATTTCCTCGTCACAATCTGTGCCGTACAATTTCGAGGATTTATCACAATCATTCGCAAACTCGTTCCACGATAGGGCGATTTTGTCACTCTTACCGCGATGGACACTTCGACGAGTGGTGAGCAGTTCATCGCCGGTAGAGATCTCCTTAGCTGGTTTGACCTCAATCTCGTCTGCAGCGTGTACGTATAGTGGGTGGTCCTCAGTTACCGAGAACGTTCCGTTCCGTGTCGTGAACTCTATGACGCGTTCGTCTGGGTCGAGTTCCCGCTTGCTGACCAGTGTCTGTTCGCGTTCGACGGTCCGTCGATTCAATTCGTCGAACGAAACTGTCGTTGTGTCTGTGCCGGCGACAGCGATATCCGTATCTCCGTCCGCAACCACACGGTTTTCACTCTCGAACAACTCTGCGACCGGAGTTCGAACCATCTTCCCGTCCTCGTCTCGGCGTAGAACAGGGGTGTCCGCGGTCAGACATTTTGTTCCGATCCCCATCTCCTCCATCTTCTGGATGAGCCGTGACTGGCCGTACCGCCGCGGTGGCTGTGTCTCCTTCTCGTCAAGCCGAACCTCAGTAATCGCTAGCTCTTCGCCCTCTTCGACGTCGGGAACGTGGTTCTCGCTGGTGCTGCTGTAGGGATAGACCGCGTGATAGCCTTCCTCGACCAGTCGCTTGCCGTTGGCCTTGAGTTGGCTGTCGCCAACGCCGGCAACGACTCGAAGGTGTTCCCAGGTGGCCGATTCGGCGACTGTTGCGAAAAAGCGCCGGACGATCAACTCGTAAATCTCCCACTCGTCGTCGCTCAGGTCGCTCCGGGCGGGGAGTTCGCCAGTCGGATGAATTGGTGGGTGGTCGGTCGTCTCCTCGTCGCCGCGGGTCGGCTCGATTTCCTCGGCCGCGAGCAGACGTTCGGCGTCGTCGCCGAACTGCGCACTCCCAGTGAACTCGTCGAGCAGTTCGTCTGGCTCCAGGTCCTCCGGATAGACTGTGTTGTCCGTTCGCGGGTACGTCGTGTAGCCGTCGGTGTACAGTTCCTCGGCGAGGGACATCGCTCGCTGTGCAGAGTAGCCGAGCGAGCCAGCAGCGCCGATGAAGGCTGTCGTGTTGAACGGCTCCGGCGGGTTGTCTGTTCGTGTCCGTCGGCTCACCGAGTCGACGACAGCACTGTCGGCGCTCCGAAGTTCCTTGTCAACTGCCTGGGCTGCCGATTCCGACCAGACGCGTTCGGCTTCGGTGCCGTCGTCGTCCTCGTAGAAATACTGCGCCTCGAAGCTGTCGCCGTTCTTTGCGAGGTCGGCGAACAGTTCCCAGTACGTCTCGGGGTCGAAAGCCTGAATCTCTCGTTCGCGGTCGACGATCAGCTTCAGGGTTGGCGACTGGACACGACCGACAGAGATGAAGTCGTCGCCGAGTTGTCGCGCCGACAGCGAGAGAAACCGCGTCAGCGCCGCGCCCCAGATGAGGTCGATTATCTGTCGGGCTTCACCCGCGGCCGCCAGATCGAAGTCGAGTTCGTCGGGGTCTGCAAAGGCCTTCGTCACCTCGCCGTCAGTAATCGAGGAGAACCGGACGCGCTGTATCGGGCCGTCGATATACTCGTCGACGAGTTCGTACGCTTCCTTCCCGATTAACTCACCCTCGCGGTCGTAGTCAGTGGCAATGACTGCTTCGTCGGCCTGTCGCGCGAGCGCTTCGAGCGTCGTAACGATGTTTTCCTGGGTCGGTTCGGTGACAATCTCTGCGTCGATTAGCTCTGCTGGCTGGACGTCCCGCCAGTTGGCGTATTCCTCGGGGAAATCCAGTCCGACGACGTGTCCAGAGAGCCCAACGACGCGCTTGTCACCCCACCGATAGACGTTGACGCCGTTGTGTCGCTCCACCTCCGCAGACCCATCGCTTAGTATCTCCGCAATTCGCCGGGCCGCGTTGTCTTTCTCAGTAATAATCAGCTTCACTCCCAAAATCACCGGATTGGTAGCGTCTTGTAGGGTGGGAGACAGTCTAAAAGCTTTCGTACCCCCGCCCGGCGATTCGCTCACTCGCCGGTCCGCTTCTAACTTCTGATAATCTGCGGTCAGGCTTATCAATGACGCAGCTAACCCCCAACTATTGACGCAATGACTGGGGCTCTGATCCACAATGGCGACGGGAACTGAGACCGCAGACGGGACACCGACTGCGAACGACCGCGGATTTTTCGAGGTAGTGTTGTACACTGTCGGGGCCGTCCCGATGGCAATCGAACCGCGACTCCCCGGATGGCTTCGGTCGAACTTCGGCGCGCGGATTTTTCTCCTCGCGCTCGTCTCCATCGGCATCGCTCCCGGAATCGCAGTTGTCCTGTTTGATAACGTCCTCACCGCAGCAATGTTCATCTCACTGCTCATCGCGATCAGTGGGTTTCTGGGCTACTGCGAGATGTACCGCGCACTGCGGGATATCAACACGCAGATTCAGCAGGTCGACGCGGGGAAGTACGACATCTCGTTTGGCGTCGAGCGCCACGACGAAATCGGCGAGATATACCGTGGGCTGGAAGAGACCGCCCGCTCCCTGGGCGAGACAATCGAGCGGGCTGAACAGCAGCGCGCGGCCGCCGAGGAGGCAAAAGAAGAGGCCGAGGCAGCGGAGCAAAGCGCCCAAGCCCAGCGCGAGCAGGCAGAACAGTTGAGCCAGCACCTCGAACAGAAGGCGGCGTCGTTCAGTGAGACAATCGAACGAGCGGCTGACGGCGACCTCACTCAGCGGATGGACCCTGACAGCGAGAACGAAGCGATGGCAGAAATCGCCCGCTCGTTCAACACGATGCTTGCGGAGTTCGAGGAGACGATTCAGAATCTCCAATCGTTCGCCGACGAGGTTGGTGATGCGAGCGAACAGGCAGCCACCAGCGCCAGTGAAGTCGAACGCGCAAGTTCTGAGGTCAGCGATTCCGTCCAGCAGATCGCGGCAGACGCCACCGAACAGCAGGACGAACTTGACACCGTCTCCGGTGAGATGACTGACCTCTCGGCGACAATCGAGGAGGCCGCAGCGTCTGCCGACACCGTTGCCGAGACCGCAGACGAGACTGCGACGGTCACCGCCGAGGGCGCACAGACCGCACAGACTGCTATCGACCAGATCGAAACGGCCGAGGAGACAGTCACAGCGGCACTCGATAACGTCGGCACACTCGAAACGCTGATGGACGAAATCGACGATATCGTCGAACTGATCGGCGAAATTGCCGAGCAAACGAATATGCTCGCACTCAATGCCAATATCGAGGCCGCACGTGCAGGCAGTGGTGGTGGCGGCACAGGCGATGGCTTCGCAGTCGTGGCCGACGAGGTCAAACAACTCGCCGAGGAAACACGCCAGTCTGCCGACGAAGTCGCGACGCTGATTGCGGATGTCCAGACCACAACTAACGACACCGTCGAGCAGATTCGCACTGCTGACGACCGAATCGGCGAGGCCAGCGAGTCTGTCGAGGCGGCCGTCGACGCCTTCGAGGCTGTCGAGAAACAGGTCGACGCGACGAACGACGGCGTCAAGGAAATCAGCAGTGCCGCCGACGAACAGGCCACCAGCGCCGAACAGGTCGTCTCGATGCTCGACCGGGTGGCAACGTTGAGTAAATCGACCGCCGAAGAGGCTGAAACTGTTTCCGCTGCCGCCGAAGAACAGACTGCCTCTGTCTCGGAAATCAGCCACAATGTCGGCAGCCTCTCGGAGCGCGCGAACTCACTCCGCTCACTGCTCGGGGAGTTCGAGACCGGCACGACGGTTTCGGCCCAGCCTTCCTGACGCGAGAGCGTTTTTTACCGGCCGACTCATACGACGAGTATGACCACGTGGGACGAACGATTCGAGAGCGGTGCCTACCCGACCGACCCCGACCCGTCGCCGATGCTGCGTGACTACCTCCCCGAAATCCCAACCGGCCGAGCACTCGACGTGGCGACCGGAACCGGACGAAACGCCGTCTATCTCGCAGAGTCGGGGTACACCGTCGACGCCCTTGACCAGTCACAGAGCGGACTTCGGATCACCCGCGAACGCGCGGCCGAACGAGACGCTGCTGACCGACTCAATCTCGTTCAGGCCGACCTCGCCGAGTACGGCTTTCCTACCGACCGCTACGACCTCATCACAATCAGTTTCTACCGCGCTGTCGACCGATTCCCCGATATCAAGGAAGCGCTGACCGACGGTGGCTATCTCTTCGTCGAGCACCATCTGCGCTCAACTGACCGAACGCCGTCCGGCCCGAGTTCTGACCGCTACCGCTTCGGCGCGAACGAACTACTCAACGCCTGCCTCGATTTGACTGTCATTCACTACGACGCGACGACTGAACAACGGCCAGACGACAAAAGCCGGGCAAGTGCGCGTATCCTCGCTCGCAAGTCTACAGGTCAAAAACAGTCCTACCCGGCGCGTCGGGAGTAACTGCGCAGTTCAGACACACTCAGCGACGAACCTGAGGCGGCGATAATCTGCCGTCCACGTCTCCGTCTCGGAATCGTACAGCGTGGGCCGAAGCCTGTCTTCGACAGCCTCGATGACCGCGTCTTGTTCGGGCTTGGACAGTTCGCCAAAGAAGCGGTCACCGAACATGCTGAGCCAGTTGGCTACTCCTTCGGACTCGTTTTCGAGTTCAGTCTGTCTGTCGAACAGCACCGCACGCGTCACCTCGAACTCGTGGGCTTCGAGCCGACTGGCGTACTCGCCGAGTTGTGGGAAATACCACGGATTCGCGCCGTCGTAGCCACGTTTATCGAGTTCAGCCAGTGTCGCGCTCACAATCTGTTCGACGTTGCCGTGGCCGCCCAGCTCCGCGACGAAGCGACCGTCATCAGTGAGCGCGTCCCGGACTCGCTGAATCACTGACTCGTGGTCCTCGTCTGGAATCCAGTGCAGCGCTGCGTTCGAGAACACGGCGTCGAACTCAGACTCAAACTCGAACTCACGGGCATCAGCCTGGCGAAAGTCGAGGGCTGGATAGCGCTGCTGGGCCTGCTCGACCATCTCGGCAGCAGCGTCGATTCCAACCACTGAATCGGCCCGACTCGCAATCTCTGCAGTCAGATGGCCCGTGCCACAACCGAGGTCCAGAATTCGCTCCTCAGGCTGTGGCTCCAGGAGTTCGAGTACATCGCCGCCGTACTCGTAGACAAAATCGTGGTCGTCGTCGTAGGATTCGGAATCCCACCCCTGCTCAGTCACGGTCCAACTCTTCTAACTCTTCGCGCAGGAGACCATTCACGTCGCCGGGGTCGGCACTCCCGCCAGTCGCCTGCATGACCTGTCCGACGAGGAAGTTGATGGCGCCCTCGTCGCCGTCGTGGTAGTCCTCGACAGCGTCGGGATTCTCTTCGATAGCTGCTTCCACTGCGGCCTGCACCTCGTCGCCGCTAGTCTTGCCCAGTCCTTCCTCCTCGACGACTGCGTCGGGATCTTTTCCATCATCGAGCATCGACCGGAGCACCGTCTCGCGGGCGTTCTTGGTGGTGATTGCGTCCTCGTCGACCAGTTCGATCAGGCGCTCGATTTCGTCGAAGCGGTCCTCGACGTCGGTAATCGCCATGTCGCGGTAGTTGAGTTCACCCAGCAGTTCGTCGGCGACCCACGTTGCTGCCAGACTGGGGTCGAACGTCTTCGCAACGGACTCGTAGAAGTCCGCGACCTGTTTCGTGCTCGTGAGTTTGTCTGCTGCTTCTTCGCTGAGTTCGTACTCTGACTGGAAGCGCTCACGGCGCGCGTCGGGGAGTTCTGGAATTTCGATTTTCTCCTTCCAGTCTGAGACCTGCAGCGGCGGGATGTCTGCCTCTCGGAAGTAGCGGTAATCCTTCTCTTCTTCCTTCGAGCGCATCGAGACAGTGATGCCACGGGACTCGTCCCAGTGCCGTGTCTCCTGTTCGACCTCACGGCCACGCTTGACAGCGTTTTTCTGTCGCTGTGCCTCGTAGGCCAGGGCCTTCTCTGCGCCCTTGTGACTGGAGATGTTCTTCACTTCTGTCCGGTTGGCTGCTTCCAGCACCTCGTCGTCGACAGTGCCGTCAGAATCCATCTCGTCAGCGTCGACGACAGAGAGGTTGGCGTCGATACGAAGGCTCCCATCCCGTTCGGCGTCGAAGACTCCGAGATATTCGAGAACTTCTTCCAGCTTCGCGAGGAAGGCTCGGACCTCCCCTGCTCCGCGGAAATCCGGTTCCGTGACAATCTCCATCAGCGGCGTCCCGGCACGATTGTAATTGACGAGCGTGTACTCCGCCGTGTCAATCGAACCGCCCTGGTGGGCGAGACTACCGGGGTCCTCTTCGAGGTGTGCGCGCTCGATGCCGATGATCCGGCGGTCACCCTCGACCGTGCAGGAGAGTTCACCATCCTGGCAGATCGGTGAATCGTACTGGGTGATCTGGAAATTCTTCGGCAGGTCGGGGTAGTAGTAGTTTTTCCGGTGGAAATCAGTCGTCTCGGGAATCTCGGCGTCGATTGCCTTCCCGACCTTCACAGCCGCCTCGACAGCTCCTTCGTTGAGGACGGGCAACGCACCGGGCAGGCCGAGACAGACCGGACAGGTCCGGGTGTTCGGCTCCTCGCTCGGCTCGGTCGAACAGCCACAGAAAATCTTGGTGTCGGTTTCGAGCTGGACGTGGACCTCCAGCCCGATGACCACAGAAAGGTCGCCTGTTTCCTGTACTTGCGCCATTATCCGCGATTCGTCGTCCGGTGGCTAAAGGCTTCTGGGACGACCGGAGACCGGTGTCGCCGGGAGTGGCCAGGCTCCCGTTCCTGTCGTTTCGAAAATGTGTGTCTGACGTACGCTTATGTAATCGGAACAAAATTCTGGATGTATGTGCCCCAACAGAGTCGAAGAGCTCGAATCGCGCGTGCAGGAACTGGAAGCGTCGGTCGAAGGCCTGACTGACGAACTTGTCGAGTGCAAGGTTCGCATTCGTGAACTGGAAAATGCCGTCGACGAAGACCTCGGCTTTGGCCCGAACGACGAGGCTGATGAGACAGCCGACATCGATACTGCCGAGCCGTCAGCAGGAGTTGACCTCGACGACGGCGGCGAACTGATCGAAGCAGGCGAATCTCCAGCGGAAACGGAGGCCGAAGCAACTAACACGGAAGAGGACGACAGCCAGAGTAACGCCGAGGAGTCCGACAGCGATATCATCGTCGCCTGACGGGCCCACGGCCCCCAGCCTATGCACATCAAAGAGCTCGTCTTAGACAATTTCAAGAGTTTCGGCCGGAAGACCCGTATCCCCTTCTACGAGGACTTTACGACGGTCACCGGCCCCAACGGCTCGGGGAAATCGAACGTTATCGACTCAATTCTGTTCGCGCTCGGACTTGCCAGAACGTCGGGCATCCGCGCGGAGAAACTCACTGACCTGATCTACAATCCCGGCCACCAGGAAGGCGGTTCCTTCGAGGGCGAACGGGAAGCGAGCGTCGAGGTCATTCTCGACAACAACGACCGGACGCTCGACCGCAATCAGGTCGTCAACGCGGCCGGAACTGACGACGTTGGCGACATCGACGAAGTGAGTATCAAACGCCGAGTCAAGGAGACCGAAGAGAACTACTACTCGTATTACTACATCAACGGTCGCTCGGTGAACCTCTCGGACATTCAGGATCTGCTCGCGCAGGCGGGCATCGCGCCCGAGGGATACAACGTCGTCATGCAGGGCGACGTGACCGAAATCATCAACATGACGCCCGGTGCTCGTCGGGAGATAATCGACGAGATTGCTGGTGTTGCCGAGTTCGACGCAAAGAAAGAAGACGCGCTGGGTGAACTCGAAACGGTCGAGGACCGAATCGAAGAAGCCCAACTCCGTATCGACGAGAAGGCCAACCGGCTCGACCAACTCGAAGACGAGCGCGACACGGCCCTCCAGTATCAGGACCTTCGCGAAGAGAAAGAAACCTACGAGGGCTACCGCCGGGCGGCCGAACTCGAAGACAAACGCGAGCAGCAGGCTGGTATCGAGGACGAAATTGACGACCTGGAAGAGACGCTGACAGAGCGACAGGACACCCTCGACAAGCGTCAAGGTGAGGTCATGCGTCTCGAAGACGACCTCGACGACCTCAACGAGGAAATCGAACG
Source organism: Halovenus halobia (assembly GCF_051414135.1). NCBI lineage: Archaea > Methanobacteriati > Methanobacteriota > Halobacteria > Halobacteriales > Haloarculaceae > Halovenus > Halovenus halobia. The sequence continues at coordinate 93,886 of NZ_JBLKOA010000007.1, forward strand.
CAAAGGCGAGGATGAACAACTCGCGATCAAGCGAGAAATCGAGGAGATCAAAGGCGACATCTCCCGCTTGCAGGACAAAATCGACGCTGCCGAAGGCCGCGTCGAGGACGCGGAAAACGAGCGCAGACAGGCCTTCGTCAAAATCGACCGTAAGCAGGAGACCATCGACGACCTCGAAGGCGAGATTCGCGAACTCAAGGTCTCGAAATCCTCGATTGCGGCCGATATTCAGGACAAGGAAGAGACACTCGAATCGGTCGAGACCGAAATCGACGAAATCGGCGAGGAGTTCGAGGAGGTCAAAGACCGCCTCCAGAGCAAGAAAGAACAGGTCGAAGCCGCCAAATCTGAGAAAAACGAGCTCCAGCGCGAGCAGGACCGCCTGCTCGACGAGGCACGGCGACGCTCGAAAGAGCAGGACGAACTCGAAGCCGAAATCGAGGACGTCGAGGCGTCGATTCCAGACCTAGAGGCTGAGATTGAAGACCTCGAAGTCGAACTCGACAAGGCCGAACAGAATCAGGAGACCATCGCCGAGGTGGTCGACGACCTGCGCGCCGAGAAACGCGAACTACAGAACCAACTGGACGACATCGAAGACGACCTCAACGCCGCACAGCAGGAGTACGCCGAACTCGAAGCGAAGGCTGACCAGTCCGGCGATAGCTCCTATGGCCGGGCGGTCACGTCGATTCTCGACGCCGGCATCGACGGCGTCCACGGCGCAGTCGCACAGTTGGGCAGTGTCTCCGGACAGTACGCGACCGCCTGCGAGACGGCCGCTGGCGGGCGGCTTGCGAACGTCGTCGTCGATGACGACCAGATTGGGCAGCGCTGTATCGAGTACCTCAAATCGCGTAACGCTGGCCGTGCAACCTTCCTCCCAATCACAGATATGCAAAATCGGTCGCTGTCCTCACCGCCGAGTCAGGACGGCGTTATCGACTTTGCGTACAATCTCGTCGACTTCGACCCAGAGTACGCCGGCGTGTTCTCCTACGTGCTCGGAGATACGCTGGTTGTCGAGGATATCGAGACGGCCCGTGACCTGATGGGCAACTATCGCATCGTCACGCTGGACGGCGACCTCGTCGAGAAATCCGGTGCGATGACTGGTGGCTCGAAAAGTGGCTCGCGGTACTCCTTCTCGGGCAGTGACGGGAAACTGGAACGAGTGGCGGCGAAAATCAACGACCTCGAAGACGAGCGCCAGTCTGTCCGCGAGGAGGTTCGAGATGTCGAGAGTCGACTCGAAGACGCCCGTGACCGCGAAGGTGACGCCAACGAGCAGGTTCGAGAAATCGAAAGCGAAATCGAAAAACGTGAGTCAGAAATCGAGTCGGCCGAACAGCGAATCGACAATCTCGAAGACGAACTCGAGGCGATCGAAACTGAGCGTGCTGAGGTCTCAGAGCGGATGGACGAACTCGAGGCTGCCATTGCCGAACAGAACGAGACCATCGCTGAGATAGAGGAGGCAATTGACGACCTCGAAGCCGAAGTTGAGGACTCGAAACTCCCCGAACTGACCGCCGAGGCAGAGTCGATTCGTGAGGATATCGACGACCTCCAGACGCGACAGGACGAACTCGACGCCGAACTCAACGAACTCACCCTGGAGAAAGAGTACGCTGAGGAGGCGATCGAAGACCTCCACGAGAACATCGAAGCCGCCCAGCAACGCAAAGAGGAGGCCGAAGACGACATCGAGGAGTTCGAGAAAGCCATCGCCGAGAAAGAAGCAGCACTCGAAGAGAAAGAAGAGGAAGTCGCCGAACTCGAAGACGAACTCGCCGACCTCAAAGCCGAGCGCGAAGACCTCCGCGAGGAGTTGGCAGAGGCCAACCGCGAGCGCGACCAGGCACAGGAGGCAGTCAACTCCGTCGAGTCTGAGCTGTCCGAACTGCGCGAGGAACGCGACCGACTCGAGTGGGAAATTGACGAACTCGAAGCGAAGGTCGGCGAGTACGACCCCGAGGACATTCCCGACCACGACACTGTCGAGGCTGAAATCAACCGCCTCGAAGGCGAGATGGAGGAACTGGAACCGGTCAACATGCTCGCTATCGAGGAGTACGATACTGTCAGCGACGAACTCGACGACCTGCAGGACAAGCGCAACACGCTCGTCGAGGAAGCCGACGGCATCCGTGAGCGAATCCAGACCTACGAGAACATGAAAAAAGAGACGTTCATGGACTCTTTCGAGGCTATCGACGAGCAGTTCCAGGATATCTTCGAGCGCCTCTCGGACGGGACCGGTCAACTCCATCTCGAAAACGAGTCTGACCCCTTCGACGGCGGCCTGACGATGAAGGCCCAGCCGGGCGACAAACCCATCCAGCGACTCAATGCGATGAGCGGCGGAGAGAAATCACTGACTGCGCTGGCGTTCATCTTTGCTATCCAGCGACACAACCCTGCACCATTCTACGCACTTGACGAGGTTGACGCCTTCCTCGACGCCGCCAACGCTGAACTCGTCGGCGAGATGGTCGACGAACTTGCGGGCGACGCACAGTTCGTCGTCGTCTCCCACCGCTCGGCGATGCTCGACCGCTCCGAGCGCGCCATTGGCGTCACGATGCAGGACAACAACGTCTCCGCAGTGACGGGTATCGACCTCTCTGACGACCCGGAGGTGCCGGCCGATGACTAAGCCCGCCAGAAGACATATTATTCGGGCGTCGGACCGACGAGTAACTGCGCCGAGTCACGATGGTGATACCCGATGACTGACGACGAGATTCCCCTCGATATCACTGGCCACGATGACCGCGAGCGCCCGAGTGAGGAGAGCCTGCCGGGTGCTGACGGCCAGACAGCAGACTCGGCCGAAGAGCAGGCCGAAGACGAGGACGAAGAGGAAATTGAACCGGTCGAGGTTCTCGTCCAACTCGCGAAAGACGACGAAATCGACCCGTGGGATATCGACATCGTGGCCGTGACTGACAAGTTCCTCAACAGACTCGACGAGGCTGACCTGCGGACCTCTGGCCGGGCACTGTTTTACGCGAGCGTTCTCCTGCGGATGAAAAGCGACGGCATGCTCGAAGACGACGATGACGAACCACAGCAAGAGCCGTGGGAGCAGGCGATGGGCGGTGACGACCGAATCGAAGAGCCAGACCCATTTGCCACGCTGGAAGCCGAGATGGACCGTCGACTCGAGCGCAAGCGTGCCCGCGGGACGCCACAGACACTCGACGAACTCGTCCGGGACCTGCGCGAGGCCGAGCGCGACCAGTGGTGGAAAGAGTCCCGCGAGTACGACACCAGCGACTCTGGCGGGCAACGCCGCCAGCAAACTCAGCAACTCGATTATCGCTCCGGTGACCAGTTCCGGATGGACGACGAACCAACTGAAGAGGAAGTGACCGGCAAGACTCACGGCGAGGACATCGACGAGATTATCGACGACGTCCACGCTGCCGTCCGCGAACAGTACGAGCAAGGCCGGGCGGAGGTACTCTTCCGTGAAGTCGACTCCACTGGGGGGTCACGAGTCAATACGTATCTCGGATTGCTCTTTCTCTCACACCGCGGGCAGGTCCGACTCCAGCAGGATGACCTCTTTGGTGACCTGTGGATTCAGGACCCGAATGCGGTGACTGGCTCCGGCGAAGTGGCCGCCGACTGAGGCCGGCGCATATTCGTGTAACCATAGTTGCTTTGAGTCTCCCGCCCATATCTATCGCTAATGACAGCGACCGCGGAGGTGACGCGACGACGGGCCTGGCTGATGGCCGCACGGCCACAGACGCTGCCAGCAGGTGGCGCACCGGTCGTGCTCGGCGTTGCCCTCGCTGCTGCTGACGGTGTGTTCGCACCACTGCCAGCCCTCGCGGCGCTCGTCGGTGCCCTGCTCATCCAGATTGGCACCAACTTCGCGAACGATTACTACGACGCAGTCAACGGCGCCGACACCGACGACCGCGAAGGATTTACCCGCGTGACTGCCGGTGGTCTCATTGACCCACCAGCAGTCAAACGGGCGATGATTGCCACCTACGTCCTCGCGGTGGTCGTCGGCCTCTATCTCGTTGCTCTCGGCGGCCTGCCGATTCTCGTCGTTGGCGTGTCGAGCATTGTTGCCGGCCTACTCTACACGGGCGGTCCCTACCCCTACGGCTACTACGGACTCGGCGATTTGTTCGTCTTCGTCTACTTCGGTCTTGTTGCCGTCGTAGGAACATACTACGTGCAGGCGGTTTCGGCGCTGGGAGTCGAGCCCTTCGTGACCGGTCTCCCGGCCGGAACAGTCACGCCCGAATCGGTCCTCGTGGGGGCAGCAGCGGGCGCACTCGCGACCTGTATTCTGGTGGTGAACAACATCCGCGACAGGGAAACCGACGCCAAAGCTGGAAAGCGAACACTCGCAGTCTTGCTCGGCTACCGGCTCTCCCGTGTCGAGTTCTGTGGACTGGTTGCCATCGCCTACGCCGTCCCAGTGGTGCTGTGGCTCGGATTCGACTACGCCGCGACGGTGGTGGCACCGCTGGCCTCGGTGCCGATTGCGCTTTCGGTGGCACGCGTTGTGCTGACCGAGCGCAACGGCGACGCGCTCAACCCTGCACTCGAACGGACCGGGCAGTTGCTGGCCGTCTACGCAGTGCTTTTTGGGGCTGGACTGATCGCCCCGGTGGTGGTCTGAATGCTCGATATCCAAGAGTTCAGCGTCCGACTCGCTGCGCCGCTGGAGACTGCCCGCGGGACGATCGACGCCCGTGAGGGCTTTCTGGTTCGCGTCGAGACTGACCGACTATCCGGCGTTGGAGAGGCGACGCCACTCGTCGGCTGGACAGAATCGTACGAAGAGTGTCGCGAGGGATTGAACCGAGCGGAATCGATCGCGACCGAACTCGACTGGGGGATTGCACTCCGAAAACTCGAAGCGCCAGCGGCGCGACACGGCCTCTCGCTCGCGCTCGCCGACGGGAGAGCGAATGCGTCGGAGAAACCGCTGTACCAATCTCTCGCTTCCGAGGAGCGGACTGTTCGCTCGGTGCCGGTCAACGCCACGCTCGGCGCAGACGAACCGACGGCACTGGCAAAGCGTGCCCGCGCTGCCGTCGAGGGTGGATATTCCGCGGTGAAAATCAAGGTGGGCACGAACGGTGTCGAAGAGGATATCGAACGAATCCGCGCCGTTCGCAACGCTGTCGGCGACGATGTCGAACTTCGGGTCGACGCCAACGGCGCGTGGACCCACGACCAGGCCAGCAGGGCCATCGAAGGGCTGGCTGCGCTCGACGTTGCCTACGTCGAACAGCCCCTCCCAACCGCAGAGTTGAGTTCGCACGCCAGCCTCCGTGGCAACGGCGTCGACATCGCACTGGACGAGTCTCTGGCAACCCACAGCGTTGCCGATATTATTTCAGCCGACGCCGCTGACGTAATCGTTCTCAAGCCGATGGTGCTGGGCGGGCCAGACAGAGCTATCGAAGCCGCCCACGCCTGTCGCGAGGCTGGTATCGACCCCGTCGTCTCGACGACTATCGACGCCGTCGTGGCACGCGTTGGGGCGGTCCACGTCGCTGCCGCAATTCCAGATGTGCGCGCCTGTGGACTGGCGACTGGTGAACGACTCGCCACTGACCTCGCTCGCGACCCAGCCCCCGTCACCGATGGCGAAATCACTGTGCCCCAGACCGCAGGTCTCGGAATCGAACAGCCACCGATCTGAGATGTTCGGGACGGACTTACTCCGGACGCGAGCAGCAGCGACGCCGGACCGAACCGCGCTCGAACTCGCTGAGAGCACGTGGTCCTACCGTGACCTCGACAGTGCCGTCGACGAGATGGCTGCTTCGCTTGCTGCTGTCGGACCGGACGACACCGCGCGGGTTGCAGTTGCACTTCCGAGCGGTGTTTCCTTCGTGAGTACAATTCATGCGACGCTGCGGCTTGGGTGGGAGCTGGTGCCGCTGAATACGCGGCTTTCGGCGTCCGAACTCGCCGACAGGCTCGACCGGCTCACTCCCGATATCGTGCTCTGCGCGTCTGAGACGGAGAGCCTGATTGCTGAGGCACAGGAGCACCAATCTCACGTCGAGACTGCCGACCATCGCCGCTACACTGTGGAGAAGCCATCACAGCCCGACACTGCGGAACTCCCGACAGGCTCTCCACCAGCTGACGCAGAGCCCCACGACCCGGCTGAGACGGCGCTGGTGCTGTTTACGTCGGGAACGACCGGTGAGCCCAAGGGTGTCAGACTCACAGTCCGCAACCTGACAGCGAGCGCGTTCGCGTCGGCACTTCGACTCGGCGTCACGCCCTCGGACCGGTGGCTGTGCTGTCTGCCAATGTACCATATGGGCGGGCTGGCACCAGTTATCCGGTCGGCGCTGTACGGAACGACGCTGGTTGTCCAGCCCAAGTTCGACGCGGAACAGACGGCAACAGTGCTCGATTCTGCCGGGATTACTGGCGTCTCGCTCGTCCCGACACAACTCACTCGACTGCTGGCCGCTGGCGTGTCAGTGCCGGATCTCAGGACAGTCTTGCTCGGGGGGGCACCAGCGTCTGCGGAACTCCTCGACAGAGCAGACGAGGCAGAAATTCCCGTCTATCCAACGTACGGCATGACCGAGACGGCTTCACAGATTGCGACAGCGCGGCCGGGCGACCACCACAACCACCCTGGCACCGTTGGACAACCGCTGTACGGAACATCTGTCACTGTCCTCGGGAGCGACGGCAAACTCCGCTCCGCAGGTGAGCGCGGCGAGTTAGTCGTCTCCGGGCCGACGGTCACGCCGGGCTATCTCGACGCTAGCCAGACTGAGGTGGCTTTCTCTGAACACGGGCTGCATACCGGTGATCTGGGCTACCGCGACGAAGACGGCCGACTATGGGTGGTGGGTCGAGTCGACGATACGATCATCACTGGCGGTGAACTGGTGAGCCCAGCGACTGTGGGGGACGTCATTCGCTCTGCTCCCGGCGTCGAGGATGTTGCCGTCGTGGGTATTTCTGATGAGGAGTGGGGTGAGCGGGTCGCAGCAGCGCTCGTGAGTGACCAAACTGACGCCCGAGAACTGATTGAGCGAGTCGAGGACCACTGCCGTGAGCAACTCGCTGGCTATAAAATCCCGCGACAGATGCGGGTTGTCGATTCGATTCCACGGACCCAGTCGGGGACCATCGACCGCGAGGCTGTCCGGGAGTTGCTGGCTGGCTAGCTGTCGACCTCTCCGATTGCTTGTTCGCGCAGGCGACCCGTCATCTGGACGCCGTGGTGGTCGGTCCGGCGAATCACGCGCTTGGCCTGTGTCGCCGGGAAGTATTTGCTGTCGACGGCCGCGCGGGTCGTCACGCCAAATGTACTCGTAACGGTGGCTCCGAGTCCATCCGCGACAGCCCGCAGTCGCCTGTCGTCAGAGACGAAGCCGCTCTCCTCGCCGCGGTCCCGTGCCGCGAGCAGACCCGCGATGAGTGCCGCGTCACTGGTCTCTGATTCGGTGTCCAGTAACTGTGCCGCGTCGTCGAGAAATTCTCCCACGTCGGGCGCCGTTTCGACAGCGTTCTCGTCGAGGAATCTGGCGAGATTCGTCGCTGCTGGTTCGACGGTGATCTCGTCGATTACTGCCTGGGGAATCACGAGGTCACCGTCGAAGACAGCCAGCAGGTCGAGTTCACCGATTTGACCGAGGTCGTACAGTGGGGTCGCGTCAACGAAGATCATTCACAGGTCCCCCGCACGCTCGGCGTCGAAACTCAGGTCAGTCTCGTCGAGTTGGGTCGTCAGGCCGCGGTCCTGTGCCAGTTCGAGCCACTCTGCGATGGAGAGGCCAGCCAGCCCTGCTGCCTCGTTGAGTGAGACATCACCGCTCTGGTAGCGCTCGACTGCGTGTCTGGTCCGCAGTGTCTTGACACCCTCTCTGAGTGCCTGTCGCATTGTCGTACTGCGGTCCTGTTCGAGCAGTTCTGCAACCGTGTCTAACTCGGCCTTCTCATCGTCGGGAATCCGAACGCTGACAGTTGGCATGTATACAGGCAACTGCAACGCATACACAAATAAGTTCCCGGGGTACCGTCCGTCTGGCCAACAGGTTTCTCCGCGTCCCGAGACGCCCAATTTAAGCCATTGGCCTGCCGAGAGCCGATATGACGAACGTGGCGCAGGCTTTCGTGCCGGGACATATTACTGGATTTTTCACCAGCAATCCGGACCCGGACCCGACGAAAGCTGGCTCGCGCGGTGGGGGGGTTGCACTGACAGAGGGAGTCACCGTGACAGCGCGGCCAGCGGACGACCCACAGGTTGTGTTAAACGGCGACCAAATCGAGATGGCGGCTGTCGAGCGCGTCCTCAAGGCACTGGACGCCGGTGCTGCGGTCCGTGGCGTGACTGACCTTCCGCTCGGGTCGGGCTTTGGTGTCTCTGGCGCAATGGCGCTGGGTGCGGCGCTGTCGGTCAACGAAGTGTTCGACCGACGGCTCTCGGCGAACGAACTCATCACAGTCGCCCACGGTGCCGAGGTGCAAGCTGGAACCGGCCTCGGCGATGTCGTGGGACAGGCCCGCGGCGGCGTGTCGCTCAGATTGGACCCTGGCGGCCCTCAGGACAACACTATCGACGAAATTCCAGCGCGACGGCGTGTCGAGTACCACACTATCGGCGAACTAGAGACCGCGGACGTGTTGGATGGGAACACTGAGCCACTCTCAGAAGCCGGCACAGAGGCCCTGTCGACGGTGGTTGGCGAGCCGACAATGTCGACGTTCATGCGTGCTTCCCGCAAGTTTTCGCGGGAATCGGCGCTGCTGACCCAGGACGTTCGCGACGTGATACAGGACGTTATCAACGCTGACGGAACGGCAGCGATGGCGATGCTCGGCAAGACAGTCTTTGCGCTCGACCACGGGCTCTCCGACGCGGGCTACGACCCAGAAGTGACGGCTATCGACCCTGGCGGCGCGAGACTGAAAGCTGGTGAATACTGAGAACCGACGGCTTTTCGAGGCAGAGTGCTGAACTGTGGCTATGAGCGATATCGATATTCCGGAGAGTCACCCGCGATACGAGTCGTTGCTGACTCGCCACCGAATCGAGGAAGGGGTAGCGGCTGGAATCACCAGCCAGCAGGGACTGATCGCCCAGGGCCGCGGCGAAGCCTTCGACTATTTGCTTGGCGAGGAAACCATTCCGAGTGCCGACGCCGCTGAACGCGTCGCGGCGGCGTACCTGCTGGCCGCCGACCACCCTGTGCTCTCCATCAACGGGAATGTCGCGGCGCTGGTCCCCGGCGAGATGGGTGAACTCGCGGCAGCGACAGGGGCTGACATCGAAATTAACCTGTTCAACCGGACTGACGAGCGGATGGAGACAATTGCTGCACACCTGCGCGACCACGGCATCACCGAGGTCAAAGGCCTGACTGCCGACGGGCGCATTCCGGGCCTAGACCACGAACGGGCGAAAGTCGACGCCGATGGGATTGGTGACGCCGACGTTGTGCTCGTTCCGCTGGAGGACGGTGACCGGGCCGAGGCGCTGGGTGAGATGGACAAAATCGAACTCGTCATCGACCTGAACCCGCTTTCGCGGTCAGCTCAGTCGGCGACAGTCCCAATCATCGACAACGTCATTCGAGCGGTGCCGAATATGACAGCCCACGCTCGCGAGTTGCAGGACGCAAGCGATGACGAACTTGCAGAAATCATCGAGCAATTCGACGCAGATGGGACGCTTGCGGCCGCGGAGGCAGCAATCAGAGACGGTGACGCAGACCTGTAGTTAGGGCTGGATTATTTTGTCGGTTGTAAGCGGAGAATTTACACTGGGTGACAACCTTATAGCTGGTATGGGCCTCAAGGTCGACGTGCGGAAACTAGAAATTTTCAACAAAGTCTCTAAAGAAGGCTCTCGGCAGGTGGCCGACAGTCTCAGCCAGATGTCGGGAATGGACGCCGAAATCGAGGTGGCGAAAATCAACGTCCTTCATATGGACGATGTGAAGACGCATCTCGGCGACGAAACAGCCGTTGGTATCTTTGTGGAACTGACCGAACCGCCGTACGGCTACGTGCTCTTTCTGCTCGACCCGGCCGACAGCAAGCAACTGGCACAGTCGATGGTGCCCGGGGATACCAGCGCGGAGTCGGGCTTTTCAGACATGGAACGGTCGGCAATCCAAGAGATTGGCAACATCATGACCTCCGGCTACATCGACGGGTGGGCGAACGTCCTCGATACGACAATCAACATGGGGACACCCACCTTTAGCTACGGGCCGAGCCACAAGATTATCGAACAGATGGGTGGCTGGCCGGACGAAGAAATCGTCTTTGTGCTGGATTCACAGATCACTACTGCCGAGGCCGACGTCGACCTGACAGTGTACACGTTCCCCCAGGTGCAGGAACTCGTTGAACTCGTCCAGGCGATTGACCTCGACACTGATATTCAGGAGGACACTGTCGCCGACGAACGGTTCGTCAACTAACTGTCGACCGGCTCTGTTATTCAGTACTTTCAGCGCTCAACTCCCCGATAGGCAACCTCACAGTTGCCCTCGAATCTGTGCACCAGCCTCTGGTGAACTCCCACACCAGCGGTCGCGTCGTCTGGTTCGTGATGGCAAAAGTACTATTACCACTCAGTATTAGTACCTAGTAGTATGAGCCAAGATACTTTCGACCAGTTCAGTGATGTCGACGAAGCGGAGGTAACACGAGCAATTGGGCAGGAATGGACAGAGGAGTTCATGAACTTCTCAGAATCAGACGTCATCATCGTCGGCGGCGGCCCGTCGGGGCTTGTGGCGGCCAAGGAACTCGCCGAGCGTGGCGTGAAGGTGATGGTCGTCGAGAAGAACAACTACCTCGGCGGCGGCTTCTGGCTCGGTGGCTTCCTGATGAACAAGGTCACCGTCCGCGACCCAGCCGAACAGATCCTCGAGGAACTTGATGTCTCCTACAAACAGTCACAGGACAGTGAAGGGCTGTACGTGGCCAACGGTCCGGAAGCCTGCTCTGGACTGATCAAGGCCGCATGTGACGCTGGCGCGAAAATTCAGAACATGACGGAGTTCACCGACATCGTGATCCGCGAGGACCACCGCGTCGGCGGCATCGTGATGAACTGGACGCCGGTTCACGCACTCCCACGAGAGATAACCTGCGTCGACCCGATTGCTGTCGAGGCTGATCTGGTCATCGACGCGACCGGTCACGAGGCCGTTGCGGTGACGAAACTCCACGAACGCGGTGTCCTCGACGCACCGGGAATCGGCCACGCAGATGAACACAACACCGGAATGGACGACACGGACTCCGACCAGTACGGTGCTCCCGGTCACGATTCGCCCGGCCACGACTCGATGTGGGTCGGCGAGAGCGAGGACGCTGTCGTCGAACACACCGGCGTTGCACACGACGGACTGGTCGTCACGGGGATGGCGACGGCGACAACTTACGGCCTCCCACGGATGGGGCCTACCTTCGGTGCAATGTTGGTGTCAGGGAAACGCGCCGCACAGGCAGCGCTCGACGAACTAGAGGTTGACGCGCCAGAAGTCGAGATGACGACGCGGGCAGAACCAGCTGACGACTGACGGACTCGGCATCGTTAGTCGTCAACGTGGTTTGGTTGTCCAGTGTCGACTTGCCGGCGCTGCTCGCCGACTGTCTCCATCCGGGATGCTGTGATTCTGTACACCGCGTACAATCCCCAGATGAGGATGCCAGCGAGGATGATATAGGCCCGAATCTTCAGCGGGACCAGCGCCTCCTGGACGGCTACACCCTCGGCGGTGACCGGGTTGGCCGCGCCAGCGACCAGTTCGAGGAGCCCGATTCCGACGAGCCCAAACACGACTAGCCCGCCGCCAGCGTACTGTGCAACTTTCGTCGCGAGTGGTTGTTCTGTCATTGTGATCACCCCATGAGGTACTGCAGACGCGGGTGGTTCTGGACGAAGCGCGTCTCGGTTAGATAGGCGTCGACGCCGAACACGCGTCCGGCACCGAGGGTTGCAATCATCGCGAAGATGAGCAACCCAAGCAACTCACCCGTCACCATCCCGTGTGCCCACGCGCCAGTCTCGCCGTTGATGAAGTAGAAGAACACCATCAGAACGGCACCGAAGAAGGCAGCCGTTCTGGTAAGTGCCCCGAGGATGAGCCCGAGTCCGATCATCGTCTGCCCGAGTGGAATCGCGATGTTGACGAACGTCAACAGGGCACCGTCGCTAAACAGCGTCACGAACGGGCCGAGGCTGGTCCCCTGCGCTGCGCCGCCGACGAACCAGCCCGCCTCGAACGGCCAGTTCATGAATTTATCCAGCCCAGCGTGTAGGAGCCACCAGCCGCCAACGAACCGGAGTACGACCAGCCAGTAGGCTAGCCACTCCTTGTCAACGACGACGGTACGCTCTTCACCGAGCAGACGCGTCTGTGCCTGCTCTGCGTCTGTTGTTGCCATCGGTATCACCTCACATTTAGAGGTGACATCCTCCGCGCCGTGAACGGCGCGGCTTCCCGGCATGGGAATACCAGCTACGTTTCGCTGTTGCTGGCAGAGGGTTCCGACCCGTGGAAAGTCGAGAGCGTCATCTGCGAGGGTTTCTCGCTCGTCTCTCGGTGGGTCGTGGCGCTGTCACAGGCGCTCCCATCCCGTGAGATGTCATCGCCCGCCGATTTCACTGGCAGGCTCTCACCCCACGGGTCGTGGCGGTCAGCGATGTTGACCGCCGCGTTGATGTCTGCGTGGTACTCCGATACCCAACACTTGTCGTTCTGGCACCGAAACTCGTCGCCGTTCCGGTGCCCGACGTGGCCGCACTCGTGACACGTCTGGCTCGTGTACTCCGGTCGGACGTATTCGACCGGAAGCCCTGCCTCTCGTGCCTTGTCCTCGATACGCTGTTGAAGCCGAGCGAACGCCCATGCGTGGAGCCGTCGGTTCATCCACTCGCCGTAATCGAGGTCTTCGCGGATGTCCGAAAGGTCTTCCAGCACAAGGACTGGCTTCTCGAATCGACAGACGTACTCGACGGCACGTCGAGACGCCTTCTCGATGATTTCAGTGAGTGCGTTCTGGTAGTGGTCGAATCGCTCGTCTATCCGCCACTGTGCGGCGTCACGCTCTTGGAGTCGCTTGAGCGTCGTGAACATCTCTTTGCGAAGGTGACGAGCGCGACCACCGTTGATGAGCAGTGGGTCAGTCGGAGTCCCCTGCTCGCAGGCACAGCCCGCGAGCAGGTGTGCTTCGCCAATGTCGAAGCCGACTGGTGTTACATCGTCGTCTGTCGGTTCGTAGTCCGGTTGTTCGACCGGGAACTCAACGGTGACGTGGAGTGTCCACGACGTGCGGTGGCGTTGCAGTCGGAGTTGTCCCGCCGATGCGTCACCGTGTACGAGGTCGTGCCACAGACCGTCTTGTTCGGGGTTGATACGAAGCGGTATCCAGAAATTCGTCCCGCGACCGGGTTGCGGTGCCCACCATGTGAACTCGTAGTCACGCGCCGCCGAGTGGTCGAACTCGGCGGCTTGGTTGGTGAGCCGAACCGGGTGGTCGTCGTCCAACTCCTGTGCGTCGTAGGTGTCGTGAAGTTGTGGGACGTAGTTGCACAGAGCCGCTTTCGCCTGATATGGGAGGTCGTAGGGCGTCACCACGTCGCTGGTTGCGTTCATCGTGTCACACCCGGCGTCGAACGCCTCGTGAAGTCCCTCACGGTAGGTTTCGAGCAGGTCACACAGTTTCCGCTCTTTGTGTGCTGTCGGCGGGGCGAGCGTAGCTTCCAGCGTTTTCGTGGTTGTTGCGGTCATGCTACTGGTCGTCCACGTAGTCCATCAGCACGTCAATGCTCACTTGGCCGGTCGTGGCGAGAAAGTACCCCGGTTGCCAGAACGCATCTTCGAGCGTCTGTGTTACTTCGGGATACTCCGACCGAATCCGGCGGGACGTGACGCCTTTGAGCGAGTTGATGAACTTCGTGAGGTCTGTGGTTGGTTTGGTCCGAAACAGAATGTGAACGTGGTCGGTTCCGCCGTCCACGTTCTTGATGTCGGCCTCGAAGTCATTTGCAATGTCGTGGGCGATTTCAGCGACACGCTCCAGCCGCTCATCCGTGAGAATATCGGCACGGTACTTTGTGACGGTCACGAAGTGATACTGAAGCGCGTACACTGTGTGCGACCCGGTTTGCAGATGATACTCCATTTGGCCTTAGCAGATACGATACACCCAAGACAAATAATTCTTGTGACGTGATGTATTCAGCAGGGAGAAACCGAGTGGTTTGCTGCACAGAGCTTACGCGATTCACTCCCGTCCTCGAAAATCGAAGATTTTCGGGTGCAGCAAGACCGTCGGTCTTGCCATGCCCCTGTTCGCTCCTCGGTTCCGACTGAGCGTCGGAACACTCGTCACTCACGGGAAGGGCGGGATTCTCTCGCTGAATCAAGATAGGGGATTATTAATAATGAAGAATACTGTTGTCCTGAATACGTTCGGGTTCGGCGGTCGAGTCCCTGCTGGTACTGTTCGTCTGTACCACCACAAAGAGGCTACACACAGATACCGCTATTACCTAAACGAAGTCCGTCGCGTCCGCTATCAACTCACTACGTAGGACTGGTGTGTGCCTCGCGTCTGCATGTCGACGAAGTGGTGTCGGGTCGCTCCACCGACGTCGCCCACAGCAGAGCGGGGTCGCTTGTCGTCGGTGTCGAGACTGTCGATAGCCTGGAAGTCGTGTTCGCGAATCAGTTCCAGCGCGTCCGCTGGTAGCTGCTCACCCTCTGTTACGTCGACAATCAGCAGGCGGTCTGTGAAACTCTTGGCAAGAAAGGCGTCGGTGATCACGTCGTACTCCTGTAGTTGCTCCGTGACCGCTACCAGTGTTTCGCGTCGGTCACCCATATTTCGTTCACTGTCGGGCCGAGCCTAACAGTTAGTTGCGAATATATTCGGGCTGACAGCAGGTTTTTTGTCACACGAGGGGAAACTTTACGTATGGGCGACCGTGCCTGCTACCGAGACCACTGCCCGGACTGTGCGTGTCAGGTGACAATCGTCACCGAACGCTGCCCAGCCTGCGGTCGAGCGCTCTCGCTTGACTGAACTGGTCGGTTCGGTTGGCCTCGGCCAGGTGTACGAGTCTTGACTCGACCACTCGGTATCGAACTCTCGGTACAGACGTAGACTGAGAGTTGCGGCAGGTCAATAAGGCCGTGCTGTCTCACAGTTAGTTGGCCAAGGAGAGGACGTGTTACCTCCGATATGACAGAGAGACTTTCAGCGGTTCGTGAGCAACTGGAGGCGGACACGTACACGCTTCCCCAACGGAACATCCTGGAAGACAGTCTGTCGTCAATTCAAGAAGGGGTTAGATATCGAACCCGGACAATGAGCCTCGAAGGTCACCAGAATGGCAAACAATTATTCAAATGTCCGAAAAAGAGGTGAGTACGTCCGGAGAGAGCGAGGTGAAGGCGGTCATTAAATACCACAGTAAATGACTGATACTACGAACTATCCGAAGACGTTGGACGCTACGCCACAGAGCGACGAACCTGACGGCTATGGCTACGGTCACTTGGTCAATGCTGAATACCTCGAAGAACCTACCTCGGACACCGTAACGTACGATTCAGACCACGAGGTCACGTACCGCTTCAGTATTCAGAGCTCTGTTCGTATCGCATACTTCGAATTCCCGATGGCAGATGTCCCGCAGGATACGCCGAAGAAGATCGCACAGGAACTGAAGCGGAGAACTCGTCTACAGTACTTCTGGTTTTTCGACCCAGAAACCAATCGAGTACAGGTATTTCGCGCGTCCCGTGGAAATTTTCAGTTCATCTACAATCCCACTATCCACACCGGTACGACGGCACAAACCAAGCTCGATAAACTGGAACAGGTTTCTGAGGACATCAACGCTCTCTTCGATTACACGGACGTTGTTGACCGCTTCTACCGGGAGTTGTGGGACCACCGGTCCGATCTCGCAAGCTCCCTCACCACTGAAAACGGATACACGCTCAGCAAGCAGGAGGAGCTTCTGTCCGCTCAGCGAATCATCGACCGCCTGATTTTCCTCTACTTCCTCGTCGAACGTGGCGTCGTCATCCCGGTGAACGACTCCAAGAAGATGGTTCCGGGGACAACAGGTCGCGTGTTCAATACGCTTGTGGACGAGCACGACGATTTCTGGACGCTGCTTCGAACGGTCTTCTTCGACCGCCTGAACTCCCGAGACGCCAATGACGTCAAATTCACCGGCTCGTACTGGCTCCACATTCCACACCTGAACGGGGGGCTCTTCCAGCCGGAGGACCTCACCACGAGGGACGGGACCATTGTCTCTGAGGACGAAGAACTCGTTGTTGAGGATTTTGACTGGGAAGCACTAATCAGCGAACTTAATGAGTACAATTGGCTCCTGGACGGGCTGGAAGGAACAGACGAAGATGAAGCGGATACTGTCGGAAATCTCACCCCGGCCGTCTTGGGGTATATCTACGAGAAGTTCGTCATTTCGGTGAGTAAAGTCGGCGATGACGTCCGGCTTAGTGAGTTAGATGCTTCCGAGCGGAACGACCTGCTTTCCGAGGGGAACAGTGAGGTCGGTGCGTACTACACCGGTGAAGACATAACCGACTTCAAAGCCCGCCGAGCGTTGTGGGAAGGCTTACTGGAGAAGATTGACCGAGACATTGAGCAGGGGGAGGCACCGACAGCCCTCAATCCTGACGACCTGTACCGGCCTAGTGAAAATCAAATTGGGTCAATCGAATCTGACCAGAAGGACGGATTCGACGTCCTTTACGAGGAGTACGAGACCTCCCCAGAAATCTTGGAGTACCTAGATTCGAGGCTACAGAAATTGAAGGTGTGTGACCCCGCAGTTGGGAGTGGTTCATTTGCGCTCGCAGTCGCGAACACACTGTTCGAGTGGCGGTCGATGTGTCGACCGAACACTGATGAGTACGTACTCCGCCGGCAAATCATTGCACAGAACATCTTCGGTGTGGACATCCTGAAAGGGGCAACGGAGATCTGTAAGTTACGGCTGTGGCTCTGGCTGATCAGCGCGACTCCGGTAGAGACGACCGACGGTGCACCCGTAGACGAACGTGACGAAATCCCACCCTTGCCGGACATCACATTCAACATCCGAACCGGAAACAGCCTCCTCGGGTTTACTGAAACCGCTGCAGTAACCGGCCAGCAGCACACCCGAGGGTCTTCCACGATGGAGGACCAACTACGTCAGTACGGGGAGGATGTTCGTGACTATCGGGAATCCAGTGACCCCGAGAAAGAGACGAAGCGTGAGCTTGAACGTCGGCATGACGACCTGAAAGAAGACCTCGACGAGTGGTACGCAGGAGCACAGAGTGATTCGAACAACAACCGTCTCACAATCGACGACCACGTTGATGACGTGAACGAAGCGTGGGACAGTCTGAACGCGGCCCCGCAAACCTCCACGACACTCAGCATCAAAATCTCGGATGGGATACCTGAATCCATCGACGAATATCTGGAAAGCCAGGGGTTCACCACGTACAAATACAAAGCACGGTTGGACAGCCCGACACTCAACAAGCAGGGTGTTGAGAAGATCTTCGGCCAACTCCGAGAGCACTTTGCAGACCCAGACGATTGGAGTGTTCTCATCGAGCGAGAGTACGCCGGACAAGACTTCCGAGAAGACAAGCTGGACGCGTGCCACTGGCCGCTCGAATTCCCGCTCGTATTCATGGAATACGGCGGGTTTGACGTCATCATTAGCAATCCACCCTACGGGGCGTCCGTGAGCCCGGAAGCGGAACCCTTGCTGAAGAACGAAGCCAACTACGAGTGCCAGGGGACGAACGACTCCTGTGAGTGGTTCTACGAACGAGCACTGGAACTCGTTCACAACGAAGGAGTCATCTCGTACATCGTCAGCAAGAGCATCGCCTTCTACAGTTCGTGGTCCGACATTCGAGAACTCCTGCTGGAAGAGACCGAATTCAAGCACGTCTTCGACGTCGGATTGGGGTTCGTTGGGGTAAACCTCGAAACGATTGCCATAGTCAATACTCTCGGTGGTGATGGCCGAGCAAGTATCCCGACCGTGCACCGGAGTCGAGACCTCCAGAGTACGACTGCGAACCAGCCAGTCCATCTCGGGTGGGTGGACCAAGAGTTCATGATGGACTCGAAAACCATCATCTTCCGACCGATAACTGACGACCAGAGCGATGTATTGGAACGCCTGCGCTCTCACGACCGCCGTCTTGGCGACGTAATGTCCACCGAAGACACGACGAGGCAGTTGTACATCCCGGACAGTACAAAGAAGAAACTGAACGGTGGGGACGACCACTATATCAACAAAAATCCGTGGGTTCAGGCGTTCTATCTGGAGGATATCTGGCACAGGGACCTCGGTGACTACCAGGAGTCCGTTACCGAGTACGCCGTTCCTCGCGTCATGCTAAAGGTCCTTCGTGGCACGCGACTCCGGGCGTGGATCGACGCAAATGGAGAGGTAGTAGGCACGGAGAAACTCGTCAATGTGCCGCTCGCGGACAGCACACCGGAAGAGATCGCATTCGTCTACGCAGCACTAAACCACCCATGTGCCTCCTACTACCTGCAGAAAGCAATTTTCTCAGAAACAACAGAGAGTGCGCGGGTGATGGACGGTCAGTACTCCAAGCCGATCCCAATCCCAGCGGTCTCCGCTACCATCGAAACTGCTGTGGCCCACCTCGCGTGGGTGCTCACGCTGGCACGACAGTTGCACCACGACTCCAACCGTGACCGTTCAGAACACGTAACGACCTTACAGACCAGCTTGAATGCGATTCTCAGCGCTCTGTACTTGGACATCCACTCAGAAACGCTCAACCGCTGGTGTACTACTGTACGCAGCGAAGGCGAAGAGACTGAACAGGTTCGGGAACTGTTCGACCAGTTCTACACTGAACGGTTCGCCACCCGGAACGGGACTCCGGAACAGTACTGGGACGAGATCGATGCGGCCGTGGATTCAGCAATCGAGACTGTCTCACAGTGGGATACTGACGATATTTCGAATTCACACGAAATGGCGGTTATTAGACAGGTCCTACAATGAGACCTCGGTGCCGCTGTTCGACGCACGTGCCCGCTGGTATAGTACCGGGGCGGCCGCCGCGTCGAGCGTCGCCGAACAGGCAACAGCAGCCCCAACACAGGAACTGCACGAGATCGGGCTCAAATGTCTCCGATATCTTCAGCCCCGCGGTGTCAGAGACCTGACCGAAATCACAGACCGCCTCGACGAGTACGACGGGAATCCGATTGTCAGAGAGGTCAAAGAAACAGGTCAGACCACTCCAGATACCGGCCCAGTCTCTCGCTGGGACCCTTAGACACGGTGTCGCTCAGGGGTTAACACAGCCGAACGGCGAGCCCAAGAGTGCTCGCGGAAAGTACGGCAACCGATGTCCACACCGTCGGAGCCGAGAATCGCCTTCTGGGACTACGATATCCTGACGAGTGTCATCACGAGTAGTCGCCCCCCAAACAGAAAGAGCACTCCGAAGACGATACTCACAATAAAAAACGACTCAGGCGCAGTTCCAGTGATGTAGTCCGTCCGCCGCAGCAGTCCGTTGAGAATCGCCACAACGACCCAGACAGAGACCAGTTTCGCCGCAGTGCTGGGGGAGCTCTGGAGCGACGACTCAGTGAACAGTCCAGTTGGGAGTGCGAGTATGACCCAGAGACAGAGAATTGGCGAGAGAAGCAGGAGCGTTCGAGATGGATTCTCCCAGAACAGATAGCCGTGTTTGTACTGCCCGACTGCGAGAAATCCGAACAGTGCTATCAGGTCCACGAGGAGGAGGGCAACTGCTGTTGGCGTCGTCGGGAACTGGCTGGCAAGACCGGACCAGACACGGAGTGGCGCTGTGTTTGTCTTACTCATTGGTCAGGGAATGACAACGACGGTTTCGAGGACGACTGCGCCGAGAACGATGCCGAGGTACGCGATCGAGGCGAAAAACGTCTGCATCGTCGCCTCACGGGTATGGAGTCGACACTGCGAGACAGCACTCGCAAAGAACACACCTCCGGCAACTATGGACGCACCGGCAAACAGCCACGTCAGCGGCGTCCAGGCGACGAGACTGATACTCACGATCAGTGTTGCGCCGAGCGTGAGCAAAATCCGGCGGCGAGCGGCCGACACCCCGGCAACGACCGGGAACATCGGGTAGCCAGCACGGGCGTAATCGTCCTTGTACGCGATTGCGAGATTGTAGAAATGCGGCGGCGTCCAGATGACAACCAGTGCGGCCAACAGCACTCCGCCAAGCCCGACTGAACCGGTAACTGCGACCCAGCCGATGAGCGCGGGCAACGCGCCGGACCCACCGCCGATTGCGATGTTCCAGCTGGTATTTGGTTTGAGAACGACCGTGTAGACCACACTGTAGTAGACGATAGCGACGAACGTCAGCGCGGCCGCAAACATGTTGACGAACACGACGAACAGCGCCATCGAGAGCACCACCTGAGCAGCCCCGAACACTGCGGCATTCCGCACTGGAATTTCGTTCGTTGCAACCGGTCTATCGGCCGTTCGCTCCATTTTCTGGTCTCGGTCACGCTCGTAGAGATGATTGAACGTCCCGCTCGCGCCGATTGCCAGAATCCCTCCCCCGAGCGTTGCCGCGACGGCGGAACCGCTTGGCCACTGCCCAGTCGTCGTCGCCAGTGCCATGCCCGCGAGTGCGAGCAAACAGAGCAACCACATCAGGCGTGGTTTCGTCAGTTCCAGATATCGACGCAGACGGTCCGCCATCGATAGCGTTCCGGGTGCAGAGTCTTCTTCGGACGGTTCGATACGTTCTTGCGCTGAGGACTCAGTCGACGCTGGGTGGTCTGCTGGGCTCTCCGTGACAGGGTCTGGGTTTTTGGGTGATGTGCTTCCAGCGTTCGTCTCTTCGGTTGCTGTCTCCGATTCAAGTGTCCAGGCGAGCGCGGTCAACAACAGCATAAACACCGCCGTCCCCAGCACGAGATGTATCTCGGGAACGTACTGTACGTCGGTCAGGACGACAACACCGCCGAGGGCTATCTGTATCGGAAACGCAACCGCGACACTGTACAACGAAATCCGGGCCCGCCAGTCGAGCGAGAGCGACCGGGACCACAGGAGTACCACAGCGATTAACAGACCGACAACGGCTGTCATCGCTCTGTGGCCGAGTCCGACGAGCACAATCGGTGTGAGGTCGCCTGGCCCCGGCGCACAGATTGGCCACTGCGAACAGGCCTGCGTTCCAGTTGCGGCGAGGGTGGTTCCTGTCGTGACGAGTACGTACACCGCAAACGTCGTGACAGCGAGCAGTGATGTAAATCGCTGTCTCGTTGATTTCAAGAGAGTCATAATCGAGAGCGTGCTGATACTGGAACATACGTCCCACTCTACTCAGGGATACTCCCGAACATGTCCGCCTGTTCGGCAACTGAGCTGCTTGTCGATTTCTTGCCCCAGGCGAAGATTGGTTGCTGTTGCTGTTCGACGGAGCGGTAGTCGTACTCTTCGCGGTCATTCGGGTCACTCTCAGAATGTGTTCGGCACAACAGTCCTGCACGGGTCATTGACTAGTACGTTTACTTTACTGACATGACGCCAACCAACCCGAATATGTGCGCGATAACATTCAGGGGAGTGATTCAAGAAAATCTGGACGTGAGTTACAAATGAGCTCAGAAGAGATGCCGACAATGCAACTGCTATACAACCGCATATTCCTGTTAGCAGTCGCCTCCCTCGTGTTCTTTTTCCTCGTGTACCTGGGATGGGGACTGATCGATATCCTGTCGGTGCCAGTGAGGTGATCTAGTATGTCAAGTCCACTCGACACACCGGATGGCAACTGGTGGGATGAAGCGGTCAATAGACGCGAGAGTATCTGGCTCGGTATCGCGGGTCTGTGGTCGCTGGGTATCTTCGGTTGGATGAGCGGGTTTACCCAGTTTGGTGACCAGAATCCAGTCGGTGAAACCTACGAGGTCGAGCCAGAAGCCTACGCAGAGGTGGTCAGTGACTACGAAGAGAAGGCGGGCCAGACGTCGGTGGCCGCAATCGAAGAAAACCGCGCGCCCACCGAGGAGGAGCGACAGAACGTCATTGTCCCCCCTGACACCTCGGCGTACGTGCTCGGCCAACGATTCCGGTGGGGTGGCCTCCCGGTTGTCCTCGAAGCAGGAACCGAGTACGACATTCACCTCGGTTCACGAGACGTCCAGCATGGCTTTTCGGTCCGGCCAGAACAGAACTTGAGCCAGCAAATCAACCTGCAGGTGTTCCCCGGGACTGAGTGGATTGTCCCGATGACGTTCGATGAACCGGGAACGTATCAGGTCATCTGCAACGAGTTCTGTGGGCAG
Organism: Halovenus halobia; assembly: GCF_051414135.1. Taxonomy (NCBI): domain Archaea; kingdom Methanobacteriati; phylum Methanobacteriota; class Halobacteria; order Halobacteriales; family Haloarculaceae; genus Halovenus; species Halovenus halobia. The sequence continues at coordinate 116,284 of NZ_JBLKOA010000007.1, forward strand.
GGACACGCTTCGATGTCTGGTACGTTCTACGTTGTCGACTCTGAGAACTACGATACGGTGACGGGTGAGTAACAATGTTTGGAAAAATCACAGGACTACTTGCGAACGACTACGACGAGGATGGATTTCGAACCTGCTCCGTGACGGGACTGGACATTCACCGCTCGGCGGAAGTCCACGTCAAACTGTTTGGATTGACGGCACTTGTTGCGCTGATGATCGGCGGCAGTTTCGCGTTCACCGTTGCGATGACTCGCTGGGAGACGATTGGTCTCATCGGTGAGTTCGGTGGCTACTACCGTCACCTCAGCATGCACGCCTGGAACATCCTCATCTTCTGGATGGTGTTCATGGAGATCGCCGTTCTCTACGTCGGCGGCCCTATCGTCCTCGGTCGGAAGCTACCGCTGACGAAAGTCGCGAAGGCTGGCTGGGCAATCATGGTTGCCGGCGCACTCTCGGTAAACTACTTCATCTGGACACTCAGCGGCGGGTCGGACGCCCCACTGTTGACTGCCTATGTCCCTCTCGATGTCCCACTCGGTTTCTACATCGGTGCGGTTGTCTTCCTCGTCGGTGCAACCATCGCCGCACTTCCGTTCCTGGTGAGCATTATCCTCGAAAAACGTGAGGACTGGAACGGCACACTTCCACTTGTCGCGTTCGGAGCGTTTGTGACGTTCGTCATTGCAGTGCAGGCAATCCTCGGCGGAATTGCTGCGTTCAGCTACGCTGCTATTTGGCAGATGGGGATTATCGACTCGATAAACGCTGGTGTTTACCGCCAACTATACTGGATCGTTGGTCACGGGACCCAGCAGATAAATCTGCTCGCGATGATCACCGTCTGGTACTTCCTCACGCACGTGGTCGGTGGGGCTGTCGTCGCCTCGGAGAAAGTCTCGCGGACGGCATTTATCATGTATATGTTCTTCATCAACCTCGGCGCAGCACACCACCTGATGGTTGACCCAGGCCTCTCCGCAGGCTGGCGTATCTTCAACACGTCGTACGCGTTCTACGGCGCCGCATTCGCGAGCATGATTCACGCCTTCGCAATCCCTGCAGGACTCGAAGCCGGTCGCCGACAGCGCGGGCTTGGCGGTGGGCTGTTTGGCTGGCTGACCTCTGCACCGTGGAAAAATCCCATCTTCGTCTCGACCATCTTCAGCATCATCCTCTTTGGATTCCTCGGCGGGATTACGGGTGTGTTGATGGGCCAGATGCAGTTGAACATGACCTGGCACAACACCTACGCGACTGTGGGCCACTTCCACGCGACGGTCGCACTGGGAACGACACTCGCCTTCTTCGGGCTGGTGTTTTTCCTCATCAAGACGATGTTCCGTCGGAACTTCATCTCCAGTCGACTCGCGCTCGTCGTCCCCTATGGATACGCAGCGGCGATGGGACTTGCCTCGCTGTTGATGGTCTACATCGGCATTCTCTACGGTGTCCCACGCCGAACCTCGCAGGTCGTCACCAATATCATCGGCTCGGAGTTCAGTCTCTCGGCGGCACAGCCGCTGTTCATGATACTCGGGCCGATGACGTTGCTCGCCATCATTGTCGGCGCGGTGTTCGTGCTCGTGTCCGTCGGGTCGGTTCTCTTTGGCTCTCGCACGACCAAGGAAGACTCACAGGCCCTGCTCCCACAGGGTGGACTCGTGCCCGACGGCGGTGTCGACCCGATTCACAAGACGGAGATGCGCGGGACGTTCGCGCTGTGTCTCATCTTCATGGCGACGTTCGTGGCACTGTACCTGTTGAACTGGTTCCTGCTCACGCGCCTCTGGTCTATCGGGGCCTGATTGACCAACCATGATTCACGAATCGATTGTCACGACCGTTCGTGGCTACGGACAGCAGTTCTGGCGCGACCTTCTCAGTATCTACTATGCGAACACGCCAATCTGGCGCTGGCTCAAAAGCGGGGCGTTGCTGTTTCTCGGGTTCGGTCTGTGGGCCGGTGGGTCCGCCGTTCACTCGGTCACCGACTGGCGACCAGTTCTGTATGTGATGGCCTACGGCTTCTTACTCATCGTCTGGGGACCATTTACCCACATGGTGCTCGTTCCGCTTACGGTCCGACTGCGTCGGAACGCTTCGACAGCAGTCGGACGAACCTTCTCGCGCAACTCCGGGAAGATCAACCTCACCATCTTCGCGCTGTGTGTCATCTCACTCGCAACGCTCGCCCCTGGCGTGATGCTTCTCGAGTTCTCGCCGTCGACAGGAACGGGTGCACAGAGTGTCAGCGGTGACCTCGTCTGTGACGGCGGCGAACAGACGGTCTCGTGTGAAATTGTCGACCCACAGGGCATCGACCACGTCGTGGTGCTTTCTGGCGGAGAACAGCTCAAACGCGTCGATGGGTCTCCGTTCACGTTCACCGTCGACCGAAGCAATCTCAAAGAGTCACCGACGGGACAGGAACTCGTCGTCGAATACCGTGACGAGAACGGACAGCTCCGCCAGCGTCTCATCAGAAGCTTCTAACTATCGGTATTTTTTCGACCTAGTTCACAGTCGGGGGAATATACCCGAATCGAGACGTCGTCTCGTCAGTTTATCAAGTCAGTGGTAGGGTCTACCGACCACTCTCCTCCTCGACCGAGGTGAGTGGTGGTTTCAGACCAATACTCAGTCGGTGTTCTGCTCGCCCTTGCAGCCGCCACGGAATCGACTACATTCAGACTGTCGAGTCTCGATACAGAGGCCGGTCTCTGCGTACTCTTCTTGGATAACTTCGTCGAGCAGTTCGATTTCGTCCTGCCCGTGCGCCGGGCTGGTGATGAAGTACGGACCGAGCCGGTGTTCTGCAATCCGCCGGCCACACAGACCCTCTGCCTTGAGCTCGGTGACCACCGTCCGAAGCTCTTCTTTCGTCGGATTGGGACCGATATCGAACGTCGAGTCGTCGAGTGAGTCTGTGAACCGGCTGGTGTCTAACATGCTCCTCAATCCAAGAGAAACCCCCTAAACTGTTGTGCCGAATATGTACGTCTCGATGATTTTTTCGGTACGCTTGCAGTTAGGTGGCTTACAGTACTGGCCGTTTGGAGTTCATCACGACAATAAGACTGCTGGCAGCCATTGCAACCGCTGCAAAGAGCGGATTGAGCGCACCAACTATTGCAAGCGGAATGGCGACTGCATTGTAGAGAAACGCCCACGCGATATTTTCACGAATGCGTCTGCGCGTCCCCCGAACGAACTCGAAGACAGTTTTCACGGCTGTGAGGTCGTTGTCAGTGACGACGACATCTGCTGCGTCGATGGCCCGGGCAGTTCCGTCTCCCATGGCGATGCCAAGGTCTGCTGCTGCGAGGGCCGGCGCGTCGTTGGTGCCATCACCAACCATCACTGTGTTGCCCTGTGCTGAGAGTCGACGAACCGTCTCGACTTTCCCATCTGGCGGCACACCAGCGAAGACTGTGTCGACGGCTGGATGCTCGCGAAACACCGCTGCGCTCGGCCCATCGTCGCCTGTCAACACCGCAATCTCGTGGTTCTCGAACTGTTCGAGTGCGTCCTCCCACTCGTCACGGGCGGAATCACCGACAGCGACCACACCCTGTGCCTGACCGTCCCAGCCGACGACGACCGGAAGCTGTCCGTCAGACTCGAACGTTTCGATGTGGTTCTGGAGGGACTCTGAAATTGGCCCGACGCGCTCTCTGACCAGTCCTGGTGTTCCGACGACCACCGCTCGTGAGTCGACAACACCGGAGACACCCTCGCCGGGATAGCGCGTAAACTCCGTGGTGGTCGGGTGGTCGGCCTCGATACCCGTCTCGACGCCCTCCGACTCGGGGACTGTGCCACCATCGGGGACTGCTTCGGTGTCGTTGCAAGCGTTAGCGTCGAGGATTGCGTCGGCCACTGGGTGGCTGGCGAACCGCTCGACTGCAGCCGCGTATTCGAGTGTCTGGTCGTCCCCGACGACTGTTGACACCGTCATCTCACCAGTTGTCAACGTGCCAGTTTTGTCGAAAATCAACGTCTCAGCGTCTGGTGCAACCTCGAAGACCGCCTCGTTGGCGATGATGACACCCTGTTTGAGTCCATCTCGCAGGCCCGCTGAGATAGCCAGCGGCGTCGCCAGCCCCATCGCACACGGACAGGAGACGACCAGCACGACAAGTCCAGACAACACCGCAGTTGCGACCGAACTTCCTGTCGCCAGATGCCACGACGCGACTGCCACCCCGAGCGTCAATACCAGTGGAACAAAGACTGTTGCGAGCGCGTCGGCGAGTCGCTGAACGCCGGGTGTTGCACTCTGTATCTCCCAGAGTGCCGTGGCAATTCTGTCCGCCGTACTTTCGACTCTCGGTCCGACAGACACGACAAGTGCGTCGTCGGTCACGACAGAGCCACCGACAACATCGTCGCCTGGTCGTTTGGTTACCGGCATCGATTCGCCCGTGACAACAGACTCGTCGACGTCGGCTATCCCCTCCTGGACAGTGCCATCGACGGGGACTCGTTCACCCGGCGTGACGACGATTTCGTCTCCCGGTTCGAGTGAATCGATTGGAACTGTTTCGCGACCATCGTCGGTGAGTCGCGTCGCTTCGCTCGTTCGGGCGGCCGTAATATCCGAGAGCATCGACATCGCCTGGGACCGAATCGACTCCTCGTAGTACCGGCCGAGGGTGACGATCATGATGATGGCAACGCTCACGTCGTAATAGAGATGTGTCCGCCCAGCAGCGAGTGCTACACTGCTGTAGACGAACGCGGAGAGTGCAGCGACGGCGACCAGCAAATCCATGTTCGGCCGCCGTGTCCGAAGACTCACCCACGCGCCACGGATGATTGGCGCTCCTGTGTAGAAGAGCACACCTGACGTGACGACCCCGATAACCGCCATTGGGACCGTGAACGTGAGTTGCGTCGTCGCGTCGACGTCGAGAATTCCTGTCTGTACGCCCAGATACCGTGGATAGAGATAGACGAAGTACCACGGCATCACCAGCATCGACAGAAACGCACCGACGACGAGGCGTTGGACTGTCTCGAACTGGCGGCTGCGCTGCCCGGACTCATCAGTCTCGTCCGGATGCCGAAACTGGTAGGTTTGCCCCGAGAGGGCCTCGGAAAGCGCGCTTTCTGTGATCGTCTCGGGGTCGTAGAACACGCGTGCAGTTTCGAGCCCGTAGTTTGCGTCGACTGCGTAGACTCCGTCTATGGTATCGCCGTGCAATCCCAGGAACGTCTCACAACTCGTGCAGTGCATCCCATCGACCGACAGATAGGCTGTTTCCGCGTCCGATGGGACAGTCTCCGCTGTCGAAGCCTCTCTTGGTGTGTCAACACCCGCCTCTTCAGATGGCAGGTCGTCGAGCGACCGGGCAACCTCCAGACAGCCACGACAGCAGAACTCGCCCTCGACTGTCGACTCCGTCACTGGGGGGTCCGGTGTCGGAAGGTCACAGAGCCGGCAGGTACTCATTGTCAGGTGTTCGTTCGGCACTCCTGAATCAGTATGCCCCTACATGTTCGACCGATAATTCGCGTCACGACGTGACACGCGTGGTTGGCGGCTCCGCCGTTCACTCGTCTGTCCACTTGCTCCGGAGTTCGTATCGCGTCACGTCGTCGACGTTCACCGCCAGCGGGAACTCCATTGTGGTTGTTTCGCCGACGCCAATCGGCTCCACAGGTTCGAGACCCGACTGATAGAGCCGCTCACCTGAGTTGTCCAGGAACGTGCAGGTTATCCGGGGAACACGTCCCTCGGGCGTAATCGGCTGGCTGCCATCGTTTTCGATAGTCACTTCGACGACGATTCTGGTTCCCGACGGTGTCGCCTGGGTCGCATACTCGTGGGTGAACGTGAGCGGCGTCTCGTTCGAGACAACCGTCCCATCGACACTCGACCGAGAACAGCCTGCAATCAAAATACCCACGCCCGCAGCAAAACTCCCGAGAACAGTTCGTCGGTGCATACTTTGACTGTGAGTATCCCGACTGTCATTGTATCGTCCGTAAAGTCCGGACCTGTCCGTGATGTCGCCACGCCGCTGCGACGGTCGTTCGTGTGGTTCCGACTGAACCAGTGTATTACGGCTTATGGGGCTGTTCCGTGGATGTCAGGAGTTCGACCAGTTCTCGGAGGGTAGCTACCTCGAAGGTCGGCGTGGCCGAGAGGTCACAGTCGCTGACGTGGTCGCGGCGGAGAAACGCCGAGTCGATACCGGCGCGGTCTGCGGCGACGATATCAGTCTCTGAATCGCCGACGTAGAGTGCTCGGTCGGCACCAAGGTCCGTCAGTGCCTGGTCGAGATACTCCGGTTCGGGCTTTCGGTTCGCTGCGCCGACGAGCGTTGGGTTGCGTCCGTATACAGTCTCGAACCGCGGAAGGTCGTGGTGAGCGAGCAGGAACTCGATCGTCGCGTGCTGGTTGTTGCTGACGACTCCGAGCGGGACATCGAGCCTGTCGAGTGCAGCAACGTCTTTGTAGACTGGTTTTCCGCCGTTGCGAACGTGCGTCTGCTGGGCGAGACTCGCACTCAGTTCACGGTAGTGCCAGAACGCCTCTGGGTCGACGCCGTGGTCACGGGCGATGTCGACCGGAACAGCTCCGTCGTCAACGGTCTGTTTGGCGGTCGACCGGTCGACATCCGCATCGAACGCTGCGAACGACTCGACGACAGCGTCGACAATCACATCGGTGTCTGTCGGTTCGACCAGGACTCCATCGTTGTCGAAGATGACGGCGTCGTACTCGTCAATCACTGGTAGACAACTCCGTTTTCGGGGGTTTGGTATCGGTACCGAGACAGGCTGCAATGTCGGCGACGGATTTCATCTCGAAGACGAAGCAATCTGCCGGAACCGATTCGACAACTGACTCGTACCCCGGGAACGCATTGTGCTGGTCGGCGGTCCCATCGTTGTCGTGGAGATGACAGACCCGGATACGGGACCCAAACTCATCCACGAAGGCACGCCAGTCGTGGTCGTTGACCTTCGCGTGGCCCACGTCCAGTGTGACACCGAGGTATTGTGGTGGGACATCGACGGTATCGACCATCTCGGCAAGCGCCGTCGGCGACGTGGTGTACCGGCGCTTCTGTTCATCAATCGGCTGGTTCTCTATGCATAGCGGGACGCCGACAAGTTGGGCGTATTCGGCACACTCCGCGAGTGACCGAACTGCGCTCTCGCGAGCGTCGTCGCGTACCCACTCCGGATAGCGGCGCGGGACAGCACCGCCGTGGACGACGACACCAGTTGCACCGGCGGCGGCAGCGTCGTCGAGTGTTCGTTTGACTCGCTCGACGGAGTCCTGACGGACGGTCTCGTCGTAGCTGGCCGGGTTCCAGTCCCGGAAGGGTGCGTGATAGGTGACGCTCACGTCGTACGTGTCGGCGAGTTTCCGGACCTGCTCGGGGTTGGGTGTGTTGGGATGGCCGGCCAGATACTCGCGCTTGAATTCGACGTGGTCCAGCCCTAACTCGGTGACGTAGCGCATAAACTCCTCGACGGTCGCGCCGAAGCGGATATCCATCGCCGCTCCGAGACGGGCGTCACTCATTGGGACTCCCCCGTCGTCGCGTCGGCACGGTACACTGGCTGGCCAGCGACGACTGCCTCGGTCACCGTCGGTGTCGGTTCGGGGTCGACGACGATGAGGTCGGCGCGCTTGTCCGGTTGGATTCGCCCTCTCTCGGTGAACCCAGCAGCGTCGGCCGGCGCAGCACTGACTCGTTTCACTCGTTCCGGAAGTGACTCTCCAGTCTCGACGAACACTGCAGCGAGTAGCGACGGCGGATGATAGTCGGCGACCAGCGTGTCGACGACACCTTCCTCGATGCCGTCGATGGTTGCGAGGTTGCCCCACTGGCTCTCACCGCGGACGAGGTTCGGTGCGCCCATCGCTGTCGTCATCCCAACTTCTGACGCTCGCTGCGCGGTTTCGAGTGTGATCGGGTATTCGGTGATGTCGACTCCTGACTCGGCGAGACGTTCGACTTCCCGTGGGTTCTCGTCGTCGTGTGACGCTGTTACGACGCCACGCTCGTGGGCCCGGTCGAGGATACGATTGATCCGGTCTCTGATCGTTTCCATCGGGATCGACATTCGTTCCTCGATCATCTCCTGAGCTTCCTCGGCAGTGTGATTGGACGAGTTTTCGTAGTAGGACCGGAACGCCGCCATGTCGCGGAACTGCCCTTTCCCGGGGATGTGGCTCATCACCGAAACTAGGTCGGCGTCTCCGTTGTCGAGCACATCGAGAACAGCGTCGACACACCGCTTCTGTGTCACCTCACAGCGAGCGTGGAGACGGTGGTCGACGAGCAGGTCCGTCGCGTCGACGATTGCGTCGGTCATCGTCGCTGCGAGTTCAGGTGAGCGGTCGGTCTCTTCGTCTAACTCGAAGGAAATGGCGTGGAACTTTGTCGTAATCCCGGCGGCGACGTTCGCCCGGTCGGCTGAAGCCAGCGCCATCGAGGCGTCCATCCGTGCCCCCGAGCGCGGCTGCAGATGTTGCTCGATATCGTCACCGTGGAGGTCGACCAGCCCCGGTAACACGAGCTGTCCATCTGCGTCGATTACGGTTTCGGCGTCGGCGTCGATGTCGCCAACCTCGGCGATTTCCTGTCCGTCAATTCGGACTCCGCCCTCGATGACGCTGTCGGGTGTGACGAGGCGGCCGCCAACGACGGCAACGGTTGCCTCTGGGGTCTGTGTGGTTGAACTCATCGGCTCACCTCCTGGTCGTACTCAGTGACTGGCACGACTGACTGGAGGCGGCCGTCGTCCAGTGTCACGACCCGGTCAGCGATCTGCGCGACTACGTCGGTGTTGTGGAAGACACCAACAACAGTGGTCTCGTCGTCGAGATACGACTCCAGCAGGTCGATAGCTGCCTGCCGTGTCTCGGGGTCGAGTGCACTCGTCGGTTCATCGAGCAACAACAGGTCTGGCTTCGGGGCCAGCGCCTGAGCGAGGTTGACGCGCTGGCGCTCGCCGCCAGAGAACGTCGCTGGATAGGCGTCCCAGAGTTCCGCCGGAACGTGCAGTGCGTCGAGCAGCCCTCGTGCTTGCTCCCGTGCCTCCTCCACAGCCGTGCCCTGCTCGACCAGTGGCCGCGCAACCACGTCGACGGCAGGCACCCGTGGAATCTCATCGAGGAACTGCGAGGTGTACCCGATGCGGTCTCCCCGGAGGCCCATTACGACACGGTCACCACACGAGGCGAGGTCGAACTCCTCGTCGCCGTCGTGATAGATGACACGACCGGCAGTTGGGTCGTAGGTCCGGTAGAGGCACTTGAGCAGCGAGGATTTGCCACTGCCTGATTCTCCGACGATAGCGAGGAACTCTCCCTCGTGAACGTCGAACGATACGTCGTCGAGTCCGGTGACTCTCGTGTCACCGAGCACGTGCATGTCGAAGGTTTTGCTGAGCCCTTCGATAGAGAGGACAGTCATATTACTGAGTTGATGAGTGTTTGCGTGTATTCGTGATGCGGGTCTTCCATGACGCGGTCAGTCAGACCGGATTCGACAATCCGCCCGTTGCGCATCACGACAGTTCGGTCGGCCAGCAGACGGACGACGCTCAGGTCGTGTGACACAACGACAGCGGCGACGCCCTCCTCGCGCTGGATACGTCGGAATGTATCCAGCACACGAGCCTGGACACTCACATCGAGTCCAGTCGTTGGCTCGTCGAGGACGACCAGGTCCGGGTCGGTTGCCAACGCACGAGCGATCTGAACGCGTCGCTGCATCCCACCGGAGTAGGTCCGTGTCGGGTCGTCCATCCGTGCGACGGGAATCTCCGTCTCCTCGAACAGGTCTCGGACACGCGTGCGGACATCCTCGTAGGAGCGCCAGCCGGCAGAGAGGAGTTTTTCGGCGACGTTTCCACCGCCGGTGAAGTCGAGGTCGAGTCCGTCGCGAATGTGCTGGTGGACGAAAGAAATTTCGCCGGTGCGGAGGTCGTGGCGGGTCTGGTAGTCGACCGACAGGAGGTTGCCATCGTGGTCTCCGTAGCTCACCTCGCCATCGAGGGAGGCTTCGGAATCGAGTTCCAGTGCAAGCGCCTCTGCGAGACTCGATTTCCCCGAGCCGGATTCACCGACAATGCCCAGTACTTCGCCAGCCTGGACACTGAGGTCAGCGTCCGCGCAGGCGACGACAGTGCCGCAGTGTGGACACTGATTCGTCCCGGCACGGTCACCGGTGCAGTCGAGACACTCCGGACATCCTGAACCGTAGAGGACCTCGATTCCGGACGCTTCGAGCAAGGTCACGGCTCGTCACCTCCTGTGTCTGGCATCGTCGGCCCCCAATCGACCGCCTCCCGGTCGAGGTGGTGGGCTTTGGAAAGCGTGGGGGTTTCGCGCCGTTTGGCACAGAAGCTCGAATCGTTGCAGGCGTAACGAGTCTCGAATCCATCCGTGTCGTCGCCATGCTCGGGCTCGGATTCCTCGGAAACCTCGACGAGATACGTGTCCGTCGACCCGCAGGCGTGACACGCCTCTTCTGGGAACCGCTCGACGGTGAACTCGCGGTCCTCGAAGGCCAGTGGTTCGACCGACGTGTGCGGCGGAACCGCGTAGATACGTGCCTCACGCCCGGCCGCCAGCACTGTGAGATGGTCTGCGTCGTCGAGTTTCGGGACATCCCATCGAGGGATCGGCGAGGGGTCCATCAGGTACCGCCCGGCAACCAGTGTCGGATAGCGCGAGGCAATGTTGATCTCGCCGTATTCGACGACGTTCTCGTAGAGATGGACCCACATCTTCCCGTAATTTTTGTGGGCATGCCGCCGGCGGTTGGCCGTGTCGGAGGGGTCGACTTTCCGGAGCGCGTCGGTGATCGGGACCTGCAACACCAACCGTTGCTCCGCCGTCAGTACCTCCTCGGGAATGCGGTGCCGGCTCTGGATGAGGTCTGCCTCAGTCGTGTCTGTCGTGGTCGGGACGTTGGCGGTGTTCTCTGCGAGTCGACGGATGTTCGCAGCATTGACGCTCTCGTCTGCACCCTGGTCGATCACTTTGAACGTGTCTGTCGGTCCCAGAATCGACAGTGAGGCCTGAATACCGCCGGTCCCCCAGCCGCGAGCCAGCGGCATCGGCCGCGAGGCGTACGGGACCTGATGGCCGGGAATCGCGACGGCTTTGAGCATCGACCGCCGAACTTCCCGCTTCGTGTGCTCGTCGAGATACGCGTAATTGTACCCCGCCAGCCCATCTGTTTCGACAGCCGCCAGCGCAGCAGAGACCGACTCAGTCGGTACGGCTGTGCCTCCGTTGCTCTTGGCTGTCCGGTCTGGGTCTGGTTCAGTCATCGTCGTTCACCTCCGCGACAGCCTGCTTGTTGGCGTGCGTTTCAGCGTCTGGCTCCGCCTCGCCAGCCCCTCGCTCGCGGATGGACCGGATGCGGTCGAGGATCGACTGGAACGTGACGTAGTGCGGGAGTTTGAGATGCTCGATGAACCCGAAGGAGTCCATCCCGTCGACCGTATCGAGCACAAATTCCGGATTCTCGGCTGGTGCGTCGTCGCTGTCGAGTTGGATCGACGCGTCCAGCACCGTCATCCCGATCGCCTTCCGCTCGTTACGGCCGAACGTCAGCCCGTACCCGAAGGCAAACTGCGGGTCGTCGCGCTTCTCGTAGACAGGGACGACCGCCTCAGACTCGGTCACGTCGACGTGCGTGACCGTCACTTCGTCGCCGGTGTATGGATGTTCAATCTGGACAGGAAGCTGACCGACGCGAACCTCTGCAAGGGTTGGATGAACTTCGCCGTAGCCCCGCAACGCCGAATAGGCGAGTGCGGTCACGGCACCGGTCTCACCGCGAGCGAGTTCTTGGAGGACTTCGTCCCGGTCAGGCGGGTGGGTGACCGACTGCCGGGTCGTATCCGATGGCTCGTTGATATCCGGCTCGTCTGGTTCGTGCAACAGCCCTTCTTCCCGTAGCAGTTCCGTGACGTTCGTCAGTCGTTCGGGCTCGCCCTCGTCGTCGAGGTCCCACTCTTCGGTCGGGTCTTGAGAGTCGCTGTCGTCGAAATCGAGCAGTCGCTGCGTGTAGTCTTTCGTCGCGCCGAGGATCTGCCCGCCTGGGACATCTTTGAATGCCGGCGAGACGCGCCGGCTTGCGATCATCTCACCTGGGTCGGTCGTGCGTGTCTCGTCGAATCGCTCGAGTGTCGAGCGATACGCCCGGAGCAAGAAGGCAGCTTCGACGGTGTCCCCCTGTGCCTGCTTGACTGCGAGTGCGGCCAGTCGCGGTGCGTAGAGTCCTCCTTCGCTCATCGCTTGCCCGGTCAGGCGGCTCAGCTGGCCGTCCAGTTGTGCAACGTCGAGGCTGTCGGAGTCTCCGCTGACCCGCTGTTTCTCGAATAACTGTTCGGCACGTTCGATGACTTCCTCGCCGGCGGTGACGGCAACGTAGCCCATTCAGGCCACCTCCAGACTCACAGACCGCGGAACGGCCGCAACACGGTCCGCCGCCGCGAAGATGGCGTCGACTCCGCGCGGGTAATCTTGCTGGGCCTCCGCCAGCTCTGACAGCGCTACGTCTGGGAGAGAGACTGACAGGACAGCCTCGCCATCGACACCCGGCCCCTGCAGCGTCACCGTCGACTCGTCGGTTTCTCCGCCAGCAATCGTCTCGACTCGGTAGATGATGGTCGCTCCGTCGCTGGGTTCGACAAGCGAGCCGCGTTTGCACTCCCGAACATCCACAGCGTCCTGCTCGCGTACGTGGACAATATCGGCAGACGCTGGGTCGGCGGGCTCGAACCGGCCCTGTCCCGACAGCGCACTCCGAAGCGTCTCGTCTTCGGTGGCGACCGTTACCTCGTGGTCGACGAGTGTTGCGACGACAGCGTGGTCGGCAGGTGATGGAACAGTCTGGACTGTCCCCGGTCGACTCATCGCGTCGAGGAGTCCATCGAAGGTTTGGCGCGTGTCGTCGACCGGGTCGATACCGAGAGCTCTCACTGCTGGTCCTCCATCGTGTTGAACTCCACGGCAGTATGCTTGCTCTCGGCCCACTCCTTCCGGCGCTGTTCGCGCTTTCTGGCGTCGGTCTCTTTCAGTTTCTCAACGATAGTCGGCGTCAGTTCGTGACCGCCAGCCACAGCCGCGTCGACAATCGCCCCGGAGAGGGCGGCACGTTCTGCCTTTCCGGGGGCCATCGCGAACCCGTGTGCGTCTGCCAGTTTCACTTCAGCGGGCGTGACGAGCACCTCGCCGAGATTGAACGGTCGGCGTTCGACAGGTTCGCGGACCTGCTGCATCAGAAGCTGTGGTCGCGGTTCCTGCCGAACTGACAGCGGCGGGTCCTCTTCGAGGATTTTGTTTGCAAACCCGGCGAGTGTCTCCGCCTCGCAGGCAGCAATCAGTTCGAATCGGTCGCTTCTCTCACGTGGATCAGCCATGCACTCAGTCGAAACACACCACAATGACCGCATAAGAATTCGCTCAGTACTCTCTATGTCTCGTCGGTCGTCGGGGTTGTTCCCACCGGTCACTGAACGACGTCTGGACTAGTCTGTACCGACGGTTCCGAGTGCGGTAGCCATCCGAGCCGGAAACTACTCCGAATGGATGCTTCGGACTCTCCCCACTCAACAGTTATTTCACCTGTTTTCCAGAGTCCAGTTGATGTCAGATCGATTTGGCGATTCCAATTCTGACGAATCGACGCCGAACAACGACAGTTCGTCTAGCTCCATCAGCCGGCGTGGCTTCGTCGCCGGCGGCGTAGCGACCGCGGCTTCGGTGAGTCTCGCGGGCTGTGGCGGCGTTCTCGGAGGGACCGAAGACGGCAACGTCGTCACGATGTTGTTGACACCGGGGACACCGGCAGACGCCCGCCGTCGGTACAAACCCGTCCAGAACCTCCTTAACGCCGAAATTGACGGTACCGAATTCGAGATGACGGTCCCAACAGACTACTCAGCAATTCTCCCAGCCCTCGAAAGCGAGCAGGCCGAAATTGGGATGGACGACGTGACAGTGCTGGCGAATCCGGACAAGATGGATATCTACGGCACGACCGTGACTGGTGGATCAGCCTTTTATTTCTCGCTGATGGTCGTCCCACCGGAAGAAAATGATATCGGGGGGCCCGCAGACGTCGAGGGGAGGACGTGGGCGTTCGCCGACCGTCTCTCGACCAGCGGTTCCATCTTTGCCCTGTACGCGATCCAGGATGCGGGGCTCGATATCGGTGACGCGCCGAAAGGCGACCCGGTCGACTTCGAGGGTAGCTGGACTGACCACGACCAGGCGCTCCAACGGGTTGGGGAGGGTCAAGCTGCCGGGGCAACGACCTGGGGTGGCAACGGGATTCCTCACCTTCCCGAGGGAACGGAGGTTCCCGACCGTGTCGACGAAAAAAGTTCTTTCTTGGACACAATGGGCACCGAATCGCCGGAGTTCAAGGCCGTCTGGTGGTCGTTTCCCATCCCGAAACAGCCGATGTACGCACGCAAAACGTGGGAATCAGATGTGAAAACAGAGGTCGGAGAAGTGCTTCGAGGCTCTACCCAAGACCAAATCGAACAGCACTACCCAGAGGACTACAACGAAGATGAGCTACCGTTCACAACACTCACCGACACGTCGATAGACGATTACCAGCCGATTATCGAGCGGATGAGATCTGTCGGTATCGACCCCAGTGCGTAATTACGAAAGGTATCAGACTAATGAGTACACTCAAAGTCGAAAATCTGTCGAAGCAGTATGGCGATGTGGTCGCACTCGAAGACGTTTCCTTCGAAATCGAAGACGAGTTCGTCGTCCTGCTCGGAGAATCGGGCGCTGGAAAGTCGACGCTGCTGCGGTGTGTCAACGGCCTCACCGAACCGACCGAGGGATCGATCACCCTCGACGGCGAGGATATCTCGGGCTCGCAGACGGACATCGGGATGATCTTCCAGCAGCACAACCTCGTCGAGGGCGTCTCGGCGTATCTCAACGCGCTTACGGGCTCGCTCAACCGCGTCTCGATGCTCCGGAGTATGCTCCAGTGGCAGTCTCAAGAGGACAAGGTCCGCGCGCTCGAAGCGCTCGAGACGGTCGGTCTGCTCGACGAGGCACACCAGAAGGTCTCCCGGATGTCCGGTGGCCAACAACAGCGTGTCGGGATTGCGAGAGCACTCGTGCAGGACCCACGATTGTTGCTCGCTGACGAACCGGTTGCGAGTCTGGACCCCTCCAGTGCCGAATCGGTCATGGGCTATCTCCGGAAGGCTGCCTCGGAACACGACGTGACTGCACTCGTGAGCCTCCATCAGGTGAACGTCGCGGCCCACTTCGGTGACCGCTTTATTGGACTACGTAATGGAAAGAAGCTGTTCGATGTCGGGCGCGGAGAACTCACTCCGGAACTGATCGACGACCTCTATGGCAGCGTCGAGACGGTCAGCCTCGCCAAGCAGGCGAGCAAACCCGACCCCAAACAGAACGGCCAGCAAGAGGGAGCCGAGCCTGCCGATATCGAACAGGAGATCGAAGCATGAGTACGCCGCCATCGAAGGGTAACTCGCTCGCGGTCTATTTCGGCTTCGGCGAAATTGGTGATTCGCCGGCCGAACAGAAGCTGCAGGATATGAAGCGCCGCAAGACCAAACGCCGGCTCTGGACACTCCTGGGGCTCGTCACCACGTGGGCCCTGTTTTACTGGAGTCTCCTCCTTATCGAGTTCAGGCTGTCTGAACTCGTCGGACAGTTCGATCAGTTTGTCGAGGCGATGACAGAGTATTTCCCGCCGACGACGTACTTCGGAATCCCCTTCGTCGACGTCGGTGCGTACTGGAGTTTCATCAGGGCGGAGAACCTCATCCTCGCGGTTGAGGGCGGCCAGATCGTCTGGGGTGCGATGTTCATCACGATGGGTGTCGCCTTCGCCGGAACGGTACTCGGTCTCCCGCTGGCGTTGTTTTTCGGTGTGATGTCCAGCGAACGAGTGATTCCGTATCCGTTCAACTTCCTCTTCCGAGGGACGATGAGCCTCATCCGCGCGATTCCGGGGCTCGTCTGGTTCCTGATCCTCATTCCGCTGGCGGGCGTTACACCTTTTACCGGTGCTCTAGCGATCATGGTCGACACGACCGGCTATCTCGGACGGCTGTTCACCGACGAACTCGAAGAGATCGAAGACGGACCAATCGAAGGAATCCGGTCGACCGGCGCGAGCAGTTCACAGATCGTCACTTTCGGTATGCTGAGTCAGGTGTTCCGGCAGTTCATCGCGTGGATCGCCTTCGACCTCGAACACAACGTCCGGGCGGCGATCGGGCTGGGTATTATCGGTGCAGGCGGCCTCGGGCTGGAGCTGTACGTCCAGCGACAGACGTTCAACTACACGGAGATGATGGCCTGTATCATCCTCATCTTCCTGCTTGCCGGCTCCGTCGAACTCCTCAGCCAGCGCGTCCGGTCGATGCTGCGTGAGGACGACAATGTCGAGAAGACCGGTATCATCGAGACGTTCGCAAACGTTCCCAGAAATATTATCGGCTCCACGATGGGTCGACGCTGACGATGACCTACTACGAGGAGTACCGATCCGACCGGGCCCGGACGCTCGGTCCGGAACCAACGTTGCACGACCCGGTTTCGGTCAGCGACAGTGAGATCGGAGCGTGGACGGAGGTCCACCCTCACACGCGGGTGAACAATTCGACTGTCGGGGATTTCACCTACCTGATGGGCCACGTCCAGTTGGATTACACTACCATCGGGAAATTCGGCAGTGTCGCCGCCGCTGCCAGACTCGGACCGACGAATCATCCCATCGACCGTCCGACTGCCCACCACTTCACGTACCGAGCAGAGCAGTACAACGTGGGCGATGACGACGAGACCATTTTCGAGTGGCGCGCTGACCAGCCCGTGACGGTCGGCCACGACGTGTGGATCGGCCACGGTGCGATCGTTCTTCCGGGTGTTACGGTCGGAAACGGCGCGGTCGTCGGTGCAGGTGCCGTCGTCACTAACGACGTGCCACCCTACACCATCGTCGCCGGGGTACCTGCCGAACCGATCCGCCGCCGGTTTTCCGCGGAAATTGCGGCACGAATCGAAGCTACGGAGTGGTGGGACTGGGATCACGAAACGCTCGCTTCACGACTGGAAGCCTTTCGTGATCTGGAGACGTTTCTCACCCAGTACGCACCGGAGGACCCTGAGACAAGACCAGCAGAATAGTACGTTGCTAAATCTCGGCGTGGTCGGGGATAACTCCGGTATGGAGTGTGACTGCCAACTCTGCGGAATCAACCCAGTAGTAGATAGCTCGTTCGAGCGCGCGGGTGACCGAGGCGAGGTAGCCGTATATGTCGGGGTCGTATGCCGTCACCAGCTCGAATAGTTCGTTCAGGTCCCGGTGGACCGTTTCCTCTGTTTCTCGGAGCTGCTGGTGGACGCCCAGTTCACCGTCGAACAGAATCCGGCAAAAGTACGCGTTGATCTGTGCGCCAGACGCGAAGATGTCTGCCATTCGGTCGCTGACAACGCCAGTTGCAGTCATTTTCTCGGCGTCGACCACATCGGCAATAAAGCAGGCCCGGTCACCGACGATTTCGAGATTCGTGGCGATAGTCGAAAGGTCTGCAGCGATCCGGTTTCCCGGCCAGTCTGTCGTCAACGTGTAGGATTTGAGCTCTGAGAGCACCGCCGAGTACCGCTCGTTTGTGAGTTGCTCCAGCGTCCCGGCCGGTTGGTCCGTCTCCTCACCCATGAACGCCGCCTGGGCGGCTTCGTACTGTTGTGTTGTCACCGACTCCAGCCGGTCGAGTAGTGTTAGGACGGCGGTTCCCCGGTTTTCGGGTCCACTCTCTGACTCAGACAAATTCGAGATGTACTCCGAATTCTCATACAGTGCCGGGTCGTCGACAACATAGCTTTTGCTGATTATGTCCTCCGCTTTGAGTTCTTGCAGTATCTCTGAGAGGTACTGCTCGGAGAGTCCAACTGTCTCTGCCAGTTCTCTTTTGGTCTCGGGAGTGGTTCTGTCAATTGCCTCGACAACCTGTGCTCGGGTTGCGTCACGACCGTGTTGTCCAGCTGCCAGCGAGCGCTGGAACGTTCGACGGGACATACGTGACAATCTCGACACCCACTGTTAGCAGTGATGCACAGACTGTCTGGACGGCTATATACCATTGTGACCCCATCTTCGGACGCACAGACAGAACCACCATCAGGAGTGGCACGTACGAATATGTACGACGACGTACAGGAACAGTCCACTCATATAAAATACCATACCAGATTCCTCCATTACCATCCCAGTATGGAAACGCGCAAGGTTCAGCTGTCTGGTGGAACCACCTACACGGTCTCTTTACCGAAGTCCTGGGCCCAGGAGCACAGTATCGAAGCCGGCTCAACGCTTACTCTGTACCCGAACGGTGATGGCTCGTTGCTGGTCGAGACGAAGGCAGACCGGTCTGCCGAGACGCGGACGACGACGGTCGATATCTCGACCGACTCGGACGACGCCGTCCGACAGCGCATCCGGGCGTTCCACGCCGTCGGTTTCGACGAGGTAACGCTACTGGACAGAGCAGGTCACTCGGCCGAGCGACGCAGTGGTATCGAGGAGACACTCAGCGGCCTGTCTGGATTCGAAATGTTAGAGGCAGGCGATACCAGAATTCGGTTGACAAATCTTATCGACGCTGACAACGTTGACGTGCGGAAGTCTGCTCTCCGACTCCGGTTGGTCGTTCTCGGTATGCACCGTGACGCTGTGACGGCAGTGCTGACTGACGACGAGTCGCTGGCCGAACGGGTCATCGACCGTGAACAAGAGGCTGATAAGCTATTTGCGATGGTAACCCGCCATTTCCGACGGGCACTGACAGACCTTCAGGAGGTCGAGAAACTCCAGACAAGCCGCGACGAACTCTTCGAGTACTACTACATGAGTCGACAGTTCGAGCGGATCGCTGACCACGCTGAAAAGATTTCTCGGTTCGTGGTGGACCCGGACGTGACTGTTCCAACCAGCATGGAGGACCGCCTCGAAACGCTCGCCTCACGTTCGAGAGACGTTATCGATACTGCTGCAGACGTGATTCTCGCCAGTGGTGGGTTCGAAGCGGCTCTCGACGCGCTCACAGAACGGGACAAGCTTCGGACGGAACTCGAAAATCTGGACAAAGAACTGTACGCACACGAAGACCCAACTGAGGCGTACGTTGTGGGGCTCATGCTCGACAGTGTCCGACGGACTGCCGAATACGGCGCAAATATCGCTGAAGTCGGCATTGAACAGGTTGCGCGGAACGCTGAGACATCTAACTGATTGAGTGGTGGCTGCGTACACCCATCACGTTATTCTCTTGTTCTGCACAAAGTACGGATACGGTACGTTTCAGTAGGCACCCGAGAGATAATCCACGTGAGTGGTGTGGCCGGAAGGATGAGCGAGGGGTTGTAACGGTTCCGCGGCGCGATATCAATATTTATTCATATATACTGGACCATATGCCTGCTAGAAGCTTTTAAGAAGGTATACTCGCTGTTTCACATATGACTCATTGTGTGTTGATCTGTTCCAACTGCTCCTCGGAGGTCGCTCTCAGCTCGATAGAGACGGAGGGCAAAACAGGTGACGACCGACAGGGTGGCTTCGCGTGTCCGAACTGTGGCAACTCCTCGTTGCGGATCTGAGTGACGGATTGTATGTCTGATACCGAAACAACCGACGACGATATCGACCTGACCAACCCCACGTATTATCTGAACCGCGAGCTGAGCAAACTGGAATTCAACAACCGGGTCCTCCACGAGGCACGAGATGAGCGGAACCCACTTCTCAAGCGGGTGCGGTTTCTCTCGATTTTTACCCAGAATATGGACGAATTCTTCATGAAGCGAGTCGGTGGGTTGAAACAACAGATCGCAGCAAACGTCACAGAGCGGACACCGGACGGCAGCACGCCACAACAGCAGTGGGAGCAGGTGATGGAGAAAGCATATCCCATGTTCGAGGCCCAGGCCAACTGCTATCACGAAGCAATCAAACCCGCTCTCTCGGAGGCTGGAGTCGACATTGTGGATTATGACGATCTCGACGCCGACGAACAGGCGACCCTCACAACCTACTTCGAGGAGTCTGTGTTTCCAACACTGACCCCACTCACCTTCGACCCGGCACACCCGTTTCCACATATCTCGAATCTGTCGCTGTCGATGGCGGTGCTGACGAAGCAGGACAGTGAGAGTGAGACGATGTTCTCCCGGGTGAAGATTCCTCAGAACCGACCTCGTCTGATCCAAATCGGAGACGATACCCGGTATGTTCTGCTCGAAGAGATCATCGCTGCGAACCTCGACAGATTGTTTCCTGACTCAGAGATCATCGAACACTCGACGTTCCGGGTGACGCGTAACGCTGAGGTACGGCGGAACGAGGATATCGCCGAAGACCTCATCGGGCTGGTGGAGGAGGTCATCGAGGAGCGCCGGTTCGCCACGGTCGTTCGACTGGAAGTCGAGACGGATATGTCCGACCAGATACGGGATCTGCTGACGACACAGCTCGACGTGAGCCAACGTGAGGTGTACGAACTACAGCCGCCGTTGGACTTCCGCGAATTTAAGCAACTTACCGACCTCGACCGACCGGAGCTAACGGTTCCAGAGTGGACACCCCAACCGCATCCACGGCTGACGAGTCACAGAGACGAGCAAGGAAACATCTTCAAAGACATCCGACGCGAGGATATTCTGGTCCATCATCCGTACCACTCCTTTTCTGATACAGTCCAGCGGTTTATCAGCGAAGCAGCGCACGACCCCAATGTTCTCGCGATAAAGGCCGCAATATACCGTACTGCGAGCGAGTCGAAGATTATCCAGAGTCTCATCGAAGCGGCCGACAATGGCAAGCAGGTCGCAGTGATGGTCGAACTCAAGGCCCGCTTCGACGAAGAAGACAACCTCGAGTGGGCCAAAACGCTGGAGGAGAACGGCATTCACGTTGCCTACGGTACAATCGGGTACAAGACGCATACGAAAACGACACTCGTCGTCCGTGAGGAAGACGATGGGGTCGAGCTGTACTCACACGTCGGCACAGGGAACTATCACTCCGAAACAGCCAAACACTACGAAGATCTGGGCCTACTGACTGCGGATTCAGATATCGGGAGAGACCTGGTGAAACTGTTCAACTACTTTACCGGCCACTCGTTGCACGAGGATTACCGGGAACTGTTAATCGCGCCAGGCAATATGCGTGAGCAGTTCGTCGACTTGATCCAGCGCGAGGCTGAACACGCTCGTGCGGGACACGAGGCTCGAATCGTTGCAAAGCTGAATCGACTCGAAGACCCGGAGGTCATCAGAGAACTCTACCGTGCCTCGCGTGCCGGCGTCGATATTGACCTGATTGTCAGAGATATCTGTCGACTGCGACCGAACCTCGAGAATGTGAGTGAGAACATCGACGTGGTCAGTATCGTCGGGCGATTCCTGGAACATTCGAGGGTCTTCTACTTCTACAATAGTGGCGACGAGCGGTACTATATCGGCTCCGCTGATTGGATGGAGCGAAACCTCGACAACCGTGTCGAGGCCGTGACGCCAATCCACGACACGTATCTCCAGAACCGCCTCGACGAAATACTGGAAATCTGTCTTACGGACAACCGGGATTGCTGGGAGATGCACTCTGATGGAAGCTACACCCAGCGGACGCCCGGCGAGGCCGAGGAGATACGGGCGCAGTCAGTATTCATGCAACAGACCTTGGACGGGGTCTGGGACCGAAAATAGCGTCCATGCTGCACTGCTGTGTCATCCGGGCAGTTTCGCGTCCGACCGAATTCGTTTTTGTGGGCCAGACCCAACGATAGCTATGGCGGAAAAAACTGAACTCGAAGTAGAGTCGAAACAGTCTCGAAAAGACGCCGCAGAGATGCTTCGTCAGATTGCCGACGAAATCGTGTCTGGTGACGAGATAACAGTCGAAGGCAACAACGCGTCGATAACTGTGCCCGGCTCTACTGAAGATATCAAGACAGAACTCGAAGCTGAACACGAAATCAAAGGCGAGTACGACCAAGTCGAGGTCGAAGTCGAGCTCGAGTGGACCATCATTCCAGACGAGAACAGCGAGGACGCAGACGAATAACCACGAGATTCGTCGGAGATTTTCTCACAGCTCTCTGCGCGTGTTGCCGTGGTGACTCCCGAGTATCCCACAACTCCGACTGTTCTGTTCTATGTAGCCGTATATACAACAATTATAAAACCTGTAAACCCGGGCGCCCCTCCGTTCACACGATGACTGGCTCATCCCGGGCTAATCGATGGTGGAATGTATGTCAATAACAACAGACCTCGGCGACCAGTTAGACGACCACCATCAGCGCATCGACGCCGACCAGTGGAACGACATCTACATCGTTGGCGACGTTCACGGCTGTTTCTCGCCGGTAGCGCGGTTGCTCGATGAGCTATCGGTCGGTCAACAGGACCTTGTCGTTTTCGTTGGCGACCTGGTCAGGAAGGGCCCAGACAGCCGCGAGGTGCTGGAGTTCGTTATGAACCGTCCGAATGTACGTACCGTTCGGGGCAACAACGAACAGAAGCTACTCCGTGGTGACGCCGACCTTCCCGAACTGGACCACGAGCATCTGTCCTATATCGAGTCATTGCCTGTCGTTCTCTCCTGGGACGATGTTGCTGTCGTCCACGGGGGTATCAACCACCGAAAGCCACTCTCCGAGCATACCGTCACCGAGTTGTTGAATATGCGGTCACTGGCCGAAGAAGGAGGGTACAACCGTCCGTACTGGTTCGAGACTCGCCCCAGGGGACCACGAGTGTTCTTCGGGCACACTGTTCTCTCTGAGCCATTCGAAACGCCATGGGCTGTTGGCCTCGACACTGGCTGTGTCCACGGACGAGAACTCACTGCATACGATTATCGCGCGTCGAAGTTCGTTACGCTTTCTGATGTTACCACACATCAACAGCGCAGTTCTGACTCAATTGTCACCCCGAAGCAGCCAGCAAAGCAGTGATAGCCAACCTGCCGGTAAACAGTGTCGACTCTGTTTAGTGACGCTCGTGGGCGACCTCTGGCCCGACTACCGGTCGATAGTAGCGTCGTCGTTGTCGAGGACGGCAGCGATATCTGCTGAGTCGAACTGTGCCATGTCACCCACGACCGTCCGTTTCAGCGCAGCAGCGGCGGCCCCAGTTGCGAGCGCGTCGTCGAGGCCTGCGCCATCGAGTCGGCGTGCGAGAAAGCCACCGACGAAGGCGTCGCCAGAGCCGACGGCATCGACGGTGTCAGTCTCGAACGCTGGCTGTTCGACGAGGTCATCCCCGATTGCGAGCGCACCAGCGTCGCCGCGAGTAAGCACGACCGTCTCGAAGTCGTATCGGTCTGCGAGCGAGCGAGCGATAGCCGCACCTTCTCCGTCGTAGCCTAACACTATCTGTGCGTCGCGCTCGGCGACGAACAGAACGTCGACTCCGGCAAAGAGGTCTGTCAGCGTCTGGCGGGCCTCGCTTGGGGTCCAGAGCTTCGAGCGGTAGTTGAGGTCGACGACAGTCGTTGCGCCGGATTCCTGTGCGGTTTCGAGCAGCGCCGTCGTCGTCGCTGCCGACTGGGCGGAGAGCGCGGGTGTAATACCCGAGGTGAAGACGTACTCAGCCGCCCGGAGCGGCGCTGTCTGGAGGTCATCTGGCGTCGCGTTCCGTAGCGGCGTGTTGTCGCGGTCGTACACGACGGAGTCCCCCCGCGGCGACCCCCCACGTTCGAGGTAGTAGGTCCCAACGCGACCGATATCGGTCCAGGTGACCTCCGTCTCGATTCCTTCGCCGCGGAGTGCGTGGACAACGCGGTCTCCGAGAGCAGTGTCAGGAAGCGCAGACAGCCACGTGGACTCGACCTCGAGGTTTGCGGCCGCGACGGCGACGTTGCTCTCTGCGCCGCCGACGTGGACGTCGAAGTTGTCGACCCGGGAGAGACGCTGGCCCCCTGGAGGTGACAGTCGAAGCATCGTCTCGCCGAAGGTAACGAGTTTACTCATGATTCGTCAAACAGAGTCTCGCCCTCAACCATATGCTCGGCAACAGCGTCCATATCGAGCGTGAGACCGAGCCCGGGTTGTTCCGGAATTTCGATGTGTCCGTCTTCGATGACGGGTTCTTCGACCAGGCCGCTCCACCAGCCCAGTTCGTAGGAATGGAATTCGACGGCCAGTGAGTTCGGGATAGCAGCGCTGACCTGTGCGCTTGCCATCGTCCCAACTGGCGAGGAGACGTTGTGGAGTGCCACGGGCACGTAGTACTGGTTGGCCACGTCAGCAATTTTACGCGTCTCGCGCATGCCGCCGACCTTCGGCAAATCCGGCGTGATGATGTCGACGACACCGCTCTCGACGAGACGGCGCTGTTCGGTGACGCGATAGCGGTTCTCCCCGGCACCGATTGGTGTCATCGTCTCGGTGGTGACTCTCTCCTGAACGTCGATGTTCTCGGGCGGGACAGGGTCTTCGAGCCACCACACGTCGTACTCTTCGAGGGCGTGAGCGAGGCGTCGGGCAGCGTCACCTGAGTACGACCAGTGACAGTCGAAGGCGACGTCAGCACGGTCACCGACGCGCTCGGTGACGGCCTCGACAATATCGACCTTGTGCCGAATCTCGCCGGGGCGAAGATGTCTGTTTGCCCGGTCTTTCTCGTGGCCCGAGGGCACGTCGAGGTCGAACTTCAGGGCGTCGTAGCCCAGGTCTTCGACGACGCGTTCGGCCTCGTCTGCACAGGCCTGGGGGTCGGCCTCGCTTTCGGTGTGACAGTCACAGTAGACCCGGGCCTCGTCGCGGTACTTGCCGCCGAGTAACTGGTATGCTGGGATGCCGAGTAACTTTCCCGCGAGGTCGTGCAGGGCCACCTCGACACCCGAGATCGCGGTGACTGTCACACCTTCGACGGAGCCTTCGCCGGACATCTTCTGGATGAGGTGTTCGTACAGGCGGTCGATATCGAGCGGGTTCTCGCCGACGAGAAACGGTGTCATGCGCTCGATGAGTTCCGGGACGCCCGCGCCCCAGTACGCCTCGCCCGTTCCGGTGACTCCTGCGTCAGTGTATACCCGGACCAGTGTCCACGGAAAGTTCCCGTCGACCATTGTCGTCTGTACGTCGGTAATAGAAACGTCACGCGGCCCCCGGTCGCTGTCGAGACCCATTGCATCGCCGGAAAGATTCCGCATGGTGTAGGTCGCGTTGGGGTCGTGTAACGAGCCGTAATCCCTGCCCATACCTCCCGTTCCAGAGCAACTAACTTATCTCTTGAGGATTTATTCAAAAACGAGTTGTTTTAATCGAGAAGGTCGAGCGCACGGAGGTCACGCTCCAGCGCCGCGTGGTCGTCGTCGTTCATCGTACGCAGCGGCTCACGGAGGCCGCCCACGTCGAAGGCGACATCACGAAGCGAGAGAGCAGTCTTGACGCCTGCCAGATACGGGCCGCGCTTGAGTGCCGACCGGACGTCGAGCACGCGCGATTGCAAGCGCTTTGCTTCGGCGTCGTCCCCACGGACGTGGGCGTCGTACAGGTCGACGACGAGTTCTGGGTAGACGTTGGCGACAGCGCTGACCAGTCCCGTACAGCTCAGTTCGAGTCCCACGACCAACAGGGAGTCCGACCCCACGAGAAAGTCGAGTTCCGGAGCGGCGTCGATTGCCTGCGTGAGCCACGGCACGTCCTTTGATGAGTCCTTCAGGCCAGCGATGCCGTCGATAGCAGCCAGCTGCTCGACCGTCTCCAGGGACAGCCTGTTGCCAGTCCTGCTCGGGATATGGTAGACGTAGACGGGCACGTCGACGGCCTCCGCAACGGCCCGGTAATGAGTGAGTGCGCCCTCGTCGTCGAGGGGATAGTAGTACGGCGTCACCACGACGACCCCGTCAGCACCGACCGACGCGGCGTGGTCGGCGTGTGCGACTGTCGCTCGCGTGCTCGGCGCGCCGACGCCCGCAATAACCGGGACGTCGACGGCGTCAGTTACGCACTCGACGACTCGACGGCGTTCTTCGCCAGTCAACAGCGCAAACTCGCCGTTCGTTCCCAGCGGAAAGACGGCGCTGGCCCCGCCCTCAACGACGAACTGCGCGTGTGCGGCAGTCCCATCTAGGTCGACATCTCCAGTCTCGTCGAATGCTGTTACGGTGGGTGGGACGACACCAGCGAGGTCGAGAGAGTCTACCGAGTCGGTCTGTGACATCTGTATTCAATCGAGGGTTCAGAGGCGGATATATTTCGTCGACTATACACTGTTCTGTAGATATTCACTCGGTATTGTGTTTATATTTTTCGGGGGTGGACGGCGTATCTCGGCGAGCACTGAGGGCGATGTTGTTTACTCGAACCGCGGTAAATATTTCAATAATGCGGGAGGAGTATGGAGTATGGACGCCATCGCTATCAGGGAGGGGGCAAGCGAGCCAGTCGTACTCGACGTTCCACGGCCCGAACCGGCGACAGGGGAGGCACTCGTCCGTACGCTCCGGGTCGGTGTCGACGGCACTGACCACGAGGTTATCGCTGGGAACCACGGAGGATTCCCGGCCGGCGAATCGCATCTCGTGATGGGCCACGAGGCGGTTGGCGTCGTCGAGGACCCGAACGGAACCGAGTTCGACCGAGGTGACGTGGTTGTCCCGACAGTCCGGCGGCCACCACCATCGGGCAGCAACGAGTATTTCGAGCGCGGTGAAGCCGATATGGCACCGCCCGACGCGACACTCGAACGGGGCATCGACGGCGCTCACGGGTTTATGAGCGAATACTTCACCAGTCCCGCCGAGTTTCTCATCGAGATGCCAGACGAGTTCGCCGAGTGGGGGTTTCTGGTCGAGCCGATCAGTATCTCCGAAAAAGCACTGGAACTCGCCCGAGCGTCGCGCTCGTCGTTCACGTGGAATCTTGAGAGGGCGCTCGTTCTCGGCAACGGTTCGCTCGGCCTGCTCACGGTGGCGATGCTCGACGACATTGAGGTCTACTGTCTCGGGCGCACGGGCCGACCCGACCCCACCATCGAACTGCTCGACCAACTCGGCGCCACGTACATCGATTCCCGGGAGACGCCAGTTCCGGAGATGCCGACCGCGCACGAACCTGTCGACCTCGTCTACGAGGCGACCGGATACCCGAAACACGCCGTTAGCAGCGTCGAGGCGCTTGCCCCGAACGGCGTCGCGGCGCTGTTGGGCGTGCCCGACTCCTGGACGGCCGAGGTCGACCTGGGTCGGTTCCACGAGGAACTCGTCATGCAGAACAAGGCTATCGTCGGCAGCGTCAACTCCGGCCCGCGTCACTTCCGGGCCGCCGTCGACCGTCTCTCCGAACTCCCGGCGTGGTTCTTCGAGGAGTACGTCACGACCGTCAGCCCGCTCGACTCGTTCCACGAGGCGTTCAATCCCGACGACACAGCAATCAAGACCGCAGTGGAATTCGATACACTATGAGTTATCGCTCGATTGGCTTCCGGCCAGAAGACAGACTCATTACGCACCGGTCTGAGTACTGCATATGACCGATTCGGATCTTCCGGACCATCTTCTCACGTTCGGAGAGCGATTCGACTTTGGTGACTACGAGATTGACGCGTATCTCGTCGTTCTGAAACACGGGAAACTCACTGCCGCCGAGATTGCCGACAAGACAGATATCCCACAGCCTCGGGTGTACGATACTGTCCGGAGTCTCGCCGACAACGGTTTCGTCGAACTCCGGGATTCCCGGCCGCTGGAAGTACTCGCAATCAACCCGACCGAGGCCTTCGACGATGTCCGAGCGTCGCTCGACGACCTCGTCGACGGACTGGAGCAGGCCTACACGGCACCATCGCGCGAGGCCGAGGCTGTCTCGCTGGTCTCCTCCCGTCAGACCATCCTCCGCTATCTCGAAGATGTCATCAGCAGCGCCGAGTACGAACTCGTGCTCTCGCTGACGCCAGACCTGCTCGGCCGGTTCGAGGACCAGCTCCGAACACAGCAGGAAGCCGGCGTGACAATCGAGTTGCTGCTCTCGCCGGAGGCCGAGGTTCCCGACGCCGACGAGTTCGACTACGAGGGTGTCGCCACGGTCACTCGGGTCCGCCGAGGGCTTACGACGCCCATCGTCGCCGTCGCCGACGGCGCATACTCCGTCTACACGACCCGGACGGCGCTCGACTCGGACGATAACTACGGTGTCATCTTCAACCGCTCCGAACTCGGCTTTCTGGTTCTGGGCTTTCTCAACACGGTCGTCTGGCCGTCGTCGACGACACTTGCCGAGCGTGAATCTGACCGACCGTATCCCCGGCGGTACGCCACTATCCGTCGCTGCGTTCGTGACCTCACGGAGGGGGATGGCGAGTTCTACGCCTCGGTTCGCGGGCGCGACGTCGAGACTGGTGAGGTTCGGACTATCGATGGTGAGGTGGTCGATATCGGTATCACCACCACCCGCGAAACTGCCGCGCTCACGCTGGCAGTCGACGGCGAACACGTCGATGTCGGCGGGCAGGCTGCGGCCCTCGAAGATATCGAGGCATACGAACTCGTCGTTGGACGAGATGGCCCGCCCGGCATCGACTCAGCCTGAATCCGTCGCCGTCTCATTGCTGAACCAGTCCGCTCCATCGCCGACCGAGGACTTCTCCACGGAGAGAGTCAATCCTGCGAGCCACCGCTGTTGGTAATCTCTCGTTCGACTCGCTGTACCGAATTCACTGTTGGACTCCGGTATCGCCACTTTCAGGGCCGATTACGGCCAAATTTGGGTTTCTGAACCTTTATTCGGTGTTGAGTAAATTTTTTGTGTGGCGGCCGTCTACGTCTGGTATGGCCAAATCTGCTACGAACTACGAGAACCTGTACATCGAGGGGCAGTGGACGGCGGCAACCGACACGATCGAGGTAACCGACCTCGCCGAGGGCGGCACATTCGCACGTGTCGCTGCGGCGACGCCAGCGGACGCCGAGGATGCACTCGCTGCGGCACAGGACGCCGAGGCGGCGATGCGCGAGACGACAGTTGTCCAGCGTGCTGACTGGGCGCTGGCGATTGCGGAGGGAATCGAAGAGCGCGCTGAGGAACTCGCGACGGTCATCGTCCGTGAGGCTGGCAAGCCAATCAGCAGCGCTCGCGGTGAAGTCGAAGCCGCAGCAGAGCGGTTCCGCCGCGCCGCCGAGGAGGCCCGGTCACTCGACGGTGAGTACCTCGAAGGAACGACCGACGGCCACGAGGGCTGGCGAGCCATCGTCCGCAAGGAACCTGTTGGAACTGTGCTCTGCATCACGCCGTACAACTACCCACTCTCGACGACGGCACTGCAGGTTGCGCCGGCACTCGCTGCTGGCAATGCTGTCATCCTGAAACCCGCGACAAAGACGCCGGTTTCTGGCGCGATTCTCGCCGAAATCATCGTCGAGGCCGCTCCAGAGCTCCCGGACGGTGCGTTCAGTTTCATGCCCGGTCCGGCCAGCGAGATCGGCGACGTCCTCGCGGGCGACGACAGACTCGGTGCAATTGCGATGACTGGCTCCTCTGGTGCCGGAAAACACGTCGCTTCGGTCAGCGGCATGGTCGAACTCCACATGGAACTGGGCGGGAACGCACCGGAACTGGTGTTCCCGGACGCTGACCTCGATTCGGCGGCCGAAGCCGCCACGGCGGGCTCACTGAAGTACGCCGGACAGCGCTGTTCTGCCGTCTCTCGCGTCCTTGCCCACGAGGGTATTCACGACGAGATGGTGGCGCGCATTGACGAGGAAATGGACGACTGGGAGGCTGGGGATCTGTTCGACCCCGACACTGCGCTCGGTCCGGTCATCTCCACTTCCCAAGCCGAGTGGGTACAAGAACTCGTCGACGACGCCGTCGAGAAGGGGGCAACGTTGGTCCGAGGCGGCAGCCACGAGGGTCGATTCTTCGAGCCAACCCTGCTCGCCGACGTCCCCGATGACGCCCGAATCGTCCACGAAGAGCAGTTCGGTCCCGTGGTCGCGGTCACCACCTTCGGCGACGAGGAAGAGGCGCTCTCGATTGCCAACGGCGGTGACCTCGGCCTCGACGCCGCTGTCTTCACGAGTGATTACGACCGAGCGATGCGCCTGGCCGACCAGTTGCGCGCTGGCGGGGTTCGCATCAACGGCGCGCCAAGCCACGGACTCGGCGACATCCCCTTCGGTGGCGTGAAAGATTCGGGTATTGGCCGCGAAGGAATCGGCCACACCATCGAGGCGTTCGTCGAGCAAAAGAGCATCATCCTGTAGATGGCTCGAGCCAAAGTGGTCTGTACGCTCGGACCGGCGTCTGACGACCGCAATACGATTCGGGACCTCGTCGATGCTGGCATGTCAGTTGCGCGGCTGAACGCCAGCCACGGCTCGACAGAGCACCGAGCAACGGTTATCGAACGTGTCCGAGACGTGAGCCGGCAGACGGGAGTCCCCGTCGCGACCATACTCGACGTGCCTGGGCCGGAGGTTCGGACTGCGCCACTCGAACAAGAAGTCGAACTGCCGACGGGAAGCCAGCGCCGCCTCGTAGAGGGAGAGCGCGTCGATGACGAGGTTATCGGCCTCTCTGCCTCACTGTCGGAGGTCACCCCCGGCGACCGTATCCTCCTCGATGACGGTCGTATCGAACTGACGGTCGATCGGGTGGCGGGCGACGATGTATACGCGACCGTCGACTCTGGTGGCTCTCTCGGAGGCCGGAAGGGTGTCAACGTCCCGGGCGTCGATATCGGACTTGAGGTCGTCAACGAGGCTGACCGGGCGGAACTGGAACTCGCCGCCGAGATGGATGTGGAGTACGTCGCCGCGAGTTTCGTCGGCTCGGCCGCCGATGTCTACGCGGTCAACGAAGTGCTGGAATCCTGCGGCGGCGGAGACATTCCCGTCATCGCCAAGATTGAACGCGCCGACGCCGTCGAGAATCTTGCCGAGATACTGGAGGCCGCCGACGGCGTGATGGTCGCTCGCGGTGACCTCGGCGTCGAGTGCCCGCTCGAACGGGTCCCGCTCATCCAGAAACAAATCATCCGCGAGGCACGGCAGGCAAGCGTCCCCGTGATTACGGCGACGGAAATGCTGGATTCGATGATTACGGAGCGTCGACCCACCCGCGCAGAAACGTCTGATGTCGCCAACGCGGTGCTCGACGGCACCGACGCGGTGATGCTCTCGGGTGAGACGGCCGTCGGTGACCACCCAGTTCGCGTCGTCGAGACGATGGCGCGAATTATCGACGACGTGGAGGCAAGCGAGGAGTACGCCGAGTCACGCGAGCACAGGGTCCCGCCGCCGTCGGGCTCGCGAACCGACGCTATTGCCCGCTCTGCTCGGTATCTCGCTCGGGACGTGGGTGCCGAGGCAGTTGTCACGGTCACCGAATCCGGCTACACGGCACACAGAGTCGCCAAGTACCGGCCCGAGGTCCCCATCGTTGCAGTGACGCCTGACGAGCGAGTCCGTAACCGCCTCGCCCTGCTGTGGGGAGTCACTCCCCGCTACCAGCCCTCTCCAGAGGGTGGTGCGGCACGACTTATCGAGGACTCCGCGACAGCCGCAACCGACGCCGGTATCACCGAAAGCGGTGACACGGTACTGGTACTCGCGGGGATGATGACTGACCTCGAAGGAGCGAACACGACGAACACGCTGAAAGTCCATCTCGCTGCCGAAGTGCTGGCCAGCGGGCGTGGCGTCCACTCCGGACGGGCGGCTGGCGAGCTGTTTATTTCCCTGAACGGCAATCTTACTGACTGTCCCGAGAATGCCGTCGTTGTCCTCCCTGAGGAGTTCGACGGGGAACTCTCTGGAAATCTCTCTGCGGTCGCCGCTATCGTGACGGCTAGCGATGAAGTAACCGGCTATCCGGCGATGGTTGGCCGGGAACTCGACGTGCCAGTCGTTGGCGGAATCACCGAATCGCTTGCAGACGGGACGACAGTCACTGTCGACGGTGACCGTGGTGTCGTCTACGCTGCTGCGGTCGCAGAGCGGCAGTAACGCAGTCGGCGTCGTCAGCCACCGCTTGTCCCAGTGTTTTCAGGCCCTGTTTGATTGCCCAGTCACTGAGCGTCGGCTCCGTACCTTCGTGTACGAAGATGTCATAGACCGATTCACACGGAGGTTGTTTTCATCGTAGAACTGGCTGAATACACCGGCGCGTAGAGATGCTTATTGATTGATTCAGGAATTTATAGTAGCCATCCTTTCACCAGAAATCATACTGAGTTCGGCTAATCCTCAGCACTAACTTGTATGTCGTTTTCCTCTACTGAGATGTCTATATCAAGTCCATTTTGAAGCCGAAAGTCATCAACATTGTATGTGTACTCGAATTGCTGTTGTCCATTGAGAGAAAACACATATGGGTAGTCACCGGTCTCAGTTATGCCAGTATATACCTTGATGGTCTCTTTAGAACTAAGTGTAGTACTCTCTTCACCAATGACTGATCGGTCGTTGTTCATTACCGTGAGTGAAACTGTGATCTGCTCTGCTCGCTCATTGGCGATAAATATGAAAATGTCTTCAGATGGGCCCGGATCACTTGTCTGACTCTGATTGTTCGTACGGGAAATCAACGTACAACCAGAAAGAGGTACCGTAAGAAGCAGGGATGAGAAATACTGTCTACGATTCATTAATTCTAATTCGCTTCTCTGTCGGTAAAATCTTTGTCGGAAGCTACGGTCTTGGTATACTCCGGCTGACGGTTTCAAATTGCAGTGTGACTCACCTGTACTGACCGACCCAATCTGATTGAATCTGGGGGGATTCTGTGCGGGATACGCGCCCTGTATTCAGCACGTCCCCAAAACAGACCACCGTTTGAGAATTTCAATAGCGCCGGCCGTCTTCAGCTGAGCGCGAGGCCGGACTGCTTTTCATCGCGCTCGTCGAAGAGACGGCATGACCGATGGACATCCAGTGGTGGCGAAGCTGTACGATACCGTGATGGCAGTGCCGGAGCGAACCATGCTTCCGGAGCACCGAGAGGCACTTGCGGGCGGACTCTCCGGCCGAGTGCTCGAAATCGGCGCTGGCACCGGCGCGATGTTTTCCTACTACAACGAGGGAGTCGAGTTGCACGCTGTCGAGCCAGACCCACACATGCGCAGCCAGGCGAGCGAGCGGGCAACAGAGCTCGGCGTTCCCGTCGAATTTTCGGACGCCAGCGCGGAATCGCTGCCGTACGACGACGACTCCTTCGACGCAGTGGTCGCGTCGCTGGTGTTTTGTACGATTCCCGACCACAAGGCCGCACTCTCCGAGGTTGCTCGTGTCCTCAAACCAGGCGGTGAGTTTCGCTTCCTCGAGCACGTCCGCGCAGATGGTGCACTCGGCCACGCCCACGACCTGCTCGCACCTGCGTGGCACACCGTCGCCGGCGGCTGCCATCTCAACCGTGAAACCGGCGTGCTGTTCCGAGAGGACGACCGCTTCGAGTTGCTGTCCTACGAGCACCGCGACGGTGTCACGCCGATGGTTCGTGGCCGGATGCGACGCCGGGGGAACGGGGGGCTTCGCAGTGTGCTGGGACTCGACTGACGGGGGTCGGAATTAAGGGACAGCGGGCCGAACAGCCGGTATGGACGGAGATACTGCTGTCGTGACAGGAGCGAGCCGTGGAATCGGGAAGGCTGTTGCACACGCCTTCGCGGAGGCGGGGGCACACGTTGTCATCTGCGCGCGGAGTACGAACGAACTCGAAACCGTTGCAGAGGAAATCGACGCCAACGGCGGCGAGGCGACGACAGTCCGAACAGATGTCCGCGACGAGTTCGACGTCGAGCGACTGATGGAGATGGCCGCCGAAATTGGCGGTGCAATCGACCACGTCGTCGCGAACGCCGCCGTCTACCACGGTGAAGCCGGGTCAACGCCGTTGGCCGAAGAAAGCTATTCTGCCTTCGACGACCACATGCGAACGAACGCTCGCGGGGCCTTTGCCACGATTCGCGAGGCAATCCCGCACCTCGCACCTGAGGCACGGATTCTGGTTGCCTCTGGCTCTGTTGCACGCGAACCGTACCCAGGGTATGGCTCCTACGCTGTCTCGAAAGCCGCCGCCGAAGCGGTCGCCAGAGGATTTGGGGCCGATACGGAGCAAGTGATTGGTGTTGTCGACCCGGGACAGGTGGCAACAGAACTCTCTGGCCAAAAACAGGGCCACGACCCCGAGGATGTCGCCGCACAGTTCCTCTGGGCCGCCACAGAAGCACCGGCGGAGATGCTTGACGGCGAGGTTGTCGACCGAAAGAAGTGGCGAAAAGCAACGCGGTAACCGACCGAGTTCGTTACTCGTCGTCTTCGTCGAGGCCGTCGTCTTCTGGCGTTGCTGGCTCGCTATCGAGATTCAGCTTTCGGTAGGCGTAGGTCGCGAGGCCACCGAGGCCTGCGACACCGGCAATCGGACCGAATCCGGGACCGCCGTCATCCGAACTTCCGTCGTCCGACCCACCGCTGTCACCATCGTCGGAGCCACCGTCCATTCCACCGTCGTCGCCGCCGTCCATTCCACCGTCGTCGCCGCCATCGTCCATCTCGGCGGTGAGTTCTGCCGTGGCAGTGATACCGCCGGGGACGGCACCGGACTCGCCGTCGATGTTGGGCACGACCGGACCTGTGCCGGGGGTGGCAGCATCGCCAGCACTCGCGTCTGTCGCGAGGTGAATCATCGCGACGAAGGTGTCGGTGCCGGAAAATGGCAGTTCGTTGAACTCGCCGTCACTCGGGGTTCGCTCGGCAATAATCTCCGAGCCTTCGTTGTCGCCGCTGAGGACGTTCGTCGAGCCGATCCATTCGGCTGCGACGAGTCCACCTTCGTCGTCGGTCACGTGGACGTCGACGGTGTAGGTAACGTCGCCAGTGAGCGAAGAGTCGACCGTCGCGACCGTGTCACCGCTCTCGACTGGGCTGTCGGAAGTCTGGTCCTCGAACGTAAGCGTTGCCTGGTGGACCACCGCAGTGTCGTTGTCGGCAACCGCACCGGCCGTGTCCATCGAGACGGTGTCACCAGGTGCGTACTCGCCGCTGAGGTCACTCGTTGGGATGGCGTGAGCAGTGTGTGACCCGGGGAAGCCACCGGCGTCTTCGACGGCAATCGTTACCGGGTTCTCGCCGCCGAGTTCGTCGGCACCGAACACGCCGAGTCCCGCGATGACGAGATTTTCGCCGTCTTCGTATGTGACGACGACGGCGCTTTCGACATTCGAGCTTACGGCGACTGAAACGCCAGGCGAGGTGGCTTCGTCCTGCGTGAACGTCGGCGAGGCTGTTGCCTGTCGGGGGAAGGTGACTGAGGCCTCGACAGCGTCGCCAACTTGGACCTCGGCGCTATCTGTGATAGCCCCGTCATCATCCGTGTACGGGCCATCGTTGTTCGCTTCAGAGGAGACGAAGTCGTAGGTCTGGTTGCCGTTCGTGTCGCGGTGGGGCATCGCGATTACCGTCTCGGTTTCGGTCAGCGCCTCGTCGAGTTCGACGGTGAACTCTTCTTGTGTGCCGGAGTCGAAGTACTGGCTCGTCCCGCGCACGCTGCCGAGGGCGTCGCCATCGAGGAGGGTGCTGTCGTGGATGGTGACGAATCCGCCATCGTCGAGGCGGGCAAAGTCAACAGTTACCGACGTGCCGTCGCTCTGCTGGTCGTCGATTTTGACTGCCGCGGAGGTGTTAATCTGGACGTCAGCGTCGTCGATGACAGCGTTCCCATCGAATGAGTACGGGCCGTCGGCGTTGCCGCCCGAGGAGACGAAGTCGTAGGTCTCGTTGTCGTTCGAGTCACGGTGGGCCATCGCGATGAGCGTGTCACCACTCGTGAGTGGGTCGTCGAGTTCGACTTCGAGGTCCTGAACGGATCCAACCTCGAGGTACTCGGAGGTGCCGCGGACGCTTTCGAGGGTTGCGCCGTTGGTGAGGCTGCTATCGTGGATTGTAACGAACCCACCTTCGTCGAGACGAACAGAGTCGACAACGACCGAGGTGCCGTCGGTCGACTGGTCGCTCATCGTCACGTCTGCCGGTCCATCGGTGCCAGTCTGGTCGATGGTCCGAATCGTTCCTTCCATCGAAGAGTGGACGGTGCAGATGTAGCTGCTGAGTTCGGCAGCCAGTTCGCTCGTCACCGTGAACGAGACGGAGGTTTCGTTGTCGACCCAGTTCGTCTCCGAATCGCCCTCGTACGAACCCTGAGCGGATTGGCTCAACAGCGGATCACCGTCACTATCTCGAAATTCGAGTGGGTGGGCACTCCAGCCGTTGTTCTGTATCGTGTATCGGCTGCCGACGCGGAAGGTTAGCTCGGGATTCCCGACGCCTGTCTCGGCGAACTCGTCGTCGCTCGCCTCCGTAACCTCCCACGCGTTTGTGGCGATATTGTTCAATCTCACAGAGATTTCGTCAAATTCGTCGCTCTGGGCTGCTGTTGCGCTGACGCCTGCTCCGTAGGCGACGACTCCTGTACCGAGGCCTGCAAGAAGTCTGCGCCGCTGGGGACTATCGACTGGGTCCTGTGACATACGTATATCATATCGTTCGATCTATATAATAAAATATATGCTAACACGTATGGTATGAACTCGACAGTGTGGCCCACCGGTAACGGGCCCGCGGCGGCCGGCCATCACCCCGAGGTGTGCGAATCTTTCTCGAGTCGAAACCACCACTCTTTTTGTACTAACTTACAAACAGGCTGGTATGGTCGACAAAGACGACCTGCGCGAGCAGTTCACCAACGCGTTCGAAGGTGCAGACTACCCGATCAACAGCCCAATGGACCTCGTTCCGGCTCTGCCGAACGGTCCGTCCACGTCCTTCGAGTCTGGCGATTTCTCCATGACGGCCATGGAGCTTAACCAGACCGTCAGCGGCGGCGACTTCCCATACGATGACGTCGAGTCGTTCGTCGACGACATCATGGAAGCGCTCGAAGAAGACGGCGAATTCTAAGCCAGTAGTCGGCTGGTCACCCAGCCGAGGCGTTTCTTTGACGCGTCGAGACCGACAGTAAGACACTTGTAGGGCACCCAGCAATGAGAAGATGTAGTCCCGTGGTGTAGTGGCCAATCATAGGGGCCTTTGGAGCCTCTGACGGCGGTTCGAATCCGCCCGGGACTACTTTCTGCGAGCGATAGCGAGCAGTAATAGTCCCACGGCCGGATTCGAAGCAGGGAGCGAAGTGACCGTGGTTCGAATCCGCCGGAAGCTTCGCTTCCGAGCCCGCGCTCACTTCGCTCACGCGGACGCCCGGGACTATCCACCAGAGGTTTGTAGTCCAACTTTTTGTGCGCTCGCACCCCTCAATCTGTAAGTCACATCCCTGTGATGGCGAAGTATGTACGTCGGTGTGGACCGGGCCGGGAAAAGCTGGTTCGCTGTGTTCCTGACGGACGACGGAAACAGTCAGGGAGACTACTATCTGGCGCACTGGAACCTGTAACGAGAGAGAGAGGAAACGCCATCGATTATCGCACAAGACGGTGGGAGAAGGACGGATAGACCACATGTCGGCATGTCCGGATACTGGTGTCAGGAGTGCCGACGGGAAGACTCGAGAGAGCGAAATATTTTCGGGCTTTTGGACACTTAGAGTGTATATGGTCACTACTGGTGAACACTCTATCAGACTGCATGTGCCCTTCCCCTTCGGTGAGGAGCAGGTGTTCCGGTACGGGGCGATGGAGGACGTGCTTGAACTCCTGATTCGAAACCCGTTCAGGGAATTCGCCGTGCGTCAACTCCGTGACATCACGGACAACGGCTCGAAGACGACATCACGTGCGGTCGACCTGCTCCAGCAGCTGGAACTCGTCCGCGTCGACGAGAGCGGGCGCAGCAAGCGCGTGCGCCTGAACCGCGAGCGGGTGACAATCCCGGACGAGCCACTTTTCGCGCTGCCGCAGGACGAGTTCCGCGAACCGGTACGAGCGTTCGCCGAACGCGCTCGCGAAGAGGTTCCGTCGTTTTCGGCGCTGGTCGTGTTCGGGAGCGTCGCCCGCGGCGAGGCCGATCGCCGCAGTGACATTGACGTCTGGATACTGGTCGACGACGGCGACGACCTCCTGCAGGCGCGGCGCGTGGCGACTGACATCGCCGTCGACCTCGGCGAGCAGCGGTTCGGTGACGAGGGCAACCGGTATGAGTTCGAGGTGCTGGTCGAGTCCGTGGAGTCGGCGGTGAGCCACGGAGAGGCCGAGGACGGCATCGACGAGGTGCTGGCCGAGGGCGTCGTGATCGACGGTTCCGACGCGTTGGGGCGCGTGAAAGACGTAGTGCTGGGCGGTGTCGACGCCGCGGAGGTGATCGACGATGAGTGACGAGGATCCATGTAGCGACGAGTTGAGCGCCGCCGTGGCGGCGTTCACCCAGCGCGGCACCGTGGAACCGGGACTGGACGTGGAAGGCGACGCGCTCCTCCAGTTGCGGAAGGCGTGTCGCATCTTAGATGGCATTCGGGCGTTGCGAGACATCGATCGGCACTACACGCTGGTCGTCGAGGGGTCGTTCGCGGCGCTCGAGCGGACGGTACAGTTCTACGTGGTCGACCGAGGGCTGGCAGAGACAGAGGAGCTGATGAACCACGAGGACACATTCGAGTACGGAGTGCAGGCTGGCGTGTTCTCCGAGGCGACGAAAGACGAACTGGTCGAACTCTGGCAGAACTACCGCAACGGGACATACTACCAGCAGGAGCGTGCGACTGCCGAGCAGGCCGAGGCGATGCTGGCGTACGCCGAGTGTATGCATGACCACGTCCCGAAACTTGCCGGTCGGGTACACGACTGCATCTGCTGACAGGGAGAACTGGCGTTATTGAAATCATTGCTGGCAAACATAATCGGTGTGTAATCCGCAACAGGTTTGATTACCTCTATTGAAGCCCTCAACCACTGTCAGTTCCGGCGTGCTGAATATAGAGGGTGAGTCTATCACCGTATTACCTGCATGCGGACGAACTAAGCTTGCAACATTCTGGACTGATTAAATGTTTCTGATGGTTAATCAAATATCTCTTTGAGCCAAAGATCCGTTTAATGCCTTACGTATTCAAGAAGTTTGTATGGCGACAAGCAACGCTGAGTTTGAAGTCCCGACATGGATTGCCGCAGTGATCGTCTCCCTTGTTACCGCAGGCGCTCTCTACACATTAGTCTACGGTGGAGACGCGCTCCCGCTCGGAGCTATAGTGTTCGGTACCATTAGTACCGGCATAGGGCTGTTCACACTGTATCTGTTCTATCGGTTCGTCGTCGCAGTTGAGAAAATCGCCGACAAACACTGACGAAGGCAGTATGTAAGACGCTACTCAGTTTTCGACCGATTGCAGCGTACGCGCCCTGTATCGACCGATTCGAACAGCACTGATTCCGACACCACACGGTGACCGATACGCGCGCTGTATTCACCACGGTGGCTGAAACCTATCACTGGAGGAGGGCTTCAATAAAGCCGGAGAACTGACCTCATGGCAATCGGCGTGAGGTGCGGGTGCTCCGCAGCCGTTAACAGATTGGGTCGACAAGATTGAATAGACCATCCGCTGAGATGTCACCTCGTGCCGTCGTTGACCGGTGCTGACGGGCGCTGGACTCCCAACCTCAGCCATCCAGTTCGCCCGGGACTACTTTCTGCGAGCGATAGCGAGCAGTAATAGTCCCACGGCCGGATTCGAAGCAGGGAGCGAAGTGACCGTGGTTCGAATCCGCCGGAAGCTTCGCTTCCGAGCCCGCGCTCGCTTCGCTCACGCGGACGCCCGGAACTACTAATTCTGTGGCGAGCCGACCGGCGAGCCACGAGTTCGTGACTGACGGCGGTTCGAATCCACCCACAGAAGTGACTCGCCGGACTCAAATACTGTCACAGAACAGCGATGACCGCACCACCGGAGCAGTTTCTCCCTACTTTTATCAACACAGACCGTGACAGCACCCGGTATGGTCAACTGGAGGCGAGAAGGATTCTGGGCACTGCTCGGTAACATTGTCGTGGGGTTTGGTGCAGGGACCGCAACGCTCGCTGCGTTTGCACCCTCATTTCCGGTACTCGGTGAGCCACATTTCGTGCTGAGAACGATCATTGTCTCGATTGGCTTCGCGTTTTTCTTCGCTGGCTATCACATCACGCAGGCGGGGACCTATCGAGACCCAGACGAGTCACTGCTCCCGTCGGGCTCTCCTGATTCGGAGACACAGCCATCAAGCGGCTCAGAACGGGCGACGGCCGTTGTGGTGGTGAGTGGAGTCTTTGTGAGTCTTGGCGTGCTCGGACTCGGCGCTGGAATGCGACTGTTCGCGATGACCATCGCGTCGTGGGACCCGGCACTGGGCTTTCTCTCTGGGGTCGTCTGCATCAGCGGGTACATTTTCGGCCACATCGGTCTCAACGGGGTGTTGCTCTGAGATGAGTACGATGTCAGAGACACAGACGAGTCCAGCCGTTGGACAGTTGCTTGGCGTCGTCGTCGGGCTGGCGATAACGGCGATGTCGATGTCTTCGGGATTCATCTGGGCGTCACAGGGGCGACTCCCACTCGTCTACGTCGCTGGCTTTCTGTCCTGGACAGGATACCTGATTGCACACAAAGCAGCCACGGGCGTGTTCGTCGACGATGTTGCTGGTCCTACCGCAGAGGTTGAAACCACCGAAGATGGCAACCAGACTGGAGACAGCCCAGGGTCGGATGGGTCGCTCTCTATGGCGCTGTCAAAACTCCGGTCAATTGCGCCAGAAGACACCAAACGAGCCGTCGGGTTCGTGCTCGGGATCGCCATTCTTGTCAGCGGCATCGCAATCCTAGCCTGGTACGTTCGCCAGGAGAACCATCTCCTCGGAAATGTCGGGAGTGGCCTCTTCCTAGGCGGCTATGTTATCGCACATTACTTCGATTCCCAGAAGCTGTTGTAATTGTTACACCAGAAGCGTCGGACCCCCTTTGTGGGTGAGATACCGTAGATAATTTTTTATCAGTGGACGGAATATCGCCACAAGTTGGATGACTAAATCGGGGACAAATCAAGACGACACAAGTGGGTCTGACTCATCGAGTAGTGTTGGGAGATTCAAGACAGCGGAGGGATGGGACGCCGATCGGCCAGAAGATCCAGCGTCACTCGATTCGTTGTGGATACGGTGGACCGACGGAGGGTCTGACCTGCACTTTCATCGCGTCTGTGAAGTTGTTCCCCAGGTCAAGTTCTCTCGGTCGTGGCCGTTCATCCATCCGACTCAAGAAGGAGAGCACCCACCTACTTTCGACACGGTTCGTGACGGGACAGAAACGGCCGGAGAGACCGAAGTGCAATTTCAGTTCGTGAGTGGGTTGCCGCGACAGTTACTGCGCCACGTGCCGCTGCTGGTCCTGCTTTCGACGATTGTTATGTTTGCCGGTCCGGAACTCATCCCCGGTTCAGACGTTGCCGGGTTGTCAGCGCTACTCCCACAGTTCAACGGCAGCAACGCTGCCCTGTTCGGCCTGTTTCTCGCTATCGTCCCAGTGTTGCTTTGGCTGCTAACTAACGTCGACGTGATCGAGATTCGGGAAGTGCCCAGCGCAGGCGCAGTCTATGGATTGGTGAGTTTTCTCGGGCTCGGCATCCTGATTTCGCTATTTCTCGTCGCGACTGCCGACCACCCGAGTGAGGTGGAACCAAATGTCGTCCTCACGTCGGGATATCTCCTTACGCTTCTGGTCGGTGGGATGATGCTGTACGAAGCGACGCTCCGTATCGAACATCTGTTCGTGGCAGCCGGTGAACGTGACGGCGACATCATCGACAATCAAGAGGAGTACCGGCGGTTTTTGACCGACCTGAACGACGCGATAACTGAAACCCCGATTCTTGGCCTCGTTCGTCCCTCACGACTATTCGGCACAGTATTCGCGCTCCAGTTTCTCATCGTGTGGATACTTGGAGCCGGGCCGCAGAACCTGAACTACTCAGTCGGACTGGTTGTGAACTTTTTGTTGAATGCCATCCTCGTGACGGTGGTCTTCAAATTCTTCATTCTGGTCAGATATTTCAACATGCTGATGAACGAGAAGCAAGCATATCGAGAGATTGGCCTCCACTACGAGCCGTTTCATATCGATGGGTACGGCGGTTTCCGTGACTTCGGACTGTTCGCCACCCGAATCAATATTATTCTCACACTCGCAGGACTGTATCTCCCCTATCGGTTGTACATTATCGGGGGGCTCGAGTTTCCATCCGAGGGACTTGCTGGGTTTACAGACCCGCTTGTGCTCACAATCTGGTTTATCAGCTTTCTCGGGCCCGTCATGGCGTACGCAGCCGGTGCTGCCGCGTGGGGGTACTACTCGTTTTGGTCGATGCATGTGAAAATGGAACGCGACAAACAGCTGTTAGCGAGGCGTTTTCAGGGCGAACGAGGGAACTGGGAACTCGACCGAACGCCGTCGACTGGGGACACCATCGATGACTTCGAGGAGTGTAAAGGCCCCGCGTGGGGAGCCTTTCGCGACGCCCCAACGTGGCCATTAGATGTGAATAAGATGTTGAGTTTGATTTCTGGAAACGCTGTGCCGCTGTTGATACCGGTTGTCAATCTCTTTTTATAACCCAGCTATCCAAGCCCAAGATACATTATTACCGCTCTTCGAACGTACCGGCTATGTCGGAGAGAGCACTGGTCACCGGTGCCTGCGGGTTTACTGGAACGAAACTTGTCGAGCAATTGCTTGAGGCAAACTGGGATGTGG
This sequence comes from Halovenus halobia, assembly GCF_051414135.1. Classification (NCBI taxonomy): domain Archaea; kingdom Methanobacteriati; phylum Methanobacteriota; class Halobacteria; order Halobacteriales; family Haloarculaceae; genus Halovenus; species Halovenus halobia. The sequence goes on from NZ_JBLKOA010000007.1 coordinate 159,028, forward strand.
TCGCAACTGACCTTACAGAGGCTGACCGTGGACAGTTCTACACTGAAACCGACAACGCGCCACACCCAGCGTATGACCCCACGTTCGTCAACGAGCAGGAGGAAGTGCCGTTCTATCCGGCGGATATTACCGAACGAGAAACGCTAGAGCCAATTTTCGAGTCTCACGAGTTCGACGTTGTCTTTCATCCCGCGTCGTTGTTCGATTACTTCGCCGACTGGGACCAACTCCATGCGGTGAACGTCGAGGGGGCACGAAACGTTGCCGAATTAGCGGCAGCGGCCGGAGTTGACCAGTTCGTTCACTTCAGCACACTTGGCGTTCTCGGCGCGGCGGGGTTCGATGAGCCGAAATCTGAAGACGAATCGTATAACCCACACAACGAGTACTGTGAGTCCAAAGTCGAACAGGAGCGAGTATTGCACTCAGTTCGTGACGAACAGGACCTCCCGCTGACGATTATCCGTCCAGCACCGATCTATGGTCCGGGAAATCAATACGGCGTCTACCACGTCCTCCTCGTCGTTTCGAAGCTTGGGTTTGCACCTATCTATCGGATCTACCCACGCTCGAAGCAGTTCAGGTTTCCGAGCATCCACGTCGAGGACTTGTCCCGAATCGCGCTGTTCCTGACCGAAAAGCGTGCGCAATCCATCGGTGAGACGTACAATGCAGTGAGTGACTGCATCAATCAAGACGAGCTACTGTCTTTTCTTGGAGAATCACTCGGAGTGCCCCGCATTCGTCTGCCAACGCCGTATCGTGTGTACAAACTCTGGTCGAAATATGCCGAAATCCACTCACGACGGATTCACAAAATTGCACAGGAGCGAGACAAGCGACCGAAAATTGACGCCCCAATTACGCAATATCTCTCCAATAACATGTGGTACTCCAACAAAAAAATCCGCGAGTTGGGATTTGAGTTTACGTATCGTGACCCCCGGCGTGGCCTCTGGGAGTACATTACGTGGTGCAAGGAGCGAGGTGTAATTGCATGAGTCTCGTCAGCCCCGTCGACGCGCCGGTGGTGTTCGTCTGTGGCATGATAGCCGCAGTCATCTACCGGCGATGGCTCGCCAGTCGGAACGAAGACTGGTTCCTGTTTCTCGGTATTCTGGTCGTCGGTGTATTCTGGGTGTCGCTCCTCGTCGGTACGGTTGGAAACCTCCCTGTCCGCGGGATATTGCCGGTTGTGACGACGAAAAGCGTGCTGCTTGCCGTCTTTTTCCCGCTTGCCTATCCGTTCTGGTTCTGGACCGGAGCCTGGGCTATTTTCCTGTTGTTTGGCCGCCGGCCAGAGCAAGGCGGCGTGTACTGGCTGTACCGTATCGAGGACCGAACTGAGGACTACGAGCCATCGTGGGAGTCGTAGAGTTCACGCCGTACCGGAGAACGACCCCGCAGAACCCATTTAGCCGCTGACCGAGTACAGAGATCCAATGAGCGATTCCTCACCGACCCAGACTGGGTCAGGTATCTACACGGCACCACGAACAGACGTGTCCCAGAACCAGGGAAAATTCCGGATTCATCTCAACTTCCCCGGACGAGCAGTGCCCGGCCACGACGACCACGGCTACGGCCCGCTGGCGACTGTCGTCGAATCGTTCATGGACCCCGGAACGCTGATTCGGATGCACCAGCACCGCAACGAGGAAATCATCTCGTGGGTACCCGAGGGCGTGATGCGCCACGACGACCGGCAGGGAAACGAACTGGTCACTGACCCCGAGCACCTGATGGTGATGGGTGCTGGCAGTGGCTTCTGGCACGCCGAGGAGACGCTAGCAGACGACCCACCGCTGCGGATGCTCCAGATTTTCGTCCGACCACACAGTCTCGACCTGGAGCCAAATATCCAGCACGAACCGATTCCCGAGCCAACCCCCAACGAATGGCGCCACCTGTTCGGGCCGACTGGAACCCACGCGCCGCTGTCTGTCCGCAACGACGTTGATTTCTACGACTGCCGACTCAGTGCCGGCACGACGACCACCCTCCCCGGACGAGATGGCTGGGACAGCTATCTGTACGTCTTCGAGGGGTCGGTTACCGTTGGCGACGAGACTGTCGGGTACACCGAGAGCGCACTCGTGACCGACGACGATGTCTCCGTCACTGCAACCGAAGACTCGACCGTTGTCGTGTTTGCAATCAACGGCGAGGCACCAGTCACGCGGCAGGGGACAATCGGTCGCTGACGGAGAGCCACCACAACTCAGTCCCGCGGTCTTGAAGTGTAGACAGTCCCTGGGGCGAGTATGTCGACACACGCGGAGTGGGACGAATCGCGCGTCCGACAGTTGCACGATGACCTCGTTTCCCTGCACGAGGCAGTCGAATCGACCAGTGCCCACGGCACCGACGGCGACCCGGACCCCGGCGAGGGCGTCCGCCAACTCGTGACGACGATTCTCTCACAGAACGTCGCCGACGAGAACACACGCCGAGCGTCGGAATCGCTGTTCGAGACCTACGAGGACTTCGCCGCAATCGAAGCCGCCGACACCGACGAACTGGTCGAAGTAATTCGTGTTGCCGGCCTTCCGAATCAGAAAGCTGAGCGCATCCAGCGGGCGCTCGCGGCCATCCGTGAGGAAACTGGTGGAGCGTACTCACTGGCGTTTCTGGACGCGATGAGCACCGACGAGGCGAAGACGTGGCTGACCGATATCAAGGGCATCGGACCGAAAACCGCAAGCGTCGTCCTCAACTTCACCTTCGGCAAGCCAACGATGGCTGTCGACACCCACGTCGAACGCGTCTCCAAGCGGTTCGGACTCGTCCCCGCGTCGGCGAGCAATCAGCGCGCACACGACGTGCTCGGTGACCTCGTGCCGGACGAACTGACCTACCCGCTGCACGTGCTCCTCATCCGCCACGGCCGAACCTACTGCTCGGCCCGAGACCCGGATTGTTCGAATCAAGTCTGTGAGACGTACTGTGACTGCGAGGGCTGTTAGGAGAGGTCCTCGGTGAACTGAAACGGAATCCGGTCGAGCACGTGCGCAGGAAGACGCTCGACGAGATACTCACCCGCCACGACGAGTGGTTTCCGGCTGAGGCCGTAGAGCACCGAGATGACGAGGAAAGCGAGCGCGACTGTCTGTATCCAGCCGCTAAAGAACACGATGAGGACGCCAGCAAGTCCCGCAGCAAGGGCGACATCTTCCGGCGCGCCATCGTAGCGAATCCAGCGACGCGGCCGAATCCAGCGGTCGTGGTAGTGGCTGTAGACCGCCCGGTCGGAGGTTCCTTTCCATGGCTTGACTTCGAGGCCACCACCGAGGGCGTCCATTGCCGAGTGGAGCGCGGCCGACAGCAGAACAGCAGCAAGGCCAACCGTCAGAATTGTCGGTATTGTGGCCGCGATAGCGACTAGCGCGAGCGCTCCAGCCGAGTAAAGCACTGGGAAGTGAAGCGTGCGGCGGTGGTTCCCGAGCAGGTCCAGGTCCGGGACGATGCCGCCAACAGCCGCGCCAGCCACGGCTACAGGCAGATACTCCGGGGCGAACAGTCCCGTCGCGCTGAGGAGTACCATCCCCACCAGCGCGTGCGTCGTGGCCATCATTCTCAGATAGTACGGCCTCACGCTATATTGGTATTCCGAGTGTCGTGATACACCCTCACACCCACTCAGAACTGGCCACCGGATTTTATTGGCGTTCCAGTAGAGAATCTGGGTATGGAGTCAGAACTAGTCAGTCTGGAGGTAGATGGCAATGTCGGGACACTCACGGTCGACCGGCCGGAGGCACTGAATGCGCTGAACGTCGAAACGCTGGAAGCGATGGGCCAAGCAGTGACCGAAGCGCAGGACGCAGGCGTCCGTGCGCTGGTCGTTACGGGGGCAGGTGAGGACGCCTTCATCGCCGGTGCGGATATCAAGTACATGAAAGACCTCGGGACAGAAGCGGCCCAGGAGTGGGGCGCACTCGGGCACGCAGTCGCAGACTCACTGGCGGAGTTTCCGGGCGTGACTATCGCTGCGGTCAACGGCTTTGCCTTCGGCGGTGGCTGTGAGATGGCCATTGCCTGTGACCTACGGATTGCCAGCGAGTCAGCCGTCATCGGAAACACGGAAATCGACCTCGGGATTATTCCCGGCTGGGGCGCGACACAGCGACTGCCGCGGCTGGTCGGTGACGAGACAGCCCGCCGGATGATCTACCTCGGCCAGCGACTGGACGCCGAGCGTGCACGGGAGGTTGGCCTCGTCGGTGAGGTTGTCCCTGACGACGAACTTGACGCCCGAGCCACAGAACTCGCAGAAGAAGTAGCTAGCAAGCCAGCATTTGCGCTCCAGACGGCAAAGCAGTCGATTGCACAGGGGTACGAAGCGAGTCAGAACGCGGGGCTGGACTACGAAAAACGCGCTTTCGCAAGTCTGTTCGGCACGCCCGACCAGCGTGAGGGAATGGCTGCCTTCGTCGAAGACAGAGAACCAGAATTCGAGTAACCAGGAGGATTTTATCGGCGCGGCCGATATGGCTGGCGTGATGACAGCGCTTCCGCGGTTTCCGGGCCTCACCTCAAAGTACGGACAGTTGGTCGGGCAGGTAACCGAGTTTGTCGTCGTCACGCTCGTCGTGTACCTGTTCGGACGGTTCGTGTTGCTGCCAGCAGCGCAGTGGCTGTTTGCCCGCCGGAAGTTCGAGCCAACGCTCGAACGCGCCATCGAAAAGGTGCTACGGTTGGCGGTTGTCGTCGGAGCGGTCGCAATTGGTTTCGGCGCGGCCGGGTTCAGTGGCATTCTCGGTGGCGGTGCACTGATCGTTGCGGCGCTGACGCTTGCAGTCGGCTTCGCCGCACAGGACGTGCTCTCGAATTTTGTCGCTGGCGTGTTTATCGTCCAGGACAAGAACTTCAACATCGGCGACTGGATCGAGTGGGACGACCGTGCGGGATTCATCGACGACATCGGCTTCAGAGTTACCCGCGTCCGAACGTTCGACAACGAGACGGTGACAGTGCCGAACACCGAACTCGCGACCACCGCAGTTACGAACCGAATGAGTAACGAACGGCTCCGTATCTCCTACATCTTCGGGATTGGCTACGGAGACGACATCGATAAAACAACGGACATTCTGCACTCGGCCGCCGAGGAGTCCGAGGGAATCCTGGACGACCCCGGACCGAGCGTCCGGATTATCGACCTCGGTGATACGGCAGTCCTGCTCCAGTCTCGCATCTGGATCTCTGACCCTGACCGCGAGGATTTCTCTGCGACGCGGTCGGCGTACATCCGCGACGTGAAAGAGCGCTGTGAGCGGGCTGGAATCGACCTCAGTACGACCACACAGCACAGCCTCTCCGGGACAGTTGCTGTCGAGGACGTGGCGCAGTCGCCGCAGTCGGCCGACGGATAGAATGGGGAATTTACGCGTCGCCGGTGATGATATTCGACTCTAAGTCCCGCGGGAAGTAGGTGAGAAAGTCCAGCCCATCCTCGGTGATTGCGACAGTGTCCGAGTGTCGATAGCCCGCTTCGTCGGTGTAGAGTCCGGGTTCGATTGTGTAGACGTTGCCCGGTTCCATCGTCGCCTCGCTCCCGCGGTCGATGTAGGGCGGTTCGTGCGCACCGAGGCCAATATTGTGCCCGACGTGGTGCTGTGCGAGGTCGGTAATTCCCTGTTTCTCGAAGTAGTCCCAGACGGCCTGGTCCACATCACTGACGGGAACGCCCGGCCCCATTGCCTCGAAGGCAGTCTCCTGGGCTTCGAGCATCAACTCGAAGTAGTGTTCTTGCTCGTCGGTCACCCGACCGACGAACATCGTCCGTTCGAGTTCGGAGTAGTAGCCGTCGACGTTTGCCGTCGCGCCGGTGATGAGCACATCCCCGCGAGAGAGTCGCTCGTTTGGCGTGTGGCCGTGGGGCAGCGCCGTCTCCTCGCCGCTGATGTAGCCAGCATGAACCGGGCCGTCGCCACGCTCTCGGACAGCGTACTCAGAGCCCAGCGTATCGAGCATCGCCCGTGAGGCTTCCATCGAGGCGCGCTGGCTGACTGTCGTCGGATGGGCACCAACCTCCGTGAAGTCGGCCAGATACTGGTGGCCGAGATTTGCCCACTTCGCCGATTCCCTGATAAGGTCGATTTCGGCGTCGCTTTTCGCCTCGCGCATCTCCGGCACCCACTCCTGGGTATCGACATCGAGGAACTCACTCAGCGGCGGCCCCTCGTAGCCCATCACACCCGGGGCACCGTCCATATCCGCGAGGACGGAGTCGGCGTCCATTCCATCGAGCATCTCGGCAATCGTCGCGATTGGCTCGCCGCCGGGATAGTCGAAGTAGCTATGCACATCGTCGATGCGCTCGTTGCCTCCAACCCGGTCGACCTCTAACCGTGGCACGGTAATCGAAATCCGGTCACGGGTGAGTGCGAGTACAACCGGTCGTTCAGTCTGGATATGCTGGAAGCCAGTGATGTACTCGATACTCGTTGCGTCGAACCAGACAACAGCGTCAGCCTCGCTGTTCTCAAGTCGTTCGCGGACTGCCTGAATTCGAGCACTAAATTCTGTTGGCGGGACAGCAGTTGTCACAGGTAGGCTACCGCACAGTCGCTATTAAACGGTCTGGTGGTCACAGCCAGTCGAGCGAGCACAGTCTCGCGGGGTTTTTGTCGGCGCTCGCCAACGGTCGGCTATGAACTGGACCGCAGTACTGCACATCGCCTTTGCCGTCTTCGTCGGGGCTGGTGTGCTGGTTTCGCAGACGTGGCTGAGAATTGGGCTGTTTACCGTTGGCGCTCTCTGTTTCGTCGCCGGCGTCGTCGTGGCCCGACTCGGCGACGAGAACCCCGATTACGAGTCAGGCAGCGGGGCGTGACTGTGTCGAACTGAGACAGGACAGCTCGCCGCGTTGTGTCAGTAGACTGTCCGCTCACCGGTCAGCAGCTCGCCACCGCAACAACTATCTGCAGAGATGTTCAATCGTGCAAGTATGAGCCAGCAGACAGAGCGACTCGAACGACTCATCGCCGACGAACTCGGGGAGTGTTGTGACGGTGATGTCGAACAGCGACTCGACACACTCAGGACCTACCAGTCAGAAGGCCCGTCGAACCCCGACGCCGACCTCACCGCCCTCAAAACGCTGGGTAACGATACCCGCCACACCATCGTTCGGCTGCTAGACGCTGCAGACCGGGAACTCTGCGTCTGTGAGATTACAGCCATCGTCGACATCAGCGACAGTGCGATTAGCCACGCACTCTCGGACCTGCAGGATGCTGGCCTCGTTACTCGTCGCAAAGACGGGACGTGGCGGTACTACGACGTGACCGACCGCGCCGAAGCCCTGATTGGTGCACTCGACGAGACTCGTGAGGATGGACAATGACCGACGAACCGCTTCGGGTCGGCTTCGTCTGTGTGCAGAACGCCGGCCGGTCGCAGATGTCGGCGGCATTCGCCGAACGCGAACGCCAGCAGCGCGGACTCACCGACCAGGTTGAGGTCATCACCGGCGGAACTCGCCCCGCGGACCACGTCCACGAGGAGGTTGTGACGGTGATGGACGAAACTGGAATCGACCTGTCTGACAAGACGCCTCGAAAGGTATCGACGGCAGAACTCGAATCCTGTGCGTACGTCGCTACCATGGGCTGTTCGACGCTCGAACTCGACGCAACCAGTGTCGAGATTCGAGACTGGGCACTGGAGGACCCCGACGGACAGGATATGGAGCGGGTTCGGGAGATTCGCGACGAAGTCAGCGAGCGTGTCAGTGCGCTGTTCGACGAAATCGAAGCAGAGGTGACCACCAGTGCCTGACACACCCACATGTGTCAGAGCGTTCGAGACTGACGCACGGACAGGACAGGGTCTCGACGTGAGCGAGCCCATCTCTGGAGAAGACCGATGAGTGACGCAACCGTCCACGAACATGGGCCGAACTGCGGCTGTGAGAGCTGTGGAGACCCGCAGTCGATGGATTTCCTCGACAAGTATCTCACCGTCTGGATATTCGGGGCGATGGCAGTCGGCGTGGGACTCGGGTTCGTCGCGCCGTCAGTCACCCAGCCGATTCAGCAGTTCCACCTCGTCGAAATCGGTCTCGTCGCGATGATGTATCCGCCGCTGGCGAAAGCCGACTACTCACAGCTCCGTGCGGTGTTCAGCAACTGGCGAGTGCTCGGGTTGAGCCTCGTCCAGAACTGGCTCATCGGGCCGACACTCATGTTCGGACTCGCCGTGTTCTTCTTCAGCGGGCTCGTCCCGGGATTGCCGGCGCGGCCGGAGTTTTTCCTCGGCCTCGTGTTCATCGGGATGGCCCGCTGTATCGCGATGGTGCTGGTCTGGAACGAACTCGCCGAGGGCTCGACAGAGTACGTCACCGGCCTCGTCGCGTTCAACAGTCTCTTCCAGATTGTCACCTACGGCGTCTACGTCTGGTTTTTCGGACTCTTCCTCCCGCCGTTGCTGGGGATGGAGACCCTCGTCGCCGGTATCGAGACGTTCAACGTGACACCGGTGCAGGTGTTCGAGGCCATCGTCATCTTCCTCGGCATTCCGTTTGCCGGCGGCTTTCTCACGCGCTACGTTGGCACCCGGACCAAAGGCGTCGAGTGGTACGACGAGCAGTTCATTCCGAAAATCGACCCGTTGACGCTGGTCGCACTGCTGTTTACCGTCGTCGTGATGTTCGCAACGCAGGGCGGTGCCATCGTCGCTTCTCCCGGCGATGTGTTGCTCATCGCCGTGCCGCTCACAATCTACTTCGTGGCGATGTTCTTCGTGAGTTTCGGGATGGGCAGGGGTATCGGTGCGGACTACTCGACGACGACGGCCATCGGCTTCACCGCCGCCTCGAACAACTTCGAGCTCGCTATCGCCGTAGCCGTCGCGGTGTTTGGCGTTGGTTCCGGCGTCGCCTTCGCAACCGTCGTTGGCCCGCTCATCGAGGTGCCGGTCCTGCTGGCCCTGGTCAACGTCGCGCTGTATTTCCAGCGCAGGTTCGACTGGGCGGGAGCGACGACCGGAGCGTCTGTGGACGGCCGCTCCAGCCCATCAGCCGAAGACGACTAACAGGACTCAGACTACCCAGTTCGAACGCCGCCGGGTGTTGGCTCCACGTTCGACGGCCTGCGTCTACGACGGATTGAAACGCCTGTCGGCCGTAGGTAAACAGGAGAGATGACCGGCCACAGCGGGGAGCGTAACTCGACTGTCGGCGACGCGACAGCCGTCCCGTTCGCGGCTGATATCCCGAGACCGGGGGAGGTGACTGCAGAACCGGATGCGACCGGCGTCGTCGTCTGGCACCGCAAACATCTCCGGGTCGAGGACCACCGGGCACTGGCGGAGGCAGTCGCCGACGGCGACGTTGTCTGTCCGCTGTTCGTCTTCGACCCCGCGTTCTACGAGGACGGCCTCGCCTGTGACGCCCGCATCAGATTCCTCCACGAAGCTGTGACGAGTCTGTCGCGACTCTACGCTACCACGCCCGCTGACTCGATGGTTCGAGATGTGCCAGAGTCTGCCGGGTCTCTTGGCGACACTACTGATAACTCAGCCGCAGTACAGGCGCTGTCTGTCCCCGACCAGCCAGGGCTGACCTGCGCCTACGGCGACCCTGTCGCTGTGCTGTCGCGGTTCGTCGACCACGGGTGGCAGGTTCGGACGATGGCGACACCGACCAGCAGATATGGACTGCGCCGCGACGAGCGCGTCCGAGAGGCCTGTGGCAACGCCGTCGAGTTCGTCTCCGGCGACGGGCTACTGCGCGGCGAGGAGTGGCCTCGGACGGACTGGCAGTCACACGTCGAGAAGTGGCTAGCCGCGCCCCAACATAGCCCTTCGTGGGACGCGAAGCGACTCGTTCTCGATACGGGAGTGACGCCGGCACGGGTCGACCAGGCGTTCGACACCGCGCCGACGAAGACGAACGTCCCGACCGGGACCCACCGCGGTGCGACGACGCAGCTTCGGGAGTTCGTGGACAGAATCGGCTCGTACCCCGGGAATATCTCTGCGCCGGGAGACGCCCGCGATGGAACCAGTGGTCTCTCGCCGTATCTCAACTTCGGGCTACTCTCGGTCCGGCAAGTCCACCAGTACGTCGACGAGAATGCGCCGGAGTGTCGCGGCCAGGATATGTTCGAGAGTCGGCTGGTCTGGAATCTTCACTACAACCAGAAACTCGCCGACTGGCCGGGCTGGACAGACCGTGCAGTTAATCCTGTCTTCGAGGGCAAAAATTCCGACAACCACGACCCAGAGCTTGTCGCGGCGTGGAAGCGCGGCGAGACTGGCTTTCCGATGGTCGACGCCTCGATGCGCTGTCTGGCCGAAACTGGCTGGCTGAACTTCCGGATGCGCGCGATGTGTGCCTCCTTTTTCGCGCACATTCTCAAACAGCCCTGGCGACTCGGTGCCGACTGGTATCACCACCATCTCATCGACAGCGACGTTGGCATCAACTACACGCAGTGGCAGAGCCAGGCCGGGCTGATCGGCAAGCCATCCCAGCGGGTGTACAACCCTCGAAAGCAGGTCCGTGACCAAGACCCCGACGGGGAGTGGATCACTGGCTGGGTGCCCGAACTTGACGAGTTGCCGAGTCAGTTTCTCGACCAGCCAGAGCGAACACCACTGTCGGTACAGGACGACTGCGGCGTCGTGATTGGTGACACGTATCCCCGGCCAGTGGTCGACTACGAGGCCCAGCGCGAGGCGTTCTGGTCGACGTACGAACGACAGAGACCCGAGGCAGCCCGACAACTCGGTCGGCCGGAAATCGCAAAACGAGCCTCCTTTTCCGGCGGCTACGGAGCGGCACAGGCGATTGCGAAACGATACGGTGACAAAGATACCGAGTCGGGGACACAGATCTCGCTGTCAGATATTGTGGGCGAGGGGGAGAAGCAAGACACTGCGGGCGACACGGAGATGTCGGTTGCTGAGGGCCACGGCGAACCAGATGAAGACGAACCGCTGCCAACAGGAAGCGCTGAACAGGCAGGTGAACCATCACCAGACGACCGGAGAGCAGTCCCGGATCAATCGTCGGAGCCCAAAGGAGACGAGAGTGATTCAGAACAGACGGCAATCGGTCGGTTCGATTGAGCGCAGGTGTCCTGTCGGTCCGAGCGCGGACTAGGCGTCAGCGCCGTCCTCTCGGAGTTTGAACTTCTGGACCTTGCCGCTGGGATTTTTCGGGAGTTCGTCGACGAAGTGGTACGCCCGTGGTCGCTTGAAATCCGCCAGCGCCTCGGACTCTTTGAGATACTGGTCAAGAGCTTCTTCAGACGAGTCACCAACAACATAGGCGACCACCTGCTCGCCCCACTCGTCGTGTGGTTCGCCAACGACAGCCGCCTCAACAACGTCGTCGTGGGTGAACAGTACGTCCTCAACCTCCGTCGGATAGACGTTCTCCCCGCCAGTGATTATCATGTCGTCCTTGCGGTCGACGACGAAGAGATAGCCGTCCTCGTCGCGATAGCCCAGATCCCCGGTGTAGTACCACTCCTGACCGTCGGCTTCCCGCAACGAGTCTGCGGTCGCGTCCGGTCGGTTCCAGTACTCTCGCATCGTACACGGGCCAGCGAACAGAATCTCGCCAACCTCTCCCTGAGGTACCTCGTCGGTCGGGTCGCCATCCGGTTCGACGATCCGGAGGTCGTGGTTCAGTGCCGGCAACCCTGCCGAGCCCTGCTTGGAGACCTGGTCTTCTGGATACTGGAAGCTGCCACAGGGACCGATTTCGGTCATTCCGTAGGCCTGCAGGTAGCCCGCGTCGAAGACGTCCAGGCAGCCATCGAGCACCTCTCTCGGCATCGGCGCAGCGCCGTACAGCCCCAGTCGGAGCGACGAGACGTCGGCGTCGACCTCCTCGGCAGCCTGCAACAGTCCATTCCACCCGGTTGGCGCGGCGAAAAACAGCGACACGTCGTATTCGTCGATGGTCTGCAAGGCCCGCACAGGGTCGAAATCGTGGTGGATGATACTCGTCGCACCGACGTGAATGCGCGGGAACAGCGCCGCCTGCAGTTCCGCACAGTGATACAGCGGGAACGCAGAGAGCCCAACATCGTCGCGGCGAATCCCACCCTCAGCGATGCAGATGAGGTTGTGCTCCACCATATCGCGGTGCTCGTGGACGACGCCCTTCGGTCGGCCAGTGGTCCCCGAGGTATAGATGAAGGCGTAGATGTCGTCCTCCTCCACGACCGTCTCGGGTCGGTGTGTGGAACCGGCCGACAGCGCGTCGTAGAAATCACCAGCCCACGTCGGGCCATCCGCGTCGATGGAAAAGTACTGCTCGACGGTGTCCAGATTATCACGAGCGTCAGCGACAGCATCCTGTGTGGCGTCCTCGAAAATCAAGGCACTCGATTCGGCGTCGTTGAGAATGTACTCGATTTCGCCAGCGGGCAGTCGGTAGTTCAGTGGGTTGAAAACCGCGCCGAGTTTCGCACAGGCGAATACTGTCAACACAATCTCTGAGCCGTTGTGGAGCATCGTCGAAACGCGGTCCCCCTTCTCGATGCCTACGTCGGCAAGAGCGTTCGCAAGCTGGTTCGCCTTGGTGTCGAACTCCTCGAACGTCCAGTGCTGGTCTCGGCGTGGGTAGATCAGCCCGTCCTTGTCGGGATACTTTTCGGCGGTCTGTTCGAGTGTATCGCGCAGTGTTGGGTGCATTATCGGTCCCCCCAGCAGTGGGTTCGCTCGAAGGTCACTAAATACTACCGCGGGCCCTGTCAGGCCACGTCGCCACTGGACGCCCGCGAAAGCAGGGACACTGCAATCGCACCCCCGAAGAAGTCAATGCCGACCAGTACGAGGACCCCCGGAACCACACCGTCGAGCATGCCGCCGAACCACGACACCTCGATGACGGTCATCACATCCTGGTCGACCATCAGCGAGCGTGTGGCGTCGACGCCGTAGGTCACTGGGTTGATTCGTGCAAAGGTCTGGATCCACGACGGCAGTGCTTGCAGTGGGAGAAACGCACTCGACAGGAAAAGCAACGGAAACTGCAGCAGGTTCGCGCCGATGATTGTCGACTCCTGGTCGCGGGTGAGAATCGCCAGCGCGTTCGAGAACGCGACGAACCACAGTGAGAACAGAATCCCGACCGCGATAACCGACAGTCTGTCACAGAGTTGGTCGGCCTCTTCGAGATACTGGGTCGTGAGGAAGATCGGTACTTCCCAACCGACGTGAGCAGCGGAACTGAAGCGTCGCTCTGATTGAGGAAGACGTCCGGTTCAGAAGTGTGTTAAAGCTCCCTGAACCGGACGGTGTTCTTTCGGCAGCAG
>NZ_JBLKOA010000008.1:0-105505 GCF_051414135.1 Halovenus halobia
AAGCCGATGCTGAAAATCAGCAAACGACGCTTGGAACGTATGCGTCTTGAAACCTGAAACGGCGAAGCCGGGAATCCTTTGCCGGGATTCCTCCGCCTTCAGGCGGAGGAGGAGGTCAATCTCGAACAATAACCCGGACACGAACTTCTATGACGGCGGCCGTCGACTGTGCTCGTATGTCCGACTCAGAACCACCGATGACGCGCTTTCCCGTTCCGGATCTCGAGGACCTGCCCGAAGACATCCGTGAGCATATCGAGGAAGAGACCGAACGCTCCGGGTTTATGCCCAACGTCATGCGCGCGTTCGCCTACGCCCCCCACCAGTACCGGGCGTTTTTCGACTATCACGACGCCATTGTCGAGCACTCGCCGCTAGAGCGCGAAGAAATCGAGATGATTATCGTGGCGGTCAGCGGCGCGAACAACTGCCTGTACTGTGTCGTTGCCCACGGCGCGCTGGCCCGCATCTACGCGAAAGACCCGCTCATCGCCGAGCAGCTGGCGACCGACCATACCGCCGCGAACATCAACGACGCCCACCGTGCGATGTGTGACGTGGCGGTCAAACTGACCGAATCGCCCGGCAGTATCGAGGAGTCGGATTTCGAGCGACTCCGCGAACACGGCTTCAGCGAGCAGGAAATCTGGGACATTGGCAGTCTTACCGCACTCTTCAACCTCTCGAATCGGATGGCCACCTTCGCCGATATGCGACCGAACGAGGAGTTCTATACGCTGGGTCGCGGCGGGGAGTAACAGGGCTGCACTGCCGATACAGAGTGTACTCCGTAACGGGGGTTGACGCCACCGGAGATGGAGTGTGTCGAGCGGTAGCTACATTCTTATAATTCCACACATTAACAGCCACTAACGTGAGTGATACAGCGGATATTCAGGTTCTACACGTTGACGACGACCCGGCCGTGACCGAGATTACGGCCGAGGTTCTCGAACGCGAGCGCGACCGGCTGGATGTCGACACTGCACACAGTGCGAGCGAGGGTGCAGACACACTCGCTGCCGAGTCCTTCGACTGCATTGTCTGTGATTACCAGATGCCCGGGCAGACTGGCCTCGAGTTTCTCGAGACGATTCGCGAGGAGTATCCCGAGTTGCCGTTTATTCTCTACACGGGCCGAGGGAGCGAGGCGGTCGCTAGCGACGCTATCGCTGCCGGCGCAACCGATTATCTGCAGAAAGCCAGCGGCACCGAGCAGTACGAACTGCTGGCGAACCGGATTGAAAACGCCGTCGAGCAGTATCGCTCCCACCAGCGTGCGACCGAATTGAACCGAATTCACAACATTACCGGAGAGATCAAACAGGCGCTCGTCCGGGCAGATTCGCGGGTAGAAGTCGAAACACGAACCTGCGAGATATTCAGTCAGTCTGAGCCCTACATGTTTGCCTGGATTGGCGACCATAAAACCGACTCCGAGCAGCTCGAACCACGGGCCTGGGCAGGCGTCGAGGAAGGGTATCTGGAGAATATCACCGTCACTGCCGATGACACCGAGACTGGCCAGGGGCCCGGTGGGACTGCAGTTCGCGAGCGACGGGTTGCCGTCTCGCAGAACATCCACGAGGACGCGGAGTTCGAACCCTGGCGTGGCAATGCCCTCGAACGTGGCTATCAGGCGGTTGCCGCTGTCCCGCTGGAGTACGAACAGACACTGTACGGGGTTCTTGGCGTCTACTCGGCGCGACCGTATGCCTTCGACGAGGAGGAACGCGAGTTGCTCGCAGAACTCGGCGGTGACGTTGCCCACGCAATCCACTCACTGGAACTACAGGCAACCCTCCGTGCCGAACGCGAGTTCATCGAACAGGCGCTCAGTGAGGTTCGGGATATCTTCTACGTGGCCGACACTGATGGCACGTTGCGCCGATGGAACGACCGGGCGGTGGCCGTCTCTGGCTATTCCGAGGACGAACTCGACGGCATGGCTGTGACCGACTTCTTCGGCAAAGAGGACCAGTCCCGAGTGCTCGAGGCACTTGACGAGGCGCTGACAACCGGCGAATCTGTCGTCGAGGCTGCGTTTCTGACGGCCGATGGCGACAGCATTCCTTACGAGTTCAAAGGCTCACGCCTCACCGATACCGACGGGGACGTGGTTGGTGTCATCGGCGTCGGGCGGGATATCTCTGACCGACAACAGCGCGAGCGAGAACTGCAGCGCTACGAGACGATTGTCGAAGCTATTGGCGACCCCGTGTATCGACTCGACGCCGAGGGCAACTGCACGTTCGTGAACGACGCGCTTGTCGAGATGACCGGATACGAACCTGCAGACCTGCGCGGCGAGCACGTCTCGATGGCGGTCCCCGACGAACACGTCGAGCGAGGACGAGAGGTCGTCCGGCAACTACTGGACGAAGAGCACCCCAACTCGCTGACGTGGGAGATGGAACTCCACACGACCAGCGGCGATGTCATTCCCGTCGAGAATCACGTCGCATTAGTCCCCTCGGAAGACGGATTCCGCGGAACTGCAGGTGTCATTCGTGACATCACTGACCGAAAACAACGAAAGCGCGACCTCGAGGAAAAGAACCAGCGTCTCGACGAATTTGCTGGCATCGTCAGCCACGACCTTCGAAACCCACTGAATGTGGCCCAACTCCGACTCGAACTGGCTCGCCAAGAGTGTCCCAGCGAACATCTCGATGACGTGGCCCACGCCCACGAGCGGATGGAAACGCTCATCGACGATGTGCTGGCAGTTGCGCGGCAGGGCGACGATGTCGATGAAACTCAGGCTGTCAATCTGGCGACCCTCGCCGACAGTTGCTGGCGAACTGTCGAGACGGCCGACGCGACGCTCCGAACCGAGACAGAGCAGACGATTCGAGCCAACTCGGGTCGACTCAAGCAACTGCTGGAAAACCTGTTCAGCAATGCGGTGGCCCACGGAGGCGACGACGTGACCGTGACGATTGGCTCCATCGACAGTGGCGGCTTCTACATCGAAGACGATGGTCCCGGAGTCCCCGAGGACGCTCGGGACAGGCTGTTTGAGGCGGGCTACTCGACCACGACGGATGGGACCGGCTTCGGGCTGAATATCGTCCAGGCGATTGCCGACGCCCACGGCTGGACGATTGCTGTCACTGACAGCGACGCTGGCGGCGCACGATTCGAGATTACCGGTGTCGAGTTCGCTTGAGGCCCGACGAAGTTACTCCTGCTCGGGTCGCCGACGGTCACGCCGCTTTGCGAGCACGCGTGTAAGGCCCTTCCCCGGGCCGCCGTCAATTGGCCACCCACCCTGTCGCCATGTCGGCGGCTCTGGCTCGAACGCTCCACAGGAACTGCTGCACTGCCGCGGCGTCTGGTGGCAGTTTTTGGTCCGACAGACCGGCCGAAAGGCCGCGTCTGTCTCAGCAATTTCGAAGTGCCGGCAGTCCGAGCGCATCGAGTCGATGTACGAGCGCCAGCCGCGTTCGTAGGCACGCTCGGCTATCTCTCGTCGCTTTCCGGCCTTCCAGTCTGGGCTGTCGTACTCGAACCGACAGGCGGAGGCGTCGTGGTTGCCGCCGGAGGGCCGCTCGAGGATTCGCGTGCCTGGCTTCTCGACCGGGAGTCGTTTGGGTTGCCAGCGAACTGTCGCGGCGTCGGGACCGCGCCGTGTCGGGTCGATGCTCAGCACGCCAGCCTCGACTGGCAGGTCTTCGAGCAGGACTCGGGGAATCCGTTCGTCCGTCCGCTCGGTGGCGACCCACACTTCGTCGGCCAATGCGAGCGCAACGTCGCTGTGCAGTTGGTCGGCCAACTGGCGGGCAGCGCTGGCGTCGAGGTCGGGCTTGTTCTCGATGGCGACGATTCGCTCGACCCACTCTGGATACTCGAACTGGCGGCGGAGTTCGATCCGGTTGCCCTGCCTGCGGCGTTCGATGACGCCGCGGTCGGCAGCGCGATGGACTGCCTCCCGGACGTACCGCCACGGGTAGCCGGGGTCGGGCAGGCAATCCTGGTACCACGCCCACTCTTCGGGGGCGTGACGGACCACGTGTAGCAGGTCGCTGTCGAGTCGTTGCGCGCCAAACTTGGCGCGCTGGCGCAGTCCCTCGGGGTCGCAGACGAGTACGAGCGTATCCCAGCGTCGGTGTTTCGTCCCGAGTTGCCGAGCGACAACCAGTGGCTGCTCGCGCTCGCGTCCCGGTGGCCAGTGCTCTTCGGTGTACTGGCAGACACTCAACTCGAAGCCAAACTCGCTGTCCACACCGGAAGTCAGCCCCTGCGTGAAATTGAAGCTATCGGCCCAGCATGGCTTACTTGACGCTGTAACCCGAACGACTGGCTATGGCAACAATCGACCCCCACTCTCTGTTCCCGAACGACCGAACAGTCGAAGCCGTTGCGGCCGGCAAGATGACACAGATTCACCGCGGCCAGCAGTACGCCGAGGAAGGCGACACCTTCGAACTTGACGGCGAGACGTTCGAGGTGGTCGACGTGACTGAACGGACACTCGGCGATATGACCGACGAGGACGCTCGCCGGGAAGGCTCTGAGGACCTGGATTCGTACAAAGAGCGGATGGTTCGTGCCCACGGCGGCAACTTCGAGTGGAACGACGACGCCGAAGTCATCCGCCACCGCGTCGCGAAACAGTAGCTACACCAGCGGCTCGCTCTCGCCGTAGGTTGCGAGAACGACCGCAGTCGTATACTCGTCGGGTGCCGACTCGGCGGTCACAATCTCTGTCTCGACATCGCCGTAATCTAAGTCGCGGATGTAACAGCCACGCTCGATACCCGCCCGGAGCAGTTCGCCGACCGTCTCGGGGTCGGTGTCGGCGACTTCGTAGAAGACGCCCGTGCCATCCTCGCCGCGAACCCACGCCAACCCGGCGGCGGCGCGGGCCCCCGGCGGGCTCGTCTGGCGGGCCAGCACCACATCAACTGCGTTGCCGGTCGAGCCAAGGTCTGGTGCGGAGCCGACTCGCTGCAGGTCGACACCGGCCGGAATCACAGACGAGAGTTCGCGCAGATTGTACTGGTGGACTCCGGCGTCAGCCAGCGCCAGGTCGAACGACGCTTTCTCGGTGGAAGCGTGACCGGTTCCCCAGACGAGCCGAATCATACACGTTCTCACCTTCCGAGCGGTTTCAGCGTAGCGATTCGAGCCAGACCAGAACGTTGAGGACCCTCGGCGGCGACAGAGTCGGTAGTGGCAGACGAGCCGCCTGATACTGCCGAGGACCCCTCCGCAGCGCCCACTCCGAGTGACGACACTTCCGACACCGAAGACGACTCAGACTCCGAGCAGTCCATCACCGAAGGGAGTCTCCTGCGACCGCTGTTCCGACTCGCGTGGCCAATTGTCGTCATCCAGCTGTTGCAGGTCATGTACAACGTCGTCGACACGCTGTATCTCGGCCGGCTCTCCGCGGACGCTGTTGCGGCGATCAGTCTCTCCTTTCCACTTATCTTCCTGCTCGTCTCCGTCGCCGCCGGATTCACCACAGCCGGCGCGATTCTCGTTGCGCAGTACACTGGCGCAGAAGGCGACCGCTCGGCGGGGCTCGTTGCTGGTCAGACAGTCGTCTTCGTCAGCACGCTGTCGCTGGTTATCGCCGTCGTCGGCTTCGTCTTTACCCGGCCGGGGCTGAGACTGCTCCCGACTGCGACCGAGACCGGTGACCGAATCATTCCGCTGGCGGCGGCGTACATGGAGATTTTCTTCATCGGGATTCCGTTCCTGTTCGGCTTTTTTGTCTTCTCGGCGCTGCTGCGCGGGTACGGCGACACCCGCACGCCGATGTACATCATGGTTCTCTCGGTGGTGCTCAACATCATCCTCAATCCGTTCCTGATCTTTGGCTTCGCCGGCAACCCACTGTTGAACGTCCTCTTTCTGGACGGCCTCCAGTCGTCGCTGTTCTCGGCGACTGGCTTCACCGGCTTCGGGGTTCGCGGGGCAGCGCTGGCGACGATTATCGCTCGCGGCGCAGCGAGCGTGATTGGGCTGTATCTGCTCTTCGGAACAACCATTGGACCACAAGTTCGGCTCGAACACCTTCGCCCGAATTTCGAGTTCATGGCCGACATTGTCAGGCTCGGCGTGCCGAGTATGGTCGAGAACTCGATGAATGCGCTGGCACAGATTACACTCATCGCCATCGTCGTTGGCTTCTCGCCGGCAGTGGTCGCCGCCTACGGCCTCGGCAACCGCATCGTCTCGCTGGTCTTTCTCCCCGCGATGGGACTCGGTCGGGCCATTGACACGATGGTCGGCCAGAATCTCGGTGCGAACCGCTCCGACCGGGCCGCTCGCTCGGTGTATCTCGCCGTCTCGACAGCAGCAGGCGTGATGGTGCTGGTTGCTGTCGTCGTGGTTGCCGCCACGGAACCGCTGGTGGGTGTCTTCCTCGGCGATGTCCCCAACGCGGCTGAGACGATTGCCAGCGGTGTCGAGTACGTCCGCATCCGCTCGGTAGAATTTGCCTTCATCGGCATTACGCAGGTTATCCTCGGCGCGTTCCGCGGTGCCGGCAACACGAAGACGGCGATGACCATCTCAATTATCACGCTGTGGATCGGTCGCGTTGGCACTGTCTGCCTGCTCGTCTTTGGCTTTGGCTTCGGCGAGCGTGGTATCTGGATTGGAATGGCTGTCGGGAACATTCTCGGCACGGCAGTCGCTATCCCGTGGTTCCTGCGTGGTGGCTGGAAAGACGCGTACATCGACGAGACGGGCAACGGCGTTGCCGCCGACGACTAACGACGTTGCGATAGCCGTCCAATCCCGACGAGCAGAAACGCCAACACGAGAAAGAACGCGCCGATGCCAGCCACGCTCGTGAGGACGAACTCGTAGCCGTACTCAGCCACGTCCAGGAACGGGTACGGATAGCTGTTGGCGAGTTCACCCCGAACGAGGACGAACGCTGTGTACCCGGCCGGATAGGAGAGCCACACCGGCGGCCCACGCCACGAGAGGGCTGACTTTGGCGTGACGAGCCACCAGTAACCTACGAAGGCAACTGGCACAACGTAGTGCAACAGGAGATTGAGTATCAAGTCGAGACTGAGTGGACTCCACCCACTCCGGAGCAACAGTTCGTAGACGAGCGCAACGAGCGCGATGCTCGCGGCGGCCCCGGTGACGACGCCCGGGCGGCGGAAAAATCGCCCTGGACGGGAGTTCGGAGCAACGAGCGGGAGCGTCACCGCAAGCGCAACGACGATGTTCGTCCAGTAGGTAAAAAAGCCGCTGAACACGAGTATTCCCTCTGGAATCGCTCCGAGACCGCTGCCGGCCGCGAGCAGGGTTCGCAGGAAGGAGGTCCCAACCGCGAACCAGCCAGCAATCGCAATCACTGTCGCCAACTGTACCGTCCGGTCCGTCTGCGTAATCGATGTTCCTGACATTGTTAGCGGACGAAGTACGGTTCGCCGTCTGGGAGAAATCGCCCGAGGTCTGAAATCTGGTGGTACTCCGAGGCGAGGAGGTTACGGAGGCGGTCAACCAGTGTCTGCTCGTCCTCCTTAGTCCACGCGTTGGGCGCTTTGATTGGGATAATCAGCCAGCCCGACCCGCGCTGTTCGGTCGCGTGCAGGTCGCCCATCTCACTCGCTCGGTCGGCGTCGAGTGCGGTGTACTGCTCGAAGACGTGTCTGGTTGCACGCTCACCAACAGGGAGCAGAACGTGGGCGGTGATTGCCCGAAGTTCGGCGTCGAAAAACGGTTCGAGGTCGGCGTACGACGACTCAGAGGGTTCGCCGTCGACGGCGCAGGCGTGAATGTACGAAAAGTACGTCCGTGCGGTGTCGACCCGGCCAGCACCGAGGTCGTACTCGTCGATGAGTCCGCCGCCGGCGAGCACCTCGAAAAATCGCGCTGACCACGGCTGGTCGGTGAACGGAATCTGTGTATCGAGGCCGCCGTGAACGTCTGGATGGTCGCCGATGACGTGAAAGTCGGCGTCCGTTGGGCCGTAGCCCGGGATAGACTGCTCACAGGGCGGACGCATGCCGAATGGGTTGCGGCTGCGGTCTGCGACAAACTCCACACCTGCGGTATGTCGGCGTCCGTCAAGGATATTTCGGGCGCAGCTCACCCGGGTACGGGCGAGAGCAACTGGCCGCCGTCGACGACAAAGTACGACCCAGTAACGTAGGCGGCCGCTGGACTCGCCAGAAAGACGGCCATCGGCACGCAGTCTGCGGGGGTTCCGAGTCTGTCCGCCGCGATGTCTTCTTTGACCAACTGCTCGGCAGTCGCCTCGTCCATCACCTCCATCACGCCCTCGGTCTTGATGACGCCCGGTGCAATGGTGTTCGCTCGCACTCCGTATGGGGCCCACTCCGCGGCGACCGACTGCATCAGGTTGTGGACGCCGGCTTTCCCCGCGCCGGAGTGGGCATAGTACGGCGCACCGCGAACGGAGTTCGTCGCGCCCATCGAGAGAATCACGCCGCCGTCGCGGTCGAGCATTCGCTCGCCAACCTCGAAGGTACAGTAGGCGGTGCCGTCGAGAATCGTCCCGACCACGGACCGCCAGCCGTTCGTCGAGAGGTGTTCGGAGGGCGTGAGAAAGTTCGCCCCGGCGTTGTTGATGAGCACCGTAATGGGACCGAGCTCGTCCTCGACGGTGTCGACCATCTCCTCGACACGGTCCGGGTCACGAACATCGACCGTGGTGGCACAGGCCGCACCGCCGCGCTCCTCGATTGCCTCGGCGGTCGGTTCGAGATGCTCCATCGACCGGCTGGCGATGGCCACGTCCGCGCCGTGGTCGGCGAAGGCCAGCGCGATCTGCTCGCCGATACCCGTCCCGCCGCCGGTGATGAGTGCTGTCTCCCCTGCGAGCAGGTCATCGGCGAAGATCTCTGTACTGGGCGGTGTTTCGGGGAAGTGCTCGGTTCCGCTCATTTTCCCACCCCCATGATTTCGCGGGCCTCGTCCGGCGTTGCTGGGTCGCGGTCGACCTGTCGGGCCATCTCTGCCGTCGCTGCGACGAGGTCGGCGTTGCTTTCGGCCATCTCGCCGCTGGGCAGGTAGAAGTTGTCCTCCAGCCCCACACGGACGTTGCCGCCCATCGCCAGCGCGGCGTTTACGAGTGGCCACTGGTCGCGGCTGATACCGATGACCTGCCACGTCGAATCGTCGGGCAACTGTCGGACCTGATGTGCGAGATTCTCAACAGTCGCGGGAATCCCGCCGAGGACGCCCATGATGAGGCTGACGTGGAATGGATTTTCGAGGACCCCGTCCTGCAAGAGCGGGCGCGTGTTGCCGATGTGGCCGGTGTCGAAACACTCCAGTTCTGGTGTGACGCCGGCGTCGTTCATGCCCTCCAGCAGAGTTGTAATTTCCGAGAACGGATTGTCAAAGACCATATCGAAGACGAAATCCTCCCGCTTCTCCGAATATTTCGCGTAGTTCATCGACCCCATGTTGAGTGCCGCAACCTCTGGCTGAACTTCCTCGACGTACTCCAGTCGGTCTTCGACCGGCGTTTCGACCGCACCAGTCGAGAAGTTGATGACGATATCTGTCCGGTCGCGCACTTCGTCGTAGATTTCCTGATACGTCTCCGTCGAAAATGTTGGTGAGCCCTCGGGCGTGCGAGCGTGGATGTGCGCGACAGCGGCACCGGCCTCTCGTGCGGCGGCGGCCTCCTCGGCAATCTCCTCGGGCGTGTACGGAATTGCCTCGCACTGGTCGCGGGTCGTCAGCGCGCCGGTCAGTGCCGCCGAGATGACGACTTTCTCGGGGTCGTTGCCTTTCGTGGATTCCTGTCGTTCGTAGATAGACATTATCGACCCCTCCAGTCTGGTTCGCTGTCGGTCAGGAAGGCGTTGATACCCTCCTCGGTCTCGTCGCTCATCGCAATCAGGGTAATCATCTCCTTGAGATAGGAAAGTGCCTCCCCGAAGCCCATGTCGCGCTGTTCGTAGTACGCCTCCTTACCCATCGCAATCAACACGGGCGAGTTCGCTGCGAGCGTATCCACCAGTTC
Organism: Halovenus halobia; assembly: GCF_051414135.1. Lineage (NCBI taxonomy): Archaea > Methanobacteriati > Methanobacteriota > Halobacteria > Halobacteriales > Haloarculaceae > Halovenus > Halovenus halobia. The sequence goes on from NZ_JBLKOA010000008.1 coordinate 9,977, forward strand.
GTCGAGTTCAGCGTCGAATTCGTCGGCTGGTACGATGTCGGTCACGAGGCCAATCTCCTTTGCGCGCTCTGCGTCGACGCGCTTGCCAGTAAAGAGCAAATCGAGGACGGCTTTCTCGCTGCCCGCGCGGGCAATCGGTGCCATTGCCTGGGCTGGAAAGAGCCCAACCTCGACTTCGGGTGTGCCGAACTCGGCGTCAGCACTGCTGATGACGAACTCGCAGGCACTCGCGAGTCCGAGGCCGCCGGCGAGACAGTAGCCCTCGACGGCAGCGACGGTGAGCGCGTCGGTTGCGTGCATTCGCTTGATCAGCCCCGACAGCGCGCCGAAATTCTCGCGGTAGGCCTGCGTTCCCTGCCCGATTGGAAACTCGGTCATATCGCCACCGGAGCAAAACGTCCCTTCCGCGCCGCGGATGACGACCACGCGCTGGTCGCCGTCGTCTGCGGCTTCAAGCACGTCGTGCAGTCCTCGGATGACGTTCTCACCGAGTGCGTTGCGCTGGTCGGGTCGGTCAATCGTCGCTCGCACGACGAGGTTGTCGTCGCTGACGCTCACTGCGAGGTCATCGTTCGACAGTGTCTCATTCATTGTCGGTCCCCCCACGTGGGGCGCGCTCGCCCCCTGTGTGTCCGCGTGACATACAGTTGCCTTCTCGCGGCTGTGACTAAAATGCCCGCCCGCGGAACCGGGACAGTCCGTACCGGACTCGCCTCCGCGTCAGTTATCGGCTCTGGTCGGTGGCGTCCGGCCGCGTGCCTCGGTGAGCCAGTCGGGTTCCGACACGGACGTCTGGCCGCGGTCGGAGACTGTCCGGTGGGTTTCGTACTGCATGGTTCCCTCGTCGGTCGCGGTCACGAACTTGTAGTCGAGTTCGGTTATTAGTCCGTCCTCAACGACGACGGTGACCGAGACGTTTTCGAGCGTTCCGTCGCTCGGGCCGTCGCCGACCACCTGATCTGTCGAATTGACGGTGAACCGATGACGCTGTTCACCGGTGCGCTCGTGGACGAAATCGAACTCGTTGTCCAGTCGCTCGACCCCCGAGAGTTCCGCCGTTTCTCCGATTCGGACGCGCTCGTAGGTGCTTCCGTCTGAATCCGGGACAGTGTGGCGGAGGAACGTCCACTGCTCGGCGCGGTAGGACTCTGTGACCGTCACGGAGTTGTTCGCGTCCGGGACGGATCTGCGTGTCACACCGTAGACGTGGCCGTCGCTGCCGACCCTGAGCGTTCGGTTCTCGGTGACTGTCTCGCCGTCGCTGCTGATCGCTGTCTCGATTCGGATTGTGAACGACTCGACGCTGGCTGCGTCTTCACCGGTCAGTGCCACATCGCTGATCTCTTCGACCGGTCCATCGCTGGTCCCGTTGCCGGAGTCACCGGGTCCGTTGTCCGGGTCGGGAGAGTCAGCGGAGTTGTCGTCGCTGTCCGTCGGGTCCGAGCCACCGGAGCTGCCGCAGCCGGCGAGGGCGACGGCGAGAGCCAACACTGCGACCACGAGCAGTTTTCGGCGCCGGGGTGTCAGTCCCCTCATTCGTCCCCACCCTCGTTGCCGTCAGGGTTGTACTCCGGGACTGTGCCGTCGGTTGCCCCGTCGATACCGTCGATACCGGCCAGACTGTCAGCGGTGACCGCACCGAGGTCGGTGTACGACTCCTCGACGCCTTCCATCGCCGCCTGTTGGATCCGCGAGGTTGCGATGTCGACGGTCTCGACCTGTGTCGCGTACTCTCCGCCCGGCATCTCGTGGAACTCGAATGTGAGCCATTCCGTCGAGGGCTGGAGGTAGCCAGTCTGACACGGCGAGTCGGCGTCCGGAAGCTTGTCGTGTCGCGGCAGGATGTTCCCGTTCGGCCCGACACGGATGGTCGTTTCGCGGTGGCCGGTTGGCGTCTCGCCGCTGCTGGAGATGTCGAGACCCGTCCGGACGTAGTCACTGAGCGAAAGGTCGCTCCCGGCCGGCGGTTCGATCCCGCGGCGTTCGAGCGCCGCGACCGTCGCCTCGACCGTCTGCTCCTCAGAAATATCGATACCGGCCTCCGCGGGAGTCGGGGGAAGCTCTTCACCCACGAGCGACTCGGCGGACTGCTGGTAGAGGGCCGATAGCCTGTCCAGATCACCGACCGTATCGAGCACCGCCGAGGACTGCTGCTTCTGGGACTGCAACAGTGAGTCCAACGATTCGCCGTCCGAAACGCTCGGTATACCGCCGCTCATCGCGCCGTTGGGGTTCTCCGACGCAGCAGTGGTCGTTTCGGAGACGCTCGCACCGTCCTCGCTGCGCTGCTCGCGGACCGTCTGGAGTTGCTGTTGGGCCTCTGCTCGTGCGGCCTCCTGCTGGGTATGGACGGCAAATTTGCCGCCTTCGGTGTCTTCGTACGAGAGACACTGACCGATTTCGACGGTCACCGTCCCGGAGGTTGTGGTTGCTCTGTCGATCGCGAACGAGATCTGGTCGTAGACCGACGACGACCCAGACCCTTCCAGCGGGAGTGGCTCCGAGAGCTGGTAGGTGGTGACCTCAAACTCGTAGACTCCTGGCTCGAGCCAGATGGGGAACCGCGCCGGGTTCGGGGCAAACGCCCGGTACGACTCTGATGTTATGTCCGCCAACCGGAGACTCGTCTGCGTCGCGATCCCCACTTCCGATCCCGCGGGGGAGAGCTGTTCCTCCCAGGCTCGGACGAATCCGGGGTCCTGTCTGGGCACTCCGGGGACACCGACCGTCGCCACTTCGCCAGGTGCGGCGGTCTTGTTTATCGCCGTCACGCCACCCCTCTGGACCGCGGGCGTCCCACCCACTGTAAGCGGGTCGGAGCTGTTGACGGTGGCAGTGAATCCCCAGCCACCGCTGTGGTCGAGCGTGACCGCCGCTTCGTTCTCGCCGGCTTTCCAGCAGGTTGCGTTGATATTCCCCGGGTAGCCCGGGCCGCTGCCGGAGACCGAACACTCCAGTTTCGGCTCCTCCTGCGTCAGTACTGACGGGGCTGCTGCCGACGCGGGCCCGCTGCTCGCGACGCCGAGGGCGAGTATCGACAGCGCAGCGACCGCGACTGCGACGACTGCGCACCCGCGAAGGCCAGTCGATTGCTGGTTCATACGCTCCCCTCCGTCGACTGGGAGTCTGTGCGCCGTGACATCGAGGGCGATTCGGTCCGCTGATGTCGATTGGCGGCCGTGCGCGGGATACGTACCATTGCCCAGAAGTCGACCGGTTGGTGGCATATAACCCGACCCTATGTCTCTAGAGACCCGTTCTATGTACCCCACACCGGAAACGGTCCCGTATGGAATTGATACCTCTGCTCACGCTCCGGTCCCCAGGACCGACCGTCGGCCTCGCGTTCGTCGCAGTCGGTGTCGGCGTCCTGGCGGTGTTTGCACGGCGCTCGGTCGCCCGATTGCTCACGATGGTCCGCACGGAGACACGACCGGTCAGAGCGGTCGAACCGGGACAGGTCGAAATCGAGGGGACGGTGGTGTCGGCGGGTGAGGTGGCCGCCGACGGCGGGGGCAGCGTCTACACGGGCGCAGACAGTCCTGTGATAGCCGAGTCACGCCGGAGCGACGGCGAGGGACGGAGCTTCATACCCCCGGTGCCACAGCGGTTCGTCCCCGATGTTCTGACCGAACAGAACTGTGTGCCGTTCTACGTCGAGGACGACACTGGAACGATTCTCGTCGACCCGGCGCTCGCCGACGTGAGTCTCGCGTCCGACTACTCTCAGAGCGATTCGTTGAGCGGTCACAAACATATCGAAGCCGCTCTCGAACCCGAGGAGACCGTCACAGTGCTCGGTCAGGCGATCCCGGCCGATGAGTACGACCAGCGCGCGACCCGCCGGAGCGGCTTCCTCAGGTCGGTCTATCGGTTTATCCGGCCGCCGCTGAACACGACTGCCGACGAGGTGGTCGACGACGACGAACTCGTGATCACCCGCACCTCGGGGTCGTCGCCGTTTTTCATCGCCGACACGTCAGCGCGATGGGGTTCGCTCAGGCAGGGCCTGATGGTCGCGTTCTGGCTCATCACAGGACTGTTCAGCGTCGTTTTCGGCCTGTACGTCCTGAGTCTCGGCCTGCTGTAGCCGGGCGGACGCGGTTCGGAGACGTTCGTGCAGAGCCCACCCTCGGCCGACGGCTTCTCGCACACGAGGCAACCGCCCGGTCACGGGAATCAGGACTCCCGGTCGGTGTCGAACAACTCCGCGAGAATCGACTGCTCGGCCTTCCGGAGATGTGAGTGTAGCGTCGCCGAGGAGATATCCAGCGTCTCGGCGACTTCCTCGGCGTTCGAGTCTCGCGGCCAGTTGAAGTAACCGGCGCGGTAGGCGGCTTCGATGGACTCCCGCTGGCGGTCAGTCAGTTCGTCGAGGTGGTCGGTCGACAGCGAGTTGTCCTCTTCGAGTGCCTGCGTGCGCTCGACTTTGCTGAGGACGCTCGTCTGGCTGAATTGCCGCCCGAGTTCGTCCAGCAGCGACCGGACGCTCGACTCCGAGGCAATCGTGAGTTCGTACTGCGCTTGTCCGCCGTCAGCCCTGACCTCAGTGACATTTGCGCCGTACTCGACAAGCGTCCCGAGCAGACTGTCGCCGGCAACTTGCCACTCCAGCAGTGACTCGTCGTCGTCCTCGCGGATCAGGCTAACCTCGCCCGTCGCCGCCGCGAGTACGTCATAGACCGACCCAGCGTCGTCTCCGGAGGCGGTCACGTATGCGACTGGCCCGCCTTCTTGTGCGGGGACGACACCGCGGAGTTCGAGTCGACAGGAGAGCTCTGCAGTCGTGGCGACGAGTGGGTCGCCGTCATCGGTGCTCTGGAGTTCGAGTTCGATGACTGTCCCCTCCGAGAGCAGTTGGCGTGTCTCGATAGCGTTGAACGCGTGGCCGACCGTCTCGCCGAGTTCGCCAAGAATCGAGCGCTCGCGGTCGCTGACGTGCTCCCGTTCGGTGTACAGGCCGAGCGCACCGTAGACAGTTCGACCGAAGACGACGGGGACGACGGTCCAGCTTCCAGCCTCGTCATCGCCCACAGCCAGCGGCGGCGTCTCGTCCGTACGCTCCTCCGTCGCCGGCCGGAGTTTGGTGTCGAGTGCCGGCGGCGACGGGGTTGGAGTCCCGCCGTCGGCGACGGTCCAGCGGTTAGCGTCGCCGTTCCACGTCGGGATATCCGCGAAACAGACCGACTGGTAGAGGTCGGAGTCAGCGAATCGCTCACAGACCGTCTGTTCGATTTCCTCGCGACTCCGCGCAGAGACGAGTGCCTGATTAACTCCACGTAACACCGCGTTGAGGTCGTTCAGCGTCTCGAGTTTATCACGTTGTTTCGCCAGTTGCCGTTCGCGCTGTTGGCGTGCGGTCACGTCGTGAATGACGAGTGTGTTGCCAATTCGGCGGTCCTGTCGGTCGGTGATCGGTGAGGCGCGAATCTCGTAGACGTTGTCACCGCGGGTAATCTCTGCCAGCGCGTCCTCGGTCTCGAAATCGAGGCGTGACCTATCGACGAGCAGTTCGATATCTTTGCCGACGGCGTCGGCGGCCGTACAGTCGAGGACATCCTGGGCGGCGGCGTTACAGTAGATGATCCGGTTCGCGTTGTCGACGATGACGACACCAGCGTCGAGCTGGCTAATCGCGGTGTCCCGACCGAGCTGGCGAGTGGCGGGGATCAGGTCGAACAACTGGTGATGGAACAGGGCGTAGGCAAAGGCGACGCCCGTAATCGTAAACGCGTAGGGCGTCGGGTCGATTGCTGCCATCTGGTTGAACACGAACACGTCGAGCACGCTCGTCAAAAACGGGACAACGATACCGACGAGCAACAGCGCCGATTGGTCGGTATAGAGGTAATCGGACTTGTAGATCAGTCGGACCAGAAGCGCCGAAGCGACGGCGACCAAGAGGTAGGTGTATACAACTTCTGCCCAGAACAACACACCCCACGTTGGGTTTTCGACCACCAGTCCACCGACGCTCTGGAAGGAGTGCTCGACCCAGAAAAGATGGTGTACCGGGTTCGTCCAGATGCCGACAATCACGACTGTCGGAACCACCAACAGCCCAGCCACCGTTCGCCGTGTCACGAACTCGTCGTAGCCGGTGTACGCGAGCGCGAACAGCAGCAACCAGACCTCGATGGTTCCCGTCGAAAACCAGACCATCCCCATCCAGAAGACCCGCCACGGACCCGCAGGCGTGAGCAAGCCAATCGCGTAGCTGACCGACCAGCTCGCCAGCACGGCCATCAACACGACGAAGGCGGTGGCACCCGGCTCCTGGCGCTCCCGGAACGCATAGAGCCCCAGCGCCGTCGTCAGGGCTGCGGAGATGGTCAACAGCGTAATGTGGAGCGACGCCGCCCCAATCACAGTCTCACCCCCGGCGAGAGCCAGCCCTGTTGGTTCTCCTGCATTGATACGTTGTCGCTACGATTCGCGGTGGGAATAAATAATGTGGTGTTACTCCAGAGACACGTCTCCGCTCCAGCCGACCGTTTTGCGAGCGTATTTCACTTTCACCGAGGTACGCGAACGCTTAACCCCGACGCTGTGCAAACAGCAAGTGAATGGCAGCGACAGACGTCAGTGAGACAATCGAGCGCCCGCTGGTCACCGAGGGGTTGCTCGAAGCACGCACGTACCAGCTGACGCTGGCCGACCGGGCAGCGAAGGAACACAGCCTCGTCTGTCTCCCGACCGGACTCGGCAAAACCGCCGTCTCACTGCTCGTTACAGCTGATCGACTCTCGACTGTCGGCGGGAAATCCCTCTTGCTCGCGCCGACGAAACCGCTGGTTTCCCAGCACGCCGACTTCTACCGCGAGGGGCTGGAAATCCCCGACGACGAGATCGTCGTCTTCACCGGCGAAGTCCGGCCCGATGACCGCGCCGAACTGTTCGAGGACGCCCGCATTATTATCGCCACCCCACAGGTCGTCGAAAACGACCTCGTCGGGAATCGAATCTCGCTGGCGGCGGTTACCCACTGCACCTTCGACGAGTGCCACCGTGCGACCGGTGACTACGCCTACAACTACATCGCCGAGCGCTACCACGAGGACGCCGAGAACCCGCTGGTGACGGCGATGAGCGCCTCGCCCGGCGACGACGAGGAAGCAATTCTGGAAATCTGCTCGAATCTCGGCGTCTACAACGTCGAGGTGATGACCGAGGACGACGCCGACGTGGCCGAGTACACCCACCAGACGACGGTCAACTGGGAGCGACTCGAACTCCCCGACACGATTACCCAGATTCGGGACCTGGTCCAGGAGGTCATCAAGGACCGACTGGTCGAACTGAAAGACCTCGGCGTGACCGGCAAGACAGCCCCAGACGTCTCCGAGCGCGAAATTCAGAAGATTCAGGGTCGCCTCCAGCAGTTGATGGATGGCGACGATTCCGCCGGCTACGAGGGGATGAGCTACCTCGCCGAAGTGCGCAAGTTGCGCACGGCGATGACCTACATCGAAACCCAGAGTGTCGAGTCCTTCCGACGGTATATGGACCGCCAGCAGGAAGCGGCCCGTTCTTCTGGTGCCTCGAAGGCAGACCAGCGAATGGTCTCGGACCCGAACATCCAGATGGCCATCCGCAAATCTGAGGAGTACGACGACCTCCACCCGAAATTCAGGCGTGCACGGATGCTCATCGCCGAGACGCTGGGCATCAACGACGGCGAGCGCGTCATCGTCTTCACTGAATCTCGGGATACAGCAGAAGCGTTGACCGACTTTCTCGACGACCACTTCACTGCCGAGCGATTCGTCGGCCAGTCTGATACAGATGGTAGTGACGGGATGACACAGACCGAACAGCAGGATACCCTCGACAGGTTCCGTGCCGGTGAGTTCGAGGTACTCGTCTCGACATCTGTCGCCGAGGAAGGACTGGACGTGCCGGAGGTCGACCTCGTCCTGTTCTACGAACCTGTCCCGACGGCAATTCGTGCCATCCAGCGCAAAGGCCGGACGGGTCGCCAGACCGAGGGTGCGGTGACGGTTCTCTTGGCCGAAGATACCCGCGACGAGGCCTACTTCTGGAAGGCCCGACAGGACCAGAAGAAGATGAAACAGGAACTGGGTGCGCTCAAAAGCGCCGCCGGCAAAATCGAGGCGGCGCTCGGACAGCAGGTCAGCCTCGACGAAGTGGACGCAGACGACGCGGACGGCGACGCAGCGGACGAGCAGTCACCTGTAGACTCGACTGACACTGCGAGCACAGACAGCAATCAATCCGAAGAAAACAGCGACGGCCAGACCGGTCTGGGTTCGTTCACCAACGAAGACGCTAGCGACGGCACACCTGCCGAAGACACGGCAGATGACGAATCGGAGGCGGACGAAGATATCGAATTGGAGACAGACGAGGATGAGCCGGTGGCCGACGAAGACGCCGTCGTCGCAGAGGCGGCAAGTGACGAGAGCGAGCAGGTGGAAATCGTCGCCGACCAGCGCGAACTCGACTCGACCATCGCCCGTGACCTCTCGACGCGAGAGGGAATCGATACACGACTGGAGACGCTGGCCGTCGGTGACTACGTCCTCTCGGACCGCGTCGTCGTCGAGCGGAAAACAGTCGAGGACTTTCTGGATACGCTGACCGGCGGCGACCGCTCCATGTTCGAGCAGGTTGGCGACGCCGCCCGCAACTACGGCCGCCCGGTGGTCGTCATCGAGGGCGGTGACCTCTACGGCGAGCGCAACATCCACCCCAAAGCGATTCACGGCGCACTCGCCTCGCTGGCTGTGGACTTTGGTGCGAGTATCATGCAGACGGCCAACGAGGAGGAGACGGCCGACCTGCTCGAAGTAATCGCCAGTCGCGAGCAGGACGACGAAGGCCGAGAGATTAGTGTCCACGGCGAAAAACAGTCCAAGACACTGTCCGAACAGCAGGAATACGTCGTCGCCTCGATTGCCGAGGTCGGTCCTGTAACTGCACAGACGCTGCTCGAAGACCTCGGCAGCGTCGAGAACGTGATGACCGCCGACGAGGAGGCGTTGCTCGAAGTCGAGGGTGTCGGCGCGGTCACTGCCGAACGGATTCGGGAAGTCGTCGGGCGGTCGTACTCGCCCGAACACTGACGTAGGAGGCGGCCGTTATTTTCGAGTATGGCAACACAGGCTCCCGAAGAGACTATTCTCTCCGAGACAGCGTGGAACAAGCGGCGACTCTACGCCCTCGCACAGCGTATCGGCCCGTCGGAGAGGGAGTACGACCTGACGATGCCGGTCACTGCGCCGGTAAACGACGAACAGATCGCCGAGATTCCCGAACTCGACGAGGACGATGTCGACCGGGCAGTCGAACAGACCCGCGAGGCAGCAGGCGAGTGGCGCGAGATGAGCCTCGACGAGCGCGCCGACGTGCTCACGAAATTCGCCAATCTCGCGGCGAAGAACCGGGGGGAACTACTCGACCTCCTCCAGCTCGAAACGGGCAAATCACGAGCACACGCCCTCGAAGAGACGATCGACGTCCCGCTCAATGCCGACTACTATGCCGACAAAGGCCCCGGTATCCTCGCGACTGAATCGCGGTCGAGTGGGATTCCAATCGCGACCAGTGCCGAGGTCCAGTACGACCCGAAAGGTATCGTCGGCATCATTTCGCCGTGGAACTACCCTCTCGTCCTCTCCTTTGCAGACGCGATTCCTGCGCTGCTTGCGGGTAACGGCGTCGTCCTAAAGCCTGACGACAAGACGCCGTTCACTGCACTTCGACTGGCCGAACTGCTCGAAGAGGCGGGACTCCCTGAAGGAGTCGTCACCATCGTCACCGGCGACGGTCCGACAATCGGGTCGGCGGTCATCGAGCGTGTCGACTACCTCACCTTCACCGGGAGTTCTGAGGTTGGCAAACTCGTCGCCGAACAGGCCGGGCGCAACCTCATCGATTGCTCGCTGGAACTCAGCGGCAAGAATCCGATGATTATCCTCGACGACGTAGATATCGAAGAGGCGGCCCGCGGCGCGATTCAGGGCTCGTTCACCAACGCCGGCCAACTCTGTCTCGCCAACGAGCGTATCTACGTCCACGAGTCCATCTACGACGAGTTCCTTGCGGAGTTTGTCGAACAGACTGAAGGCCTCGAACTGGGTGCAGAGTTCGAGTTCGACTCCGACGTTGGCTCGATGATCGATGAAGACCAGCTCCAGCGCACCAAAGACCACGTCGCCGACGCCGTCGAGGCGGGTGCGACGGTCGAGGCCGGCGGTAACGCACGCCCGGAAGTTGGACCGTACTTCTACGAGCCGACGATTCTGACCGATGTGCCGGCGAGTTCGTTGCCTGCCTGCGAGGAGACCTTTGGTCCGCTCGCTGTCGTCGAACCGGTCTCCTCTGCTGCGGAAGCCATCGAGAAGGCCAACGACTCCGACCACGGACTGAACGCGAGTGTCTGGTCGGCCGACCGCAAGCGCGCCAAAGAGGTTGCCCGACAGATTGAATCCGGGACGGTCTGCATCAACGACCCGTTCCTCGTCGGCTGGGCCTCCTACGACGCGCCGATGGGCGGCGTCAAAGAGTCCGGAATTGGCCGCCGACACGGCCCCGAAGGAATCAAACGATACACCGAACCGAAGACGATTGCCACCTCGGCTGTCGGCCCGCTCGGTCCCGTGCCGGGGATTCCGGACTCGGTGTTCGCTAAAGGCTTCTCAGCTATTTCGGACCTCCAGCGACGGCTGAACCAGCTTCGGCGCTAACTCGACGTTTTCTTTCTCTGGCTGGCCGGCGGCGTTTTCAGCACGACTGATCCCGCCAGCGGTGCGTTTAGGATTGGGCCGTCCCAAACCGTGGTATGACTATTCGCGATGTCACCGATATCCACGAGGAGTTCGGCGGTGAGCGCCTGCCGCCCGGCCAGAGCGAAACTGCGGAGTTTCCCGTCCTCTCGAAAGGCGACACGCCCGAGTTCGACCCCGAAACGTGGACGTTCACTGTTACCGGCGCGGTTGAGACGGAGCTGCGGTACTCGTGGGCGGAATTTCAGGAACTGCCGACCGAGACACAGCGGCAGGATTTCCACTGCGTGACTGGCTGGAGCCGACTGGACAACGACTTTCGTGGGGTTCCGTTCCCGACACTCGCCGAGCGCGCGGGGGTCGACGACGCGGCAGCGCACGTCATGTTCACTTCTCTCGATGGCTACTCGACGAATCTTCCACTCGAAGACTGCATGCGCGATGACGTACTGTTCGCGCTGGAACTCGACGGCGAGGCGCTACCCCCGGACCACGGCGGACCACTCCGCGTCGTAACTCCACACAAGTACGCATACAAGGGAGCCAAGTGGGTCACCGGCGTCGAATTCTCACCGAGCAGGAACGCGGCTACTGGGAACAACGGGGCTACTCCAACACTGCGAACCCGTGGAACGAAGAACGCCGCAGTTAGCTCTGAGGCCGAGTCGGGAGAGTTATTGAGCCGGCAGCCCTCCTGACTGGTATGTATCTCGCCGACGAGACCTGGCCGGACCTGGGCTCGTACTTTGCCGAGGAATCGCTCGCGCTCGTCCCGCTGGGGTCGACCGAACAACATGGCCCGCACCTCCCCGAAGGAACGGACCACCTCATTGCTGAAGGATTCGCCCGCGAAGTCGCCGACCGCACTGGCTATCTCTGCACGCCGACGATCAACATCGGCGTCAGTCCACACCACAAACAGTTTCACGGCACGATGTGGGTCGACGCGCCGGTGTTCCGTGACTACGTCGAATCGTTCACGCGAAATCTTGCCTACCACGGCATCGACCGTGTTATCTTCGTCAACGCTCACGGCGGCAACGTCGACCACCTCCGGGAGGTTGGCCGGCGCCTGCGTGACGAGGAGGTTCTCTACGCCATCGAGTGGATGTGGAACGACAGCATCCCTGACCTCGTCGACGACAGCTTCGAGAACAACGGTCCCCACGGCGGTCCGAAGGAGACAGCGATGATTCAGCACCTCCATCCCGAACTCGTCCACGACGACGAACTCGAATCGGCTCGGGACGGCGGTGTCCCAAGCGTCGAAGCTGCTAACACCGAGAAATTCGGCTCGCGGACGTTCTACGACGCCGCCGACAACACCGACAACGGCGTGCTCGGTGACCAGACTGACGCGACTGCTGAGAAGGGCGAAGAGATGTTCGAGGCGGCGTCCGAGCAGCTGGTAAAACTGTGTGAGTGGCTGGACGACCAGCCTTTCGAGGACCTGACGCCGAAAGACCACGTCTGATTCTGGGACGGCGGCGGGTATCGTAATCCTTTTTTCCACGACCACCATCGACTCTGTTGCCAGCCGCCTTAGCTCAGACTGGGAGAGCACTCGACTGAAGATCGAGCTGTCCCCGGTTCAAATCCGGGAGGCGGCATTACACTCAGAGTTCAAATGCTCATAGAACTATCTGAACTCTGCGGGCGTGTGCGAGGACAGGCTATCTGAGACATTTCTCCCTCGTTAAGAACATCCATCTTAGCACCCGGGTTTCTTCTGTATCCGTCGTCTGTATTGGTCACAGCGCTACTCACAGGATTCAAGCAGTTAGCGAGGTTGCTGCTGAATACAACGCGCAAGTACGGCGCAACAGATAATCTAATCAAGTTGGGGCTGTAGCGGTTGGAGTGCCCCGGTCATCATTCGTGTTGTACAAAAACGATTTAACACCGTGTTGTAACTATCTGCTAATGAGTGGAGATTCAATTGATGAACATCTGCAGGAAATCTGGTCAAACTGGCGTGACCGGAATAACCAATGTCAGGGTTGCCCTCACTGGGGCAACGGTGGTGGGAAGGCGCCTCACTACGGAGTCGGACAAATAACGGATGAAACTCCGACTGTCGCGTTCGTGGGGCATGAAGGTGGGCGCAGCGGGAATCCAGCGTTGGAACACATAGCAAACCGAGAAACGCTTGATCTATCAGAAGGACAGGTAAAAGAAATCAAAGAGTACATACGCGAATCGTATCCTGAGCACTTTGAAAACTATAGAGCTACAGACCTAATGGAAACCGGCATGTGTAACGGGGACCTCACCGACGATGGAACCCCACACTCACCGTACATGAGGGCGTGCTACGACGCATTCCGAAACGGGGATAATAATGAATATGGACTCTACTTCACCAATATAAAAAAATGCGGTGAATCATACACATTTGACGAGACGGAGAGTAAATCAAAAAAGGCGGCCAGCCGGTGTATTAAATACCTGACTCCCGAGTTGAAGCGGCTAGCACCTGAGATAATTGTTCCATTCGGCAATAAAGCGGCTGGTGCAGTGTTTAGCAAATACGAATTTAAAGACGGCTGTCCGACTAACTTTGATGTTGAACACGCTTACGATGCAGGCGGTATTGTCTCAGAGTCTCTGAAACTCTACGAGACAAAAAACGGTATTGGGATCATTCCTTCTATCCACTTCAGTGAGTTCTATTTCGATTCTTGGTTCCCTAAAGTGATTAAGGGCCGTGACGATCTCCAACGAATAAAGTCCAAGTCCGACTACTGGGAGGAACTCGTCACGATCTCGGACAAGTTCTTACGTGATGGATAATCTGTTGTATATATAATAACTGTCCTAAATCTCTTTGTGTCTCTCCTATTGGTCGTTACGGTGTTTTAGTTCACTTCGGTAGTGACAGGTGGGTTCGTAATGACCGCCAGTGTGCTGAATACAACCTCTGTATCGGTCACGCCCTAACTGACAGATCTCTATCGGTTGACGAAGGCGCTGCTACATACAGGACGCATATGTGGCACTTCGCACATCAAGATAGAGCCGTCTGCTTCGCTCAGTACAGCCACCGCATTGAGTGACAGACCAACACAAAACTTATTCTAAAATCAGAATAGGACAGCCATATGCTCCCGCTGTCGCCGTTCGAGTTCCTCCTGCTACTCGCTGCGCTCTTCTTCAGTACGGGGTTTGCTGCCGCGATTTATTTTTCAAGTGAGGAGACGCCCACTCGCCCGCACTCATTGATTCTGTTGAGCCTGTTTATGCGTCTCCTGACTGTCATCGGTGCCGGGGCAATCCACCTGAATGCCGAAAAGATCGATTATACCGTCGATCAGTCGACCTGTACAAGTTCGGAAAACGACTTCAGCGAATTATCTCCGGAAGCCCAGACGGTATTCCGGTCGACACTCCAGGCAGATGGCGAGTTCACGACGCGAAAACATCCCGACGAGTTCGATCTCTGGCCACAGACCGACGCAGTGGACGAGGGAGTCACGAACGACATCCAGTACGAATCGGCGTGTTACGCACTCAGAGGGGATTCATGGCGTGGGGCTGGCACTGAAGTCATGATGTCTGTAGTTACGGGAGTCGGGAGCATTCTCGCCATCGTATTCGGATTCGCCAGTGCAGCCAGTTATGGGGAGTGTCGTCGACAGGATTTGTCACAGAGGAGATCGACTGAGGGCACGGAGGCGAGAACCTGTCCGAATTGCGGCCTGACTCTCGCTATGGGTGTCGAGCAGTGCCAGCGGTGTGGCTGGTCGCGCACAGATAACGAGACTGAAGATACCGACTCGTCATAACAGAGCATACACATTGTGGTGAGTTTAGGCGGGAGATCTGTCTATCCACGCTCGTTTTCTAGTTTTTATATCGACCTGTGCCAACGATTTAAGATGCTCTCGACTGTATACCGGCTGAATGGATTCGAACCGATACACTTCGTCTGCTGTACTCGACGATCTCGACTTCGACACCCAGAATGCGACCGACCTCTCTCCCGAGCAGCGACAGCGATTACTCGGCGAAACCAGAGAGGTCGCAAACCACGTCGACCGGTTGCTGCCGAAGATCGCCCAAGTCGATGCACGACTCGTTGATGATGTGGGCACGACCAAAGGAATCGTGATAATCAACTCGCCAATCGGGCCACCAGTGAGCAAAAACATCGGGACGCCTGCCGATCCGACTGCAGCGTCATACCTGAGTACCGAGCAGAAGCGCGAGATTGCTACTTCTTTCGTCGCAAATGTCGTCGGGCAACTCATTGCTGCAGATACCCAGACTGATGGGTGGCCGAGTTCCTGACTGCGGTCAGCTGAGCTGTGTCGTTTTACTGGTGAGACTACGTTGAAGAGACGACAGTCACAAACGGAGACTACGCCGGATTTTATAATCTTTGTCAGAGTTAGGAGTCCGAGATAATCACAGAGGCCAGATTAGAGCGCCGGATCGTCGCTGAGTTCTCGATCCAATCGGACAATGTCCACGGCTGCGTTCGATGCACAGTACCGCGTTGCGCCCGGGGACAGCGGCCCTTCAGAAACGATCAGCAATTTCCAGTTGTCGCCTGGCACATAATCTTCCAGCTTTTGCACAATCATGTCCGTTGTTCGTTTTTGATCGAGTTGAAATTCGACCTGGTAGCGGCGACCATCAGCGTATTCCAGCACAGCAGTATACCAGTCAGCGATGACAACTTCAGTAAGACAGGCATCCCGATACCGAGTGGCGAGAGTACAGGTTGCTCGTGTGAGCGTTTTCGGAGTCACATTATTGACGCCGGCTGACAGCAGATCCGAGAGAAACAGCTTCCCAGTCGAAACGGAGTCCGGCTCAGCGACCTTGACAGGCAATTTTTGAGTGGATTTGGCGAGCATCCGGCCTGCTATTTTGGCTTGCAATATTTAACCCCAACTTTATACCTGAGTGATGTTTTTGGGAGCGATTGAAAAATCTGGACCGATAGTGGCCCATCCAGCGTTGCTATCCTGCGCGCGGTTCCTGCAGCGATTCTAAGGGATCATCCATCGTGATGATGTTCTCAATCCGGTCTAAATCTTCTTCGGGGAATGAGATGGTATCGACCGTATCCCACGTTATCCCAACATCGCCGTTATCAGCAACCCCCAGGAAGACCATCTGTTGTCGTTCAATTTCAGCTTCACCCTCTGGTGGAATGCGAAGCACGTACCGCCGCTCCCCAACCGCTGAGAGGTCTTCAACATAGAGGTTCCCCAGGTGTTTCGTTTCATCTCGGGGGTCGATAAGCGGCATTTGTGCAGCGAACTCGGGTTTATCGACAGTGTCGTCCTCAAGGACGATTTCCTGAATGATTCGATCCGCCACAGTTTGCGGTTCGACGTACTCCCCCAGCGTTTCACGAGCTGCAGTCAGCGTTGGAGCCATCCGGACAATAGCCCGCACACGACCGGGATCCAAATCAGCACGATCCCGGAGTGCTTCGGAGATAAACTGGGTCACATCCATTCGGATTTTCATAATATCCAAGTCTATGTATAAATCTGACCTTTTACTGGATTCCTCGAACTTAGAACACGTAGGTCACAAAGTATCTCAGCAACCAGATGATTTTTCGACTCCCAGTTAATCTGGCGAACCAAATTCTACCCTCTTAACTGCATCGTAGAGACATTCTATGGATTTTACCCCGCGGATCGGTACATCAGTACCGAAGACAGACCAGTCAAACATCGACAACGCGCCCTTACAGTCCCAAACCCGGAAACACGGAAGTAACCCGAGTAATCTCATATGCACACCATCCATGTGAATATTTATGCGACAGCAGGACTCGAAAGCTGCCAATCACCAGATTCAGCAGAAAGGTCGGACACTAATTGATCTAAAACAATTAGAAGACGAAAGTTGGATTGCTACACAAATGGATATCGACATTGAGGGGAGCGGCGAGACGGCAGCATTAGCACTCATAGATTATTGCCGACAAGTTGCTGCGCAGAATTCCCCATCTGACACGAACGCTCCGTAGACTGCCTGATACTGAGAGCGTGCATCCCGGCCAACTTTCTATGGAGAGAGACTCAAACACTATAGAGACAAAACACTAATTGCTGCCCAATAGACGGTTTTCCATGGATGAATTAGATCAAACCGTTCGCAAGGAATTTGTCATCGCCGGAGCCCTACTCAGCTTGACAGTCATAGTGACCACTCTTGTTAATCTCCCTACTGCGGCGTTACCAACCAATTCGAAGGGGCTCGTTCTATATCTCTCCGGCTGTGTACTATTTGGGTATGGACTTGCCGTCGTTGTAGCGGAATCAGGGCTGCTGATATAATCCAGGAATCTCTCTCATTATCTGGACCGTGGATCTAATTCCACCAGCCGAAACTCAACACATCCACGCGAGTTGACCTCACTCCAACCCGAGACTTCTAGCTAACCGACCAAGTGATCGATTCACGAACGCTTGAAATGATGTGAGGACCGTCATTAAAACTCCTGAAATAACGAATCCGCCGCCAAGCAAGAGAAACAACACTGGAGGTACAGCGGACTCACCAAACAATCCTGTACTCACAGCAAAATAGAACGCTAAGAGTACGGTTGCAACAATAAAAAATATCAATCCAAAAATTGCCCACAGTGAGGTTGACGTTTGACTGTGTATCTTAATCACCTCCCACAGGTCGCGATATAAACCGGAGACTGCCTCTGTCGCCTCTTTCTCTGCAGGGTTATACCGATCCGTATCCCACTCAAACGTCGTCTGGTTTTCCTGCCGAGCGATCCACCCGTCATTGTGGAGCGTTGCGGTGAAATCACTCACGCGGCTCTGTGAGACACCAACCCTCTCAGCCAATGCAGACTGAGTGAACTGTCGATTATGATCCTCGACCAGCAAGCGCGCTAAAATAAAGAAGGAGTCGCCGTAATTCTCATACTCTTGTTTGAACTCATCTGGGAGCGTCCCCATACTATCTCACAAACAGAGCCCTCACTAAAACCTGTACCCCGGTGTGTACCGCTCTGAACACCACCCTTCATCGCTATGAACACCCGTATTACACGCTTAAACTGTCAAATCCTGTTTTTACCGGGGCATCAAAGGTTACTCCCGTAGATGCTTAGTACCGCACTCATCGTCATCGAATCGAACCGTTCCCTACACGTAAATAGCATTCAGGAGGCGCAGAACACTGCGGAGCATTGCTCCGAGGTGAATGAGGATGCGCAGTAGCACTCTCACTCCTCAAGACGTAATCGACAGGCAACTACTCATAGACATCGGCTTCGTCGGCCTGCTTATCGCATTTCTCACTGCCATCCACGTTGGATTGCCTGCGAGTAAGCGAGCGGAACTCGTCTTCCATCACAAAACAGTCGACCCCTGGACTCTCCTCACAAGCGCATACATCCACCATGACATAGCTCACCTGCAAGGCAACATCATTGGATTGCTTATTGCTACCAGTACCGTGTACGCGCTTTGTTGGCAATTAGGCGCTCGCCGCTGGTTCCGACTCACAACAGCTGCGTTCTTGACACGCCTCCCGGTTCTGGTAAGTCTCTCCAGCTACGCTATTTTTAGAGCTATTGCTCCACAAGTATCACTCACCAGTCGCGGCTTTTCTGGCGTTGTGGCAGGGTTCGGCGGGTTTCTTTTCGCGGCCTTGATCGTCTGGATAGCATCCTCCACATCCCGTACTACGGCTGTGTATCTTGGCTGTTGCCTCACCGTGTTCATGACGTGGCTCGTGTCGCTCATCTACAGCGGTTTCGAGGGTCCAATTGCAGCGCTATCCATCATCGGCATAGGAGCTAGCATATGTGGACTCGTCGCCGAAACCGATTCAACACACCTACGCCCACAGTGGCAGGAACGCGTTCCAAAAATGGGCGTTGGTCTCGGAATAATATTGATATTACTATGGTTTGTCGTTGCATTATTCCCCCCGAACCCTACCAGCGGCGGAGTAACAACAAATATTTTCGCACATGCCGCTGGCTTCACCTGGGGTACTCTAATCGCACTGGTCCTCTGGAAACACGGAATGTAGCTGCCGCGAGGCACTCTAAAGAAAATCCAACTGACGGTAATTCCGTGAGTCACCAAAGTATGGTTGTTCAATAGAACACACACGTTAGAAGCCGACGTGTCGTTCCGACTGTGTCTCCTGTCTCTCGCATAGTAATCTTCCCACGGATTGCGACTCCAAGTAGTACCGAAGTACTCACTCAGTTCGACGAGAGCGCATCTAAGCAGTTCGTAAGCGCCGTATACGTCTGCTCAACGTGACCGATTGTCCTTCCGTTGCCAAGTCCCTCGCCGGTATGCTGGACAATCAACTGTGAGTGTGCAACAGAATTGCGCAGGTCTCTCACGTCGTCAAGCTGGCTTGACGCCCGTTTTTCGTTCTCAAATCCACACGCCTGCCAGCAGTCCTCGATACTGCTAATAATGACTACGAGCGTCGAGAACTGGGCGTAATGGATCTCATCTAAGCCGATGTTCGACCGCTGAGCCTCAGCGTGTCGGTCCTCAATACCTTCAACAATACCTGGACGGAGTGAGACGCGGTCCCTCCAGTCAGGTGCAGTGGTGCGGATCAAGTCACGGAACCGTTCTTCGAGCAGCGTAATGCGGTCAAACAGGTGGATCATCGCTGGGGACGTGTTCAGGTCGGCACGTGTCAGGATGCCAGTCAGTCGGTTCTGCCCACCGAGGAAATAAAACGGCGAGTCGTACAACGCTGGGAGAATCTCGTCGAATGCCGCATCACTGCTGATGATCTCTTCAATTGTGATTGGCTCTGTGTATTCCCCGATCTGTGCGTCGGGTGCCACGTCTTGGAGTTGCCCGAGTGTGACGTACCCAAGTACCGTATCATCACCGTCAAGCACTGGTGCCACATCGAACCCATTTGCCTCCAGCCAATCAACTGTCTCTGTGACCAGTGTGTCTGATGATTGTGACGCAATTGACCGCGTTGCAAGGTCGTTCGCGGTACAGCGGTACAGGTCTTGACTCATGGCTCCCGCTGGCGTCGCCAAGTGATATAGTCGTTTTGCCGGCACAAATAATAAGTGAGTGTAATTGTTTGGTATTAATTAATGAGTATTGGACATTTCTACGAGGCAGGTGGATATGTCGACCACGGAGACGCAAAAATACTGTTGCCAGTCGATGAGTTGCAAGCAACGGTACACACCCACCGAGACGCCGAAATCGCCCTCAAAAACGTTCCGGCAAAAGCTGTCCTCGCCGTCAGACCAACCGGCATGGCGAGCAGTTACGCACTGACACAGCGCCCGCTTGCCGCAATCGAAATCAATTCACTTCCTGAAGAACCGCGGGCCCAACTTGATCATCTCATCAAGGACGACCTCAGACAATTTGAACTGGTGCAAATCGGCCGCCAACCCCACACATCACAGAATCGGAGTCTTGCCGAGTTTTAGTGAGAACCGATACACAGTCAATCCCCACGGATATTTTGTGTACAATATTTGTTGTTGAGAGGTCGAATGCCCTTCGAGGCGGTCAATGCGCTCAACTACAGCGGCCACTACGATGGTGAACGACTCCACGAGGCCGCAACCTCACTCGACAACTACGGTATCGAACTCGTCTCATTCGGGTCAGTCGGCCCCATCGCGGAGATCACGAACACCGTCGACATCACAGCCTACGACGCTGCCTACGTCGCACTCGCCGCCGAACGAGATGCAACAGCCTACACCGCCGATGGGAATCTCCTGCAAGATGTAGACGGGAGTGAGTACGAGGACACCGTCGCCCACATCCAGACTTACTGAGCGACGAGTTGCGTTTCCTGCTGCATACACCCTCTGTATCTCGTACAGAGTTTATGACAATTTGAAAGTATTTCAACAGAGTATTTTAGATACATATGATCATCTAGGTTCTTCCACTCTTCCAAGGTCTTCGCTGACTCTTCCCCATCACCGAATAAATACCACTTGTCATCTGGTGCTAATTCATCACTCTAATATCAAGAGTCGTCGTTTTTATCCTCAAACAATTGTATCTCATCAACAGCTAATATTGCAGTATTCGGAGTATTAAGATAATCAGAAATTTCTCCGCTAATTGAATCATAGTCAACAGTATGCAGTGTTTTGATTCCTTGGATCTCGTATCTTCGGCATACCGCATAAGCGTGTTTAAGTAATTCCTCTTGCTTACGATCAAGGTCGCCATCGGGTTTGTCAAAGAAATCTTGCTTATCAAAATCAAGTGCCCAAATATATGCCATACCCCAGATTCGCATTGGAAAAAGAGGCACCAA
This sequence comes from Halovenus halobia, assembly GCF_051414135.1. Classification (NCBI taxonomy): domain Archaea; kingdom Methanobacteriati; phylum Methanobacteriota; class Halobacteria; order Halobacteriales; family Haloarculaceae; genus Halovenus; species Halovenus halobia. The sequence goes on from NZ_JBLKOA010000008.1 coordinate 31,006, forward strand.
CGTCGCATATGTCTGTTGCATGAACTCTTGAGGCGAGATTTCGCCACGTTCGTATCGTAGAACCTGTTCTCGACATGCTTCGACCCACTGCTCTGCCTTCGCCTCAAGTGTTTTTTTGAGGTTTTTCAGTTGAAATCTCGCCTCTGTCGTTGAGTAAAACCTCTTTTGACCAAGCCGCTCGGATTGGATGAGGTCCAACCGTTTCAACTCCTTTAGTCTAGAGCTCACTGTTGGTTTGGCCACATCGACTTCCTCATGTTCCACAATCTCCGTGAAATACATTGACTGACCGTCCAAAAGGTTCAACAGTTTCTTTTCTCCTTTGTGGAGCCCCTCCAAATCTAGTGTCATCTTGTATCGTGTTACTGGTGTAGGCAACCAGTTTACTCTTTTCCCCGGGCCTTACGAAAGAATGGCGTCACCGATGATAGCCCAATAATACGAAACAAAATATACTGTTCGCCCCCCGTTAGATCGCAGGGGCCACAATACTGCGATTTTCCACCGGCGGTGCATACCTGATCTATTGGGAGATCAGATCTACCGGTGCGATACTAAGGTGTAAGCATCTGGAATATCCGTCATAAGAGGGAGGAGCGGGGACCCCAGTCCGCCATCACGGAGCTAGCTGAGAGCGAACGTGTGTGGTTATCTGATCAAAGAGCAGTCACAGAACAACGATATCCCGTTGTGCCACCAGCTTGAGCTGTCCCTCTTTGGATTCAACGGGATACCACCATCTTATACACACAACCAATGGACGAAAACGACACACGTCAGATAGTTGCATCGACAAAAAACCGCCCCCAACCTTACTACAGTCACGACCTACGCAATGATCAGAATAGGCCATCCGAACCAACGAACAACAAACCGGAGTACAGCCTTAGCGACATTTCCCAGATTCACTGTAACGAAGTAACTCGATATCAACAGTCGACAACCACTCGGGAAGCTGGGCATATGGATACCGAGCGCAGACAAGAGTTATGTCGTCAACTTGTCCGAAACAAATTGTAAAGATCGGCTGAACCAGATTATATTGACCCAACACGTGCCATATGCCTAAATTAACCAGTCGCTGGATTACGGTAGAACTTCTCCAGATATCAGCCCCACACATCGGCAGTAGTATCTCATCACAGGAATATCGGCTTGAAAAGGTTCTGTTAAAAATAGGAATAATACAATAGGCAATCTTCCAGAATCACCCTAACACATGTACGAGTTCGACTACACCACGACTCGACGTAACGCACTCAAACTGACCGGTACAGTTCCGTTCGCACTTGCATTAACGAATGAAGAAACTGCCGCTGAGCTAAAGGCAAAAAATGTTGTTTTGGGACCGAACGCAATCCCAGACGAGTACACCGAGATCGACCATAATCCTCTCGAAGCAGATTTTTATCAAGAACTCTCTCAGATGTATCAAAAGTCTAAGGAATCCGATGCCGCTTCAAGTGTCTATTTGCACCCTTCCCTGCCAGCGACAGGTATGGGGAGTAATGTCTACGTTTTCAACGAGGCACCACACCAGCGAACAATCTATCAGACGATGGTAGAATGCTTCGATGGGTTTCCCGAAGAACTCGCTGGCGATGCAGAGGCGTCCGTGACTACCCGTACTGACACGATCGGAGCCGAGTGGCACATCAATATTCCAGATCCAGATTGGTATCCTGAGAGTGGATTTTCGGACGTAACGCGACTAGAAGTCGTAAATGGAGTCGTTCTTGCGACTGTTGTATACGGTCCAACGACAGGTGATATTCGCCCAGAAAAGCGGGCGCGCCACCTTGCAGCAGACATGCGTTCGCGAGTTCGAAAAGAAGTGACTGGTTCCGATGAATAATCCAGCACCGACCGAAGCCACTGGAATGCTTAGTCACACCGAGCGTCAGTTCCTTTTCGGCGAGCTATCCACCGAGGAGGATAATTTGCCTGAGGATCTGTATCAGCAGATTCGCAAGCGTCTTGAAATCAGCTTAATCGATTTCAAAGCATTATACTGTGGTCTTCGGGACGAGGACATACAGGCAGTATTCGACGACGAGACCGGCCAGGTTACAGCTGCCCCGTTCCATGACATACTGGTCTTGCTCTTCTACAGTATGCTACAGACAGACCGGCAGCCAGAGGCACACATCGAGCGAGCGCTCAAGCATGCGTACGCTGCAATAAACAAGCATGCGTCGACGCAGCTAGATGTTGTGACAGAGCCGTTTCTCCCGCCAGAGCGACGTCTTGAGGCCTTCGCAGAAGACGGCCTCAGTCGTGTCTCCATGGATGCACTAGAACAGTTGTACTATGACGAGTTGGTTCCTCCCGAAGCCTTCGAGGATGTCGGTGACGGCTCCGAACTCCTCCCGTCAGCTGAGGAGATCCAGCAGGTACGAGCAGACGTAGCTGGTCTTGAACGGGTACCGCTGTCTGTTGTTTTGGACGCAAATATCACAGCTATAGATGCATCCAACGAGAGCGAGAAGGAATGAACGGAATGTACGGTCTAACACTAGCTAAAAAATATTAATGGGAATGACAAGTTATCCTAAACTCAAATCCAATTTCTTACACTGGTTGAAAAACGAAATTGAAAAATGTGGGTGCGAGATGACAATTCATGGCCATAGCGTATATGAAATACAGAGCGATAGGACAGTCATTGGTTTGGTGAGGGCGGTCGTCGACCAAGGGAATGTGTCACCCGGTTCAAGAACAACTATTCGACTATCAGTCGACCCAGAACACGATATTCCTCAGGAGGTAAGAGAAGAAGCTGATAAAATTACGACGACAGTTCTTGATGCTGGAGACAGAACGAATTGGGATTCTGCCCGAGACAATTTTTATCCGTTAAATCGTGGCCATGTAACCGGTTCTTCAGACAGAAATAGCGACGGAGGATATCAATTAGCCCTAAGCCTCAATGATGATTTCGTACAGCGCAGAGAGAACAGGCTGTATTATTTATGTTCGAGGTGTGGTGAGAAGGCCGAGGCGAGATCTAAGTTCGATTCTTCTGACACTCAGTACAATAGTATTATTGAGGATATTTATGAGTAAATCTAAGTATGCCATTCAGAGCTAATTGGGAGACAGCTTCTGGTATTTTAATAGGAATTGTATATTTGGGCTCGTCAGTTCACGGTTTATCAGATAAGACGTGACTTCGGCGAGAGTCCGGGCTCTGAGCGACCCCCCAAATACCGCACAAGTGCAGAGAAACTCAGCTGTCGAGCGCGTCGAAGATCTCCCGGTCTTCTTCGATAATCCGGTCGATCTGTTCGTCGAGATCTTCATCGTCCTTCTGTTTCAGGCTCATTCGTGTTATGGATATGGCTACTACAGACCTAAAGCTTTGCGCTACCGAGGGTGGAACCGCTCTTCGTCGATCTCGCCACTTTTCAGCCACTCAGCAATCTCTTCAACGCTGAATGATCGGATGTTCCTCAACACCCGCTCAACGCGCTCTCGGTCAGCTGGGGCCTCTCGATGATTCTCCAGATATTTCCTCGTGGTCGCCCAGCCTGTCCGCTTGTTCGCATCCTCGAAGTAATGCGCAGTAATGATCTTTCGAAGGAGGGCAGCTGCGCGCGTGTGCGTACCCTCGAATTCGTCGACTTCCTCAAGGAGGTCCTCAAACCTGAGCCTTGGAGCCGCTACGGAAGCACCAGTGTGTTTGAGGTTGTATTCATCCTCAATTCGCTGGTGAATCTGGATGATTTCTGCAGGATCGGGAAGATCGTCGCCTATCTCTTCTTCGTCTTCAGGGTCGTATCCGGCAATGACATCCTCTGGATCGGGGAGATCGCGATCTGTTCCGTCATCATCGGTCATTGTCACTGAGTCTCAGCGTGATGTAATTATTATTCCGGGCGCTTGCAGCTTTTGTTGGTTGAGAGATCTCGAATCACGATTTATTCGATAAAGCGTGAGCGATTGCCGTAATTCACCGTCAGACACATCCTATTTCCTGCGAAACCCAGCCCTTTCGTATCGAACAACAAATACAACATCACGGAAACTCAACAAAGCGTATGCGTGTCGAAGCGACTGACGGAAATCAAACGAAAGTCTGGCTCACTGATGACGAGATCGAAGACCTCAGACGTGCCACAGCAAGCCTTCGTGATGATATAATCATCCAACTCGGAGCGTTTGTCGGTCTACGGGCATTCGAGATTCCCCAGGTCCGCCCATCCGGCATCAGCACAACGACCAATGATGAGTACCGACTTCACGTCCCTGCTGGTAAGGATACGACAGGCTCTGGTGGCAAGCCTCGTGAGGCATACCTTCCAGCCAGCGTCGAACGTGATCTCCAACGTTACCAGAATGCAGAGAACGTCGCGCCGAACGACTCGTTTATTGATCTGACTACTGACGGTGTTCGTCGGGTCGTAATCCGGACAGCAGAACATGCGGCGGAGATGAGCGGCGAGCAGCAATTTGAACACGTCAGCTCACACGACCTCCGACGGCGGTTCGCACAACGCCTCCTCGTCGACGAGGAACTGAATCCGCGGGTCGTGATGGCTGTCGGTGGGTGGGATTCTTTCGCCGCTATCGAACCCTACCTGACCGAACCCACTGAGGACGTGATCGACGAGGAGTTCAGTTGGATGGGAACATAACCAACGGGGAGGGTTCCCTACGTAAAGACACCACAGAAAATCGCCGACGCGGCGGTTGGGTCCAGGGGCGATGAGTTCGTCCGAGAGAACTTTGCGATGTATTTTGACCCTTAGCTGATCTGTGCGAGTCTCAGTTCATCACCGTCAGGACCCTAATCAAATTTATCAATTTTAATATCCAAGTCCGTGTCTGAAAACCCCATGACCTCGAAGAAGTCTTCCACGTCCAATTTGATGGAGGTCTCACTTTCCCCCAACTCTCCGTTAATCCGGTCTGTAGCCTCTATTCTTATTTCGTAATCATGCTCTTCGTTGTCGACTGTGTAATATCCACCAATGTTGTCATTCCCGTTTTGATGTTAGCAATCAATTCGCTCATGAGAGAAGATTAACCCCGAATTAGATATTCCTTGTGGTAGACACAACCTCTATATCTTGTACGCGGCAGTAGTATATTTCCGACAATTCCTCCGTATTATGCAAGATGGAGAGCATGTATTCAACGCATGAGTGCAGTCCAGATCATCCGTGTTTGTCGGTATATTTTTTCAAAGCCAGTTTGATCGCCCCAGGTCGTTTGGTAACCTTACTCTCGGCAACTCGAATCAGCCCTTGAGGGTTATACCTCTCCTGATAACTGAAAATTCGGTTTACTGCCGCTTTCGGGACCGACACCGGGTCAAAACCCTCTAACGTATAGATGAGCTGAGAAGGAGCGTTTTTCCAAAAGATCGCACTGGCCCATTGCTCTTCATCTTCAAATGTGGTTCCCACCCAACCAGCACCAATGTATCTACCGTCCTGATAGAACAGGACAAGGTCGTCAGAACCCATCTTCTCGAAGAAATTTCTGTTTCTTGTTCCCTCACGAGCACCCCAGAATCGAACTGTGTCCATATTAGCCAGCGGTTCAGGGCGATCCGGATAGTCCCCCAAATTAATTTCTGAGAGAACTGTTCGCTCAAAATTCCCAGGGTCACATGGTGCCAAAAATATGTTGGAATCCATATCTAAGAATAACAATCAACAGAGGTAATGAATTTGTGGATACAGAGGCACCAATCAATTTGTATATTTGATGACTATACGCTCTACGCCTAGCCGCTTATGATGCAATCTTGGGATTTTTAGTACTGAATGAGATAGAATACGCGTGTCGATTCGGCACCGAGGCGTATGGAGTTTAACCGAAACTCCAGGTATCCCAAACAATTCAATCCTTTATAGGACCGAGGACTGACTGGAGCTCATTTCTGATAAGGTCAGAGCGCTGTCTAAGGAACCTATCGAAGTTTTCTATTCGATGCGTTTCAGGATCGGTCGGAATCAGGTGGCGGTCGTAGAATGATTTATCCCGACTTTCAAGCCATTCCTCGAACGGTGTATCCTGCTTTGCCTCGTTTTCTCGACCGGTTAGAAGTTGGAGGTTGGCGAGGCGGTCTGCCTGCGCGTCGAATGCCTCAGCAGTATCTCGATCGAATCCCTCATCGAGAAGGTGGCTTTCATCTAATAGCGAACTTGGGAAGATGTGATCCTGATGGTACTGGATACTTCCAAAGTCTACCTGGTCATATAACAGTGTCAGCGTGAGGAAAGTCCGACTACCGCCTTTTGTGTACTCTAAGACGTTATCAATCATCTCCTCGTTGAAGCCAGTCATTTTCCCAAGATCAGCTATCTCCGCCTCAATTGCTGCCATAGGGAACGTCTCGCTTGACTCTTGTTTCAGTACTTCTCTAATTCGGTTCAACACGGAGTCTGCACTCCCGGAGAACGTCCCATGAAGCAGTGATGTAATGAACCATCGCTTAATGTCCCGCTTGGTCTGGACTCGGTTACTTTCATCCCGGCGTAGTTTCTCCGCTGTTAAGCCGGTCTGTTTGAAGTAGTACGCAATTGGGATGACAGCATTTCGACTCAACAGTGTCTGTCCACCAATGCCGAAGTAATTAACCAGCGTAGCAGCTTCTTCAATGGCCCGACGGATCTCGGGCCACTGTGCTTCCATTTTTGCTACATTCTCACGCTTGAATTGGCTCACCCGATAGCGGACCGGCAAATCAGCCAAAACAAGCGATGACTTCAGAAGGAAGTCCTTCCCGTAGCTGTTGGTCATCGGGAGTTGTGTATTGAGGTGGTCCACGAAAGTTGTGAGTTCTTCGCGAGCGTCGTATTCTTGCCAGTTGGCTTGGGCAATCGAGAGGAGCAAATCGGATTTACTTAGCTGTGTCCCCCCGTCGTTTGTCCGTATGAATATCTCCAGGACGCGATCGATGTCCTGTTTCTGCTCCTCGAAGTAGGTGATGTACTTCTGGTCGTGAACTGCCAGCCGGAGGTCACGGAGGTTCTGTCCGAACGCTCCCTCGTCTTCGATATCCAGTTCTGCTGTCTTTCTCTCGATATAATCCCGGAGATCGATGGTATCTGGGTAGTTAAGAATCGCACCGGCACGGAACCACCAATCACCATCTTGCCGAACCAGCGCGTCGTCATATTTCTCGGCCGAAAGAAATTCGAACTCATATCTGGTGTTGCGATCTCCACCTTCTTCCGCCTTCGCTCGTGGGTCTGAACTGAGATTAAGGTACAGCCGTGACTTCGTCCAAGAACTTCGATTTCGGTACCACTTGTATGACTCCTTGTAAGTATAAGTTCCCTTGAGCCCGATGTAAAACGAAGAAAGTCGCTGCTGTCCGTCTAATATAAGTTTTAGGTCTCCTGCACCGTCTGGCTTTACTTTTGAGTTGCGTGTCTGTGCGTCTGTCTCGATCCACTTTGTAGAGGTTATATAGTTCTTAATAAAGCCGTACATCGTATACTCGTCCCAATTCTCTTCGTGGATATCCCAGTAGAGGAAGGTGCCAATCGGATATCCCTGAAGGACGGAGTCAAATAGATCGGTAATCTGGTCACGCTCCCAGACGATTTCGCGCTGAATGGCTGGAAGAAGGTAATCCCCATTCTCTATCTGCCGCACCGCATCGCGGATTGTCACCCGCTGGTCGTACATAAGCAGTACTGGTGTTGTGGATACGCTTAGTCGTTAGGGCGTACACAACTAATCACCAATGTGGAGGTCACTCTTTTATTTACAGAGAGTCGCGTACCAATACGCAGACAGACGCCAATATTTCCTTCAGGCGGAAAAGAGTCGTATTCATTTTTGTCCTCTCGGATTCTTGCATTAGGCCTGTCCGCTTCGGGGAACGTCGGTTAGTTCGTAGGGCCACTGAACAGTTGGTATCTTAGACTAATCGTGACACAAGCGGAACTATAGTAGAATCTGGAAGTCTTTGTAGCACCTATTGGTAGAGCAGAGTGCTGTCTCTCGATTTCTGAGATTGCGCTGTAGAGTGTGTGCAAACACTTCTGGAGATTATTATAGTGTGTTAAATCCGACCTTTATATTCCGGCTACACCATGGCCAGTTACGGAGAAGTGTAACAAGGCATTATATTCTACTTCAGCGATCATCAGCAACGTATATGAGTGTCTGAACATCGATCATTGATGCCTCCCCAGCCTTCGTTTCAACCATCTCAAGCAAATCCCGACAGGCCAGTGCGACTTCACGATACTGTTGTGCATTAAATCCAGTATCCAGTCTGTCTGAATTGGAATATTCTGAAAAGAACCGGTCCATTCGTTCGTACTGAAATGCAATATATTGCTGTGGGTACGCGTACATAAGCAATGCTGTTGCTGCTCTGAGTAGCGACCCTGGTGACCGGTCGTTTTCATCTTGGACAGTTAAGTGATGTACAAACTCGTAGAACTCATTGAGACGATCGACAATTGGCAGTTCATCGTCGAACAGGTCACTCAATACTGCCGCAGCCTCGACGGGATTTTGATGACAGTAATCAACAATATCGTTCCACGCCAACCGGTGAAATTGACCGCCCATCATTTGCGCTGGGACGTTCGACACTGCATCGAAGTCTTCTGTTGGCTCCTCAATCGCCTCGAATAGGGCGAGAACATCCTCAGCAGTCAACGCAGTCAACTCGAACTCTGACCAGACCACAGTCTCGAAATAATCTTGAAATTGCCATTTCCAAGATTCAATATGCGTACCGCCCCAATGACTTTCTTCGAGGTTATCATATGCACCCGAGTCACGCGCTTCGACGTGATCCTCAATGAGCGCCTCGACACCACTCCACTGAATCGGATCAGCAGTATCCTTGTGGATACTGTGGCCGATTAGTGGGCGGAAAAGTGGTGCATATTCCCCTGTGAGCTGTGCGTTGATTATCTCCCGTTCTAACGAGTCAATAAGTCTAAAGAACTCATCAATCTCCGCGTATATTGGGAGTTCATACTCAGTCCCGGCAGAGGCGTGTCCAGCGTGAGTCTCGTACGTCTCTTTAAAATCACGAATATGTTCAGAAATCACGTCCGGGTCATATGCCACATCGTATCCCAATCCTTCGAGCACTTCCTTGGCTTCTGTTGAAGGAATGGGGTCGTGTCCGTCCTGTAGGCGGGCAAATAGTTCATAAAGTCCCCAGCCAGTGGAATTCCCACCGAGGTATTGAACCCACTCTGGCTGAAATTCGTCAGCGTCGTCCATCTCGGAAAGTAGTGTGTGTAATTGCTCTACCGCTTGGTCGGAACTTAATAACGAGTGTGCGTTTGGAGCCCAGTAATCAGCTAGTGTTTCGTCTTTCCACAGTTCACGGAATGTTTCTTTTGATGGGTGTTCGAGAAACGAATCGAACCGTGCGTTACATAATCTGGTTCGGTTAGTCTCAGAAAAATTGATACCGGGTCCAGTCGGACCGTCTCTGACCAATTTCCGCCATGAATGCAGCGCAGGAATGAGTGATTGGCCAAGAGTGGACTTTGCCATATCCACGAATATCAACGCTCATACGTAAAATCCCCTATCATTTGGCTATTTGATAACTGAGCGGGACTTATGCTTGACTTGAGCAGATTATGTCGAACAGGTTATATTCCAGGGACTGTCACGACCTGAGTGGTTTGAGGCTGGTTCGGGCAGTTAATTTCAGCCCAATACGTCGATTATCTGTATCGAAAATACAGTGGGCCTGTAGCAATTTAACATTCAATTCTGCCGCCATGTGATATTCAACCAGAATACTCTTGAACCGATATGTCATATATTTATTGTGCGCACACAGATTACCTTCGTTCTAGACTCGTCGGGTTCAATGTCGAAGATCGAAGACGATACCAAAGGGGGGTTTAATGTCTTCATTCAGGAACAACAGGAAGAAGAAGGAACGGCAACCGTGTCATTATACGAGTTCAACAGCACCACAGATCTCGTTTATCAAAACAGGCAGATAGCTGACGCGTCGAAATTGACCCACGAGAATTACCAACCTGGGGGGAATACCGCACTCTACGATGCGCTGACCCGTGCGATCGACGAAACCGCAGACGGTATCGAAGGAAAAAAAGAAGCGAATCGGCCCGACAACGTCATTGTCGTTGTATTGACTGACGGGAAAGAAAATGCATCTGAAACGCCACAGGATGTCGTCCGTACCCGTGTCGAACAGCGTCGTGAGGAAGACGGATGGGAGTTCCTGTTCATCGGCGCGAATCAAGACGCGGCACTCACGGCTGAAAAGATGGGGATGGATCGAGACAAATCGCTAGACATGAGCCACAGTGGGGAAGGTGCTGAGGAGGCGTATCGGTCCACTTCCGAAAGTATCAGTCGGGCACGTCAACAAGGCTCAACTGGTGGATACACCGACGAGGACAGACAGCGACAAGAAGAGGCAGAGAAATAGTAGACGCAACGCCACCCCTGTAATTATTGCTAACACCACAAATTGATTTAGGCAAATAACTGGTTACGTGTTCACAGCATAAGGTTAGCCCAGACCGACCTCTATAGATCTTAGCTGAGAGTCCTCTACGAGTAACTCTTGTCTAATATCACCACTCGCTTATGTGTGGCAGGAGAGCATCATTTATGCCTACTCTCCGACAGTACGTGCCAACATCGTCACAAACAGGCTACTATATTCAGGCAAACGTCGGTGCTGGTGCTCCAATCACACTGCAGGTATCTGAGTTGGCTGAAAAAATCTTCACCGATACTGGATACGACGACGGGGATACCGTACCTACGAAATTCGTCTGGGCAATGTACGATGTTGGTTTGATTTCGACAGGTGACGGAGACACCTCAACCATCAAGAGTGCGAACGTCTACTCCGCATTCACGGGCCACAGTGTCTCGGCAAAGTTGAGCGATCAAACACGCGCCGAATTAATACAGTATCTCAAAGACTATCGGGGCACACAGCAAAGACGAGTCGGTCGCCTTCATCGTGAACTTGCAGATTCTGAGAAGACCGGAACATCCGGTTCAACAGTGAGCACGTCTGACTTGGGTTACGGATTAGCGGATAGTATTCGCCGCATCTGGCGACATATCGTGGACCGTGTCCGTCGTTGAGAGGTCGAATACGCTGAGAGCGTGCAGAGCTTATAGCCGCTGTAACAACTCTTCTACCTCGGTGTCTTCGGTAGTTACTGACTCTGTTCCCTCTTCTGTTTCAGTGCCCGGTACTTCGATATCTTTGTTCACTGCTGGTGTCTGTCCGTCTGCATCGTGAAGCGTTCGTTCGGCATCTCCGACCGTCCCGGGCATCGACTCTCCAATGATGTGTCCACCGCCGCTTCGATACCGTCGACCGTTTGCGTCTGTGTTGTCGTGAGTCATGATAGTACCGTGTTGTCGGTTACCCTCGCCGCCAGAACTCGTTCGCCCACGAGCCTTCGAACAGTTTGAGTTGGATCTCTTCGCGCTCATCGTAGGTGTCGTCTACGCCGCCGAAGTAGTACCCAACACCCTCCTCAAGAGTGATATCTGCCGTCCAAACCGTACAGATGACACCGTCTCGGGTCGTATCGTCACCGAGTTTCACACGCTGTCGGGGCTGATGCGAGGCGACATCTTCGGTCCAGTTGACGAAGCCCTTCGTCTTCACCCAACCACGCGTACCGTCGAGGTCGCCGAGATCAACTACTGGTGGTCCGCTCATCACTGCTCACCTCCCCGAACCAACGTTACACCAACTGTCGTCTGCTGGCTTGGAAGCGGTTCTCCACACCACTGGCAACTCCCGTCTGCTCGGAGAGGATCATACAGACCGTTACAACTTGGACATGTTGACAGACCGTTGGTTTCGACGCGGCCGTCGTTGTTCAGCACCGTCCTGAGAACCCCCGAGCGCTCAACGAGGAGCGCATCGTACGGGGCATACAGACGGGTGCTGTCGGCCTCGCACTCCGGAGTGTGGATCGGAACAGCCTGCTTCCACGCCTCTTCGAGCGAGAGTTCGGCAGGCGTCCGAGTCCGCCACTGATCGGGTGCGTGCGGTCGGTTAATTTGTGGAACGTACGACTGGTCGTGCGTGTAGTGGTTTGCATCGAACATAGGTGCTGAAATGCTCTGGACGGCGACGGTGAGACTCAGCCAGGCATCGCGGACGTATCGACAGTGTCGCCACTGGGCGTGGGACACGAAGTCAGTCAGAAGAGCCACTGACGAAGTGGACTGAATGCTGAGTCAGTGGGAACTCTTCGAGAAGGAAGGCGGTGCTGAGTACTCGTTAAACGCTGTTAGAGGGTAGCGCGCGAATCGTGCACGCGTGGTGAAAAGTACGGATTCTCCACAACGTGATTTTTCCAAACGAACCTCGAAAGGGGTTCGCCCACGGGCTACATTAACAGGTTTAATAGCTCTCTCTGAAGTTCTTCTACAGTTCAAAGCCACAAGGCTTTGTGGTAGAGTTCAGAATGAGCTTGGATGGATAGAACGTTCAAAGCCACAAGGCTTTGGAGAAGGGTCGCTGACCGGCCACGATAGCCATTGGCCACCAGATCCCCTTCGGGGAACTGCTGACCGAACCGCCTCAATACGCATATTGTCGCAAGAACTACTTAAAGGAAGTTCAGCACCCCCCCGAGACGGCAGGGTCAGATTGAGGGAGCAGCCCTACCGCAGTGGCCCGTTTTCCCGGTCGAAGTACCCGATTCGATCGAGTTCCTCTTTCACGAGTTGGGTGATGCTGTAGTGGTCATCTTCCGATAGCCCGTTCTCTGAACAGAGATCCTGAAAGTCGGTGTCTTGGCTACACCGATCGGGAAAATCGTCCGCACTCACCTGGGAGAAGTCGAAATCTGTCGGATCCTGACCCGCCAGAAACCAGCGCCGCCTCTCGCGGTCGACGACGATTCCTATCGTACACAGCGCGACCTTTTCGATTCGTTTCTGCTGCCCAAACCGATCGAGATTCATTTGACTCATCGCAGACACCGCCCGATGTTGCTTATACGCCGTCACATCGAGGCTCGAACAGAACGACTCGGTAATTCGTTTCTTGTCTCGGGCAGCCTCACGCGCACTGTGATCACCATCACTGTGATGACGGCCCTCGTTAAGCCGGACGAGTCGTTCGACCTTACCGTCTGCCGTGCCCACACCAACGCGCGTCTCTCCCGCTGAATCGTAGCCGGTCGTGTACGCGTCCGGTTGGTGATCACGTAGCTGTTGGGCCGATGGGACTTGTTTTGGTGTCTCTTCGATGTTTGTGTCGGCCTCGTTCTCACTCGCGCCCGATTGTTCTCTCGCCTGAATGCGTTCTTTTCCCATCGGTGTCGGCCGGTGTCCGAGGAGACATATCGAGGCTTCATAATGTTTTGCTTGGGAACGCCGGCTGCAAGGGTGGAACCCTTCTCTGGATGGCGATATCGCCAAAGGGACTAATTGAATCTGTTGAAACCCGATTATTCAGACACAATGTTGCAGAAACAGCCGTTCAGTAGCCTAACCTATTGAGTGGTGAAGAAATATGTAGATTAAAAATAATTTCCTTTGGTATGCAAAATAAAGGGCGCAAATGCAGCAGTTTCTTTCGAGACTTGAGAAAATCTTCACCACCCAGCTCAAATCGTTCGGGTAGCAGTATCCAATTAATTTTGTGGGGACTGTCGTTAGTCTCGTTTCCGGAAAACACTCAGTAGTGCTATTGCCGTTGAATTTCCCGGCTTCAAGTGGCATGCAAACTTAGCAGCGTATTCAGTAATTTTTGACTCGTGTTCTACTGATAGCTGAGCGTTCTACTCTATCTGGGCAGTCTACCCAAAGACTTGAGGAATTGCCTTGTGAATCTTGGTTATCTCACGACTTTACCAATACGCAGACTCAAACGATAAGACTGGACTGTATCTTTTGGATGGATACAAGGGAAACAATACGACTTTCCAAGTCAGAGATCCTGCGGAGAAATTATTTCAACATTTAGACTATCAACCAGGTATCCGCAATCAATATCAAGGCCCCAGAATTCCAGATGAACTCCACTGGGGATTATTTGAAATTAACTGGATATATACAAATGAATCAGGCGTATCACCACCAACAAATGATGTGGGCGAAGTGGTCATAACTGGTAACGATGTAGAGATTACAGAAGAGATAGCTGAAGACCTGAAATTATTCCTTCAACAGTCGCATGGAGACGATGTGAGAGAACTCGCTGAGATTCTTAATATCGATATATCTGATAAAACAGAAAAATCTGATATTAATGACCTCACCAAATCAGAGCAAATAGAACGATATGATGCCAGCAAGGCAACACATATATGTGAACTCCCAGACAGTCGCTGTCAAGAAATAGCGAAGCAAGTAGCACAGCAGGTTGATTTAGATAGTCTCTCAGATGGAATTCCAGAGTGGGAGACCACCTACACACATGGCGGAAAAATAACTCAAGATGCCGAACAATATCAACTTATAATAAAGACTGAGCGTAAAACCGGCAGTGAAGAACAATATTTTAACAAGATTATATTTACACCTGAAGATGGAATCAAGACGGTTTGGACAATGACAAATGTAATGATTGACTGGAACCAACGAATCCAGTTAGAACAGCAAAGAGGAGAAATTATCAAATCTGTTATTTCTGTAGCTGTTGATGAAGATCTGGATATCGGTGGCTCGATGTGTGACCTGGAGCTGACCACCGAATACGAACCCTCAATTGACCAATTTTGATGTCCACTAGATTGCTGATTAGCCCCATTCTCACATCGTTTAGTGTCGTACAGATAAGACGGAGAGATATTGACAACAAAGACGACTCAGCCGAGGCTATCCCAATAGCCTCAGATGCTTCTGGTGCAACAATGGGCCGAGTATGACCAAAAGCATCGGAAGTGGACTGTCAAGGACCTTCGACTAACGTTCTGGCTACTCATCATCATCTGGGTCGCAGCATCAGTGTGTCAGCTATTATCGTAGTGTATCCATCATCTCTGTCCAGTTTGATCTCATCATCAGTGGAGATGATATCGTGATTGAGAATCCAGTCGCTGCCCTCTTTTTAATATGCGCACATTCACATTTACTGTGACTTGGCGGTTTCAAACCGGAACCAACCTCTGAGATTGCCTGGTTGCTGGTTACCAGTCAGGCTGCAATTGGGGTATTTTGATCGCTGTTTTGTCCTTGGTAGACGGGCCAGAAATACATCCTCTGCATATTTCAGCGGCTTTCTGATGGATTTTGTATGGGTCTAAACTCGCTGCGGTACGCGTGTACCCTGTATCGACCGAAAGCAAGTCAAGTATGTCTCCTGCAGAGTATTTCGACAGAACCAGCTAATTAAATATCCACAAGTGACCTTCCTGTTAATTCAGATCTTGTACTCCAGTCGAATCGCCCTCACCGAAATCAGCACTCTCTGACCGTGACGGTGACCGCTGTTGTTTGTCGTACGCCTCCTGCCACTCTTCGACAACCGCCCTGCTTCCCGCACCGTGAGGTGTAATTCGCGGTCGAACTTGAATTAGTGCCGGCGTGTTCATTGCGTCTCCTGAGACAATTGCCTGTCCAGGAGTTAATCCTGGTAGTTCTCGGAGGACATCTTCACCGGCGGCTTCAACAGAGTTTTTAATCGCGTCTTGATCGCCTGGATTCTTAATCTGCATCGAGATTTGTGTGCCACACTGTGATAGCACGTCCTGATCAATTTTCGACGGGCGTTGGCTGATAATCCCGAGGCCGAACCCGAACTTCCGACCTTCCGACGTAATCGTTTGCATGATTCCTAACGAGGGAGCATCACCAGAGGCCGGGGCAAACCGGTGCCCTTCCTCGAATAGTGCAAAGATCGGGTGCTCAATGTCAGATTCCCGGCCACGAACATCGTCAAGCCGTTCCCGATACAGGCGACGAAGCAAAACGGTCGTGATGAGTTGCTGATTCCACTCATCCAGCGTATCCATCTGGAGTACCGTACACTGGCCAGGGTCAACAATCTCGTCAAGCGGGACGTTCTCCTCTGGGTGGAATAAGTCGTTGCGCTGAATCGACCGGTTCAGCCGCCACTCCAATGCACCGACACTCGCATCATCCTCACCGTAAATCTGCTCCATCTGAGCGACTAGTTCATCTATTCCCCACGTTCGACTCTCTTGTCTCTGCATCGCGCGCCATGCCGTCGAGAGTCGCTCCTGCATTCGGTTGCTTGGATTATCCAAGATCGCCATCACATCACCGAGTTCCAATTCAGAGATTCGGACACGAAGTTGCTCTGAGTCATAGTATTTGACCTCAGGTTCGTACCCATCCTCACCTTGGAAGGCAGCCTCGCCCTGCATCTCAGCCAGTGTACCGTACTCACCGTGCGGATCGAACAAAAGGAGCGATGCGCGGGAACTCGGCTTCATCATCTCCTCGACTAAGACAGAGGCCGTGTAGGATTTTCCGCTGCCAGTTGATGCGAGAATCGCCAAGTGTGTCGACGCGAACTCCTCGATTGGGAGATGGAGATTCGTCGCTTCTCGTGGTCGATTCAATAGCCAGCCGACGTGCGCGACTCCGTCAAGTGTTGCCACATCAATAGTGTCTGTTTCGCACCCAAGGTTCGGAAGTACAGTTTCGAGTTGTTTATCTGGAGCAATCGACAGCGGTGTTCCGGGATCAGGAAGCTGCCGCGGATTAGCGAACGTGGTCATGGTGGTATCGTAGTAGCCGATGACCGTTGCCGTCAACCGATATAACTCGGTATCGTCGGTCGGCACGCCGAGTGTCGCCGCGACGGTCTCTGGGCCAACTTCTGGATCCGCAAGAAATCCGTCAGGAAGCCCGCGAATCAACTCGCGGTTTGTCACCCGAGCGAATACGGAGCGTGGTTCATCTTCAACCGAGACAGTGTACGTAATGAACTCGCCTGTTTTGATCGATTCATTTGATGGGGCGACGAACACGAATTCATTCGGATCTTCACCCGGACCGGCGACAGTCCCGATTACGTCTGAGCGGCTAGACATTAGAGCGCACCTCGCTGTTCACGCGCCTGCCACTGTACGTTTTGTTCCACCACGTCCAAGACTCGCTGGTTGGAATCATCATCCGGAAGCACCCTTCGGAGTCGGTTAATCAACGCAACGACGACCTCCGATCCGAGGTCGCCTGCAATATCCAAGAGTCGGTCCATGTACGCCATCTGGATCTGGTCGTCGACAGTATGGAAGGACACTGTGACTTGGTCTGGACAGTGAAAGACGGTATCATCGACTTCTAACGTCCACCGCGGCATTTGATGCGTTGACTCGTGAAGCGCCCCATCAGAACCAATTTCCGCGGTGCCAAGAAGGGCCACGCCAGCGAGGGTCGTTCGCTCTTCGATATAGCCCGGCGTGAACTGGGCTTGATCGTCTTGTGCTAATCGCGGCCCAGTTCGCCCTTGATCAGGGTCAACTAACTGTGTATCATAAATCACGCCAATAACCGCATACTGGGTGCCGTCGACGGTCTTCTTGATGAAGACCGGCTGCCCAAACTCTCGCTCGTGGAGTTCTGGTGGACGATCACAATCTCGTTCCTTGTACACCTCAACCACGTAATCCAAATGGCTGTTCGAGGACACAATACTACCAATCCGAACGCACGAATCGAGATCTGGCTGGTCTCCGTTAGTTGTGTCTGTCATGCGAACACCTCTGCACTGGTGGATCGTCGTTGAGCGGCGCCTCTGCCTGCTGTCGTCATGGTATTGTAGTTAGTCATCGTCGTCGAAGTTCCTTGCTTAGTGCTTTCGCGTCCCATTCGAGCGGCATATCGTTCGATTCAGCCCACCGTTGAACCACTCGCTGGAACTGCCGGCGGTCTTGCTGATCTAATACAGCGTCGCTGTCAGCCTGTTGCAGGATCTCAGGATAGCCGCGCCCAATGCCCGCCTCGGCCCGCACAATATCGACGGTGTACTCGTACATCGAATCGTACCCATCAGGACCATCGTGACGGCACAGCCAGCCCGGGAACTCAATCCGGTCGAGGCCAGCGCCTGGCGGCACATTCAGGTAAGAGAATAAGATGTCATCGCGGAATTCGTACTTTTCACCCTCGTACGTTGTCTGCAACGCATCGACGCTTCCATCGCGTTTCGAAATGAATGGGATTGTCGTATCACCCCAGGGACTCATCAACTCCGTCAGCACGTGAGCATCGGGAATCACACGATCCGTTCCGAATTCCTCACGCAGGAGCAGTCGCGTCATCTTCACGAGTTCCGTTGCGCTTGACCCAGCAACGTAGCCGACCAGCGGGACTTCGTGATGCTGACTTGCTGCAATAATCCGACTCAGTGTCGAGATGTATCGCTCCCGAGTTTCTGGCTTTAACGGATTTGCAAACGATGCAATCAATGGTCCGTCGTAGAACACAACCGGTGTGCTATCAATGTCGCCTGCATCACGCGCGGCAGCCAACTCCGAGAGTTGATCGATGAGCAGTTGTCCTTCGTGCTCGAATCGGTGGTGCCCCACGAGCTGCGAGTCAACGAACCGGTGGTCACCGTCGCTTGCTTCTTGCGTAACTTCATCAGGAGTCAACAGCCGCCCCTCAATGCCGCGGTCAAGCCGCCCTTCGGCATGATGATGGTTGACTGCCCATGCTGCCTGGACGTACGCGAGCGGGACGTTAAATTGCGTTGTCGGGGGGAGTTGTGACCCATCAACAGCCATCACCGGCACGTCACTGATGATCTCGCGTGCCCACTCATTGACCTCTTCGTGGTTCTCCCAGCCATCGCTTTCTGGGTACGGAACGATGAGACTGTCCACATCATCGAAATCGTCTGTTGGAAACGCGCCTGGGTACGACGTGTCTTGAAGTGCGGCTTGAATCTCATCGCTTGTCCAGTCGGTAGGCAACTGCTGCAACGCGTCTTGATACCGCTCAACGATTCCTGTGTCGTCTTCGAGGTACGACTGTATCGCCTCACCGTTCGCTTCCAGTTCAGACGCAACACTACGTTTATCAATCGGCATTAGTTGACCGACACCTCCGATGTTTGCTGGTCTTTCTCGATGGTGACTGTGTAGTCCGTCATCGAATCGAACGTCTGGTCGTGACTAATGACGGTCAGCTGCTCAAAGCTATCCAGTTGCTTGAGTTGCGTGACAAGGTTCCGTTTCTTTTGCCGGTCGAGGTTTGCTGTTGGCTCGTCGAGGAACGCGATTCCAACCGACGCCAGTTGTTCGAGAATCGCCAGCCGAACTGCGAGAGCGGCCGCCATTTTCTCCCCGCCGCTTAGCGTCGAAAACGACTTTTGAACATCCGCATCATGCACCACAATCTCGTAATCGCTCGTCCACTCCAACGTCTCAGCTGACGCACCGCGAATCGACCGGAACAACTCGTTCGCCCGAGACCCAATCCGGTCGGTGATTATCTCCCGCATTTTCGGCCCGGCTTCCCGGACGTTTTCCCGGACCCAATCGGCGAACTGCTGATCCGCCTTCAGCTCTTTCAGTTGCTGGACTTTCTCCTGGCGTCGCTCCAACTTCGTTTCCAACTGATCGACCCTTTCATGCGCCTGCTGTAGGCTCTCCTCTTTCTCGCTAAGTGTCCCTTTCGTCCGGTTGATCTCACCTTTGAGGTCGTCAATCTCTGACTCCAGCGTCTCGAATCTCTCTTCATCGAACGATGCTCTCGTCTCTTCCAGTTCGGCCTGTGTCTCGTCGAGATTCGCTTCTAAGTCCGCCAGATCACTCTCTATACCTTCCACTCTCTCCTGGCGCTCGTCCACCTGGGATGCCTGCTGTTCGTGCTTGATATACGTTTGATACGCCGACTCTGTTTCATTCAGCGTTTCTTTGATTTCCGCTAACTCCTCGTCTAAGCCCTCGAACGCTTCCAACTCGTCGTCAATCTCCGCAAGCACCGACTGTTCCTCCTCCAATTCGGCCTGTTTTCTCTCTAATTCGTCGGGAACATCAGCATGTTCCTCAACTCGGAACTCAGCAGTCTGATACTCTTCATGGGCCTCTTCTAAGTCATCTTGCTCAGCTTTGAGGTCTGGAAGATTCGCCAACTCGTCTTCCAACTCCACGAGTTCCTCTTCCTTTTGTTCTTTTTCAACACGTAGATCTTCGGTCTCGCCTTCCAGCGACTCGACTTTCTCCCGGTGCACAGGAAGTTTATCAACACGCTTCTTGACCGCTCTCGCCGCCTCACGCCGCTCACGCAACGTATCAAGTTCCTCGTCGAGTTCCTTGCGTTCTGTCTGGATTTCCTCAAGCCGGGCTTCGCGTTGTTCGATCGTCTCCGACCGATGATCCTCGTCTAACGGGCGCTCACACGTTGGACACGGCGCATCGACAGCAGTATCACGCAGTCTGTCAAGTTGCTCTTCAACCCGCTCACGTTCGTTTTGCAATTGCTTCCGCCGAGCCTCCCGGTCGTTGATCTCCTCGGACAGCGTTTCTGGGTCCGTAGTCGCTTCCCACTCATCCTCTATCTCCGCAATCGTCTCTTCCACAGACTCAATTTCGGCCTCATTCGATTCGATTTCCTCGGCCAACTGCTCAGTTTCTTCTTCTAACGCTTCTACGTCGTCCTCACTGTCTTTCAACGACGCGATACGCTCATCGAGTTCCTCATACCGGTCTTTCTCCGACTCGCGCGTTTCCAACGTCTCCTGTGCCGCCTCCAGTTCTTCTAGCTCGTCTTCGAGTTGCTCGACCTCGAATTGGAGTGCCTGAACGGTGTCTTTTTGCTCGTCTCGTTCATCGACGAGAGCATCGCGTTCAGCCTCCTGTTCCTCTAATTCATCTCGCCGATCGCGTGCCTCCTCGTACTGCTGGTACTCTTCACGGTTCGTATCACACTTCTTCTGAGCCTTTTCAGCGGCCGCGAGTTCTTCCTTCGCCGTTTCCAAGTTATCTTCCGTTGAGCTGCGTTCTTGTTCCAGCGAATCAACCTCCTGCTCAAGCTGATTGATGTCTTCTTCAACGGCCTCCAAGTCTTCGTACTCCGACTCTTTCTCCGACAGTTCAGCGGTCTTCTGGCCGATTTGCGATTCGATTGTCTCAACCTCGTCAGCCAGGGATTCCGCTTCCGAGCGCTTGTCCGGAAGTTCCTGTACTTCGCCAGTGAGCGTATTGATCTCTTGGCGGAGATTCTGTTGTTGGGCCTCAATTGCGTCTGGAACGTTCTTCAGCGTCTCCCATGACTCCTCGTACGCGTCCAGATTCAACAGGGAATCGAACGTTGCCTTGCGGTTCTGAGGCGTTTGTGAAAAGTCAGACAGGAATCGTGTTTGGGGGACACCGATACTGGAACTCCAGAGACTGCTTAACTCGTCTCCATCCTCAACATCGAACCGCGTACACAACCACTCTACCAGCTGGGACTTGGAATCAATATCCTGGTCAATCCACTCGTCAGTGTCGGGGTCGTACCGGTGCACACCGTACTTCGACCGACCGACTGACCGAACAACTCGATATTGCTCTGTCCTGTGCTGCGTATCCTGCTCGAACGTCACCTCGACAGTTCCCGAACTCGCACCCTCGCGCACGAATTCATTGTTGTTGAATGGAAGCGAATCAAACAATGCGAACCCGATCGCTTCCTGAACCGTCGACTTCCCCGCACCGTTCTCCCCAAGAATCGCCGTCACACCGCCTTCGATCGGGACGACGGTGCGGTCCGCGTACGACTTGATATCTTCTAACGCAACTTCCGTGATCCTCATTGCTCCATCACCTCCTCTGTCTCTCCTTCTGCTTCATCGTCTGTCGTGCCATCAGACGCCTCCTCGGCCGCTTCGTCATCAATAAACGGATCCTCTTCGATATCCAGCACCACGTCATCCGCCAATTCCGGGAATAATTCCTGCCGTGCTGAACTCACTGAATCACGAATGTCCTCAACGGCCTCCTCAGCCTGCGCCATCTGATGAGCGTTCCCCAACACCTCAGCCACATCGTCCGCCTGATCAGCATAAATTGATTCGTTCGCAATTGTCTCGAACACACGGTTTTCTAACGCAGTCGTGTTCAACTTCCCATCTTTGAACACCTCGTCCTCATCAATCTCCGAGAGCAGTTGCTGCACGTTTGCCGTCCGAATCCCCGTATTCACCTGCACGTACAATGCGTCACATGTGTCCTCCGTCCACGCTGCAAGCTCGTCCGTCCGGAAATCCCCGCGGCTAAATTGCAATGTTCCCGTGAACCGTAGGTCAATAATCGGCGCTCGTGGCTCACCGTTTGCTGTGAATTCGTCCTGGCTGCAGTACTCTGTTATCGCAGCCTCTTCATCCCGAACGTGATCCTGAAACGCGGCTTCAAGATCGCCTGGCGATTCATACGCAGTCACATCGAATTCAATCCGATAGTATGGGCGTCGTTTTGTCGGATGGTGCTCAACCTCGAACCCAGCTACATCGCCACCAGTCTCGGATTCTTCAGCGTCAAGCTCGATCGAGTAATAGCCGTGGTCCCACTCAGGCCGCCCTTCGCGTGTATTGTGCGCTTCGGGCGACCCGGGATTGTAAATCCACCCACCGGACTCGTACCGCTTGTGAATATGCCCAAGAGCCAAGTAATCCACAACGTCTTTCAAATTTCGTAGTTCGCCGTGGGTGACGGTCCCACCGAGTGTCGGCACCTCGTCTTCGATTCCGAAATGCCCCAGCAACACGGTCCACGCCGGCTCGCCGTGCATCTCATTTGTTTCTTGGATGCCATCCGCCACTTGCTGGAGCGCCTGTCCGGTCTTCGCGCCGCGCCACTGCAGACCAAACACGCGGACTGGTCCATCCAGTCCCTCAGTATCGATATCGTAGAAGCCAGCTGAGTGACCAGGTTCATTTGGATTATACGGGTTAAACCACGCTGTCTCTGGATCAGCCTGCAATTCGGCTTCCAAGAACACAATCTGTCCGCGCTGATGCAGGTAATTCAACCACGTCACATCGCGCGGCGTCAAGTTCTCATCGTGATTCCCACGCGACACCAAGACTGGAATCTCATCAGGGACCTGCTCAAGTTCCTTTTCAATCTGATGCAAAATCTTCGGACGGAGGTCACGCGAGTGAAACAGGTCGCCCGGTAACAGAATCACGTCCGTCTCCCGCACCTCAATCATCTCATCGAGCGCAGCACGCACGGTCGAGACCATATCGTCTTCGCGTTGTTTTAACCCGTACTGCCGGTGGCCAAGATGTGTATCAGCGATGTGTGAGAGTGTTAGCATTGTCAATGAATTTTGAAGGGTAGTCATTTAGTCAATCATACGACCGGACCGTGTGCGTGAAAGTCTATGATTACATCTAATCGGAGGGTAATTAAATGCCGGTCAACCAGAGTGAAAGTAAAACTAGAATTGACATCCTAATTGCCGGCTCGAATAAAAATAGCGAGGTTACGTGTGCTCTACTTCTTGCGCTGAGCCAGTTGCTGTCGCTGTTGTGCCCCATTCGCCTCGGGTTTCGAACGGAGTCGTCCGCCAGCGGGAGAGGAACGAACCGTATGTGAGTGAGACTCCGAGCTGCGTCCCTTTGAGAGATCGCTCGTATCAGGGCTCATACTCGGTTGCGATGGCTGCGTGCGTTCAGCACGGTTCACCAGTTTCGCCTCGAAATGAGACCCTTCGTCGACCAGTTGGACATCGTATGTCTCACCAACACTTACCTCTCCTGCAGAGACAAGAATTGATTTACCAGCCTGTTGCTGGCTTGCGATGGCGTTGCCGCTGTTGCTGATGCGGTCTACGGTTACCGTCTCCGCTGATGGTTGTGCCATCCACTAGCAATGACTCAGAACAAACATATAATACTACTGCACAAAAACAAGAACATCGCGAGTTACGAACGCTGTGTAGCTGATAGAAAAGATCAACAGGCAAGAGAGACATATCGGCCTGATCAAATAAGACTCAATCACACTAAATAATAAGTCAACTAATCAACATACTGTGACTTTTTTATTCTGCCAGGAGACGGGAATTCTGACTCCATTGCATCTTGCTGGAATTCGTCGATTGCATCAATCGCACGACTGAGTCTGTCAACATTTTTGAGAGGTCGTCGGTATCATGCACAAGCGTCTTTGTAGGGTGCATAACGCGGTTTCTGAGCGCGGTGTCTCAACGTATGCATATTAATATCACTAAACAAGCCCGCTGGTAATTTGGAGTGGCACACATCGAGAATAGAGCCAGTAACGGAATAGCTCGGAGTTAACCTAATCAGCTGTAACTCGACGTGACTCAACAAGTCCTGCTGAACGAACGTATCCGACCATTGCATACACAAATGGCGTATCGAGGAGTGCAATTAGGAGTTTGATGACGTACTGTCCGAAGATAAGCTGCAGCAGTATTGCACCGCCCAGTGCCTGGCCAGTCCCGATGATAGACGGGACAAGAAGGAATGCCATCAAGACGAAAATAGTTGTGTCGATCAGTTGGCTCGTCCCAGTAGAACCGATGTTTCGCAGCCACAGGGACTCACCGTCGGTGTAGTCGCCAATTGCGTGGAATGCGATGACATCCCAGTTCTGACTCACAATGTACGCCGCGAGGCTGCCAACCACGATGTTTGTACTCAACCCAAGGACAGACTTGAACGCTGCCGGATCAACGCCTGCCGGAGAACCAGGTGCAGCAATTGCCACCCACACCAAGGCAAGCAACACGAAATTCATCGCAAACCCGATATTCACCATGAGTTGCGCCGGGCGGCGGCCGTACAATTCTGCATAACAATCTGACGCAAAAAACGTCACTGCGTAAGCGAGGACCCCAGCCGGAACGAGGACAGTGCCCCCGATTATCGGCACCGACGAAGGAAACGGCACTACGAGCAGCTTTACCGCAATCAACTGCGCCGTAACTAAGGAGGTAATGAACAGTGCAGCTAACGCTATCTTCGGTCCATCAGAACTAGAGTTATTCATCTTCCAGCCTCCCGTGACGAGAGTCAATTTCGTCGAGTATATCCAGCGTTTTCCGGATCGACGACCGAATCGCATCACTTCGATTCACGAACTTTCCACCTTCTCCGACGTGTTCATCAAGATCGTTGAGGAGTTCTTCTGGAATCTCCACGCTTATTTTGGGCATATTAAGATAATCCTTCAAGAGCACCGTAATATTATCGGTGTTTGATTCAATGTGACTATACGTTTCTCCGATCGCACCGATTGTGATCCACTTCGATTTGTATTGATTTGTCGGTGTATTGTGGTTCTCTTCTTTTCGTGTCAGTTTCGAATCTGCGAAACTGAGTTTGAGAGGGCGGGGTATTCATCCAACTAAATCAATTAGCAACAAATGGTGTCCGAGGTTACTAGTAGACGCCCTAACTAGAATGAACAATGACTGATCGAAGTGATCAAGAACAGAATGGTTTGTCTTTGAGTGAAATTGACTCAATGAGGACTCTTGATGAAAAACAGAGAGATGGCGCATCTGGGGAAACAGTGTATCAGCTAACATTTCACAAAGGCCAAGAGCCTACGATAGAAGAGGGAAAAGTGACTGAAATCGGTTCATTAGACGATTCTCCTCCGATTGATCTCCAAGCGCTTGGTACAGATACCTACACCTACTATGGTATTTTTCGTATGAAGGACCGCTCAACCACGATGGTCGTCCAGGATAAAGATGGAAAAACGTACAAAGCGCTCTCGTTAGGCAAGGATACAGTCAGGGTACCTTATCCAGTGAGTATTGAATCATAACCCAGTATATATTATAATCATAATTTTAATTGCCAATCTGGAAAGTACATATCCAGCCGGTAATGACAATACTTTGACTGCAAAGGCGGCTTCGTTCCACCACCACTCGTATCATTACGGCGCCTCGGATAAGATAATGCAGATATTGGGTCTCCGTCGTTATTTTGGTCTTTTACATACGGTTTGCAGACCAAGGTAGTTACTTGCAAAGTTGGTGATTCCTGTTCACTAAAAAATAGCACCATTGGATCGCGGGTTGCAGCAGGACAAAAGACCCACACGTCTAACAACTGCTCTTTTGTGAGGAGTCGTGGCTACGTAAGCTAGAATGGAGCTGGCTAAGAATACGAGGTGACTTCGGAGCTATTGATCTCGGTGCAGTAGTCTTATTATGTCGCGGATTAACCGAATTAATAATGGTGCCCTCATGCGGAGTTAGAAGGAGTGTCCAACAGGTTCGTTCTCGTACGTCCTGGAAATGTTAGAACTGAATATGAGGTCGCAGTCATTCAAATAGAATCTCGAAAACTGAATCCGATTCCAAGTAACTACCTATGAAATTTTATGCGTCGATGACAGTAAGTCCTACTCTCATCGATAAGATGTATGAAGAATTATCTGAACGATACGGTTCTCTTGATCCTATGAAATCTCTGATATATACACCTATTGCCACGGGTGATAAGCTCACTGAGAAATTAAGCGGACTTAGTGAGGAAGGGTTCGAGATAATGTTTGATTCTGGTGGATATCATGTTCAGACAAACAATGGCGATTTTGAAGAGTTATATAAATACATTATGCCATTCTACGAACAGAATGATTGGGGCCACAGATATGTTTTACCAGACAATGTACCCCTTAGCGATGATGACGAAGCGACGGTAGATCAAAAAGTGAAGGAAACACGTGCCAATGCTAGACTCTCGTATTATTTTTTACCAGATAAACTCAAATCAAAGGCGATTCCAGTTATCCAGGGGAGTACTTATGAGCACGTGACCGAGTGCGTTGAGACATACGCTGAACTCGATAAGGTACAGACTGTTGGATTTGGAAGCTTCGAAACCTTCGGTAATAACAACGGCGTGAACATAATTTCCGAGGACGTTGCCACAACACTCCGGTACGCTGTGAATCTGGCTCACGAACAAGAGCTTGAAGTTCATGCTTTCGGCGTCGGCGGCCCGACAGTAATCCCCGTTCTTAACCACCTTGGAGTTGACTCATTTGATTGTTCAAGTTGGATACGCGCAGGTGGTTACGGAGAAATATACTTTCCTTTTAAGTCACCAATGCACGTCTCCCACGACACTGATCGGAATGGACCAAAGGTATTCCGAGAAGATCTCAATCAGTTGAGATCAGAATCTGGACATAGTTGCCCATTCTGCAGGTCTTATACTGAGCTACGAGAGTCCCGTATTTCTCGTATCCTTCATAATCTGATTGTTTTGAAAGAGATGAGCAGAGGGGTTGGTGATTATACGACAGATGAGGTACTTACACAAATGAACGATCAATCTCGGTATACATCTTTGCTACGTTCGCTCGCCTAAATCACTACTAATGGATAGGTGTTTCTGAAGATCTCCTGGACTCAAGAGTTGCATTTATCACCCACTGGTGTCTTCTCCATACTGATATGGCCCAGATATCTTTTCATATTCGGGATGGAGCTAACCCTGAATGGATATACCAATATTTAGACATATTGGCACAGTATCCACAAATATCAAGCGGGAAAGAGGCATATAAGAAAGCTAAGGAATACGGCTATGAAGTTGGGTACCAAAGCGAACGAGAGGTTCCCACAATCTTAAAAAAGATTGGTGTTCTCTCATCTTCAACCTCATTGACTGATCGTGGTGAAGAGCTGAAGGATGTGATGTATTATGATATGAACCTCTTCAAGAACATTCTCCACCACCTATTCTACACTCGGGACCGAATTGCATCCGCACGCGACATTCCACCGCGAGAACGTGAGATGACCGCCTGGAGCTATGCAGCAATCGTTGATTACCTAATTGATAATAGCCCATACAATGCGATTTCACTCAAAAAGTCTCGTCAAGAGGTCGCGAATGCCGTTTACGACCAAGCTCAAAAAGAACTCCCTTCAATCCAAGATGAAGTCTCTATTGGTCCTCGTAGTGTATCTGGCGCTCTACAATTTCTTCGGGAATTGACCCCGCCCGTTATACAAGAATCACAGCATACTAACAATGAACAGGTCGCGGATTTCAAAATTAGGAGTTTCGCTCCTGGCGAGATGCTCTTATTAGCGATCGATTCACGTTATCGGGAAACCGATACTGATTATGGGACGCCACTCCTCCTAAACAACAAGACAATCGACGCACTTTGCAGGGTACTTGTTTTGGATGAGTCCGGGTTTGATGAAGTGCTTGAGTGGGCTGCAGAGTATGATCAACTAGATGTCGAAGGAGTCTCTAAACAGGTTCGTCTGGTCGAAAGGGTGGCACTAAATGACCTCATATAGTTTAGCACCCCTCCTCAGCTTATTTAATACATTAAAAACGGGTGCTAAGGAGGCTGACTTAGTCAAGTCCCAGTCAGAAGCTTTGGACCAAATCCGGGCACTACTACAGGATGAACCCCTCGTAGCATTAATCGGCCCGAAAGGAGTCGGGAAAACGTTCATAGGGTGGGTGCTTTGTAATGAGTTGGACTACAAATACAACACATGGCCTATTGAGTCCCTATCTGGACCGGGTGTAGTTGTTGATGATGCCCCATCAGAACGGGTTGACGCACGGGCTGTCCGGGCCCAGTGCCGATTAAGTAACGTGAGTAACTGCGTATATATAACCGAACATCGGATGCATAAGGCGAAAACTATACCAACTGTGACCCTAAGTCTTTCAAGCGACGAAGAAAACTCGATTATTCATAAGTGGGAGAAAATAAGTAACCGCTCTATGGAACTAACCTCTAATTCTATATTGTCAGCTAGAAAGGAGTTAAACGAATATCAATAATGAGTTCTTCAAACCAACTATCACGTCTGGAAGAGATCGCAAAAAAAGAGGAAGTTGTAGACACGGTCCAAGCACGCCATTTACGAGAGCAACCTCGGGAAGTAGAGCAGACGTATCGTGATCATCTACGGACACATTTATCGCTTGGAGACAGTTCTGGCACCGAGGATCAACTCCTCTCTAATCTTGAAAACCAAGAGGGATCGATAGGAATAATTGCTGGCAAATACGCGTACGGGAAAACAAGTACATCAATTAGCTTCTGGGCAAGCTGCGAAGACGCGGGATATGTTGCCGTCCCGCCGTTTATTCTATCGTCGTTAGCCGATCTGATGGATGCGACCACCGGATGGCTAAACCACAAGCTGGGGGACCGTTTCTCGAACCGCATCCAGCAAATCCATGAGAAGTACCAGCAGAAAGGGGTTCAACAACTTGCGAACGAAACCGGCGAGGAGCACGACATTGACCCTGACAAAGCAAGTGAACTCATCGCTGATCTTAGCGAAAGTGGTCGAATGAACGAGGACATCCCAGCTGAAGTACTCGTTGAATATTATCTTGATGCAACTGAACTTGTACAAGACGCCGGTTACGATGGATTAGTAGTGTTCCCGGATGAGGTTCAGCAGTTTTTCAAAAAGCACT
The DNA here is from genome assembly GCF_051414135.1 of Halovenus halobia. Lineage (NCBI taxonomy): Archaea > Methanobacteriati > Methanobacteriota > Halobacteria > Halobacteriales > Haloarculaceae > Halovenus > Halovenus halobia. Next base: position 60,338 of record NZ_JBLKOA010000008.1, read on the forward strand.
CTTACTCGGACGCTGAAGAAGAGCTACGCTCACTGATCTGGGGATTTAACCCACGGTCTGTTCCTTTTGGGATGATGTTCTCAATTCCCGATGAGCAACTTGCAGTAATAAATGAGCGGGGGGCAGACATCCTTGACCGCGTGCGGGAAAATAATCTGCTGCTGAATCTAACATCCACTTATGATCACGATTTTCCCAAAGAGCTCTGGAACCATTATGCCAAAAAATACGATTTTGAGGAGATTAAAGACGAAATTATCCCCGAAGAGACGCTGACCTCTATTGGGCAGTACGCCACGCGAGATGATCTAAGCCGCGGACCAAGAACTGTTATTGACGCGTTCGGTTTAGCGGTGACCGAATACCGTGAATCCGGCTCAACGTTTACTCCTATTAGCTTTATTGAGGCATACATCGATAACCGTCTCCGGTTTACTGAACCTCAACAAAAAGTCCGTGGTGCAGTTTCCGAAGTCGAAGCCGCTGACGTTGTCCAGACACCCAATCACAAACGCGCGATCAAGCTGATGGCCGCGTTCCCAAAGGGGGTGACAGAAGACATTGTTAGTACCTATGGACTACAGGGCGAGATGAGCGAGCTCAGTTCGGAGCTCCACGGAACGCTTCTGACATTCTATGCAGATGGATATACGCTCGTCCAAATCGTCAAAGGGGATCCAGATGTGAGTGTCGGTGGGGAAATTTTGAAAAACTTTTGGCGTGAATTCCAGGAAAATGATGAAGACGTAGCAGACGCAATTGTGGCGTTCGACAAACACGTAGTCCCAAAATTATTTCCCGAAAAGGGGCGCGGCCAATCACGAACCGGGTGGACGGTTCGTGAGTCGAACCAACTCCACAAGCATACTATTGAAAGTTATCGTGAGGGAACCTTTGATCCCTCTTATCCACAGCGCAGCTGTTACATCCGTGTCAGTGGACGTAACAAGGACCTTGGCCGTGTAGAGTCTGAGAACAATCTTGACCGTGATGCAGATCTCACTCTCGGTTTGTTCCTTGACCATCAGTTTGTCACAGAAGAAAATATCACTGAGATTGAGAAAGACACCAGCTATCAGTTCACTCTAAATTTAAAAGAAAGTTTGATGAAGGGTGACCTTCCTCAACGGATTCGAAAATTGAAGGACTATATGAATCCTCGCTCAGTTACACCACTCTTGATGTTGGCACTCACGTCCCGTATTGACCGTGAAATTGCTGAGTCTGATGATAATATGACGCTAGCTGAGAAGCAGTCACTTGAGAACCTGCGTGAGAACCTGATAACGGAAACTATCGAAATTCTGTTCGACGATGAGCTGCGCGAAAACGCTCCAAATTCCCTCGATATTAGGCGTCTTCGAGACCGAATGGCTGAGGACCTGTTTCGGTCGGTGATGCGAAATCGCTATCCAGAGTATAAAACACTATACAAGGGACGGAGTATCACAAAGCTCGTTGGAGAATATATCTCTGCGCTGGAGAGCGGCTCGCTTGATTTGGCTCTTACACAAAAACAAGGGCGTCGCCCTGTAGTCATCTCAAAGGATGCCCTCGGGGAAGCATTCAATGTAAAAAACCATTCCTCGCTCAGAAATAAGGTAACTGATAAATACGCCCAGCTTGCAGAGCTTGAGTGGGATTACGGGGATAGTTCAGATGAAGTTCGGATTACATTTGCTTTGCACCCTCTTGAGCAGGAGATTCTGGATACATTTCCCTCAGACGAGGCAGGAGCTGAACTGACGAAATCAAGCGCAAAGTCTATAGCGAGTAATAAAGGGTATCGCGAGGAGGAATTCGAGCAAGTCCTGCGGTTACTGCAAGCTCGCCAATATCTTGACAAAGAAGGAGACCGGTTGGTTCGCATAGAAAGTACCGTCGATAAAGAGGATATTGAGCAGGAATTGGTAGAGGTTCGTGAAACGCTGGAGACACTGACTGCCAGCAGTTCCACTCAGGAAGACCTGGAAGAGCAACTAAAGATAACGAGTACGAACTTAGAGGATACGGCTGCTGAGGAAGAAGAACGACTGGAGGAGATTCGAGAAGAAGTAACGGAACTTCGACGGGCTGTAGAAGAAGAGTTAGAGAGCCAGTTCCGGGATCTTAAGCGAGAAATGGATGATCTGGCAGACCGTGCTTCATCGATTCAGCGTCAGAGCCAGAGTAGTATGCTCAACAAGGTCGAAATCCCTGCCACGTTTTCTCGTCATCTCAATAAGCAGCGGACAAAAATAAATAACCGCTACGAACATATTAGCTCTCAAGCGGAGGAAATCGAAGAACGTATTAACCGCGATCTGGGCCAATTTGACCGCGTTACGCCAGACAGCTTTGAAGAGTTGTCTGAGAAACGTTCTGAGGAAAAGAGTCGCATAGACGATTTACAAGAAGAACTCAAAGACGAAAAGAAATACAGTGACGGCTACTCAAGCTGGCGGTCATTAGCTGGTAAATCGCATGATCTTGATGAGCGAGTTATGAGGTTTACTGACCGGTCGGGTGAAGAAGAATTTGAGACTCGGGTGAATAACCTGCTGTCCGAAATTAATGAGCGATTTTCGGAGCACGGAAAAGAATTGCTACTGCGTGCTGACACGTATGAAGACGAGCTTGCGGAAATCACGAACGACTTCGATGATCGGGTAGGCCAACAACGGCAAGCTTTCCAGTCAAAAAAGACGACTCTTGAGAACATCCTCAGCACGGCAAAAGGAAGTCATCCTGGCCTTCGTGCTCAATTTTCAGAGGCGAATCCACAACAATCCTACGAGAATCTAGAAAATGGCTTTCGGAAGGCAATTCGGGATGAAATTCTCGCGGAACTGAGCGACTCCATTGAGGAATTGCTGAGGACCGCTAACCGTGCAGATCGGTTTCAAACGATTCCAGAAAATATTAGCTTAGATTCACTTCGAGAAGATCTAAACAATGCTAAGGAAGAACTGGAATCCTTGATGACTGAGGTTGAAACCTGGTCAATCGATGACCAGGATGAATCAATCACAACTACGGCAGAGAACATTGCTAACCTTCGTGAAAATATATCCGAACTTGAAAATGAAGTAGAGGGATTGAACCGTCCGGTTCGACCCGATTCCGATGCCCAAATTGACCTCTATAATGAACTAGAGTACGGAAGGGAAATTCAGTTAGATGAGATTCTAGAAGAGGATGACCAAAACCCAGAAAATCTTGCGAAAGATCTCGCAGGACTATTCCAACGAAACCTGCTTGATATTAAAGTTCAAAAGCGATTCCGTGATCTCCCAGAGGAATAATGCCTACAATTGATGAAGTGGTAGCGGAGGCAAAATTGCACCCCGTCGAGGTAGATGTACCGCACACATTGAGTTATCTCTTTTTAGAAGATTACGTGAATGTATTTCATGACGGTGACGTTCTGGAGTCTTACCTCAACAATCCGTCGTATGAATTTAACAAAAACGTCGTATTAAAAACACAGTCTGATGTTGGGGTCGGAAGCCAATATCCTAAGCTGAAGTTGGATCACTCCCCTATTTCGCCGCTTCTCAACAATATCATTGCAGAAAAATACGACCGACTTTCTGACCACCTAATCACACAACGTGATATTAAATCACAAATATTGCAGCGAGTGACTGATGAAACGGTAGTGGTACTACTTATAGCGGATGGGCTTGGATATGATGACGTTCTGGGGACACAGTTGGAGGGTGAACCTTGCTTAGTGAATGGGCCGACTATAACACCAGTTGGATATCAGAATGTCGTTTATGGTCGAGACAATACCCCAATTATAGACGAACTGATAAACCGAGGGTTTGTCCAAGTTCGTGGTTATAGCTACTGGGACGAATCAACGTACAACGATTTGAATTCAAAGGTCTTTGAGAATTTCCACGAAGTGAATAGAGTTCGTACTACGGAGGAAATTCTAGAAGATCTACAAAAGAATCCGATCGGTGATGATAGAACATATATCCAAATAAGTCGACAAGTATTAGACCGACAGGCACACGACGGAAAAGAAATTCGTACGTCTGATCATGAGCACGAAATTTCAAAACTCAATAAAGATATTGGACAATTAAATGAAATTTTAGAAGAGCAGGTTGATTCCCATCTCATTGTCGTAACAGGCGACCATGGTATATTGTGGCGAAAAGATTTTGAACAAGATATGCAAATAGTTTCTACGAATGGAAAAAGCAGTATGCGATATGCCGGTCAGCAGATCGGCTTCGATGGTGGAGCGAAGCTCATTGACGCATTTGATAGTACGTATACTGTGTTTGATTACCCGTATGCAGCATCGTCATTCGATGCAGATGAAGCAGGAACCCACGGTGGGTTATCATACTATGAGTCTTTGGTTCCCCTACACTTTCGAGGATCACGGTGGTAAAAATGGAGAATAGCGTCGACTTATTCATTGGAAAAGACGCAGAGGACGACTCAGAAACATATATCGATGGCTCACACTCACGGGCAGTCTTCATCTGTGGCAAGAGAGGGAGTGGGAAAAGTTATTCTATGGGCGATGTGATGGAAGAGGTTACGGATCACACTGACAACGTGGTCCCGTTGGTAGTGGACCCGATGGGAATCTACTGGACGATGGTGGAAGGCAACGAAGAGCAGCAGGACTTGTTGTGGAACTATGGACTTCAGACACAATCTTATGATGTAAATCTGCTTGTTCCAGGCGATCCTAGCGCCCGCTATGGGGATGATATTCTGCGAGAAATGGAACGTCGTGGGCTCGAAGTGAGTTCAGTTCGGATTAATCCGTCCGACATCTCTCCAGATGGTTGGTGCGATCTTTTTGACCTAAATATAAATAAGCCAATGGGTATCACTCTATACCGAGCTATTAGAGATCTATCTCGGAAGCACGGGGACGAATTCTACCTTGACGATATCATCTCGGCAGTAGAGGGTGATGCGAATGCGAATGAGAGAACCCAAGAGGCACTACTGAACCGTCTGGAGATGGCCCGGGACTGGGACTTATTCAGCACTTCCTACGAGCCGATCTGGGATAGATTAGATGAAAACAGCGTAAATGTTCTGGATCTTAGCATCATTGAGCCTGGTAAATATGGACTACGCAACCTCGTGGTATCTGTCCTAACTAGAGATCTGTTCAATCGTCGGATCGAAGCACGCAAACGAGAAGAACTCAATATTGGTGTCGATATTCCCAAGGTGTGGCTGTTTATTGACGAGGCACATAATTTCGTCCCCAGTGGACAACAGTCCTTGTCAAAAGATATCCTGATTCGTTGGGTAAAGGAAGGGCGCCAGCCTGGGGTGTCAATTACGGTGGCAACGCAACAACCGTCCGCCATCGATCACGAAATGTTATCTCAGTGTGATATAATTCTCTGCCACAAGATTACAACGAGGGAGGATATTAAAGAAATGAACCGACTTTCACAGGACTATATGGGCAGCGAACTCAAGACATATATTCAAAAACTGGATCGCGTCGGGGAAGCAGTCTACGTAGATGACGAGGATGAGAGCGTATCGATTGTGCAAATGCGACCTCGTCGAAGTCGCCACGGTGGTGGGGAAAGCTAAAATGTCGTTACAGGGACCAACTATTGAAGTAGCGGATCACCCACAGATTGACGAGATTCAGTCCTTGTTTAACCAAGAGCAAATCAAAGAAGAGATTCATTGGTTCACGTACCGGGATGCCCTAGAACGAGCGGTACGTCGAGGTGACCGGGCGATATTTTATATAGCTAATGCAGACAATGATATCATAGCTGCATCCATGGTTTGGTGCGAATCGAGGGTTTTGGAAAAAAACCAAGGTCAAATCAGGCTGATTGCCGTCCATCCGGACGCTAGAGGCCAGGGTCTTGGCCGAGCCTTGGTCCGTGAGTCTGAACGATTTGCAGCCGATCATAATAAACAAACAATGATTGCGGAAGTGAGCGCTGGCACTAGGGCAAAGGATTTTTGGGAGAAGGTTGGGTACAGCGAAGTCTCCCATCGATCAACAGAGAATGGCCGTGAAATGGTACTTATGGAGAATGATTTGAATGACTGACCTACATTTTGCAGGTATTACCGAGTCTGCAAAGTCACAGCACGTCCGAGCGCGGAGTCGGGAGAACCTTCGTCAGTATATCGAAGTAGTTCATCATACCGGTGAAGAAGTGAATTATGACCGAGATGCAATGTTGGACCGATTCCAGTCATATGCTGGTGAGACGCGAGAATCAGCAAAAGAGACAAATGCATTCATAAAAAAACTAGGCTTTCTTGACAGAAAGAATAAGCCAACTACGGCAGGGAAATTTGCGGGAGAGGTAGCTGCGCAAAGTCGGATAGATCTCCTTAGAGATATATTTATTCAGCACTTTCGCGCGATGCCAACAATTGCCTATACTCTTGATATTATGCTGGATTTTGGTGGAGTCTTAACTTCCGAAGAGATCCATAGCGAGATGGTTAAAATTGCGACCACGGATTCAAGCTCCCAGTCCAATTCGGTTCGAAATGCGCTGAACCTATTGGAGGAATTCACAGCTGTAAAAAAAGTTGATAATGGCTATGAATACATCCAACGAACTCAACCTACACTAGAGGCAGTCCCCTATGGCATTTTCCTTCTGGGTATGGACAAGACGACGATCGATGCACCCGTACTCAGAGAAAGGCTCCCTCGTCTGGTGCATTGTGAAGCGGAGAGTTGTGAAAGATTGATGAAAAAAGCCCAGAAGAGATACAATCTATTTACTTATCGAACAACGGGAGACACCTCCCGGACAACTCCATTCGGAGGGGTTTTTGAAGTTCAAGTTGGTGATGGATTGTTCAATTCACTAAGGGATAATTTATTATGATAGGCTGTGGAAGTTATATTCGGCTTAATAATGCGAAGCGAACTCTGGAGCCGCCCTGAGCAATACTCTTTGACGGAGCATCAACAGGGTTTGATTTCAAGTCTTTCCCCTGAGGAAGACACCAGAATTGTCGGTGACATTGGCGCAGGAAAGACGTTTGCAGTTAGGCATTTTCTCCGAGAAAAGGATATAAATTTTAGGTACTTTACGGCGTCAGAGCTATACCGCAAAAACCACAATATTGGTGATGAAGTTGACGACACGATTGATGTCGTTGTGGTCGACAACTTTGATGTGATTCCCGAGCAGCGCTCTTATTTGGAGGCAATACACGAAACGGTCGAACTTGAGCTTGCAGCATTTGACAGATCGATCTGGTTAATTCTACCATCTTGGTACCAGAATGACTGGTTCGATACCGTTATCGAAAATATGCTGTGCATTGAACTCGACCGTTCGCAGATCAATCGATTAACAATAGATCATGTCGTGAAAAATCTGAATAAATTGCACGATGGGCGCGAAGTCAGCCTTGACCTGAGTGCTCCGAGTGTTGCCTACGGTTACCACACAATCGTTCAAACCTTCGAAGAAATTGTAGAATAATCATGGTTGATTCACAGACTGAGACTCCAAGTCGATACTTCAAAGACAATCGTAGCGCCTTCCAAATAGTTGTTCGTTTAGGTAATACGCGTCCTGGAGAATATGAACAAGAAGAGATCCGAAGCAATATTGAGGAATATGCTCGCGTAACCTCTTTGGGAGACGTTCATCGGGAGGGGCTGCAAGAGATACAAAAATTACTGGCAAAATATAAGAATACGAGTGAAAATTACCCTGAGACAAAAGGATATGGTGTTGTTGGGCAGTATGGTGATGGAAAAACCCATTTCTTGACTGCTATCCATGACCTCCTCAGTAATGACTCAGACTTGGTTTGCCCAGAGGATATGCGCCTATTGGTTTTAGATCCGTTCCAATTCACGAGAAATCCGGCAGATATCGTGGAAGCTCTCCGTGAACGTGTGAAAGTGGAGCTAGGTCCAGATGCCTCAGATCGGATACCTGAAGTCAAAACTGACGAGACTCAGGACGTGATTGAGGATCTCATTCAGCAAGGACATTCTCGGGAGAAGGCCGAAGAGATTTTTTCAGGGAGGGAGGTTTCTGGGATTCGGGGTGAAGCTGCTGGCCATGCCTTCTCATCGGGGTGTAAAGAGACGATACAGAAGGAAAAATACGACGCAATCGTCGTATTAATGGATGAAATCGAAGGTATTGCCCGAGGAGAAGACATTGATTATCAGGACTTAGACAAGTACCGTGAATTTTTTGATCAGATTGATGCGGATACTCCTGTCATGATGGTTATGACAGCACCCAGAGATCAGTGGAACCGGTTCGAGAGTGTTCATCGAGCCATGATGGACCGAGCATTTGGACCGAAACCACGTCAGCACACTCGTCTCCGCCCTCTTAATGAAGAAGAGCTTGCAGAAACTTGGACGGAACGTCGAAATAAGTATCTTGTACGTGAGGATGTCTCCCTACCAAATATTGCGGACAACGAGTATTTCCCTCTCCACATGACCACACTGCGGGCAATCCACCAGATTGCCCGGCGAGGGAACTCTAACCGAACAGCTATCAAGCTGATGGAAGAGGCTTTTGAAACCTTTTTGCAACGTGACGATCTTCGTTGGGTTACCCCAGGAGATATTTTAACAGATACCTCAGCACGGAATACTGGAGAAGGTGGGATTTTTGTTCGTGACCAACTGGATAAATTGGTTGAGCACGATGAACAAGGTATCCTCACTAGTATAGCTGCTGTACTTCAGGAAGGAATTTCTGAGGATGAGTTGTCAGAGATATGTATGATGGATGAAGGTGTTCTGCAGGAGCGGTTAGAAAGTCTCTCTAATGGCGGTTGGATAACCCGCCAACGGATTAACAACGAGACAATATTCCAACTCCATCAGGATCAAATCAGTCAGCTTCTGAATGAGGAAGAACAGCAAGACAGTGGGGAACTGACAAAGACCGTTGCAACGGTAATGGCGAACACGTCTGAAGATGATGAATTCATATACCGCAACTTAGCGAGAATCCTTCGCGAGCAGCCGCCTTTTGAAGCTGACTTCGTTGCCGGAACTTACGACGACGAAGATCATTATTTCTTGCTCAACAGTACGTATGGAAACTTTCACGACCGGAGGATTTTGGTTACTACAGGAGACCACTCGGAAGAGAAGCTCGAATCCTTGCGTATGGAACAAGAAGCTGAGTTGGTTGTCACTGTTAATCTCTCGGGGCGAGCATTCGACAGTAACCGGATCTATAGTATCAATCCCAATCCGCTAACCCAAGACTGGGAATATGAAGTTGAGGAGCTGGAATATTCTGCGAAGCAGTGGATTTGCGCCTATCGCCAGCTTTCGGATAAATTAGAGCAGGGTGGACATACGCTGCTCTCATCGATCAAATCCTACGTTGTGGGCGAACTACTCAATATTGAAGCATTCCAATTTGGTACGAGCCTCTCTGAGCAATTAGAGACGATTTATCCGGAGTATCCTGGCCCACTGGAGATGATGAATGGTAATGCGTTGAAGGCGTATCGAGAAGCCATTGATGAAGGGTTAACCGGCCGTCAATTTAGTTACGATGAAATCAGAGACCTTGGATACGCTGAAGGAAAGCAAGCTATACAAGACTATATCAATGAGTGGAAAAACTATGATCTGGTTGAGTCGTCCGATTCGGACTCATATACCGTGGAAATCAAGATTAGCAACTCAGAGAACTTGATACTTGATGCAGTCAAGGAGCGTGAAGAAGGAATTGAGAAAAGCCAGCTTTACTCGAAATTAGAGAAGCAGGGATATCCAAAGGAAGACATAGTTCAGTTTGTTGAACTCTTGCACGAGCGCGGGAAAGTAAGAACAGAGAACGAAAAAATTCAGCAAACGAGTAACGATCTCTTCGAGGCACGAGAATACCTGAAAGCCGTTGAAGCTGTCGTTGAGTGGTTAACGGATGATACATTCCCTGAGGATTTCCGCGAAAATAACATCCAATCACGGGACGAACTAATGAAACAATTGAGCTACTGCAATCGAGAACTAGATCGGTTGAAAGACCTCAATAATAGTTCCAGTGTATCTAATCCTGTTGAAAGGTTAATTGAAGATATAACTGAGCTTCAGGGATTGGCAATTGATACGATCAACAGCTTTGAGAACACCACGTATGCCCAAGAGCTCGCGAATACCGAGAAATTAATCACCGGGATTCGGGAGGAAGCCCCGGAAGAAGAGCTTCGATCGGATGAATTCTTCAACGAAGTTTCCGACTTGAACTCTGTCGCAGCAAATCTTTCAAACGGGGCTCGTGGCTATATTGAAAGTAATCTGACAGTTGAGACTGGGGACAGTGTATTTGGACAGCTTCAGGCCCTCCAGGATGAATTTGTTGATGAGTTTGCTAAAATTGGACCCTACAGCGATTATAGTGAAGAAACTGAGATTGAGAAGGTAATCACTCAATTTGAGGAGACGAGACCAACCCCAGAGAAGATTCGATCTGCTGTGAGAACTGTTGAAACGTTCAAAAACAAGACAAGATATGCTAAGCAAATTTGCCGAATTGCTTTGGAAGTGCGCGATAGTTTGATAGATATTGAAGAAATAGAGTATGAAAAATACGATATTGAAAGTGAGTTAGAGTTAGCGGAATTAGCACAGGAGGCGGTGGATAATTATGAGAAGGCCGCAGACGAATATTCGACACTTGCATCTCAAGTTAGCGATATAAGTTTCAGTGGTCTGGATGAAGAGAAGGTTGATAACCTACAGGCATCGAAACAGGAGACTGACTCGGTCTTTACAGAGGCCCGTGAGACCAAACAGAAAGTCGATCAGGAGATAACTCAACAGGCAAGTGAAATTTCGTCTGCCGTTGGAGACATGAGCACCGCTGCTCGCAAAATTGACTCAGATCCAAGCTGGGCAATCCTTTCTAAGATCAAGACACCAGAGGTGAGAACAGAAGCTCAGGAATGGCGGAGTGACTTCGAAGGATTCGTTGAGAATCTTGAGCAGAGCAGTGACGAGGTTTTAAAAGTTCGACCATCAACAGTAGAAGAGTTGAGCAAGATGATTGAACGGTATGAGAAGTTCAAGTCATCTGCATCTGAATTTGAGCCACTTGCAAAGCGTATTCTTGAAATAGAGGATGAGTACTTTGAGAGTGAAAAAGATTCCCTTCCGCCAGGAAAGCTTGAAGAAGTCAAAAGTCTGCGTAACAATGAGCCGGGGTCGGAGCCGTCTGACCAGGTCCATGTGTCATTAGACCGTATCGAAGCGATTAATCAGGCTCTTGAGATTGATATTGGCTCCAAGGAAGAACGAATCCAGAATTTAGTGCGGGCCCGCGAGTCTATCACTCCGGATGAACTCGTGGAAGAGGTTCCAGAAGAAGCTTTCCAGGAAACACCGAAAGAAATAGCTGAGGCCCTGAATGCCCTTATTCGTGATGGTGAGCTTGCATTGGGTTATAATGGCAACGTTATCATGACATAGAATTATGAAAATCATCTATGACCCTGATCGATGGTTTGAGCGTCCGTCAGTGGAAACGACCATAGTTGAGTCTCCGGATGAAGAAGCAGCTGAGGTCATCGAGCTGATTAATGATTCAGAACTACGTCAACTACGGGATGATCTAGACAAAAACCAAATCGAAAAAACATACGTCACGAGAGACATAGGTCGGACTCGATCTGAGTGGCCAGCTCTCGTTGCAAGATCAGAAATAAACGAGGCGCCCCGAATAGTTGAGGAATATCAGGATATAGTTGGAGTCATTCTTCGAGCTAATGCTGAACTATGGTTTGAGGATGTTCAGCGACTAGAAGAGTACGTTGGTGAGCCAACGAGGGTCCCGAGAAAAGATCTTATTGAAGCACTGAATCTGATTGTCTCGACTCGGACTGGCACCAATTATTTTCCGTCGGATAAGATGGTGTCAGAGTATCCAGCCTTGGTCGCAGATTGTCTTGGAATTGAAAAATCCCAAAATATTCGCCAACAAGTTATTCACCGACTTCTTGAAGATTCGGAGTTCAAAAATGCACTGGAGGCACCAGATCAAGCAGAAGATAACTATCGGGAGTGGTTGGCTGAACTCAACTGGACTGACGGCGACACTCTCAATGATGGCGGAGTCCAAGCTTTGGAATACGTCGAATCTACTCAAGAAGGTAAAATAGAGTGGAGTGCTCGTGCGCTGTTAGAATCTGCCAAAGAAAACGCCGCCCACCTTCTCGAAACAAAACTTGAAAAAACAGTCTTGTCATTGGGAACTACCGAAGAAATCAGTGAATTGAATAAATCACTTCAAAATGTCTTGGCAACGACAGCCTCTTCCGAAGCGTACGACGCAGCCCAAGAAGCCGCTGATGATCAGCGCCTTCTAAACATTGACGATGATTTATCGGTCGACGAATCAGATATACTTCGGTATATAGAACAAAGTAAGCCTGATGAGCTAAATCAGTCGGTGTTGATGCAGCTTGAGCAGATTCCTCTGGCTCTATACGAGTCCCCGCCAAGTTTCGTGGAACCAGTTGTCTCAGCACTTGACTCTGAAAAGGTGATCGCGTCACTAGATCGGGCTATAGCTGAAGATGCAGCTCAGATTGAGAAAACAATTGACACTCTTGAAAATATAATCCAGGTGTTGAAGCCGTTAGTTGAAGGGAAGGCTGAAACGCTTCAAAACGATATCGATGCTGCTCGGGACATGCTTAAATCGCTGAACCCACCGACCCCTACTTCGCCTGAAGATTGCGTCACGTTATACGATGAACAATTAAACCGTGAGGCATCACTTTCTACTCAGTTTGCGAAATCGGAACCTGAACTAGCAGACAATATCCTTGAAGAGTGTGAGGATTATATTCGTGATAATTATCGGAATTGGGCAAATTCGGACCCAGGAGACAGACCTGTCGCAATGGTTCCTGACGTTCCGTCACGAATTGAAAATTTATTAGACGAACATGATCATATTTTGTTGATTGTTTCTGACGGGTTCGGTCTTCGTCAATGGTTGGAAGCAACTCATAACAACGATCAGATCCAGGCCTGGGAGAGGGCGGGTGTTATTTCAAATACACTAATGACTACTATTTTCCCCTCGGAAACAGGGGCTGGTCACTATTCCCTCTTTACTGGGCAGTTTCCGATGGGCCATGGAAAAGACGATATCGAGTCGTCGCTGCAGCTGGAGAGTGGACACTTGTTTGACAAAGCAAAAAATGCAGGGGCGTTCACACAAGCCCTCTCTTATCTCCCACCACAACCAGGCTTTAGCGGTGTTCTAGGGGAAGCTGCCGATGAATTTCACCATTTAGAAGGCCTGAGAGCAGAGGACGCTGCATTAAAAAAGGAAACTATTGCCCATGTGGCCTCTGCAGTGGCTAACCATGATAAGTCTGTAAGTCTACTCCAACATAATCAAATAGATCAATTGCATGAGGGAATGGATCATGTTGCAGACTCACTTATTCCTGGAGTTGCAGATGATTTGGTGACATTTATAAGACAATTATCGCACCGGTTAGGAGACGATATCCTACCTATTCTGACTGCAGATCACGGGATGCTTCGAACCCGTAATTCGCGAAAAAGTCTGACTCATGGGGAAGCAAAGAATGCGCTGGATCGAATGAATGAGCGTTATACTGACTTGGGACAGAGAGTAGTTGGACTTAAATCTAAATCAGGAGGGCAAAATTATGGAAACCGGACGACTAACCAGTATTTTGAAATTCTATCAGAGCAACAGATGCGCCAGTTTAAGTCACTTACCAAGCAGAAATGTGACGGTCGGACACTTCGATACCGCCGTCGGTACTATTCGCATAATGAGGAACTGACTGCAACACATGGTGGCTTCACATTTGATGAAATGTTTATTCCATTCCTCAAATTCGACACTACGAAGCTCTCAAACTCGAATTAATCGGATAGCGGGATCTATTTTCTGTTTTTAGATCTCTTCCCTATTTACTGGTTGTCAAGATGGATATCTACTACTGACGCTGGGTCCGCAGAAGGCAGTCGGGATGTCGCCAGACTTTTTATTTATTGGATCCTCCTATGAGTAGTTATGAATAAAAACCTCCGTGAGACATCTCATGAAATAATTGAGGTTTTTGATGCACCGGATAGCGAGGGCGATCAAGTATATTCATTTAAAACTGATGAGTTAACTGCCCTTTGCCCGTTCGATTTTGGTGGCCCTGATTATTATGTCCTAACCCTCCGGTACACTCCGACAGACGATTGTATTGAGAGTAAAAGCTTGAAAAAATATATCCAATCCTTTAGAGATACGGAGATATCTGCTGAAAGTTTGGGCGCTAAGATGTTCAATACGATTCAGAAAACTGTCGAACCAAAAAAGTTGTACGTTCGTCTTGAACAAGCTCGCCGAGGTGGGGTTGAAGAAACCGTAGAAATCGGAGATGTGTCGCTCCGCCCCAATTCATGATTAGTTGCTTGCGATAATAGCACTACTTCGATCGGTTGGGTCAAGCCAAGACGTATAGATACCGCTTCAGCTTCAGACACCGATATGAATTAATCTGCCCGTTCAGATAATTCCCACAAGAGTGCGTTTCCGACCTTCTGACTCTGTACTTTTCCTTCTTCTTCAAGCGACTGTAACTTCAAATATGCAGTCCGTCGATCACAACCCACAATATCAGCAATGTCCGTAGTACCCGCAGATCCTAGTTCTTCAAGCGCATTAGTGAAATTCTCTGGGGGGTAAGTCTCGGTAAACTTCCCGCTCCCTTCGTCACGATCCCTACCGCTCATATAGAACTAATCAAGAGCGTCTCACAAATGGTTGCTGGGTATCTGTCCATTAGACAAACAGCCAAAGGTTTTTGCCATTAGACGCTAGACTAATGGTTAGGGGCTCGGTCCACTTGGGAAATTCAGCAATGAATAGCCCGGGTGCTAGTACACCCGGACCGGGTTCTCAACTGTAGGTAAAGAACCCATGAGAAAATCTGAACCAGGAAATAAAGATAGTGTCGACTGCGCTCTTATTAAAGAAATCAACCAATTGTATGGGGTTGTGCTCGGAGTAGGGGCCGTAACGTGCGTAGCGTGCGGTTCGCGCCTTTTTGAGGGCAGAGAAGTCCTCGTGTATGCGTACAAGCCGGCGGGTGGACACCACTTTGGTGTGGGGTACGTCCTCTGTGCTGAACACGATGAGCATAAGTGTATCAACACAACCAGTGAGGACTCGCCATACACGATTGGCGTCCGCGAGCTGGTTGTGGAGGGGCGGATTGGCACGCGTACGGATGTGCGGACACAGGCGGCAAAGTTGGTATTGCTTGACCCGAAGCCGGTGCTGGTGAGCGATGCCACGATGAAGACTGGTCGCAAGGTCTCTGCTGAGGAATACATCCAGCAGGATGGAGGTCAGCAATGACAGATGAGCCGATGACTGCGGACTCGGAAAACCCAGACGCATCGAACGAAACAGTTGACCAGGCCACACGGGAGACGCTGCTTGAGGAGTACGGCCATCGCTGCCAAGGTTGTGGTCGCCGTGGGCCCGGTGCCAGCGGCTTGGCGACGCTGCAGGTCCATCACATTGAACGCAACCCAGACGACATGGACGAACACGACCCGACGAATTTGACCGTCTTGTGCCGGTCGTGTCACACGTGGCTCCATCAACAGGCCAGACCGAACGATTCGCCGGTCGAAATCACGGCGGCTGATGAGAGTGTGTTGCTGCCTCAAGATATCGAAATTCTCCGCTACCTCGCTGACAACGGGCCCACAAAAACGGGCGACATCGCCGCAGAGGTGCAGGGTGACTCAACCGTTGCCTCAGTTCGCCAGCGGTTGTGGCTGTTGATGGGTCTTGACAACTTCGTCGAGCAGCGCGAGAAACAAGTTGTCGATAAAGACATCGAGACGGGTGAGTGGGGGCTTGTTGAACAGGTTGAGAATTCGGCACGCGGCCACATCCCTGACAACCCACAGATACTGGCTCAGCGGGTGGAAGACGAACAGGTCCGGCAGGCACTGGAATGCGGTGTTGACCGCAACACGGTGTCAACAGTGTTTGATGTGTCTCGCCGGACGACGTTTAACAAAGAGAAACGCGCTCGCGCATTCGACTTCCCACTGGAAGCGTTCAGTCGGAGTCGAGGTGGGCGTCCAGCTGCTGACACCACGCCATCCCAGAATGCCACAGTGGCGAGTGTGAGTGCCGAGACGGAAGATGAAACGACAGACGGAACGGCACAACAGCGCCTTGACACAGATACTGAACAACAGCAGTCAGCTGAGCAGTCCCACCCAACGACCTCAACGGCGCCGAACGCTGACGTGCACAACCCACAGGAGGGTGCAGATGAACCTGTGACTGAGGGGAGCACTGACGGCAGCGACAACAGCGAACGCGAACAAGTGGTGATTGATATGACTGACGACGAGGCGCAAATCCGCGAGAAGCTACGAAAATTGCTCGAAACGTTGGACAACGGAGACGTGCCGCAGTAGTCAAGTCACCACTTCGGATCAATTTCTTGCAAACTGAGCCTCATTTCGAGTTGCGAGAGAATGTGTTTATTACTTGGATTCCCAATCACCTTCAATCCAAACGTTCGTGAAGTTATTCTCATCCAGTATGCTAATTTTTGAAACACGATATTTCGCTTCAGATCGATCTTCTGCCACCATCTGATGATTTAGATCAACTATGACAGATTGCGGTGCATAAGTGCTGTGCGGCAATTCTACACCGGACTTCCTGAACAACTCTGCGGGAGTCTCAATCAGTATCTTATCAACATATTCACCACCTTGCCCTTCTTCAAAGAAGTAGTCAATTGGATCTACTTCACCTGCGAGTCTGGCTGTTGTGATATCACGCGTCTGCTCGTAAGTTTCCAGTTCAGCTTTGAACGCTCCAAGCACAGATCTGAGACTCTCATCTCCAGTAGAATTCGTTGACCGGTACGAACGCATTGACTTGATTGCGATTTCTTCGTGCTTGTGATCTGGCCGGGCCTTGATCATCAAGTATTCTGCATCGACGGGGACAATCAACACAAACTCCTCTGTGCGCTGTTGATCAAAGTCCGCCTGATCATACCGCTCTACCTGATTTGAGAACGTCGGAACAAACGTATCCAGGCCTTGTCCAATCCACATTCCACCCTCTCTGGCAATAGTAAACGTAGCTTCATCGGCCTCAAATCCAGGTTGTTGACTTGCTAATTGAAGACTCTTAACAAACTCTTGAAAGCTGAATGATGGTCGTGGATAGCTGAGCCGAACTGCAGTAATCTCGTCGCTGAACCCGATTTTAGGATGAAAAATTACTGGTTTTTCGTATCCAATCTGATGTCTGACTCGTGGTCGTAAAAATATACAATCAAAAGACCCTGGCTCAAATGGCTCGTGCTCAGGGAAAACGGTGTAATCTATGCCTTTACGAACGACCTGAGTATATGCTTCACCAATGCTGACTTGTTTAATTTCTGCCAATCTCTTCATTTCAGCATGGAGCTTCTCCGGGATTTGTAGATTTGGTCGTATTTTATTATCTTCTGACATTTTTGTCTCCGTTTGAGTATGCCTGCATACTGGTTTCACTGAATTAAATACACTGTCAATCTTTTCACCAGCGATGCTCGGATAGACGTAGATATTGATAAGAAGAACCGGTATACTCCTGACCCCATTTAAACAGCCAACTCATTCGTCTGTGAGACGAGCAGCACTGAGTTGCGGTATATAAACTCCTGTTCAGGCCGTCTTAGAGACTCATCTTGCTTATAATTTAACTATGTAGACATTAAATAACCCCCGCGAACTATCAGATCAATACCGATGATGTACCGCTATCGCACAACGGTCTACCACCGTCTGTATCTTAGAAGTAAAATAAATTTGATACAGGTACCGTCAACTGGAGGGAGAAAGAATGAGTGACAATCCGCTTGAATCTCAGCTCCGCGCGGCCGAAAATGTAAGAGAAGATTTAGAGGTGATTGCACAAAGCAACCTCCCTTTTTCAGATGACGCCGCGAAAATCCTGGACGCCATTGATGAGATTGATACTGACGAGGTAACCGACCGATGACTGGCGAACGGATTGATCGGAGTACACTTGAGCAACAACTCCCAGCGATTCTTCGAGAGCAACTACAACGTGATGGGATGCCACCCGGCCACTTGCCATCGTGGGAATATATCACAGCTAATACTCGGTACTCCGCAGAGGGATTAAACCTGAACTGCAAAGAGCTATACGACCAGACCCTCCTCAACTTCCTTCGAGAACAGGGGTTCGGCGTGGGGTCAAGTGGGAAATGGCCAACCGAAGACGAGGCGACGATACAATCTCTGGAATACTATATCCGCAAGCTGAAAAAGAACAGAGGCTTCCGGGACTCCACAATTGAGTCCGTGCACTCTACGATATATAAGATTTATGAAGCAATTGAAGAACAAGAAATTGATGCTGAAATCTTGGATCTCGGGACGTTTGACACCGATGATGAGCGACAGAGGAATGTACAGTGGACCGTCGCTATCATCGAGTATATGGATCAGGTTCTGGCAGACAGTACGATGCAAAACTATCCGTATTACTTCTTAGAATACTATCAGATCGTCAAGAACGAGCGAAAAATCGATTTCAACCCAGTTGAAGAAGCACTTGATGAGTTTGAGTGGGTTAGGAGCAGAGGAGAGACTCACACAATTACCGAAGATCAATTGAGAGACGTGTGGAATGCACTAGAGAATTTGGAGCGGTGTCCTGTTGAGGGTTACCTCCTAAACCGCTGGCAAATGTGGATGAAAAACCTCATTGTATTCCTCGTCGCAGCTGGTCCCCGAGCCGACGAAGTTGAGCGGTTTGACGTACGGATGCAATTCCACTTTGGCGATGATCCACATGTCCATTTCGAGGAAAGAAAGAACTTACAAGCGGATGCCGCACCTGAGTACGTTCCAATCATGATTGGAGCGGACTACCTTTTAGCATATCGGGACTATATTTTAGAGACAGGTGGAAATGGCAGTTTAGTCCCAAGTCCACAGTCTGAATCTGGTTGTCGAAGAGCAAATACGCTGAACGAATGGTTAAAACGGCTGTGCAAAATTGCCAACGTACGACTGCCGGATGAAACTCTTCCAACAATGCAGAATTTCCGACAACTCTGGAAAACACAATATTTGAAAGCACTCCATAAGAACCGGGACCACATTAGATTCGTTTCAGAGGAAAGCGGAACAGACGATGTTAAAGTCGATGAAGAGAATTATGTCGACGATGTCGTTAATCGACAGCATGTTCGAGAACTAGGACGGGAACACTTTGATAATCTGCTTGATCTCAATGAGTTGCCGACGCTTATGCAGGAAGAACTTGATCAAACGGAGTATATCGATCGACAATCCACGTTTTCTGATTTCTGACTCCGGCTACAGTGTTTAAGTCGTAGCTTCCGGTTAGTGAATTGTTTTACTCACCAGCCCCGGTAATCATCTACTATCGAGTATAACCATACAAATCGGGAAATGGTATATGCCAGTAAATCATCTCTAAGTACCTACTAACCTAAATGACAATAATATTATAAAAAACTCTATGGTAAGTAGTCTTACTGCTTGATTTGGGTAGTTTCTACGGGGTCCCCAATAATCCTGATGTCCGCTGTCAGGCGAATTTTGTTGAGGGCGAGTAAAATAGGTTATCGTCTTTATTTAAAAATCCATCGCAGTACCGGGATTTTCTAATTGTATGATTTGGTTCGTATGTGAGGGCTGCAGAATCATATTGTACTGGCTGCCATTATCCATATATAAACTGTCATATTTATGAACCTGGTAAATACTCCAACGGACTAATTTTATATTGAGATACCGAGGAAGATCTCAAACATCCAGTCCAAGTGCTTGGAGTTCCTCAATCTCACTTTGGATGCTCTTGAGTCGTTCTTTCATATCGCCTTCTGCTTCAATCGCAGAGTCAAATAGTCGTTCTCTCCGTTCTTCGATTTTCTGTACACCTTTTTGACTCAGTGCCTGTCCACACCACATACATTGGACCTCGTCTCGGGGCGTCTCACGCTGACAGCGAGGACATTCAATGGGCCCGATTGGGTCTATCTCGTCCTCTGTGACATCTACACCATGAGCCTTGGCGATCTCCCGAGCAGTATCATCGGCAAATACAGCGATATACCGGCGCGCCTCATCACTGTTCTCAACCCACCCATGGTGTTTTTCGAGGTGCTGTTGTGAGACATTTTTCCGAGCAAGATAACTCGCAGACGATTTTCGCATTCTGGTAAACCCCATTTTCGAAGGCGGGTTAAGATCGCCATTCTCCACGGCGCGCTGGACTGGCTTCCGCAACATCTTTTGCTTCATCTTGTAGCTAACTTCTCGACCAGTATCCAAATCGCACCATAGCGGTGCTTCCGGGTCGTCACCTCGTGGGTGTACTTCGAGCCAGCGCTTGAGATATGGGACAGACGAGATCAGAACTACTGGATGCTGTCCCTGTTTTCCGTCAACCATGATTTCCATGCCGTATTTATGATCACCAACATCACCAACCTGTAATTCTCGGAACTCACCAGAACGAGGGCCAGCGTCCCAGTCCACTGCAACTGCTGCTTTGTTTCTAGGGTATTTTGCGTTGTCTAACACCGGCAGAATGTGTTCGTCCCACCGCCACATCTTCGTCGGGTCAGGACTCGGGTCGTAATTGTCTGGCAAGTCGGCCGAGATCCACTCAACGCTTAGCGGTTTCTCGTCATTAGGGTCTCCGGGAGTAAGGTGGCCGCCAAGCATCCGGAGTGCAACCCGATGATCTCGTTTTGACTCCTCGCTATTGTAGTGGCTGTTGATCCAACTGACGTACTTTTTCGCCTCGTCTTTTGCCTGTTTGGAATCTCCAATAATATCCACAAGACTGGGACTTGGAAGTTGGTCCGGATCGTACTTCTGCGAGTCGCCTGCCAGCATCGTGCAGTGTTGGAGGAGTTTCACTCGTCTTCCTGTTGAATAGTTATGAATCCCCAGTTCTTCGGAGAATTGTAACAGGGCCTCTTTTTCTTCAGGAGTTAGTGCTTCGGAGCCCTCGATTCGTGAATGAAGTGCCTCGATTTTCGGTGGCCGATTCGGCATAGCACTAATTGGGCAGATAAGCATTTGAACTTTGAGTTCAATGCCGGGAGGCGGCACTTCACCACTTTTTACGTCGTCGGGTTTCCTCGCGAGCCTTCAGCTCGCTGCGGGAACCGCTCCTCGCAAAAACTTGGGGAAAAACGGCCGGACACTCACTCCGTTCGCGTCCGGTGAAACCGCGACTCGCTTCGCTCGTCGCGGTATGCTGAGCAAAGCGAGCATTTCTGGGCGTAGTTCACAATCCGGGAGGCGGCAGTATACTCACAGTTCAAATGCCGGCGAGCGTAGCGTACGCGCAGTAACTGCGAACCGCTCCCTCTCGAATCACCGTATTCTGTGAACGAATCTCTGTGTCTCTCAATCGAGGTCGGCCAGCCGGTCGCCGAGCGCGTCCAGCATCTCCCACAGAAGTCCGGTGACTGAGCGTGCGCCGAACGAGACCAGTTCGTACGTGTACGCGTCGTTCGCGTCCTCCCGTTTCTGGTAGTGGAGAAACCCATCCACGTGCGGATTCGGTTCACAGTGGAACCCGCAGTCGAGCCCGTCCGGTTCGCTGTAATGGAGGGTGTAGTACGCACGAATCGGGGTTCGCATCCAACTGTCGTTCGCGCGGTCGGATACTTCGGGGCCGGGTGTCGGATCCGGGGTCCACGTTACCCGGAGCGACGCCGTCTCTGTACCGCGACCGAACCACGACGGGTTGAGGGCGGCTCGTAGTTCACGGTACTCGTCCGGCGGTTCCCCTTCGACGGATCGAACAGCGGGATGTTGCACCAACTCACCGCGTAACTCGCGTAAGATGCGGTGACGATCCCGCCCCGAATTCGCACCTCCATCGGAGCGAACACGTTCCTCACGGGAACCAGAACAATGGTCGCTGGTTCGGTGACCGCCGGTGTCGGGTAACTTCTCTGACGTATCCTGTTCGCCCGTCATACCGTGATCGACGACGGATCCGACGTCCAGGTGTCGTAGTTCTCGATGGCGTCCTGCACGAGTGAGAGCCGATATCGGGCGAGTTCCCAGTCGCTCGCAATCCGTACGAACTCGTACGCTTGCTCGGCGGACACGTCGTCAGCAGTCGCCCGCTCGCGTAACACGTCAGGCGAGTGGACATCGTACTCCGTCTCCCAGGCCGCGATGTCGGTTTTCAAATCAGCGGCCTGTTCTGAGAGTTCCTGCTTTGTCGTCTCTCGGAGTAACTCTCGAACATCTCGAAGCCGGGTGTACAGTGGGTCCGGATAGTAGCGACGGGTCCCGTCGTTCTCGGTCGCCGTTACGACGCCGAGATCGATGAGTCGCTGGAGGTGATCCCGTGCCGTATTCGGGGAGACGGCAGCCTCCTCAGCGACCCACGGGGCGGGCTGTGGCTCCGAGAGCGTCATCGTGACTGACTTCACCCGATCGAACGCCGACGCGTGCTTCTTCCACGTCCCTACCCACTCGGGTTCGTCGTTGGACGCCTCTTCGGGTGACATACACGATAATACTCACTCGAACGCAATAGTTCTATTCCTCCGCAAATTATTGCGTTCAGGAGGCTGCAAGTGAAGACGGAGAGATCGAAGACCTGCGAGGCGAACTCGAAGACCGTGTCGATGCCCTCACAAGATCACGTACCGGATCACAGTTGCAGAACTGAATCGTCTCACCGCTTGATGCCTATTAGTCATAACGCACTTCAAATGCTAAGAAGCGGCACATCACGTGGAACGATACTTCCGAATTCGGCTGAAGAAAGTATTTATCAGCGCCGTTGGAACAAATCTGACAGTGAACCGACGTGCTCTCCTCGCTAGCCTGACCAGTGCTCCGCTGTTCGTCGGTGCTGGCTGTACCAGTTCCAGTCCATCGAATCAGTCGTGTGGCTCAGTATCGATTTCCCGCGCTTCGGTCGAGGTAGATTACGAGTGCGATTACGGAACGAGGGTTGATGGAAAGATACTAGTTCGATCCGGGGACTGCGAGACAAATCTCACCCTCGAACTACTCGACGACGGCGACGTCATCCGTAGCGTAGATATCGAGTCGGACGGCGAGTTGTGGTCGTCTTCCTTCGGCTCCGAGACTCCCGGGCCTGACCTCGGGACTGTGGGACCGGGCGACAAGAAGATACAGGTTCGCGGCCCGGACGGCGATGTCCTTGCAACGGACACACTCCGTGTGGACCACTACAAGGACGACCTCGCAGTCGAAGTGCGAGACACCGACTTCCAGCCAGAGACTGTCGTTGTCGGCGAACCCGTCACCGTCTCGTTTACTGTGCTCATGGTCGGGTCGGGAGGTGGGGGTCGCTATACTGCGAGGCTGTTTGTGGGCGATACTGTCGTCGAGAGGCGCAACGGATCGGTAGAAGGTGGTGAATGTGAATACGGCAGGGAAGGGACGGCATTCGAGGCCACCCACACCTTCGAGAAACCTGGCGAATACGAACTGACCGTGGACGTTATCGCTGAAGACGTCACAGAACCGTGGTTTTCGCGGCCAATCGGGACGGTGACAGTCGAAGCGTCGGGCCAGTGAGCAGTGTTGTCGATACCGTTCTCTCGATCATGAGACGCAGGACCGTTCGATCCAAGTAATAAAATCGCAATTAGTAAAATCGAGATTTAGATAATCGGAAGGATGATATTCGCAGGGCATTGAACAGGAGTTATGACCACCCAGCGGTTCGTCGACCGCGAGGACGAACTCGAATTGCTACAGTCGCGGTTCGAGATCGACACCGCAGAACTGCTCGTCATCTACGGGCGGCGACGACTCGGCAAGAGTGCACTCGTGCGTGAAGCAGTTCAGGACCGGGAGGACGCGATATACTGGCAGGCAACCGAGGAGACCACGGCCGCACAACTCACGAACTTCGTCGACACGGCCAGCGAGACGTTTCCACTACTGGAGGACATCCAGCACGACTGGGAAGCCCTGCTCCGGGCACTCGGTCGCGAAGACGCAATCGTCGTCCTGGATGAGTTCCCGTATCTCGTCGAATCGGACGATGCGCTCCCGTCGAAGATACAGCGCGTCTGGGACACGCATCTCGAAGAGACGGCCACGACACTCGTGCTCGTCGGCTCGTCGATCAGCATCATGGAGGACAAGGTTCTCAGCGGAGGCAGTCCGCTGTACGGCCGCCGGACGGGGACTATCGACCTGCCACCACTCGGTCTCACGGATGCACAGCAGCTCTACCCCGGTGACGACCCGGATGAGGTCATCCAGGCCTGGAGTGTCTTCGGCGGGACGCCGTACTATCTTCAGGCACTCGACCCGTCCCGCTCGCTGGCCGAGAACATCCAGTCGCAGGTGCTCTCGGAACACGGCGTCCTCCACAATGAACCGGAGTTTCTCTTGCGGACCGAGTTCGGTATCCGCGAGCCACAGACGTACTACACGATTCTTCGGGCAATCGCGACCGGGAAACGCGCGGCAAACGAGATCGCCGGGTTCGCTGGCGTCGACTCCAACGCGCTGGGTTCGTACCTCTCGAAACTCCGGCGACTCCGACTCGTCGAACGGGACATACCCGTGACCGCTGACCCCAACTCGACGCGGAAGAGTCGCTATCGGCTGAAAGAACCGCTGTTCCGGTTCTGGTTTCGGTACGTCTACGGCCGGCAGGGAGAACTCGTCCAACTCGGCGACGACGCCTACGAGCAACTGGTCGAACCGACCTTCACCGACTACATGGGGACGATGTTCGAGCGTGTCTGCCAGAATGTACTCCCATCGCTGATTCCAAAGACCTACTATGGCATCGGCTACTGGTGGCACAGGCAGCACGAACTCGATGTCGTGGGACTCGCGAGCGACGGGACACTCGTCGCAGGAGAGTGTAAGTACACCAGCCGAGAGATGACCGAAGGCGATCTAGCCGACCTCGAACGGACAGCATCGGAGGTCCAGTGGACGCCATCCAACGAACGCAACCGGACGGAGCAGTACTGTTGTTTCTGTCGCTCCGGGTTTTCCGATGGTCTGCAACAGGTGGCTGCGGAACGTGACGACGTGTTACTGTTCACACCCAGCGATATCGTGCCGGGCGATATCGATGGGTGACAACGAAGTCTCTCCAGTGTCCTCGGGAGTGAGTGCCCCGAACGACCGAGGGTTCGAGGACGCGTCGCGTCTTCTGGCGAAGCAGCGTCCAGACTCTCAGGCGGACCCGACCACGTCTTTCCAGGAGCGAGTCGGCTCCCAGCCGAGCAGTCGTGTCGCTTTCGCCGTGGCGTACGCAGAGGTGTCGCCCTCGACGGTCGCGTCGTCGGGCACTCCGCCGATGTGCTCGTCCATTAGTTCCACCAGCGGTTCGCCGAGAGCGTTGTCCCGGGCCACGCAGTTGAACGCCTCGTGACCGCCAAACTCGGCGTCGAGTGCCGCCTCGACCATATCGACCACGTCGCGGACGTCGACGTACGACCAGTAGTTCCCGGCTCCTGCGTGCGGGTCGTCGACATACTCCGGGTCGCGACAGGGATACTCTTCGGGCAGTTGAATCCACGACGGACGCAGCGACGCGACACTGATACCGTCACGCCGTGCGACCGTCTTGCCAATCTCCTCCGCGACGACTTTCGAGAGTCCGTAGGCGTCCTCCGGCCGTAGCGCGTGCGTCTCGGTGATCGGTAGTTCGTCTGGTACGGGCGTCTCTGCGGCGAAAAAGAAGCCGTACGCGCCGTCAGAGGACGCCTGAACCACGTCCGCACTGACACGGCCGGCGGCCGAGAGTACGTTGTGGGCAGCGAGCGTGTTGTTCTGGTAGAGTTCGGTCCCGGCACGAGTCCCGGCGACCGGTATCGCGGCCCAGTGGACAATTGCGTCAGGTTGTTCTGCGGTAACGATATCGAAGACTGCGCCGGTCTCTGTCAGGTCGACCGCGCGGTAATCGACGTCGTCGCGGCCGTCGTCTGGGTGGTCGTAGTCGAGACAGAGCACGTCGTGTGGCCCTGCGAGTCGGTCGAGTATCCACGACCCCGACGCGCCGAGACCGCCGGTCACGATGAGTTGCATACGGGTGCGAGGAGAGCAACTGGCCAAAATGTGGCGGTTCACTCCTCGTCGTCGTAGTGTTCGCCGAGCGCGGCTGGAATCCGGGTTCGCTTGACGAACATCAACACGAGAATCACAATCACAAAGGGAAGAACCCGGAAGATGGGTCGCGGGATGTCGAGCGCACTGATCTGCTGCAGGCGGAACTGGAGGGCGTCGAAACTCCCGAAGAGTAAGGCCCCGCCCAGCGAGTAAATCGGGTTGTAGTTGCCAAAGAGATACGCCACGATGCCGAGGAAACCTCGGCCACCGATACTCGTTTCGCCGGTGCCGACGAAGCGGCCGAGCTGGCCCAGCGTGAAGCCAGCACCGCCGATGCCACAGAGCACGCCAGAGATCAACACCCCAATGTAGCGGGTCTTGCGAACACTCACGCCGGCCGTATCCAGCGCACGTGGGTTCTCTCCACAGGCGCGGATATACCGTCCGAGCCGTGTCGAGCGGAGCGTATACCAACAGATTGGTGCCGTGACGAGCATCAGGTACACCATCGGCGAGGCGTCGAACAACACCGGCCCGAGGATCGGAATTTCGGACAGGAGTGGAATCTCCCACGTGCCGAACGTGCCGACAGATGGGCTGTTCACGCTCTGGTAGAGCACGAGCGAGACAAAGGGCGCGACACCAAGTGCCACTAGCCACACCGCGAGGCCGGCGATAACCTGATTCGACTGGTAGCGGATAACGAAGACGGCGAAGGCGCCAGCAGCACCGATACTCACGAGGATACCAACGAGAAAACCCAGCCACAGCGCGACCTGTGGCGAGACGCCTGATTCGGTCAGGCGGGCGACGGCAACGACACTACTCAGCGCCGAGAGGATAAGAAAGCCTTCGATGCCGATGTTGATGATGCCGGTCTTCTCGGCGAATATGCCGCCCATGGCTGCGAAGGCAATCGGCACCGCCACCCGCAACACCGCGCTCGCGTAGCCTGTATCGAGTAGCGCGTCGAGCACCTGTCCGGTGGTTGACTCTGGCGGCACCACCACGCTGGCGAGGACGAGCACAGCAAGCAGTCCGATACCCCCACCGAGCCATTTCCCGACCTGTCGAACTGTGTCGTTCATTGCGTCTCACCTCCAGTGTCAATATCGATGACGCCACGCCGGTTCAACCGCCGACCGAGTGCACGGAACAGTTCCGGCGTCGCGACCAGCAGAATGACCAGCCCACGCAACACCCCAACGAGTTCGCCCGGGACACCGGTCTGCAGTTCCACGACCTGTCCCCCGCTCTGGAGCGCACCGAACAGCAGCCCTGCGGGCAACAGTCCGGCTGGACTGTTCCCGGCGAGGATAGAGACGGCAATCCCGTCGAAACCGATCGGCGGTGCGCCGGGTTGCCACCGGCCAATCACCATCATCACGAACAGCGCACCGCCGAGGCCAGCGACGACGCCGGCGGCCGTCATCGAGAACAGCGTTGTGCGTCGTTCGTCCACGCCGCCAAACACCGCCGCTTTCGGCTGGGTTCCCAGTGCCTGGATATCGTACCCGATACGACTGCGCGCGAGCAACCAGTAAAAGCCGACGAGGACGACCACACCAAGCCCAAAGACGAGCAGCGAAAAGTCGGCACTGTTCGGGAACACCACCGGCTTAAATATCGCTTCCTCTGGAATCGCAGGCGTCTGTGTCCCCTGGACAGTGCCGTCGTCGAACCGCCTGTTGACAAAGACGAACGCCACCGCAGTCGCGATGAAATTCAGCAACAGCGTCGTGATGACTTCGTTCATCTCGAAGCGAACCTTGAGATATCCGGGGACTAACCCGTACGCGCCACCGACAACTGCGCCGGCGACAAGCCCAGCTGGGACGAGCACCAGCCGCCCGCCCATCCCGCTCGGGACGGCGCCTGCGAGTCCCACGACTGCGACCGCAGCCCCGAGCGACCCGAGGACGAACTGGCCCTGCCCGCCGATATTGAACAGCCCGGCTTTGTACGGAATTGCGAAGCTCAGTCCCGTGAACAACAGCAGCGTCGTCCACTGGAGGGTTGTTGCGCGCCCGAAGTTACTCCCGAACGCACCGGTGAACAGCACACGATACACCTCTACTGGATTGTAGCAGAACTCGACGCCGAAGATGAACAACACCGGCGTCTCACACGTCGCAACGTACCCCGCTCCGAGAATGACCAGCATTCCAATGCCGGCCGCGACGATGACAGCACTGAGGCTCACCAGCAGCCGTTCACTTGTCGAGAGTCGAACCAGCCCGCCAAACAGTCGCTCGAGCCAGTCGGGAGCGTCACTCATTGTACTGTACCCTGCCCTTCGAGTTGCTGGCCAGCCATGAGGAGCCCAAGCTGTTCTTTGGTCACCGATTCTGGGTCGACAACGTCGACGAACGACCCGTCGTAGAGCACACCAATGCGGTCCGAGAGATTCATCACCTCGTCCAGCGAGGCCGACACTAACAGCGTGGCGACCCCCTGCTCGCGCATCTGCAGAATCTGGTCGTGGATGAACTCCATACTCCCAACGTCGACACCACGTGTCGGATGGGCCGCGACCACGAGTGAGGGGTCACGGAGGAACTCTCGGCCGACGACGAACTTCTGCTGGTTACCGCCGGACAGCGATTCTGCCGTGGCCGTCGGGTCTGGCGGACGGACGTCGTACGTCTCGATAATCTCCTCGGTGTGGTCTCGGATAGCACTCCAATCGAGTTGACTCCCGTCGCGGAACCGGTCAGCGTACTGGTTCCCGAGGACGGCATTTTTCACCAGGTCGAACTCCAGGAGGAGTGCTCGCTCCTGGCGCTCACCGGGAATGAACGACATTCCCATCTCGATACGGTCTCGCCGTGAGTGGTCGGTGATATCCTGGCCGTGAAACTCGACGGCTCCCGCGGACGGCTCACGGAGGCCGGTAACGGCTCCGACCAGTTCGGACTGTCCGTTGCCATCGACGCCAGCGATACCGAATATCTCGCCCTCTCGAATACTGAACTCGACGCCGTCGACGGCAGTGACATCCTGGTCGTCTTCGACCGAGAGGTCCGAAACGGACAGCGCCACGTCTCCGGGGTCGGCTGGCTGTTTGTCGACGCTCAGCAGCACATCGCGGCCGACCATCCGCCTGGCGAGTCCGTTCTTTGTCGCCTCGCTTGCAGCGACTGTGCCAACTGTCTGGCCGTCACGGAGCACGGTAATTTCGTCTGCTGCGGTGAGTGCCTCACCAAGTTTGTGCGTAATGAAAATAATTGTCTTCCCCTGTGCCGTGAGTTCGTCGAATACCTCGAACAACTGCTCGGCCTCCTGCGGTGTGAGCACCGATGTTGGTTCGTCGAAGATGAAGTACTCGGCGCCACGGTACAGCGTCTTGAGAATCTCGACGCGCTGCTGTTGTCCGACACTCAACTGCTCGACTGGCGTGTGGATATCATCTTCGAGGTCAAAGTCGTAGCGAGCGCTCAGTTCTCGAATATCCGCTTCGACGGCGTCGTCGTCGACACTGACCCCGCCGTAGTCGACCGGTTCCCACCCGAGCGCGATGTTTTCGAGTACGGTCATCGGGTCGACGAGGGTGAAATGCTGGTGAATCATCCCGACACCACGTTCGATTGCGTCCTGCGGTGTCGCAAAATCGACCGCCTCGCCGTCGACGTGGACCGTTCCTGCCGTCGGGTCGTAGAGTCCGTACAGGACGTTCATCAGCGTGGTTTTCCCAGCACCGTTCTCTCCGAGGAGCGCGTGGACCGAGCCACGCTCAACTTCGATATCGATGTCGTCGTTCGCGAGAACGCCTCCGGGAAACCGCTTCGTAATGTTTTCGAGGTGAATTGCAGTGCTCATACCAGGTCGTTCTCGGACATGGGGTGGCTATTGTACATGTGTACTCGAACACAGCGGCTGTCGTCTGCCGGGAGGTGACTGCTGCGTTTATGGGAGCTGCGGGACGTCGATTTCGCCGTCGGCAATCTGTTGAATTGTCGTGTCAGCTTGGTCTTTGACGGATTGTGGAATCTCGCTGCCGATATCGACACCCCACGGCACTCTGAAACCACCTTCGCCGGCACCGAGCTGGAAGCTCTTTCCGCCCTCGAACTCGTCGTTGACGACGCGCTCGATTGCTTCGATCACACTCTGGTCGACACCCTTGATGATACTTCCGAGAATCACATCGGAGAAGTCTGCAGCCGTCTCTGACTGTCGCGCGTCGGCACCAAACGCAAAGCGGCCGCGTTGCTGACAGGCCTGGAAGAGCCCAGAGCCACCAGCACCGGCACCGTGCAGGAGCACGTCGGCCCCGTTATCGATCATCGACCGAGCGGCCACCTCAACATCTCCGGGGTTGTCGAAGCCGCCGACGTAAGCTGTCAACAGCTCGAACTTTTCGTCGACACTTTTCATCCCGGCCTCGAATCCGGCCTCGAATGCCTGGACCGGCGGCACCTCGATGCCACCGACGAAGCCAAGCTTCTTTGAGGAAGGGTCAGTCGACCCAGCGCCGGCAGAGAACTCCTGAGAGGAAAGCGTCGCAGCGGCTTCGCCGGCGACGTATGCACCCTCGTTGGCCGCGTACGTCCAACTCTCGACGTTCGGTTTGTCGACGACTGCGTCGAGCAGGGCCCAGTTCTGGTCCGGGAACTCGCCGGCGTTGCCTTCGGTGTCTTCGCTTCCGGCCAGCGGCGGCACCTGCTCGAATCCCAGACAGATAATCAGGTCGTAATCCGGATTCGACGACCGTGCGAACTGCGTCTGGAAATCGTCGAACTCGCCGCTGCTCTGTGGGCCGGCGTCCTCGAAGGCGATATCGAACATCTCGGCCGCTTCGTTGAGTCCGGCGTTGGCGGCATCGCTGAACGACTCGTCACCGGTTCCACCGAGTGCGTATACCATTGCGATATTATATGCTGCGTCCTCGGCCTCGCTGCTCTGTGTGGAACATCCGGCTAAACTAATCGTCAGGCCAACACCGCTTGCTTTCACGATGTCTCGGCGTGTGGGCATACGAAATCCTATAATTGGAATCGGTTATAAGTTGCCTTTTCGACGGCCGCTACTGTCAGAATACCAGAGATTCCGCGCATTATCTTTTTTACGTAGCTTCATACCCGGGACAACTGGACAATCGTCTATTTTAAATCGACGCGGTATTGCTCTGTTCGAAATTATTGTCCTGCTCTGGTCGTTTTTCCTCGCAGCATGCTTGGAGACACTGACCTGGAAATCACCAGCCGAGACCGGCGGTTCGCCTGCGGTAGGCAGTGACTGCTTTTGTTCGTCAATCACAACAACACAAACGTATGGTAGACACTGA
Source organism: Halovenus halobia (assembly GCF_051414135.1). Classification (NCBI taxonomy): domain Archaea; kingdom Methanobacteriati; phylum Methanobacteriota; class Halobacteria; order Halobacteriales; family Haloarculaceae; genus Halovenus; species Halovenus halobia. The sequence goes on from NZ_JBLKOA010000008.1 coordinate 91,759, forward strand.
CAACCTCAATTTGACCGAAGCGGAACAGGAGGCACTGCACGAACTACAACTCGGTGTCGAGAATCTCTACCGGGGATACGGGAGTCTGCTCGATTTCCATCACGCTATCGGACGAGGGATGGACCACCTCCACGATGCCGAAGAGATACTCAGAACCGCTGGACACGAGAGCCGAGCCAACATGCTGCGCGACAACGTGTTACCGACTGGTGTTTTTAAAGACAGGTGGTCCTACGAGATTGTCGAGTCGTTCAGGCGGGAGTTTCTGAACGAGGTGAGTGGATTCGAACAGGCCGTTCGAGACGACCTCGCAGATGGACGCGAGCACATCACGGAACGCAGACAACACCGGGGCTGGCGCGAACGGGCCAGCGCCCGAAAGGAGGACGAACGGTGAGCCGAGCGGAGCTGGCTGAATCGCTGCAGCGGTGCTCCGTTGCGTTCGCCCGCCCGGCCGTCGACCCGACCGAGACCCCGTTTCACCCGTGTTCAGTGTTCGACAGCGTCGCTGCTGGAATCGCTGGCTGCCGGCGTGCCGACCACTGAATCGGCAGAGAGAGTCCCATCGTCCCTACCGCGTGGTCCCGTAAGCGTCACGTCGCGCTTCGGGTACGGAATCTCGATGTCGGCTTCGTTCAGCGCCTTGTACAGCGCCCGGTTGAGTTTGTGCTGTGCGCGACGTCGACGGGTCGGCCCGTTCACCCAGCAGAGCAGTTCGTACTGGAGCGCAGAATCCCCGAATGACCGCAAGCGGGCGCGAGGTTTCGGCGAATCCAGCACGAGTGACTCTGATAAGGCGGCCTCGATGGCGAGGTCCTCGAAGGCGTCGATGTCGGTCCCGTAGGCGATGCCGATGGGAACGCGTACGCGGCGACGACGCTGTGGTGACGATTCGTTGGTCACCTTCGAGGCGTTGAGCGCAGCGTTCGGGACGGTGACGACCACTTCGTCGCGGGTGAGCAACGTCGTCGACCGGACGCCGACTTTGATCACGGTGCCCGCGCTTCCGTCGTCGAGGACGATGTAATCGCCCAGTTTGTAGGTGTCGTCGAAGTAAAGCGCAATCCCGCCGAAGAAGTTCGCAACCGTGTCCTTCGCGGCGAAGCCGATGGCGATGCCGGCGACGCCCGCCGCCCCCAACAGTGGCGTAATCCTGATTCCCCAGACCCACAGCAGGGTACCCACTGCACCGACGAAAACCGCCAGCGTCCAGACGTTCGAGAACACGGGCGCGAAATCGAATTCGGCTCCCTTCGGCGTTGACCGCGGCCACCAGCCGATTCACGACCCTGTTGGCTGCGTAAGCCCAGACGAGAATGATAATCGACAGCGTCGGCCGACCGAGGAGGTCGTCGAGCAACTGCGGTTCGAGCACGACCGAGGCACGAACCACGGGGACGTGAGTGAGGACGAACACGCCGATGAGCGCGGCAGTCACGACGAGTGGGAGCCGAAGCGACGAGATGACGATGTTGTCGTACTCGGTCTCCGTGTTCGAGACGTACCGGTACGCGAGTCGCAAGATGAAAAACTCCATTCCAATCGCGGCGACAATCGACACTGCGACCACCACGAGCGTCGCTTCGAGTGCTGTAAGGCCCTCGAACAGTCCAAGAAATGAGACTAGCATACCACCTGATGGCGATACGTTGAGTTAACTGTTGCTTTTGTTTACATGAAAACCCCCACATATTTGTCAAGCGTTCAACTGTGTACACTCAGTCAGCATCGCTGATACTGCACAGCTCCCGGAACGTGTGTCTGAGCTCGCTGTCGGGGGTTGAGGCCGACAATCGGCACTATCTCACCACGACTGAACGTGTTCACACGAGTCCTTCCAAATGAGTGACAAAATATTTACTCCCCGCGGGTTACTCGCCGACGGTATGCACCAACTGGGTGACGTGGTCGTCAACCGGAATCACGGGGGGTGGTGGCTGTGAGCGCACCAGCACTCGATGGCCTTCTCATCGGCGGCGTGATGTGTTTGCTCGGCGCTGGCCTGCTCGTCGCCGGACTGGGCAAACTCCGCGTCGGACTGTCGCTATACCGGACCGACACGACGCCGTTGCGCGAAATTCCACAGGCCGACGGACCGGTCGAGTTCGACGGGACGGCCGTTGCCCTGGCGGACGAGGGCGCGTTTACAGCACCGTTCTCCGGCGAAGACGCGCTACTCTGCCAGATATGGGTCGAGAAAGCCTCGACGCACTACACCGACGACGAGGAGGGACTGGACGTGGACGTCTCGAACAGTTCCGTCGACGGCGACCCGGAGACGACGTGGGGGCTGGCCGAAACGGCCGATATTCGCCGGGAGTTTGTCGTCAGCGACGGCGGCCGCGTGGCCGTTGACCCGACGGAGGCCGACCTCGATATTACTGGCCACATGGGTGAACAGGTCCACAAGATTGGTCGCGGAGAGAGCCTCTCCGAGGACGTTCGGGACCGACTGGCCGAACTCGACGGTGACGACTTCGACGGCTCAGTTGAGCGGTGGGATGACGAAGAAAGCGCCGTCAAGTATCGCGAAGAACGGCTGGAACCGAACGACACCGTCCACGTCAGCAACGCAGTCGTGCAAGATACTCCCGAGGAGTGGGGCAGTGGTATCGAAGCGACCGTCGGCGGCGAGACACTCATCAGCCGAGGGACCGAATCTGCGGTCATCCGTCGCAATCTCATCCAGTTCGTCACCGGCACAATCGTCGGCCTCGGGCTGCTAGGACTGGGTGTCCGGACCGTCCGACTCGCACTCGGCGGCTGAGTGTCTGCTCACCTTGGCCGTGATTACTTCGCTGCCTCGGCGGCGTCGTACTCGAAGACTTCGACCTTGTCAGTCTCGAACTGGATGGTTTCGAGTTCTCCGTCGGCCAGTTCCGGCAGTGCCCCGGCAAACTCCTCGTAGACCGACGACTCCGTGTGTTGCTCAGCGGCGGTGCGGTCCTCGTACTGCTCGAAAAAGTGCAGGGTTCCCGGCTCTGTGAGGCTCTCGGTTGCTTGGTACCGGACAGTTCCATCCTCTTGGCGGGAGTGCTCAACCAGATTATCGACGAGTTCGAGTGCGCGCTCGCGCTCGCCGGACACGAGCGAGAGGGTGGTCTGAATGACGAACATACACGGAATTTGCTGGAGACATAATATTTCTTGTGCGGGTGGCTCTGACAGTCTCTGTGTCCTTTCGTAACCAACTGACACAACACCTATTTGGATGGATACCCTTATTCGAAAGAATGGGTAACGGTGCGGATTCGGATTTCGTCGAGTCGCTCCTTCCGGGACTTGCGGCGCTCGACGAGCCGATTTTTCTGTTCGACGCTGACTGCCAACTCCGGACGTACAACGACGCTGCCCACGAATTCACGGGACTCTCCGGGTCACCGCCGGCGGAGATAACGCTCACCGATTTATTCGATGAAGCTGACAGCCGAACCCTCCACGGTGCAATTGAGGAGGCCCTGGCCAACGACAGTGCAACGGCACGTGTCACGCTCACTGGTGAACACACGCAGCGACACGTTGTGTGCTCGCTTTCGTCGCTCTCAGTTCACGGCGAGCAACTGGTTGTCTGTCTCTGTCAGGAGGTCGACCAGCAGCGTGACCAGATTCAGACTGAACAGCACCAGCGCTACGAGTCACTCGTCCAGCAGAGCAACGACGGCATCGCAATCGTCCAAGACCAGCAGATTGTCTTCGCGAACGAGACGCTGGCGGCGACCACGGGGTACGACCTCGACGCACTGCGTGGCAAACCCTTCTACGAGCTCTGTACGCCGGAGTATCAGCAGCTGGTCCGCGAGCGCCACCAGCGCCGCCTCGACGGCGAGACGCCGCCCGAACAGTACAAACTGGAAATCGAAACGCAGGCGGGGAACATCAGGGTGGTCGACCTCTCTGTCTCACGGACCACCCACGAGGGCCGACCGGCGACGCTGGTCACCGTCCGTGACCGGACCGACCGGCAGCGCCGTCAGTGGGCAATCGAGACGCTGCAGGACGCCACCAGACGAATCCAGCAGGCCGAAACGACCGACGACGTGGCGAGGGTGGCCGTCGAAGCGGCGACCGATGTCTTCGGACTTCCGTACGCTGTCTGCTGGCTGCACGACGAAGAGACTGACCGACTCGACCCAGCATACGCCACGACAGCGGCCCGCAACGAGGGATTTGTTGGCTCGTTTTCCCCGGACAGCTACGAGCATGAAGTCTTCCGCGCGGGTGAGTTGACGAAATATACACCCGAAGCCGTCTCCGCTGACAATTCGTTGACCAACGCCATCCTGCTGCCCCTGGGTGAGCACGGACTGATTGGTGTCGGCGGCACAGAACACATCGAGTTCGATGAGACGATTATCGACGTGACGCGTTCACTTGCTGACCACACGACGACGGCACTGAAACGCGTCGAACAGACGCGGGAACTCCGCGAAGAACGAGCGCTGACCGAGAGCATCTTTGCTGCCTTGCCTGACGTCTTCTACGCCTTCGACGAACAGGGCAACTTCTTTCGCTGGAACGACCAGTTCGCCGCGGTCACCGGCTACAGTGACGCCGATATCGAATCGATGCATCCGGCGGAGTTTTTCGTTCCTGACGAGCGCGAGACCATCTACAACGCCATCGCCGAGGTGTTCGAACACGACACCACAGTAACTGTCGAAGCGCGGTTTCTCACCAGCGACGGCGAGCGGATACCGTACGAATTTACCGGCGCGAAACTGACCGACGCGACGGGCGAGGTGCTGGGACTTGTCGGAATTGGTCGGGATATCTCCGACCGGAAACAGCGCCAGCGCCGCTTTGAGGCCGTGTTCAACAACACCTACCAGTTTACCGGGCTGATGGAACCCGACGGCACGCTGCTTGAAGCCAACGACGCCGCCCTGGAGTTCGGTGGGCTTGAGGCGGACGATGTTATCGGCGTGAACGTGTGGGAGGCGTCGTGGTTCCAGCATTCTCCAGCAGTCCGTGACGAAGTCAAAGACGCGGTCGAACGGGCTGCAGACGGTGAGTTCGTCCGCAAGGAACTGCCCATCAGCGGGGCTGACCGCGAGGCGTTCATCGATTTCTCCGTGCGGCCGGTCACCAACGAGAACGGCGAGATTACGCTGCTCATCCCCGAAGGCCGAGACATTACGGAACTGAAAGAACGCGAGCGGGAACTACGGCGCGAGCGCGACCACATCCGCCGAACTGAGGCACAGGCTGCTGTCGGTGGCTGGGAACTCGACCTCTCGACAGAAACGGTGTACTGGACCGACGGACTGCGTGACCTCTATGATGTCTCGTCGTCCTTCGAACCATCCTACGACGAGAGTCTTAGCTGGTTCCATCCCGAGAACCGCGAGACGGTTCGCGACGCCATCGACGCCTGCCGGACGAACGGGACACCCTTTGACCTCGAAACGCGGGTTGTCACTGCTGCTGGTCGTACCCGATGGATCCGTATGGAAGGCGAGCGCGTCGACGAGCAAGACACCAAGAAACTCCGCGGTGCGGTCCGGGATATCACCGAGCGCAAAGAGCGCGAACAGCGACTGATGGTGTTCAACCGCGTCCTCCGGCACAATCTCCGGAACAAGCTCACTGTGGTCGGTGGCTACGCGGACCACCTCGAATCGCAACTGGAGACGCTGGCTCACGCTGACGACGACACTGCCTTTGACGAGTTCGCTGTCGAAGAAGCACTCCGGAGCGTCCGCGAGATTCGGGCTGGCTCGGACGACCTGAGCAGCATCAGCCGGAAGGTCCGACAGTTCGGCGCAATCACACAGGAAGTCGACGTTACGGACACTGTTGCTGTTAGGACCATTCTGACCGGCCTCGGCGAAGAGTACAGCGCTGACTATCCCAACGCCACAATTGACCTCACTGTCGAGGACGTTCACATCAAGGGTAACGCCGAGTTTCTCAAACTCGTTGTCGGTGAACTCGTCGAAAACGCAATCGAACACAACGATACTGGCACCCCACGTGTCGAACTCACCGTGACCGCTGACGGCGATGACCGCGTACAGATCTGTGTCGCCGACGACGGCCCAGGTATCCCCGACATGGAACGGGAAGTGCTCCGGGAAGGCCAAGAAGGCTCGCTGTTGCACGGCAGCGGCATCGGCCTGTGGACTATCCACTGGCTCGTGACCCGCGTCGGCGGCAACGTCTCAATCGCCGACAACGACCCGCAAGGGACCGTCGTGACTCTCAGTATTCCGCGAGCAGACGCGTAGACTGAGCGGTCACTGTGCGGTCCAGCCGCCGTCGACGGTCAGACAGCTTCCGGTCACGTACGAACTCGCGTCCGAGGCGAGAAAGACGGCCGGACCGGCCATCTCCGCCGGCGCGGCGAAGCGGTTGAGGGGTGTTCGGTTGAGCAGCGACTCTCTGATCGACTCGTTTTCCAGTGCCTCTTCCACAAATTCAGTTTCGACGTAGCCAGGCGCGATTGCGTTGACACGGACATCCGGTGCCCAGTCGAGTGCCATACTCTTCGTAATCCCGACGAGGCCGTGCTTCGAGGCGACGTAGGGGTGCTGGCGAGGGAGTCCGACCAGCCCGCCGACGCTCGCGATGTTGATTACTGACCCCTCGCCATCCTGTAGATACTCCGCAGCCGTCTGCGCACAGAGGAACGCGCCCCGGAGATTCACCGCGAGCGTCTGGTCGAACCCTTCAACGTCGACTGTTTCTGGCTTGCCAAGCGCGTTCTCGGGATTCATCCCGGCGTTGTTGACGAGCACGTCGATGCCACCGAACTCCGCAACGGTTTCCTCGCACAGGTTTGTGATACTCTCCTCCTCGGCGACGTCTGCGGTGATTGCCAGTCCGGTTCCGCCGGCGGCCTCGACCTCCTCGGCGGTCGCTTCGATATCCTCGGTTGTCCGCGCTGTCGGAACCACTGTTGCCCCCGCAGCACCGAGGCCAATTGCGATTGCCCGCCCAATTCCCCGACTCGCGCCGGTCACGACCGCAACCTTCCCAGTCAGGTCGAACTGCTCGCCAATCTCTACGTCGTCGGCCGTTGTTCGTCCGTCTGACATCACTCGCGATTACTCTCTGCGAGTCCGTTAATCTATGCCGGAACAGTAAGCGGGGCCTGCCAGTGCAAAAAAAGCGTTACTCTCGCGCAGAGATTTCCATCTCCATCCCGTGTTCCGGATGTAGCGTCAGCGTTGGCCGCAGTTCCAGTTCAGGTCCGGTGAACTCGAGTTCGTACTCGTCGGCGACCATCGCGAGAATAATCTGGGCCTCCAACTTGGCGAGATTCTTGCCGATACAGTGTCGCGGCCCGCCGCCGAAGGGGAAATACGAGAAGCGCGTCTGGTCGGTGTCGGCCCACCGCTCTGGCCGGAACTCCTCGGGGTCGTCCCAGTACTCCGGCGAGCGGTGGACTGCCCACTGTGAGAGCATAATCATCGATTCTTCGGGAACATCGTAGTCGAGCAGTTCGACATCCTCGGTCGCTTCGCGGAACAGCGCGTACACTGGCGGATACAGCCGCATCGCCTCGTTGATTGTCCACTCGATATACTCGAAGTCCTGCACATCGTCTATCGTTGGTTGCCCGTCGAGTTCGTCGACTTCCTCGTAGAGGCGCTCGCGTTTTTCCGGATGTTCCGAGAGGAGATACCAGGTGAACACCAGCGTCAGCGCCGTCGTGTCGTGGCCGGCGAGCAGCATCGTCACCACCTCGTCTCGGAGTTGCTTGCCAGACTGTTCGCCGCGGTCCTGTGCGCGCAGGAGAATCGAAAGCAGGTCCATCGGCCCGTCTTCGTCGCCCTCGGTGCCGCGGCGCTGCTCGATGATCTCATCAACGACATCATCGACGGCCCCGACTGCCGACTGGTAGGCTCTGTCGCCGGGCATCGGTACCCACGACGGCAAGGCGAATCGCATCGGGTCCGGCTCGAACTGCTTGCCGATTGGTTCGAGATTCGACCGCAGTTTGCTGAGTTGGGGCTCGCTCAGTTCCGTGCCGAGCATCAGGTCTGCAATCACGTCGATTGTGACACGGGTCATCTCCAGCTCCATATCGCGGGTTTCGCCCGCTTCCCAGCGGTCCAGCAACTCCTCGGTATGGTTCGCGATCCGGTCGTCGAAGGCGGCCAGTCGCCCCATCGTGAATGCCGGATTGGCGAGTTGGCGCTGCGTTTGCCAGGTATCGCCCTCACTGAGCAACAGGCCGTCCCCGAGCAGGTCACCCAGCGTGTCGCTCTGGAAATCAGGTTTGCGGTAACTGTCGGCGTCACTGACCAGAATCTGCTCGATAGCCGACGGCTCGGCGACAAAATACGTCTCCATCGGACCCATATTGAACGCGGCGATGCCGTTGTACGCACGCTCGACATCCTCCACGAACCGGAGCGGGTCCGCGGAGTACTGCCGACCGCTTCCAAACAGCGGTTCGCCCCGCGGTCCTGGTGGCGTGGTTTGCACAACTACGATAGGGAATTCGACTCAATAAATCCTCTGCCGAGATTTCTCCGTGTTTCACGTCGAGAAACGCACCGAAATCACGAAACAATTAGTTGGGTTACGACACATATGCTCACTATGTGCTCGCAACCGGCCGGTCGAACTGTACCGAGAAGAGACGCCGCGGAGGAGACAGGATGAGACGAGTCGTTCAGTTGCTCGCCGTCGTCGTCGCGCTGACGGCCCTCGCCGTTGCCCCCGGAGCGGCAACAGCAATCGATGGCGATACCGCCAGCGGACAGACCCTTGCCGACGGCCACGTCGGGGAGTGTGCGGTCACGCCGCCGTCAGACCACGCCGACCCGGAGAATCCCGACGGTGTCATCGGCTGGGTCGAAGGCTACTGGTACAACGAGCCAGTGTCGGTGACGCCTGACGATGGGTTCAACCAGAGCGAACTCGACCGACTCGCCAGACGCACCGCCGCACAGGTCGAGTCGCTGCGCTGTCTCGACTACGTCGACGGCCTGCCCCCGCTACAGACAATTTCTCGTGACCAATACCGCGAGAACGTCGCAGGGCAGGTTGCCAACCAGACCACCGCGGAGGGCGAACTGTACGAGAACGCGCAGTACGCCGCTCGGATGACCATCGGGAGTGAAGTCGACGCACTGGAAGCGTTTGTCGACGCACAGGCGGCCTTCCCCGCGGCGTTCTACCGACCAGACCAGGACTACATGGCCTTCGTTACTGACGACGAGACTGTCGAGGGGCTGCGACAGTCGACGCTCGCTCACGAACTGGTCCACGCGCTGCAGGACCAGTACTTCGACGTCGGGGCGATTTTCGAGAAGCCGACCAACGACGGCTATCTCGCTGCGGCCAGCGTCGTCGAATCCGACGCCCAGTTCTTCCAGGAGCAGTACACGGCCAACTGTAACAGCGGGGCCTGGGCCGACGACTGTATCACTCCGGCGCGGGGTACTCCGCCAGAGATTCCGAATTGGGCAATCACGCTCAACCAGCAGTTCCAGTACACCTCGCCGCTGATCGACGCGACCTACGAGGAGGGCGGCACTGAAGCTATTGACAACCTGTTCGGGAACTTCCCCGAGACGACGACGGAATCGATCTATCCTGACCGCTTCGGTGAGTTCGAGACCGCTGACATCACCGTCGAGGACCAGAGCGGGTCGGCGTGGCGGCGTGTCCAGAGCGGGAATCTCGCGTACAATACGATTGGACAGGCCGGGATGACGGCGATGTTCATGGCGCCGTACTACGAGACCGACGGGTCGACGAACGTCGTCTCGGACATCCGGGAGTTCATCCCCCAGCGCGGCGTCCTCGATTACGGCATTCCGGAGACTGACGGCTGGCGCGGCGACAAACTGTACGGCTACGCGAACGACGCGAACGAGACGGGCGCAGTCTGGGAGTCTGCGTGGGACAGCAGTGCCGACGCCGCGGAGTTTGCCTCGACATACGAGGCCCTCATCGAGTACCGCGGCGCCAGGCTTGCCTCGGGTTACGAGAACGCCTACACCTTCGACACAGAGGAGTACGACATGGCTGCTGCCGTTACACAGACCGACGAGCAGGTACTGGTCGTTACTGCACCGACTGTCGAGGAGCTCACCGGTGTCCACGAGTCGGTCTCGCTCCAGTCGACCGATACCGACGACTCGGACGCTGGCGACTCCGACGATAGTGGGGCGTCTGAAGATGACGCAGACGATGGCGGCAGTAGCGATGACGGAAGCAGTGAAGATGGCGGCAGCGATGACGGAAGTAGTGAGGATGGCGATAGCGACGACGGAAGCAGTGACGACGGCGGCCCCGGATTCGGGATTCTCGCCGCCGCGGTTGCAGTGCTCGGTTGCGGATTCTGGCTCGCTCGGCGCTAAGACGGCCGAGCGACGATATACGGTCGGCGTTCGATTGTGAGTTTCCCCTGCTCGGCAAGATGAATCGCATACGCCGAGGCAACTCTGGAGAGAAACTGCACGGTTATCTCTGTTGCACCCAGTGCTTCCATCGCAATCTCACCGGCAGCTATCGGTCCTTGTTCGTTGACGACCTGCTCCACCGCTTGCTCGGCCTGGTCGACCTTCTCCAGCGCGTCCGCGACGCGCTCGGCGGGGTTCGTCATCGGGTCGCCGTGACCGGGTAACAGCAGGTCCGGGTCACACGCCTGAATCCGCTGCAATCCGGTCCGATACTCGTCGATATCCCAGTGCACTGGGCCGTACATGAAGTGGCCATTCGTCGAGACGATATCGCCCGAGAGCATCACGCCCGATGGCTCGTGATACAGCGACATGTGCTGGTGTGAGTGGCCGGGCGTGTGGATGACCGTGCAGTCGTACGGCCCGAGGGCAACGGTGTCGCCTGCGGTCACGACGCGCTCGATAGCAACCTCGTCGGTCGCGTAGTCGAGGTCAGTCGGAAAGTACTGGTCGTCTGCGGAGGGGTCGCCGTCGGTCAATCCCGAGGCGAACTCGGCCATCTCTGTTCGCGCCGCCCCGAGATAGTCGTCGAACCCGCGCAGAATCTCGTCAGTCCCCTCGAAGACAGTGTGTGGCAGGTCGGTGAGGCCATCGATACTGAGACTGCCGCCGACGTGGTCGATGTGTGGGTGTGTCAGGACAACGCGTTCGATTCCCGACAGCGACTCGTCGAGTGCCTCGATAAGACGGTCGCGGGAGTCGGGACAGGGATGGCCAGTGTCGACGAGCGTGTCACCGACGCGGTAGACGTTGACCGTCCCGTAGTGTGGCTGGACCAGTTCGAGTCGCTCGTACTCCATAGCCGACCTACTCCCGGCGGCGGCAAAGAAGGTCCGGTCCGTCAGTCGCCGCCGAGTTCGTTACTCGACACTCTTGCACGACCGAAACCGCCCCCAGATGGCTCGCCGGTCGGCAACGAACCGGTAGCCACGCTCGCGCACCCGCGACCAGTATGGGACGACGCCAGCGAGGCGAACCAGTCCGCGGCCGATGGCGCCACAGCGAGCGAGACTCTGCTCGGCGGCTTCGCCACAGGAGTAGACGGCGTCGTCGGTCAGCAAGTGCATACAGTTCTCGTACTCGTCGGGCAGCCGAGCTACCTGGTCCGGTGTCAGTTCGTCGAAGCCGACGGGTTCGAACTCCCCGAACCGGAGCAACCACCGCACGCAGTACATACAGAAGCCGCAGTCGTGGTCGTAGACGAGCCGTGGCGTGGCCATACGTCTCCTATGGGGTCGGTGTTTGTGTGTCCTCCGGAAATCTGCCTGTCTGGAACGAGACGATGGCCCTGCGTCGCAGTACCAACAGCCGCTCAGCAGTTAGGCGGTAGTTGTTTTTTCGACCGTGACGCTGAACTCGGCAAGCAACGACTGCAGTCGCTCGGCCTGTTCGTTGAGCGAGGTCACGCCGCTGCTGATTTCGCTGACGGACGCCGACTGCTCTTCGGCCGCTGCCGAGACATCTGCTGCGTCCTCCGCAATCTCGTCGCCAATCCCCGTGACCTCCTCGACCATCGAGGTTAATTCCTCTGCGCTCGCGGCTTGGTCGTCGGTCGTCTGGCTAATCTCTGCGACTCCAGTCTCGGTCTCCTCGGCGTTTTCCCGCACTGTCTGTAACGCGTCGGCAACGCCACGAACCGCCTCGACGCCGTCGTCCATTCGTTCGGCTGCACCTTGCACGTCCTCGACAGTCGTCGTTGTCTGTGCTTGGGTCTGCTCGATCAGTTCCTCGATGTCGGTCGCCGCGTCGCGAGTCTCTTCGGCCAGCTGTTTGACCTCATTGGCGACGACTGCGAAGCCATCGCCGGCGTCACCGCCGCTGCCGCCAGCGCGTGCGGCCTCGATGTTTGCGTTCAGCGCGAGCATGTTGGTCTGCTCGGCAATCTCGCTGATCAGGCCCGTAATCTCGCCGATTTCGTCCATCCGGTTGTCCAGCGTCTGGATATTCTCGACGGTTGTCTCGACAGTTTGCTCGACAGCCTCGACATCTTCGATTGCCTCTGCAGCGAGCTGCTCGTTCTCTTCGGCGACGGCGGCGGTCTGGGTGGAGCGCTCGGCGACCGACGCCGCGGACGCCGCAACTTCTTCGATGGTCGCCGAGAGGTCGGTTACCTCTCCGCTGACGGCGTCGAGTTTCTGGCGCTGGTCGTCAGTGCCGTCCGCGACGCTCTGGATGGACTCACTGACGCTGTTGCTCGCGCGCTTGATCTCCTGCATCCCCACGTCGGTCTCGGAACTCGTCCGGTCAACCTCCTCGGAAAAGGACTGAATCTCAGCCATCGTAGACTCTGTCTCGTCGAGCATCGTGTTGAACGACTCGGCAATCTGGTTCATCGCGTCACTCTGGCTATCTGCGTCCAGTCGCACCGTCAGGTTGCCGTCCGCCGCTGCGGCCATCTGCGCGCTGAACTCGTCGGCTTTCGTTTCGAGGTGGTTGTTGAGTTTTTCGAGCTGTTGTTGTTCTTTTTCTGCGTTCGCCTTGGCCCGCTCAGCCTCCGCCCGTGCCTCTTCGAGTTCAGCTTGCTTGGCTTCGAGGTCCTCGATTTCGTCTCGCTTTGCCTCGACGTCGGCGAGTTGGTCTTGCACCCGTTCGCGCGAGCGCTCGGTGGAGTACCAGTTTGCGGTCAGCGCTGCCGCCCCTGCGAGGACGAACACTGCGTGCACAATCCCCCAGACGAACGGTCGCTGGATAGCGGCGACGTGGTTGTAGACTCGTGCCGGATTGATCAGCCCGAATATCGAGTGTGATACCGCGACGATTGCGATACCGATCAGGAACGGCAGCCAGTCCTCGTACAGCGCGAGCACCATGATCGCCACGAAGAAATGAAAGTGTGCCTCGATGAATCCACCTGAGAGGAAGACCAGTGACGTCGAGGCGGCAATCACGCCGGCAGAACTGAACGCGGTTCGGGCACGCCGGCTGAACCCTGGGTATGCCGCGAACAGCCCAAGCGCGGTGAGCACACCGAGCTGTGCGAGCACGCGCCACAGCGGCGTTGCGGGAATCTCCGCGCCCGTCACTAGCGTTTCGGTCCCGTCGAACAGTCCAAGTCCGAGCAGAAACGGGATGTGCGCAAAGAGCACGACCAGGATTTTTCGATGTCGACTCTCCCAGACCGTCTCTGGAATTGTATCGCCGCTGGGGATATATCGCAGAAACTCACGGAGTGAGTCCGCACCACCTGCCACCTGCTTGTCGGGTCGATTGACATCCTCCTCCGCCTGAAGGCGGAGGAATCCCGACCGCAGTTGGGATATTACGGTTTGCAGTCCACCACCTCGGCCTGCGGTTGGAATCCGCAGGAGAGGTCGTACAGGTGGACT
>NZ_JBLKOA010000009.1:0-63245 GCF_051414135.1 Halovenus halobia
GATTTAGATGAGCTGCTGCTGTGGGCGTCACGAAATCCAAATCCACACAGAGATCGGTTACGTGAGCAGGTTGAACGAGGTGAGTTCGGCTTTGACCGCCACTAAACTAGAACGAATGGGGTATATTCTTCCATCTTCTCAGGAGGATGTCATTGGAGAGATAGTCACAATTTTTAGTGATCTATGAGTATCAATTGCGGACTCCCGCACTGGTCGCCGACTGATCGGATGACCTCACAAAACTGAGTATCGTCCCAATGGCTAGTGCCGAGATCGCAAACGACAGTGCGGCCCACGTAACAACGATCTGTGGATTTGTAGTCGTAATTGCTTCTAGCGGGGTTGCAACGAGTATCAGCATGACACCACAGAGTGCAAAAGCCAATGCTCGGTCCCCACCTTGGACATACTGTGTGTAGGTCAGTTCATGAAAACGATCGTAGGCCGCATGAACGATTTGTGTCGGAGCAACCACGCAGCCAGTCTTGCGTGTTTCCTCGCCGTAATTGAGTCTCACGGGCGGGTTATCAACATTGAACACATCTCCGAGCTTTCGATCATCTGGTATTCGATAGACGCCGTCACCGATATCAAGAGCTTCAATCAATCCGCCCTCAGCGAACTCACGGAAGCACTTTTCATACGTTGACGCGCTAAATCGTCCGTTGTGTAGATCTCTAACAGATGCCGGTGTGACTACCCGCCCAGAAGTCATTGCCCCCTGCCATTGCAGCAAGGCAAAAATTGTCTCTCGTGTCTGCTTGCCCGAAAGACTCCACGACTCATTATCAAAATAATCCGCTGCCCACGTCGGTATCACCTCGCCATCCCATGACGATGGGCAATCCAGATTAGTCTGCGATTTAATCCGAGATCTGGTCATTGCTGCAGACAATCAAGCATCGAGCACATTTGAATGTTTTCCCGCACAGGGTGGCGCGGGGAACTCTATTCTTGAAGTTAGCGATGAACATCAAGATGGTGTGCCAGTCCCTCCGCTACCTCTTGCGTCGGATAAGCGTAGTAGTGCTGTGTTCCATCGCCAGATTCTGATTAGAGACCTGTTACCTAATGGCCTGTACCAAGATTGTTGGCTTCATTTCCGACTACAGTAGGTCGGGGTATTCGGCTTGACGACTAGTATAAACGCTGGAATGGGGGGCACGTGTATCTTGTATATAAATCCTAGTGCTATTTCCGGCGGTCATTAACCGCTCACCCTCTAATTACGATTCTCATCCCAGTCATATCCAGAGCAGGGTAGCAACCTGTAGTAAGCAACAATCATGTCGATTCACATTCAAGAATCCGACAACGCAGATGGGACAGACACACAAACGACCGGCGAAGATGAACTACAAGCACCAGAGTACGTCTCAAGTCGGCAAACCCAGGTACCGATCCTGAGCGGTGGCCCGAGACAGCGCAAACACGCAGTACGGATTCGTCTCCCGCGAGATCCAGAAAAACGGGACGAGTTACCAGCAGACATCAACGGCGTACTGATGTGGGTTATCGCGGATATCTGTGGGGAAAACTGCATCGAGAGTGTCGAGATACTGATCTACCCGGGGCCGGATGGCCTCGTATTTGTCCTCCATCCACGGCCATACGCACTTGACGGACGAAGTGATACGCAGTCGAAGTTAGACACGTTTGATAAGAAACTCCACAAACCGGCCCTCAACAAACTCAAGCAATCGGTTAAGCGACGATATCCATCTACAGTCACCGCCGAGATTGGATGGTTGGATCTGGAACCTATCGGCATCTCCGATGTGACGACCACACGATTGTATCTCAAAGAAGATGGCTACGTACCACCCGAAGGGAATGTAGAACCGGGGCCACTTGATACGTTGTTTGAAGCATTAGAGAAGGGCAATGATCCATTTATTTACCAGGTGATCGTCGATGGCGGTGACGGAACGTATAACGTGACGGCCCGACTCGCCACGTACCACCCACGAGATAATTATACCGGCGATCGTGGCTTCGCACAACTCGTCGAACAGGGCAAACCGACCGATCCTGCCCGCGTCTTCCGGCCATTTAATATCGGATCAAATCACGATTCTTCCCTGGCCGAGTTACATTGGAACACCACGTACGACGAGTCAGTCTCTGGGGCGCCCACCTACGAAGCGACGTACAATTACAAGGCAGTGAGCAAGTACAAAACACGGGCACAGACTCGGCATGAAGCAGACTTGATCAAAGAAATCATACTGGGCCATAAGGAACACCAGCGACTCCTCAATGGCGACACCTACGTCGAACCAATACTCAAAGATGAATTCGGGTGGTACGGGCGGTTTTCGGTGCCCGAATCTCGGTTGAAGCCGTTTGTCAGCACTGTCACACGCCGGTGGACAACCAACGCCTGGATAGCCATCGAGGGGCGATCTGCGCCAGTATTTCACAGTCGGGATGATATCGAAGTGGAAGATCCTGCGAAGTTTGGTTTGGGCGATGACGAAGAAGAACGACCATGGCCCAATTCTGGCGTCGAAAACGACGGAGCAGCAGGTCATATTGGCCTCGAAAAGTACGCATACAAGACTTTCTTGGAAGGTGGCGATAGCATTACCAAGGTTGAACAAACAACCGAGGAGCTCCCGGATCAGCGGATCGAATCAGAGGATGGGGAGATTAAGACACTCGGGAAGCAGCTCCCCCCCGGTGTGATACCAGTGGAACTCGAGAGTAAAAACGTCACCAAAGCCGCGAATACGTTGAAGAACGCGGCACGCGCGTACGCAGCCGACCGCCACGTCATCTTCGTCTACCGCAAAGAGGATGTTGAAACCGGCTACGAACACTTGCGAGAGCCGGTTAAGCAACGGCTTGAACGCGGTGTGATATTATATAATGGGACTGGTCCAGTCAAAGCGCTGGATGGCCGACAGCTCGTCCGCCGTGGTAGTGGCAGTACAACGTACATTTTGGAGGGGACGACGATCATCGCGGAAGATGATGCAGGTGAGCTTGCACGCGGGCCGGCAGACGAAGATGTCGGGACATACGACTGGGGGACTGATGAGGACGCCACGCAGTGTGGATATTACTACGAGACCGATGAGGGAACGCACCGAGTTGAAACAGCCGAGGGCGACCTCATCGAGGAATACAGTGAAAAAAAGACCTTCAGAGCAGATTGGACACAGATCCGCGAACCGCATGTGCCGGTAGCTCTGAACTATCTGGATTTTGCGACGGTTACGTACCGCGATACCGAAACGAATCAACTACGCGTCTACGATCCTGATCCGGAGTGGGAAACAAACGACCGAGGAGAGAGCCGACAAGGCGGCTTCGATACCTTCTTTGACCGCTTGATCGTCGAGCGAGAC
Organism: Halovenus halobia; assembly: GCF_051414135.1. Taxonomy (NCBI): domain Archaea; kingdom Methanobacteriati; phylum Methanobacteriota; class Halobacteria; order Halobacteriales; family Haloarculaceae; genus Halovenus; species Halovenus halobia. The sequence continues at coordinate 3,354 of NZ_JBLKOA010000009.1, forward strand.
GGTCCAGACCTCACCTACGAAAAGCTTGAGGACGCGTTTGCGACGTGGTTCGGCGGACGCTCGCAATTTGACCCCCCGGTCCGCTCGGTACTTGGGCAACTGCTCCCCGAGGACTTCGCTGACGCAAAAAAAGGAGCAACGGGTAACGACTACAAATATTTCGCTGGGTACGATCTGCTGTTCACACCAACCTCGGATTCCCCACATCAACCCGGGCCGCCGGCCGATTTCGATGAGACGGATGGCAACAGTGACGACTCAACCAGTACCGACGAGTAACACCTTAGCAAAACCGACACAATCTTTTCAGACCAATATGCACCCATCTGACCGCTCGTGGCAGGCACTCGAAGTCACACTCGATGACAGCCAGCCACTTCCGGATCACGCAGCACCAATCAACAAGACAATTGCAACAGTCGTCCACGAAGCGTTGTGGACGTACGACTGCGGACCCGTCACGTATCTGTCCGTGCCAGGGGTGAATCGACAACGGACGTTACTCCGAGCAGGCACCACACCGAGTGCGAACGCTTCACCACCAGAGCTACCACCGTCTGTGACAGCCGAAATAATGGACGCGACTGCATGCCTCGCTGGCCCCGCCTATCAGGCGTGTCCTAAGCAGGTTGGTCTCGGTATCGTCAATGTCAATGCGACACCAGTTGGCCGAACGAACGCAACCACGCAGCGGTTGCTTGTTCCCTCACGGGCTACATCGATCTCAATGTCGACCACATCACCGCCGCTTGCGGAGTTGCTTGCTGCAGCCACACAGCGGCCACACGCACTCTCCGTAGTTGCGACTCGTGGTGCCGATGGGACAACCGAAATCGTTGTTCGGTTCGTGGATTTTTCGCTCGGCGCACAGACCTACTCTCGGGACACACTGGCACAGGCATGGACCGATCCACCGCTCTCGATCGGTGATGTGTTTGAGCAACACCCCACGATGACAACCTGTGAGCTTCTGGAGGAAGGTGGGTGGCAACAAGCGACCGAATCTCGACTCTCAGGTGAAGCCCAGCCACTGCTTCGCAAAATCTATGCCGCACGCCGTAACGACTGGGCCGCAAACCGCGCGCTTGCACTTGCTCGCTCATCCGAAGAGTATGCGCAAATGTTCAGACGAGCGCCTGCCGATCCGTTGGCGACACAGTATGAATCCATCAATGCAACTGGTCAACTGACACCGGGTACTGAACAGCTCCCAGGGTTGTATCCAGTGTCGACCCACTCCTATCCGCAATCAGTATGGCGGGACCTTCCTGGGCGATCCTCAATCCAGATTTCGCCAGTCGGACCGGTTCATGTCCCAGAAACGATGAGCGTTGCTGAGACTGACCCAACGGTAGCAGCGTCAAGACAGACACCAACTGGAGTCCTTGGTGAGTGTTCAGATTTCACGACCGACGTTGCGCGGTGGTGTCTCGAACGGGGTAAAACGGTACGTCCGGCAAAAAGCGATGCCAGAGTAAGCCCCTTCGAATGGACGACGCCCCACTGGACCAACACACTTGCATATCCTGTTGCCGATGCACCACTGCAGCGGGGACAGCTCATCGCTGCAACCTGGCAGACACACCATGATCCGACGGTTGACGGTGTGACTGTCTTTACCGCCACACAATCTCTTGCACAGAAGGCCGTCAGGACCATCTTACAACCGTTCAAAGAGAGTGCTGAGTCGATGCCAACCGGAACGGTATTGTATCGGCAGAATCGGGCGCTGGAGGCAAATGCGAAGGTTGCAGTCCGCCCAGTCGAGTCGTCACCTGAACGCTGGGTCGGTATACCGGACAACGAACTCCGATGCATTGTCGATGGAACTGTTATGGCCAGTGGCGATCTCACCGGTTCGCTTGAGACGATGCTGGCACAGCTACCACACGTAACACGCACCGGTGACACAATAACACTGACACAGCCAGCGACAGACGAAACAAGAACATTCGAGAGTCGCAAGGAGGTTCAGGAAGTTGTTACCCCGATTCGGGAGCCAGCACGTCCAGCACACCTCGCAACCGGGCTCGAAACGGCGACTGTGCGCACGCAAGATGGAGTGAATTTTAAAGAGTATCGGAGAACCGCGTCTTGGGATCATCAACAGTCCACCTTCCGCGAAGCAGCAGCCGCAGAGACATTCCTCGATCAGTACACCGTCACTGTCCCTGATGAAACTCTGTCAGTAGCAGCGATCGTGCCAGAGTTCCTTTCCTATCTGCGTCACCAAACGGACGAACCGATCTCCCACTCAGTCGAGACGGTACTCGCGAAGGCAGCCGGCAGCCAAGACGACGTACTGCACGGACGGTCGCGCCGATATTTACCACCAGAGTGATATTTTTTATATCGGATAGTATGTGTGCTGAGATGGACAACGACTGCTGTAACTGGAGCGAGCGACTGCTGGTCAACAGGCAGTAGTCTACAAACAAGTAACACTCTTCGGACCGGGTTCATTCCCGGCTCCGGCCAATACTATAAGAAAGCTATCATACTGGTAGTAACAAAGCCGTTGGTATGTGGGTTGGTTACCACCCCGCCAATATTGAGTTGCCTGATGGTAAAAAGTGGATTCGAAGGACCATTAGAGGGGGTGTGTGAGGGGGTAGATTACGGGTGAATAGGAGACGAGGGAATAACGGGTAGAAGTCGATGAAGGCGAGGAGTTAGAGGGGGTTCATCCCCGACTGACAATAAGAAGAAAAGAGAGTTGTAATTGTGTCCGTGGGAAGAGCGGATATACTTGGCCTGGCCAGAGCCAGCCAAGCAGTGCCCCTAGCGGAGCGGGCATGGAGAAATGGAGTCAAGTTGACCGTAATATATGATATTTGGTATTTTGAGAGTGGCTGGCAACACTCTTGACAGGGAGAAGAATAGTGAGCCAGTGCTGAAAATTGGGAGTTTCTTCTGTCGACTGAATTGGGGGCATTATTCAGATTTATATCAGCTATTTAGACAATCATATTCTACGTATGATTATTATACAGCCTGGTATCTTCCCTGACCTCTGGGAGTAGCTACGCCAATGAGAGATCCCGCGCAGTCTGGGTGGGGAGGTTCGCTTTGGCCGAGTGCCAATGACATTCATGACGACTGGAATTTCCTTGCCTCCGCGCTGGCTAGTAACGTTCTGTTTTCACAGTTCGGTGGGAGTTAGTTAGTGTATTCTTCTTCTTATTATCAGTCGTATCTACGGTCCTCTAACTGCGCCCCGTCTAGTGGTTTTACCCTCTTTCCCCTGCACTCCTGATCAAACCCCCTCTAACTGAGGGTCTAACTCCAGAATTACCCCGATCACACCACGCCCTTGTGTGAATTAGCCCGTGACCAGTGGCGCGGAGTGTCCAACTTCGCCCCCACTGCTGAGATACTCGAGGCGAAACCGCCGTTTTTGCGAGTTGGAAAACGGCCACACCAACTTCAAGACACGAGGTTTAACGCCGTCACCAATTCCGTTGGGCTACAGACATAGAGCAACCGAAGAAATGAGTATTAAAGCTATCTTTGTAACGACTCCGGTAAATGTCTCGGCCGTCGTTAACTCACAGATGGGTTAGGAGTTTGTCACGAGATTATCCTATCCCCTAACTTGACCGAATCAAGGAATTAGCTCTCAGTCGGCGGACTCAACTCCCGCACAGCCAACTCGGTCAGACACAGTGCGTGGCTTCGTGTTGTTGGCAAGGACAGTGTTCCGAGTCGCCCAGCAACTAGTCCTTCGGTAACGCCGAGGGTAGGCGACTCAATCGAAGTTGGCGCACACCCAACACAGTACAAGCGTGGCACAGTCCAGCGTCGTTGCTCGACACACCGCGACGCCAGCGCGAAGACGATGTCGCCACTCACGAGTGCATCCGTACATACGGTACACCGAGCTGTAGCTGAAGAATCATCGACGACGTGCCCTGTCAGAATCTGACTGAGCGTCGACGACGCCAACTGCTCGTCTGTTGGCTGATGGACAGCGTCCTTACAGGAACCCGCCCGACTCACTGCTCGATCAACTCCGTTGCCAGCGTCCGAACCTGTGATTCGATCAGTGCACTCAGTGGTTGGCGCTGCTCAGCACAGTAGGCCATGATCGCTTCCCGTTCTGCCTGGTCGAGTGCCACTGTGACACTAGGAACCTGCAGGTACTCACTGTACTGGCCTGCCTGCTGGATTCGCCGGTGGACCGCCCGGAAGGGGATCTCGGGTTCGTCCATCGCGACATCAACGAACCTGAGCGCATCCGCCGTGTCGTACTCGACAGCGTTTGCGGCGGCTCCAATCGTTCGGGCATCCGAGACTTCAACGTCACGCTGTCGTCGCCCAAGCCGTGCAGCGACACGCCAGGAGAGACCATTGTATCGACGCACACTCTCGTTGTAGTGCTGCAGGGCCTGCCATGCCTCTTCGTCACCGTCGGGCCCATCACAGAGCAATGGATGGACGACAGGCGGCAACGATAACCCATCAAGGTATCGCCGGACTGTTTGTGGGCTCCGGCTAGTCCGTGCTGCCACTCGATTAGCGATCTGTCCTCTCGAGTCGGCCCCATCCTGAACTTCTTCCGCGAGTGACTGACAGTACTGTGCCCAGTCGTAGGAACTCCATTCACGAACGATACTCGCCGTTTCCGTAGCCGAGAGTGCGGCCAGCGCAGAGTCATAGACTGTCACGGGCAGTTGTTCCCAACCGAGGCTAGTCGCCGCCTGGTACCGTTGCCAGCCGTCTGTGATGTAGTACACGTCACCCTCATCAGCAGGTCGGACGATCAGCGGTCGCTGGAGACCGTCCTGTTTGAGCGATTCCCGAAGCTCCTCGCGTGGCCGAACTCGCCGTGGGTTATGGACGCCGTGTTCGAGCTGTTCAACCGGGATGAGTTGGTCGTACGCGGCTGGCAATCGCGCCGGGTCTAGCTGTCTTGAGGCCATGATTACTCCCACCCCTCCTGTTCTGCCAGCGTCTCGAGGCGCTCCTGATACAACTCACGAACCAGTTCACCGTGACCAGACACCTCACGAGACTGCTTGGCATGTGCATGCCAGCGGCTATGTCGTTGCGTGTCGGGACCGAGCACGTCGACTTTCTTGAACGGGCGCTGTGGCTCGACTTCCTCGTAGGTTTCTCGCAACTCTTCGGCACAGGCCTGCAGTGTCTCGGTGAACTGTTGGCGCTGGGCAGTCGCTGGCGCATCAGTCTCCACCGCTGCTGTCACGTCATGGCGAAAGTCCCGCAGTGTCCGGCGAAGTTCCTGTTCAGACATCTCGGGGTGGGTGAGTGAGCCAACCGTCTCTAGGACAGCATCAGTTCCGTCCACGGCGTCGTCGGCGAGGTCTGTCTCGACAGTGTCGTGCAGGGCAACGATCTCACGAGATGTGCCGGATTTCCCCTCACCACTGCCAAGCGTCGTGTCCGTCTCGATGCCGTAATTCTCCAGCGTTTGCCGTTCCGATGTCGTCCGGTCGTCGGGTGTTTTGAACAGCGCCTGTAGCGAGTCTGGCAGTGCTGCCGTTCGAAGGTGACCCTCAATGAGGGCAATCGCACTGTCATCTGTTCGTCCGAGAAAACGCTGTGCGAGATAGCACTTGGCCTGTCGATCTGTGCTGAATCGCGTCGGTGCGTTGCCCGCAGCAGCGTTGCCCGCAGCAGCCTTGCTCTGCAAGTTGACATTGTCGTCGTCGCCTCGCGGCGTACAGTCAGTTTGATCGTAATGAGCATCAAGTGCAGGGCCGTCAGCGACGGGTTCACCACACTGTGGACACGCCGCCGGCTCTTGTCGCGGCCGGACAAGTTCGTAGATCAACGCGAGTTGTTGGGCGATTTCCTGTTCGGACAGGTCCTTTCGATCTGTATTCTCGAGCAGCGATGTCCAGGCGGCATCGAGATCGTCAGCGTCGAGCACCTTGCAGGGAACCGCTTCGTATCCAGCATCCATCGCCGCGTGGTAGCGCCGCGAGCCCGCCACGATGGCATAGGACGCCTCACTGTTATCCCCGAGGTCCATCCCATCTGTGATGTGCTCAATCGGACGGACAATCAGATTTTGGAGCAGTCCGTCTTCGGCGACGGAGGCTGCCAGCTGCCGATCGGTTTTGTCGTTCGTCCATGCCTCGTCACGGGCTTGGACAGGATCGACGACAAGCTCCTCGACTGGAATTCGTTCCTGACGGATCATGCATCGCCCCCCGGGACGCCCAGATCACGGATAATCCGCTGCCAGCCAATCTGTTCGAGTGTGACGGCCACATCATCGTCACCGTCGCGTTCGATGGCCACCTCGGCGAGGAAGCCGTCGGCGTCAGTCGACAGCTTTGACTGAATCTCCGCCACAGCCGCGTCGTACTCCTCGTAGATGGTAATCTCGTCGGCCACCGTGAGGTAGAATCCATCATCGGCGGCAATGCTGAACTGGACCGACGCCATCAGGCATCACCTCCACTGTCCTGGGCGAATGGCTGTGGATCCACCACATCGTCAACGTTCTCACCAAGTTCGAGGACCTGATCGTCAGTCACGACGTACGGTTTCAACACGCCATACGCGTCAGGGAGGACGTGGTCGTTGATGCGAACGGCCAGTCGTTCCGGTGACCGCGGCCGGATGTCGTCCGGGCCGGCCCAGCTGAGATACTTGCCGTCGGCCTGTTCGTGGAATTTCGTCTCCGTTTCAATCACCGAGCGCAGGTTGAGATTGCGCACCTCGAAGCCAAGTTCCGCGTAGAGATTGCGGTCGGCATTGTAGCGTTTCGTCACCTCACGAATTGGTGGTTCTGCCGGATCGGAGACGAATCGCAGGTCGAATTCAGGTGTCTGTGCTGGCGTGACTGCCTGCAGCCGTTCGTCTGTGATCCTGACGGTGAACTGTGTGACCGCGAGATCTGGTTCGGCGGTCGTGTCCTGTGAGGCGAGACGTGCCTCAACTTCCTCGAGCAGTTCTGTCTGGGCCTCTACAGTCAGCGGATTCGTCGGCCCGTCTGCGCCGGGCAGTTGTTCGTAATCAATCGAGACCCGCTGCTGGTCTTGTTGTTCCCAGCTGACGCCGTACTCTCGAAGGTTGTCAAGGAGTGTGCCGTTGGTCGTTTCAATGCTGCCGCTTGCTTGCAAGCGGATGATGTCCTCGCCGAAGGCATCGAGGACTGCCCGCAGGGAGTTCGTCAACAGAGACGGGATCTGGACCGTTCGACGGATTTCTTCACTAGGTGTGGAATCCGACTGGCTCATTGGCCATCTCCCCACTGACTTTGATAGTCGATTGTCTGTGCGTCGCTCGTTCCGGAGTGTTGAAGTCCGGGGACAAATTGTATTCGCATGCTTCGTTGTACTCCAGCGAAGCACGGGGTTGGTGTCTGCAGCACCAGCCTCATTTCTCTGAGGCGACCCGTACTCCAGTTACATCTACTTTCTACTCCAATTAAAATGTTTGCACATAGGCAAACGTTGTCTTATGTGTTAACCAATGAAGGGAACACAAGCAGTAGACGGAAGTAGGTGTGTACGAATAGGCAAACCAAATGGCTCGGACAAGAGGGTTGCTTACTGAGAGGGATCGGGAACTGTTAGCAGATGATGATGCTGGAAATAGAAGGTATCAAGCAGTCTCCGAAATTCGCTCACGAATTAACGATGAACTCACAGATGATGTAGAAGTTTTAGAAGAACACCATCCTGAATTACTTGAGGAGCTTCGTTCTGTAGTGTGCAGTGAATAGGTATGCTGTGGTGATTATACTCGCGGGTCATTACCAAGGTTCGTTGTTTCCCGTTTCGCAACTGCATACCGTTTAGGTGCGATATAGAACATATCCAGAACGCAGGAACAGTCTAGGGGATGCTAATCGTTGCTAAGCCAGTCAGTTGAATATTCGACTTGCTTTTTCGAGACACACCCGTCTTTTTTGAGATCCCGAAGACCGTAATCTGTACCGCGATGGTAATGATCGGTATGGGACCAGTCAAGACAAACGGCAGATTCTAAGTTGCTAGTAATGGAACCGCAGTGAACAGGCTGTCGGCCACGATTCGAACCCAGCATGGGCAGGGCCTCTAGCGAGTTCGTCTGTAACGATGATAAACACGTGAACGTCCCTGTAACAATCTACGAAATCGAAGAATAATCCAGCCAAACCAAGCGAGCCTCCCAGCTGTAGACGTGTGGGTTTGCCGAACACACACCCACGGAGCAACATCCAAGTACATTTCTCACAGATATATGAGGACACAAGCATATATCTATCCGCATCTCCTAAACAGGGGTATGACTGACTTCGACCTGGCCCCGGAGTCCAATACTGACTCGTCTCGGTGGCAGAAGGGGACAGACACATTCGGTCGCATCCATGCGGTCGTCCTTGGGATTACGTCACCAACTGTATATACTGAGATTGCCGAACTCGCAGACTGTTCCCCAAACGCAGCGAAAAAACACCTTGACCGGTTGGCCGAAATGGGAATTGCGAACGCAGATCGCGAAACCCGCCCAGCTATGTACGAGCGCAACGAGGGATATCTCGAGTGGCAGGACGCAAGCGAGATCGCCGCTGACCTGTCTGTCGATGAGATTCTTGACCGTGTCGCAGCCCTCGAAGAGCAGCGGACGGAGTACGAAGCACAGTTTGGGACAACAGATCCAGCAACTGTCTCTGTGTTTGAGTCATCGGATCACGAAACCATCCACGAACGGATGGTGGCAGTCAGCGAGTGGCAGGGCGTGATCCGGGAGCTTCGTCTGTACGAACTTGCCCGCCAACTCTCAGAAAATGACGGCCACTTACTCCCAGCATAGATGTGTCCACCGCCACCGGAGCCGACAGCAGGGTCGACTGGGCCGCCAGATCGGCAGACATTACGCCTCCTCGAGGACCAGCTCGCTTCAGACCCACTTGTTGTTGAAACCAGGTTCGAGCCGGATCCATACGAACCACGGCTGCTTCAGGTAGAACTCAATACGCAGCGGTATCCTGATTCGGTAACGACAGTTCGTGTCGATATCCGGTGGTTCACGACGGGTAATTTCTCGATGCACTACGTTGAACAGCGAACCGACGACAGTATCTGGGAATGTCGTTGGGATCGGCATCCGAACCCGCATAATGCGCGAACTCACTTCCACGAACCCCCAACAGGTGCTGAAGTCACTGATCTCGACTTACCATCGCTCCATCCACTCGAAGTATACTCTACAGTGTTCTCTGCAATCGAACAACGGATTGAGTCCCTGTGGTAGCTACTCCGACGACTGGCTTCCCCCACACCACGTAACAAGTGAACATTCACACCGACTTCGAGTGATCAAGCGCTTTCACCACAATCTCGGGATCGCGCACAAGCCGGTGTTATAAATAACTTCCTTCGCCCTGTCCACCGCCGGCATGGTTTGATTCAGTCACACCGAGAAGCGCCTGCTCTAGGGGGTACACGCGGTCCTCTGAAAGCGGAGCAGATCCCGAACGATCCGTAACTGGGGTATAGAGGTCGTAGTGAGGACGTGAAGCGGGGGTTCAATATCGGTGTGTTGACGTATGACAACAATGGTTGACTGGGACTGGGAACTGATCGACACGGCAAGGCGAGGTTTCGAGCGGCTTGACGAATATGCCCGTGATCGTATCCCCAGCAAACTTGATGAAATCGTCATTTTGCACTGACGAGTACATTCCGAACGTGTTCGTGGCTTTTGTCAGTCGTCTCCAGCGTTGAGGTTCGTAACGGAGATGAACTCACGCAGGTGTTCAGTTTCAAAATCAGAGTCAGCAACAACGAGTTCCGCCCCGGTCGTGCGGGCAGTTGCGCCAATCAGGAGGTCCCGTACAGCCATTTCGTCTCCGTCACGGCGCAGTTGTGTTTGCATCCGGGCAGCCTCCATAGCAATTTCTTCGTTGAGTCCGATCGACTGCACGCCGCCAAAGCCCTCTCTGATCGTGTGAGCACTCTTTCCACTGGCCCACATTTCGCCGTTGACCACTTCGTAGACACAGATGGCGGACGTGAACAGTTGTCCACTGTCTTCGACGTATTCAACCACGGTAGGGTGTTCTTCACTGTACGCAATGATTACAGAACTATCGAGAAAGAGCATCTAGAAGCTCTCACGTGTCTTCTCAACATTTTTCCGGGCTTCGTCGGCACCGTCCGCAGACAAGAAACCCTTTTTGATTGGGTTATTGCTGAGGGCAGTTCGTTCCAAAAACTCGTCCCACGTCTCGTCATCACGTTTCAGCTCATCGAGTCGGTCCTTCGTCGCCTCATCGACAGGGATGGATGTCCGGCTCATATAAATTTATACTAAATTCACAGGTGTATTAGTTTCGGTGAGACTGTCGCTCGCAGTGTAACCCCATCCGTCACACTCACCCACGTCGACTTTTTTCTTCTAATGATATATCCTCATACACTAGCCGGCTACCGTTCTCAACATAACCCGCTTTGGCACCAGCTCCAGACGATTCACCAGACAGGCAGCCAGCCACAGCCAACAGCCCAGGTTGCTGCGCCAGCGGACATCGCTGCGTTCTGCGAGCAGATGGCCGCAAGCGAGGCCTGTCTCACACCCAACGACGCCCAGCGGCAGTTCATCAAGGCGGTTGATCGCCCGCTCGTTCCGCTGCAGGGCCCACCGGGAACGGGCAAAACCAGCGGCGCGACCGCACCAGCCCTGCTGGCTCGGGCGTACGCACGCGCACAACACAACCAGTCGTTCACAGGCATTGTCATTGCTCCCTCGCACGAAGCCGTCGATGCCGTCCTCGGCGGCGTGGTCGACTGTCTCAATAACTGGCGAGCAGCCACGTCGGGACTAACCGATCTCGATCTCGTGCGTGTCACGCCGACACCGCCACCAGTGGACACAGTCCGGGCAGATGCCAACACATCTCGCGTTGAGGTTACGTACGCCGCGTACCACAGCGACGCCGGCACGGAAACGATCGAGAGCATTGCGCGTGCGATGACACAAGACGAGCCGACACAGCGACTCCTGTTTGCAACGCCGGCGACGCTGTATCGCGTCCTCGGAATTGTCGCAGAGACATGCTCGGCCATCGACAGCACGTCCGCCCCGGCGGCGATGCGGTACGAACCTGGCCTGGCCGATGTCGTCTGTCTCGACGAAGCCAGTATGCTCGACTTGCCACGACTCTTCCTCGCCACGAGCGCACTCAAACCCGACGGGCAAACACTGCTCGTCGGCGATCACCGCCAACTGGCGACTGTGTCTGAGGTGGATTGGGCGAACACGCGGCGCCGGCCGGTTGCAGAGACAGAGGCGTATCGCTCCGCACTGGAATACGTGCAAGCACTCGCCGCGACGACTGAGCGCCACCCGACAGCCACCGACGGCGGCTCACGACAGAGCGCGCTCGCGCGATTCATTACCGATGCAGACAGCGACCCCACAGGAGGTGACCGATGACCGGCGACGCCTCGGGTGAACCAGCCCACCCAGCCGACCAGCTTCGGATCGAGCAACTCACGGAGTCCCATCGGTTCGATGAGGAACTTGCACAGTTACTCACGCAGTTCCAGTATCGCGAGGACGGGGTTACATTGACCGCCGCCGAGGCACGACCGCTCCCAACCCGCTGCGTCGACCCGGCGACAGGAGGGCAGGAAACCATGTTCGAGTCCGATTCATCGCTTGTGTTTGTGTGTTACGACGACCGCGAACACACGATGGTGAACCCGATCGAAACCCGCTTGATCGACGCACTCGCCTCATCCGTCCACCACGAGTCCACGGCGCGTCCGGATGGCGGTGCGAGCGGGACCCTCGGCGAGGGGCCGGGCCCCGAACAAGATACGTCGCACACGCGGGACGACACGTCAGCAATAGATGGCCCACCAAGCGTGGGTGTCGTCACACCACACAACGCTCAGCGTGGCGCACTCGGTGCTGTCCTGCCCGAATCCGTGACAGCTAACACCGTCGAAAAGTATCAGGGTGGCGAGCGTGACATCATCGCCGTCTCGGCGACGGTGTCTGATCCACAATTCGCTCGAAATGAGGAACGGTTCATCCTGAACCCCCGGCGGTTGCTCGTCGCCATCTCACGATCGAAGCTACTGACCATCGTCGTTTGCAGCACCGCGTTGTTCGAGGTCGCCCCAGAGGACAGCGAGCGGCTTGACGACGGGCCAGTCTGGGCGCGGTTGTTCACGCAGGCGGTTGGTCGTGACGCACAGCCAGCGTGGGCTGGGCTCCTCGGCGAGTTTGTCGGTGACGATGCTGCCGACCACGCGGACGTGCCGGTGCAAGTGTACCCGAGCGACATCGACACTGACAGAGGTGATCAATGATGGAGTCAGTGGAGACAGACGGTGGTCTCCACATCACCGGTGATGCGAATGCCACTGCTGAACACGCTGTTGTGGCGCCACTCAAGCAATTGTTCACCGGGCTTCGCGTCGGGTTGCCGACACTGACCATCCGGTGTTGTGCTTGCGGGGCCAAGTTGGGCGAAGGCGCCACAGTTTCTGTGTACGCCTACCGGACTGTCGAAACACCGCGCTGGCATCTCGCTCGATGTCGCTGCCCGGACTGCGCACCGGACGACATCGCCACACCGACGCTCGGTGCGACGGAAGTACGGATCAGCGCGCGATTGGCCGTCGTCTCGGATGTGGGAGCGCAACAGCACCGACTGTGTCTCGCTGAACCGACCATCGGTACTGTCTCGTCGCCACGAGATGGAACGTCACCGTGACAAAATAAGAAACCCACCGGAGGGAACGCCACCCTGATGCCCTCCAGCGGGCCACAGTCACAGCTATTGAGACGTACACACAAACCGTATATACGAGAATATCGTATATCAAGCAAGAACGATGAGCACAACTGATCCTGCACCACTGTCCCGGAAGCAACTCCAAGAAATCGGAGAACAGTTGGCAAACGACCGGAAGTTGGACATTTTGACCTACGCAGCAGCACACGAGCAGTTCACAGTCACGGAATTGAAACGCGAGCTTGATTTACCGCACTCGACAGCACACGAATACTGTCGTGAACTGCACGAAGCAGGCCTCCTCGATCGACTCCAAGAGAAGCCAGCCACGTATACAGCGGTCGACTTCAGGATCGAACTCTCCCTCGACGAGATTGCATCCGCTGTCGAGAAGGAGAGCCAGACGCTAGAGTATGCAACGCAACGATACGGTGACGAGATTCTCGACGAGATCGTTGCCCTCTGGGACGAGATCGAAGCCGGTGAGCTAACCTATCGAGAAGCTAGTGCGTCTCTCGGGATGGAGCACGCCGACTTCCTGCGTGTTGCATCCGAACTCGACCTTCTCAAGTGATGGAGAGAATCATTCTTGACGCGAACGCCGTCTGTCGACAGAAATAAATAAAGTGGGCCGAAATCGGCTCAGCGCCATTGTTGGACAGATACACTTTTTATTGCGGCGAGCTAACGAACGTGCAATGAGTAAAACAGCGGATGGTCACCGAAAGGAAGGCGTCGAGTTTAGTTACGAGGAAGATCTCGTGACGGCCCGAGATATTGAGACCGGGGTTGCATCATCCGGTGACTCAAAAGCTGAAGCCCTCGCCATGCTTGCAGAGGCACTTGCGCTTCACGAAGATGGTGGGAATCCCGTTGAGGACGAAGACCAATTCCTTCGTGATATTGGAATTGATCCAGATGCGGTTGATGAGGATGAGACGCCGCCGCCATGGCTTGGCTAAGAAATGGTGTATGCTGATTTTTCCGGCCGTGAAATCATCAAAGCACTCCGCTCAAAACGGTTCAGACCAGTCGATCGGACCGGGAGTCACGTCAAGCTTCGGTACGAGTATCCGGAAACTGACGACGTTCGGGTCGTCACCGTCCCATTGACTGAGGCTGATAAAATCTCTCAGGACACGTACCGATCGATTGCCGACCAGTGTGGCGCAGATGAGTTCGAAGAATGGGTTGAGTGGATCGAACGAAACTGTTGAATTGTGCTACGCGATAGCGACAGATATGAGTTCAGACAGGCGTTCCTCCCGTACCGCTTACTTTTTTGCCACAGAGGTACTCGCCAACGCCCTTGGCGCAAACGCAGTCCTCGCGTGACTTCTCGCTCGATTAGTCCCTGAAATTCCCACATTCGATACGTGCCTCCTGACAACGAAGGAATCATGCTGACCACCGCCAAGCCATGATCGCTCCCGATCTGTTGCGTTGAGCTGGCCACGGCAGGCCAAGAAGCGGTCTTTGAGGCTGGCTCGTCGCTCGTCTTCGTGGGTTACCACGACCGCGAGCACACAATGGTGAAGCCATCCAAAGTCCGCCTGATCAACCCGTTCGCCTCAACGTCCACCACGAGCCCCCAGCGCGTCCGGACGGCGGTGCGAGCGGGACCCTCGGCGAGGGGCCTGCCGGCGACGCGAACACGTCGCAGGTACAAGAACACGGGCAGCCCGAGGCAGCAATGAATGAGCCACCGAGCGTGGGAGTCGTCACACCGCACAACGCACAACGAGGTACACTTAGTACCGTGTTACCCGACACCGTGACAGCCAACACTGTCGAGAAGTATCAGGGCGATGAGCGTGATATCATCGCCGTCTCCGCGACAGTCTCCGATCCACAATTCGCTCGAAACGAGGAACGGTTCATCGTTAATCCACGACGACTCCTCGTCGCCATCTCACGATCGAAGCTACTGACCATCGTCGTCTGCAGCACCGCGTTATTCGAAGTCGCCCCAGAGGACAGCGAGCGCCTCGACGACGGGCCAGTCTGGGCGCGGTTGTTCACGCAGGCCGTTGGTCGTGACGCACAGCCAGCGTGGGCTGGGCCCCTCGGCGAGTTCGTCGGTGATGATGAGACTGAGCACGCTGCCGTGCCGGTGCAGGTATATCCGAGTGACATCGAGGCCATCGGAGGTGAGCGGTGATGAAGCCAGTCGAAACGGACGGCGGTTTGCAGGTCACCGGCAATGGAGATTCAACAAGCGACCACGCCGCCGTGGCCGCGCTTGAACAACTCTTTACCGGCCTTCGTGTGGGGCTGCCGTCACTTGAGGTCCGGTGCACTGGGTGTGATACACAGTTGGGCGAAGGCGAGCAGGTATCGGTGTACGCCTATCGGACGGTGGAGACGCCGCGCTGGCATCTCGCCCGCTGTCGATGTACAGACTGCGCGCCGGACGACATCGCCACGCCGACACTCGGTGCGACAGAGTGTCGCGTCAGTGCGCGCTTAGCTGTCGTCTCCGATGCGAGAACACAACAGCATCGGTTGTGTCTCACAGAGCCAACAATCACAGCAGTCTCTTCACCGTCAGACGGTACACCACCGTGACGCCCCCGAATAGACTGTTGTGGCCCTCATAACTCCTGTTCCCCCATACAAAACAATGAACGACTCCTGCCTACTCGGCAACTTCCGCCGCCTCCTGGAGGATGGGAATTTACCACCCTCGATTCCGCTAACCCCATCACAGCAGTTACCAACGTATTGATGGGAATAAGCCCATCAAACCTATATTGATGGGGGACGTACCATCGAATGTGGATGGTGCCTTACGAGACCGAGCGGGAACTAACAGAGAAAGATGGAAATTACGTGAAACACATTCGCGTGCGTCGGACAGACAGCGATCAGTATCCATGTGGATACGACTACACGCTACACTACGGAACGACCGACTGCGAAACGATACTTCGCTATGATAACGCACACGAACGCCAGAAAGGCCACGAACGCCACACCACTGATACCGTCGAAGAAATTGAATTTCCCGGGATGGAAACGCTCATCCAGCGGTTCGAACGAGAACTCAATGCGTTGGAGTCAGAGTGAGTTCATCGGTCACACCAGCCCATTAGGAGTGAGACACAATGACAGAAAACCAGACACTCGAAGTTCGACTGGACAGTGACGAACAGCACAGCGAACTACTTGAGGATATCCGCGCCCTCGAACGTGGTGAGGAAGTGGATGAGCGACACGTCCTCGTCCTTGATAACGAAAAAGAATTACAACGGCTGCTCAGCCCATCGAATCTTGCATTGCTCAGAGCGATTCGGCACCACGAACCGGAAAGTATGCGCGGAGCTGCCGATCTCGTCGGTCGCGATTTTAAAGAAGTCCATCGCAACCTGACCGAACTCGACGCATTGAATGTCATTGATCTGCAGGAGGACGGTCGGTCAAAACGGCCAGTTGTCCGATTTGATGAGATTGATATCGAGCTGTCACTGGACGCAGATGACGCTGATGCTGCAACTGTGTGAGCAGTAATAGAAGTCGAACCGGATGGTGGGCTACAGGTCGCCGGAGATGAAGATCCAACAAGTGAACACGCCGCCGTGGCCGCGCTTGAACAATTGTTCACCGGGCTTCATGTGGGGTTGCCCTCGCTCGAAGTCCGCTGTTGCAGTTGTGGCACCCAGCTATAGTAGAATCTGGAAGTCTTTGCAGGTATACCCGCCGAGGAATGCCGTATCTCGTTGGTTCTCGGGGATGTGGCGAGAGATGTGAGTAGATACTTCTGGAGATTACTATAGGTGAAGGCAATCAGGTGTCGGTGTACGCCTACCGGACTGTCGAAACACCACGTAGCGTCTCGCTCGGTGTCGGTGTCCCAACTGCGCACCGGATGATATCGCCACGCCGACGCTCGGTGCGACGGAAGCGCGGATCAACGCACAGTTGGCCGTCGTCTCGGATACAGGAACGCAACAGCACCGACTGTGTCTCGCCGAGCCAACGGTCAGCGCCGTTTCCCACCCACAGGACGGTACGCCGCCCTGAAGCGGGAGATTATTTTTATAATAACTAAGTTTTTAGTTTGCGGACCACAAACTGCAAACATCATGGCAACCGACCGAACCGCATCCCGAGAGACTGTCGTGTCTGATCTCTCTCCCATCTTCAAACTCATCGAGGAGCCGAAATTTGCGGAGTTGTATGTACAACTCCGGGAAGGTTCGGCAACTATCCCAGAATTATTGCCTGATCTCAGCATCGAAAAATCGACCGCGTACAAGTATATTGCTCTCCTCCAACGAGCTGGCCTCGTCACTGAAATAGGGACGGTCAATGGCAGTACACAGTACCGTGCGGAGGAATTTCAGGTTACAATCCAGATCGCAGAGACAGAATTCACAGTTACTCCAGAGCTTGCCCGTGTCATCGCACAGCGGGGAACTAATCCGGAAATCGACCGGTTTATTGACCAGTACGGGATTGTGACACTTGCTGAATTCATTCCACTATCCCAGCAGTACGCCGCTGGCGAGATGACACATCGTGCAATTGCAGAGATTCTTGATATCTCGCGTGCAGCAGCGTTTGAAATGCTACGAGAAGTCCTCGATGTCCTGGCAATCGTTCCTGATGCGGATCACGCCGAACCCGGTGATGATAGTGATGAAGAGGTTGCACAACTGATCGAAGACGAGACCGCTGACGAGAAACTCAATCGCCTCATCAAAGAAGATCGAGAGATTCTCGACGCACTTGACGAGTAACCATCCGCTGTCGTCTATCGTTAGGAGTAACTGAGTACACGACCGGCTTATGAAATTAGAGTACCGCGAGCGAGACGACATTCGGAGAATTCATTTAATCATCAATTTTATTGAATGTCGACTTCATCTATGGGATCAAACTCCGAGGCATTCGTCTTGATCGCCTGTAAAAGACCAGATTGGACTAGAAACAGACGTTATATACTGAACCTAGTCTGATCTACCCGCTCAAAAAGTATCAACAAGACTCTCAGATTCGCTCTCGCTAGTTCCCGGCGACGTTTAGCGCGCTGTTCAGTTCAAAGAGTTCTTGAACAACATCGCTCTTGGCGACACGGTACCGGCGAGGCGAGGTGTTTGGTACCTCTTCGACAATATCAGTTTCCAGCAGGAGGTCGATGTAGGTACTCACCGTTTGTCGAGTGACACCAGCGTGGTCAGCAAACTCCGTCTTGTTGAATTCCCGACCCGGTGGAAGGGTAAGAATAGCGTCGAGGAGGATCGGAACACTCTCGTGCTGAAAGAGATGAAGGACACCACTCGGGTTCTCGAGACGAGCCTCCTTAGTGTCTTTCTCCGCTGCCGGATGTCCCTGCGATGACTCACTCATATGCTTACTATACTGATCGACGTACATAGGTGTTTCTTTTGGCGTAAACAGCCATTAACACCTTTTATAATAGAGGAGGAGAATAAGTAGACATGCGCAAGCCGTCAGTGAAATGCGCTCTCCTCGCCGCAATGATAGCCGAGCACCGCTGGGGCTCTCCAATCACTGAGGAAAATCTCCTCTCCATAGCTGCTATCGAGACGGGCGACTATCCCACTGCGAGTGAGTTGTTTGACGAACTCCGGACTGCTCCTTATATCACCAATCGAGGGAAGCGCGGTATCGAACTGAACAGTGGCGAGTTCGGAACACTCGCTGATCTACTGTACGACGAATGCGAGTGGGAAGCCTTCGAGATCAAGAGTCGCCTGAAGCACTACGAAGGGTGGGACAGCCACGAGTGGACGTAACTCCGATGGGGGAGGTTACGGGCGCAGTTACAGGGTAGTACATCGTGCGTGACCACCAACTGTTCAGCATCAGTCGAAGCAGATACGCTCCGATGAAGATTCAGAACAGGTACTGACAAATCAGAGCACCCACCCGGGTGTGTCGTGAACTTCTCGAAACAACGAATCCACTGTGTCGAGTGTTCCACCACAAACACATCCACACCGACTAGTCTCACCCACACACCCCACAACGAGTGAACACCTCAAATCAAGTCGGCATGTTCGAGCGCTTTCACGACGATTTCGGGATCACGCACACAGCCGAGAAGCGATTGGCTGAAGCATGTGCTCGTATCCCCCCTGAGTTTGGATACTATGATGTCGCATCGCGGTACTACACCCCACCACAGACGGCAAAAGCGGAGTTTCCACATCAAGATCCTCTGATCTGGGGCAGGTCATGATTCGCTAGTTGACCAACGTCGAGCAAGCGTACACACCCCACTCATAGCCAGGATGATCGGCGTTCAGCCGAAGGTTGTCCCGATCATTGTTCTGGCATTCGAACATCGGATCCAACGATTTTCACGCCTGTCTTGACCATTGGTAACACACCATAACTAGAGTTAATACAACTGGCACGTTTGGTTGTGAGTGAAGTCAAACACGACGCACAAACTGGAGGTTTCCCACACGATGATTTCAATTCGCCCCACCCCACGACCTGTTTGCTCTCTTTTAGCCGCAGGTCACGTGGCTGGCGAATACCTACACAATCAGCGTGTGGAACAATTGGACGGCAATCGCTGGCAGGACGTCAAACTCGAAGGCAAGATGTCCGCCGGCGATAGCCGGTCACCTTCTCCCGCATAACTTGGCTCCCACACGGAATACCCGTTCGGAGCCGGGAAAGACGGGTTGTCGCCTGCATTCATTGTCCAGCCAGACTGCTACCCCTCCGTTGGATCAGTCGAGGCGATGATGCTCGCGGCATTTTGACCTGCGTTCCACAACGGAACGACAGCTCCCGACGCGCTGAGCGTCAGAGGAGCTGGTATTACATCCGTTCCCCACCGAGAGCTGCTGCTCTGTCCACCGTGGAACAGAGTTCCACTGAGGATCGCGGATCATCAATCCACTCACCAGCCCCGGAGTCTCCGCTGGCGAGGGACGCTGGACTTTGGATCCAGAGGTCGCCGGTTCGATTCCGGCCGGGGCGACTGCACGCCGACGTGGTGCAGTCCGGCAGCATGCGGCCCTGTCGCGGCCGTGGCTCGGGTTCAAATTCCGGAAGACACCTCTTCCGACCCTCGTGAAGTCTAAGACTTCACTCGGTCCCGACGTCGGCGTAGGCGGCGTGTCGAACGCTGGGGATACCCATCGAGGTTGGCAGCAGCCGGTCGATGTCCTCCATCGGCGGACTGCTGGACCCGGCAGGGTCTGTAACCGACATGGCCCGATGTGGTATTCCCGGACTCCCCAAAGTACGCCCTCCTGTGTGCGAGGGATTTCAACTCCTCTCGCACACGTAGACGTATCGATAGACAAGTAGCTGCCGACGGTCGGCAGCCTCTGTGGGCCGGTAGTCTAGTGGCACGATCCCTGCCTTGGGTGCACGAGACTGAGGGTCGAATCCTCATCGGCTCACTTGCCGTGTCTGAGGACTGGTGACCTCACTGACCTGCTACGGCAGCCCGGCAACGGGTTCTCGGTTCGACTCCTTCTCCAGGCGTCCGGCTGACCGAGATGAGGTCGGCCTCAGGACCAGTTGGTCCCGGCATATACTGGTTTGCTCCTGGAGTCTCCGTTGGCGAGAGACGCCAGCCTTTCGAGCTGGAGGTCGGGGGTTCAATTCCCCTCGGGAGCACTCCGGAATCGACTCCGTCGAGACCATTCCGGACGGTCTGGGTGAAACGTTCGTTGCTGTGGACCTTTCAGGATCAATGGACGCACATCTTTCTGACAACAGTACCCTCGCGCGGAAGGAAATCGGCTCGCTGTTCGGAGCGATACTCGCTGACCGAGGTGCTCGTGTCGGTGGATTCGGTGACGACTTCCAGGCCGTCCAGATGCACGTCGACGCACCAGTGCTTCAGCGCCAGGATGCACTGCTGGGTATCGACCAAGAGGTCGGGAACTCGACGAACGGATGGAAGGCGGTTCGATACCTCCGCAAGGAGGAGATCGTGGTTGACCGAATTGTTGTATTCACCGACATGCAGATCTGGGATTCACGGGTTCGGTTCAGCGACGACGCGAACATGATCCGTGAGGAGTTCGACGCGTATCGAGAGGCTGTTGCTTCGGAGGCGTCGCTGTATATGATTGACCTAGCATCGTACGGCGACCTCGTCACGCCGGAAGGCTACGAGGGCGTCTACAACATCTCTGGCTGGTCGGAGAACGTGCTTGAATTCATCGAGCACACCGAGGAGGTCGGGGAGGTCATCGACGAGATCACGACATTCGACCCATTCTAGTTCAATTTTTTGCGCGAGTGGTGTAGCTTGGCCGATCACGCGGCCTCGCCATGGCCGAAACGAGTGTTCGAATCACTCCTCGCGCATCAGAGCGTGCGTCGCGGCACGACCGCGCGGCGCTCACGAGGTGATTGATATGGGAACTACTCAGACAGACCCGACAGTCACGACTGTAACGGCTATCGTTGCCGTTCGTATTCCAGATGGCGCCGGCTTCGATCTCACAACCGAAGCCGAGCAGCGGTTGGCAGCTATCGAGGGCGTTCGTGCGGTCAGTGTTGATGGACTCCGCGGGATTCAACCCGGACTGTCCGCGACCATAGCGACGGTTGCTGTGACTATCGAGGCGACAGTAACTATCAATGAGCTTCGTGAACGACTCGCCGAGACAGTCTGCATCGACTCCATCGACCAACTGACGCCAGATTCTCTGTAGAGATATTCGCGCATTGTCGATGCGAATAGTATCCACGAGCGAAGAGGACTAGACAGATGACGATCAAAGATCTCGACCTGACATATAGCGCAGCAGAACTACGCGATTTCATCGAAAAGGCCGTCGCACAGAAAGGAACACAGAACCAGCCACGGTTCTATGCAGTTACCGGTAGTCACATCTATGGGTTCGATAGCGCAGAAAGCGACATTGACGTTCGAGGTCTCCACCTCGCGCCAGCTGAAGAGTATGCCTATCTGGACACCCCCACTGAGGAAGTGACTGTCAATATGGACGGAACAACCGATGGCTTCGAAGCGTTCGCGGAGGTCGATCTCCGGAGTAATGAACTCAAAAAGTTCGGCTCACTGCTGGCGAAAGCGAACTACAATATCATCGAACTCGTTATTGAGGCGCCAACAGTCATGAACGGGATGCCACTGGAAATTGACTCACTCCAGAATCTCATTCGCGAGCATCTTCCACTGAACGTTCCGCACGCATATCTTGGCATGGCAAAATCGAACTATTACAAACATCTCGATCCGGAGAAAGTTGAGGGCTACGCACCTGACGCAAAGAAGTTTCTTTACGTCTATCGGGGACTGCTCGGCGCTCAGTATGTCGTCGAATTCGAGGATATCGAGGCGGATGTGTTTGAATTAGCCAAGGCAGTCGATGGTAGTGATGAAGCAGTTGTCGAGGATCTGGTCAGCCACAAGCGCTCGTCTGATGCAGAGTTTGTTCCTGAAAAACTCGAAGAACGTGCACGCAACGCAATTCACGATCAATTCAACACACTGGATTCGTTCCCAGATCCGGACAAGAGTGCATATCGGTCGGCAATCGACGACTGGATGCGAACAGTTCGAATCTGAAACTGGACGCGATTTCCTGACATCAGCTACCAACGGCTGAACCCGTTGGCTTGTCGGTGGACTCCCGTTCTGCCGATACATAGGTGTCGGACGCCACTTCAGTAGCGTTCACGGTCATTATCCCCGAGTTCAGGGCGTACTGACAGAACGCCCCTCCAGCGGGGGGCTTCTGCCCTCGCTGGAGTTTGAGCGCGAGTTTCCGGGCGACATTTTTCGCCGTCGCAAACGCTCCGCGTTTGCTACCCGTCAGACGGGGTCTGACGACCGCGTTGTAGTCGGCGTTTGCCGCGTACGAACAGTCGAGACACTGGAACCGTTGGCCGTCACGGTTTTCTTCGAGCGTACAGCCACATTTCGAGCATTGTTGGCTGGTGTAGGACGGTTCGACTGTTTCGACCACGATGCCAGCCGGTTCCGCTTTGTTTTCGGTCTGTTCTTGAAGTTCGCGGAATGCCCATTGCTGGAATTTCTTGTCGTCGCTGATACGTTCTCGAATCTGCTCCAAGTCCTCGAACGCGATGTGCGTACAGCCATGTTGTTGGGCTTGTGCGATGATTCCGTTCGAGCATTGGTGCAGATAGTCTTCGCTCCAGCATCCGAACCTGTCGCCAATGGAATAAACAGCTCTGGCCGTCGTCAGACATGATCAAACCGACGAATTTTCTCTCCAACAGCCGTAGTGAATTCTTCAATCGGATCGACAATAGTGGCTCCAGGCATCGCTCCATATCTATCCCACTCGTAGGCGTATCGCACGTGAACGCACCCCGGGGTCAGGCCCCGGGGCTTCCTGCTTCAACGACGCGCTTTGCATCCACGGCCTCTCGTTGAGGTGTGAACGTAGGGAGCGCAGTCTGCACAGGCGTTGATTCGGAGCGTCCCGCCCCTAACTGCCGCAGTGCACGATTGAGAATATTTTTCGCCGCGTTGAGGTCGCGGTCTTCCACGTGTCCACACGCCGGACACGAGTGTTCGCGCACCCAGATCGGCTTGGCCGTTTCGACACCACAGAACGCGCATTCTTTCGTCGTTCCGCGAGGTTCGACCGTTTCAACGTGCGTGCCGTGCAGGTCACCTTTGTATTCCAACAACTCGATGAAGCGTGACCACGCGGCGTCCTGTTTGTTTTTCGCGTTCTGACTGGTTTCTAGCATCGGCTTCACATCCAAGTCTTCGACGGCCACCACGTCGTACTCTTTGACGAGCCACGTCGTGAGTTTGTGCTGGAAATCTTCGACCTTGCGCTTGATTTTGCGTTTGACTCGTGCGACCTGTTGGCGTTGCTTTTCCCAGTTGGCAGAGCCGTGTTCTTTCCGGTCGAGTTTCCGCTGCTCGCGTCCGTAGCGGTCGTACTCATCTGACAGGCTAAGGGTCCCTACGGACAGGTTCTCGGATGTGTGGATGTAGTTGGTGATGCCGAGGTCAACACCGATACAGTCCTCGGGTTCAACCTCGCTTAGTGATGGCTTTTCTGGCGTGTCTTCGGGACTAGTCACCAGCGAGATGTACCACTCACCCGTAGTCTCTTTTTTCAGGATGATCTCCTCAATGGCTTCCGCTGGTGGCACGTCACGGTCTGCTCGGACGTTGAACCAGCCGATTTTTTCGAGTCGGAGTCGAACGAATCGGTCGTCGCCCGTGTTGTGATCCACGTTCCAGCGACGGGGTTGATTGTACGATACCGACCGAAATTCACCGGTACCTTGCCACTGCAACCGACCGACATTGTAGCCGTTTTCTCGGCGTTCTTGGATCGTTTCCAAATCGCTGTGGATCTGGCTGATAGCTTGTTGTGCGGCGTGTCGTGATGGTTCTGCAAAGGTCGGCCAGCGGTCTGTCCATTCGGTGAGCTTGGCGTGTTGGTCGTAGTCAGATGGTCGGTTGTTGTAGTCCGAATTGTAGTAGTCTCGGACAGCGTGGTTACGAATCTGACGGAGGATGTCAATCTGGTACCACGCTTCACTCGCCACGTCGTCAGGCAGGTACGCACGGGAGCGAAGCGTGTGTTTCATCGTTGTCAGTCGAGTTTTTGGACGGTGAGTTTTAGCTGGTCACCTTCTTCCAGATTAAGGCCGTCTCGGACTTCTTCTGGGATTGTGACGACCCCGCGTTGTCGCAGTTTCGGGTAACATTCCATCTTCCCCATACTGAACTGTGCAGATTCAAGCAGTATAATGCTGTCGGCTTCAACCCCAGGGTCAAGCCCCGGGGCAGTCGCCTCAACCGCCTGTACATCCCGTTCTCGGCACCCGTATTTTCGTCTGTATCGTATGAGTCATACCGCTGGTGGACACCAAGGACGAGCACTTCATCGTGCTCATCCTGTCGGTAGATGGTATCCGATTCGATCTTCATACTCCATGTAGCAGTGTCAATCTATTAAATAGTTAGCAGCATGCCGGAACAATTCACTCCAGATGTGTCCAGATCTCTGTCGGCGCAACATCGTTCAATTCGGCATTCGTCTGCATCGAGCGCAACTCCGAGATACACCGCTGTGCAACGAGCGGATAGATCTCTGCCGGGGTGAACGACCGATCGAGAGTCATCAACTCTTGCCAGTTCTCTGCCCAGATATCTTCAACGACACGCTCGTGTAACTCCTCGTTCAGGTGCAATCCGAATTCCCGGCCTTCCTCAACAACAAGCTGCCTGAGCACCGACCGAATCCGACCCGACGTGCAGTATGTTGCGACAACATATTCGGCACCTGTCTTGGCGTCGTCGGGTTGTCTCCCGAACTGTTCGCGGTTTCGCTCCTGAAAGCCCTCCCTGAGAATCTTCACCCGGCGTGCCCGCTCGTCACTCCGAACGATGACTCCCTCCATACGAACGTTCGCCAGCGAAGACTCGGGGACGGTGTAGGTATCTGGATCGAATCCTGATTCAGGTTGATCGAGACGTGTCGCAGGCACAAATGCGAATTCGGGTGGAACAGCCGATATCTGCAGTCGCTCGAACACGTCCCACGCAGTGGACGCCGAGCAGAATCCCTCGAAGGTTTCCTCGTAGGGATTTCCTCTTGGTGTCATCGTCTCGATCGCGTCGAACGGCAACAGATCGAAGGCGGCGAGTGCTGGAACAGCCTGCTCGGTGAAGCCGTAGTCCACTGTGGAGTAGACCATGTTTTCAGCATAGACCACGACGGGACAGCCAAACTCCTCGTGGGCAGTTCGTAGGACCGTCTCGTCGACACCCTCGCGGAGACATCGCACGGCCCGGTGGAGTGCCCCGTCGATGGTATCCAGTGAATCTCGATGACTCCCACGAATTTGGCGTCGGGTGCCAAACACAAGGCTGCCGTCGCCGTCAGCTGCCGCGGCTACCTGCTCCGGATACAGATCACCATACCGCTCATCATACAGCGTGAACCGGAACGAACTCCCGTCGAACTTCTCGACGAGAAGCAGATCATCGGCATCGAAGAATTCGTCCGGAACGACCGGATGATCGTAGCGCGGAATCTTCGGGTAGACCTTCACAGACGCAGTTCATTTCGACTGGTAAAAGCAGTTCTTATCGTATGTTAGTTACCACCACACACCTCGACAGGAATATCAGAGACTGTGTTACTCCGTCTCAGTTCGTTCCAGATTGTCGAACCCGTCTTCAAGATCGTCGAGATCACGCTCAAGCCGTTTGACGTGTGTTTCCAGGTCGTCGATACTCATCAACGCAAGCCGGAGAAATTCCTCATCGCGGTCGGGCATCAGCGGCAGCGCATCTCCCGTCTTTCCCGGGTCCTCAGACTGGCGTGATCGCTTGCGAACCAGTTCTTCTCGTGCCGCCCGAAGCTCTCGGCGGAGGAGTTCGGCGTCATCCATGTGTTTGCTCCACGCTGTCAGGGACACAGCCCGCTACGGCCCAAAGAGGCGGTCGCGCAGACCGCTCACTAACAGCGTTGTTGTTCGGTCCGATCCGTTTTCCGTCGGTGCATCTGTCTCCTGTACCGGGCAATTGGATAAGTACTTTCTGCGGGTATGCGAACAATCAACAATCGGTTCAAAGCCTGCGTGGTCTCGTGACACGTCTCTTGGAGAGCAGAATACTATCGTATTTCCCATCGGAGTCGTCGTCAGATGGCCATGACATAGTAGGACATACGTCAAACAGCGTTAATACACACTCACAAAAACAGTGTACTGTCACCGTCGGCCTTAGCACCCGATCAGTGTGATTGGATTGCAGGAG
Source organism: Halovenus halobia (assembly GCF_051414135.1). Lineage (NCBI taxonomy): Archaea > Methanobacteriati > Methanobacteriota > Halobacteria > Halobacteriales > Haloarculaceae > Halovenus > Halovenus halobia. The sequence goes on from NZ_JBLKOA010000009.1 coordinate 29,792, forward strand.
GTGAAATTATGGGACTATTTGATATCGTCGAACTGTACGACGGCGTACACCTGCCGAACTACCCGGACGGTGTCGCGCCACCAGAGGAAGTCAACTGGCAGACGAAGGGCATCGACAGACCCTGCATGAACACGTTCAAGATCACCGCAGACGGCCGGTTGCTCGAAAAAGAGTGGCATGCGGAACCAGTTCCGCCAGAAGAGCGACCATACGCGGATGACGAGGATGTTGACGAGGACGACTTCCGCTACTATGTGGGGATGATGAAACGCATTCACGACGGCTGGACTGAACGAGAGTCGTACCACGGCCGCTTCCAGATCACAGAGTCGTTCGATGCTGTCGACTCACTCGTCAGATACCAGGTTACGTTCACCCACGGCAGCCTCGATGGGTTCGAGCGAGTAGAATAACCGAATACAAACGACAGTATGACACCATACAAGCGGACTGCAACACGGTCACTCACTCCCATCGCGGAGGTATACGAGAAGGCGATATCGGCGGAAACGTTCACTCAAACCAGACGTGACTCTCCGTATCTCCACGTGCTACACCTTCCTGATGATCGCCATAGACGCGATGCAGAGACCGGCGAGGTAATTGGGCATGGGGAGACGTACGAACTGGCCGTCCGCGACCCGCTGACGCTCACTGAGCACGAGAGCGAATATTATCCGACCAGTTCCATCAGGGAGTTAACTGGGTCGTTCAGACTCGAACGTGTACTGGATCAAGTACTCAGCCGTGCGGAGAACGACAATCTACCGGTCTACAAAGAGATCCACACGCTCCGGCCTGCCCACTGGTCAGATGCAGCGTCGTGGGTGAGTTGTCCAAGTTGCGCCAGCGGGAGCGGGACCATCGCGCTGATTACAGATCTCGATGCAGATGGAGCGACCTTTGCCTGTCGGGAGTGTGATGCTCGCATCGACGAGTCCGACCAGCAGCGCATGTTCAACGATTGGCTCCACTGTCCGAGTTGCAACAGCGGTGATATCAACGTCGAGTGCAGCGCACCGCTCGGCAGTGTCTGGTGGTCGTGCGATGATTGTCTGTACGATACCCACCCAGCACCGGCTGATCTAGCATATGGAGATGCCCGCGAGGAAATTCCTCAGCCAACGAGTTCCGCTAATGGCTGGCAAGGTTGAAGCGGCGTACAAAATCCCCCTTCTCCGATCAGACTGAGTAGAATAGACAACACACAAAGGACGCTAACCGACTTCCGTTTGGAACCATTCATCAAGCGCTTCGCTGACGAACAAGAGAGAGACAAAGAATCATCACAGACTCACTGGCTTTGTCCGACAACCAAGGGCCGAGAATCAGGCGTCAGCGTGCTCGGAGTCTTGATCGTCCGTCTGCAGGGGTAATTCCACCTCGATAGCATCGTACCAGACAGTGGGCCGCTTCGATTGGCCGTCTGCCTCGAACTCGATGAGACCCAGATCTGCAAGTTCACCGAGATTGCGGTGGACTTGGCTCACGTCGCGATCAACAAGCCGAGCTGTCTCGCGAATCCCACTTGGCTCGTGTTGTGCAATCGTCCGAAGCAATTCAAGATTTCGTGGACGCGTCACCTGATGCAACTGGTCCGGGTCGTGAAAGGTACACTCGAAGTACGCCGCAGGGTCGTCGCCCGCGTCAAGCGCACGGAGAGTCTCCTCGATACACTCGGTGTTGCTCTGTTCGAAACGGATGTGCAAGACACGCTCGGTCTCTGTCGAATCGTCAGTTCCAGTCGTGGCCATGATTGTTCACCTCAGTTACGAACGGCACCGGTGATCAGTCAGTGTCTTCTCCCTCCTCGAACCCTGTTTCGAGATCAGCGAGGTCGCGTTCCAACCGCTCGATATGCCTTTCCAGCTCGTCGGTACCCATCAACGCGATCCGGAGGAAACGCTCCTTGCGATCCGGCATCAGCGGGAGCTGACTGTCTTCGATAGGCTGACCCTCCGTAGACCGTGCTTGTTTACGAACCAGTTCCTCTCGCGTGGCACGGAGTTCGCGCCGGAGGAGTTCTCTGTCGTCCATGTGTACCCACACCACCAGTGTGCCGCCCGCTACGGCCTCGGGGAGGCGGTCGCGCGGACAGCAAATTGACGGCGTGGCTTTCCGACGAGCGGCTGAGCGGACATCAGGACAACATCGATCACAGTACAATAAATACTTTCTGTGGAGGATCAAGTCTTCCGTATATTGCAAGTTGAGAGTTTGAATGGTTAATCTGTATAGGAGTGTGGCAAATACCAACACACCAACACCATACTCAAATCCCCATCCCGTCAATCGAAAGACGAACCGATGCCCATCGAACTGACCGGTGAATACACCGACGCCCGAGTGATGGTCGACGACGAGTCGCTCATCGAGGAGAACTGTCTCGAACAGATTCAAACGCTGATCGACCATCCAGCCTTCACAGAACCGGTCAGAGCGATGCCGGATGCACACGTCGGTGCGGGCGCGCCGGTCGGGTTCACCATGCCGCTGCCGGACCGAGTTGTTCCAAATATCATCGGCTTAGATGTTGGCTGTGGCATGGCCGCAACCAATCTCGGCGACACCCTCCCGCTCGACCACACGACCCGCGAGCAGCGAGTTCGTGCTGCCGTGCCGATGGGCCAACAGACCCACGCGTACGACGATGCGCCACACCTCGTCAACGAGTTTCCCTTCGAGCGAGCAAACACCGTCTTCGAGCAGTTCGAGACGGCCTATCCTAAGCGGTTCGGCCAGTCAATCGACCCGATCGACTTCGAGTTCGACGGCTACGACGGCGCGTATTTCAAATCGCTCTGTCGACGCGTCCTCGCGGACCAGCGCCAAGGGATGGGCCACATCATCAAGAGCGCGGGGACCTTGGGCGGCGGCAACCACTTCGTCGAGTTCGCACAGGCCCGCGACGCCGGCACCTACTGGCTGATCATCCACAGCGGCTCGCGGTATCTGGGCAAATCCGTCGCCGAGTACTGGCAGGCCAAAGCAACCGAGTACCGTGATGCAGACGCGATCCGGCGGGCGCTTCCCGCAGACTATCACGACTATCTCAAGTTCGATCCGACGGCCGTCAGCGACGAGGAGTTGTTCGCGTGGGTGACCGGCGGTAAAGGTGAATCCCACCTCCGGAAAGACGCAATTCGGACCGACTTCGACGAAGCGGAAGTCGACGAGGTCTTTCAGGCACTCTCTCGGCCACGCAAAACAATCGAGGATCGCAACACCGATTTAGACTGGCTGGAGGGTCGTGAGGCACACGGCTACTACGTGGATATGCTGTTTGCTCAGCAGTACGCCCGTTGGAACCGCGAGTTGATGAGCGACGCAATCTGTGCTGCACTCGATATCGAACCCCGCGAGCGGTTCCAATCGATCCACAACTACATCGACTTTCGCGATCTGACGATCAGAAAAGGCGCAACGCCAGCACGAGACAACCAGCGACTCGTGATCCCGTTCAACATGGCCGATGGTTCGGTCCTCGCACGCGGGAAGGGCAACGAGTCGTACAACCGGACCGCGCCACACGGCGCTGGTCGGACGATGAGCCGTCGTGAAGCCGCAGAGACGATTTCTGTCGGAGAGTTCGAGGAAGCGATGGATGGCATCTACTCCGAATCAATCGACGAATCGGTGCTCGATGAGGCACCGATGGCGTACAAATCGGCGAGCCAAATCGCGAGCGCAATCGAACCCACCGCTGCCGTCTTCGATTGGCTCGATGTGCAGCACAATCTGAAGGCACTGGAGTAACGCGACACAGTCGAAGGTCGCTACAGCCAAACTACACGAAAAGACCTATGTACTTACTCACATTCTGAGTAACCATGAGCATCCTCGTCACGGGCGGTGACGGCTACCTCGGCTGGCCGACCGTACTCAGAATCGCCACACGAACCGACGACCGCGTCGTCCTCGTCGACAACTTCGCGCGCCGCGAGTGGGTCGAAGAAGTCGGCAGCGTCAGCGCGACCCCAATCGCGGACATCGACGATCGCCTCGAAGCCGCCAAGAAGGTCCACGACCTCAACAACCTCTCGTTCGTCGAAGCGGACCTTACCGACCGCGCGGAAGTGGACAAACTCCTGCAAGTCCACGAACCGGACACCGTCGTCCACACAGCGGCCCAACCCTCTGCGCCGTACTCACAAATCAACGGCGAACGCGCCAACTACACCCAGCACAACAACCTCCAGTCGACGCGAAACCTCCTCTTTGGCCTTCACGAAAACGACATGGCCGACACGCACTTCATCGAAACCACGACCACGGGCGTCTACGGCGCGCCGGAGTTCCCAATCCCAGAGGGCGGCGCGACGATGGAGAACCAAGACGAACGCGACGAGGTACCGTTCCCAGCGATGGCGGGATCGTGGTATCACCTGACGAAGAGCCACGACGCGGCGAACATGCGGCTAGCCAACCAGCAGTTCGATATCCCGGTCAGCGATGTCCGAACCGCGATCGTCTACGGCACAGAAACAAAAGAGACACGCGCAGACGAGCGTCTGAACACCCGCTTCGACTTCGATTATTACTTCGGAACGGTCGCGCATCGATTCTGCGCGCAGGCAGTTACAGGCTATCCGGTGACAGTCTACGGCAAGGGTGAGCAGCGCAAACCATTCGTCTCGCTGGAAGATTCCGTCGAAGGTCTCGCACAACTCGCACTCACCAACCCGGACGAGCGACCAGACGACCACGTCGTCTACAACCAAGTTACGCGAGCAATCAGCATCGTCGAGATTGCGAACACGATCGCCGACGTTGGCGAGGAGCACGGCCTCGACGTGGCAGTCGAACACTTCGAGAACCCACGCGATGAGGACGAGGAACACAAGATGGAGATCGAAAACGACCGCTATGCGGACCTCATTGACGGCCAGTCACAGTCCTTCGAGGATGCGGTCTCGGATATCTTCGAGACGCTGCTCCGATACGACGGGCGCGTGAAAGCACATGAGGACCGGTTCCTCCCGGGCGTTCTCGAGGACTGAACACTATGGCCGAGCAAACGGTGCTGGTTACAGGCGGCTGTGGGTACATCGGGAGCGCACTGGTGCCACAGCTACAGGACGCCGACGAGGTTGACAGCGTTGTCGTGCTTGACTCGCTGACCGGCGGCTCTCCGGGAAACCTCATGGGTGCAGACATCGGCGACAGCTTGGAATTCAGACAGGGCGACGTGCGAAACTACGGTGAGGTCGAAAGCGCGATGCGTGGCACCGACGCGGTGATTCACCTCGCTGCAATCACGGGCGCGGCGAGCACCCACGACCGCCGTGAGGAGACCTTCGCTGTCAATCTCGAGGGCACACAAAACGTCCTCAACGCAGCCGAAAAACTCAGCGTCGACACCGTCACGTTCGCCTCATCGTGCAACAATTACGGCCGAGCGCCCCACGAAAACGTCGACGAAACCACCGAGCCCCACCCAATCAACCCGTACGCTGAGTCAAAATTACAGGCCGAAGAACTGCTCGCGGAGTTTGACGGTAATGGGACAGCGTTACGCCTCAGCACGAACTACGGCTACGCAGAGGGTATTCGCTTCAATCTGGTCGTGAACACCTTCGTGTTTCGAGCGCTCACGAACCGGCCACTGACCGTCTACGGCGACGGCTCGAACTGGCGACCATTCATGCACGTCACAGACGCAGCGCGCGCATTCAAACAGGCAACACTCGACCCGGACTCGTGGCCCGAGTTGATCTACAACGTCGGCGCGAACAGCGAAAACTACCAAATTAGCGAGATTGCCGAGATTGTCCACGACGAGGTTGGGGCAGGTATCGACATCACGTATCTTGAAGACGAACACCCCGGTCCCTCGTATCACGTGAACTTCGACCGCGTCAAATCAACTGGCTATCAACCAGAGTATACACTCCGAGAAGGAATCAGAGAACTTGCAACGGCATTTACAGACAGAGACGTGAAGACGAACTCATGACCACAGACAACGAATCACTGACAGTAGCAGTCACAGGCGCTGCGGGATATATCGGCAGTCGTGTCGTTCACAAACTGCAGGAAGAGCATCCAGACTGGGAGATTATCGCACTCGACAACTTCTATCTCGGGACGATTCGAGAGATTGGTGACGTGACCGTCCAGCACGTCGACATTCGTGATCGGGACCGACTGGAGGACACCCTCAGCGGCGCAGACATCGTCATGCACTTGGCGGCAATCAGCGGCGTCGACGACTGCGAACAACAGGCAGACCTCGCCTACGAAGTCAACGTCCAGGGAACAGAAAACGTGGCCTGGTTCTGTCGAAAGACCGGCGCTGCGCTCGCGTTCCCGTTCAGTATGGCTGTCCTGGGCGACCCGGCAGAGTTCCCGATCACAGCTGATCTGCCTCGAGACCCGCTAAACTGGTACGGGCGGACAAAACTCCTGAGCGAGCAATCGATCCGAACGTACGCCGAGGACGCGTTCCCAGCCCACCTGTTCCTCATCTCTAATCTCTACGGCGAGCATACCATCGGGACCGAACAGGTGAGCAAAGGCACGGTCATCAACTTCTTCATCGATCGAGTGTTCTCCGATGAGCCACTGACGGTCTACGAACCCGGGACCCAATCGCGAAACTATATTCACGTTAAAGACGTTGCGAATGCGTACATCAGGAGTGCCGAACAGCTGGCGGCACAACTCGAACGCGGTGAGACGGGAGCCCGAGCCTACGAAATCGCGAGTGACGAAGATCCAAGCGTGCAGGCCGTCGGTGAACTGGTGCAGACGATTGCCAGCGAAGAAGCAGACATCGACACGGAAGTAAGGTTGGTCGAGAACCCACGCAGCGGCGAAACGCTTGTCGATCAGTTCACTGTCGATACGAGCCGCACGAAATCAGAACTCGACTGGGAACCGACGCGCACTGTCGAGGAGACGATTCGAACGTTGATTCGAGAACGAAGCAGCGAGTGAATCGGTCATCACAAATTACAGTTCTACGATATTGTCGGGGTCAACGCTTTCGTACTGCCAGACGAGGTCAAAATACCGTTTGAGTCCGGCTACGAACGAGCCGTTTTCTGTAACAGCAGCCTGACGCATGTGGAGTGGTACGTCTTTTTCTTCGACGAGGACAATGGCGATGCCGGTCTCGTAGTCCACACTCGGATCTGCGAGCGTACCACGCCACGGCAGGGGCTGCTCGCTGAACCGAATGCCGACGGAGGGAAACTCGGACCTGAGTTCTCGGAGGACCTCTCGTTGAATCTCGGCGTTGTGCTCGGAGAGATGCTCGGGGTGCAGAAACAGCATCTCGATGTCGACACCACGCTCGGTTGCCGTGGTAAGCGCTGGTCGGATGCTCTCGAAGTACTCGAGGCTTTTCGTCATGACGTTCAGCGTGTCCTCAACATTACGATAGATAGCTCGCGTTTCAGCCTCACTAGGCTCGCCAACATCGACGACATGAAACAGTTCCTCGGTCGGCGACAGGTCTTCGCTGGCAGCCTGATAGCGGGACTCGTATGCATCAAGGAAGACATCCCGGATATCATCGAGTTCTGCGCGGAACGACTCGAACTGCTGCTGACGATTCTCGACTGCGCGGTCAAGAATATCCGCAGGTGGTTTTGGTTGGAACTCCTTCGGCCGGCCGGGAATGACTTTGATGAACCCGCGGTCAGCCAACTCATCAAGTACGTCATAGATACGCGCGTTTGGAATGCCAGTTGCCTCGGCAAGATTCGGCGCCGTCGACCGGCCGTGGGTGAGCAATCCTTTGAGCGCCGTGGTTTCGTACTCTCCGAGCCCGAGATGCTCGAAGAGACGGTCAGCATCCGACCTATCGTTCATACCTCGTATAATGTTCTGACCACTATTTAAACGCCGGTAGGTGGTCCAGCCGGCGGTGTTTAGTTAAGCGTGAAAAGTGAGGCGTGATGATTTTGTGGTGCTCTATGCCAGAAATCACACGCCTCAGCGGAAGTAGCGACTGGATTGATTTGGATTTTGTGGAGCGCGAGCGGACACCCGAGCCAGCGATGAAGCTTGGTATTCAGATGCATTTGGCAGGACTATCACTTTCGAATACCATCTCTGTTCTTGATGAGTTGGGTGTCCAACGCTCTCGAAAGGCGGTGCACGACTGGGTTCAGAAAGCCGATCTACAGCCGACCAGTGGCAAAACTCCGAATCACGTCGCGGTCGACGAGACAGTGATTCGCATCAACGATCAGCAGTACTGGCTGTACGCCGCTGCTGATCCAGACACAAACGAACTGCTCCACCTGCGGCTGTTTTCCACCACGACAACCGCTCTAACGGAGATATTTCTTCGAGAACTTCGTCAGAAACACGATGTCGAAGACGCCGTGTTTCTCGTTGATGGCGCGAACCACCTCCAAGCTGCACTTCACCGAGCAGGGCTCCGATTTCAAACCGAACGCCACGGAAGTCGGAATAGCGTCGAACGTATCTTTCGCGAGGTAAAACGCCGAACCTCTTCGTTCTCAAACTGTTTCAGTCACGTCGAACCGAAGACCGCTGAAAAATGGCTCCAAAGCTTCGCTCGCTGGCATAATGCTCCAAACTAAACACTACCGTCCAGCCGGTAACAGGATTTAAGTAGCATCGTCGTTATTTGTTTACTAAGATACTGAGTAACTATGGCAAGTAATGAAACAGAGTCAGAACACCTGGCTGAAATCGAAGACGGTGACGGCTGTGCAGAAATCTGGGAAAAGTTGAGCGAGTCCCGTAATAACTCAGAGTAAGCGGCTCTCAGACGACACAAGTCCAGTGAATCTACGCAAACTATCGGACCAGTAATCTGCCTAAGCGTACTCGTCAATCAGTGCCGACGTGGAGAAGGCACTGGAAAGTGAATTTTGAAGATGAATTATGTATAAAACACCCACCAAACAGAGTTGGTACTCCAACCCGAATATATTCTGTGTGTCAGAGTAAGTGGCCCAACCAGATTAGGATGTATCCCTATATTTTCACAGTCTAATAGTCTAATAACAGATGCCTCCCTCGCTGCCAGCACACGGCCCGACAGTACTCCACGTCGACGACGACCGCGGCCAGGTCGATATCGTCGAGGAGTTCCTGCATCGACACCTCGAGAAAATCACCGTCGTCAACACGACAGACCCCACCCAGGTCTCCGAGCACCTCGCCGAGAAAGAAATCGACTGCGTTATCAGCGACTACGATATGCCCGAGATGGACGGCCTAACACTACTGACCGAGGTGCGAGACGGCCACCCGGACCTCCCCTTTGTCCTCTGCACCGGCAAAGGGAGCGAGACGATTGCCAGCGAGGCGATCAACGCCGGCGTCACGGGCTACCTCCAGAAGGGCGGACCGGACCAACTCGAACGACTGGCCAATCGGGTCGCCCACGCAGCCAAGGAGTTCCGCGCCGAGCGCGAATCCGAACGCTACGCCACCGTCCTACAGGCGCTGGATTACCCCACCTACGTCGTCGACGAGAACGCCGCGTTCAGCTACGTCAACGAGGCGTTTGTCGAGATGACGGGCTACGACCGCGAGGAAATTATCAGGTCCTCGCCGGGCCTCATCAAAACCGAGGAGGGCGTCGAGAAGGCAAACGAGAGTCTGCGGTCGATCGTCTCAGGTGGCGGCCCCGAGCGCCAGGCCTTCGAGGTGGATATCCACACCAAGGACGGCGACGTGGTGCCGTGTCGTGACCACATGGCGGCACTCCCCTTCGACGAGGAATTCCGCGGGTCGGTTGGCATCCTGCGAGACGTCTCCGAACAAAAACACCAGCGCGAACAGCTCCAGGCCCAGAACGAGCGCCTCAAAGAAATCGTCTCGTTCATCTCACACGACATGCGGACGCCGCTGACGACGGCACAGGCGGGCATCAAGCTGGCGAGTGAGTCTCACGCCGCCGAGGACTTCGAGCGCGTCGAGACGGCACTGGGCCGCATCGAAGAGATGATCGACGAACTCCGGACGCTCGCCGAGACTGGCATCACCGTCAACAATACCTGTGAAGTTGACATTCACCAACTGGCGACGCGGGCGTGGCAGACGCTGAGTCGCGACGCAGACGAACTCGACATCGAACCGTTCGCAATCGAGGCAGACCCGGAGCGGACCAAATCTGTCGTCGAGAATCTGCTTCGCAACGCCGTCGAACACACTGACCCGGGTGTGACTGTTCGGTTCGGCGCGCTCTCGCAGTTATCCGGGCCAGAGAGCGAGCGAGACCACGAGGGGTTTTTCATCGAGGATACCGGCCCAGGCATTCCAGAGACCGACCGTGAGCAAATTTTCACGCCGGGGTACACGACGGCACAGGGTGGCAGTGGCTTTGGCCTCTCCATCGTCCGCCGGGTTGCGGAGGGTCACGACTGGGACGTGACCGTCACCGAGAGCCCCGAAGGCGGGGCGCGCTTCGAGATTCGCGATGTCGGGGTGTGTTCGGTCGGTCAGGCGGAGACACCAGAGGTCACACTGTCTGACTGAGCGCTGGAAAAGCAGTCCAGTCGGAGGAAGGTGTTGAGAGCGTAACCACTAAATCCGCCCTCGTCCACCGATACCAGTAATGACAGACACCGAGCGTGTCGAACAAGCGACGCGCTCGTATCTCGACGACTACCCAGAGCACGAGGACACGCTCGAGCAGTTACATGCCCACGAGCAGGACGAGGAGTCGTGGGCCTTCGACGATACGGACCTCGACTCGGGTACTTTCGGCGAACTCGTCTCGCGCCCGTTCGTGGAGAACGCGCCCGACGGCGACTACCACTTCGCTGACCGGCAAGCCGTCAGAGCCGTCCTGCACGGAACAGAAGAAGACACGTCGACGACCGACCGGGAACTAGACCTCGATATCGCGCTCCCAGCAGTCGACCGGCGGGCGCTCGTCGGACTGGTTGGCACCCTCGCCGTACTCGTCGCCGCGCGCTCGCTGTTCTTTGGGCAGGTGTTCGTCAACGGCCGCGTCGTCTCGCCGGCGAATGACTCCTACTTCTTCCGGTACTGGCAGGCGGAGTTGCTTGCGCGTTCCAGCGGCGCGTTCGACTTCGGGATGCTCTCGACGATTGGCGAACTCACGCGGATTCGACCGATGTCACATGCACTGAACTGGTGGCTGGCCGAACTCTCGGGCGCGCCGGACCTCGTCGCCGCGTTCGCGCCAGTCCTCGCAAGCGTGATACTCGGCCTCGCGGTGTACGGGATTGCGCGCACCCTCACGGGAGACCGACGAATCGCGCTCGCAGCGGTCCTCACCCTGGCGCTGACGCCAGTGCACGTCACCTACACCGCGCTTGGCTTTCTCGACCACGGTCCGTACCAGTATCTCTGGATTGGGGTCATCGTCTATACACTGGTCTGGCTGGCTGTCGACGTGCAGAAGCACCAGCAGAGCGGTACCGACAACCCGGCATGGAAGCACGTCCAAACCCCGCGAGCGTGGGCCGTGGCCGGCTTGCTCGCGCTCGGCACCGGCGCACTCGCACACACCTGGGGCGGGTCGCCGCTGTCGTTCGTCCCCATTGGAGCCTACTTCGCCGGGCGAGTCGTGACGGACACAGAAGCGGGAGTCGACCCGTTCGTTGGGAATCTGCCAGCGCTCACGGGAGTCGTCGTCGGGAGTCTGTTCGCACTCGGTGCACACCTCCGGTGGGGCTGGCACGAATCCATCGCCGCAACGGTGCCTGTCGCCGTCGCTGTCGGGGTCGTTACACTCGCAGTTCTGGCGCACCTGTGGCAACGTGTAGACCTGCCGGCGCTCGGACTGTTGGGTGCAGAGGGCGTCCTCGGCGTCGTCGGAATTGTCCTGTTCCGTCGACTGCGGCCGGAAGATGTTGCGCGCCTGCAGGAGCGCTCGGATGCCTTCTTCAACCGCGAAACCGCGACCGAGACGGCGTCGCTATTCAGACTCGACCAGGCAATCGTCTTTGGCCCGCTCAGCCAACTCGGGCTGGGATTCTACTTCGCGCTCGTGCCGTTGCTGGTCCTGACATACTACGTGGTTCGTCGCTACGAACCGGGCTGGCTCGCTGCCGTTGCCTTCGCGTGGTACTACCTCGCCATTGCAACCTTTCAGGTTCGTTTTGCCGCGAAGTTCGCGGTTCTCTGTGCAGTGTTCGCCGGCGTCGGCCTCGTGTATCTACTCAGCGCCGTCGACCTCGCGCGGCCGGTGACGATATTCGACCGAGAGCCTCCCGAAGGCCCGTCACTGTCACTCCCCGAGACACCAACTATCGGTGCGTATCTCGTCGGCGCAGTCGGACTGATATTCCTGCTCAATCTTATCTTCGTCCCGTCGCTGCTCTCACAGATTCAGTACTCCGACGAGCAAATCGGAGCGATGGAGAGCGTCGACGAGCGCGTCGAGGAGCTGAACCAGTCCTATCCCGATAACTTCGTCCTGAGCGAGTGGGGCGAAAACCGGATGTACAACCACTTCGTCAACGGTGAGTCACGTGGGTACGGGTACGCACGCGGAACGTACGAACCGTTCATCTCCGATAGCAACCCCGACTCGTATTTCAATAACTTCAACAACAGGGTTGGGTATGTCGTGTTGACCGACGTTGACGCGCCCGAAGGGACTATCCAAGATACGCTGTTCGAGGACTTCGGCGCGGGCAACGACAGTGTCGCCCACTATCAGCTCATCTACTCTGAGAGTAACGTCCGGGCGTTCGCCGTCGTTGACGGCGCGGTGGTTCGGACACAGGCAGAGCCGGGAACGAACGTCACTGTTACACGGACAATCCAGACCGCGGGCGAACAGTTCGAGTACCGACGGACTGCGACGGCAAACAACAACGGTATCGCGAACATCCGTGTCGCTTACCCCGGCGACTACACAGTCGGCGGCCAGACCGTCAGCGTGAACGAAACGCAAGTGAACAACGGCGCGACGGTACGGGCAGGGAACTGATTACTCTGCGAGTTCGTACTCCGAGGGACCAATAGCGAGGCGGTCAACGATGGCCTCGTGATAGGTCTCCGTCGCCCACTCCCGAATCGGGGGTTCGGCGTCGGTGAACTCCGCGTCGGGGTCGATTTCGCTGATGACCACCCAGGCGGCGTCGCCGTCGTCGTAGCCGACCGCGTAGACCCGGAGGTCGTCGTCCTCCTCCTTGACGCGCTCGGTTGCCGGTTCTGGCTCGGAGTCCTCACCACCAATCACCTCGACAGTGCCGATGCTGTCGTCACGGCCGCCGAAGGGGTTGTCCTCCGCTTCCTCCTCGGCGTCGGTGTCGGTGACGCGGGCGTCCGCGCCGACCTCCTCGTCGTCGTCGGCGCGGCGCTCGTCGTACAACAGTAGCGCGGCCATGACCTGCTCGCCGAGCCAGGTGTAGGGAATCACCCGAAGGGTCGCGGCGTTGTTCAGCGCCGCGATATCCTCGGCTGACATCGGTCGACCCGGGAGCGCGTCGAGGGCGGTCTCCATCGCCCGGGTCTACGACCTCCCGGGATATGTAGGTTATCGACATCCTGCTGTCCACCACCAAGTCGGGACACTCGCTACGCGAAGGTTGATTCGAGCGCGTCGGCAACCTGGTCCGGCGCAGTCGCGACGCCAGCGTGGCCGACGCCCGCCAGCGTGGCGAGGGTGTGGTCGGGAATCCGGGTCGCCAGTTGGTCGATACCATCCTGCAGATACTGCGGGCTCTCGGTGCCGGTGAGCAGCAGCGTCTCGAACTCGGTCGGGGCGTCGGCAATCTCGAAGTTCTCGACAGTGCGGCACTCGCGGGGAATCGTGTGGGCAAACTCGACACACTCCGGCCAGATGGGCCAGTGTTCGACCGACTCCGCGCCGGTCGCCTCGGTGAAGAAGGTTCGAGCGGCCGCTTCGGGGTCGCCGGCGTCGATGTGTGCGGCGGTTTCGGTAGCGAGACTGCGTTCCGAGGCCTCCTCGAGTGTCGCCCGCGGGAGCGGTGGTTCGTACAGCGCGAGTCCGGCCGGGTCGACGGCGTCGGCGGCCGCCATCGCCAGTAGTCCGCCGAAGGAACTACCGACGAGAATCGGGTCTTCCTCGCAGGCCGCGGCAAGCGCCTGAACGTCCTCGATTTCGCGCTCGAAGTGGTAGGGGTCGGTGTCGGTGCTGTCGCCGCGGCCGCGTCGGTCGGGCGCGAGCAGTGAGAACTCCGAGAGTTGCTGGCCGAGCAGTGCCCACATCGTCCGGCGGACGCCGGTGCCGTGCAGACAGACGAGCGGACGACCCTCGCCGAAGCGGTCGTAGGCGATGGTGGTGCCATCGGCGGCGGTGACGGTTTCCATACCGGTGGTTAGTGATGGACAGGTTTGAACGGCCCGCAAGCGGGTCGTCAGGGATCAGACGCGGAGGGTGCGCGAGACGGTCGCCACCGCAACGCAGGCCAGTACCACAAGATAGGCGAGCGCACCGGCGACCGGTTCGACTGGGGCCGACTCGGCGAAGCCAGCCTCGGTGGTGACCGCGAGCGCGAAGTGGCCGGGCAGGACAGTACCGAGCGCTGGCGTGTCGGTCGCGAGCGGATTCTGGAAGACGAAAAGGTCGATGAGCGAGCCAAAGACGAGGAGGTAGACGCCGACGAGGCGGTCGGCGAGCGCGCCGACGACTACCCCGACCAAGCCGTAGGAAAGCGCCGCCAGCCCCGTGCCGAGCAGGAACCAGCCGGGGCGGGCGGGCTGGAATGTCGTGAGCATCACAGCCGTCGAGACGAGGGTTGCGGTTGCGGCGACGGCAGCGACGAGTCCGAAGCGGGCGAGGACAACCTCTGCTGGACGGTAGCCAGCGACAACTAGCCGCGAATCGGCGCTGGCGGCCGTCTGCATCAGAAAGAGGCCAGCCACACCGGACAACAGCGCGGCCGTCATCGGCGTCACCACTGCCGGTAACACTGCCGACAGCGTCGTCTGGACCGTCTCGGTACCGAGGTAGACCGTCGCAGGCCCGTCGGGTGCGATTGCGCTGAATACCCAAATCATGTACGCCGGGCCAGCGACGAGCAGCGCGACCAGTACCGGCGTGCGCCGGAGGTCTCGCAGGCCAGTCTGGATAGCGAGGCCGACGCGGCTCACGCCGACCACCCCGCTCCGGTCGAGTGGGTGTACGCGAGGACAGCAACGGCGAGAAGGGCAGCAACCCAGCCGAGGGCGGCCACGAGGTGGCCGTCGGCGAGCGTGCCGTCGAGGACAGCGGTCCTGAACAGCTCGTGCGGGTGGGCAAGCGGCGCAACGTCGGTGACGGTGACCTCGCCGACGACCGGAAGCGAAACCGAGCCGGCGACGGGCACCAGTCCCGAAGAGACGACAGTGTCGAAGTCAGCCAGGAAAACGAGCACGAGCGAGCCGTCGAGTTCTCGTGGGAGGACCGCGCCGACGACGATGCCGAGCAGGCCGTAGATACTCCCGGCGAGGACGAGCGCACCGGCGGCGATGGCCGGCGCAGCCACGTCGACTCGCAGCGAGATGGTCAGCAACGCGACGACGGCGCCGCCGATTCCGACCAGTAGCGTCGTCGCCAGCCGGGTTGCGAGCAGTGTCGTTGGGGCGAGGCCGGCGATAGCGAGGCGTCTGTCGCCGTCGCGCGCACTGACAATCTGGAATAGTCCGACGAGCGCGGCGAGAAAGGCAACGGCGAACACCGCGCCGGTGAGCCGGCCAAGCGTCGCCGGCTCACTGGCGCTAGTCGGCAGTTGTGGGAACGACCCCGCGGCGACACCGTAGACTTCGATGACGACCGGTGGCAGGACGAACAGCGCGAGCAGCGTCAGCGGCTGGCGCAGGAGTTCAGCGAGACGGACCCGCGTGCCGGTCTGGACGCTCACGGAGAACCACCGGCGTGGGCCGCCGAGCGAGCCTGTTGAGGTGGCTCGTCCTGTTCGTGGAGCCGTCCGTCGCGGAGTTCGAGAATCCGGTCGAAGCGCTCGCGTTCGCTAATCAGGTGTGAGATAATCGCCACGGTCGTACCCTCTGCCCGGAGCTGTTCGGCCAACTCCCAGAAAGCGAGGTAGGTCTCCCAGTCGAAGCCCGTGTACGGTTCGTCGAGCAAGAGTACATCGGGGTCGTGCAGCAGCGCCGTCGCAAGGTTGACCTTCTGGCGGTTGCCGCCCGAGAGGTGGTCGATCCGGTACTCCAGAAATTCCTCGAAATCCAGCCGCTCGGCCAGCGTGTCGCGGCGCTCACGGAGGCGCTCGTCTGACAGTCCGTACGCCTCGCCGAACAACTCGAACGTTTCGGCAACGGTGAGGCGGTCGTACAGCAGTGGCTCCTGTGGACACCAGCCGACGGTGCCACGGCGTGTGATGTCCCCGGCGTCGGGCGCGAGCGCCCCGACCAGAATCTGCATCAGCGTCGACTTCCCCGACCCGTTCTCGCCGACGATACCGACGATTTCGCCCGGGTACAGCGCAACGTCGGCCCCAGTTAGTACCGACACAGAGCGGTCCACGAGCGGCAGCGAGGACTCGTAGCGTTTCTCGATGCCGGCCGCACGGACAACCGGCTCCGAACCATTCCGTTCGGCTTGATTTTCTATATTCGGCATTAACCGAATATACTGAACAAAACGTATTAACCCTTTCGTGGTGTATCTGAGCATGATGGACGAGAGTCAGGCGCCGAGCGCAGAGATCGACGCGGCCCGCGAAGAGGTTATCGAGGCGATGGAGCGCACCGCCGAAATTTACGGCTTGAGCCGCAGTTACGGCCGGCTGTACGGCTTACTGTTTTTCGCCGACGAGCCGATGTCGCTGGACACCCTCGTCGAGGAGAGCGGCTACGCGAAATCGACGGTCAGTACGGCGATGAGCGACCTGAAGCGGCTGTATCTGGTTCGGCGGCGCTCGATTCCCGGCGAAGGGAAGAAAGCCTTCTACGAGGCTGAACGGGACCTCTGGACGGTCTTTCAGGAGTTTCTCGACCGCGAAGTGCGTCGTGAAATCGAGACGATGCTCCGCTCGCTCGAACGAGCCGAGCAGCAACTGGAAGCGGCCGATTCCGACCAGGCCGAACGAGACTTGAAGAAAGTCCGGACGCTCCGGAGTCTGTACGACCGGAGCCAGCGGCTGGTTGGACTACTGACCAGTTCCTCGGTCGACCGACTGGCTGGGCTGCTCGACCGGTTCCAGCGAGAGTAGCTACTGCCGGGCGTATAGCGGCGACCCGACGAGCAACGCGGCGTCGTCGCGGTCGGCCAGCACGGCGAGATACGGCCGCTCGACGGGCCCGAAGACACTGACGACGGTGCCGACATCATTGAGATCCTCGTCGATAACGTCACTGCCGAGGTCGGGGTGGCTGTCGTCGGGACTGCGGACGATGAGTTTGCCCTGTGCCATCCGGACGGCCTCGCCGATGCGTTTCATCCGCGGATCACGTCGAGGTAGGCCGCGGTGGCCTGGAGCAGGTCACTCTTGGAAGCGTCCTCGGCCCCCTTGACGAGGACTCGGCCGCGGGGTTCGTACTCGCGGGGGTAGGTCTTCGAGCGCTCGATGACGGCGTCGTAGCCAACCTGCTGGACGGCCTGCGCAATCTCGTCGACGGTGGGTTCCGAGACAGCGAGGTCTTTCGAGACTCGACGGCCTTCGTCGCGAGTGAGATCCGCGTCGAGATAGGCGGGCCAGATGACGTTTTCGACCATACGGGAGTGTGTGGGGGCGTGGTACAAACGTCTTGTTGAATAGCGAGATTCGAGCAACGCGAGAATCTCGGGAATGCGAGCGAGAAGCGGAGCGCACCGCGAGCAGGGAAGGCGACCGTAGGGAGCCTTCCAAGACGCGAACGGGGAGGAACGACCCGTGAGCAGGGAGAGCGACTGGAAGGAGCTCTCCAAGATGTGAGCGGCGGCGGAAGGAGCCGCGAACAGCGAGATTCGAGCGAAGCGAAAATCTCGGGAATGCGAGCGGTGACGAAGTGCGCCGCGAACAGTGAGTATCTCGCATATACGAGAGTAGTCCAAAGAAATAACAGACTTGCGCGGGTACACTCGTATATGACTGACCGTGGGCTCGATTCTTGGACCGAGGACCACACGGCGCGTGAGCGCGTCAGAGAGATTGCAACGGCGCTCACAGAACAGCGCTCTGTCGAGTGGGTGCGCAAACAAGCGCAGGTCTCCTCGTGGCAGACGGCCAAAGACGAACTGGAGATGCTCGTCGAGTTCGGGCAGTTACAGGCCGTCGACGGCGACGACGGAAACACGAAGTATGCACCGAACTACCAGTTGCGGTATTTCACCGAACTGACGGAGTTGATAAACGAGCAGACCCGGGAAGAACTCCGGGAAGAAATCGCCGCAATCCAGGCGGACATTGACGACTGGAAAGCGGAGTTTGGCGTCGACTCGCGCGGCGAATTGGAGTCGACGCTGACCGAGGAGACAGATAGCGAGGCGGTCAAGCATCGCAACCGAGTGCTCCGGAAGTGGGAGCAGTACGAGGACAACAAGCGTCTGCTCAGTCACGCGCTGGAACTGTACGACGACGCTCGTGAACTCTACGGCGGTGAAGATGGGTCGTCGAACTCGCCGGTCTCACTCTCGTAGCCGATGATATTCTTCGCAAACCGGGCGAACCTCGACAAGCGGACGCTGCTCACTCGCGTCCACAGCTGGCTCCAGACCCAGGCCGGCGAAGACGGGCCAGTCGAAGCGGTCTGGTACCATCCGTCCAAATTGAACAAAAGCGAGGTTCGGGCCACAGTGAACCCGGAGGCGTTTCTCCAAGCGTCCTATCCCGTCGCTGAAGCGGAGTTACAGGTTTCATTCGACTTCCCGCAGGGCCGGGAGCACGACTACTACCAGATTCAGTGGGTCGAGTCCGAGCGGGACCTCATGATTGGCTGGCACCAAGACGAGACGCACCCGGAGTTCGGCGAGTGTCATCTCCAAGTCGACTACCGCGGAGAAACCGTCCAGCGAGAGGCTGCCACGTTCATCGACGAACACCCGTTAAACGTCTTCGACCAGCGGATAGACCATCTCGTCGCGACACTCGACGCACTGACGTGGGAGGACGGAGTTCCACAACTCCCTGACTTTGGAGGGCGACCAACGTAAGACGTAGCCGACAGGCCCAAGCAACCGCCGGGAGAACACCGCGCATGGACGACCCACACGACCAGGAGAGCCCCGAGCGAACGCCGACGGTCGCTTGCTCGCGCTGTGGCCAGGAGTGGAACCTCGAATACGAACTCGAAGAACTCCACGCGGGCAACAGCGCCGTCGAACAGTTCGCGATGGACCACTACCGACACACGGGCCACTATCCCGACGACGTGACGCCGTACCGCGTCGAGTGCCGGGAGTGTCCACAGGGCGAGCAGTTTCTCACCGAACGCCCAGCCGAGCGCTTTGCCAAGACGCACGCCCGACACACCCGCCACACGGTCGAGTTGAGCGGTCCCGAGCGAGATACCGAAACCGTCTCTGAGTAATTACTCACCGCCGCGCCAGGCAACGACGCGGTCCTCGAAGACCGAGGAGTACTGCATCAGCATCGTCCCGAGGATACTCATCGCGAGAACGTACCCGACAGCGAAGGCGTTGAGTTCGGCGGCGACAGCCGGCGCGAGCGCGCTCCCAGTTTCGCTAACGATGAGCAGCGAGGCGATGATGAGCGTGAACTCGCCGCGAGTGACCATCCCGAGACCGACACGGGTCGCCCGGCGGTCCGAGAGGTCGTAGACCTTCCCGCCCAAGAAGCCACTGAGAAGTTTCGTCGGCGTCGTCACGAGCACAGCAACGGCGACGAGGCCAGCGACACCGGCAAACAGCGTCGGGTCGGTGACGAGTCCAATCCAGAAGAAAAAGACCGCCGCGAAGATGTCCCGGACGGGTTCGAGCAGGTCTTCGAGTAGTTCGGCCTCACCGGTCGAACTGAACGCCATCCCGACGAAAAAGGCCGCGACCGCCTCGCTCACGCCGACGGCCAGCGCGATGCCGGCAATCAGGACGGTCACACCGGTAACCCGGAGGACGACGAACTCGTGGGAGTTCGTGTCGATTATCTCGCTGAAAAAGCCGGTCCCGAGGTAGACGACAGCCAGAAGCAGCAGGATGAATCCGACGGCGGTGCCGACCGAGAGGGCGGCCGTCGTGGCGCTTCCGCCGGCGACGAGCAGCGCCGAGAGGACAGCCAGATAGACCGCGATGAACAGGTCCTCGTAGACGAGCGTCCCCAGAAGCGGAGCGCTCTCGTCGTTGGCGATCCAGCCCAGGTCGATCAGCGACTTTGTGATGATCGCCGACGAGGAGATGTAGACCATCCCGGCGACGACGAAGGCGGCCAGCGGATCCCGAAAGATGGCGAATCCGAGTATCAGCCCGACACCGAAGTTGACGACCAGATCGATGGTGCCGGCTTTGCCTATCTGCTCGCTGTTGGCGAGCAGGCGGTCGAGGTTGAACTCCAGGCCGAGAAAAAAGAGGAGAAAGACGATACCGAGTTCCGCGCTGAGTTCGATGAAGTGGTCTGCTTCCGCCGAGAGACCGACCGCGAGTTCCCGGCCGAGATACTGTTCGGAGAGCCGGCCGGCGACGAAGCCACTCGAAAGCATGCCGACGACGATATAGAACGGAATGACCGACTGGCGGAGCCGACTCGCGACCGTGCCGACAGTCGCGAGCGCGACGAACATCACGCCAATCTCGAACAGTTCAGCAGCCACCGACGACACCCCCAGAGCCGCGCCACGTTAGTGGACCACCAGCACTGCACATCCTCCTCACGTATACGCCTCGGCGAACTCCTCGTGGTTCTCGCCGGTGCCGACGGCGATGAGCTGGTCGCCTGCTTTGGCGGTGAACTTCGCTTCCGGGCTCTGGATCACCTCGTCGCCGCGTTCAACAGCCACGATAGTTGCGCCGGTCGCGTTTCGAACGTCGGCCGCAGCGAGCGTCTTACCGACCAGCGGAGAGTCTTCGTCGAGCGTGTACCACTCCAGCATGACGTTGTCGCCGATCTGTGTCGCCGTGTTGTCGGTCGCGACGGGCTGGAAGTGTGCGCCTTCGAGAATCGAGCCGATAATTCGGGCTTCCTTGTCACTCAAATCGAGCAGTTCTTCGGCGTCGGCGTCCGGTTCCGGGCGGACGAACAGTTCGCGCCGGCCGGTGTTGTGGACGACGACGACTGCACTCTCGCCGCCGCCGATATCGACCTCGAACCGTTTGCCGACACCGGGCAATTCCGTCTCCGAGATGTCCATATGCCGTATTTTTTCGAGCCGAGTATAACAGTACCGACGCGACTCAGGCCAGTTCGATGCGCTCGGCGACGGAGAGTGCCCAGATTCGAGACCGAGTGACCCGACAGTGAGTGCGCCCAAACTGTAGCCTACTCCCTCGATGCTGTGTCGTCGTCCCCCTGCCGTCCCAGCAGGTAGCCTGCGCCGCCAAGACTGACGAGCGCGCTCACGAGTCCGAACCCAGGACCGCCGGCGTCCGAGTCAGCGTCGCCATCTCCGTCTTCGCTGGTCTCCGCCTCAGAGCCCGAGTCAGTGGCCGATTCGGTATCTTCGCCAGACCCTGTCTCGTCTGTGTCGTCTTGGTTACCCGTGTCAGTCTCGTCTGTCTCGTCCGATTGTGCCTCGTCGCCCGGTTGCTGAATGTTGGTAAATTCGTTGTCGGCAAGCGTCGTGACCTCCGCACCGTCGGCGATGGTGAGTCCCGTCTGTGCGCCGTCGATACGGTTGGCGCGAATCGCAGCGAGAACTGCCCCCTCGACGACGAGTGCCGTCGCGTCGATGTCGGACAAGTCGTTCTTCTCGATTGGTGAAGTCAGCACACCAGAGACGACGATACCGCGGCCCGACCCGGTAATCGTGTTCGAGCGAATCGGCCCGATATCCACTCCCCAGTGCCGACTCAGGAACCGAGGCGTCCCGAGATGAATCGCGGTCGCGTCGATGTTCGAGAGCGTGTTACCGTCGACAGCCGCGACCTGTCCGACCACGTCGATTCCCGTCTCGACATCGGCAATCGAATTGTCCCGAACTGTTGTCTTCGCCCGACCGGTAACGGTGACGGTGTCTCTGAAATCCACCTGCCGACCGACGCTGATGGCTGTCGTCTCGGCCGTCAACTCGTTGTCGACGATGTCTAGAGCCGGAGCCTGTCCGGTGTAAACAGCCGTGTCCGCTCCAGAGACGGTGAGGTCACGAATCGTCACGCCGGATGGGTTTGCCAACGGCCGCGGGACGGCACCGTCGCGGGCCACCTGAATCGCCGTTGTGGCACCAGTTCCGTCGACAGAAAGCCCAGAGATGGTCACGTCGTTTACGTCAACCAGCGCGACCGCCGGGTTCTCTGCCCCGTCGTTTGTGAACTGAATGGTCGGCGTGGCTCCGTCGGCAGCCGTCAGTGTCAGTGGTTTGTCGATGACGAGTCCCGCGTCGTCGCCTGCCTCGGCAACCACCTCGCCCTGTCCCTGTGTGAGTTCGACCGTCGTGTCGGGAGCCACCAGGTCGACCGGAGCCTGCAGCGTCGGTGGGTCGGACGGGGCAATGACCAGCGGGTCGGCGTGTGCGTGGACCAGATGTCCCTCACCAGTGGCCGACTCACCGCCGCCCGCGAACTCGTAAGAGAGCCGGAACTGCGCGAGCAGGAGCGACTCGGGAACCGCGACCGCGACCCGTATCTGCGTCTGGTCCGGGTCGACACTGACCGCCTCTCCAAACGGCGTTGCAGTACCAGCAACACTGAGGTTCAGGTCTGCCGGGTCGAACGGTCCTTCGGCCGCTATCTCGACGGTCACCGTTTCGACGTTCGCAACGTCGAACGTCGCCGTCGCCTGCTCTCCTGTATCGATTCGTGTCGCCATGCGGTCGGTCAACTCGACGCCGAGCGCGTTCGTCTGGGCGAGCTGGAACGTCCGGCTCTCGGTGTTGGTCGGGTCGATGTTCGCCACCTGCGTCTCGAAACCGAGAGACGTAGCGCCGATAGGCTGCGGGGCTGGCGGGAGTGTCAGTTCGTACCGGCCCTGTGAATCTGTCTCGGTTTGGAGCCCAGCCTCCGAAGCGACCGTCGCCCCGTCGAGTGGAGTGCCGGACGCGTCCGTGACCCTCCCGGAGAGTGTTGCGCTGGCCTCGAGGTGGCTAATCGCCGCCATCGCGGAGGCGATGCCACGTCCGTACCGGTCGTCGTGTCCGGGGTCGACATCGAAGCTATCCGCGGCGGCCGGGTGGCGGGCTGTTTCGGTAATCGCATGCCGAACCGCCGCGGTGTCGGCGTCGGTCGCGGCGAGTGCGAGCGCTGCGACGCCGGCCACGCAGGGTGCCGCAAAGCTCGTACCCGTATTCCGCTCGTACTCGCCGTCGAGCACTGGCGCCAGCATGTCGACGGCCGGCGCGGTCACATCGGGGACGGTGTACGAGTCGGGCCAGGAGTCGGCCGCGGTGTCGCCCCAGTAGCGGTCGGTGTCGATACGCTCGCCGTTGCTGTTCTCGTATATCGTCCGGTCGTCGTCGACGCCACCAACCGAGAGCACCCTGGGAATGTTCGCCGGTGAGACCGACGCGTACCGACTGGAGTTTCCGGTGGCACTGACCACGAGCAGGCCGCTCTCGACGGCGTTTCGAATCGGCTCCACGAACGCCTGGTTGTACTGCGGGAGGCCGAGACTCATCGACAGGATATCGACATCCTGTTCGATGGCCCACTCGATACCCGCGAACACCGAGAGTGTCCGGTTTCCCTCCGGTGGCTGGCTGACCATCTTCGCCTTGTAGAGGTTCACTCCGGGTGCGATACCGTACTCCTCTCCAGCATCCGTACTGCCGCCTGCGATGATGCCGCTGACGCTCGTGCCGTGGCCGCCTCCCGGGTACGCTGTCTGTGCGTTTGGCTCCGAGTCGACCCGAGCGCCGTTCTCGTCGAACTCGGCCCACCCGCCACGCTCCAGTGAGGCCGCCAGTTCCTCGTGACCGGACACGTCGATGCCAGTGTCGAGAACCGCGACATCGACACCCTCGCCCCGAGTTCCGTATATCTCTCTCGCCTGCGGGACATCCATCTCTTCGAGGTGGTAGGCGGGGTCCGTCTCCCCAGTCTGGGTGCTAGACAGTTCGGTCGTCTCCGTTTCGTCGGCGACGCTGTGTGTCCCAACCGCGCCGTTTGGGTGTACTGCGACAAGCCCGTCGACGTCCAAGAGCGCACTCCGGCTGACGCGCTCAAGGTCAACGGAGAACAGTGCAGCGTTTGCGGCCCAGAACTGGCGCTCGATGCTGATACCCGGCTGTTCGGCGACGAACTGCTCGAAGGGCCGCTGGGTCGTCCGTGCGTGGCGCTTGAGTGTCGCCGCCCCTGCTCCGTCTGCTGGCTCGAACCGGGCGACCAAGTCGACTGTCCCGGACGTGTCTGTAAGCGCTGGATGGTCGGCCCACGTCTTACCAGTCGCAGACTCCACCCCCAATCCTGCCGCACCGACTCCGGCTGTCCCGGCGATGAACTCCCGTCGAGTCGGCGAATAGCGATACTGGCCCATGGACGAGATACTACGGTCGTCTCATATAAATCTCGGTCAGCAATTATCAACGATGGAACCGGTTCGGCCAGCGAAGCGGAGTATCAGGCCAGTTCGATACGCTCGACAAAGGGCAGCGCACGGATGTCGTTGATCAGTTCTCCGGAGATTGGGTCGTCAGTAATGACGTATAGTTTCGGCTCGTCGGTGAATTCCGGGTCTTCGGTCATCACCTGCCGGATCGACACATCGTGACCTGCGATGGCGGTGGTCACCCGTGCGACGATGCCCGACTCCTCGGCGTCCCGGACCGTGACGGTACAGACCGCCAAATCGAGCACCGGCGCGAGGTCCATCAGACTCGGGACCGCAGAGATATTCTGGAAGATGGGGCGCAGTTGGTCGTCGGCCAGAATCGCGTCGGTCGTCGAGTCGACGACCCGGCGGTCGACGCCGATCTCGCGGGCAATGCCGGTGTTGGGAATCTCGATGCCGCCCGAGACGACCCGACCGTCGTCGTTGACGGAAAAGCCTCGTTCCAACAGTAACCGAATTACCTCCTGCTGGCTCGGCGAATCGGAGAACTTCTCCATAATCTCCTCGAACATACCCGGAGGATTGCGCTACACGCGTATATGCGTTGGGCATAGTTGCCCATTACTGTGCGAATCTGTCCATCAAACCTCAGAGTTCGCCTTTCGTGCTCGGCGTGTCTGCACGCCGCTCGTCGATACGGGTCGCGTCGTCGAGTGCACGCGCCAGCGCCTTGAACAGCGCCTCGATTTCGTGGTGTGCGTTCTCGCCGGTGACGGAGGCGTGCAGCGTCAGGTCGGCGTTCATCGCAAGCGAGCGCAGGAAGTGTGTGGCCATGTGGCTGGTCATCCCGCCGACGGAGTCCTGACTGAACTCGCCGTCGAACTCGAAGTGCGGGCGGCCGCTGATATCGAGGACGACCCGGCCGCGGGACTCGTCCATCGGAATCGCCCGGTCGGCAAAGCGAACGATTCCGCGTTTGTCACCCAGCGCCTCCCCGAGTGCGTCGCCGAGCGTGATTGCCACGTCCTCGACAGTGTGGTGGTCGTCGATTTCGAGGTCACCATCGCAGGTGACAGTCAGGTCGAACAGCCCGTGTGTGCTGAACGAATCGAGCATGTGGTCGAAAAAGCCAATGCCTGTCTCGACCGTCGAGTCACCGTCGCCGTCGAGGTCCAGCGTTACCTCGATGTCGGTCTCGGCGGTTTCGCGGGTGACTGCGGCGGTACGGTCGCTCATACTCCTACCCAGCGGGGCCGGGTATTTGGTGGTTGCGCCTTTCTGATGGGTTGTCCCTGTGATCAGAGATTGTGGGTCACTCGGGAAGTCCTGAAACAGTTCAATCTATTTTTGACCTCCTGATCGCTCAGTACAGAACAGGTAGTAGCCGATGAGATGGATTTCTTGTCAGTAATTCGTTAGAAGTAGCAGACAAGATATCGAAGGAATATTCAGCGTGCGCTCTGGAAGCTGCTCGATATTCGATAGCAGCAGACAGCCCCTCGTCCGTCAGGCGTTTCGGTCGATCCACTCACAGAAGGCGTCGAAGTCGTTCGCTCCGGCACTCTCGGCGATATCTCGGAGCGTTCCAGTCCGGAGTTCGTCGTGGAGCGGTACCGTCACTTGGCGGCGGTCGTCCTCGTTCGTCGGGTGTTTGTAGTACAGTTGCGCGTGATCACCGGTCGTCCGTTGCCACTCGAATCCGCCGACGTTTACCAGTACCTTCGCAACCTCTGGTCCAGAGAATGTCCGTCGCGCCATCGCTTAGTCTAGTACGTCCGGCGGTTCCTGATCTCCGGTGGTGTTATCGGCCGGATTGATCCCCGCTGCACGCAATTCTTCGTCAGTTGGTGCACGACCACGGTCGCCATCGTGTAGTGCAACGGCGTCATCGAGGTTTTCCAGAGCTGCTTCTCTCGATTCGCCCTGTGTGGTGACTCCCGTCTCCACGTCCTTGGCGATCCACCAGTTGTCCTCTTGCCAGAGACGAATCTCGCCATCGTGGATGTCACCGTCCCGAGTCGAACTAGCCATCGTATGTAGTATTGTGTAACGGGTCGTATAAGCATTCGGCAGAGCTTCCTCGTGACGAAATGAGGATGGATTGAATAGGTCTGATATGATAGCCGGCTCGCGCTGTGTCTCTTGCATATCAACACGAGTAGTATTCTTCTCTGGTTGTGTTCCCCATTGATCAGTTCGCACGTCTACTCACCAGTTCTCCAACGACCACAACTGCCTTCTGACTAGTTCTATCACACTCGCTGGGCACAGGCGACCGCGAATGGGAACCGGTCGGAGGCATTCTCGTTCTCGGACTCTATGGTCGAGAAAGTGCAGACACAGTCTCCCAATCCACCGACCACACAGCAACAACATGAAACTGTGCTGTCGAAGTGCCTTTTTACCAGCCCCACCCAGGGGAGGTATGGAACGAATCGAGCTGTCAAATCGCGCGTTCGAGGGGGACAACAACGCCTACCTGTTCAACGACGGGCCGGAGACGGTGCTGGTCGACACAGGCGACTGGCTCGAAGGCTCTGAAGGGCAACTGCGACAGGAACTGGCCGCCCGCGATATCAGCTTCGCGGACGTTGACCGGATCTTTCTGACACACTGGCACGGCGATCACATCGGGCTGGCGAGCACAATTCAGCGCACGGGTGACGCAACAGTGTACGTCCACAGCGCCGACACTGCCCTCGTCGCCGGTGACGAGGACGCGTGGGCGGAGATGCACGACCTCCAGGAGAAGTACTTCGACCAGTGGAACATTCCGGAGGAGGGCCAAGACGTGCTGTTCGGACTGATGGACGGGTCGCCGTACACTGAAGACCCACCGACTGTGACGCCAATCGAGGACGGCGACACGTTCGATATCAACGGAACCGAAATTCGAGCAGTCCACGCGCCGGGTCACGCTGCGGGGTTGTGTATGTACGAGATGAGCGACGGTGACAGCCACGAGGTGTTCACCGGCGACGCACTGCTTCCGCAGTACACGCCAAACGTCGGCGGCGCAGACGTCCGCGTCGAGCGACCTCTCGAAAAGTATCTGGAAACGCTGCAAAAAATCATCGACGCCGGGTACGACCGCGCGTGGCCGGGCCACCGCGACCCAATCGACGACCCAACTGCCCGCGCCGAGCATATCATGCACCACCACGAGGAGCGGTCGTGGCGCGTGCTCGACGCACTCCGCCGACTCGGCCCGTGTGATGTCTGGACGGTGAGCGCAGACCTGTTCGGTGACCTCGAACACATCCACATCCTCCACGGCCCCGGCGAGTCCTACGCGCACCTCGAACATCTCGAACGCGACGGTGTGGTCGAGCGCGACGGCAACGAGTACCGGCTTGCCGAGGGCACCGAGGCGGACCTCGACGAACTGGACGAAGAGTACTGGCCGTTGGTCTAACTCACTTCGGTAACGCCGCGTCGTCGGGCACCACTTCTCGGTCGAGTTCTGCGACAACCTGCTCCAGCACTGGCACCATATTCTCGGTGTCTTCCTGGTTGTACTCGATAAGTCGCTCAATCGCGCCGTCGGTCCCTCGTTCGTGTTCGTGCCAGAGCCTGACGGCCTCGCGACCGTCGACGTCCGGCAGCTCTCGGCCAATACCGAGTTCGTGTTCGATTTCGCTCAGTCCACCCGACAGGCCGACTTTCCGGCAGGTCGGCATCAGGTCGAGATGTGGGATGTCGAGGTCGATGTCAAAATTGTATTCGAGGAAGGGAATGTCGAAGCGTGCGCCGTTGAAGGTGACGAGCAGGCCAGCGTCCTCGAACGCGCCAGCAAGGTCGTCTCGCGTCAGGTCGTCGCCGCGAACGAGCGTCTCGGTCTGGCCGTCCTGATGGAGCGAGACTGTGGTGACGACACTGGAGCGTTTGTCCAGTCCCGTCGTCTCAATATCGAAAAAGCACGCCTGGTCGGAGAAACTCTCGTAGAGTCGCCAGCGCGACCCAGTTGGAAAGGCCTGGTCGAAGTAGCGCAGGTCGTCGTCAGCAATCGCCTCGCGACCCCCCTGAATGAACGATTCGATGCGCTCGGCGCGGGTTGGCCCGACACCCTCGCAGTCGTGGTCGAACGCGTCCCAGTGGGTGATACCCTGCGTCCAGAGACGGCGTTCGATGGTCTCGCCGATGCCCTCGGCCCCGACGAAGGAGTGTTCGACTCGCACACCTCTACTGTGTGAGTCGCCGGATTAATCGTTTCGGTCGGGCACAACAGGCGCGCGTCGTTCCGTCAGCACCGACGAGAGCAGCGCCCGTTCGGCTTTCCGCAGATGTTCGTGCAGCGTTGCCCGGCTAATGTCCAGTTCGTCGGCCAACTGTTCGCTGGTAATCTCCCGTGGCCAGTCGTAATACCCCCGCGAGAGCGCTTCGAGGACGACCTCTCGCTGGCGGTCGGTGACTCGCGAGTCAGTCTGGTCGTCGAACTCGGTGAGCGTTCCAAGCGTAACGGTGCCGAACTCCTCCATGTCTGCGATGATAGCTTTGAGGTCTTGTCGGCGGAACACGAGGACGTGGTACTCCCGTTGGCGGCCGGAAACCGTGTTCGACCGCCGCAGTGTGCCGTGGTTCTGGTAAATCGCGGAATAGGCCCCACAGGAGGGTTTCGTGACGAGCAGGTGGTCGTCGTCGAGTCGGGCGACGTGTTCGACGTGGTCGGCGGCGTCGAGTTCGTCGCGAAATCGCTCCGTGTGTGCCCCTGACCGGATGACGAAGGTGACGAGGCCATCCTGCAACTCCTCGATTTCGATTGGCACGGGCTCGGCGAGGTCGGCAGTTAACCGCCGGAGGATACACTCGCGGTCCTGTGTGAAGTGAATTGTTGCGGTGAACATGCCCCCTATCTTGTGACAGAGCGCCACGAGACAAAAATCACCTCCGGTCGGACAGTCGCCTGCTCCCTTATCGGTTCTTGAACTTCTTCACAGACCGGCTGACGACCCAGGGCCGGTTTGCATCCTGGACCGACAGAAAGAGCACGTACGGTATCACCAGAAACGAGAACAGCATGAACGCCACGAGCGGGTGCACAAAGACACCGACGAAGATGAGGCCGGTAACCGAGAGTGCAAGCAACAGCAGGTGGGCATACGCAGCGTAGTTCGCTGTCATATCGTTCTCTGACTTCCTCACGATATTAAAGGCCCCTACACAGTTGCACAGACTGCGAAACCGATGGACAGTGTTTCCAACACAGCCAACAAAGAGAGTCGACAGCACCACTCAGGCGTTGACGCGTTCGAGATACTGGGTAACGACAATTTGGCCCTTCGAGGTGAGGACCGGCGACCCATCGTGTGACTCGATTAGCCCGTTCTCGTGGAGTGCTTGCAACAGTTGCTTGATTCGTTTGGGTTCGGCCCCGAGCACAGACGCAAGCGAGACAGAGTGGTCCCCCGTCGAATACAGCGTCGTCAGCAGCGCCGTCTCGGCTTCCGACAGCGACAGCTCGCGCAGTGCCTGCATCTGTTTGTCGTACTCCCGGCGGAGATAGCGACCCAGCACGGAGAGCGTACGCGTGGTCTCAGTCGACGCCACCGTTGTCAACGTGTCACCGTTGCGGACGTGGTCAACGACAACGGCCGGTCGCTGCTGGCCGTCGACCGTCCGGCGCTCGCGGGTAAAGTCGATGACGCTGTCGAGTGTAATCTGCACCGGCCCGTCGCCGGTTTCGAAGGTCAGCCCACCCGCTTCGACGCCGAGAATGCTGTCGCGGGCAGTGGTATCGAGGACGCGCCCGCCAAGTTTCGCCGGGTGTTCGAGCGTGGCGTTGGTGCCGTTGAGCAGCGCTTTGAACAGAATCGCGGTGAACTTCCGGATGGTCGATTCGTCCGTCGCGACGAGGATGACCTCCTTCTGGCCGGCACGGTTGACGGCGATGGTGATTGGCGTGCCCGGTAACGGGTCGAACACCTTGGGAACCGTATCAGTCCGGACGTCAAACACCGACGACAGCGGGATTGTTAGCTGTTCGTCCTCGCTTGCGACCAGCACCAGTTGGTCACGCCGGAGGACGAGACGGCCCGGCGTGGGCGTCTCGATATCGTCGGATTCGGCCACAAAGCGCGCGGTGAAGTCCGCCAGCACCGACATACGGGGCTGTACGGCGGACCGGCATTTCAGCGTTTCCACAGGTTGGGCCAGAAGCCAGTGTCGGCGAAGACGACTCTCGGTGGGGTTGCAATATATATACAGCCAACAGGTGTTGAGAGTACTCTTAGGCTCACTTCGGTCGTGTTGCTATACGGTAAGATATAGCATGACACACAATCTCGGTGTCGACGTCGGTGGTACGTTCACCGACGTCATCGTCTTCGACCAGGAGACACACGAACTGACCGTCGACAAGGTGCTCTCGACGCCGTCGAACCCCTCAGAGGGAGTGATCGAAGGTGTTGGAGAGGCAGTCGAGAAGGCAGGCACAACGGTGGGGGACCTCGACCTGCTCTTTCACGGGACGACTGTCGTCACGAATATGTTGCTCGAAGAGACCGGGTCGCGGGTCGGCTTGCTCACCACGGCCGGCCACGAGGATATCCTGCATCTGGCGCGTGCGTGGACACCCGGACCGCTGTACGGCTGGATGGATATGGAGAAACCAGACCCACTGGCCGACCTCGTCGACACGCGCGGAATTGAGGGGACGATTAATTCACCGGAGGGGGAGGAGACCGAACCGCTTGACGAAGCCGCCGTCAGAGAGGCCGTGCAAGACCTCGAAGCGGCTGGCGTCGAGTCGGTGACAGTGGCGTTGTTGAACTCCTATCTCAACCCTACCCACGAGCAGCGGGTTCGGGAGATAATCGAGGAAGAAGCGCCGGACCTGCCAGTATCAGTCTCTTCGGAAATCGTGCCGGAGTACGGTGAGTACGAACGAACGCTGACGACGGTCATCAACGACTACGCGCGGCCAAAAGTGATTGAGTATCTCGACGACCTCGACGACTCGCTGGCGGCCATCGGGTCGGAGGCGACGATGAACGTCGTCCGGTCAGATGGGGGACTGATGAGTTCGGCTGCAGCCAAAGACCGGCCAGTCGACCTGGCGCTGTCTGGCCCCAGCGGCGGCGTCGTCGGCGCAGCGACCATCGCCGACAAGAAAGGTGTTCCCGACGTGCTGACACTCGATATGGGCGGCACGTCGACAGACGTCTCGCTCGTCGAGGACGGCACTCCAGAAACGAGTCGCCAGACAAAAGTCGGCTATCGAGAGTTCAAATCGCGCTCTGTGGACGTGAACACGGTCGGTGCCGGCGGGGGTTCGATCGCTCGCGTTCAGTTGAGTGGCTCGTTGCAGGTCGGTCCAGAGAGCGCCGGCGCAGACCCCGGCCCGGCCTGTTACGGCCAGGGCGGCGAGCAACCGACGGTCACAGACGCCAACGTCGTCCTCGGTCGCATCCCGCCGTCGGTCGAACTGGGCGGGAAGATGGAACTGGACCGCGAGGCTGCCCACGAAGCAGTCGCGACAGTTGCCGAGGAGCGCAACAGCACGGTCGAGGAGGCCGCACAGGCGATTCTCGACATCGTCAACGAGAACATGCACGGCGCGTTGCGGGTGGTGTCGGTCGAACGCGGCTACGACCCCCGAGAGTTCGGGCTGGTCGCCTTCGGCGGCGCTGGCCCGATGCACGCCAACGCGCTGGCAGACATCATGGGTGCGTACCCGCTGATCATCCCGCCGGGGCCGGGCGTGATGTCCGCCTTCGGCTTCCTGACCTCGGACATCCAAAACGAGTTTAGCGAGACCTACCTGCAGACCGACCAGGAGGTCGACGGCGCAGCTGTCCACGACGAGTTGAAAACGCTGGAGGCAGAGGCCGACGAGTGGCTCGCTGGTGAGGGTGTCCCCGAGTCAGACCGCGCCTTCGAGTACTTCGCAGAGTGTCGGTACTACCGGCAGGATATCCAGATGTCGATTCCGGTCGACATCGAGAACCTGACCGAGACCGGACTCACGGAGATCAAGGCTGATTTCGAGGACCGTCACGACCGCCGATTTGGCTTCTCGCTCGATGCGCCGCTCGAGATTGCGAACCTGCGAGTCATCGGCAAGGGTGTCCTCGACGGCGTGACAATCGAGGAAGCAGAGCCGGGCACACCCGACCCCTCGGCTGCCAAAGTCGAGGAGACAGAGGTGTACTTCGACGGCGAGTACTACGCTACTCCGACATACGACCGGACGGCACTGCGGCCGGGTCACGAACTTGCCGGGCCAGCAATCGTCACCGGTGACGACTCGACAGTGGTCGTCCAGCCAGACCACGCTGCGACAATCGACCGCTATGGCAACATCGAAATCGAACGAGGTGAAGACCAATGAGCACTGAGACACCCGACTTCGTCGGTGACCACGATATCGACCGCACGACACTCGACATCATCGAGAGCACACTCGCGAATACCCGCGACGAGATGGACCGCGTCGTCGAGACGACGGCAATCAGTCCTGTGATCCGCGAGCAGTCTGACCAGTTCCCACTGATTGCTGACCCCGAGGGACGGATGGTGATGGGACAGTTCGGGTCGGCTATCGACGAGATTATCGAGAACTCGCCGTTCGAGCGCGATGACCTCGAAGACGGCGACGTAATCGCGACCAACGACCCCTACGCCTGTGCGGGTGCCGTCTCGCACACGCCGGATATGCTGTTGCTCCGGCCTATTTTCTACGAGGGCGACATGGTGGGCTATTCCAGTCAGTGGGGCAACCTGATGGACGTCGGCGGGAAGACACCCGGCAGTATGCCGGTCCAGGCCCGAACAATCTTCGAGGAGGGAATGCGTCTCCCGCCGGTCAAGTTGTACAAGGCTGGTGAGTTCGACGACGAACTACTGCAGACGTTCGCACACAACACTCGCCTGCCCGAGCACGCCGAGGCAGATTTGACCTCCTCCTCCGCCTGAAGGCGGAGGAATCCCGGCAAAGGATTCCCGGCTTCGCCGTTTCAGGTTTCAAGACGCATACGTTCCAAGCGTCGTTTGCTGATTTTCAGCATCGGCTT
>NZ_JBLKOA010000010.1:0-62768 GCF_051414135.1 Halovenus halobia
AAGTTTGGGTTGAAAACGGTGGAATATCCGGCCTTGTCGGAAGCGGTGGAATGTATCACTGAGTGACGGCGCGTATCCACGGCCTGAAGGCCGTGGTATTGCGCCTGCTCCACCTATAATCAGCAACGCAATCGGCAACACGAGTTCGACCATCTCGGTGAAAAACTTCGCATTCGCCGCGTTGTAGGCGTCGGTGTTCAACACGAAAAAGCCAGCCTCGTCGTACTCTTGGGCAGTCTCGTACAGTGCCGTGTTTGCTTGCTCCTGCGGTTGTTCTGCCGCGGCGCTGGCGTTGAACGCGACCAGAATCCGGCGGTCGGTCGAATCCGTCGCAGTCCCGTGGCCAGTCGGGAGAAACCGCTGTGCTCGTGGCTGGTTGTTCAGGATGCGCCCGACGACGCGTTCGACACGCTGGTCCGAAGCGTCGTCAAGCGCGGTAATCTGTTCGTCGAGACTCGCATTGCGGTCGTCCGCCAGCCTGAGTGCGACCAGATTTTCGAGTCCGCGGATTCCGGCCTCGTGTAACGCCGCCTGCACGGTCTCGTCCTCGGTCACGTCCTGCTGATATCGTAGTCCAGCGAGCAACGAATCCCGAGACAGAACGTCCCCTTTCTCGTCGTAAACGTACACCGTCTGTATCGTCCGACGGTTGCGCTGTCGCTGTTCGGATTCGTTGCCGTAGTGCTCGAAAATGTACTGTTGTGCCTGTACCTGCTCGACGTTCTCGAACTGGTCGGCCGAGCCACTCGCTTCCGACTCCATGTCGAGTTGCGGAATGCCTGCCACCACCGCGCCGCTCAACACGAGCATCACCAGCAGCGTCAGCCGGTTGTGCTCGGTGACGAAATCGATGAGTCGACCTGATACCTCTCACAACTGCATACTATCGTTCTTTTCTCCGACTCTCCTCACAATTTGTGCTAGCTATGCAGAGCTCACCGGTGACCCAGTACTAGCTATCCAGACTCACCGCGCGTTACCACGTAAGTCCTTCGTAGGTTATCCCGCCGCGGCGGGAGATGATTCGACGGCCATCGACAACCACCGGCGAGGCCATCGCGTCGAACTCCTCGTCGAGGCTGGCGAACTCGTCCCAGTCGGTGACGACGACGGCACCGACAGCGTCATCGAGTGCCGCTGGCGCCGACTCGGCGTACTCGATATCGGGGAATAGTTCCCGCATCTCCTCGATTGCCACAGGGTCGTAGCCGACAACCGTTGCGCCACGCTCTTGCAGGCCCTCGATAACTGGAATCGCTCGGGAGTTACGGATGTCGTCAGTGCCTGGCTTGAACGAGAGGCCAAGCACAGCGACTCGTTCGCCGGCAACGTCGACGTGGTCATCCAGCAAGCCAAGCAGTCGTCCGGGCTGGCGGTCGTTGATTTCGACCGCCGCGTCGAGCATCGCCGGTTCGTAGCCGACACTGCGGGCGGCCGACTTTATTGCACCGACATCTTTTGGAAAACAACTTCCTCCCCACCCCACCCCACTTCTGAGGAACTGCTCGCCAATTCGGTCGTCGAGTCCGATGGCGTCAGCCACCTCGTAGGAGTCGACGCCGAACTCCTTGCAGATGTTTCCGAGGTCGTTGATGAGGCTGACCTTGGCGGCCAGAAAAGCGTTGTTGGCGTACTTGATCATTTCGGCTTCGCGGCGGCCAGTCTCGACGACTGGAATATCCCAGTCGGCGACGATTGGCTCGTAGAGTTCGGCGAGCAACTCCAGCGCGCGCTCGTCACCGTCAGTTCCGACAACAATCTTGTCCGGCCCCATGAAATCGTCGACTGCGGAGCCCTCTCGCAGGAACTCGGGGTTCACCGCCAGTCCAATCTCGTCGCCGTCGGTCCTGCCGGCGGCAGATTCAAGAATCGGTCTGAGTTCGTCCTCGGTCGTGCCGGGGATGACCGTACTCTTGACGACGACGAGGTGATAGCCCTCTTTCTCGCGGAGTGCGTTGCCGATGGACTCGATGCCGGCTTTCATCACGGAGAGGTCGATCCCGTCCTCGTTGTTCGGCGTCGGAAGTGCGACCATCGTCACGTCCGTCTCTCTAATTGTGTCGTAGTCGGTGGTCGCCTGGAGTCCCGACCCGCCGTAGGCCGACACCAGCGCGTCGAGTCCCGGTTCGTGGATTGGCGACTCGCCGTCGTTGATCTGTTCGACGACCGTCTCGTCGATATCGATGTTATACACCTGATGGCCCATGTCGGCGAGACACGCCGCGACTGTCGTCCCGACGTAGCCGCTCCCGACGATACTGACGTCCATTAATTCATTTACACCCAGTGTCGTCTTC
The DNA here is from genome assembly GCF_051414135.1 of Halovenus halobia. Classification (NCBI taxonomy): domain Archaea; kingdom Methanobacteriati; phylum Methanobacteriota; class Halobacteria; order Halobacteriales; family Haloarculaceae; genus Halovenus; species Halovenus halobia. The sequence goes on from NZ_JBLKOA010000010.1 coordinate 2,298, forward strand.
AAAGGTTTGGGTCTACGGTAGCCCGACGGGGTCTGTCCGCCTCGCCTCGCGCGACAACTGGGAGCCTACCGAACGACTGTAACTGGAACCGGGCTGTTTCGCACGACCTTGTGTGCAACGTTGCCGATAAATAGCCGGTCTGCAACGGAACTGTCGTGGTGTCCGATGACGACGGTATCGAACTCCTCGGCCCGGCTCACAATCTCGCTGGCTGGGCTGCCATAGCCGATGATTCCTTCGAGTTCACGGTCCTCACCGGCGAGTTCGCTCGCGCGGTCGAGAACGATCCGGGCGGCTTCAGTCCCCTGTTCGCGTGACTCCTCGAACACCAGTCCAACGGCTTCGCCCATCATCCCTGACGGCTCGCCAATGATTGTCAGCACCGTCACTTCGGCGTCGGGATACGCCTCCAGGGCGAACTCCAGTGCTCGTTCGGTGATCTTCGAGCCGTCCATGGCGACTAAGACCCGTGATATCATTCTCTAGGCTATCTCCCCCCGACGGTAATGAAGCTACCTCTCAGAACTGCAGATGTGAACTCGAAGCTGGCCCGTCGTCGTCCTCAATTCCGCCCTCGTGGACGAACTCGTAGTCCTCGTCAGTCAGAAAGATATCGCCGCGGTTGACGGAGATGTCGACAGTCCACAGCGTCGACCCGTCTGCGGGGCCATTCTCACACCCACCTTCGCAGGCGTCGAACACCGAGCCGTGCTTCGGACAGACGACGCCGCCGTCCCGGATGATTGCCCCGATGTCACCCCCGCGGTCGAGTCGCTGGGCTTCGTGGGTGCAGCGGTTCACCCACGCCGTGACGCCGTCATCGCACGGGAGCACCGTCACCTCGGTCTGCTCACTGCCGTCACTTGCGGTAAAGAGCCACGACCCCTCCTTGTGGACGGTGTCGACTGAGGTAAGTCGCGTCGGCATACGCTGATACACAGGTGTCGCGGGCAAAAAACTCCCGCAACCCGGCAACTCAAAGCGCTCTTTGACTCTTCACGTCTCCCTTTAGTACGGCCGCCAAAACTGGGCGTGCCGGCCCGCTGCCGGCAGTCAGTCCGAATCCCTGACATCGGCTGTGTGTCTCTAAAACAGGAAACCGCCGCCCGCAACGGTCTGCCGCCCTCTTGATTTCCGCTGACGCATTATCCTCGCGTCGAGCGCGCTTCTCGAATCTCTGCCCCCTCGCGCAGTTTATCCTCACAGTTCGGACACACCCGTGGGCGGTCAAACTGCTCTGGTGTGAATACCCGTACGTATCGCTCGGTAACGAACGACTCGCAGTTCTGGCACTGTGGCATTCTTTCATAGGCTCCGCCGCCGGGACATAAACCTTCTGTCCAGTCTCTGAACAAACACCGCTGAGCGGGGGTCGGCAACGCTGTCGGTCAATTTTGTCCTCGTAGCACGCCGCTCTCGTGTCCGAAACAGTAGCTTTATCACTCGTAGGAGGCCAAAATTCATCGAGATTACTCCCGAGATGACATCGAACAAGCGACCGGAGGTAAATATCGGACTCGTCGGTCACGTCGATCACGGAAAGACGACACTCGTCCAGGCGTTGAGTGGGGAGTGGACAGATCAACACTCCGAGGAGATGAAACGCGGTATCTCCATCCGGCTCGGCTATGCCGACGCCACATTCCGGCAGTGTCCGGGACTGGACGAACCCGACTGTTACACAGTCGATGAGGAGTGTGCCGACGGCTCCGAGAGTGAACACCTTCGGACTGTCTCCTTCGTCGACGCACCGGGCCACGAGACGCTGATGGCAACGATGCTCTCGGGTGCGTCGCTGATGGATGGTGCGGTGCTGGTCATCTCGGCGAGCGAGGAGGTGCCCCAAGCCCAGACTGAAGAGCACCTGATGGCGCTCGATATCATCGGTATCGAGAACATCGTTATCGCCCAGAACAAAATCGACCTAGTCGACCGCGAACAGGCCGAGGAGAACTACGAACAGATCAAAGAGTTCGTCTCCGGCACTGTCGCGGAGGACGCACCAATTGTCCCGATCAGCGCACAGCAAGGCGTCAACATGGACCTGTTGATGCAGACCATCGAGGAAGAGATCCCGACGCCGGACCGCGATCCCGACACTGACGCCGAACTGCTCGTTGCCCGGAGTTTCGACATCAACCGTCCGGGGACGACCTGGGACTCACTCGTCGGCGGCGTCCTTGGCGGCTCGCTCTCACAGGGTGAGCTGTCGGCCGGCGACGAGATCGAACTTCGCCCGGGCCGTGAGGTCGAGGAAGGCGGCCAGAGCGAGTGGAAGCCGCTGCAGACGACCGTCCGCTCGCTGCAGGCCGGCGGCGATGATGTCGAGACGGCCACGCCGGGTGGGCTGCTCGGTGTCGGAACCGGACTCGACCCCTCGGTCACGAAAGGTGACGCGCTGGCCGGACAGGTCGCCGGACCGCCCGGCACGCTCCCGCCGGTGCAGGAGTCGTTCACGATGGGTGTCAACCTGCTCGAACGACTGGTCGGCAGTGAGGAAGGGGCTGGTGAAATCGAAGACATCTCGACAGGCGAGCCACTCATGCTCACTATTGGCACGGCAACGACCGTCGGGTCGGTCACGAGCGCCCGTGACGGCGAGTGTGAGGTGGCACTGAAACGACCGGTCTGTGCCGAGGCGGGCGACAAGATTGCCATCAACCGCCGAGTCGGCGCACGGTGGCGGCTAATCGGCTACGGAACGCTACAGTGACTGTCGTCCTGGACACGAACGCACTGATGATGCCCGTCGAATGTAACGTTCGTCTGTTCGACGAACTTGACCGGTTACTCGACGGGCCAGACCGACTCGTCCCACAGGCAGTCGTCGACGAACTGGCGAGTCTCTCAGCGGGCAACGGCACGGAAGCGACGGCCGCAAGTGTCGGCTACGACCTCGCGACCGACCGCTGTGAAATTCGGGCCACCGAGGCGACCTACGCCGACGACGCTGTCCTCGAACTCGCTGGTGGGGCGGCCACACACGTCGTCACGAACGACCAACCGCTGGCCGACCGGGCGTTGCGGGCGGGCGTATCGGTAATTAGTTTACGCGGGAAGAATAAACTAGGTATCACTCAATCGTAACCTCAACGGGTATCAGCTATGTACAAACGGGTCACACTACGCGACACAGTCGAGGTACCGCCGGAGGATCTAGCGGACGTTACGCCAGATCTCGTCAAGAAACTACTCCAAGATAAACTCGAAGGCCGGGTGGACGAAGATGTCGGTTCGGTCGTCTCCGTCGTCAATGTCAAAGACATCGGCGAGGGTGCGGTCGTCCCGAACGAGCCCGGTGTCTACTACGAGGCCGAGTTCGACGCCGTCACCTACGACCCACAGATGCAGGAGGTCGTCGACGGCGAAATCGTCGAAGTTGTCGACTTCGGTGCCTTCGTGGGTATCGGCCCAGTCGACGGGCTACTGCACGTCTCCCAGATCTCCGACGAGTATCTGGCCTACGATGGCGAGAACCAGCAACTCGCTTCGCGAGACACCAACCGAACCATCGGGACAGGCGACGCTGTGCGGGCGCGAATCGTCACGAAGAGTATCGACGAGCGCAACCCCCGGGACTCGAAGATTGGCCTGACAGCCAAACAGATCGGCCTGGGCAAACACGGCTGGCTGCAAGAAGAGCGCGAACAACGCAAGACACAGGCGGAAGCCGGTGAGAACTGATGGCGGACCGACTCGTCTGTCGTGACTGTCACCGGATTCAGCAAAACGAAGAAATCGAGGCCTGTGTCGCCTGCGGGTCGACATCGCTCACCGAAGACTGGGCGGGCTACGTCGTCATCTCCCATCCCGAGGAATCGGATATTGCCGAGGAGATGGAAGTGACCGAGCCGGGCCAGTACGCGCTGAAGGTCCGGTAACGATGGCCGATATCGTCCTCGAACTACAGGACGAACTGCGCGGGGAACTCAAGACGCCGCTGGGACCCATCTACACTGATACTCAGGCGCTGGTTGCCGACGCTGGCCGCCCGCTGATTGCTATCGGTGATGTCGTCACACACCATCTTATCGAGGCTGGCCAAGCGCCGACAGTGGCGCTGGTCGACGAACACACCGAGCGGTCGGAAGTCAGTCCTGACATCGCTCAGACGATCGATTCCTTCGAAGGATTCGACACTGTCGAGCAGGTCACGAACCCGGCCGCGACGCTCACTGCTGAGCTTCTGTCTGCGTTGCGGTCGGCACTGGACCGTGGCGGGTCGACGCTGCTTGATGTCGACGGTGAGGAAGACCTCGCTGCGCTGCCGGCGGTGGTCGCTGCTCCTGACGGCGCAGCAGTCGTCTACGGCCAGCCAGGCGAGGGTATGGTTCTGGCTGCCCTCGACGACGACACGCGCGCTCGCGGCCGCGATATTCTCTCCCGTATGGACGGCGATACCGACCGACTCTGGTCGCTGCTCGGCGTCGACGCGTGATTCGGGATTTTCTCGATACCGTGATAGCGGAGCTTGTTGCCTGTTGATTGCCTGATAGTGTGACGATCCAGACGAAGTGTGGCCAGAGACGCTCTGGAATTGTCAGCGGGCGGCTTCACTCTCCGCAAATTGCGGTCGCTACGTCGGCGCGCCGACACCAACTGTGCTGTTGCTGGTCCGACTCGTCTGCTGACCGGACCCGACGCGCAGTCTCCGAGGTAGCGGAGGCGATTGCTGGTAGTCGGGAGTGCTGGTAGGGATTACATGTGTAGGCGGGGTTAAGAGGGTGCGAGCAGTAAGATGGGATAGAAAGTGTCGGCACCGACTCCGACGGATGCCGCCGCGTGTGAACAAATTATGACGGCGAGTTCCAAACAACAGGACGAGGACGAAGAGGAGATTAGAGAGCACCTGCAGGATGTCGACGATGGGTGTGGCTGTGCGGAGGTGTGGGAACACATGTCCGAACAGCGCGACGAGTGACCTGGGTCGGCACCGGCCGCCTAACGCGGGACGTTTTTGACTCCGCGCCCCATGAGTACACGTAATGACGGAGGACGGCCCACGGAATTTCTTCAAGACCGACCGACAGTCGCCCATCGGGAAGCCTGTCATTCGTGGTGACCCCGACATTACCGGTCAGGGCCCCGAGGAAGCGGTCCAGTTCGACCCCGACGACCCCGACAGTCTCGCGCTCGCCGCCGAGACAGTCGCTGCCTTTGCCGCGAACACCGCCGGCGCCGAGGACAACGTCTTCATGCTCCGCGGGGCCGCGGCCTGTGCCGCATTAGTTCGTGGTGAAGGCTCCTACAAGGACGCCGCCAGCCGCGCCGGCGACGGCGTGACTGTTTCGTTCATCCGCAAGTGGTCGCGGGTCCACGACCTCCCGCACTCGATTCGGCGACACGTCGCCCGCGGCCAGATTGCACCGACGGCAGCGAAACATATTGCCCGCGTCTCCGGCGCTGCCCGTCTCCATCTCGCGTGGGCCGTGCTCGACCACGACTTGACAGTGCGTGATGTCCGTGCAATTGCCAGCGAGATCAACGACGGCACCGACGTTGCCGACGCACTCGCAGCCCGCGGCATCACACTCGGCGAAGTGACACTCACTCTCGACCCGGACATCTACGGTGAGTTGCGCCGCCAGGCGTCCATTGGAGATGTGACCCCGGGAGAACTCGCAAATAAAGCACTGCTAGCGCAGTTCCAGGAGTCAGAGTGACGATGGCACCACGACTCTCTCGCCGACAGTTCACTGCCAGCATCGCAGCGGGGACACTCACCGCCGTTGCAGGCTGTTTCTCTTCGTCCCGAGACCCTGGTGAGCAAGCCGCTGGCCAGCCGCTTGCGGTCCCGACGAAAGGCGACCCCGACGCCGCGGTGACTGTCACGGCCTACGAGGATATTGGCTGCCCGCACTGCCAGACCTACCAGACCGAGGTGGCTCCCGAAATCGAGAGTACGTATCTCGAATCGGACCGAATCCGCTACGAGTTCCGGGATATGGTTCTTCCTGCCGATGGCAAGCGGTCCTGGGAAGCAGCCAGCGCCGCCCGCGCCGTCCAGGACCGCGCTGGCGTCACGGCCTTCTGGTCGTATCTCGACGCACTGTTCGAGAATCAATCTGACTTGGGGCCAGACACGTACGAGACACTCGCTGACGACATCGACGTCGATGGCAGTGCGGTCCGCGACGCTGCCGTCACCCAGGCCTACGACGAGACGGTCTCACACTATACCGACGAGGCGGGCGAGGCCGGCGTCGATTCTACGCCGACCGTGACTGTCAACGGAAGCACCGTCGAGTGGGGCGACGAGATTGCTGCTGCCCCGGTTCTCGACGCCATCGAGCAAGCACTGTCGTAGCCTGTTTCTCACAACACGACTCCCGACTGCAACAGCGCAATCAGTCCCGTTAACGTCACCAGACTCGCCAGCGTGCTGACCAGAATGGCGGTGCTCACGTAGTCGGCGGCCGACAGCCCAGCGCGCTCGCTGCCGAACTCGATTGTCAACATCAGCGGCGTAATCGCCGCCGGCATCGCACACTCCAGGACGAACACCCGGCCGACGGTGCCGGTGAGCCCCAGCGCCAGTGCGATGGCGACGGCGATGACTGGCGCGACGAGCAGTCGCAGCGACGCCGCAGGGAGCGCGCGCTTGACCGTCCCGCCGCCAGTCGAGCGCGCAAGTTGGATTCCCAACAAGAGGAGCATAACCGGAATTGCCGCGTCGCCGGTGAGTTTGATCGTCTGCATCGCGCCGCTGTCGGTCGGCGGCGCGAGGTCGAACGCCCGGACCACTGCCGCGGCGGCGACGGCGTAGACCAGCGGCAACCTGAATACCTTCCCGACGGCCCCGCGGACAGACCCTGCCGAGCCGCGGGAGGCGACGTAGACGCCAACGGTGTACATCAACACGGACTGGACGGCGATATACAGGACAGCGGTGCTCCGCCCGAGCGCGCCGAAGGCAAACGCAGAGAGCGGAATACCGTAGTTGCCGGCGTTGGAGAAGGTACTCGTCAGCACGAACGCGCCGAGAATCGGCTCAGTTTCGCCGAGTACTCGACCGACAACCTCCGCAAGCGCGACGATAGCGATAATGAAGACCACGACGCCGACGAACAGCCGTGCCACTGTCGGGCCCTCGATGGGCGTCGTCAGCAGACTGTAGAATATGAGCGCCGGTGTGAGCACGTAGATGGTGATTGTCGAGAGCGTATCGACTTCGACATCCTGTGTGTAGCCGATAACCGCTCCCACACCGGCAACGGAGACGACGGGCAAAATCGCCGACGTCAGCACCGAAAGCAGCGACACACTCGGGGTGAGGCACGGCGCGCTGTCAACAGTTTCGGTCTCTTTGCCTGTGTGTTCGATAAATATCCAGACTGAACAATGTGAATAAACTTGACAGGCGGTATACATTTAACCATCTAGCATACGGCGACCGAAGGGAGCCGTTTCACCGGACGTGAGCACCGCGAGCGTCCGGTTTTTGGCTTCTAAAGTTTTCAAGGAGTGGTTCCCGCAGTGAGCCGTCGGCTCACGAGGAAACCCGACGCGAAAAGTTTAGCGGGCCGGGAGGGAGTTGAACCCCCGACCATCTGGTTAAAAGCCAGACGCTCTCCCTAACTGAGCTACCGGCCCGCAACAGTGGGTTGGGGAGTCGCTGGCTAAGTACTTACGAAACGCGACGGGCTTACTGCCGCCGGGTGGCGACCAGCGCCAGCGCGAGCAGTGCCGCGACGGCCGCACCGACCGCGAAGCCGGGGCCGCCGTCGTCGGCACTCTCCTCGGCATTTTGCTGGTTCTTGATGACCTCATCGTCACCGTCCGTTCCATCGTTGCCGTCCATCTCTCCATCGGTGGAGTCATCCTCCTGCGCTGCACGGGCCGCTTCCATCTCGTCGGGGTGGAGTTCCTCGGCGACGGCAACGAGCACGTCGACGGTTCGGGGTGCGTGCTGGCTGATGTAGTTCGCGTCAATCTGGATGGCCTGCGCGCCAGCCTGGTTGACCAGTCGTTCCTGTGCGAAGTCGCTCAGGTTTCCTGGTGAGATGACGATATCGGGATTCGCTTCGAGCACCGTCTCCTGATTGATGAGTGGGTAGCCGCTGCCGTACTGGCCTTCGACATCTGCAGCGATGTTTTCCGCGCCTGCGATGTCGAGTAGATTGTGCTCGAAGGCTTTCGAGTTGACCGTTCGAGGCCCACGGTCTTGCTGACTGAGGTCGTAGAAAACCGACGGTTCCTCGACATCTGCGGTTGCGTTCTCGACGAGTGCAATTCGGTCGGCCATCTGTTGGGTGCGCTGTTTGGCGGCGTCACAGGCACCGACGAGCCGGCCGGTGCGCTCGACCTGCGTCATCACGTCGGTGAAGTTCGTGGCGACCGGGTAGTGATAGACCGTCAGTCCGGCGTCGCGCAGTTCTTGGACGGCGTCGCCCGGAATCACGCTCGGCGAGAGTACGAGGTCGGGGTCCAGCTCCACGATTTTCTCGCTGTTGGGCACGTCGAATCCACGGTTGCTCTCTTGGTAAATGTGTGTCCGGCTCTCAGAACCCGGCAAGTAGGCAGTGTTGTCGTTGACCGGCATCCCGATGACTTTCTCCTCGGCACCGATCTCCCACATGTGCTGGGCGACGTTCGCCGCGAGGACGACGACTTCCTGTGGTTCTTCCTCGACGGTGACTTCCTGTGGCCCGCCGATCTGGTCAGGGGAAGCGTCCTCGGCCGAGTACGGGAACGTACAGTTCTCACTTTCTGTTCCGTCGCTATGGCTTGAATGTGCGAGGTCACTGGACTGTCCAACTGTGTGCGCACCAGCAGGCGCGGCCAGCGCCGGCCCTGCAGCGAGCACGACAACTACTGCGAGCAGTACTGAACGGAGTTGCATACTCAGGCGAAACGGCTAGTGCAACAAATATTTGACTAAAGAAAATCGAATTGCAAAGAGATGGAGATAGGCACACGGACACTGCTGTGGTCGGCGGGACTCTCTGCGCTGTTGGTCGTCGCGATTCTGTTCAGCGCTACCGTCGGCCCCGTCGATATCGGTGTCTGGACCGTCGCCAGGGCGATGGTCAACACGATTGCCGTTCCGTCAGACCTCGGCGTGGCCTGGACCGGGGCCGGATTCGGGTCGTACACCCTCTCTGTGCCCGTGCCGACGCTCGGATACACGCAGCCATTCAATCTCACGGTCCCCGAAACTCACCAGATTATCGTCGAGGAGATTCGCCTTCCGCGTATCTTCCTCGGTGCTATCGTCGGGTTCGCGCTGGCAACCGCCGGCACCGTCATGCAGGGCTTTTTCCGCAATCCGATGGCCGACCCCTCGATTATCGGCGTCTCTTCGGGCGCTGCCGTCGGTGCCGTCGCGACTATTGCCTTCCCGCTCGCCCTTCCCTTTGGACTCCAGACCGCCGCCTTCGTCGGCGCACTGCTTGCCGCCTTCGGCGTCTATCTCATCGCGACCGAGGGCGGACGAACACCAGTAACGACGCTGCTGCTCGCGGGGCTGGCAATCCAGACCTTTCTCGGCGCAATCGTTTCGTACATGCTGTTGTACTCCGGTGAGAGTCTCGAAGAAGCAATTCTGTGGTTGATGGGCCACCTCCGGTACAGCAGTTGGGGCGACGTGGAGGCGACCCTCCCGGTCGCGGCGCTCACCTTCGCGGTGCTGCTCGTCTACGCCCGTGACCTGAACGTCCTCTTACTCGGCGAAGAGGACGCTGACGCTCTCGGAATCGAGGTGGAACGCACGAAGCGAATTCTTCTCGCGGGGTCGAGTATTATCACCGCCGCCGGCGTTGCTGTCACAGGAGTTATCGGCTTTGTCGGTCTCATCATCCCACACATCATGCGCCTGATTGTCGGCCCCGACCACCGCCTGCTCCTCCCGACGAGCGCACTGGCCGGCGCAATCTTTCTCGTGCTCGCGGATACCATCGCGCGCTCCGGGCCTGCCGAGGTGCCCGTCGGTATCGTGACCGCTGCCGTCGGCGCGCCGTTTTTCCTCTTTTTGCTCCGCCGCCGGGAGGTGCACGCGCTATGATTTCTGGAACGAATCTCTCCAAATCCTTCGGTGACGTGTCTGTGCTGGAGGGCGTCGACATCACCGTCGAATCGGGCGAATTCGTTGGGCTCGTTGGTCCCAACGGCGCTGGAAAGACAACACTGCTACGCCTCCTCAACGGGCTGTTCGAGCCAGACGCTGGCTCTGTCACACTCGATGAGACCGATATCCAGACGCTCTCCTCGCGGGCGGTCAGTCGCCAGGTTGGGACTGTCCCGCAGAACAGTTCGATGAACTTCGCTTTTACCGCCGAGCAGATTGTCGAGATGGGCCGGACGCCACACCGCTCCCGGCTGGACTGGAGCGACGAGACCGACGCGGTCGAGGCGGCACTCGAACGGACGGAGATGCTCGCGTTGCGTGACCGGACCATCGACGACCTCTCCGGCGGGGAACGACAGCGTGTGCTTCTCGCTCGTGCGCTCGCACAGGACCCTGAGGTGCTCGTGCTGGACGAACCGACGGCAAATCTGGACATCAACCACCAGCGCCGAGTACTCGACCTCGTTTCTGACCTCGTCTCCGAGGGCCGCGCTGCCGTCGCCGCGATTCACGACCTGGACCTCGCTGCTCGGTTCTGTGACCGGCTCCTCGTCCTCGCAGATGGCGAGATTCGCACCTGTGGCCCACCTGAAGCGGTGCTGACCGACGCCGGCATCGAGACGGCCTTCGAGACGCGGACGGCCGTGACTACCGACCCAGTGACGGAGACGCCGCGGGTGACCGCCGTCCCCGAAGGTTCGGCTGCGGGGCGGATTCACGTCCTCGGCCACGGACCGACCGCCAGACGCGCACTAAAGCAGTGTTGGCTGGCTGGCTACGATGTGACGCTCGGTCCCGCCCCGGCCGGCGATGTCGCTGCCGAACTGGCTGCCGACCTCGGCTGTTCGGTTGTCACGGTTCCTGCCTTCGAGGGTCCCGACGAGGACACTCGCAGCGACGTTCGAGCGCAGTGTCAGCGTGCAGACGCGGTCGTCGAGGTCGGCGACTCGGCCACGGCCGACGACCGCCCGACTCCGAGTGTCGCTTTCTTCGACGAGCGGAGCACTCGGGCCGTCGGTGACGGAGGCACTGCTCGGACGGCTACAACTGGAGCAGAACTGCGGAGCGTCCTTCGGGACCTCACCGAGACAGCTTGATTCGTTGGGAAAAAGCAGGGAGAATAAATACGCGTGGGCAAAGTATTATCCATGCGCCTTCGACGGCTCGTCGACGGCCCCGCAACAGCCCTCGCGACGGCCACTGTCCTCGTCTATCTGCTGGTGGTTGTCGGTGCGACCGCCTCGCTCGCGGACGCGGCTGCGAGCTGTTCCGGCTGGCCGTTCTGTACGGGTTCGCTCACTGAGCCAGCCGTTGCTATTGCTTTCACACATCATCTCCTTGCGGCAGTGACAGGGATTGTGCTCCTGACTGCCGTTGTGCTGACGCTCCGTGCTGATACACCACGACGCGTGCGGGCAACTGCCCTCCTCGCGCTGGTCGTCTACCCAGCACAGATTGCCGTCGGTGCGGTGCTGGCCGGGTCCGGCGGTTCGCCGCCGGTTCCCGGACTGCATCTTGGCATCGGGCTCGGACTCTTCGGCACACTCGTGCTCTCGCTGGCGTGGCAACTCGAACACGAGACGGGCGGCCCAGACGACCCGCTCACCACCGAGGAGGTTGACCCGGTCGAACCCGACGCCCCCGACGAGCCGGTCACCCCACTTGCTGACCGGCCGCTCGGTGCACGGCTCCGTGCCCGCGCTGGCGCGTACTTCCGGCTGATGAAACCCCGGCTGATGTGGCTGCTCTGTCTGGTCGCTGCCGCGGCGATGGCACTGGCTGCCGGCACGAGCCTCGGTGTCGAGACTGTGCTGTTCACGCTCGGCGGCGGTGTTCTCGCAATTGGGGCCAGCGGCACCTTCAACCACGTTCTCGAATGGGAGAAAGACAAGAAGATGTCCCGGACGAACGACCGCCCGCTGGCAACGCACCAGATTCCCAAGCGGAACGCGACCATCTTCGGGCTGGCGCTGTCAGCGCTGTCGATTCTCGCCTTCCTCCAGTTGAATCCACTGACTGCCGTCCTCGGACTGACCGCCATTCTGTTCTACAGCGTCGTCTACACGCTCATCCTGAAACCGAATACGGTCCAGAACACCGTTATCGGTGGGGCTGCGGGCTCGCTGCCGGCACTCATCGGCTGGGCGGCCGTCACCGGACGGATTGGCGTTGCCGGCGTCCTGCTCGCCGGTGTCATCTTCGTCTGGACGCCAGCACACTTCTACAACCTCGCGCTGGCGTACAAGGAAGACTACGCCCGCGGTGGCTTCCCGATGATGCCGGTCGTTCGCGGTGAGACGACGACACGCAAGCACATCCTGCTGTGGGTCGGGATGACGCTGGCGACGACGGCGCTGCTCATCTGGGTGACGCAGTTGAGTTGGCTCGCCGCTGTCACCACTGTTGCAGTCGGCGCGGTGTTCATCTGGGCAACGGTTCGACTCCACCGCGAGCAGACCGAACAGGCTGCATTCCGTGCGTTCCACTCCTCGAACGCCTACCTCGGGCTCCTGCTGATTGCGATCGTTATCGATACGCTTGCGCTGTGAGAACGCTTTAGCTCTGTTGAAATCCTCAACCAGTGATATGTTTTTGGAGTCGTGCTGAATGCAGAGCGCATATCGGTCACGGAATGAGCGGTCGTAATTATCTTCAGTTACGATTTCAAGAGTATCAAGAGATGTAGTCGATCACTTGGTTCACCACGTCCTCGGTGCGGTCGTTAACGAGCGATGTCAGGTAGTGGTCAACGTCGGCAGCAGTGTTAAGCGTCGCAAGCGACCACGGGAGAACGTAACTTCGTTCTCCCAGTGGGTCACCTTCGTAGTCGTCGTCTCTGAGAGTGAGTGTCGTTTCGTGGTATGTCTTCGTGGAAATCAGGACCGTGATCAGCTGCACGCCGTGAGTCGGGAATTGAGGAGTCCCTAGTACGAGCATCGGGCGACCTTTCTCCGAAAGCGGATCGCTCGCCCAGACGATGTCACCGCGTTCCAACTCCTCGAACGCAGTCACTGTACCGCTTCCGTGTCCTCGGTTTGGAGGCTTTCAAGACGCTCTTCACCGTACTGGTCGTCTGCCGCTTCGTGCTGTCGATGGAGCCGGTACGCCGACTGGAGTCGCTCTTTATCGTCTGTGATTGCCCAGTAGGGGCGCTTATGACGGACGAGGTCACGTTCCTTCAATCGTGAGAGGATTGCACTGACAGCGTCCGTCTCCAGCCCGAGTCGTTCGGCAACCGTTGCCGCCTTCCACGCCCGGCCGTCATTTCTATCGAGGAACGAGACAATTCGCTCGGTGTCGTTCCGTTCCTCAAATTGGTCGGCGTCAGCGTCCTCGAACTCGTCGATATCGATAGTACCACCCGACATAGACGTATGTTGGTATTGTTGGAAAATAGTTGTTTGGTATGTTTGCTTTGTGGAAGTGGGGACTTTGACGTACTGCTGCCTCTGCCCTCTGTATCTTGCACGTCAGTCCCATCAGTGCTTAAGAATTTCAACAAAGCCAACGCTTTTTATTTGACGTTGCCAACATCGCAGTATGACAACAGTTGAAATCGAGTACTGCGTCCCGTGTGGCTTTCGCGAGCGCGCACTTGATGTCCAGCAAGCAATTTTGAACGGCCTGGAAACCCAACTCGACGAACTCTCGCTCGTGATGGGCGACCACGGTGTGTTTCAGGTCCGCGTCGATGACACCGTCGTCTACGACAAGGCCGAAGACGAACTCGACGTCGACGGGGTTGTTCGCGAAATTCGCGAACAGACGCGGTGAGACATCGAACTGCCTTTTAGTGCCCACGCGAACTCCCCTCTATGGACGTGGTGGTCGCCGAGGGGCTGACCCGCAGATACGGCGAGACGACAGCACTCGACGGTGTCTCGCTGTCGGTTGCGGGCGGCGAGGTGTTCGGACTCGTCGGGCCCAACGGCGCAGGGAAGACGACACTCGTGCGCGCACTGACTGGCACGACCGAAGCAGAGGGCACCGTCGAACTGTTCGGCACCAACCCTCGGTCGGTCGACAAAGACCGAATCGGGCTGCTTCCCCAGGAGTTCGACCCGCCGGACCGCCTGACTGCCCGAGAACTGATCTCGTATTACCGCGGGCTGTACGACGACGGACGCCCGGTCGAAGAGCTACTCGCAGACGTCGGGATGAGCGATGACGCTGATACCTACTACGAGAATCTCTCAGGCGGTCAGAAACGCCGCACCTGCGTTGCCGCAACGCTGGTCAACGACCCCGAGTTGCTCGTGCTCGACGAGCCGACGACAGGCATCGACCCTGCTGGTCGCCGACAGCTCTGGCGGTTGCTGACCGACCTCGCCGAATCGGGGACGACAATCCTCATCACGACACACTACATGGAGGAAGCCCAGCAACTTGCCGACCGCGTTGGACTGCTCGCTGCTGGTGAACTCGTTGCACTCGATACTCCCGACGCGCTCATCACAGAGCACGGTGGCGAGAGTCTGCTGTACATCGACGGCGAGTTCGACGAGAGCGTCGAAGCAGTTCTCGACTACGAAACCAGCCACGATGGGGACCGCCTGACTGTCCGCAACGTCCGGCCCGAGGAAATCGGGGCAATCACCGAGACACTCGACGATGCTGGTATCGCGTACGATTCGCTAACCTGGACTGAACCTGACCTCGAAGACGTGTATCTCGAACTGACCGGACAGACTGTGACCGCAAGCGGACAGATTCTGGAGGACCGATGAGCCGGATTGGCAGACTGCTGGCGACGACGCGAGCGGGCTGGCACAGCTTTCTCCGTCGACGGACAGCGGTCTTTTTCACATTCTTCTTCCCGGCGATTATCGTGATAATCTTCGGGGCGCTCGTCCAGACACAGCCGACCGACGGTGGCCTGTTCACCGAGCCGCCGGGCTGGTACATTGCCGGCTATCTTGCTGTCGTCGTGCTCTTTACGCCGCTGTCACGGGTCGGCAGTGAGGTGGCACGACACCGCTCGGGCAGCCAGTTCGAGAAACTTGCGACGACACCACTACGACGGTGGGAGTGGCTGCTGGCACAGACGCTGGTCAACACGGCTGTCATTGGGGTGGCCGCAATCCTCCTGCTCGGGCTGTTGTTCCTTGCAACCGACGCGACGCTTGTCGTTTCGTCGGCGACTGTGCTCGTCGTGCCCTTCGTCGTCGTCGGCGTTGCGCTGTTCTGTGCCATCGGCTCGATTCTCGGCAGTCTCGTCGACTCACAGGATGGCGTCATCGCCGCGAGCAACGGCACCGCACTGCCGCTCATCTTCCTCTCGGAGGCGTTTGTTCCACAGGACTTGCTTCCGGCGTGGCTTCCGCTGGAGCTGTCGCCGCTGACGTACTTTACCCGTGGCGTCCGCGCCGTCACCTATACCAGCGGTTCATCGGAACCGGTGGTGGTGCTTCTGCTTGTCCTCACGGCTTTCGCCCTCGTCGCATTCGTCGCCGCGTCGATGCTGTTGCCCCGGACCGACTAATCGCGGTTCAGCGGCGCACCAGCGAGGACGAGCGTTGCTCGCTGATCACCCGCATTTTCGATCTGGCGACGCTGGGCTGCGTCGACTCTGATCGCTTCCTCTGGACCGACCGAAACCTGCTCTCCATCGAGGTGAACTGTGACCGTTCCCGACACCACGTAGTACACCTCTTCCTGGCCGGTCGTGGACTCGTCGTGTTCCTTCCCCTTCCCGCCGGGTTCGAGTTCGAGCACCGTCAGGCCGAGTGTCTTCGCGTCGAGTTCGTCCTTGAGAAACCACATTCCACCGAACTCTCCGGGGATGACTGACTCTGCGTCGGTCTTCTTTGCGGTATCGTAGCCCATATGTCCCGATTTGACTCCATCGAAAAAGAACCCCCGTGATACCTGCATCGATTCAATTCCTACGTGAGTTATAAATCCCTCGAAGGAATCATGAGTGGAAAATATTATATGGTGTTAGGAGTATCTTGTACAATAATATGTCAGAAACACAGGAGCGACTACGGGAGTGTGCCTCCTGTGGCCGCTTGTTCAACACACAGGTAAACCACGGCAAATGTCCCGAGTGCGGGACGAAGGTCTCACGGACGCTGTCGGAGTGAGTCGTACGTACTGAGTGTTCCTCTGTCGTGTGAGCAGTCTGGTCGAATGAGTATGCCTTTCAGCACGCCAGTCCTACGTCCTGTGTGCAGATTGTCGGCTACGAGACGGCGGCCGCCGATGACGAGCAGCCTGCCCTGTTAGTCGCAGACGGCGGGACCGTTCGCACTGAACCGCTTGCCGCGGGGACTGAACTCTCCTACCAGCTTGGCCGCCGCCACTGTGCCGGCACGTTCGATTACGAGACAGGCGTGCACACGGCCTGTGACCGCGAGCAGGCACCGTACTGCGACCGGCACACGACGCGGTGGGCCTGTGCGCGCTGTACCGGTGACTGCGACCGCCCGCTAGAGAACTGCCGAGAGGAACACGCTATCTACCTCGCTGCGTTCGCGCCAGCAACGTTCAAAGTCGGCGTCACTCGGTCGTGGCGACTCGAAACGCGACTCTGCGAGCAGGGCGCCGACCGGGCAGCACATCTTCGAACTGTCGAGGACGGGCGCATTGCCCGCCGTATCGAGGCCGAGATTGCGACAGAGATTGGTGACCGCGTCCGCGTCGACCACAAACGAGAGGGTCTCCATCGCGCTGTCGACGCAGAGCAGTGGGAGTCACTGCTTGCGGCGTACGACCCAGTTGAAACGTTTACCTTCGACTACGGTCTGGACCTTGACGTGCAGCCGATGGCCGAACATCTCGCCGCGGGCACGGTGCAGGGTGCCCAGGGACGATTGCTCGTCCTCGAACAGGAGGGGACAATCTACGCTGTTGACCTTCGAGAGCTGGTTGGCTACGAACTGGAGCCGGGCGGCAGCGACCGCGCGCTCCAGTCGAGTTTCGCTGCCTTCGAGTAACTACCAGAACTTCACGCCGAGGTCGTGCATTCCGTCGTTGTTCGCCGCGAGGTTGATCAGCAGTGGTGTGAGTGACTCCACCTCGCTCGCGTTCGCCAGCGGCCCGGCGTCGAGCGCCCGGAGCGTCTCGAGTTCGGCGGTGAGTTCGACGACGGTCGCTTTGGCCTCGTCATCGTCGGCAACGACCGGCACGTCCCAGTCGAGGTCAGCATCGAGGTCTGCGAGTTTAGCTGCCGCGAGGTTGTGGAAGGCTCCGACGACCGGCACGTCGTCGGGTGCTGCCTTCACCGCAAGTGCTGTTACACTGCCCAGTCCCGGCGGGTTGTAGTGCAGGCCGTCCTCGTCTCGCTGCATCCCGACGGCTGGAGAGACAAGAACCGAGTCGTCGAGTTCGTCGGCGACAGCCTCGACAGTATCGGAGAGGTAGTACGCCGGGACGGCGGCGATCGCGATGTCGGCTGGCGCGGCTGCTGCCGGATTCTCGTGACCGGTGACCGTTGCGTCGGCGCCGCGTTCGTCGAGTTCAGTCCGGTATTCCTCAGCCGCGGATTCGGCCTTCTCGGCCTTTCGTGAGCCGATTCGAACCTCGTGGTCGGTGTCGCGTGCGATCCGCAACGCAAGTCCTTCGCCGATATCACCTGTGCCGCCTAGGAGTGCAATCTGCATATCCAAATGGTTGGCCGAATGGCGAATAAGCGTTTGTGTTCGAATCTCGGGCGACAATATATGGGATTAAGTAGGGCCAACCCATCGCTTGAGTCAACATGGTCGATCCCACCTCTGATCTCAACGAAGACATCTCGGCGGACGACGCCCCATCCTGCCAGACCTGCGGCGAGAAAATTCTCGACAGCACCGACCACCGAGTCATCACCTGGATCGAAGACGGCGGTGTCGAAGCCGCCCATTTCTGTAACGATGCGTGTCGGATGGAGTGGGACGGCGACGACTAACTGTTATTAACTCAGCTTGGCTTGTTACCAATTTCTTCTATTAAAACCGGCACATATAACAGCCAAGTTAATAAATACCGGTCTCCAAGCCTCGGATAATGACCGAAAACACCGTCCAAGTCCGGTTTACCGTGCCGGAGATGGACTGTTCGTCCTGTGCAGCCACCGTCGACGGGGCACTCAGTGACATCGACGGCGTCACGTCCGTCGACCCTGCTGCGGCGACGGGCCGTGTCACGGTATCCTACGACCCTTCCCTGACCGACTCGGACCAACTGGCTGCGGCAATCGAAGCCGCCGGCTACGAAGTGACCGGTACCGGCGGCGACGAACTCGGCGAGCAATCTATCTGGACGAGCCCTCGGGCGGTCAAGACAGCCGTCAGCGCGGTGCTGCTGGCTGGCGGTCTGGCGGTTCTCCTCGCGGGTGTCGACAGACCACTGTTGACTGTCCTCGGGACAGAGCACACACTCTCTGATCTCGCCTTTATCGGGGGCACAGTCGTCGGCGGCGAAATAATCCTCCGCAACGGCGCTGTCTCCGTTCGCGAGCGCTCGCTCGATATTGATTTCCTGATGAGCGCTGCAATCGTCGGGGCTGTCGCGGCGAGTCTCGGCTTTGGCGAAGGGCTGTATTTCGAGGCCGCGACACTCGCGGTGCTGTTCAACGTCGCCGAACTACTCGAGGCGTATTCGATGGACCGCGCGCGCAACTCCCTGCGCGAACTGATGGATCTGTCGCCCGACCAGGCCCGCGTCACCCGCGACGGCGAGGAGATGCTGGTGCCCGCTGAGGATGTGGCCGTCGGCGAGCGAGTGTCTGTCCAACCCGGCGAGAAGATTCCCGTCGATGGTATCGTCCAAGAGGGTCAGAGCGCTGTCGACCAGTCGCCGGTCACCGGCGAGAGCGTCCCAGTCGAGAAAAGCAGCGGCGAGGAGGTGTATGCCGGGACGGTCACCGAGACGGGCTATCTCGAAGTCGAGACGACTGCACCCGCTGGTGAACACACGCTCGCGAAGATCATCGACCTCGTCGAAGACGCCCAGACGAACAAGACCGAGCGCGAGCAGTTCGTCGACCGCTTCGCAGGCTACTACACGCCAGTTGTCGTCGCGCTCGCAGTGGTGGCGATGGTCGGCCCGCCACTCGTTCTCGGGGCGTCTTGGAGCCAGTGGTTCGTTTACGGCTTGACGCTGCTCGTACTGGCCTGTCCCTGTGCTTTTGTCATTTCGACGCCAGTCTCGGTCGTCTCGGGGCTGACCAGTGCGGCGAAAAACGGCGTCCTGATCAAGGGCGGAGACCACCTCGAAGCGATGGGTGCAGTGAACGCAGTCGCTCTCGACAAGACTGGTACGCTGACGCGGGGTGAGCTGACAGTGACCGACGTAATCGGAGTTGAGGGAACCGACGAGGACGAACTGCTGGCCTATGCCAGCGCCATCGAGGGCCGCAGTGAACACCCATTTGCGACGGCAATCAACGACCGCGCGGACGAACGCGATGTCGAACGACCGTCTGTCAGCAACTTCGAGGCCATCCTCGGCAAGGGCGTTCGTGCTGACGTCGACGGGCAGACGCACTACGCCGGCAAACCCGCGCTGTTCGAGGAGCTTGGATTTGACCTTTCGCACGTCCACGCGGCAACCGACGGCGGCGTCGCGGTTGCACCGTCGGAAATCGAGGACTGCCCACGCGACAACTGCGTGGACCTGCTCGCCGAGACGATTCCTGACCTGCAGGCGGCGGGGAAGACAGTTGCCCTCATCGGCACCGACGAACAACTGCTGGGTGTCATCGCTGTTGCCGACGAGATTCGGCCCGGTGCGGCGTCGATGGTCGAGCGCCTTCACACCCTCGGCGTCGAGCACGTGGTCATGTTGACCGGCGACAACGAGCGCACTGCCCGCGCAATTGCCGAGGAGGTCGGCGTCGACGAGTACCGCGCCGAACTCCTGCCCGAACAGAAAGCCGACGCTCTCGAAGAACTCGAAGCCGAGTACGGCGAGGTGGCGATGGTCGGCGACGGCATCAACGACGCACCGGCGCTGGCCACCGCAACCGTCGGCATCGCGATGGGTGCGGCCGGGACCGACACCGCTATCGAAACCGCAGATATCGCGCTGATGGGCGACGACATCTCGAAACTGCCGTATCTCCGTGACCTTGCTGGCCGCGCCAACGGTGTTATCCGCCAGAATATCTGGGCGAGTCTGGGGGTCAAGGCGACGCTCGTGGTGTTGGTTCCATTCGGACTGGTGCCTATCTGGGTTGCTGTCTTGTTGGGTGACGCCGGGATGACCGTTGGCGTGACTGGTAACGCGATGCGGTTGTCGCGAATCCAGCCCTGACGCCAAGCCGAAACGCCGTGTTTTAGTCTCCGCGCCCCCGAACACTGGTAAGATGGCCCGCTATCATATCGAGACCTACGGGTGTACCTCCAACCGGGGTGAGAGCCGCCAGATCGAGCGCGCACTGCGCGACGGCGGCCACCACCCCGCAGAGCGAGCAGAAGAGGCAGATGTTGCGATTCTCAACACCTGTACGGTGCTCGAAAAAACGGAGCACAACATGCTCCGGCGGGCCGAGGAACTCGACGACCAGACGCCCGGCGACCTCGTCGTCACTGGCTGTATGGCCCTCGCCCAGGGCGAGCAGTTCGACGACGCCGACATTGACGCCGAGGTGTTGCACTGGGACGAGGTCCCCGAACACGTCCGTAACGGCGAGTGCCCGACGACGACGCCCGACACCGAGCCAGTTGTCGACGGCGTCGTTGGCATTCTCCCCATCGCGCGGGGCTGCATGAGCGACTGCTCGTACTGCATCACCAAGCAGGCGACGGGCCGCATCGACTCGCCCTCTGTCGAAGAAAACGTCCGAAAAGCCCGTGCGCTCGTCCACGCGGGCGCGAAGGAGATTCGGATCACTGGCCAGGACACTGGTGTCTACGGTTGGGACCGCAATCAGGGCGAGAGTCTCCTTCCTGAACTACTCGAGCGAATCTGTACCGAAATCGACGGCGAATTCAGAGTGCGAGTCGGGATGGCCAACCCCAAAGGAATCCACGGCGTTCGCGAGCAGTTGGCCGAGGTCTTCGCCGAACAAGACAAGCTCTACAACTTCCTGCACGCGCCGGTCCAGTCTGGCAGCGACGACATCCTCCGAGATATGCGCCGCCAGCACTCCGTCTCCGAGTACGTCGAGGTTGTCGACACCTTCGACGACCAGCTCGACGAGTGGACGCTCTCGACGGATTTCATCGTCGGCTTCCCGACTGAGACCGACCACGACCACGAGCAGTCACTGGCCTTGCTCCGAGAGACGCGCCCCGAGAAGATCAACGTCACGCGGTTCTCGAAGCGGCCGGGGACCGACGCCGCCGACATGGACGGCCTCGGCGGCCAACTCAAGAAGGACCGCTCCTCGGAGATGACCGACGTGAAGATGGACGTCGTCAGTGAAGCGTACGAGTCGATGGTCGGCACCGAACGAGATGTCCTGTTCGTCGAGGACGGCACCGAAGACAGTCTCGTTGGCTACGACAGCGCCTACCGACAGGTTGCGGTACCCGGCGCCGAGGACCACGCCGACGTTGGCGATATCGTTACCTGTAAAATCACCGGCCAGAATACGGTCTACGCACTGGGCGAACTCTGCTAAGTTAGTCGCCCTCGCCGTCGGCGACGACCGGTGGCGTTTCTGTCGTAGTTGTTTCCGCGTCAGTGACGATTGTTGACGGGAATGACAGTGTTGCCGTGCTTCCCTCGGAATTGGTCTCGAAGGTCACGTCACCGCCAAGCCGGGTCACGCCCCACTTCACGAGCCAGAGTCCGAGTCCGCTGCCGTGTTCGAGCGCTGTTTCCTCGCCGCGTTCGATGACCATCTGTTCGTGCTCCGGAATCCCCGGGCCGTTGTCCGTGACAGTGACCTCGAATCTCGTCTCTGTCTGGCCGGCAGTTACGTTCACTGTCGGCACGTCGCTGTCGTTGTGCTCGATCGCATTTTCGACCAGCTGTCTGAGCACTGACCGGAAGACAGACGGATTCGTCAACAGCGCCAGCGACGGGGCGTCAACACTAATCTCTGCGTTCGGATGCTCTGCCTCGACTTCGGTCACGGTCTCGAACAACTGTTCGAGCGCAACGAGTTTTCGGTCTGTCTCCGTCTCGCCCAGTGCTCGCTCGACAGTCCGGGCAGTCTCGCTCGTCTTCAGCAGGTTATCGACAGCGTCGGTCGCGACGGTGAGTCCGTGTTCGGCCTGTTCGTCGTCGACCCGTTCTTCGGCGATGCCAAGGTGGCCCTGGACGATTGTCAGTTCGTTTCGGAGGTTGTGCCGGAGGATGCGGTTGAGCACGGAGAGTCGTTCCTTGCGCTGGACGTCTTCGGTAATTTCGCTGAACAGCAGCGTGTAGCCGACGTGGTTGCCCCCAGAATCCGACAGCGGCGCGCTTTCGACGCGAAACTCTCGGCGGCGACCGTCGGACTGGAGGCTCTGGCGTTCTGTCGTCGTCTCTAGGTCCACTTCGGTTCCGATGACCGCTGAGACTGGTTCGGTGACGACTGCGTCAGGGTCGAAGCTGAATAGCTCCGCTGCCGCCGAGTTCGTCTCGATGATTCGCCCGCTCTTGTCGAGGACGAACACGGGGCTCTGGAGGTCCTCGAAGGCCGACCGCTCGGCTGCGCGACTTGTCGCGGGCTGGAACTCGAACAATCCCTTTCCGACGAAGGCGTAGCCGTCGAGCATGACGTGGGGAATGAGTGTGTACACGAGCACGTTCAGTTGGCCAGCAGCGCCAGCACCCAGCAGCCAGGCAAAGAGTCCGACTGTCGGCGGGCCGAAACTCAACCCAACGGCGAGTGCCTCCCCACGGTACAGCGGTCCATAGCTCCAGACCGTATCGAACAACAACAGCGCCGCCACTCCGGCGATAGTTGTCCCGCCGAGGAGTGTCACGTAAAACAGCGGGCCAAACGAATACGAGACAGTCGCCACGCCGTAGACTGAATCAATTGCGAACTCCGTCCAGTACAGCTCTCGGGTCGCTGGAATCGGCAACAGCACTGTTGCCGTGAGGGGGACTACAAACAGCAAGCGAAAGCCCCACGAACGAACGAGTTTCGAGCGGCCGGTATATTCGAGCGCAAAGGCAAGAAACGGGACGCCGAGCCAGTGTAGCCCGACAACAGCGATGATTTCGAGCCACTCGCGCACGAGGGGGTCGAAGACGGTCAACCCGACGGCATAGCTCAGACAAAAGATAGCCTGCCCGGTGAGTGTGAGCATGAACCACTTCGCGCCCGGTCGCGTTCGGTGCTGGAACAGGTAGCCGACGAGAGCGGTCGAGCCGCCTCCTGCCACCAGTGCTCCAATCACCGGCCACGAAAGTAGCAGACTCAACTGGACTGTCACGGTCCTATCCACCGAGTAGGCTGTCGCTATTATTAGGTTCCCGCATCGTTATTACCGCTGATAACCCCGAGACACTCGTCGTTGCTGACCGAACGTCTTACTGTCTCCGGTATCGTAGCTTCGGTTGGCAGAGGGAGCCCGGCTTCCGTGTCCCAGCAGCACTCGCCAAGGGACATGAGGAAAGTCCCCCCACCAGTCGGGCAGGTGACCGGGCGCAAGTCCGGGGCGGGAGACCGCCGGCTCTGGAACAGAAACGAGATGCTCACCGTCGCTTTGCGACTGTGACATCCCGAAATCCCATCCGGGATTTCGAGGACCACTCTCTCCGACCAATGAGGCGTGCGAACCCCGCGCAAAAGGCATCCGCCGACGAAGCAACGGGGAGTTAACCCGCCGAGGGCTGCGAGACTCTCCGAGTCTCGAAACGGCGAACGGGCGCAAGCCCGTGAGCCGCGAGAGACCAACTGGTCTCTCACTGTGTGAACGGACCGCTTGTCGGTCCGTGAGCAAGCGGGACCCTACGGGTCCCGATTTGGTGAGCGGACTCTGTCCGCGAACCGCGCGAGACTCTCCGAGTCTCGAAACAGCGAACGGCCCGCTTGTCGGGCCGTGAGCAGCGTGGCGTTGCCACGTGAGACTCTCCGAGTCTCCCACGAGAGAGAACGGCTGGAACGGCGAACCCTCACCGGTGCAAGCCCGAACCCACAAGGTAGCCCGTAAACTGGTTCGGGTGCGTAGCCGAATGCCGGCAAACAGAAGGGGGCTTACTCCCCTCAGCCACTCACGTACAGCGCCCGAGCTTCGGCTAATGACGGCTGCTACCCTCCGTTCCCATACTCTGGGACAGACCGGGACACTCTTACATGCAGAGACCAACTTTCTGATGTTATGACGAAAGAGACTACCCGACGTACGTTCCTTGCGGCAACAGGCACAACGGCAGCGACAGTTGCACTTGCAGGCTGTTCCAGTGGCGGCGACAACGGTGACGGTGGCAGCGGTGGCAGCGGCGGTGCCAGCGTTCCAGGCCCTGTTGACACGTATCTCAGCGACAACGAAGCAAACGGCTACAGTGGTAGTGCCGTCGACGAGACAGGGTCGAGTTCGGTAACGATCGAGGTCGGCGCCGGCAGCCAGGGGTTGGCCTTCAGCCCAGCGGCGGTCGTGGTTGACTCTGGAACCGAGGTCGTCTGGGAGTGGACCGGTAACGGCGGCGCACACAACGTCGTTTCGGCCGATAGCAGCGCGGCGAGTTTCAACAGCGGAAGTGCACAGGAGGGTAGCGATGTCACCTTCAGTCAGACCTTCGACAGCGCCGGCAACCAGCTGTACTACTGCACCCCCCACCAGAGTCTGGGCATGCACGGTGCCGTCATCGTCAAAGAAGCCTAACGCAGCTTACACTCTCGCGTTCTTTTGGCCGCAGATAAATTAACAAAGGGGCAGGTCCATGTAGAGATGTGGACCGGGAACAACTCGTGGAACGCCTCGACAGCGAGTTCTGCAGCAGCGAGGAGGGCCGTCGCGCGGTCTCTCGGCAGGCGCGGGACCTGGCAGACTCCGGACGAATCGAGGCGGAACTCGACTACGAACTCACCGTCGAGACCATCGTCTCGAACTTGGCCGACGCGCCGGCGGAGTACGGCCTCGTCGAGCGGTGGAACTGGTGGATCGGTTCGCTGGAACTCTCTCACGGCAACTACCAGCGCTTTCGCGTTCGCTCGGATATCGCCTGACTCAGTCCCCGGCCGATAGTTCTGCTGTTGGTAGCCGTGTCACCGCGTTTGCTGGCGCGTCAACGGTGCCCGGATGAATGACACTCGCGAGCGCTGCCAGTGAGTCGACCAGCCGCGGCCCGGGTCGGTTCATGTAGTGGTGGCCGTCGATAGCGTAGACGCGGTCGTTTTGCACCGCCGACAGCTCTGCCCAGCCCTCGCGCTCGGTCATCACCGAGATGTCGTCGCGGGTCTGGTCCAGCCCGAAGCCACAGGGCGCGAGAATCAGCACTTCGGGGTCGTACTCGCGGATTGACGCCCACTCGCGGGGCCGCGAGCGCGCACCCGGCTCCGCGAGTCCGTACGACCCGCCGACGCGGTCGACCATCTCCGGGAGCCAGTGACCGCCGACCATCACCGGGTCGAGCCAGTCCAGTATTGTGACTCGGGGGCCGTTCTCAGGGGTCTGTTGGGTAATCGTCTCGACGCGCTGTTCGAGGGCTGCACGGACCGCCGTTGCCTGCTCTGTCTGGCCGAGTCGCTCCCCGAGGCGTTCGATATCGCCGAGCATATCGTCGAGACTGTGGGGGTCACTCGTCACCACGTCAGCGTCGAGACCGAGGTCAGCAACTGCCGCTCGGATTTCTGTGTCTTCGACCGCACAGACATCGCAGATCCCCTGCGAGACAATCACGTCTGGGTCGAGGTCAGCAAGCGTGTCGCGGTTGATCTCGTAGACACCGCCATCGTCGAGCGCTGACTGCACCTGCTCGTCGATGTCCTCGCTGTCGGCGCTGGCGTCGATGCGGGAACTGTTGACTGCCGGTAACTCGGCGGCTTCGGGCGGATAATCACACTCGTGAGAGACGCCGACAGGCTCGATGTCCAGCGCATAGAGCATCTCTGTCGCCGAGGGCAAAAGCGAAACGACGCGCATACCCAACCATGGGGTTTCGGCGTCTTAACCCTTGGCTAGAAGGGGAATCGGCGGCGAATCTCCTCGAAGAAATCAGTCTCGCCGTCGTCGGGAGGCGTGCCGTTGCCGATGGCGTGGTCTTTCGCGAAAATCATCGTCCGCCCGCCTTCCTCCGTCACCTCGATTAGTCCGTCGTCGTTCAATTCCGCCAGCGCCTCCTCGAGCGTGTCGATATCTTCTTCAACTAGCGCCCGGAGGTCGAATACCGTGGTGCCAGTGTCGGCTCTCCCGGCCAGGGCATCAAGAACCGCAACCTCTGTCTCGTCGCGGTCACGGTATTCCTCCTTCGCTCGCATTGGTTGTGGATACGTGAGGCTGGCTCTTATATATTTTCGCGCCGCGTTGACGGCTCGTCCAAGCAGTACGCTTATGGTTCGCAGGGTGAGATATTCATGCTAATGAGTTTCAAGTGTTCTGTCTTCGGGCATGCCTACGGCGACTCCGAGATCGAACGCGAACGTGAGGAGGACGGGAGTGAGGTCGTCACGACGATTCAGGAGCGACAGACCTGCAAACGGTGTGGGGAGACCCGGGTCGTTTCTGAAAACAAGGAAGTGACGACGCTGGAAACCGCCGCCGACATCGTCGCCGAGGACCTCGACGGACAGGACGAGACCGACGAGACGGAGAGTGACCCGACGCCTGAGCCCGAACCCGAGCCCCCCGAACCCGACGTGGACGCCGAAGACGCCGAAGTGCTGACTGATGACGAGCCAGCGGAGAGTACCGCGGAGCCAGAGCCGTCGATTGCAGAGGCCGAACCGGAGACTGGAGCCACGGGGGTCGTCGAGACGGCGGAGCCGGCCGAAGAAACTGACCCCGAAACTGACGACGGTGTCATCCTCGACGAGGAGGACGACGCGGACGAACCCGAGCGAAAACCCGGCGAGTGGCCCGACGAACCCGACGATGGCGACGACCAGTGGAAGCCCGAGACGGAGGTCGACCCGACGCCGGACGAGCAGGAGGTCGAGCAACCCGGCAGTGCCGTGACCGTCCCCGACGGCGAGTTTCACTGCCCGGAGTGTGAGTTCACCACGCCAGTTGCCGAGTCTTCACTTCGACGGGGCGACTTCTGTCCGGAGTGTCACCGTGGCTCGCTCGAACACGTCACCGAGTGACGCGCCAGTCCGAGCACGAAAGAGGTAAGACCGGTCCACACGACAGACTGACTATGCGCGAGTACAAGATGCGACGGGGCGAATACCTCGAAGACCGCATCGAGGATATGGAGGCAACAGTCGAGGAGTATTTCGGCCCAATCAGCGGCACCGAAGCGTACAACGACACTGAACTGTACGTTGTCGAGGACCCAGACAATCCTGTCTTCTCGAAGGTTACTGTCGGCACAGTCGAGTACGGCTCGAAAAAGGACAAACTCGCTCTCGATATCGAGGAGCGCCCGGCAGAGAAGGTTATCGCCGAGGGCCACGTTGAAGCCGCCGAGGACGCCGTTGCGGTCAAAAACGATTTCCTCGAATCAGCAACCGGCCGCGACGCCAAGTCTCGCCGTGAGTCGATGAAACGCTCTGTCGAGGACGACGAAGTTCCCGACGACGTCGCCTAACTTATTCGAGTGCTTCGAGCGCCGCCGGACCGACGTGCAGCGAGCGCCGCCCGGTTTCTTCTTCCGTTATCAACGCGCCGACCGTCAGGTCAGGCTGGCCGTCGTCGCCGTACAATTCGTCTGGCGGTGTTCCAATCCCAACGCCGTTTTTCACCGTGAGCATCGCCGTCCGGCGGCCGTCGGCCCGCGTCTCCGCCGCGTCGATGTCGACGTACTCGACCTCTTCCTCGCGGCTGGCCAATTCGTCGAGCACCTGCGCAACGTGGTCGGCCGGGTCAGCGGCGTCGTAGACGTAGGAGAGAACGCGCATACCGTCGATAGCAGTTCGAGCGGTTAGAAGATGTTGGCTTGCTGGTAGACTGACAGCCCACCTTCGGTCATCTCGTAGGGCTTTTTCTCACGAGAGTGGTTGGCATTTCGGATCTTCTGAATCTCGACAGCCAGCCGTGTCTCCTGGGTCTCTCCGCGGACGTACTGCAGGACGAAGACGGCGTCTGTCAGGTACTCGATGATGCCGTGACGCGAGGCGTAGGGATTGGTTTCGCTGGCCTCGCTCGTCAGAAACGTCGTCACGCCTGCCTTCTTCAGCGACCGGGTGAAGTCGAAGACCTCAGTTCGCCGTTTGGCCTGATTGTCGTACATCATCTCCAGCAAGGAGACGGAGTCGAGTACGAGTCGGTCAGCCCCGAAGTCCTGGATCAACTGCGGGAGTTCGGCCTGAATGTTGTCGAGGCTGTTCGCCATCTCGACGGGGTCCAAGTCGACGACCGCGAGTTGACCCTCTTCCTCGAACGTGGCGAAATCCCAGCCGAACTCGTTGGCTGTTGCGATGATCGCTTCGCGTGTCTGTTCGAGCGTGATGAACACGGCGTTTTCGCCGTTCAACAGCCCGTGATGGAGAAACTGCAGCCCGAAGGTGGTTTTCCCTGTCCCGGCGCTCCCGAAAGTCACCATCAGGTGCCGTTCGGGAATGCCTCCCTGAATCATGTTGTCGAGTCCTTCGATTCCGAGGTCGATTCGTGGGATTTCGGAGTCGAAATCCTCCTCCTCGAACTCCGCGTCGCCGCCGCCGAGGCCGCCGAATCCCTCGTCGTCGAACAGCCCTTCGCTGTCCCCGCCGCCGAAGGGGTCGTCGCCCCCGTCGCCGTCGAATGAGTCATCACTGCCGCCGAAGGGGCCATCAGCGTCATCGAATGGGCTCTCAGTGTCGGCCCCGCCCTCGCCATCGCCAAAACTGCTGTCGCTGTCGAACGCCTCGCCTCCTGTGCTGGTGTCCGCGTCGGCAGACTCGTTCCATGGGCCGCCTTCATCTGTCTCGTCTTCGTCCCACGGACTGCCGTCGTCTGTCTCGTCTTCACCCCAGGGTCCCTCGTCCTGTTCGTCGGGTTCGGGCTCTCCCCAGGGGTTCTCACTGCTCCCGGTGGCTTCAGCTTCTGCTCTCTCGTCGTTCTCTTCGCTGTCTGTGTCGGGGTCCTCTTCGGAGAGCGCTTGCTCGAACCAGTCGTCGTCCTCACTCATTACGTTCCCCCGGTCCGCAGCCGAGCATATCGGATAGTAATGCTGGGAACTGATTAACCTTGCCCGAATCTGACCGCGGATAACACAGACTTATTAGCCCGGGGGTACCGAGAGTCACATGTGTCACAGGGTAGCGAGAACGCAACCGTGCTCGTCGTCGACGACGAAGAGGAGGTTGCGGACGTGTATGCCCTACGGCTTCGCAACGATTACGACACTCGTGTCGCCTACGGCGGCGAGGACGCCCTCGAAACGATCGACATCGATGTCGATATCGTCCTGCTCGACCGCCGGATGCCAGATATCTCCGGCGACGATGTCCTCGCCGAGATTCGCGAGAAAGGCTACGACTGCCGGGTGATTATGCTGACGGCAGTCGACCCGGGGCTGGATATCGTCGAGATGCCGTTCGACGACTATCTCTGCAAACCCGTCGAAAAGGACGACCTCGTCGCCGCAATCAACCAGCAGCTGCAGGTCCAGCGCTACGGCGACCAGCTCTCGGAGTATTACGAGGTCTCCTCCAAACTTGCGCTGCTCGAGTCCGAGCTCCCGCCACAGGAACGCGAGCAGAGCGAGGAACTCGACCGACTCACCGAGCGGGCCGAGGAGCTTCAGGAAGAACTCGACGACGTCCTCGACGAGTTCGAGACGCTGGACGACGCCTTCCGGAGCATCGGTCGCCAACCGGGCTAACAGACGTAACGCTTTCTGCAGTCTACCCTCAACTATGCCGTGTGAGCCCGACTGCCGACGCTGCACCACTCGTGTTGATTGTCGACGACGAGGAGGATGTCGCGGAGACGTACGCACTCCGCCTCCAGACGACATACCGGACACGAGTCGCTACCGGTGGTGAGGCGGCGCTTTCGGCGATGGACGACGACGTCGACGCTGTCTTGCTCGACCGCCGGATGCCAGATATGCACGGCGACGAGGTGCTCGAACGAATCCGCGAGCGCGGCTACGACGTGCCGGTTATTATGGCGACTGCGGTCGACCCTGACCTCAACATTCTGGAGATGGACTTCGACGACTACCTCTGCAAACCGATTTTCGACGAGACGTTGCGAGACACTCTCGACCAACACCTCGACGGACAGGCCAGCGAGGAGCAACTGGACCGCTTTCTCTCGCTCGTCTCGAAAATTGACGTCCTCGAAGGCGAACTTACTCACGCCGAACTCGCAGACAGCGAGGAGTACCACCGCGCGAAAGAGCGCGCCGACGACCTCGCGCCACAGCTTCGCGAAGAGATCGACGGTTTCGACGCTCTCGTCGAGACCCACCGCGAGATTGAGCGGGAAGCCTAGCCGAACACGCGTTCCCAGACCAGAAGCGCCGGCGGCAAGACGATAATCGAGCCGAGATAGGAGTAGATAACGCTCACTGACATGAGCACCCCGAACTGGGCGAGCATCGGCGTCACCGACAACACGAGCGCCCCGACCCCGCCCGCGGTTGTAATCATACTCCCGGTAATTCCGCCGCCAGTCCCTCGGAGTGTGCGGACCAGCGCCGTGTGGGCGTCCCGCCCGGCGTTGTACTCGTCGATAAAGCGGTGGGTGATGTGCACCGAGTAGTCGATCCCAATCCCAATCGTGATCGAGAGAATCGTCGCTGTCAGGGCGTTGAACGGGATGTCGAGCACCGCCATCGTCGCCGCCAGCACGGCCACCGTCGAGATGATTGGCACAGTGTTGGCGAGACCGAGCGACGGTCGCCCCTCGAGCAGCCAGTAGATAAGAATCAGGAAGACAACTGTGAGTCCGAGCGCAACGCTGAGGCTGACGATGGCTGAAGCGAGCAACAACTCCGTGACTGTCTCGAAGATGATCGTATCGCCAGTTGCGGTGGCGTCGAGCCAGTGTCGGTCGGCAACCGACCGTGCGTCGGTCGTAATCGCCTGCTGTGAGGCTTCGGCGTCGACGGAGTAGATAACCCGCATTGATTGCAGGTCCTCGGTGATGTACGTCAGGGCCTCCTCCTCGTACGGCGACGCGAGCAGTTCCTGGTAGATTCGCCTGACGTTCTGGTCCGGGACGCCGTTGCCGGTGAGGTCGTTGCGTGCAACCAGTGCGGCGAACTCGTCGTTTTCCTCGGCGTACTCGTTTATCACGTCGAGGATGCTCTCGGACTCGGCCCGTCGGCCGTCGGTAACAATCGCTGGCGGCGGCTCCTGGCCGGCGCGATAGACAGACTCCAGGACGTGATTTTGATAGATCGGTCCCTCGACGTAGACGGTCACCTCGTTGCTCTCGCCGCTCTCGAAGTTGTCGCCGAGGAAGGTGACCAGCCCTCGAACCTGGTAGTCGCCCGGCCCCAGCGGCTCCGGAATTACGTCGATGTAGGCGGGAACGTCTTCGTATGGGAGAAACTCCTCGTCGTCGAACTCGGTGTCGACGCCGGTGCCGACGTAGCCCGCGCCGGCGGTCAGCAGGAGAATAGCGACGAGCATCACGACCGGCGCTCGTTTCGCGACGTGAGCGCTGACCGGGAGCAGTCGCCCGAGCGGAGAGTCTTCGTCGCCGAGTGGCTGGGTCCCAAACTCCGGAATCCGCGTCCCTTCACGGAGTTCGTCGAGATAGAGTTTGGCCGCCGGCAGGAAGATACCAAAGATGAGGAAGGTGAAGATGATACCCAGCGAGGCAACGAAGCCGAAATCGAAGATCGCGGGCAGGTCGCTGGTCATGTTCGCGCCGAAGCCGATTGCGGTCGTTCCGGTGACGATAAAGAAGGCAACGATGAGCTGTTCGTTCGCGATGATCATCGACTCGTAGGGGTCCTTGCCCGTGACGCGTTCCTCGCGGTAGCGGTTGACCGCGTGGATACCGAAGTCGATACCCACTGCGAGCAACAGCGGCGGGACGGCGACCATCATCTGGTTGAACGGGATGCGGGCGTGGCCGACGAAGCCAAAGGTCCAGATGACAGCAAGAAACAGCGAGACCAGCCCGAGCACGAGGTCAATCGGGTCACGGTAGGCAAAGAGCAGAAAGAACAGAATGAGGACAATCACCGCCGGGACCATCAGCGACAGCGAATCGATGAGCGCCTGCTCGAACTCGCTGTCGAAAATTGCCGACCCGAAGACGACGACGTCGCCGCCGACAGTGTCCGCGGTATCTTGCATCTCTGTCTGGATGCGCTCGAGTTCGGCGCTATCGCCGGTCGGAATCTCGTGTTCCACGATGGCAATCGAGGCCGACGCCGAGGGTGTCTCCTCGTTGAGGTCGTTGCTGAGTGAGCCTTTCACCGACGGGTTGCGTTCGAGCAGCGTCCGCGCGGCCGAGCGCACCTCAGCGTCAGTCGCCTGCTCGACGGCCCGAATCTGCTGTTCGCGCGTCTCGGCGTCGGTATCCAGGACTGTTGCGACACCCTGGGCCGGTGCTGAGCCTTCTCGCACGCGCAAGGAGGCGTCGTTCTCGACGCGCTGTAACAGTCTGAGCATTCGCAACACCCCCTCCCGCGAGAGGACGTTCTCGTTGCGCTGGATCAGCTGCGTTGTTTCTTCGCTCTCTGCGAACGGACGGTCGAATTCCTCGTTGACAGCGTCCAGTGCCTCCTGCTCGTCGGTGCCCTCGGTGAATCCGCCCTCACCGGGGTCGATCTCGATGTAGGGCAACCCCAGCGCGAACAGTGCCGTCACGACGAAGAACACGACGATAATCGTCTTCGGGCGGCCGGTCACCCAGCTATTGATGACATCGAGCACCGGCTGATAGTCGACCCCTCCGTTGGACATCGGCTATCCTCGTAGTTTTGCCGTGAGCTGTGTGCCCGCTGTGCTGACGGTCTCTCGGAAGTAGTAGCCCACGCCGCCGACGAGGAGTAGTGCGGGCGCGAGCAGCCACACCCAGAGGCCAACGCCGCCGTCGTCACCTTCCTTCACGTCGACCGGGACATCGTAGGTGCCCGCGAGTTGTGGTTCGCCGCTGTCGTCGTCGTAGCGAACGTCGAGCGCGATGGGATAGGCCTTCGGGACGGCGTTGTTGCCGACACTCACCTCGAAGACGAACGTTTCCGTTTCGCCGGGGTCGAGGCTGGCAACGAAAGACTCGTCGTTACCGCTTTCGAGTGGTGTCTCTGGGAATATCTTCGCGCGGACATTCTCGACGGTGTAATCGAGGTTGTTCGTCAGGTCGATCTTGACCTGCTTGCTCCCGCCGGGGGTGAGCGTCTGCTCGACTGGCCCGACCGAGAAGGCGTCACGTTCGGGCAACACCTCGACAGCGATGTCCTGTGAGCTATCGACGCGCTCGTCGCCGTCGCTGTTGCGGTAGCGGGTCTCGAACTCGAAGATTCGCGGCCCGGCCGTCGCCTCTGCGCTGATACCAATCCGGAACTCGAAGGCAGCAGTCTCACCTGGCTCCAGCGTCCC
This sequence comes from Halovenus halobia, assembly GCF_051414135.1. Taxonomy (NCBI): domain Archaea; kingdom Methanobacteriati; phylum Methanobacteriota; class Halobacteria; order Halobacteriales; family Haloarculaceae; genus Halovenus; species Halovenus halobia. Next base: position 35,822 of record NZ_JBLKOA010000010.1, read on the forward strand.
GACCGCGTACTGTGTCTCCCGTGGGAGGACTGTCTCGGAATCAGTCGCAAGCCGAATTGCCGTTCCGTTGACGGTCTCTGTGCCAGTGTTCGTGACGGTGCCGGTGAGCGTGCCGTCCTCGCCGACCCGGAGCGTGCTACTGTTCCCCTCGATTGCGAAGGTCTGCTCGACTCCTGGCTCGAAGCCGAACTCTCGGGACTGCGCTGTCACCGCCTCGTCGTCCGAATCGCGGCCGTTGACCGTCGCCGTTAGTGTGTATTCCCGCGGGAGGGCGCTCTCCGTCGTGCCGACCTGATAGCGAACCGTTTTTGTCTCGCCTGCGGCCCAGTCGCCAACGAATGCCTCGGAGTTCGGTTGGCCCGCATTCTGTGTCTCGAAGGCAGTATCCTGGAACTCGACGGCTTCGCCCGCACCGCCAGCGCCGAAGACGATTGCACCGTCTGCGGCGGTCACCTGTACGGAGGCGTCTGTAAGATTCAGCGGCCCCTCGTTGCGGACCACGAGTTCGAGCACGCCGTTGTTGTTGACCGCGATATCGTGGCTCGTGGATTCGATGGCGTAGCGCTGTCGCGGGAGTGGGGACACGCCGAACGTCTCGGTTCGGGTTGCGAGCGCGCTGTTGTTCTCGTCACGAGCGGTGATGGCTGCCTCGATGGCGTACTCGCTGGTGACCGCGTCGCCCGACGCACTGACTCGTGTCGAGATGTCCCGAGTCTCACCTGCGGCCCAGTCCCCGACGAAAATCTCGGTGGTCGTCGTACCATCTGCGAAGGTAAGCGCGGAAGTGCTGGACGTTAGTGTTACCGTCGCGCCGGTGACGTTCTGTGGCCCGCGGTTGCGGAGCGTCACGGTAACGGGGCTGTCGTCGCCGACAACGAGGTCGTGCGAGACATTCGTGACGGCGTAGCGCTGTTTCGGGTCTGGTGTGAATCCGAACTGCCGCGTGCGCTCGGTGAGTTCCGAGTCGTCCTCGTCGCGGCCGTCGACGGTCATCTCCAGCGTGTAGTTTCGCTGGACGGCCGCTGACCCAACTGCAACGCGAACCCCGATGTTCTGGGTGGCTCCTGCGTCCCAGTCCCCGACGAAGGTCGTGGTCGTCGTCGCGCCGCCGCCGGACTCTGGGAAGGTGATTGCCGGGTCGTTGCTCGCGATTGTCACGGAAGCATTCTCGATGTCCTGTGGCCCGGCGTTTTCGGCCACGACAGTCAGAATACCGTTGTCACCGACCGGAACCTCGTGGGTTGTCTCTCTGACGACGAACTGCTGGCGAGGTTCTGGTTGCACTGCCGTTCGCAGTGTCTCCGACCCATCGTTGCCGTCGGTGTCGGTGAAGTCGACGGTGATGTCGATTGGATACGGCTCTGTCACGGCGTCCTCGGCGACGTTTATCTGGTAGACGAGTTCCTTTGTTTCGCCGGCGTCCCACGACGAAACTGCTCGGTCAGAGGCTCCGCCGCCGGACCCGAAACTGATGTCTTGGTCGGTCGATTCCGCCGTGACAGTGACTTCTTCGGCGCGCTCCCCGCCGGTGTTTGTCACCTCGACGACGTACTCGTCGCTCTCGCCGACCTGCACGTCAGATTCGGTCGTTGCAATCTCGAAGGCCGGCTCGGGTTCGACATCGACAGTCACGGTGAAATTCTCGGTGACGCTCTCCCGTGACTCCTCGACTGCGACCAGTTCCCCGTCGCTGTTTTGCTCGTACTCGGTGACGGTGACATTGTTGTACTCCGCCGTCACACCTAGATCGTACTCGCCGGAGGCCGCGTCCTCGTCGACGTAGACAGTAAAACCGCTGACAACTGTGTCGCCGCTGTCGATATCTCCCGGTGACTGCTCGCCGGAGCGAACCTCAATTTCGGCTGGCGAGTCAGTGATATTCACCTCTGTCGACTCCGCCTGCGTTACCCGCGACCGGACGCCCGGTGGGTGCGTCCCGTTGGTCAGTACCTCGCCGTCGTTCGAGAGCCCGAGATTGAGCGTCTGTTCGGTCCCGCGCTGTAGCTCTCCGTCCTGGGTCTCGACATCGAGATTGACTTCGCCCTCGACGGGCCCAGCGGTGTTCTGGGCTGCGACGGGTGTCAGTGCGCCGAGAAACGGGACGAACAACGAACAGACGAGCAGTGCGGTGAGTGCCACCGCACCGACCGACTGCCCGGGGTCGAGTTGTTCCCGTGCTGTCGACCCCCCTTCCCCACGGGCCGCCGGGCGTGCTCCACTCATCGGTGTTGTCGTTAGGATACTACTAACAAGACATAACCATTTCGAAGTTGAGTACTGGACGGTAGCGTTATGTCGCCACATCGTAACGTCATCATATGAACGCACAAGTCGCAATCATCGGTGCCTACGGCAGCGCGGGGTCGGCAGTCGCCGACGAACTTGCCGGCGAGGCCGAACTCCTGTTGTTCGACGACGGTGACCCCGGCGGCGGCCTCTGTATCCTCCAGGGCTGTATGCCCTCGAAAGAGGTTCTCTCCGCAGGCGCACACCGGTATCAGGCCCGCCACGACGAGCGTCTCGTCGGCGACGTCCCCGACGTCGACCTCGAGGCAGTGGTCCAGCGCAAAGACGACCACACGCTGGGCTGGGCCGAGCACCGCCGCGACGCCGTCGACGGTCTCGCCGACCGCGATGATGTCACGCTGATTCGCGAGACGGCCCAGTTCGTCGACGAGACAACACTGCAGGCCGGCGGCGAGATGTACAATCCTGACTACGTCGTCATCGCGACCGGGTCGAACGTGAATATCCCCGATACGCCAGGCATCGAGACGGTCGAGTACATGACCAGCGCCGACGTGCTCGACACGACGGAGTTCCCCGACAGTGGTATTGTGATGGGATTCGGCTACGTCGGGATGGAGATGGTCCCGTATCTCTCCGAGGCCGCGGGGATGGACCTCACTGTTGTCGAACACGACGACCGGCCAATCGACGAGGCTGACGCCGAGTTCGGCGACGCTGCCCTCTCACTGTATCGCGAGGCATTCGACGTGACGATTCCGACAAACGCCCACGAGAAAGAACTCGAACCGACCGCAGACGGCGGTGTCCGACTCACGCTGGACACACCCGACGGCGAGCAAATCGTCGAGGCCGACCAGCTGTTCTGTTTCACCGGCCGCCGGCCGGCAGTCGACCGCCTCGGCCTCGAACACACGCCAATCGAGCCATACGGCGACTGGGTCGAGGACACGATGCAGGCCCGCGACGCCGACTCCGTGTACGTCGTCGGCGACGCGAACGGAAAGGAACCGATTCTCCACGTCGCGAAAGAACAGGGCATGCAGGCCGCGGCGAACATCCGCGCTGAGATGGCCGGCGGCGAACTCGAATCGTACGAGAATATCCACCACCACGTCATCTTCTCGGGGTTGGGTGTCTATCCCTTCACCCGCGTCGGGCACTCCGAGCAGAGCGCGCGGGCGGCAGGCCACGATATCGTCGTTGCGAGCCGGCAAGCTAGCGACGACGGTGTCTTTCAGGCGAAGGATGTCCCTGCTGGACTCGCAAAGTTAGTTGTCGACACTGACGGGACAGTGCTTGGCTATCAGGGGCTGCACTTCCACGCTGACGCGATGGCCAAGGCTATGCAGATTGTTGTGGAACTGGGGCTGGACGTGCGAGACATTCCGGACCGGGCGTATCATCCGACAACGCCAGAGATACTGGACGGGCTCATCCGAGAGACGACTGCACAGTTGTCCTGAAAGAGGAGGAAAAAGCGTCAGAAAGGGGAAACTGGGAGCGCGAAGCCTGAGTTAGGCTTCGACGGCTTCGGCGGCTTCCTCGGAGACCTGTTCGATCTGGTCCTGCACGTCGTTGGCCTGTTCCTGCAGTTCCTCGAACTGGCCGACGAGCTCTTCGGTGACTTCGACGGACTGGTCTTCGAGTTCCTCGTGGGCGTCGAGGACCAGTTCGAGCTGCTCGTCGAGCGTTTCGAGCAGGTCGTCGCTCACGTCGTCGACGTTGTCGATACCGTTTTCAAGCTCCTCAGAGACGCTGTCGAAGGCTTCCTCGTGACCGTCGAGGAGATCTTCGTAGCTTCCGTCGATGCTCTCGCGGAGGTCGTCGACTGCAACGTCTGCGCCCGGGAGGCCGTCGACGGCGTCGAGGAGGCTGGTGACGGTGTCGCGGTTGAGTTCGACGAGACGTCGCTGGAGCTGCTCCTGACTGTCGAGACCCGCGATGAGCGAGTCACCGAGCTGCTTCTGGACGTCGAGGCTCTGTTCGATTGCCTGCTGTCCCTGTTCGATCGAGCGGCGCTGGAGTTCGAAGGTGGTCGTGATTGGACTGGTGTAGTTTGCCATGATGTGTTACCTCTATTACCATATACACCCTCTGATGATATAAAGCTTGCGTTGTTTACCATCAAATACCATTTGCTGCCATTAAGATACGGAGAACGAGGTTTCACCCTCATAATTCCTGTCTCTGTGCGTGTCTGCGCGGGGGTTCCCTTTGGCCGTATGAGTGGTTTTTTGGTCACTGCACGCGAGTCTCCGTATATGCGGGAAGCTCTCGCCGAGTGGCGGCCGGTCATCGATGACGCAATCGAAGAGCTGTTGCCACGACGGATCGACGACACGTATCTCACTGAGTTTTTCGGCGAGCCGACCTACAAGTACCAGCCTGCGGCGATTCAGGAGGCATTGTCGGACCCAATCTGGCTCCTGCTCGACCGCGGTGGCAAACGCTGGCGCGCGATCCTCTTTTTGATGATTGTCGAAGCGCTCGGCGAAGAGCCCGAGGAGTATCTCCCCTACGCCTGCATCCCGGAGATTCTCCACAACGGGACAATCATCGTCGATGACGTCGAGGACGAAGCCCAGATGCGCCGCAGCGGCCCGGCACTGCACCACGAACACGGCACCGATATCGCACTGAACGCCGGCAACGCGATGTACTTCATTCCGCTGAAGGTAATCGAGGAATACCGCGACGACCTGACCGACAGTCAGCGACTCGCTATCTACGAGATGCTTACTCACGAACTCAACAGAACGCATCTCGGACAGGGGATGGACATCTGCTGGCACAACGAGAAAGAGATCACAGTCGACGAGCAGCAGTACTACGAAATGTGTGCCTGCAAGACGGGCTGTCTCGCCCGGATTGTTGCCCGTCTGGCCGCCATCGTCACCGACCAGCCAGATTCGGTCGAACAGCAGTTGGCTCGCTACGCCGAGGACCTCTCGATTGCGTTCCAGATTGGCGACGACATCCTCGACATCCAGAACACGCTTGACCAGGCCGGCGAATTTGGCAAGGAGTTCGGCAACGATATCCAAGAAGGCAAGAAGACGCTGATGGCCATTTACACGGCGCAGGAGGCGTCGGCCGACGATGTTACCCGACTTGAAGAGATTCTGTGGGCCGAGGACAACACCGACGAAGAGATCATGGAAGCCATCGAACTCATGCAGAGTGTCGGGGCAATCGAGTACGCCGATACCCGTGCACGCGAACTCTCTGCGAGCGCACGGAGCCATCTCGATGACCTTGACCTCGAGGCCGAACCTGAACAACACCTTCGGGACTTTACCACCTTCGTCATCGACCGACAGGAGTGACTGCTCGGCTACCTACGACGGAAAAAACGCGGAACCAATCAGGCAGCTTCGGCCTGTTCGATAGCGGATTCGAGTTCTTCGCGCTGCGTGACGCCGATGAACTTCTCGACGACTGAGCCGTCCTCACCCTCGATAACGATGGTCGGAATCGACCGGACCTGGTACTCGTTTGCGATATCTTGATTCTCGTCGACATCAATTTTCTCGACAGAGAGTCGGTCGCCAAGGTCCTCTTGGAGTTCTTCTACAATTGGGTCCTGCGTCTTGCACGGCCCACACCAGTCAGCGTAGAAATCTTTCAGTGTAACGCTCATGGATTCGATTCTAGGTAGCCTGCCGATTTTGATAAGGGTTTTCGTCGTGTGTGCGAGCAGTACCAGACTGGCTGTGCACCGTCGGTGTTTCTCACCCCGAAACGGGACCACAACTGGGATACTACTGTGTCTGGAATGACTGGTATGGCCGGCCTCGACGGATTGCTGCTCGACCTCCACGGCGCAGTCTATATTGGAGCGCTCTGTCTCGTGCTCGGTATCTGTATGGCCGCGTTCAAGTGGACGTTCCTCATTGCAGGCTACGACGACTCCTCGATTCCAGACAGGGTGGCGGGTCGGATGGTCGGTGTCTTTCTGATTCTGGTCGGGCTCGTGACCGCCGGCTATGGCGTTGCGCTCACACAGTACAGCCCGCCAGAGTGGATTGGGTTGGTGATTGCTGTCGCCGTTATCGCCGGGACAGGCCAACTCATCTACCGGCTCAACACCTACGAGCGTTAGCCGAGCCACTCGTCGAGAATCAGTCGCGTTTTTGTCCCCATCACCTCTTCGCGCTCGCGAGCCCGCGAGATGAGCTCGTTGAGGTCGTCTGTATCGGCGGCGTCGACGACCAGCACGATATCCTCTTCGCCGGAGACTTGCCAGACGAAGTCGACGCGTTTCCACTCCGCAAACTCCTCGGTGAGGCCACCGGTATGCACATCCACGTCGACGGTAATCTCGATCATTGCCTTGACGTTTCCCGTCCGCGTCGAGACAGTGAAGCGGTCGATTACGCCTGACTCGACCATCCGCTCGACGCGATTACGGATCGTCCCCTCGGAGGTGTCGACGCGGTCGGCAATCTCTGTGTAGGGGGTTCGCGCGTCGCGTCGGAGGATATTCAGAATCTCGCGGTCGAGGTCGTCCATCGAGATGTGTAGGTTCACCCGGACCCTACTTCAACGCTACGAATTTCGTAACTGACCTTCGAAAGCAACCCTTATGAGCCGGAGTTTCGTACGCATCTCGTAATGACTGATGCGTACGTCGCGGTCGAAGGCGAGCGTGTAATCGAGGCTCGTGCGCGTTCTCCGGGCACGACACGCGGTGAGCTGGTGTTCACTACCGCGTACACAGGATACGAGGAGAGTTTGACTGACCCCAGCTACGAGGAACAGCTGCTGACCTTTTCTTATCCGCTGATCGGCAACTACGGCGTCCGCGAGGAACGATTCGAGTCTGATCGGGTGCATCCGCGGGGTGTCCTCGCTCGTGAGATGACCGACGACGTTGCGGAATGGCTGCAGGAAGAGGGTGTCCCAGCCGTGGACCACCTCGATACCCGCGAAATCGTCACCGAAATCCGTGACGAGGGGGCGATGAAGTGCGGTATCGCTGCCGGCCCCGACGCCACCGAGGAAGACGCACTCGAAGAACTCGCCCAGTGCAAGCACATGTCCGACCACACTGACATCGGCTCACAGGTGTCGGTTCGAGAGCCAACCGTCCACAACGAGGGCGGCGAGGGTGCGGACGTGGCACTCATCGACTGCGGCGCGAAAGGCTCGATTATCGACTCGCTGGTCGAACGTGACGCTGTTGTCCACCAACTTCCCTACGACGCCACCGAAGCGGAAGTCGACGCAGTCGACCCCGACCTGCTGTTCATCTCCAACGGACCCGGCGACCCGGAGAACTTCGAGCAGGCCGGCGAGATTGTCGACAGCTACGTCGGCGACGTTCCGCTCGCTGGTATCTGTCTCGGCCAGCAGGTCGTTGCCAACGCGCTGGGCGGTCGCACCGAGAAGATGGAGTTCGGTCACCGCGGGGTCAACCAGCCAGTGCGTGATCTGCGCACCGATAAGGTCGTCATGACGACCCAGAACCACGGCTACACCGTTGCCGACCCGGGCGAGAAACTCACAGTCACCCAGCGAAACGTCAACGACGAGACGCCCGAAGGACTGGACAACGACGACCTCAAGATCATCACCCGCCAGTACCATCCCGAAGCAAATCCTGGCCCGCACGATTCGCTGTCCTTTTTCGACGACGTACTCGAACTCGCCGAGCAGTAATCCTGGATTGTCGGGACGCGGCCACAGCATTTTCGTTCTGCACCGTGAACAGTTGTGTATGTACGACGAGATTCTCGTTCCGACCGACGGCTCCGATGGCGTCGAGCAAGCACTCGACCACGCCGGCGCTATCGCCGACAACTTCGACGCACGACTCCACACAATTCACGTCGTCCAGACGCCCGGAACCAGCGAGACACTCGACGAGGAGTTTGCTGACACACTCGACAGGCTCGAACAGGCTGGCGAACAGGCTATCGAGACGGCTCGCGAACACGCCCGACAGGCGGGCCACGATATCGAAACGACACTCACAGAGGGCGCTCCGGAGGCGGAAATTCGCCGGTACATCGACGAGCACGACATCGACCTCGTGGTGATGGCAACAGCGGGGCGGACTGGCAGCGCCCGCGAGATGCTCGGGAGTGTTACCGAAGACGTTGTCCGCTCGACAGCCGCACCGGTCTTGACTGTCAACGTGGGTCACTCAGAATAGTCTGACGAGCCGCAGCGTCACGAACGACTCGATAACCGCCGCCAGCAGCAGCGTCACCCACGCGAGTCCGATGACGAGTCCGGTCTGGCGCCACTCTCTGTTGGTGAGAAATCGACTGTGCACCCCGATAAGAACTGCAAGCGCTCGCGCGACCAGCCGAAAGCTGACCGACGCCGCAAGCGCCAGTCCCAGTAGTTTCACGAGCCCGTGCGGCGCTACGGCGACGAGCGCTACCACGGGACGGATTGTCCCGACCGAGGAGCCAAGGAAGATACCGACGACGACGCCCTGTGCGACCAGTCCAAGCGCCGTTGCAATGCCGAGCGTGACTGCGCCAATGACCAGCACCGCCAGCAGTTCTGTATCTGCTTGCACCAGTGCGGCGACTGACCGCTCCTGTGTCAGGACCGAACTCGCGAGCTTAGTGAAGGGCAACCGTGCGAGCTGTCCAGTTCCGACTGTCTGTGAGAGTGCGCCAGCAACAACCGAACAACAGACCAGCAGCGCAGAACCAAGCGCGTACGGGAGATGGACCGCAATACCATCTCTGAGGTCACGATGGAAATTCCCGAGCAGCGACCCCGCCGGGGGTTCGCTGTCTCCGGGAGCCATTGCCTCAGGCGTACCGTTCGAGCGCGGGGTTGTCGAGGTCCTCGAGTACCTCGGCAGCCGTCTCGTCGAGCAGTGCCTGTCCGTCGGCGCTGGCCGACCGACCCTCGCCTTCACCGGTCTCGACGTAGCCGGCGGTTTCGAGCTGCTGGAGCGCGGTTCGGATCACGTTGCCGGAGCCGTCGGCGCTGTGTTTTGGCCGCACTTTGTAGCGGTTCGAGCCCTGCTTGCTGCCGCCGTACTCGGTCTGGAGCGCGCCGACGCCGACCGGCCCGTCGATAGCGACCTTTCGGAGCAGACTCGCCGCCCGGCGAATCCAGAAGTCGTCCTGTTCGGGTGGAAGCTCCCGGTCCGCACCGGATTTCGTGAATGCGAGCCACTCTGGCTGTTCGACTGCCTCTTCTTCGGCGAGCGTCTCTGCGAGTGCCTCGATGAGGTCCTCGGCAGGCACGTCGTAGACTGTTGTCATTGGCAAATCCTTCCTGTCGGCGTCATATAACAGTTGTGAAGCCCGACAGCGCCCGTGTGACCGACTGACAGTCGGTTTCAGGCGCCCGGGAGCACAATCACCGCCTGGTTGCCCGCCCCGTCAGCCCGGCGGTTCAGTTCGAGTTCGCCACCGACGGTGTCCGCCACCCAGTTTGCCAGCCAGAGGCCAATCCCAAGCGAGTGCATCAGCGGTGTCTCTTTGCCCTCGTTGATCGCCTGCAGGTCGCTCTCTGGAATCGGTGGACACTCGTCTTCGACGATTGTTCGAACCGCGTTGTCGGTCTGTTCGACCCGAATGACAACGGTCGGCTCCGCGTCGGGATTGTGTTCGATGGCGTTCTCGACGAGTTCGCTCAGCGCGATTCGATACGAATCCGGCGCGCTGACGACCAGTTCAGGGGGCAAATCGAGTGTGATGTTCGCAGCAGGATGTTCCCGGCGGAGTTGGACCGCCAGATGCTCGATCAACTCTGTGACATCCGTGCGGTCGTGCTCGGAGGGGTTGAACCCAACCTCGGTCTGTGCGGTCCGGGCTTTCTCGCTGATTTCCATCAGCTCTTCGGCGGCGTCTTCGATCTTTTCTGCCGCTGCCCGATGTGTCTCGTCGTCGGCGTCTTGCAGTGTCGCAGCGTGGCCGAAAATCAGGTTCAGCCGGTTGCGGACGTTGTGTCTGAGGACACGGCTCAGTACGTCGAGTTTCTGCTCGCGGTGCCGGCGTGCTCGGATATCTCGCGCCACGCCCGTGAGGCCGTCGTACTCCTCATCTTCGGACGGTAACAGACTAAACCGAATTTCGACGGGTTTGCGCTGGCCCCCCTTTGTAACCACTGTCGTCAACATCGACCCCGACGTGTCTTCGGTCGCGATGACGGACCGAATCTTGCCGTTGAAGCGCTCGACCTCCCCGTCGGCGAGGACGCGTCGGGGGTCTGCCCCGAGTAGGTCTTCACGGTCGTAGCCGGTCAACTCGACGAACGCGCTGTTCAGCAACTCGAACCGCCCATCCCCGTCGAGCATGTACAACCCGTCCTCGGCCTCCTCGACCAGGTGCGAGTAATTCCCTGTCTGCGACGACTCCCCCGTCTCTGTCTGCCCCTGCTCTTCGTTCATCCCAGATACAGTTCTACTGTAGCCCTCCCGCTTAACTTAAATACACTGCAAAAATTCAGCCCACTGTCATCATGGTCCTCACAAATCGATAGTTCAGACCCGGAGTGCCCGACAGGGCCGTTTTTGTTCCCCCGCAGCGTAGCCAGCGCATGGACGAGCGCGACGCTCTCAGGGCCCTTGCTGAGACGGTGCCCGGCGCGGGGGACGACGCCGCAGTCGTCGACGGCCTGGCTATCACGACCGATATGCTGCATCGCTCGACGGACTTTCCTGTCGGGACAACACGATATACTGCCGGCTGGCGGTCAGTCGCTGCCTCGCTGTCGGATATTGCAGCGATGGGGGCCGACCCGGTCGCCGCCGTCGCGGCCTACGCCGCTCCTGCCCTCGACTGGGACGAAATCGAGGCGTTCGTCCGCGGCGCACGCGAGGTCTGTGAACTCACCGGCGGAGCGTACGTCGGCGGTGACCTTGATGACCACGAGGAGTTGACCGTCACCACGACCGTCGCCGGCCGCACCGAGAATCCAGTGTTTCGCTCCGGCGCAACCCCCGGCGAGGCAGTCTGCGTAACCGGGACACTCGGCCGTAGTGGCGCGGCACTGGCACTCTTCGAGCGTGGCGAAACCGAGCGCGCCAACGACCTCTTTCGGTTTCACCCCCGCGTCGCCGCCGGTCGTGTTCTTGCTGGCCACGCAAGCGCGATGATGGACAGTAGCGACGGGCTTGCCCGCTCGCTGCATCAACTGGCCGAGGCGAGTGATTGCGGGTTCACCATCGAGTCGCCACTCCCGGCCGACGACGTTGTCGAGGAGGTTGTGGACTCACCGGACCGCAAGCGCGAACTGACGGCCTTCTTCGGCGAGGATTTCGAGCTGGTCTGTACGGTTCCCGAGTCCGCTGTCGACTCGCTGCGTGCGGAGCTTTCAGTTCCGTTCACGAGAATCGGTACAGTTGTCGAGTCGGGGCTGACACTCGACGGCGACACGCTCCCCGACCGTGGGTACACTCACGGTTAGGTGAGTTCGACAATTTCGACAGGAATCGGGGTGAAACACAGCGCTGCGAGCGCGAAGGTGACGACGCCGAGCGCCATCCGCTTCCGGTCGAGCCCCTCGTCGTCGATTGGGTCTGCAGGACCGGCGTAGGCGAGTCCAACCGCGAACAGACCCCACATTGCCCAGATGCCAACCGAATCGACCCCATCAGCGACCACGAGCAGGTACGCCGCCAGCCCGAACAGCACCGCAGGAACAATCGCTGCGAGCCGTTCCTGCTGTTTGCCGACCATCGCACGGAGGATGTGACCGCCGTCGAGTTGCCCCACTGGCAGCATGTTCAGAAGCGTCACGAGCATCCCGACCCAGCCGCCGAAGACGACCGGATGAATACTGTTCGCTTCGAGTTGTTCGGTCGCCCCAGTTGCGATAGCGATCAGTTCTAGCAGCGGCGGATGGTTGAATCGGACCGCGGTTTCGGCCTGTCCGACGGCGGCCTGCTGTGCCGGAATCGGGTCGAGCTGGAGGCCGATTGCGGTGACGACAACTGTTGCGGCCAGTCCCGCGAGTGGTCCCGCTGCGCCGATGTCGAACAGCGCTTTTCGGTCGGGAATCTTCCCACGCATCTTGATGACCGCACCCATCGACCCGATATACGTGGGTAAGGGAATGAAGTACGGTAACGACGCCTGAACGTTGTGATATCGGCTCATGACGTAGTGGCCGAGTTCGTGGACGCCGAGGACGCCCATCACCGCCACCACAAACGGCCACGCTTCGAGTGCCCGCCACGGTTCGCTGAACACGGGCACCTGATACCAGAAAATCGCCCCAGCGAACAGTGTCGAGAAAATCGTTGCGACGAACAACAGGAGGTTCGTCCTCGGGATGCCGTCGATTTTTGTGGAGTTCGGTTCCGCAACGAGAACGTACTCGCCACGCGAGAGCGGCAGTCCCTCGTCGGTCTTGTAGCCCCGCTGGACCGAGAGTTCGTAGCCCCGTTCTCGGAATAGCGGCCACAGCTCTTGTTCGAGTTGTTGGCCGGGAATCGTTGGCTCGCCAACGTACAGGACAGTATCGTCCTCTGTCCGAACTTCGTAGGCATCGAAAACGGAGGCGAACTCCTCCGCGCGCGGAGGCGTCCCCTGACTACGTCCCATCACTCCCTGTTAGGTGTTGTTGCTCTTTGAATGTTACCCCGCGCACGGTGGCGCGGGGAATCCTCCTCTTACGAGGGTAGGCCTCCTGTTTCGATGACGCGACTTGCAGACACAGACTCAAATTGAGCCGTGTCCGTAGCGTTGACGAGAGCGGAGCTCTCGTTCGCACACCAGAAACGCGCTGCGTTTCTGGGGACGGTCACAGTCTCCACAGGCGTTCGAAAATCGCTATGCGATTTTCGCAGCCCATCAGAATCGCACTGCGATTCTGAGGACGTTGATTCGGGCCATCCCAGCCCTAATTCAGAAAACCCACGCTTCAGGACGTTCATCGCCGTCGCAAACGCTACGCGTTTGCTGCCCGTCAGACGTAGTCTGACGACCGCATTCGCGTCCCTATCCGTTTCAAACCCACACGCTGGGCAGGAATGTTCCCTGACCCAGATGGGCTTCGCTGTCTCCACACCACACTTGGCGCACTCTTTGGTCGTCCCCCGTGCTTCGACCTGAACGACGTGCGTTCCGTGCAGATCAGCTTTGTATTCGAGCAGGGTGATGAATTGTCGCCACGCCGCATCCTGCTTGTTACGAGCGTTTCCGTCGCCCTGAAGCATACTCTGGACGTTCAGGTCTTCCACGAACACAGCGTCGTACTCTTTGACGAGCCATGTCGTGATTTTGTGCTGGTAGTCTAACACCTTCCGACGAATGTGGCGTTTGACTTTGGCGACCTCTCGGCGTTGCTTCTCGTAGTTGTTCGAGCCGTTCTCCTTCCGCGAGAGTTTGCGTTGTTCTCGTCGGAGTATGTCGTACTCGTCTTCGAGGTCGAGCCAGTCCACGGTCTTCCCATTGCTGGTGTGGATGTAGTTGAGAATACCGAGGTCGATACCGACGCTGTTGCTCGTGTCAAGCGTTTCCACGTTGGGTTTCTCGGGCAGGTCGGCATCGTTGGTTTCCAGACCGAAGGAGACGAACCATTCACCGGTCGTCTCTTTCTTGAACGTGACTTCTTTGATGGTGGCGTTGTCGGGAATTGGGCGCGAATACCGGATTTTCACCCACCCAATCTTGCTGAAGCGGACGTACGCGTACTTGTCGTGGCCCCTCTTTTCATCAAGGTCGAAACCAGACTGGCTGTACGTCACGCTCCGGTATTCGGTGGGTGATTGTCGTTTGAGCCGACCAACGTTGTACCCTTTCTTTTTTTTCTTGCGAAGGTTCGAGAGGTTACGGTGGAAGCGTGCAACGGTGGCTTGTGCGGCCTTCGAGTGTAGTTCACCGAACACCGACCACTTGCGCTTCCACTTGGGGAGTTTGTTGTTCTGGTCGTACTCACTCAGTTTGTCGTCTTCTGGGGCTTGTTGGTAGTCCCAGCGGACGTGGTTGTAGAGTTGGCGATGAATATTCAGATGGTGTTCCAGTCCGTCCGCTACCTCTTGTGTTGGGTAAGCGCGGTAGCGGTAACTGTGTTCCATCGCTGTCTCTTGGTTAGACATATGTTTACTTAATGGTTTGTATCAGCGAGTGTCAGCTTCATCCCCGACCGCGGTGTTGACGCAAATCGAAGATTTGCAAAAGCCGAAAACCTGTGGTTTTCGGAAGGTCGGGGTATTCGCCTTGCTGACCAGTATAAAAAGCACGGCCCGTCGGGCGACAGTCGTGTTGTGCGGAGGGCGGGGACCGAACACGACACGCTATGCCGGCTCGACGCGCCAGGTGGTCGCACTCGTGTACGACCACTTCTCGATTTCCAGTTCGATCGTGTTTTCTTTGAGTTTGACCATCAGCGCACCGATCTCTTTCGGCGAGAGCCCGACCTCGTCCGCGATGAACTTACTCTTGAAGTACATTTCTCCGTCCTGGGCCTTCCCTTTGAGATACGACCGGAGTCGGTCTTCTTTCGACCGGACATCGTCGGAGGATTGTGTCGTGCTCATGTCTACACTTAGCTAATGGCGGTACAGGGGGATATAAAGAAAGGAAGCTTCGTGTTGGTTTGACTGCATTCAGGCTGAATCACCGTAAAACGCACTTTTTACGAACGACGCTAAACTGCTTAGATTGTTTAAAACAAATTTTGTACTAGTAATTTGGGGTTGCTCAGACAGTATATATTCGGTGAAAAATAGCTGGAATAATGGCTCTCTCACCCTCGAAAACCAGCAGAATACACCGGTACATTGTCGCAGAGCTAGCTCGGGCCTCCGCCGGTGTTGACAACCCTTAAGATGGAATCACGGTTACAGCGAGGCAATGAAAGTAATCGTCTCTGTCGGCGGGAGCGTTCTCGCGCCGGATGTCGAGTCCGACCGCGTTGCGGAGTACGGGCGGGTACTCCGAGAACTCGAAGACGCGGGACATACTGTGGGTGCTGTCGTCGGCGGGGGACCGACTGCACGCACGTACATCGGTGCTGCCCGCGACATTGGGGCCAACGAGATGGAACTCGACCAGCTCGGCATTGCCGTCACTCGCCTGAATGCTCGCCTGCTGATTGCTGCGCTCGAGGACCGTGCGGTCCCGACGCCAGTCGAGACACACGAGCGGGCGCGAGAGGCGCTTCGTCAGGACGATATTCCCGTGATGGGCGGGACTGTCCCCGGACACACCACCGACGCTGTTGGGACGGCGCTGGCGGAATACACCAACGCTGACCTGTTGATTTACGCCACCAGTGTTTCCGGCGTCTACGAGGCTGACCCGGACACCGACCCCGACGCCGAAAAATTCGACTCGATGACCGCCGCAGAACTGGTCGACATTGTCTCGGACATCGAACTCGCTGCCGGGAGCAACGCACCGGTCGACCTGCTGGCGACGAAACTCCTCCAGCGCTCGGGCCTTCGTGCGGTTGTGCTCGACGGCACAGACCCGACAGCGCTCACTCGAGCAGTCGACGGCACACACGACGGCACCGACGTTGTGCCGGAGGACGAGGCATGACCGACCATCCCGACCCCTACGATGTCCTCGACAGCACGGAGCCATTCTGGGCTGACGCCGCCGCCAACGCCATCGAAGCACACAGCGACGGCGACCCAATCGTGATCAAGGGCGGTGTCTCGCCCTCCGGGGTTCCCCACATTGGCCACGCAAACGAGATTCTGCGCGGCTACATCGTCGCTGAAGTCTTACGGACGCGAGGTCACGAAGTCGCACAGGTGTTCACTGCGGATGACCGTGACCGCCTCCGGGCAATTCCCCGACGACTGGCTGACCTCGATGGGAATCTCGTCGGTCTCGGCGAGGTCGACGCCGGCGCGCTCGGTCGCAACCTCGGCAAACCGTACACCGACGTTCCGGACCCCTTCGGCTGCTGTGACTCCTACGGCGAACACTTCACCGAACTGCTGCGCCGCGAAACCGAGAAACTCGGCGTCGACGTGGAGTTCGTCTCGAACACCGAACTGTACGAATCCGGCGAGTTCGATGCCGTCACGCGACAGGTGCTCGAAAACGCTGACCAGGCCCGCGAAACGCTCTCTGAGTACCAGAATAAAGTCGACGAGGACTACGTTCCATTTTTCGCCCGCTGCGAGAACTGTGGGCAGTTGACTGAGACGATTACCGACGTGGACCTCGACGCCGGCACGGTCGCCTACCGCTGTACCGACAGCGAGGCAGGCGGTGACACAATCGACGGCTGTGACCACGAAGGCACGGCTGATTTCCAGGACGGCAAGCTTCCGTGGCGCTTCGAGTGGCCCGCCCAGTGGCAGGTGCTCGGCGTGGACTTCGAGCCCTTCGGCAAGGACCACGCTGAGGGCTCCTGGCCCAGCGGCGTCGATATCGCTCGCACCGTCCTCGGCGTCGAGCCGCCGGTTGGCATGGTCTACGAGTGGTTTACCCTCGAAGGCGAGGCGCTGTCCTCCTCGGAAGGAAATATTGTCACCGTCGGCGAGGTGCTCGACGTGCTCGAACCCGAAGTATTCCGGTACTTCTTCGGGAAAGAACCGCTCAAGCAGCGGGATTTCAGCATCGAGCGCATCGACCAGCTCGTCGACGAGTTCGACCGCCTCGAGGCCGTCTACTTCGGCGCAGATGCGGAAGAAAGCGAGCGAGCGCTGGCTGAACGGCTCTACCCGATACTCGTCGACGAGGTGCGCGAACAGCGGATTCGCATCCCCTACACCTTCGCTGCCGTACTCGGGATGACCGACGACCCCGAACTGCGCGAAGAGATTGCCCGCCGAGAGGGGCACATCCCCGACGACGCACCGGAGTGGGCCATCGAGGAAGCGCTCTCGCGGGTCAGCCGCGCCCGCGAATGGGCCCGACTGACCGAGAATGCCTTCGATTACGAACTCAAGCGCTCGACGCTCCCCGAGACGGACTTCGACGACGCTACAGCAGCAGCGCTCTCGGACCTTGCGACATTTGTGGAGGACGGCAACGATGGCGAGGCGATTCAGGCCGAGATTTTCGACCTGGCCGAGGAGTACGATATCGCTGTCGGGGACTTTTTCGGCGCGGGCTATCGGCTGTTTTTCGACGACGACGAAGGGCCGAAACTCGGGCCGTTCCTCGCCAGACTGGACCAGGAGTTCGTCGTGGCGCGACTCCGGCGTGAACGCTAGTTCGGGTCGGCGCTGAAGACACGCTCCGGACGGATGCGGAGAATCACGCGCTCGCTGACGATTTCTTGGGGATATGGCTCGCCGAAATAGCGCTGTGAGAGTTCGTCGATGTGCTCGCGAGCACCCTCTGTAGTGGTTTCCTCGACTTCGCCGCTGACCGAGAGATAGCGGTACGGGTTTTCGGGGTCGAGCATACTTGCCGAGACGGCCGGATTTCGCTCGACGTTTTTGCACTTCTGTCGGTGGCGTTCGGTGTTGACCAGCAGTCGGTCGTCGGCCTCGTCGTAGCCAATCCAGACCGGACTGGTGTGGGGGAGTCCGTTCGGGAACATCGTCGTCACGTGTGCGAACGTCGCTTTCTCGAAGAGGTCGTGAAATGCCGGTGGAATCTCTGCCATAGTGGCTCTGCGCCGGGCGGCAACTTAATATTCTGTGTAACTCACCGCCTGCACTCCGCCCGAATCTCTGGGGGGCGGCCCACCGAGACCAAACCCTCTTTGCTTGACCGCCCTACAACCTATGTAATGTTCGGCCTGTTGACGTGGCTTCTCCTCGGTATCATTCTCTATACCGTCGTTGCGATGGGGTTGAGCGCACGCGGTTACCTCCCCGACTCGGTGAGTGTGACGGGTCCGCTTACGACAATCCACACGAAACGCGGGCGGATACTTCTCAACCGACTCGCCCAGCGCAAACGCTTCTGGCGCGCCTGGGGGAACCTCGGTGTCGGCATTGCGCTGGTGGTCATGGTCATTGCCGGGCTTGCTGTTGTCATCTCCGTGCCGGCGATTTTCGCCCAACCAGACGGCGCAGGGACAATTCAGAGCCCACAGAACGCCCTCGTCATCCCGGGAGTCAACGATTACCTGCCGCCTGCTGCCGCGCCCGCAATTATCTTCGGTTTGCTCGTCGGACTTGTCGTCCACGAGGGCGGCCACGGACTGCTCTGCCGTGTCGAGGATATCGAAATCGAGTCGATGGGTATCGCAACGTTTGCACTGCTCCCGATTGGTGCTTTCGTCGAACCAGACCCAGAAGGCCAGCAAGCAGCCAATCGGGGTGCACAGACCCGGATGTTCGCTGCTGGCATCACCAACAACTTCGCCGTCTGTGTTATTGCGATTCTCCTGCTGTTGCCCCTTGCCGCCTCAGTCGCTGCCGTTTCTGGCGCACACGTCGGGACGGCACTCGACGGCTCCGGGGCCGCTGAAGCGGGCATCGAACGCGGCGATGTGGTCACCGAAATCGACGGCACGCCAATCGAGAATGCGTCCGCACTCGACGACGAACTCGACAGTAACGACGCGCGCACTGTCGACGTCACTCGTCAGGAGGGTGACCCTGTGACCGTCGACCGCAGACTGCTTATCTTCGAGCACGTCGACGGCGTTGCCGACGACATCGTGGGAACCGAGCCGCTCACCCGCGTCACCGCCGTCAACGGGACGCAAGTAGACACCGAACCCGGCTTCGCCGCCGCCGTCGAGAACCGTCCGGTCGCCGAACTCGAAACCAGCCGCGGCAACGCCACCGTCCCAATCGGTGCGTACATCGCCGAGATACCACAGGACAGCGCGCTGGCTGCTGAGGGCGCACCGAAAGGGCAGTCGATCGTCGTCACCGCCATCGACGGTCAGCGCGTCGCCAACGCCTCGGCGTACGACGCCGCACTTGCGGACCGCGACCCCGGCGCAACGGTCACTGTCGAGGCCTACGTCGAGGGCGAACGCAGAGTGTACAACGCGACGCTCGACGACCAATCCAGTCTCGGCGTCGACGATGTGGCTATCGCTGACGGCTACACCGGCTTCGTGTTCGACGATTTCGGCGTCGACACCTACCCCGCCGCGCAGTTCCTCTCGTTTCTCGACGGCAGCAACGCCGGTGCCTTCCCGGCGGTAACCTCGGTGCTGGTCTACATGGCGAACCTGCTCGTGTTGCCGTTTGCGACGCTGCTCGACCCGACGATTCCGTACAACTTCGCGGGCTTCAACGGTGCCGTCGCAAGCTTCTACACCGTTCAGGGGCCGCTCTCAGTGCTCGGTGGACTGGTGTTCACGGCGATTAATTTCCTGTTTTGGGCCTGGTGGGTCAACTTCAACCTCGCGCTGTTCAACTGTATCCCGGCGTTCCCACTCGACGGCGGCCACATCCTCCGGGCGAGTTCCGAGTCTGTCGTCTCTCGACTTCCGGTGCCGAACCGCCGACTCATCGTCACCGTCTTCACGAGTATCGTCACCATCGGGATGGTCTTTGCCGTGCTGGTGATGATATTCGGACCGGCGCTGCTCGCCTGACTCCATCCAGTGCCCTCTGGTAGCGATTTGCAACCCGCTGCTGTCGGGCACTTTCACTTTCACTCCGGCTGGCTCGATTATATACGCCACCACGTCCTACGAAAAGACAGAGGGACCACCCCTCTTCTTGTCACACGCTCTTTCCCCTTCGGTAGACGATGACCACCGTAGTCCCGACACCGTCCTGTGAGTCCGGAATTATCCAGAGAATAATTCCGGTACCCGACTAAAAATACGCCACAACTTCTCATAGTCGGTTAATTGTGGCATATCAGCTCACGCTCTGGACTCTTTTGAGCGCCGCAACGTGTCTCTTTTCGCTCTCGCTTGCCGCCTTCGGCGCGGTGAGATACCGGGACCAGACGAGCTCGCTCGAAGTTCCAGCGTTTATCGCGCTCATGGCTGCCCTCGCTGTGACAGAGTTCGGCGTCGCGATGACTTATCTGTTCTTGACACCTGAAATCCAGTTGTTCTGGGCGAATATCGTCAACAGCGTCGGCCTGTTCGGTACAGGGTACGCATTACTGTGGTTTGCACTCGCGTACGCGGGGCACGAGCGATTTATCAACCGGTGGACGCTGGGCTTTGTCGCTCTCCATATGATTGTCAACGTCATCACAGTCGTCCTCGCTCCCGAGTTTCTCTACGAGGCCCGCGGCCTTATGACGCTGGGGCCGGTTACCGTGGCTGGCGTCACTGTCGAGCAGTGGCAGTTTCTCGACCGAACGCTCAAGCTCTCGTTCCGGATTTTTCAGCTATACATGTACAGTCTCGTCGTTGTCAGTAGTGTCATTCTTGTCCGCTATATTCTCCAAACGAAATCACGACTTGCCGGGGGGCAGATACTCGTGTTGCTGTTCGGGATCGGTGTGCCAGTCGGATACAACACGCTGTTGTTCGCCGGCATCACCACTCCTGCGGTGAACTTCACGACACAGTCACTTGTGGTAATGAGCGGTGCGTTCGCCGTCGCGGTGTTCCGATACCGACTGCTCGAACCGGCACCTGTCGGGCGACGACACCTCGTCGAGATGATGGACGACCCGGTCGTCATGGTCGACAGCGACGGCCGCGTCGTCGACTGCAACCCGGCCGCACGGGCGCTTGTCGATGCGCCCGACCAGTGGCGTGGGCTAAACGCGGAGCGATTTTTTAGGCCGCTCTCCGATGAGATGGCCTGGACTGACGGCGGACTCCCAACTGCGACCGAACTCATCCTCGACGACGAGCGCTCGCTCGACGTGCAGGTGTCACATATCCACGGAGACGAGGCGCTCAGTCTCGGTTGCGTGGTCGTCTTCCGGGACACGACCGAACAAAACCGCCGCCGCCGACGGCTCGAACAGAAGAACGAACAGCTCGACCAGTTCCGAAGTGTCCTCTCTCACGACCTCAGAAATCCACTCAACGTCGCCAGCGGCAACGTGGCGCTGCTCAGAGACGAGTACGACGACGCCCGCCTCGACACGGTTGCTGGGGCACTGGAGCGGATGGAACAGATCGTCGAGGAGACGCTACAGTTAGCCCGCCATGGAACACGCGTCACCGACCCCGAACCCGTCGCGCTGGGCCCGCTCGTCGAGGACTGCTGGGCGATGGTCGAGGCCGACGGCGCGACGCTCGACCAGCACGATTCGCCGACGGTCCTCGGCGACCCCGACCAGTTGCGGACGCTGTTCGAGAATCTACTGCGAAACGCGGTCGAACACAACGACCCGCCGCTGACCATTCGCGTCGGCACCCTCCTGGTTGGCCCGTGGATTAACGACTTCATCTACGGGTGGCTGTACGGCCTGGAGTGGATTTCTCTCGACGAACTGCGCGACCGCTCCCCGGCCTCCGCTGCGGTCATCGAGGAGGTAACCGCCGAATACGACTACGAGACGCCGAAAATCGGCTATATCGACGACCGCAACCCCAACGCCTTCACCTACGGCTCGGGGCGGTACAACGCCCGCATCGTGCTCACTGAGGGCTGTTTCGAGTTCCTCGACGACGAGGAGACGGCGAGCGTGATGGCTCACGAACTCGGTCACATCACCAGCCGAGATTTCATCATCATGACGATTGCCAACACTATCGTCCAACTGCTGTACCTCGTCGCCGTCTACGCCTGGCGAATTGCCTCCACCTCCGGGTCGGCGAAAAACCGGGCCGCGAGCGCGCTGTACGCTGTCGGCGTTCTCGCCTACATCTTCTGGTTTTGCCGGCGACGAAGAGGTCAAAAGCTACATCAACTACAGCGGACTCATCGGCGGAGGGGTGCTGGTGCTACTCGGACTCGTGATTCTCGTGGTCCTGTACCCACTCTAGACGTCTTCGCCCGCGTCGCCGCCAATTCCGACCGCGTCCTCGGTCTTGAGTGAGTCGATGCCCGACAGGTCACAGATAGCATCGATTCGCTGCTGTTCGGTTTCGACTCGGAGTGCACCGAACTGCAGGCGGTCGGTCACACTGGCGTCCAACTCTTCGATAGCTGATTCGAGGTCGTCGCGCTGGCCCTCCTCGGCAGTCACAATCAGGACAACAGCCTCGCCCTCGATAGGGTCCTCGCGCATTCGTCGGACGGGATGAGAGAGATACATCGTTACGCCAGCGGCGTCCGCTCGACGACAGTGCCCTCGACGGTGGGGTACTGCTCGACGATTTCGCCCTTGTCGAGGTCACCATCTTCGACCATCTCTTCGAGGAGCCACCACGCGAGTTCGACGTGGTCGCTTTTGACCGTGTAGTAATCTGCAGGGACGCCGAGTTCGTCGAGGTGGTCGTCGTCAGCCCACGTCTTGCCGTAGACGAGCGTGCCGTCGTCGGTCACCTCGTCGAATGGCCGGCGAATATTGTTCGCCATTCGTTTGAGTCGGTTCCGGTGCTGGGCGGCGTCTTTGAACACTGAGGTACAGAAATAGACCTTCTCGTGGTCGCCCATCGTTTCCAGAATCTCGTGGCTGCCTTCGACGGCACTCATGTGGCCGTCCTTCAGTTCGTAGCCTTCCTCCTGCATCCGCCGGAAGTTCCCGTCGCTCATCTCGAACTCGTTGATGTTACAGAAGTCGGCTGCACCCTCGTCGAGAAACTCCAAGAACTCCTCTTCGGCGCGGATGCCCGGAATCTCGAAGGCGGGCGTGAGTCCTTCCTCGCGTGCGATGTAGAGAATGTCTTCCCACTCGGTGCCGTGGAGGTCGCCCCACTGCTCGAACGGCGGGTGGAAGCGAATTTCGTCCAGTCCCGCCTCGGACAGTCGGCGCATATTCTCTCGGCCGCCGGTGATACCAGTGTAGAGGTGCGTGTGGTGGTCCTCGCCGAACTCGTCTTTGAGCAGTTCGAGATAGCGGCAGGTCCGGTCGAGTACCTCCTGTGGTTCGCCGCCGGTGATGGACGAGCCCATCGCCTCCATTCGTTTCGCTTCGTCGATAATATCCTGCTCCTCGGTTACCTCGCGCTCGTTGGCGTAGACGTCGGTGACGTTTTTGCGGTTCTCGCCGAGCGGGCAGTAAAAACAGTCGCGCTGGTCGCAGTAGCCGTAGACAAAGAGGACCATCTTCCCGCCCTCGGCGCACTGTTCACAGCCCTTCGAAATCATTCAGAGCAACGTAGCGCCCCAATCTGTAAAAGGGATGCGAAACGGCTCAGGTCGTGTTTAACTCTCATCTCAACCGCAATAGCTCGCCGGGCGTTTATGTACGATGCCGCCCCTACCGTGCATATGAGCACCGACGCTGACAAACGCCGAGAAGAGGACATGGCCGTGCCGGTCGATATCTCGCTGTCACTCGGTGAGGACGGTGACGTGTGGATTGCCCGCGACGAAGACACGGGCGTCACGTCACAAGGACCAACCCGGCAGGCCGCACTCGAAAACCTCGACGAGGCCGTCGCTGGCTACCACGGCGCTGGTGAGTCACCGACAGACGAGGAACTTCGAGAACTCGGCATCGACCCCGAAAACAACGAATCGGGGTCCATCGACAAGTCTGATATTTTCGAGTAAATCGCTGGATGTCCCGGACACAGTTCTCTGGCCGAGAAATCGTGACGGTGATGGTAAACAGCGGCATCTACGAGTGGGACCGAACGAACGGCGACCACGCTATTCTTCGGTGGGAACCACCCGACGACCACGACGCCGACGCCCGGACAGTCCCGGTTCCACTGCACGATTCGGTTGATGTTGGCACGCTCCGGAGTATCGCCGATCAGGCCGGGGCACGCGACTTCGAGAAGTTCTGTGAATGGATAGACCGAAATCGGTGAACTCGCCAGCGCTCACTCAACTTCGTCACCCAGCGACCCCTCGTATTTCTCCTGCTCTTCGTCGGGGAGATATTGGCGCTCCCACTCGACGACTTCCGGGAATCCAGAGAAGTCGTGCAAACTGCCGACTGGCTGTGCCGCGAACTGCTCGTCGATGGCCTCCATCGCCGCGACAGGGTCCTCGGCGAAGGCAGCCATGTCGGCGTAGACGTTTGCGATGGTCGACAGCGTCGCCGCAATTGGGAAGATAGTCAGGTCGAAGCCCCACTCTCGGAGGTCAGCCAACTCGACGTAGGGTGAACTCCCAATCTCACCGACGAAGTTGTACAGGAGTGGCCCGTCAACCTCCCGGCCAACTCGCTCGAGTTCGGCTTCGTCGGTCGGTCCCTCGACGAATCCCACGTCGGCGCCGGCATCGAGAAAGTCGTTGACTCGGTTGATGGCGTCGTCCAGCGAGCCATCGCCCGTCCCGCGTGCGTCGGTCCGGGCAATCAGGACGAAGTCCTCGCCGCGGTCGTCACGCACGTCTGCCGCTGCTGCAATCTTGCCGACGGCCTCCTCGCGGCCGATGACTTGCCGGCCCTTGGTGTGGCCACAGCGCTTGGGGAAAGTCTGGTCCTCGATGTGAATCGCGCCGACGCCGGCCTTGATGTATTCTCGGACTGTTCGAATGACGTTGGTCGCGTTGCCGTAGCCGTTGTCGGCGTCGGCAATCAGCGGAACGCTGATTCGTTCCTGAATATTCGCGGCGTTGTCGATCATCTCGGGCATCGTAATCAGCCCTGCATCGGGATAGCCCGTCTGTGACAGCGAGGTGCCGTAGCCGGTCATGTAGATAGCGTCGAAGCCGACGGCGTCGGCGACGGCCGCGGTCAGCGGGTCGTGGACGCCCGGACAGACCAGCAACTCGTCACGGTCGAGCAGGGTCCGGAGGGTCGCGCCAGCGTCGGTCATCGCTGTCCCTCCCTGTCCGTCGGTCGTCGTCGCTCGATACCAGCCGTCCGAAGTGTGTTCCTACTCATGGTCGAGATGTGCGAGTACGTCCTCGGTCGTCACCACATCGCCGTACTTCGTGTCGATGTCGTAGAGATTTGCTTCGTGGGGCTCCTGTTCGCGGTCCCCGACAGCGTCCGCGGGCACGATTGTCCGGTAGCCGTGCTGCAGGCTGTCGACTGCGGTGGCGCGAACACAGCCACTCGTGGTGACGCCGGCGAGAACGAGCGTATCCACGCGGTGGGTGCTCAACTCTGTTTCGAGGTCGGTCCCGAAGAAGGCACTCGCGTACTTCTTCAGGAGCACTCGCTCGTCACCCCGGGGCGCGAGTCGCTCGTCGACAGTCACCGCCTCGGTCCCCTCACGCAGTTCCTTCAGCGCCGGCACCTTCTCGACGAACCGGCCGGCGTCGCCGTAGGACTCCTGATAAGCCACCGTCGTGAAATATCGCGGCAGGTCAGCCTCGCGGAAGCCCTCGAGTAGTCGCTCGGTCTGTGCGACCACGCTGTCGAAGTCCGCGCCGAGGTCCGTCGACGGGTCGGTGAAGGCGGTGATGAGGTCGATGACGACCAGCGCTGGCTGCTCGCCGAGGCCGACTCGCTCGCCGAAGTTCTCGGGGCTGTCACGGCTGAACCCTTCGTCGTCCGCCATAGCTCAGTTGTGTCTGTCCTCGAATTCGTCGCGTTCCGTGGCGATGCGCTCGGCCAACTCCTCGTCGTCCGGAAGCGGCCCGTAGTCGAACTCTTCGGCGTCGTCGCGGCTCCCGCGTAGCTCTGCCCGACGCGTCTCCGTGGCGGGCTCGTCGACACCGTCGCCGTCGAGGACGACACCGTACTCTTCGTGGGCAGCGTCTTCGGTAATGAGCCCACGGGCAACTTCGGTCGCCACGACTTCGGGGTCGCGTTCGAGCGGGTCGCCGAGTCCACCGCCGCCGGCCGTGCTGAACAGCAGCTTATCGCCGGGCTCGACCGCGACGTTTTCGACCTTCGAAGGTAATTCTTCCTCGGTGCCGTCGGCGCGGATGAGTTTCTTCTCGCTCGTCTGTGCGTGTTTGCCGCCCTCAACGCCCCACGGATAGGTGTGTGCGCGGTCGTCTTGGAACGTGATTGCGCCGGGTTCCTCGAAGGTGTACACCTTGGTGATGCCGTGGCCGCCCCGGAACTGCCCGGCGCCGCCGGTGTCTTCGCGGGTGCTGTACTCATCAATAGAGAGGGGGTAGTACGCTTCCTGATACTCAGCCGGCACCGTTCGAAAGAGCGGCCACCACGAGTGACCATCGAGGCCGTCACCGCCAGGACGGGCCGGAATCCCGCCGTAGAGAATTTCGAGCATCTGGAAGTCGTTGCCCTCCGAGTCTGTCCCCGCGTAGACGAGATTCGGCGAGGTGCCGTAACTCCCGGCGACGGAGAAGCCGTCGATGAGCTTCGAGAACGTCGCCTGCAGCACGTCGAACTGCCGGGCCATCATCGGCAGTCGGTTACCGAGCGCAGCCGGGAACTCTGGCTGGACGACAGACCCCTCCGGGAGATGCACGTCGAAGAGGTCGTAGTAGCCGTCGTTGAACGTCAGCAGCGGGTCGAAGGCCATGATGAGGAAGACTCCGGTGAACATCTTGAACATCTCCTCGTTCAGCAGGAAATTCACCGTGCCCTCGACCTGGTCGTCGGTGCCGGTCCAGTCCAGATAGACCGTCTCGCCCTCGCGGTAGATTTCGAGTTTCAGTTTGATTGGCCCGTTGCCCATCCCGTCGTCATCGACATAGTCCACGAAGGTGTAGCGCTCGCCTTCCGGAATGAACTCGTGAATGAGGTCGATCATCCCGTCGCGGGTTCGGTCGAGAATGGCGTCACACGCTTCCAGATAGGTGTCCTTGCCAAAGCGGTCACAGAGTTCGTGAATCCGCTTCTCGGCGGCTTTGGTCCCCGCCGCCAGCGCCTTGATAAAAAGGTGAGCGCATACCCCCGTCTTCAGGCGGGGGTCGAGCGAACAGGCGGTACTCAGGCATCCCGATTCCCCAACGGTTATGTATGGGCCAAGTCTATACCAGGTGTGGACA
>NZ_JBLKOA010000011.1:0-31552 GCF_051414135.1 Halovenus halobia
AGTCCACCTGTACGACCTCTCCTGCGGATTCCAACCGCAGGCCGAGGTGGTGGACTGCAAACCGTAATATCCCAACTGCGGTCGGGATTCCTCCGCCTTCAGGCGGAGGAGGATGTCAACGTCTGTTTCTTCACCAAACTCGTCGTTTGCCCGCACAACGAAGTATCCGCTGGAGCGAAGCGTTGTAATAAACACACTCGGGACGTGTTCGTCAGTGAAGAATGAAATCGTCACTGTACCGTTTCTGGTGGTTGGAGCGCCTCGGCGGCGAGCGTCCGTTTCGTGTCAGTCTGTGCTTGACGGAGAGCACGCATCTTCTTGGGGTGCTCATGATAGTACGCTAGCGCAGTATAAATCTCACCGAGCGACCGATCAAGTTGGTCAGCGACATCTGCGGGAGAGTGGCCACCTTCGACGGCGAGGTCGTACACATCGAGGACACCAATACGCGTCCCCTCAATACGAGGTTCACCGCCGAGCACGTCGTCTGTCTGGACGATACTAGTCATGCTGATTAAAGATAGTTCGTATTGATTCATAAACGTTTGTCGCGGAAGAGAGCGTGTTGCCGTCAGTTCACGTTGGAGGTGAAATCTGCTGGACGCCGCGTGGCCCCTGAATACAATAGTCCAAACAGGCGGGACAGACAGTTCGACAGTGGAAAGCGTGTTTCAAAGGCCTCGATACCGCTTCGGGAACAGCGGAACTTTGCGTATCAGTCAAACAGTGCGAAAATGTCGCTGGGCGTGAATAGGTGGAGGTCAGTTCGTGCATCAGCAATCGCGTCCAGTTCGGGTGTGAACCCGTTTTTCGAGAACAATGCGTAGCGAACCGTCCGGTCAGTGCCGTGCCAGCGAACCTCCGAGGTGAGTTGCTCTAGATCAGACAGCAGTGATTCGTCAACCGGGTCGCTTGTCCACTTGCATTCTCCGAGGAGGATGGTCTCGGACTGTTCGTCGATCCCGACGACATCAATCTCGTCGCCGTTGTACCACCACCGGCCAACGCGGGAACAACTGACTGGGAACGACGAGGTTCGGACTGCTTGCCGACAGACTTCCTCGAATGCCCAACTCACATGCGTTGGAAACGTTTCTGCAATCGTGTCACGGACAGGAGCTGTGTGGCCCTGTTCGAGCGGCGAGCGATTCGGCCCGACGTATCGAAACCAGAACTGAAGGAACTGATCGGCGAGCCGGTAGATACTTCGGCCATCAGGATCGGTCACTGGCGTCTCCTGTTCGAGCAGTCCGAGCCGTCGGAGATTCCCCAGGTACCGGGAGAGCGAACTCGCATCTCGGTCGATCTCGTTCGCGCAGTTTCGAGGCGGAGCCCCCGGCCTCAAGGAGCGAGAGCTTCCGACCAGTCAGAAGCGCGAAGCGAGTAGGCCGGGGAGGAAGCCGACACATCCCGACACAAATGACGGGACTGTCGCTGTCTGACTCCCGTATTAATAAGTACCGTCGGAACAACATCTGAAATATGGAGGTCAGACGTACCGCGCCGGTCAAACTCATTGTTCCCGACGAGTACCGCGACGACCTCCACGAAACTGCCGAGCAATTCCTCTACTGTGCGAACGAGGCAAGTGACTACTGCTGGGACAACACCAGCTACAAGGACTGCGTCACTTCCAACGTGACAGCCAGAGATGTGTTGTACGACCGACTCCGTGACGAAACAGACCTGACGGCGAATCTCGTCCAAGAAGCCATCCGGCGTGCCGTCCACGCCGTTGAGAGTGGTGTTGACCGCTGGAAGAAGGGCAACCGGACGAACAAACCAGAGTTCACCTCGTGGAGTGTGGTCTACGACAAACGCAGTGCGACGTTCTACCGCAACAAGATCTCGCTTTCGACGGTGAACGGGCGCATCGAGTGTGAGTTTGAGTTGCCAGCAGACAGTCCAACACCATACGGGGAGTACGTGCTTTCGGACGACTACGAGTTTCGGACGAGTACACTCCAGTACGACCAAGCAACCGACGAGTTCTACTTCCACGTCAAAACACGGAAGATAGACGACGAAGGCGAGGCTGTCGAAGTTGAGGATTCGGACGATACTGGGCACCAAACAGTCCTCGGGATCGACCTCGGCGTGAACAGTCTCGCCGTTTCGTCAACAGGCACGTTCTGGAGCGGTGACGAGTACGACCACTGGATCCAACAGTTCGAGAAGCGCCGAGCAGAGATGCAACAGCGTGGGACGCAAGCTGCCCATAACGCCTTGCTTCGACTTGGAAAGCGAGAGCGAGCATGGCGCAAACAGTACATCCACACAGTCGCCAACGAAATCGTTGAGGAGGGGGTTGCCCACGATTGCGACGTGATCGTGTTTGAGGATTTGACCGACATTCGAGAGCGGTTGCCCCACGCTGACTGGCATCATATCTGGGCATTTCGCCGTCTTGTCGAGTACGTTGAATACAAAGCGCCAGAACGTGGGTTGGCTGTTGAGCAGGTTGAACCCGACCACACCAGCCAGCGGTGTTCTCACACCGACTGTGGGTTTACCCACGAAGACAACCGCGACGGCGAGCAGTTCCGGTGTCTGAACTGCGGGTACGAAATCAACGCGGACTACAATGGCGCGAAAAACGTCGGACTGCGGTATATGCGGAGGCAACAACACAGACTGCGTTCCTCGCCCACGTCGGGGAGCGCAGACGCACCAGTAGACGTGCGTGTAACTGGTGGGATGCTGAATGGCGACGGCTATCGGCCAACCGCCGACAGTTGATCGCCGGGAGTCCACATCAAAGCCCCTCCCTCAAGGACCGAGGCGCGTATGCGCCGAGGGAGTAGGGAGGGGTAGTTTACTGACGCGACTTGCACCGCTGGCGACTGCTTCGAGAATCGCCATGTATGTGGCTGGCTCCCGCAACTCCTAGCGCAGAAGAAACTCGGGTTCCTCGTAGAGAAACGCTCCTTTCGACAGGACGTGTGCTTCGATATTCTCGAACACACCGGCCCCAAGATCGAACTGGTCGAGATACGCCGGCACTCCACCGACGACGCTGTACGCCCGAATCAAATCAACCGGTGTGTACGCGGGCAAGAATCCTGACGCATCACCAATTGTCAGTGGTTCGAGTCGCCACTGCCCGCTCCGGCGACCGTAGAGCGGGCTTTCATAACTCAACACACCCTCTTCCATCATCGAAATAGACGACCCTAACAAGACGAGAGATATCTGGGTGTCTCGAAGTACGTCGTCAACAATTCGTTGAAACACTGACGGGATTGTGTCGTCTTCATCGACGAGATACGAGAACTCATCCAGCGCGACGAGAAACGGCCCATCGACGCGCCGCGTGAGATACTGAAACGCCTCCGCAAAGGTGTCGACGGCCGGCTGGACATCATCAAGTGCCTGCGCACATTCGTTCGCGAACGCTCGCGCATTGTGCGCCGATCCACGCTGATCACAAAGATAGTACACCGAAGGAATCTCACTGTAATCAAAGACGTGCGTGACGAGTGTCGTCTTGCCGACTCAGCGTCGCCCGTAGACGACTTACCTCCTGGTCATCGCTCTCAAGATGAGAGCGGAGCCAGTCTCGTTCAGCTTCGCGGTCGATCATTATGTATGTAATAATATTATCACATGCATATGGATATTGGTTCGTCCAGTTAACGACACGTCATTCACCCCTGTTGGCGTCTGCAGAGAGACACGTGCTCCACTCACGCAGAGATTGTGGATTGCTTCGCGGAGTTTACGCGCTTCCTCCCACAGCTAAAGCCGGTGGGCTTCCGCGCTGTATCCGCTGTGACGGGAGGGGCCTACTGAACGCCTTCACCGCGCGTGGCGGTCCCAGCGCCACAGTATAATACGGTCGGTGGCACCGATCGCCCCACTTGTACGCAGACAAGCTGGGAATCAGGCTGTCCCCTCTGAATCGAGCGAGAGAGTGATATCAATCTCGTCAAATCGCACGACTGGTACTGCTCTCCAATGAGGCCAATGTTGGGGAAAGATCCAACGCTCTTATCATGTTGAGAATCGGACCAACACACACGGAATGGGCCAAGAATTGCCTTTCGGTATACGCATGTTGAAGCTGGCCTAGTTGAGAACGTTGTGCTCCGAAAGACGACGAATATCGAGACTCCTCGGGCTGGAAGTACACACTGCACTTGGGTACTCTCGAAGACCTCACACTCATCCGATATGACAATGCACACGAAGACACGAAAGGGCACGAATTCCACACTGCAGCCGGTGACGCCGACGACGTTGCCTTCCCAGGGATGGAGGAACGACTCCTTGAGTTCTGGGCGAGTGCAGATGAGTACTGGGAAGCCATCGACGGCGATCCACCCCGCCCCTACTGAATGCATCCAAACCACCCACAACACCACTCGACACCGATCATGACCACGCTCCATATCACCGTCGGCGACCGAGAACAGCTCCGCACGGATACGCTGCAGTTTGTCCAAGCCGGCGAGGCTGACGACCTTGACGAAACCGATGAAATGCAGGTAC
This sequence comes from Halovenus halobia, assembly GCF_051414135.1. Classification (NCBI taxonomy): domain Archaea; kingdom Methanobacteriati; phylum Methanobacteriota; class Halobacteria; order Halobacteriales; family Haloarculaceae; genus Halovenus; species Halovenus halobia. The sequence continues at coordinate 4,492 of NZ_JBLKOA010000011.1, forward strand.
TGCAGTTTGGTAGTTACGAAGATTTCGTCAAAAGCGTCACCCCACTCCGGCTTGAACTAATTCAGGCCATCGCCGAGGACAGCCCACAGAGTATGCGTGAGGCTGCTCGGCTGGTCGATCGAGATGTCTCCGATGTCCACTCAGACTTGAAGCAATTAGAGGTCCTTGGCGTCCTCACATTCGAGGACGGCGGCCCAGGTGGTGCGATGCAACCAGTTGTCCCGTTTGATCGGATTGAGATGCATATCGACTATCCCCTCGTTGAAGATCTCGATACCGACGGCACTCAGGCTAGTGCTTGATAACGCTCTCGCCATCGGTGATATCCTCACCCGCGCTAAACGGCGAGCGTTCCACCGCAGACGGCATATCAGACTTCAGGAAAACCGCGCGGTTTTCAGCCGTGGAAGGAGATCAACTGGTGGATTGTCTCGATACAGACAGTGCCGGTTAGCCGTTCGCGCAGTTCGTCGACGGAGGCCGTTCGCTTGATGATTACGGCGATCGTGAGTTAATCCAAGAGAAACTCGATAGTGGAGGGGAACTCGCCGATGTCACGGGCCAACAGGTACTTAATTGCGAAACCGACGAGGAAGTCTCCGAGGAGATAGAACGACTTGGGAACTGAACGCTGGACCAGGTGCCCGATGAAACTTTTTGATATGTCTGCCGTCATTGATATCGATTAGAAAACCAGGTTCTTGAGCCGGACACTACAACGCTGTGTCTATACACATCCTGCGGGGTGTCTCGGAGAGTATCTACTGGACAGTCGAATTCGATCTCTTCAAGCAAGCGCTTCGTCAGAGTCATCAGGCGTATCGGGCACCACCTGGATGTCGATTTCGACATGGTTGTACCAGACTGTCAGCTGTTTTTTTGGCCTCGTCTCCGCAAAGTCGATGGATCAAAGCTCTACTAGCCGGCCACGTGCTGTTGGGATGATTTTGATTGTCGTATCGGCGGATTGAATCGTCGCTTGTGGTGTGCGGCGCTTGACCCATACATTGTAGAAACCGCGAGCCATGGGTTTTCGATTCGCGTTGTCTACAACGGGTACTAGCTGACCAGCGGGTTGCTCAGGACCAAATCGTTTAGTACATTCAATACATATTGATACACGTGCCAATCAGCGCCGACCACTTCGAAGAGATTGACGACGAGAGCAGTCCTGCTCCAGAGACGAACGCACACGAAATCCTCTCGTTTCTGCAAGCTAATCCCGATCATGCGTTCACCCAGAGTGAGATTGCAGACGCGACCGGCGTCACCAAAGGATCCGTTGGGCCGACACTCGTTCGGCTGCGTGACACTGGGCGCGTCGATCACAAAGGGAACTACTGGCGTGTGAGCGACCACGTTCAGAGTGTGGACGCTGCGACGGGTCATGCAGGTGGGGTTGCAACAAGCCACGAAGACGAGCCGATAGTGTACGACGACTGGCAAGCGTACGCGGTTGATCCGCGGGAAGACCGTGACTGATCGGTACCAGAAGGGAGATGTTTTCTGGGCGCCCGACCCGTTCAAAACGGGTTCGAATCCGCGACTGTGGCTGGTGCTCAGCGCAGACCCGCTCCCGTTTCCAGGCGAAGAGTACCTCTGTGCTGCGCTGACAACAAGTAGTCTCCCAGCAAACCACGAGATTGGAGATGACTGGGTGACCGGCCGTAATCCCGACAAAACGTCGTATTGTTCGCCTTGGGTTATCGGGACGGTCAAGCACCGGGCGATAACGAGCCCACAAGGGAACGTCACGGCAGCGTTCACCGACCGCATGATTGACCGGTGTGCGGAGTTCCTTCGCGGGCCATAGTCTCTTCATTAAATAACCCCGATCCCATCGATAGTTTTTGTGAGTGGAGTATCATGGGAAGCGGGGAGAAACCGTCAGTCAGTGTCACAGCCGCATCGTACATATAACCGAACGCCATCGTCCCGGCCTTGAATCGATATTTGCGAATTATATCATGCCGAGACAAATATATTAGTCAGCACCGCCAATGTGAGAATGTGCCACCGGAGTTTGAAATTGCAGAGCGTTTCGAAGACGAACTCGCAGACAAACCGGCTGATGAGCGCGTGTACCGGATCGCGCTCCAGTTGCATGATCCCGGCCAGATTGCTGAGATTGCCGACCGGGCGGACTGCGCTCCCGATACTGCTCGCCGCCATTGTGAACGGCTCGCTGAAATCGGCGTTCTCAACAGGACCAGCGATCAGCCGGCGACGTACCAGCGCAACGAGGCGTACTTCGAGTCACCTACGCCCGCCGTGAACGGCGGGGCTTGTCGGTGGACTCCCGTTCTAACCACTAAACAGTGGTAGGCGTGTAGACGCCGTTCACGTTCAACGTCCCCGACTTGAGGGCAAGGTGACTGGTTGCCCCTCCAGAATCAGACTTGTGCCAATTCTGGAGTAGCTTCCGGGCGATGTTCTTCGCGGCGTTGTAGTCAGCGTGATATTCGCGGTCGCACTTCAGACAGCAAAACTCGTCACCGTCTCTGTTGTCGTCGTGCGTGAAACTACAGTCAACGTGACTGCACCGTTGACTGGTGTACTGTGGGGCGATTTTCTCAACGGCAATCCCGTACTCAGCAGCTTTGTATTCAGTGTACTCTTGGATGCGACGGAACGCCCACTGCTGAAACTTGCTCGCGTTCGAGATACGTTCGCGGATGTGTTTCAGCTTCTCGAACGCGATGTGCGTACAGTCGTGGGCAAGAGCCTCTTTGACCAGTGCCTTCGAGACGCGATGTAGGTAGTCTTCGCTCCAGTTGGCGAATCGTCCACCGAGTGATTTCATCGTCAGGTGGGCCGACCGCGTTCCGACCTGTTGCATCTGTCCACGTCGTTTCTCGTATTCTCGCCGCTTGTGGTTGAGGTAGTCGGCGTTGCCGATGAACGCGCCCGTACTCGTGACGGCAAGGTGTCCGTCCACGTTCAAGTCTACGCCGAGTACCGTTCCGTACTCGGCATCTTCCGGCTCTGTGTTCGTCTCTTTCACGACAGTAATGTGGAGGTAGTAGTCGCCGTCACGGTGATGCAGTGTCGCCTCGCGTTTCTCCCACTCCGCAGAGAAGTAGGTTGTCGGTGGCACGTCTTCGTCTGGTAGGATGTACTCAGCGTTGATACGTCCATCCACAGTGGCAAGCGTGGCGTACTCGTCGTAGTAGGTAATCGCGTTGAGGTTGTAGACGACCGAATCGGATGTGAACTGTGGTTTCGAGGGGGGTTCCCCGTCTTTGCGTTTCTCGGCACAGGAATCGAGTGCGTCGGCGGCGCGATTCCGCGCCGCACACACAAGGTCGGCGTTGAGTTCGTTGGTCGCTTCGCGTACTTCGCTGTATGTCCGGTCGTGTAGCTCAGTTTTCGACGTGACGATGTAGCCGTCTTCTGTCCCGTTCCAGCCGTCGTCTGCAACCATCTGAGCGGCCTGTTTGAAGCGGTCTATCGTCTCTTGGAGAAGGCGGTGAGCATCGTCGTCTACGTCAAGTTTCAAGACGGCAGTACGGCGAAGCTCCACAGCTGCCATATGAGTTTGAATTAGTATTAAGGTTATTCATATATTGCATCAACGTTGGGGAGTCAGTAGTCGTGTAGCCGGTGGGTTGTCGTGTAGCGCTTACGCGATTCTCGCCCGGCGTAAACGCCGGGATTCCCTCGCTGTCAGAAGATGGCGAAAGCGCAATCGTCTCGCGGAACTAACGAGCGAGCAACGACAGGAGCGACTTGCAGAACTCACGAGTCGAGAACGGAAGTTCCGTGACCAGTACGGTGTTGACGATCCCGCTGCCGTTGTTGCAACTGAGCACGCCGATTACGACGAACTCGAAGCGGTCTGGGCAGATCTCAGCGAGTGGCAGACGGTCCGACAGCGCATCGAGCGCCTCGAGTCGGTACGACAGCGAACCGCAACCGACTCCTCATCCCCCTCGCAGGCGTGACGGGGGGCACGGATGCGTCCCGAACGGTCAACGAGAGTCTCCTTGCCCATCTGCAATCGTTGCTCAGTCGGCTTCCAGAAGTCGCCACGACGTCGCTGTTCCCGAGACACAAACAGGAGACGCTTGTAATTGAACTGGAGACAGCAGCATATCCGGACGCAATCGAGGGAGTACACCTAGAAATCCGGGCCTACACCAACGGGGAGTTTCACATCGCGTATCTCGAACGATATCTGGGCGAGCGCCGCCAGTGTCGGTGGGATCGACACAACCAGGATCACAACGACCGGGACCATTTCCACCCATTACCCGATGCTAGCACGGCGGCGGCCGAGGACAGGGAGTTCCCGCAGGATCTGACTGCTGTCCTTCGCGATGTTGTCCTACCATGGGTCGAACAACGGTTTGGGGACCTCTGGGACGGGAACTCGGCGGCGTAACTCGCCTCGGGGTGCGAGTCGGTCCTCAGCTCCGATGATTACACTGCAGCGATTGGTATAAAAAACGCAAGGTATTGTGAGCAAGACAACAGCAAACTGTAAGCAAAGAGGCTGAGGAGTCAGGGTTCCACGTCTTCGCAGACTTTATATAATTGCTGACAATTGTTTACCGTAATGGACCGCGGCTGGCAGTACCGGCTGACGAGCGTTGTCGGTACTGCTATCCTCACCGTTATTGCAATTTTGTTGACGAATCTCCGGCCCGTGCACGCAGCCTTCGCGCAGGTGCCGTATCTCGGCCGGCCAGCCCCGGCAGTACTCGCGAATGGTGACGTGACCCTCGCCGCCGGGACCGCGTTGGTGGTCGTCTTGGCGAGCATGTGGCCACTGTTCAAGCCTCGACCGCGGCGGATTCTCGACACGCTGTTGGTGACTCAGAAACGCGTGTTGTTGGCGATGGTTGGGTTAGCCGCGCTGGGGTATTTCGACTACTCCTATCGGCTGCCCCGGCCGACGCTGTTGTTGACGACGGCGGCACTGTTCGTCGCGTTGCCGCTGTACATGGTCGTGATTCGCCGCCCCGAGCAATCGACATCACGGGCGATAATTGTGGGGGATGATCCCGACGCGATGGAGTCGCTGCTGGGCGCCTCAACGCTGCCCGTGTTGGGGTACGTGTCGCCGCCGTCGGCGTACGCACCAGAGGGGATCGAGCCCGAGCGCGTGAGCGTGACTGACGGTGGGGCATCTGTGGATCGACTGGACGAACTGCCTTGTTTGGGTGGGTTGGCACGGTTGGACGAGGTGATCGTCGAGCACGACGTGGATACGGTGTTGTTGGCGTTTGCGGCGACCGACCGCGAGGAGTTTTTCGGGACGCTCGAGACGTGTTATGAGCATGGTGTGAACGCGTTGGTGCATCAGGACCACGCTGATCACGTGTTGACGGTCGAAAACACGGGTGCGTCGCTTTTGTCCGTGGACCTCGAACCCTGGGACTGGCAGACGCACGTGGCGAAGCGACTCTTCGACATCGCCTTCGCAGGGACCGCGTTGCTTGTGCTGTCACCGGTGATTTTGCTCATCTGTCTGGCGATCAAGGTGGACGATGGTGGGCCGATTCTGTACAGTCACGAGCGGACCGCAGCGTTCGGTGATACGTTTACCGTGTCGAAGTTCCGGAGTATGGTTCCGGATGCGGAATCAGAGAGTGGAGCGAAACTGAGCGAGGAAGACAAAGGCGGCGTCGATCCGCGTGTGACACGAGTTGGTCGAGTCCTTCGGAAAACCCATCTCGACGAGATTCCACAGCTCTGGTCGATTCTCATTGGCGATATGAGCGTCGTTGGACCGCGGCCCGAGCGTCCGCAACTCGATACTGATATCCAGGAGGGTGTCGGGAACTGGCGGCGACGGTGGTTCGTTCGGCCTGGGCTGACCGGGTTGGCGCAGGTGAACGACGCGACGGGAGCTGAACCGGAAGAGAAGCTTCGATACGATCTCCTATACATCCGCAAGCAGTCTTTTTGGTTCGATCTGAAGATTGTGATCAGGCAGTTGTGGATGGTCGGCACGGATGCAATAAAGGTTGCTCTCGGTGGCGAACCTATAGAAGATGCGGAACAGAACAAGTCACCAACATCGACCGATCCGACAGCATCATCGCCAGAGCAAGGCGAGCAGTCAGCAGAGTCAGCGGAAACAGACTCGGAGACAGAGAAACCGCAGACTCAAGACTGATTTTCGAACCAGTCTATCGTTCGCTCCAGACCTTCGCGTAGCGATACCGTCGGCTCATAATCGAGTTCGCGCTGGGCGCGAGCGATGTCTGCTTGTGACTGTTCAATGTCTCCATCGCGCGGTTCGGTATGGATGATATCGGCATTCGAGTCCGTCAGATCCTGAATCAGTTCGGCGAGTTCGCGGATGGTAATGGACTCGCCAGTCCCGATATTGTACGCTTGCCCGGTGTTCTCAGTCGTCGCTGCGAGTCGGTTCGCCTGGACGACATCCTCAACGAAAACGAAATCACGGGTCTGTGAGCCATCGCCGTGGACAGTGATGGCGTCGTCATTCAGTGCTTGTTCGATGAACACGGTGATGACCCCAGCGTAATCACCGGTCTGTCTGGGGCCGTAGACGTTGAAGTAGCGGAGTGCCACAGTGTCGAGATCGTAGAGGTCTGCGTACAGTCGCATGTACTGGTCAGCTGTGAGTTTGTCTAAGCCGTATGGTGACGTGGGGTCTTTCGGATGGTTTTCGTCGATTGGTGTTTCTGTAGGGTGGCCGTAGATAGCGGCACTCGACGCAAAGACGACGCGGGTATCGTGTTCTCTGGCGGCTTCCAAGACGTGTAGTGTTCCCGTCGCGTTCGTCGTGTGGCTTCGCATCGGGTCACGCACTGACGCGTCGACGCTGACGAGTGCCGCTTCATGAAAAACCACGTCGGTGTCAGCGACTGCCTGAGTGACTGTTGCCTCATCACGAATATCGCCTTTGACGTAGATTGTGTCGTCGGGTGCTTGTGCGTCAGGATCGTTATCGAGAATCCGGACAGAACCCGACGCCTGTAGACTGTCGACAAGGTGTCCGCCAATAAAGCCTGCTCCGCCAGTAACGAGTGCGTGCATCGCTCAGTATGTCCGTTGCCTAAGTTATAAACACCCGGATTGATTCTCGTATTCTGTTCGGCTGCCTACGGGGTCGACAGCAATCCAGTTGCTTGTATAATCACTTGCGATACAAGTACGTATTTTGTGAGAGAAATAATTAACTGGAGGCATAATATCTCATTATGCTGTTCAGTCCTGACTCAGTCAAGAGATTAATTACTTATCAGAAAGCCACTAGACTGGCAAGTTGACCACCGCCACGGTTGGCCCGTGGAATCCACTCACTGGATTTCGAGTTCCTCGATACTCTTCGCGGTTTCAAGACGCATTGTTCTCACGCGTCATCTCCCGAGACCCCGCAGTGCCCGAGAGGGTGCTAGTCTCGGAATCAGCTGAGGTGTCTTGTGGCTCGGTCAATGAAGCCCCATCCGCCGCCGAGTCATCGCCAGCGACCTTCTGTACCGACTGGTTTCGGTCCTGGCTCTCTCCGCGGCGGTTGTATTTGTCTGCGATTCGGAGCGCGGCATTGAGGTCCGCTTGGTAGGTTGACACCCAACAGTCCGATGCTGTACACCGGAACGTTCCTTGGTCGGGGCGCGTCCCGGTACTCTCACAGGCGTGGCATTTCTTCGATGTATTGCGAGGATCAACAGTTTCGATCGGGATACCCAGCTCCTTCGCTTTGTACTGGATCTGTGCATGGAGCTTGGCAAATGCCCAGCCGTGGAGTCGTCGATTCAGGAACGTGCCGTAGTCCATGTTGTCACGAATATATGTGAGGTCTTCCAGAACGAGGATTGGGTTCTCAACAGCCTGGGCATACTGGACCACCTGTCGAGACACCCGGTGCAAGATGTCGTCGATTCGTCGCCAGAGTCGCTTCGCATAGTCAGCAGCTATTCGATCACTACCACGCTGGTGGAGTCGTCGCGTCGCTGTGAAGTACGTCTTGCGGAGATTACGGACTTCGGAGCCTTCATCGCTGAAGATGTTGGGTGTGGCCGGGGTGCCGCGCTCATTACGGTGACACACCGTTGCGAGGGCAGCAGCCCCGATATCCACCCCAACCGGCGTCCGCTCTGTGGCAGACGCCGACCGCGGTGCAACTGTTTGTGTGACGCTTATCTGAAGGAACCAGTTGCCATCGCGTTCGAGCAACAGCGATTGCCCCATCTCTGCATCACCAGCAAACACGGCTTCCAGTAGTGGTCGCTGGTCTGGGTTGATGCCAGCAGGGAGCCAGAGGCTGTAATCCTCGTGGTGGGGAACTCGAACATACCACTCGTAGTGGTTCTGTGGGTTGTGATCCAGTTTGACGCCTCGGTTGGAGAATCGCACTGGATGCTCGTCGTGGAGTTCTTGTGCCTCGTCGCTGCCGCCACAGAGTTGTGGCACGTATTTCTTCAGGCAGTCTTTGGCGTACCCAGACAAATCATACTTGACAACGATGTCGTTTGCTTCTCGTTTGGTTGTGCAGTTTGCCTCGAACGCAGCGTGGAGTGCTTCTCTGTAGACTGCAGTCGTTTCTCGGAGTTTCCTCTCCTTGTGTGCGTTTGGATCGATGAGTTGCAGTTCCAGTGCTTTCGTGACTTCAGGCATTGTTGTTCGCCTAGCTTGTTCTATGCTACAACCCGTGCGAGTATAAAGGTTGTTGTATAGAACAAGTAGGAAAGAGTCTGCAACAAGCAAATATGGACGGTCGGCGAATGGGTGCAGTATGGCGACAGGCCGAGCACTGCTGACGGAGACAGAGCGGGAATATCTGCGAGGTGAACATGGTGATCAGCGGATGTACGAAGCAAAGTCTCGCATCAAACGGCGTATTGAGGAGGAACTCTCCGCAGATGTGGAGTTACTGGAACGAGAACAGCCTGAGTTGCTTGCTGCACTCGAAGAAGTGGTGTGTGACGAGCGTTAAGTATAGTCCATTTGTTTTGGAGCCAGAAAGGCTGCTCACATTCACGGAGAACAGATCTAAGAACTGGAATATGTGATCGATAGGCTTGAAATCGGCATACTCTTGGGCCTTCTTGAGAAGAACAATGTAGAATGCGGATTCTCCGTGTTGCCCAGAAAGTCTATCCAGATGTGAAGGGCGGCGGTGCGTATCATGTGCATGCAATGAGTCGAGATCAAGCCGAGATGGGGCATGAGGTTACTGTCCTGACGATCCGGCAAGATTCAGATCTCCCACACATTGAAGAACGTGAGGGATACACTGTCGTGCGGTTTGATCCAACCGTGAATCTTCTTGGTAACGACATCAGTTCGGGGGTCGCTCAATATCTCGCTCAGGCCGACGACTTCGACGTGATGCACGCGCACTCGCACCTGTACTTCTCGACAAATCTGGCGGCACTGAAGCGCCGATTGGGGGACGTTCCGTTGGCGATTACGAATCACGGTCTATATTCCCAGACTGCGCCGGAGTGGGTGTTCGACATCTATCTACAGACGGTGGGGCGGTGGACGTTCAATCAAGCTGATGTGGTGTTCTGTTACACCGAGGAGGATCGGACCCGAGTGAGGGATTTCAGCGTCGACTCGCGGATTGAGGTTGTCCCGAATGGAGTCGACACGGAGCGCTTCACGCCGGCAGGACCGGAGAGTAAGTTGATTAATCACGATGGACCGGTAGTGCTGTTTGTCGGTCGGTTAGTGGACGGGAAGCGACCACAGGATGCTGTCGAGGCTATTTGGAATCTCAGTTGCGAGATGGATGTAAAACTGTACATGGTCGGAGATGGGCCGATGCGGGATGAGTTAGAAATGAAAGCAGGAAGTGAAGTGGAGTTTCTTGGTCGTGTTCCGTATGAGGAGATGCCCGCCGTCTATCGTGCAGGAGACGTACTTATGCTGCCGAGTCGAGCCGAGGGTCTCCCACGGACAGTACTTGAGGCGTTTGCCGCCGGTATGCCGGTCGTATCAAGTGAATTGGAGCACACAGCTCCAATCGTTGCGAAAGGCGGGGAGACAGTCAACATCGGTGACATTGAGGGTTATGTCGAGGCACTCACTCGGGTGTACGAACGACGCGATGAACTCGGCACTGCGGGGAAGGAGTCGGTGACAGCACAGTTCCAGTGGGGAGATACAGTGGCCGAGACGACGAAAATGCTGGAATCAATCAGATAATCCCCTGATTGCGCATTCGGTTGTGCCAGCGTGCGAAGACGTAGACAGACCAGAGGTGTTTCGAGTGCTCGGCCGTGCCGCGCTTGTGTGCGTCGTGGTGCCGGAGCACTGCTGCCGTGTCAACAAGGTCAGAGTCGAGTGCCTCGACTGTATCACGGAATTCTTCTTCGAGTTCGTGTCTGAACCACTCGCCGATTGGCATATCGAACCCCTGCTTGCCGCGTTCGAGAATCGCAGTCGGAAGCACATCCTCGAACGCCTTCTTTAACACGCGCTTTTGTTCTCGTGGTGTGATCTTGTACTTTGTCGGCAGCGAGAGAGCGTACTCAGCAACGTCGGTATCGAGAAACGGAACGCGAACCTCCAAGGAGTTGTACATACTGGCTTGGTCTGTCTTGTGGAGAATCTGGTTGGGAAGGCCAAATCTGGTGTCGACCGATTGGATTCGAGAGAGGTCATCTTGGCGGTTCGCGGGGAGAAACGCTGTGACGTCGTCGTGTGCTTCTTTCACCGAGGTGTGGCCGTCACTGGCAGCGGTCAAGCGAGTGGCACCAGAGAGTGTTTCGTCGTCGGCGATGCGACTCCACTCGAAATGGCGATGTGAGAGTCGTGGTTCGCCCCCGCGAAGGAACTTCTTGAGTTTCCGAATTCGTTCGCCCCGTGCGTCTTCACGTGAGACATCAAGTCGGTCGACAGCGGGTTCGATGACAGAGTTGCGAACGGCAGAAGGAATCTGTCGGTAGTACTTTGAGTAGTACTCGCCGCGGTAGCGGCTATAGCCGGCGAACAGTTCGTCAGCACCGTCACCCGAGAGTGCGACCTTGACATCACGGCTCGTCTCGCGGGAGACAATGTAGGTCGGCACAAGTGACTGGTCGGCAAAGGGTTCACCAAGCCGGTCGAGAACAGCTGGAATGGCATTTCGGACATCGTCGGGGCTAACTGTGAACTCCGTGTGGTCTGTATCGTGGTAGTCTGCGACTTCCTGTGCCGCCCACGATTCGTCGAACAGCGCTTCGTCGAACCCAACAGTGAACGTTTTCACTGGATCGTCCATCTGATTCGCCATCGTCCCGACGACGATGCTCGAGTCGATACCGCCGCTGAGAAAGGCTCCGAGGGGAACGTCACTCATAAGTCGCTTCTCAACGGCGGCTTCGACGCGAGTCCTGAGCCCGTCGACAGCCGTCTGGAAGTCGACATCTCTGGTTTCGACGGTCGGTGTATAGAACTGAGTGCGTTCGATGTCACCCTCAGAGATTGTAATTCGCTCTCCTGGTTCGAGTTTGCGGACGTTCTCGAAGGCGGTGCGGGGCGCAGGAATATGGCCCAAGCTGAAGTACTGACTGAGTGCTGTCTCGTCAAGCCCGCCGTGGTCGACATCGGCTTCGAGAATTGCGGGGAGTTCTGAGGCGAACGCGATTGAGTTACCATCGTCGGCAAGGACGAGTGGTTTGATTCCCATCGGGTCTCTGGCGAGGAGGAGTTTTTCGGCGTTAGAATCCCAGAGTGCGAACGCGAACATGCCTTCGAGGCGGCTGACGAAGGTTGGGCCGTACTCTTCGTAGAGGTGGACGAGAACTTCGGTGTCGGTATCGGTATTGAAAGTATGCCCCGAGGCGGCGAGTTGGTCGCGTAGCTGCGGGTAATTGTAGATTTCGCCGTTGAAGATCACGCAGACAGTGTCGTCTTCGTTGAAAATCGGCTGGCGGCCGGTATCAAGGCCAACGATGCTCAGGCGTTTGTGGGCGAGTCCGACAGGGCCGTCAATGTATATTCCATCTTCATCCGGGCCGCGGTGGGCAAGGCACGCGTTCATCGCGTGCAACGTGCGACGGTTCGGAGATGCTCTTTCAGAGTAAACACCTGTAATCCCGCACATTATTGAAGGTAGCCGAGATCTTCGAGTCGTTGCTCAGTTGACTGTGACATTGAGGCCATTTGGCGATTTGTCTCAGGTAATTCATCAACCCAAGAGTCGAGAACTGCGGCCAGATGGTCACCTTTTGTAGAGTCTTGGTCTACGCGGTTTTCCGATTCTCCGTCTTCGAGATTGAACAGCCACTCCGATCCGTCCGAACCATGAATATACTTCCACTCATTTTGTATGACCGACCGAAGTCGCCGATTGTACGTACGAACATCATTCTTACAGTCGTACCGACTTTGCAGGGTTTCGATATCCGGTTGTGGCGCGAGGTACTCGGCAAACAGTGACCTGTCGTCGGGAATATTTTCAGCTGACACGAGCGAGTGCCCTGGTATGTCCTCCGGTACCGGAACGTCCCCAATCTCGAGTATAGTCGGCGCAATATCCACCAATCCAACTGGTTTCTCCACGACCTCGCCTTTAGGAATATTTGGACCAGAAATCAAGAGCGGGATATTCAAAAGAGTTTCATGGAGACTATACTGATGATCCATTAGTCCATGTTCGCCGATGTTTTCGCCGTGATCTCCTGTGATGATAAATACGGTCTCGTCTGCTACGCCTTGCTTCTCGAATAGACTCTGGAGTTCGGCGATACGCTCGTCTAAATACGCTAACTCAGCGCGATACAGGCCACGAAGAATTGTAAAATCGCGTTGGGTCATTTCCACCTCACCGGTGATGTACTTCCAAGCGTCTTGGTTCACGCGCTTTGCCTCTGCTATAGTGGTTCCATCTGGAAGATACTGCTTGCTGAGACGGTCTGGTGGGTGGTATTTGAGGTGAGGTTCGAGATAATTAACGAACAGGAACAGTGGTCCATCAGATAGCCACTCCTCTATGTGGTTGGAGATAATGTTGTTGGTGCGCCTTGCTCCATCGTCATCCCTTTTTCGGAAAAATTTCCCATAGATAAGGTTTGCGAGATTTTTGATTGGATTCCCTGTGAATTTTTGTGCAATACTCTGGATTTGATTGAGTTTTCCTGACTCAGTTTGTGCGATATCGCCGAAATCAACGCCATCCTGGAACAGCTGCCAAGTCTCATAAAAATCATCGAATCCTCGATCAAAACCAAACTCACCACTAATCCAAGTATTGTTCGAGACGGCAGCTGTCCCGTATCCGTTCTGGCGTAGAAGTTGGGCGAGCGTTGGTTCGTGGTCGAACAATTTTCGAGCAGCGTGTGACTGGTGTACCGAAGGGTATTGGCCCGAAAAGATGGTTCCATGTGACGGGAGCGTCCACGGTGCATTCGCGTGGGCCATTGGAAAGGTCACACCGTCGTGCGTGAGCTTCGCTAATTCGGGCATTGGAGTCTGCTCATTGAGCAGGTTTACCGTATCTGCACGGGCAGTATCCATCACGATGAGAACGATATTAGGTGAATTCATTTATACCCGAGAGCCTCAAGACGCTCTTCTACCCCTTTTCCTTGCTCAATATCCGGAATCGTGATGCCCTCTGAGGTTCGTTCAATACTACTGAGTCGATCTCTTAACACCGTTTCAAACCTGTCGACAACGTCTGGATGTTCATTGGCGACGTCTGTGGATTCCTCCGGATCGTTCTGTAAGTCATATAGATACCCTTCTTCGTATTTTCCATCGTAGAGATACTTCCACTCGGTTGTACGAAATCCAAACCGAAGATAATCCTCGCCGCGCATTTCTTTTTCTGTGACGACAACATCATAGCCCGGCTCTTGGCCGTGCAATACAGGCATAAGAGATTCGCCTTCCATTCGGTTGTCCATCTCATCAGAAAGATCAGCATCAACAAAATCTAAGATCGTTGGTAATATATCTACTGCCCGTACAATCTCTTCGTTGTTAGTCGGTTGCGGGATCTCGGCTGATTCAGGGAAGCGAACGATCAATGGCACATGGATGAGCTCGTCGTACGGTAGGTTCCCATGTCCATACTTCCCGTGCTCATTGAACTCGTCACCATGATCACCGACAAGGATCACGATTGTGTCTTCAAGAATTCCCTTCACCGACAAATCGTCAAAGAAAGTCCCAATTTCTTTATCGAGGTATTCCACTTCCTTACCGTAATTCGTCCAGAGTTCGTCATGCTCTTCAGAAGTGATGTCCTCGGGAGCGTTGACAGCAGCTTTGCGCCAGAGACGCTCAGCCCGGAACTTGTTCGCGTAGGTAAACTCATCACCAGGGAGATATGGACCGTGGACATCCATATACTGGGTCCAGAGGAACCACGGTTCTTCAGTGGTGTCAATCCATTCGACGAGATTGTCATTTACTTTCTCAATGGGGAGGTATGGAGTACGTTGGAGAATGCGTGCAAACTTATTTGCATACCGGAGCAGTTCGTCGGGGACATTGTTTACGAGACCATCCGGGTCAAGCGGAAGGATATTTTCCTCGAATGTATCGAACCCATGATGAAAGTTACGTAGTCGTGAGACGTTCGGATTCGAGTGAATGGCTGCAGTGGAGTACCCATTAGCTTGAAATTGCTCAGCCATTGTCGGTTGTCCCTGTTCAAGATACCAGTGTCCGCCGTAGTCAAGTGGATATCGGCCAGTTAACATTGCAGTCATTGACGGAGCAGTGCTCACCCCTTGCGCAAAACACTGTGAAAAACTGATACCTTCCTCAGCAAGTTTATCGATATTCGGGGTGCTGATTTTTGGATCATGGATGGTATCGTACCGGAGTGAATCAACAACAAGGAAGAGCACGTTAGTCATTTTTATAGTACTCTAGATAGACAGGCCTCAAATGACTTTTGTCATTCGTCTCGCCAATGGATCTCCACTTTGAGATCCGAAAGGGCTATTACCCCGAGAAGCAGTAATATCGGGATGAACTGAATTCGACGACGTACCGCAGCACCATAATTCATTTCTACAATAGAGTATATGATAATTCCGGTCGTGAGGTAGGACGCAAGTATGCCGAGATAGTAGGGCTGGTCTTTGAGTTTACCAATACTACGCTTTGCTACCAGCGTACTGAAGAGGAGAGCGA
The DNA here is from genome assembly GCF_051414135.1 of Halovenus halobia. Taxonomy (NCBI): domain Archaea; kingdom Methanobacteriati; phylum Methanobacteriota; class Halobacteria; order Halobacteriales; family Haloarculaceae; genus Halovenus; species Halovenus halobia. The sequence continues at coordinate 19,549 of NZ_JBLKOA010000011.1, forward strand.
TGGCACTGATGGCGACCATCGATTCAACCGCTCCCCGAACCTGCCAGGGGAAAGGGGTAAACAAAAAGTACATAACCTTGAGTGGGGCGTACAAAACGATGTCTAACCATGTATCGTAGTGGAGTTCGGTCAGATACGCCGCCTCACCGTGGGCCCGGCCGTGAGCGTAGGCATCGATGACATCAGGACTAAGAACTGTCCCGTATCCCGTGAACTGGGCGGTATTGAATACGAAGAATGTAGCAAAGACTGAGACTACGATAGTGATAGCGGCCAGACGATAAGGGTTGTCACGCGATTTCAGATACCCCGCCACTGCAATCATAGCTGCGACTAACAGAATATTCTCGGCACGTAAAACGACAATTACAACGAGTCCAAGACTACCCAATATCGCGTCTCTCCATGTGATCGTCCCATACATGTGCTGAATAGCGAGAATTACAGTCAACAGTGCGACTGTGAGCAAAATCTCGCGCTGTATGACAACTGACCGATACAGAATCGTTGGCCAAAACAGGATGAGGCCGGCAGCAAACGTCGCATGGTTCCTACTGAGAACAAAACGACCAATCTTGTAGGATATATATCCAATGAATATACTCGAAACCGATACAGCAATCCGCCCTGCTATCGGGTCCTGTCCGATAATAATATAAAATGGTGTGAGATAATAAGACATAAACGTCCACAGGGTTGGTTCAAGTGGCATCGCTGACAGTTCACCTTGGGACAGATGGATGATGATCTCAATTGTATGCTGGTTATGGACGCGAGAGACCGGCGGTGTTGGCAGGACATTGAGCACCTGATCTGCAATAATAGTGAGAAACCTCACCAGTAGCGCACCGGCAAGAATCGACATCAAATAATGCCCACACCGGTAGGAGAGAAATCCGACACTGAAGACAATTACAGTAACAAACAGAACGCTCAAAACCGGAGGCAAAAACACAGAGATTGCCGATATGAGACAGAGGGGCAAAAATAATCCAGTCCAACTAGAATACTGTACTCCACCCCGTAGCTTATTGATTTCATTCATGTGAGACTTCACGATACAATTGTGCGTATTCAGTCACCGTCCGCTGGATTGAAAACTCTTCGTTGACTCTCCGGTACGCTTGCCTTCCAAGCTGTTTACGCCTTTCCTCATCTGTGAGGAGACGTGATACTTCATTGGAAATAGCCTCGGGCTTGGACGTGGGTACAAGGATCCCAGCGTCTGATAAGAGCTCGTTAAATGGCGGGATATCTGAGGCAACGATTGGACACTTGGCTGTCATACACTCCGCAGGGGCAAGCGGTAATCCCTCCCACAGAGAAGGGAACACCCCGACGTCAAATGCAGGTAGAAACGGATACACCTCCGGAACGTAACCTGTGAAATAAGTCGATTCGCGAACCTGTTCGTCAGTGGCGATTTGCTCGAGTTCGTCTCGTTTTGGGCCATCACCAATCAGAATCAATTTCGCTGTTGGATGCTCTCTACGTACTTCTGAGAACGCCTTAATTAGATACTCGTACCCTTTCTGCTCAGTCAATCTTCCGACAGAGCCGATTATCAACTCTTCTGGAGAGCAATCTGTGTACTGTTGTAGAACAGTTCGACACTCTCCAAAGTGAGATTCTATTTCTTCAACATCTACACCATTCACAATGGTGTGTTTTGGAGTGGATCTCAGAAGAGGGGTCTCCCATGGGAGAAATGACTCGGTCACTGCATTACTAACCCCTACGATATGATCAGCTAACGGTAGAGACAGTCCGTTCGCGACTTGGGCTTGAATTTTATAAGTCTGATGCATATTGTGTTCCACACTTATAATATTCGGAACGTCGACTATCGTGGCCGCAATCCGCCCCCAGACTCCTGAAATAGGAGAGTTCGTGTGCAAGATCTCGTGATCCCCTCGGCCAAGTTGGTGTACCAATCGACGAAATGCCACTAGATCGTAGTTCGAGTCGGCATCAATATCAACAACATCAACTCCCTCTTCGTTAAAAAGAGGCCGGTATGTTCCTTCACCGAACATAAAATATACCGTCAAATTAAATCCGTTCTCAGGGAGTTGTCGACAGATATCGTACAACAACTGTTGTCCTCCGCCGTGTTCCTTGTTGAGATTCCCGATCAAAAATGCTACATCGATGACCTCCTGTTCATTATCAGTCATGGCGTCATGTGTATCCAAGTTTTTCTAAACGGCTCTTGACCTCATCGTGTACTTCGTTTATCGGTTCCTCCTCTGTGACTGACTTCCGGCGACCGGTGTCATAAACCAGCCACGGAACTTCCGTTAGCACTCTATTATAAACCCCTCCGTAGTGGCCGTAATCCTTGACTGGTAGGTAGTCGTGTCGGTCACCGAGCATTTCGCCATGGTCCGCAGTTATAACTGTCCGTCCGGTGAATTGTTCAAGTAGCTTCTCAACTTCGGCGAGAACGATACTCAGATTCTCAGAGTACGCTTCCCTGACAGACTCGCTGTTGAACAGTTTGTTATTCCGTACCACCTCAATCAGCGACTGTGACCTCTGTTCGATATCCATCCCTTCCTTCCCAATGAACGGGTGATGCGGCTGAAGGTAGTGAATTAGTAGTCTCTTGTCAGGATATCTCTCATTGATTCGCAGGGCTGTCTCCGTTACGTATTCTGGGTCTACGATTAGTAGATCTCTATCGACGTAATCGATATCATCTTCCCCTGTTTGTAAGTCAACATATTTGTAAACTTCTGAATCTATCTCGTCTTTCAGCTTTAAAAACCAGCTATTTGCGGAGACGTATACTACATCGTGTAGTTTCATTCCCGAGAAATTAGTTCGTATAAACTCAAACGTCGCCCCGCCCAATGATTCGTGTGTTTCGAGATCTCCCGGAAGGGTGCTTTCCTTCTCAAACTCATCAAGCCGACAGGAGTCGAGTATTATCAGATTGTCCCACTCTTTGGAGAAAATAGAGACACCATTGGGGTTGCCGTCCGCGGAACCAGCTCTCGTGTGAATAATACGATTGATTTCTCTAGCCGCAGCTCTGGGGTCGGAGGCTCCACGCGCTAAGTCGGATAGCGTGTACATTGCGATATGTTAATTTATACTGTGTGTTACTGACCTAATGACTCTTGTGTATCAGCACCCAGCGATCCACAAAGCATTTGACTTGATTTTCTGGGGGTATCGACATAGATTAACACGGACGTATTTAAGATCCAGGATGCTTTTTTGACAAAAATTTTACTGTATTACTTCACGTATGCAAGGAATATCGCTCGTACATCAATAGAGACAGCTCTGCTTAGGATTGCTGTGACTGTACAGAATACTGTACCGCCGATTGTAATCAATACGGTCAATTGTAGCCATCGTATCTCCGAGAATTGTAGGGATGCCAGGTAGACTACCGTGAACATAAAGAAGCCGGAGATCAGGACCATGGCGAAATCCCTAAGCGGAATAGAAACGTCGGTGAATTTCACGGACAGCCATGATTTGATCACTGCTCCAAACAGGAATGCAACCCCCGTTCCGGTGGCTGCCCCGGCAAGACCATACCGCGGGATGAGATAGCCATTAGAGACCAGATTGACGACAATGACGGCAACGGTTATAGTTGCAATAACTCTGTCATTGTCCGTAGCCATCAGGATCTTATTCGAGACGCTATCGGTAGATTGGAATAATCGGCCAAAGAGGAGGAGTACTAATGCAATGTATCCAGAGACATATTCGGAACCATACAAAAGTCTGAGCAGGGATTCCCCAACAACAATAGAGCCGAGCGCTAAGGGGACGAAAGGCATCGCTGCGTATAGATAGGCGCGTCTGCTGTACCAGTTGAATTTTTCCGAGTTTCCTCTTTCACTCCATTTGGTGAGACGGGGAAATAGAACTCCTGAGGAAATATTGAGGACGAACAATCCCAGCGAGGACAGTCGCCAGACAACTTCATATACCGCCACAGATGCGGGAGCGAGAAAGAATCCAATCAAGAGTGTGTCCACCCACTGTTGGCCAAAGTTTCCCCATCGCATTACCGAAAGGTACCTCCAACCGTGCGCAAGCGATCTGAATTCTTTGAGTGGCGGCACTCCCGACAAGCTCGCGTCAATAAATACGTACGAAATAGATACTCGAACAGCCCTCCCAATCAAATATGCGATGAGAACGGCCGTGAACGCGGACTCTCCAGTTTGAATAGCGGTTACCGCGAAGCAAAACTGTATTATTCTTGATGCTAGCCAGATGAGTTCGTTGAAAATGATCTTCTCTTCACCGCGTAACACAACACCGAGTATGATCGACAACGCTTCTAAGGGGAGTGCCAGAAGGAGAACAATCGTGATGTCGCGGCCTACGAAGTTGTCTATTGCTGTACCAAATGGAATGATTACAACCGTTAGACAAACCAGCAAAATCAAAATTAGAATCAACACGGCGGTAAACGTCTCATCTGGATCTTTGACTCTACTTATTTCTCGAAACGTGGCAGATCCCAACCCGGACACTGTAACGGTCGTTAATACGCCTAATATTCCGATGAATAGAAAGTATTGGCCTAATTCACTGGACGAGACTAATCCCGTGTATATAATAATACCCAAGAATCCTACGATACGATTGGTAACTTTAATACCACTCGCGCCAACGACCTCCTCAAGAATTCTACTCATCCAACGTATTCAGAACTTTCCCGACGTGTCGATCCCAGGTGTATTTTTTAGCGGTTTCACGAGCTTTCTCCCCCATTCGCTGTATTTCTTTGGGATTCTCCTTGAAATATCGTAATTTATCATCTATTTCTCCGGTGTCTTTGGTGGGTATAATGAATCCTTCTTTCCCATCCTCTATGATATCATCAACGCCCGAGTTACCTGTGACAATCACAGGCGTTCCGGTACTCATTGCCTCGATCGGAGCCTTAGCAAAGCCCTCAGTAAGGGTAGGAAATACAAATACAGAGCAACCGTGGTAGTATTCTAATGGATCTACAACGCCCGGTGTACTAATATTATCACTCTCATACATCTCAAGGATCGGCTTGATCTCTGGCTCTATACTCCCACATAACTGCAACTTTGCGTTCTCTCTGTTCTTCCAGCCGTAGTTGTTCCAACACTGAAGAAGGTACGGGATTCCTTTTAAGAGATTCACAGACCCGACAAACAGCGCGGTAAAATTGGATTTTTCATATTCTCTTTTCATTGGAAACTGGCTTTCATCTATTCCTAACGGAATGACGGTGATCTTTTTTTCAGATATGCCGGCATCTACATATGATGACTTGACAAATTTTGACAATGCAATCACCTTATCAGCCTTCTGAAGTGATACTCTCCTATCACGGGCGTATTTTTTATGCGCTTCTGAGATCTCGAAATCTATATCAAATTTTTCGAGTTCTGATCGGTATCTCTCATTTGCCGCCTCAACTAACTCTGAGGACCCTCGGACGACTATCTCTTTCCCCGCTGATTTCCCTTTCTCAAGGGTCTCTGTGTACCCGGGAGTATAATGAAGATTGATTGATGAGATATCCTTCGTAATTTTTCGAGACGTGAAAATATCAAATAGTTTTGATGAATATTCGTAATTATCGAACTCTTCGTAGATGTACCTGTTTACTCCAGTCAGAAATTTTGGAATATAGTTCCCAAATGGGATTGGTTCTGATATCGCCGACTTTGGAATCGGGCTTTCGCTTACTCCCCTGCAATAGACACGCTCTAACCGGTTTTTCTCGTAAAATATTCTGGACATATTTGTAAGCGCTTGTCCAGTCTGGGTGCCGAGATCGGAGTAACCAATCAGAGATATCTTAGACGCTATCATCTTCGTTCGATATGGTGATTTTTGTTAGAACAGGCTGGTCTTTATACTTGACTTTCATAGTCGGATCACTTAAATGTATATTAGTAATATCTTTGACTTGTATGAACTCCCACCCTACTACCCTTTGAGGAACGCGAAATTCTAATGTGAAGACTCCGGATACATTACGCTACTCAGGGCCTCTTGGTTGTGTCACTCCTTGGGGAGCTACCCTGCGAAGATTAAAATCTTCACCGATAATTCACTGATAGTACGGCCCGGGTTCTCGGTTCGGAGGATCGTATCTGCTTCTGATGAAATATTATTTCCCCTTCGCCACAAGAAATGTGGTAATGACTGAGTGTGGCATAATTTACATCGCGATGGGAAGAAACTTCGTAGAAGAAGCAGTTCTATCAGCAGAGTCAGTTCAAAAAAAGAACAGTAAAATTCCAATTACAATTTTCACTGACCACAAGATCAGCAAGGACGTATTTGATAATGTTATTGTGGTAGATGATCCGGATTATGGATTTCGTGATAAAATAAACTATCTACGAAAATCGCCCTACGAAAAGACTATATTTTTGGACACAGATACGTACGTTGCCGGAGATATCTCAGAATTATTTAGTATACTCGATAGATTTGATATTGGCGCAGCACATAATAATGATCATCAAAGGCGCGAAGCAAACGAAGTAGCGTTAGTTCCGGAATCGTTCCCTGAGTATAATACGGGTGTTATCACCTTTCGGACTGATGCTGTACAAAATTTATCGAAAGAGTGGAAGGAAGCATATAGTATGGAGCATTCTCATGATCAGCCATCATTCCGGAAAGCTGTATACGAATCTGACCTAAGGCTGGCCACGATTCCCCCGGAATATAATTGCCTGTTTAGATATCCTGGTCATTCCGTCGGAGAGGTGAAGATCTTTCACGGTCGCCTCCTCGACTTCGATACTGAAGGGGCAGGAAAGTATTACGAGATAGATGAGGCTGTGTCTAGCATAAATTCTGAGACAGGGTCACGGATTTTCTACCCTCGTTCAACAGGTGGGTACTCAGTCAAGCCATCACGGACCTTGCCCCGAAGAATTCGACTTTCGATCAAAGAGCGCGGCGTCATCGGGACGGTGAAGCGGGCGGTCAGGATGGCACTTGGGATCCTTGTCTGATTATTCAAGAAAACTTCCAAGCAGAGTCCTTCAAATCTGACATTGGGTGATGACTACTCTACTCCGCATCATATATTACATATGGCCACGCACTATTATGCTAGAACAACTACTTCAAATGAACGTTCACCGAGCTCTCAGATATGGTAAATATTTACCTGAGTCGCTTAAGTACGCAGCAGGAAATGCCTTTTCCAAATTACAACAATTTAGAGGGGAAAATTATGTTGAGGTCACTTGGGAAGGCCACCATCTACGCTTTGGGTACTGGGATCGTGTCACTCTAGGCGTTGCAAACCGTGCGATAACCGATGGGATGATCGGACACGAGATGGTTCCGATAGGAGCCCTCCGAGTAAACAATTCTCGGGATGCTATCTTGGATATAGGTGCTCATATGGGAATTTACACAGTTATTTTGGCTTGTTTAAATACAGAACAGCAAATTCATGCATTTGAGCCGGATTCATATAATGTAAACACACTTCGGAAAAATATCAGTTTGAATGATTTTGAGGAGCATCGTATAGACGTACATCAAGCTGTTGTGAGTAACTCCTCAGGAACCATAGATTTCTATACTGATCCTTCAGCTATCGGTACTACGAGCCACACCGTCCAGCCAACAGATAGCCACAGCAGCCATACGCGACATAGCATAAATTCCATCAAAGGCAGCAAATTTTGTTCTGAACACGAAATTGTAAAACCCTGGGTGAAGATCGACGCCGAGGGTGTCGAACTGCAGATATTGCAGGATTTGTTGAACTCCGATGAGATCGAGTCAGTCGCAGGGTTCGTTGAACTTCATTTAAATAGAAAGAACGTCTCTCGGGAAAAGTTCAGACAAATACTGGAGAATCATGATTACGAATACGATGAGATAAAAAATAAACTTGAGGACACTAACCCCGGATATCTGATCGAGCCTAAATAAATAAGCATAGATTGACAGAAACCGCACATGTGTGCATCAAGTGGAATTCTGATATCACGCTTTCACAGCGTTCTTATGTGAGTCATTACGAAGTCCAGCGCTTAAAAATAGCCGTCCACGGTTCAGAACTTAATTCTTGTCAACTGGAAAATTGTATCGGATTGGTGTACCTCTATTCCGGATGATTTGATATCACACTTTCTTTGTGTTTTGATGGACAAAATTGTTCGCTATCTGTTCAATACGAAGGAATTTAAAAAAATTGCCGACTGCCGCGGGTAGTGTTTAGTTTGGAGCATTGTGCCAGCGAGCGAAACTTTGGAGCCAATTTTCAGCAGTGTCTGGTTCGACGTGACTGAAACAGTTTGAGAACGAAGAAGTTCGACGTTTTACCTCTCGGAAGGTACGTTCGACAGCATTCCGATTTCCATGTCGTTCGGTTTGAAATCGGAGCCCTGCTCGGTGAAGCGCGGCTTGGAGGTGGTTTGCACCATCAACAAGAAAAATGGCGTCTTCGACATTGCGTCTCTGGCGAAGTTCTCGCAGAAATATTTCGGTAAGAGCGGTTGTCGTGGTTGAAAACAGCCGCAGGTGGGGCAATTCGTTTGTGTCTGGATCAGCAGCAGCGTACAGCCAGTACTGCTGATTGTTGATGCGAATCACTGTTTCGTCAACCGCAACCTGATTCGGAGTTTTGCCACTAGTCGGCTGTAGATCGGCTTTCTGTACCCAGTCGTGCACCGCCTTTCGAGAGCGTTGGACACCCAACTCATCAAGAACAGAGATGGTATTCGAAAGTAATAGTCCCGCCAAATGCATCTGAATACCAAGCTTTATCACGGGCTCGGGTGTCCGCTTGCGCTCCACAAAATCCAAATCAATCCAGTCGCTATTACCGCTGAGGCGGCTGATTTTTGACATAGGCACCACAAAATCGGTCCGCCTCACTTTTTATGCTTAACTAAACACCGCCCTGCCGCGTAAATGGTTATATAAGCGGATAGGCCGGTACTCCTTCTGGTCTGGACTGGACCCCAGCGAGTTCACAATGTGGAGACGCAAGACAGCCCTCATAAATTGGATACGTGATTTTGGCCCCGGTCACATCCCAGGTTACAAAGATACTATTATGTAATTAGTAGAATTTCACAAAATTCTGTGAGCTTGAATTGGTTGGGAAGGTCAAGCCCACCCTGTTGTGGGCGGACGACGACTGCCCCCAGTGTCAATTAAATATTCCAATATAAAGTTGTGATTATAAGTACATATTATTGGGACTTGTCCCGTTGTTGTTCATACCTGGCGAAACAGCCAGTAATTGGGTGTCTATCGTCGATCCTTGTAGGGACGTACGTTCGGTCTCTGTGCGGCCGGTTCAGTATGATGAAAAAGTGAATTTTCACCAATGCGAGGAAGCGCTACGAATCGGATGTTTGCAGAACAATCGGCTCAGGCTGGGTGCTGACAGTCTCAAGAAGGCATTTCTCGCAGACCCATCTATCATTTAGTTTCCTGAAAGGGCCATCTGATTGGCACTGCGGACACTTGCGTTTGACTGGCATATATATGAGAAGGTGTAACGTGGATAAAGTTATGAAAATGCTACTTATGTTAGGATGAGCGCACAATCAGGCCTACAGTTGTTCCTCAAAGTATCCAATGGATTTCGCGAGACCATCACGGAGTGACACGGTCGGCTCCCAGCCGAGTTCGGATCGAGCCTTCGAGATATCGGGCCTGCGCACTTGCGGGTCCTGCGGCGGAAGCTCCTCGTGGGTAATGTCGCTGTCGCTCCCGGTGACATCAATCACGACCTGTGCGAGTTCGTTGATCGTCCGCTCGTCGGGATTACCAATGTTGACCGGTTCTTGGACATCGGACTCGAGCAGCGCAACCAGACCGTCGATCATATCAGATACATAGCAGAACGCCCGAGTCTGCTCGCCGTCGCCGTACACGGTCAGGTCCTCGCCTGTCAACGCTTGGCGGACAAAATTCGGGATTACACGGCCATCGTCCAGTCGCATCCGCGGCCCGTAGGTGTTGAAGATACGCGCCACACACACATCGAGTCCGTGCTGGTCGCGGTACGCTCGGACGAGAGATTCGCCGTAGCGCTTGGATTCGTCGTAGCACGACCGCGGCCCATACGAGTCCACGTTGCCGCGGTAGTCCTCGGGCTGAGGATTTACCTCGGGGTCGCCGTAGACTTCACTCGTCGAGGTGAACAAGTACTTGGCGTCCTTTTTCTTGGCTAGTCCGAGCGTCTTGTGTGTACCGAGCGCACCGACTTTCAGTGTCTTGATGGGGTGATCCCGGTAGAACACCGGCGAGGCGAGGCTCGCCAAGTGTAAGACAGCGTCCAGATCTCCCGAGACGTGGATGAACTCCGTCACGTCGTGATCGTAAAACGAGAAGCGCTCGTTCTCGAAGGCATCGTCAAGGTTCTCGGTCTGCCCGCTCACACGGTTGTCCATCCCAATGACTTCGTGGCCCTCGGCGAGCAGCCGGTCGGTGAGGAATGAGCCGAGGAAGCCAGCTGCCCCAGTGACAAGGATACGACTCATGCGGACTGCTCCTCCAAGATTCGCTCGACCGCCTCATTCATCTCGCCGTCGTCGTGCCGGAGCGCCATCTCGATATTCGCCTGCAACCAACTTGGGATATTCCCGATGTCGTACCGGTCGCCGTCGAGTTCCACACCGCGTACCGAGTCGAGTTCACGGATTGCATCAGTGAGCTGAAGTTCGCCGCCAACACCTTTCTCAACGCGCTCCAGCTGCTCGAAGATCTCTGGTGTCAACACGTACCGCCCTGTAATAGCGAGGTTCGACGGCGCCTCCTCCTGAGAGGGTTTTTCGACGAAGTCATCGACTGGGAAGCTATCCTTGGTTGATGCGCCATCTTCGACGTCCGCCACGCCGTACGAGGGCACATCCGCCCACGGGACGCGCTCCAGTGACAGGACGGATTCTCCGTGTTCTTCGGCTGCGTCGATGAGCGTCTCTGTGCACGGCGTCCCGCTCTCGATGATTGTGTCGCCAAGCAGGAGCGCAAACGGCTCGTCGCCGACGTGTTTGCGCGCGTACCGGACCGCATCGCCGAGGCCATCGCGTTCCTTCTGGCGGACGTAGTGAATGTCCGCAAGATCCGCAATATCACGTACGCGACCAAGCCGGTCAAGCTTCTCATCCTCTTTCAGTGCTTCTTCAAGCTCGTAGGACTTGTCGAAGTGGCGCTCGATTGCCTGCTTGCCCCGGCCCGTGATAATGAGAATGTCGTCGATACCGGCCTCAACGGCCTCCTCGACGACGTACTGGATTGTCGGCTTGTCCAGTACGGGCATCATCTCCTTCGGTTGTGCCTTTGTCACCGGCAGGAATCGCGTGCCAAACCCAGCCGCGGGGATAACCGCTTTCTCAACCTTCATTATTCCAATAGCGCGGCCTCCAGTAGATACATTTTATCATTGAATGGGATGATAGGGTATTCGACTTCGCTGATGAGCGTGGATTGAATCTAGTTTTTATACATAAAGTATAAATCAACAAGCGAGTTTTATAGACTATATTACATATAAATGGTGGAAAAGCAATTGACGAAATGAAATATGTGTTGTTTGATTGTGGTGATGCCCTTCACTTACGAGTGAGGGCAGTTACTACTCATCCTAGCTTCATACCTCACCCGGGCACAGATACCACACCGGAGAACATCAATAGATAAAAGACAGGCCAGCGATGCTATTTGTATCATATGGATATTGAGTCAAAGCTTACAGACCGGCTAGTTTTTATCACCGGAGCCGACGGGTTCGTCGGATCACATCTGGTCAACCGGTTGGTTGACTGCGGTGCAGATGTCCACGTCTTCGTGCGCGCCACCTCCAGCGGCGAGCTCAACAACATCCGTCATCGCAGCGACGACGTAACGGTCCACCGAGGCGACCTTCGGGACCATCTGTTCTAGTTTAGTGGAGAAATACCACGCAATCTGCTGATTGGAGACCGTCGCAACTACCTGTCTGAGAAACCCGGTGGGAGTTATGCCCTACTCACCACCGGATTCGGTGATT
>NZ_JBLKOA010000012.1:0-14846 GCF_051414135.1 Halovenus halobia
GGATTTAGATGAGCTGCTGCTGTGGGCGTCACGAAATCCAAATCCACACAGAGATCGGTTACGTGAGCAGGTTGAACGAGGTGAGTTCGGCTTTGACCGCCACTAAACTAGAACGAATGCCTTCGGGACAAACACTCGGTCAAAGAGGCACTGAGCGCACTCGAAGGCCACAGCGACTCTCTGATTTTCCATCTCGCCGCCCAAGCCCACGTCGGCGAGTCGTGGGATCGACCTTACGAGACGGTCGATACGAACGTCAACGGCACACTGAACCTTCTCCAATCCATCGTCGACCTCGACCTCGACATCGCCAAGTTCGATACCGCCGGCACGAGCGAAGAGTATGGCAACGTCAAAGAAGAGATGCAGGACAAACACGAGTTCGAGGAAGACGGGCGCGTCCTTCTCAGCGAACGCTCACCGGTCAATCCGACGAGCGTCTACGCGACCTCGAAACTCGCGGCTGATTTCTTGACGATGAACTACAATGACGCCTACGGCCTCCCAACCGTCACCACGCGGATGTTCAACAACTACGGGCCACGGCAGAATCCCCGTTACATCACGGGAACAATCATCACCCAGGCGCTCGAACGTGATATCGTCGAACTTGGCAACCTCACACCAAAGCGTGATATGTGCTACGTCGAAGACGGCGTCCGGGGCCATCTCCACGTTGCACTCGAAGGAACCCCGGGCGAACAGTACGTCTACGGCTACGGCGAGAACATCTCGATGCAGGAGTGGGCAGATACGATTCTCGAAGTTGGCTCCGAACACGGCTACTGGGACCACGCCGAAATCGTCCAAGACGAGGACCGATTCCGCCCGGGAGACAGCGACGTCGAGGAACTGCTGGTCGGGTACGAGAAACTGCACGAGGAGACCGGCTGGGAGCCTGAAGTGTCCTGGCGCGAAGGAATTCGCCGAACAATCGACTGGTACGCGAACAACAAGCAGAGCTGGTACGGTCGGGTTGACTGGCGATGAGCGAGCACAGCGAGTTCTGGGACGACCGAACAGTGATGGTCACCGGCGGGGCGGGCTTTCTCGGCAGTCATCTCGTCGAAGACCTGCAATCCCGGTCAGAAAGTGTGGATATCTTCATTCCTCGAAGCGAGGAATACGACCTACGAGAAAAATCGGACATCAAACGTGCTTTCGAGGATTCCGGGGCAGATACCGTCATCCACCTCGCAGCGTCTGTTGGCGGCATCGGTGCCAACCGAGAAAATCCGGGTCGATACTTCTACGATAACGCGATTATGGGTATCGAATTGCTGGAGCAGGCCAGACAGTATGGCGTCGAAAAGTTCACGATCCTCGGAACAATCTGTGCGTACCCGAAACACACGCCAGTGCCGTTCAGTGAAGAAGACCTCTTCGACGGCTATCCCGAGGAGACCAACGCACCGTACGGAATCGCGAAGAAGGCGCTGCTCACACAGTCTCGCGCGTATCGAAAACAATACAATTTCGACAGCATCTATCTCCTCCCAGTCAACCTCTACGGCCCACGGGACGATTTCGATCTGGAAACCTCACACGTCATCCCGGCTATCATCAGGAAGTGTCTCGAAGCGCGTGACCGCGGTGACGAGTCAATCACGGCGTGGGGAACTGGCGAACCGACACGAGAGTTCCTCTACGTGAAAGACGCCGCAGAAGGCATTCTCGACGCCACAGAACGATACGACTCCTCTGACCCGGTGAATCTGGGGAGCGGCGAGGAGATTTCGATTCGAGAACTCGTCGAGACAATTGCCGACGAGACCGGATTCGAGGGCGATATCGAGTGGGACACCTCGAAACCCGACGGACAACCTCGTCGACGATTAGATACGACACGCGCCAAAGAACGATTTGGGTGGGAAGCCTCCACCGAATTCCGTGACGGCCTCCGCGAGACAATCCAGTGGTACGAACAGCACCGCGACGAGCTCCATGAGTGAGTGGATTCCCGAGGAAGAATGGACCACAATCGTCCGGAACGTCCCCATTGTCTCTGTCGACTTACTTGTCCGCACCGACGGCGGAATCGTGCTGGGTAAACGAACCAACGAACCAGCGAAGGGAGAGTGGTTCATTCCCGGTGGTCGTGTGTACAAAGGCGAGACGAGAACAGAAGCTGTTCACCGGATCGCTACAGAAGAGATGGGTGTCAAAGTAGAGATACTCGAATCGCTCGGAGCCTTCGAGCATATCTACGACACAGCAGAGACCGACGGTGTGGACAGCAAACACTATCTTGCGAATGGATACGTGGTTGAGCCAAAATCAACCGACGTCCGTCCGAACGAGCAACACGCTGACTTCCAGATACTCCAACCAGAGTCGATAGACCTCCACCCGAACATAGCGGCCTACCTCAAGAAAGCAGAAACGATTGAGTGAAGCAAGACTGCTGCAGTAAGCATGTAGTGGACTACTCAGTGGGTGAAGCGCAGTCTCGCAACGCCAACTCGCCAAACAGTGTTCCTGAGCCTGCCGAGACGGCGACGACTTTGTCTAAGCGGCCACCTCCTCGAAACCCACACAAAAGACCTATGTACTTACTCACATTCTGAGTAACCATGAGCATCATCGTCACAGGTGGCGACGGCTATCTCGGTTGGCCAACCGCACTCAGAATCGCGTCACGAACAGACGACCGCGTCGTCCTCGTCGACAACTTCGCCCGCCGCGAGTGGGTCGAAGAGGTCGGCAGCGTCAGTGCAACGCCCGTCGCAGACATCGACGAGCGACTCGCCGCCGCCGAAGAGGTTCACGACCTCGACAACCTCTCGTTCGTCGAGGCAGACCTCACCGACCGTGCCGAAGTGGACAAACTCCTGCAGGTCCACGAACCACACACAGTCATCCACACGGCGGCCCAGCCGTCTGCGCCGTACTCCCAGATCAACGGCGAGCGGGCAAACTACACCCAACACAACAACCTCCAAGCGACACGCAACCTGCTCTTTGGGCTGCACGAAAACGACATGGCCGACACGCACTTCGTCGAGACCACCACCACAGGCGTCTACGGTGCGCCGGAGTTCCCCATCCCAGAGGGTGGTGCGACAATGGAAAACGACGGCGAACGTGACGAAGTCCCCTTCCCGGCAATGGCGGGGAGCTGGTATCACCTCACGAAGAGCCACAATGCCGCGAACATGCGACTGGCTCACCAGCAGTTCGATATCCCAATCAGCGACGTGCGGACGGCAATCGTCTACGGGACGGAAACTGAGGAAACCCGTGCAGACGAGCGCCTGAACACTCGGTTCGACTTCGATTACTACTTCGGGACGGTTGCACACCGGTTTTGCGCACAGGCAGTCGCCGGCTACCCCGTGACAGTCTACGGCAAGGGCGAGCAGCGCAAACCGTTCGTCTCGCTCGAAGATTCTGTCGAAGGCCTTGCACAGCTGGCACTCACCGATCCAGACGACCGGCCGGACGACCACGTCGTCTACAACCAGGTCACACGGGCGATTAGCATCGTCGAAATCGCCAACACAATCGCAGACGTCGGGGCCGAACACGACCTTGACGTCGCTGTCGAGCACTTCGAGAATCCACGAGACGAAGACGAGGAGCACAAGATGGAAATCGAAAACGACCGCTACGAAACGCTCATCGACGGTCAGTCACAGTCGTTCGAGGCTGCGGTCTCGGATATCTTCGAGACGCTACTCCGGTACGACGGTCGTGTAAAGGCACACGAGGACCGGTTCCTTCCAGGTGTGCTTGAGGACTGAATAGAGACACATGGACGAGCAGACAGTTCTGGTCACAGGAGGATGTGGGTACATTGGGAGCGCGCTCGTGCCACAGTTACAGGACGCTGACAGCGTCGACACGGTTGTCGTGTTCGATTCACTGACGGGTGGTTCGCCGCGAAATCTCATGGGTGCAGATGTCGGCGACAGCTTGGAGTTCAGACAGGGCGACGTGCGAAACTACGGCGAGGTCGAAAGCGCACTGCGTGATACCGACGCTGTCATTCACCTCGCTGCAATAACGGGCGCTGCAAGTACCCACGACCGCCGCGAAGAGACGTTCGCTGTCAACCTTGAAGGGACGCGAAACGTGCTCACTGCGGCTGAAAAGCTCGGCGTCGAAACCGTAACGTTCGCGTCGTCGTGCAACAATTACGGCCGCGCACCACACGAAAACGTTGACGAAACCACCGAGCCACACCCGATCAACCCCTACGCCGAATCGAAGTTAAAGTTACAAGGCGAGGAATTGCTCGCGGAGTTCGACGGCAACGCCACTGCGCTTCGCCTCAGCACGAACTACGGCTACGCAGAAGGCATTCGGTTCAACCTCGTCGTGAACACCTTCGTGTTTCGAGCACTTACGAATCGGCCACTGACGGTCTACGGCGACGGGTCGAACTGGCGGCCGTTCATGCACGTCAACGACGCAGCACGCGCATTCACACAGGCAACACTCGATCCAGAATCCTGGCCCGAACTGATCTACAACGTCGGCGCAAACAGTGAGAACTACCGAATTAGCGAAATCGCCGAAATCGTCCACGAAGAAGTTGGAACAGAAGTCGACATCACATACCTCGAAGACGAACACCCTGGTCCCTCGTATCACGTGAATTTTGACCGAGTCAAATCGACCGGGTATCAACCGGAGTATACGCTCCGGGAAGGAGTCAGAGAACTTGCAACAGCATTTACAGACGGACCACTGAGAACGAAACAATGACAACAGAGAACGCATCACCGACGGTTGCAGTCACAGGCGCCGCAGGCTATATCGGCAGTCGTGTCGTCTACAAACTCCAAGAGGAACATCCAGATTGGGAAGTCATTGCACTCGACAACTTCTATCTCGGAACGGTCAGAGAGATTGGAGACGTAACCGTCCAACACGTGGACATCCGTAATCGCGACCGGCTTGAGGAGGCACTCAGTGGTGCAGATATCGTGATGCACCTGGCGGCAATCAGCGGCGTTGACGACTGCGAACAACAGTCAGACCTCGCCTTCGAGGTCAACGTCCAAGGAACCGAAAACGTCGCCTGGTTCTGTCGGAAAACAGGTGCCGCGCTCGCGTTCCCGTTCAGTATGGCCGTGTTAGGAGACCCAGCAGAATTCCCGATTACGGCCGACCTGCCCCGGGACCCGCTGAACTGGTACGGACGGACGAAGCTCCTGAGTGAGCAGTCGATTCGTACGTACGCGGAGGGTGCATTCCCGGCACATCTATTCCTCATCTCGAACCTCTACGGCGAGCATACCATCGGAACGACACCGGTGAGTAAGGGGACAGTCATCAACTTCTTCGTCAATCGAGTGTTCTCCGATGAGCCGTTGACGGTCTACGAGCCGGGGACACAATCGCGGAATTACATCCACGTCAAAGACGTTGCAAATGCGTACCTGCGGAGTGCCGAGCAACTCGTAACCCAACTTGAGCGTGGTGAGACAGGCGCGCAGGCATACGAAATCGCAAGTGAGGAAGACCCGAGTGTACAGGCAGTCGGTGAACTTGTCCAGTGGATTGCAAAGGAGGAAGCAAATATTGAAACGGAGGTGAAACTGGTCGAGAATCCACGAAGCGCCGAGACGCTCGTCGACCAGTTCACTGTCGATACGAGTCGCACAAGATCAGAGCTCGGCTGGGAGCCAACCCGGACTGTTGAGGAGACAATCAGAGACCTAATTCGGAAGCGAAGCAACGAGTGAAGCAGTCACCACTAGTTACAGGTCGACGACATCGTCGATATCAGCGCTTTCGTATTGCCAGACAAGGTCGAAATATCGCTTGAGACCGGCCACGAACGAACCGTTTTCTGTGACGGCAGCCTGACGCATGTGGAGTGGAACATCTTTCTCTTCGACGAGAACAATCGCGATTCCAGTCTCGTAATCCATACTTGGGTCCGCGAGCGTGCCACGCCACGGCAGCGGTTGCTCGCTAAATCGAATGCCGACAGACGGGAACGAACTCCGCAACTCTCGAAGAACCTCCCGTTGAATCTCGGCATTGTGCTCGGAGAGATGAGTCGGATGAAGAAACAGCATTTCGATATTGACGCCACGGTCGGTGGCTGCGGTAAGTGCTGGCCGAATACTCTCGAAGTATTCGAGGCTTTTCGTCATTACATTCAGCGTATCCTGAGCGTTACGGTAGATGGTCCGCGTCTCGGCCTCGCTGGGTTCGCCTACGTCGACGACATGAAACAGCTCTTCAGTCGGTGACAGGTCCTCGCTTGCCGCTTGATAGGTAGACTCGTATGTGTCGAGAAAAACATCGCGTATATCGTCAAGCTCTGCGCGGAATGACTCGAATTGCTGCTGGCGGTTCTCAACTGCACGGTCAAGGATTTCCTCGGGTGGCTTTGGCTGGAACTCCTTCGGTCGGCCGGGAATGACCTTGATGAACCCGCGATCAGCCAACTCGTCAAGCACGTCGTAGATGCGCGCATTTGGAATTCCGGTTGCTTCTGCGAGGTTCGGGGCCGTTGAGCGTCCATGCGTGAGCAATCCTTTGAGCGCGGTGGTCTCGTATTCCCCAAGCCCAAGATAGTCAAAGAGCGTGTCAGCATCCGACCTATCGTTCATACCTCGCATAATGTCCTGTCCGCTATTTAAACGCCGGTGAGTGGATCGTCCGGCAGTAGGATTTAAATACTCCCGGAACAGTTTGTTTACTAAGATACTGAGTAACTATGGAACGTGACAAAACAGAATCAGAACACCTGTCTGAAATTGAAGACGGTGACGGCTGTGCAGAGATTTGGGAAAAACTGAGCGAGTCGCGTAATAGCTCAGATTAAGCGGCCAGAAATCGACGGCTTCGCGGGCGGGACAATAAGCAGAGTAAGAACGCCGGCAACGAATTTGAGCACTCTATCGTACGTTGAGTTTCGGAGAGGATGACTGGGATATGACCATCACTGAGAGCGCAGAGAGTGGCGCACGCTTCGAGGTTCGCGTCGTAGGATGCGTTCGGCTGGTCAAGAGGAACTCCCCGAAGTGACCCCCACAGACTGAGATGCTGGGCTGACCAGACTGCTGAGAGCGCAACCACTAAATCCACGCTCCGGTATCGCTGTAGTAATGACAGACCCCGAGCGTGTCGAGCAAGCGACGCGCTCGTTTCTCGCAGACTGTCCCGAGCACGAGGAGACACTCAAAGAACTCCACGACCACGAACAGGACGCAGGCTCGTGGGCGTTCGCGGATACCGACCTCGATTCGGGAACGTTCGGCAAACTCGTCTCCAGAGAATTCGTCGAAAACGCGCCGGACGGGAACTACCGCTTCGCCGACAGCGCGGCCGTCGGGGCTGCGCTCCACGAGCCAGAAGAAGACACGTCGACGACTGGATACAACACGTGCCAGAGAACGGTTTGGGTGGGAAGCCTCCACCGAATTCCGTGACGGCCTCCGTGAGACAATCCAGTGGTACGAACAGCACAGAGACGAACTCCATGAGTGAGTGGATTCCCGACGACGAGTGGGCGACAATCGTCCGGAACGTTCCCATCGTCTCGGTTGATCTGCTCGTTCGCGTCGACGGTGGACTTTTGCTCGGCAAGCGAACGAACGAGCCCGCCAAAGGTGAGTGGTTCATTCCCGGCGGTCGAGTCCACAAAGGAGAGACAAGAACAGATGCGGTCACTCGTATAGCGAAAGATGAACTTGGTGTCGACGTGGAGATTGTCGAGTCACTCGGTGCGTTCGAACACATCTACGAAACGTCAGAACTTGATAACGTGGAGACAAAACACTATCTCGCGAATGGGTACGTCGTTACCCCTGCTACAGACCAATTTCAGCCTGACGGTCAGCACGCGGACTTTCGTGTGTTCAATTCAATTCCTGACTCACTCCACACGTATGTTCGGGCCTACGTGGACCAGGCAGAGTCAGTTAATTTCGACGAGAGTTTGTAACCACTCTCTGGAACGCTTACCGACAGTTTGGAGCGTAATTGAACTCTGTTGATACTCAAACAGCTAGCAGACAAGCGGTGATTCACCACTGATTTTGGAAAACTCACGCCGAGTAATACCACGTCTCAGTGTGTTGACATCGGTGTATCGGCTTTAATCCAAAGAGCCAACTAAGCACTAGCCCTCAGTCGACGGACTGTATGACCGAACAGCAATCTCGGCCAGGCAAGAGCGATGTGTCCGTGTGGTCGGACGAGAACGCGTACCGAGCCGTCCACTGACAATCGCTTCTGCGACCCCAAGCATCGGCGTGTGGACGACGGCGGGCGCCCAACCAACACAGTACAACCGAGGGACACGCCACTCAGCCACCTCGACACAGCGCGATGCGCACGCAAAGACGATGTCAGTTGCAGCGATGACATCGCCACACGAAGTACATCGTACTACGCCAGAGTCATCACTGACGACGATGCCAGTGAGAATCTGTTCGATTGTCGACGACACCACTCGTTTGTCGCTACAAGCACTCACTGAATCGTCCGACGAACCGGCACATTCACACGTCATCGGTCAACCAACTCCGTGGCAAGAGAGCAAATTTTATTCTCGACCACGCTACTCAACGGCTGACGCTGCGCGGCGCAGTAGGCCATGATCGCCTCCCGATCTTCCTGTTCAAGTGTCACCGACACACTCGGAATCTGGAGGTACTCGCTGTACTGGATGCCATGTTGGGTGCGACGGTGAACCGACTGGAATGGTAATTCCGCCTCTTCCATTGCGAGGTCAACGAACTCCAGTGCGGTCGATATTTCATACTCAACAGCGTTTGCTGCCGTCCCGACGGTGCGTTCGGTTGAGACATCTGTAGCTTGCATCCGTCGTCCGAGTTGTGCAGCAACCCGCCAGGAGAGCCCCTTGTAGCGACGAACATCTTCGTTGTAATGCCGGAGTGCCTGCCACGATTGGGCATCACCCTCAGGGCCGTCACAGAACAGCGGATGGACAATCTCTGGAAGGGAAAGGGCATCCAGATACCGGCGGACAGATTGTGAACTCTGAGTCGTCCGATCGGCAACGCGACGAGCAGTTGCTCGCTGTGAATCAGCCTCCGCACCCAACTCAACAGCCAGCGACTGGCAATACTGCGCCCAGTCATACGAACTACACTCACGGACGATACTAGCTGACTGCGTTGCCGAAAGGGCTGCTAACGGCGTTTCGCAGATACGAACGGGTAGTTACTCCCAACGAGACTCGTCGCAGCCTGATACCGCTGCCAGCCGTCGGTGACGTAATCCAATCGAGAACGAAGATCAATTCCTCCGTGGCCTTATCATCAATCCAGATCATAATGATAAAAAAGCTCAGGCTGTAAATTTTCGAATTGTGTCGCAGGAGCAATAATGTCGGAAATTGTTTGACTGCGGTAGCTTTAGCAATATAGAGTTGTGTAGGTAATACTAACAGTTGCAAGTAGCACAAATGGGACGAAGGTAGTACGTGTGTCTCAGAAGGGTCAGGCCACGATCCCGAAGGGACTGCGAGAGAAGTTCGGGATTGAGACGCCAGACGAGGTATTTGTCTACGAGGAGCAGGGCCGTATCGTCATTAAGCCGGTTCCATCGCCGGATGAGCTACATGGTTTCCACGCTGGCGAGCATAAACGCGGTGAAGTGCTGGAGCGGGTTCGTGAGATGAAAGATGAAGAAAGACTCAAAAGAGAGGAGCAAGCTGAACGGCTACGTCCGTCCAAGGACGAATGAGTGGCGGCTACGTCTTCGATGCTGAAGCGATCATCGCCTTCCTGTACAACGAACCCGGCCACGAGGTCGTCGCTGATTGTCTTAACGAGGTCTTCACTGGCGACACCGACGGATTCTTTACCGAGACTAATGCGAGTGAAGTGTTCTACCTCGTTGCTCGGTTCGAAGGCGTCGATGACGTTCCGAGAGACGCCTCGCTGCGGGAAGCAGACCGAGACGTTCGTACTCTTGAACGGCAGGGGTTGGAACTCGAAACGGCGGACTGATGATTGGCAGCAAAACTAAAAGCCGATGGGAACATCTCACTTGCCGATGCATAGGCTGTTGCGCTCGCCCACGATTGTGACGCGACGCTCGTCGCCGGAGCTGACGATGGTGAGCACGCGAACGTGCCAGTACAGATCTACTACGATCACGAATCGCCTTGGGAGCGTTGACAGAACCGCGGTGCCCCAGACCTGACACCCAGAAATCAACTTCGCTCTGCACACCTACCACGGTCTAGCAGTCAAACCAGGAGTCCACCGACAGGTTCTGCCGTCGTCGGGCTGTGATCGACTGCTTGAGGCATCTCCGGTCCCCCTCCATTCACGGTGGAGAAGGTGAATATTGAGTATTTCTAATGAAGGAGATTATGAATACGTGGCAGGACGGTAGAATATGCTTCCAACACGGATTTCCAGACCCCGAAGATAGTTGCAACTGTCGCAAATGACAGAATGGCCCAGAGTACACGCAACGAGACCGAGGTCATCTCTATGGATGGGCCATATGGCGTCAGCGCAACTGCAAGCGACACGAAGACGCCGAACGCAAGGAATTGATCACCGATCCTGAAAAATTGATTATCACGACTTTTCGGAAGGACCCAGAGGAGCGGCTTTAGAAGCCGCTGTGGCAGGATTTTCGCCCGGTATTTGGTAGTATCAGACTGAGCATGATCAAATTCAACAGTCTCATCCCGGTAGACTGGGGCTGGATCCCTATTACGCGGTAAATATATTCGATACCCCCCTGTTCGCTTGTTGGCCTCAATCAGATCTAGCTCGTCTAGATAATTTATACTCTGTAGATACGTGTCATTAGTGTGTTCGTCATGTAATTGGCTAATATCTCGCCGTGAGACTGAGCGCTTTCCCTCGCGTTCCAAGGCAAATTGAATGATTGCAAGGGTCACCCCAGGATATAATTTAGAGCCATTTTTCTGCTGAAAATATTCGATTGGCCCCGGGAGTCGAACATCTGCCCACTCTGGGATGCAATTGTATTCATCAACGTCATTTGGGTTTCTCAGATCTATTAACGTTGTGTCGAGTGCCATTTTGTCATAGCAGAGGAATCGGAGGTATAGTTCTGGTGGGGGTGACCAGTGATACGCGGGTGAAAATACTATAGAGCGTAATGTATGACAAATTATACATAATTAATTTATTAATACTGGCGGGAGTGTGAGGACGGTATATAAATGTTACCTACACTCGAAGACCATCGACTCCAAATGACGCATATAATTGCCTCTCGCAAAGGTGTCGGTGAGGTGATCAGGACGGAGCATCATGCCAGACCACTCAAGAACTGAAGGATAGGACAACAACTGCCACAACCGAAAAACAATGAGTAACACACAATCCAAAAACAACGAACGAAATCCGCTGGAAGTACCACAACAGTTCGCAAACGAACTGCGTAAGTCCCTCTCAGTGGATAATGAATCGTCCCACAGCCACCTGTCGGTCGATGACCTCCATGGGTTCGCGTGTAAAAGTGCAGGCAACTCGGACAGCGACAAACAGGGGAATCTAATCATCGTCGGCAGGTCAACGCAACTCCGGCTCTTGGCCGTTGCGCTGCGACCCACCGAACTGTGTCGAGTGTACGACATCATGTATCTTCAGCGAGATAACGCGTCGCTGCACCAGTACCAACCGGCGCCAGCGTGGGCAGGCCAGGATTCGCAGCAGACGTATCGGCGTGCACTCGAGATCTACGTAGACGAAGAACGGGACCTTGGAGCAGACGGGAAGAGTCCGTTCGAGCAGTTTCACTCGCGATTCTGCAGGTGGTATAGTAACCTCATGGACAGTCCGGCTCCAGACAGAAGCAACATAGAAGCATTGTTGCCGCTGGAGACGACGAAGGTCGCCCGAGATGATGGATCTGTAGAGAAACAGGTGATCTGGTCCAAACGATAACAACCACCATTTAATCCCAGGTCTCCAGTAACTCCGAAACTACTTGCGACCAGACCAGCCCTCTCTGGTGCCACAGATGACCGGATACGCTGCACAACGGAACGTGAACCACGAGGTCTACGACTGCGCGCCGAGGGTTTTCAAGATCAGGAACATGCGACTGAGATGCGGGAGTTTCGTCGAGACCGCGACGATACAGAAGCAACGGTCGCACAAGAAGCCCTACAGCCGCCAATGCACGCACAGTGACAGGTACACGCGAACGATATGCTTTTGTGACAATACGCCGTTATCACAAGTATGGGCGTGACTGATGGGTTCTCGCGGCTGATCACAATGGTCAAGGAGTCGCTGTGTCACGACGAGGAAGTCGAGTTTACCGTACTATTTGGCTCGCAGGTCGCTGGCGAGCCCCGTTCAGCATCCGATCTCGACGTTGCAGTCAAGTTCACTGATGACCTCTCTTCTCACGAGCGGTTTCAGAAACGGTGCTTTCTCGCCGGGAACCTCCAGCAAGACAACGCCCCGTTCGTAGATCTCTCCGATATCGAAGCGCTTCCCCTCGCTGTCGCTCACGATGCCATTACCGGCGAGTTGCTTTGTGGCGACGAACAGGCATTCCGTCAATACAAGGCAGAGATCGAAGCAGCGTTCGACCAACAGCGCGAGGATATCCACCGACACCAGCGTGACGTAATCGATCGTATGGCGGAGGGTGGATTGCGTGGCTGACAAGCGGGTCGTCGCAGTCAAGCTTGAGCAAATCGAACAATACCACGGTGAGCTCAGGACCAAACAACAGTCCCTTTCGCGTGAGGAATTCCTCTCAGCGACGACCGAACAACGTGCAGTCGAGCGGATGTTCGAAAACGCTATTCAGGCGTGTGCCGACCTTGCCCAGCACATCGCTACGCAGGATTTTGCATTCGAGGGGGAGGCATCGAAAGAAGCGATCCGTGTCCTCAGCAGGAAGGGAGTAATCGAAGCGGACACAGCGGACACGCTTGTCGCCGCCGTCGGTTTCAGGAACGTTTTGGCCCACCAATACGGGAAGGTGGATTCCAAAGAAGTATATGAAACACTCCAGACCGGGTTGGAAGTCTACGACTCGTTCAGCCAGCAGGTCGCCCAGTGGGTCCGCAGTCAAAATTGAGACGGCTCCTCGCGTAGCTTCCGCTGGCTTGATGTCCTCACCATCGCCGCCTTCACTTTTCACATCTCTCTCGTCACCGTCCCCGAGACAGTCGGCGACGATCTGTGCCCATTCGCAATTGCGCCAAACCACTGGCGACACCTCGTCGCCTACTTCACCTTTGTCTGATCACTCGCCTACGCCACAACCCATTGGGAACTCCCACGAACAAAGAACGCCGCCTTCGTGATCGCTCTCGCCGCCGCCTATGACATCATCATAGAAGCAGGCCAAGCCTTCGCCCCTCACCGCACAGATTTCCTCATCTCCGACGCCATCGTCAACACCATCGACGCGAGTGCCGTCCTCGTCTGGTACCGCATCGAACCGCACATCGACTGGCACTCATCAAAAGGACTCCTCGAAACAGTCTCCTAACGACTCAGTCACTCGCTGCCTCGGTCGCGGGATCCGCACTCCCATCCTGCAACCGTTGTTCCACCCGATCCCGATCCTCATAGTGATTATTGTGGTGATTTTCAGGGTTGATCCGCCGTATCGGCTGTTCCACAGTTCGAGACGGCAAACACGCGACGCCATACGGGTAAAGACTCGTAATGATCACTATCAGGATAGCCAATGTCGAACCGCCAGCCATCCAACTGCAGCGTATCGATCGTTCGGCCGGAATCCAACAACAAATCAATCGCGTCTGACAACTCGTACTCGCCGCGATCTGATGGCCGCACCAAGTGACAGGCGTGGAAAATCGCCGGCGTAAACGTATAGAAGCCGGTCATCACCAGGTTAGATGGCGGATCGTCCGGTTTCTCGATCACGTTGACGACCTCACCATACTTGTTGGTGTCACAGACACCGTACCGAGACGCCTCGTCCCAGGGCACTTCCTCGACGAGAAACGCCGCGTCGGCTCGCTGTTCCCGATGCCGGGTGACCACATCTGCAAGGTTGCCCTGAAAGATATTGTCTCCGAGCAACAGCATGAAATCGTCATCGACGTGTTCCTCCGCAGTCAGCAATGCATGGGCGAGCCCGTTCTGTTCGCGCTGGTGGGTGTAAGTGATCGGCACGCCGCGATACTCATCCCCGTAGTGGTCAATGATATTCTCTTTAAGATAGTCCACAACCACGACGAAGCGCTCGCCCTGAGGTTAATCACCTAATCAAAACAGTGGGTCAACAGTGGCTGATCGTCGACTCCGACGATCCGCTTCGGTTTGTCGTCCGTGAGTGGGAAGCGCGTGCCCTCTCCAGCGGCTAGTACGACAGCGTCCACATTGTATATGATATTCAAAGAATTATACAGTTCTTGTGTTTCAGGACAGGGGATGCAGTACAGTTCTCTGTGAGATTACGTGGTCGACTTTTAAGTACTTCCAAAGGGGCCCAAATGAGATACACCGATCGTGACGAAGACAGCCATACAGGTGTAGATCAGTCGATGGTGACACCCATCCAGCCGGTCATCAACGACCAGTTCGCGTTGCAGTCTCCTTCACAGGGACTGTTGAGCATCGTCGACCAACTTGACGCCAGTTGGACCATGGACACATTCGATCCGCTGGATGGACGACCTGACGATCTGCCGCTTCGTAAAATACTCGATGAACAGTTCTTCTCCGATGTTGTCTCCTACCTCAACGGCGATCCAGGTATCCGCGTGATGTCGGAACACCCGTCGCTCGCGGGAAGTTGGGGTATATTCCATCTGTTCTAGTTTAGTGGAGAAATACCACGCAATCTGCTGATTGGAGACCGTCGCAACTACCTGTCTGAGAAACCCGGTGGGAGTTATGCCCTACTCACCACCGGATTCGGTGATT
>NZ_JBLKOA010000013.1:0-4490 GCF_051414135.1 Halovenus halobia
CATTGCTGTCTCTGTTCAGTTCAGACCGATGCTTCGATTCACAGAGCTACCGTTCCAAGATTGAACGGCTCACACCAATTCAACTCGGCTTCCGAACCCTCGATTGGGAAGTACCGATAGTACGTTTACCGATTTGACAGCATCGACGATGACGCTCTCCCCTGATACCGACGTGAGTGACGCCATCGATCAGTTCCAAACTGAACGGCAAGAACTTGCACTCGTCATTGAGGACGGAGAGGTGGTCGGACTGGTAACTGTCACAGACCTTCTGGAGACAATCATCGGCGATATCGAGGATCCGCTGGACCAAGACGATCCGACTATACTCGATTAAGCCTCTGTATGCAGCGTTTCACTTGTGACTGGCTGTGGTGAGATAAATTCGACGTTGCTGAATACAGGGGGCATATCTCACAAGAGAGGCTGCCCCGCTTGCTACTGGATCCGTTCAGTACGAAGGTGAATTTGCCAGAGATACCTGTTCGATTCGGCATGCACAAGCGAAACAGGCGATAGGTCCGTTGTGGCGCAGGAGTCCCCAGTCATATCTTTCGTCTTCTTCATCAGCTATTCGCCTTCCCGTTGACGCTTGCTGTCGACCGTGGACAGTGAGCGGGTAATACCGCACGTACCCGATGTTCGGCGGCTGGGAGCGCACTCTGGTCACCGCAACGGCGGTCGTCCACCGCTGGGACGACCGCGGGACGGTCGAGGTAGTTCAGTGTTACAACGTATCGTTGACTCCAGCTTCGGCGTGCTACTCCGGAGCAGTCTCCTCCGCGAGAACTGCCGACTGGTCGCCCTCTGACCAGATGACCCGAACCTCGGTGCCGGGGTCCGGAGCCCGCTCGGTCGTGTAGCTGGCGCCCACGGTGATGTCCCTTTCGGAGTCCCAGGTCTCAACTACCGACTCGCCGCCGGCGGTGTACCGGACCTGAAGCGACGACACCGACTCGCCGCCTTGGTGGGTGATAGTGACGCCGTCCTCTACAAAGTCGAACGATGCGGTTAGCTGGGGCTGTGTAGTATCCCGATTCTCCTGATTCTCCTCAAACCAGTCGGGCGTCTCGACGGTGGTGTCGTTGACGCCTAGGATTGCGTAGTGCTGTTTCAGCGTCTCACCGGAGGAGCCAGTAACGTCCAGAGATATCTCGCTGACGAGTCCGTCGGGCGCGATTCGGACGTAGCCAGTCAGGTCCTGTATGTTGGTGAGCATAGTCCGGTCGAACCCTGTGACGCGATACCTGACAACCGGGGTATCGTCGATAGTAGTCCTGTTCTCGACAGTCAGGTTCACTCCTTCGAGGATTCCAATGAGTTCGGTCCCCCCACGATGAATCCGTTGGAACTCGACCTCACGGTCCGTGACGGTTTCGTCATCGGTCTGTGTGTACACGGCTCCGTCGGTGTAGTAGAGGCGACTGCCGCCCTCCTCGCCCTCGTACTCCTCGTCTCGGTTGTCGACGGAGATGTCGGCGAAGATACGACGGTTGCGCTGCTCTCTATCCACGATTAGCCGGTACGACTCGAGCGACCGGAGTTCAGCGTGATGGGAAGCCAACAGCGCCGAGACGTTTTCTACTGAGTTGTTGATAGCCATCCCGGGTGGGGACGTTTCGTTGCTAATCTCCAAGTCATCAGTCTCTCCTTCGCTTTCTGGCGTATTTGTGCCAGCCGTGTCGTTTGGCTCGCTCGCCGAGTCGCCGCCCCCAAGCGGGTTCACCCCGGTACAGCCGGCGAATACGATGAGGACGGCGACGGCGACGACTTTGAGACCGCTTCGCATGATATCACGACGCCTCTCCCGCCATACAAATACTTCGAATCTGTGAGATGCCGCGACGGTTCAACTACTCCGGGGCCGTGTGTCGACCGCGGTGTGATGACCGACCGTTCCAGACTGTCGGCTCAGTCTGGTGTTCAGGGACCTCCTGGGTCGCTCCCTGTATCGAGCAAGCCGGGTCGTAAAATAACTCGCTCACTGTATACTCATTTCTTTCCACTTTTAAGCAGTGAATCTCCAGGTCACTAACCCTGCAGACTGACCACTCTGACACCTGTTAACTCCAAATAATATTTCTCCCATTATCCAGGATAGAGGGCGCGTATCTTACACCGAGGGAACCGCGGTTAATTGGAGTCGGAATTGGTCAATACAGTCGTATCCCCGTGACAGACTGCCCAGAACTAATCAGGGCTTTTCATAAACGTATCGAGAGGCATATGCGTACCAGAGAATCACCATTGTACCGATAACAAGCATGATGACAAAGCTAGCAACCAGAAGAAATCCGACGTCATAGGGTCGAAATACACCTTCGAGTTTCTCAGCCAGACGAGACATCACCCTAATCATTACAGTGTAGATCATCGACCGTGATATCTCCTGCGACCACATGACACAAATCAATACAATATCCGTTTTTGACTGAAATCACTCAATCAGCAAGTTGAGTGAGCATTTGATTCAATATCTTGGAAGAAACCAAATCTGTTGAAGTCAAGTTCTGTACTCAGCACCCGAAACCTATCAAAAAGTGACAGTATTGTGTTAATCGGCTATTGAGTGTCACTGTCGGCACGAATGGAGACGTACGCGAACTCCCGTGGGAACCACTTGCTGGGTTACGCATCGAACGAAAGCAAAGATATTGCAATCAGAGAAAGCTAAACCGCAAATACAGAGCTTGAATACCCTGATTTCGGACGGCGAACCCAATATGGGCGCTGCAGGCGCTCGCTCAGTTGTCGAACGCGTTTCTGGCGTGGGGCAATCGTATTCGGTGGTTTCAAACTGGCAACTCCTGACGGCCCCACTACACTATTGTCTCCCTGTGCAGGATGTAGCGTACAGCATCAGTATTGGCTGCTTAGCGTGCGTAACATCTCCAATGCCCGGAACGGCGCAATTCTCACCCTATATGCAGATCGCTAACCCGTTCGCATCTTCGGTGGATAAACGGTGGCTTGGTGTATCAGGTAGCATCTGTTTCCCGTCTGAGGCCAATCATCTCTATATGGCTCTTCAGATTCCGGATTCACTTGAGGATTTCATCGATGAGGTTGATTCTTCCGGGAAGACACTTCTGCTGCATAATCGGAACAGACCAGAGCCAATGGCTACGCTCCTTTCACAAGCGTTTGCGAATCAGTCAGTCACAGTAGCAGAACATCACATACCGGAGGGTAGCGATGATCTCGTCTGTCTCATCAATGACGGCAGGGTAATCGAAACCTCACCGTTCCGGGCACTCGAACAGAGCTTTTTGATGATCAATTCTGACCTCTACCGCACGGGAACCAATCAATCCGGGGTCGACGCCTTTCCGGCTGTACTAACTGGTCTGGATGGAGTCGAGTTTACCGTTCGTGGCTACCCACAATCACACAAAGAAAAGCTGTTGCTGGTACTCATCTCCCGGTTCATCGAGTATCGGGCACTCGAATCCGAAGGGGGACGCTTTCATGCGACGTTCCAGCGGTTGTCCCGGCTTGACGACGAATACGGGACACACCAAATCTACAAACGTCTCGGTGAGAGCGGGGTCGAAACACACGTCTATGGCATTCGGGATGATCCATCTGTAATCGAAGATATCGATGTCACAGTACATGACGGATTATCAGCAGCCTACCGCCGGTCGTGGGTTGTTCTTTTTCAGCCGGGAGATGGCAGCCACACTGATACCGCCCGGGGTGGGCCAGTCGCATTGGTTGCAGTCGAGATCGACACCAACGTCTGGCGTGGGCTGTGGACGTACGACCCTGATCAGGTCAGCCGCCTCCAGTCTTATATGACACACGCATTCTGAGTTTCAGTATCTCTCTCGAAACAAGTGTCTCGAGGGTGTTCCAAGCGAGGCTGTCGCTCAGTAGTAGAAAACGGGGTCTTCATTCCAGATACTTCTCTCTGGACAGAGATACCCATGTCGTGGCTCAGTCCGACTACCGGTTCGGTACTGACTGTCAGCGTGATGGCCAAGAACGGTCAAAAAGGGCTCCTCGATATCAGTCCTCTTGCTCGCTAACCAACAGTGTGTTCATCACCAGAGCGTCGATGCCTCGCCGGAGGCGTTCGGTTACGGCCTGGTCGGAAATATCGAACGTGTCTGCGAGTTCTTGGGTCGAGATTTGCCGCG
The DNA here is from genome assembly GCF_051414135.1 of Halovenus halobia. Lineage (NCBI taxonomy): Archaea > Methanobacteriati > Methanobacteriota > Halobacteria > Halobacteriales > Haloarculaceae > Halovenus > Halovenus halobia. The sequence goes on from NZ_JBLKOA010000013.1 coordinate 4,143, forward strand.
GCAGCGAATAGTATCCGGACTCCACCGCGTACGTGAGCATTTCGCGCTGTGGGGGCGTCAATCCGTACCACGGCCCCGCATCCGGTCGAGTGGGGTTGTAGATCCGCTTGACCGATACCTGAATGCGCTCCTCGGTATAGTACTCCTGAAAGGTCGAAAGCGCGTCGTGAGTCGGAAATCTGAACTCAAGTTCCCACGTGTCGGCAGTTCCGCTTGCGTCTAATAACACTCGGTACTTCCCAACCGACGTGAGCAGCGGAACTGAAGCGTCGCTCTGATTGAGGAAGACGTCCGGTTCAGAAGTGTGTTAAAGCTCCCTGAACCGGACGGTGTTCTTTCGGCAGCAGA
>NZ_JBLKOA010000014.1:0-1579 GCF_051414135.1 Halovenus halobia
TGATAAAAAGGTGAGCGCATACCCCCGTCTTCAGGCGGGGGTCGAGCGAACAGGCGGTACTCAGGCATCCCGATTCCCCAACGGTTATGTATGGGCCAAGTCTATACCAGGTGTGGACAAATTTAGCATCGAAGGGCACGAAGTCGTAGAGAAAGAGGTGAGTAGTCACGGGAATGGCGCTCACGTCTACGTGCCGAAAGAGTGGCTTAAAGAAACGGTCAAGATCGTGAGAACGACAGACAGCGACGACTAACTGATGCCAACGAAAACGCTTGAGGCACGACTGGTCAACCCGACGACGAACAAGCATCAGAAGATACGCGAAACGCAGACAGCGTACCGTCGTGCGCTGGATGATGCGTTCCAGCAGGGGTGTGAGACACAATCAGCGACGAACGATGTGGTCGTCCAGTACGACCTCAGCGGCTACGCAAAAAACGCTCTGAAGAAGTACGTCCCGCAACTGACTGGCGACTCATACGACGCCGATGAGCTATCTGACGAGCATCCAGTAAGATTCACTGACGAAGGATTCGACATTGACCACAAACCACAGAACGCTTACGAATGGTATCTGAAAGTCCCGCACCATGAGGACTACGACCTGTGGTTCCCTGCTGGTATCAACCCGGAACAACGACCGCTAGTCGAGGCGCTATACGCAGGAGATGCAGAACCGGGAGAGTTTCGACTTGTTGAGAGAGATGATAATTGGTATCTGCACGCCACCGTCCATTTCGACGTTGCTGATACCGTCTGCTCGGAGTCAGACGATGTTACTCCGGTCGGTGTAGACATTGGAGAAGCCGCACTTGCGACGGTGTGTCACCGAAATGAGTGCGACTCTCCAACTGCGCCAAGACTGTGGAACGATGAAGCAAAGACAGTGAGAGAGTTGCGCGAACAGTACTTCACGGCGATGCGCAGACTACAACGCCGTGGGGCCGACGTGTTGACAGACACGTATGGCGACGAGATATGGCGGCAGATAGACGATATACTCCATACTGTGAGTCGGGAAGTAGTCGATCACGTAGTCGGTATTGACGGCGGTGTGGTCGTGCTTGAGGACTTGACATACATTCGTGAGGACATGGACTACGGCGCGTACATGAACCGTCGTCTCCACGGATGGGCGTTCGCCAAGCTTCACAGTCAAATCATGTACAAAGCCGAAGGACGAGGCATCGACGTTGTGACCGTTAACCCTCGAAACACGTCGAAAGAGTGCCATGCGTGTAAAGAAGTCGGGTCACGCAGGCATCAGGCAACCTTCAGTTGTACTAACGACGATTGTTGGGTGTCTGAGTATCAGGCCGATATAAATGGCGCACTGAATATCGCAGATCGCTACCCTGCCGGAGAGAGGCAACCCCAAAGCGACCGGGATTCCGGTCAGAAGGTGGTTGGCGATGACTCGGGCGGGGACGGGGCCTCATTGACCGGGCCGCAAGACAGCCAAGCCGATGCTGAAAATCAGCAAACGACGCTTGGAACGTATGCGTCTTGAAACCTGAAACGGCGAAGCCGGGAATCCTTTGCCGGGATTCCTCCGCCTTCAGGCGGAGGAGGAGGTCAA
>NZ_JBLKOA010000015.1:0-1439 GCF_051414135.1 Halovenus halobia
TCGGTACTTCCCAATCGAGGGTTCGGAAGCCGAGTTGAATTGGTGTGAGCCGTTCAATCTTGGAACGGTAGCTCTGTGAATCGAAGCATCGGTCTGAACTGAACAGAGACAGCAATGAGAACGGTTGTTGAAGCAGTTTCTGAGGAGTGCTGCTGCTGATAACTCGCTAGCCAGAGGCCGCGGGCTGGCCGTCAGCCCGCGGCCGAAGCGTACGCGTCAGGCACACCGACACCGTTCATTTCAATCTCCCACCGCCGCCCTAACTCTGCTTCCAGCTCGTGGCGAATCCAGTCACAGAACGTCGTGAACGTGAACTGCTCGGGCAGGTCGCGCCCGCCCCGACGCGGGCGGGCGACGACCGCCCATCGCAGCACGAGCCATAGGTTCTCCAAGAGGAAGCTCACGATCACGAACGCAAACCGCACGATTGGATCCTGTGTTGTCGTCGTTGCTCGCGCTTGGCGAAACAGCCGATAGCTGGTTTCTATCGCTGAGCGTTTCCGGTAGCGTCGTTCGACCTGCGTGGGCGTGCGATCGGCCAGATCGCACGCCACGTATCCACGAACGATCTCGCCATGTTTGTCTCGGTCACCGTTCTGGTATGAGACAGAGACAGCGAGCGGGAAGCGCAGTTCCCGCTCGCGTCCCTTGTACATGCGATAGGTCGTCATGTACGAGCAGTGTGTGGTGAGTTTGTCCTTCATGCGCTCGCCCTTCTCTTTGACAGGTATCACCGTCGTCGCTAGGTCGCGTGCGCGACGAATTACCCGTTCGTTGTAGAAGCCACGATCCGCAAGTAGGAGGTCTATCTCGAAGGGATAGGCGGCGACGCGGTCGAGGACGCGCTCGACCGCGTCGGCCTCTTTCTCGTCGCTGCGAACGTAGGTCACTGTCAGTGTCACCGGCTTGCCGTTCGAGACGACGTAGGCGGTACAATAGCGGTGGCATGTTGTCGTTCCATCTTTGGGATTCGTAGTACAGAGTTCACCGTCTTCCTCGGCGGGGTCGCCGTGGTATGGGTTATCGACGAAGTCGATGGAGACGATTCTCGACCGGTCAAGGTCGAGAATCGTCAAGGCAAGGTGTCGTAACAGGATGTTTGCCGCCATTTCGAGCTTCTCACGTTGAAGCGTGTGAAGCCAGTTCATGACAGTATCGTCGCAGGGGGTATCGTCCGTTTGGGACGTAACCTCCCAAACGGACGACTGGTTGACGCTGGCCATGGTGACGACAGGCCAGATATCACCGGAATCGAGGGGCGAGCCCTCGATTCCTTGGAGTGGAAGCTGGTCAATTACGTCAGCCGCTACATCTTTGACGTCTGCTGCCGAAAGAACACCGTCCGGTTCAGGGAGCTTTAACACACTTCTGAACCGGACGTCTTCCTCAATCAGAGCGACGCTTCAGTTCCGCTGCTCACGTCGGTTGGGAAGTACCGA
>NZ_JBLKOA010000016.1:0-1071 GCF_051414135.1 Halovenus halobia
CGAACCGCGACTTCAACTCCTTGAACAGCAGTTCGACCTCCCAGCGCGCCCGATAGAGCTGCGCGATATCGGGCGCGCTATAGTCGTCTTTGCCGAGATTCGTCAAGTAGAGATGGTGCTCTTCGCTCTCCTCGTTGCGTAGGCCGACCAGTCGAAACGTCCGGGTCGCGCTGGCGCCCGACCCTCGCTTTCGCTCGAACGAGAGTGTGATGCGTACGTCGATTTCCTGTCGCTGCAGGTCGTCGAGGACGGCCTGCAGCGACTCTCCTTCCAGTGGGATGGAGTTACCCCGCCACGTCCGCAGTTCTTCGACGATCTCGAAGTTCGCGTCGTCTTTGACACGAGAGACGAACCAGCCGTCATTCTTGTCGATACGGTCAAACAGCCAGAAATCGTAAAAGCCCAAATCAAGGAGGATGAGGGCGTCAGCTACCCACTCGCCGGTGGGTAGCTGACTCCGTTCATGAGTTGTCCCGTCGGTTGTGCGGAATCGTGTTGGGAGGCCGGTCGAGAGAGATTCTGTGAGGTGAAGCTTCAGTTCGGCTTGATCGTCGCCGGTTGCTGTGTAGATCTCAGCGGCGTCCTGGTACAGCGAAACAATGGTTGCGTCGGCAATGAGGACGTCTCGAAAGCGTTCGAGACGCCCGTTCAAGTCGGCTCGTCCGGTGTCGAGATTCTCGATAGCGTCATCGAGAATCTCTCGAAGGAGTGCAACGAAGCCCGGTTCGAACCAGTCGTGGAACGCCGCATAAGAGAGTTCGTCGCAGTCAGCCATCTCGACGTAGCGTTCGAGAAACGCCTGGAGAGAGCGGTCTGATCCAGCAGCGAAACCGAACGAGAGCGTGTAGAACAGTGCAACGATGTCAAACTTCCGCTCACGTTCAACGAGACTCGTTGCGCGAGCGCGCTCGCGCAACTCGTCAGAGGGAAACGCTCTTTGAATCCGCTCAACAATCACCGAATCCGGTGGTGAGTAGGGCATAACTCCCACCGGGTTTCTCAGACAGGTAGTTGCGACGGTCTCCAATCAGCAGATTGCGTGGTATTTCTCCACTAAACTAGAACAGATGG
>NZ_JBLKOA010000017.1:0-972 GCF_051414135.1 Halovenus halobia
ACAGCAAGAACAACCGCGTTCGCTTGTCAAAAGGCGCGAACCACAAGGAACACCCCCGAGCGTGGGAATACATCCTTGTTGAGTACGAGACTCGCCCCAGTGTCGAAGTTGAGAACCTGCAACAGGTTCGCGCTGTCTACGACCAGCAGAACGAGCGATGGGAGTTGCACCTCGTCTGCACAGACGAAATCGAGACACCCACCGCGCCCGGCAACGAGACAGCGGGTATTGACCTCGGCATCAGCAACTTCACCGCCGTCGCATACAGCACCGAGGACGCCGACCTGTATCCCGGCAATCGCTTGAAACAGGACGGCTACTACTTCCCAAAAGAAATCGCCAAATGCGACGACAGCAGTGGCGACAGGGCCACTCGTCTCCACGCGAAGTGGTCGGAACGCCGCACCCACTTCTTCCATAGTCTTGCCAAACACATCGTCCAGCGGTGTGTCGAGAAAGGCGTTGGCCGCATCAACGTCGGAGACTTGGAAGGCGTTCGCGAGGACGAAGATGGAGAGTCGAAAAATTGGGGTAAGCACGGCAACCTCGACCTGCACGGGTGGGCATTCGACCGCTTCACGTCGATTCTTACCTATAAGGCGAAGGTCGAGGGTATTGAAGTCGTAGAGGTGTCTGAGCGGGACACGAGCAAGACGTGTTGCGTCTGTGGTAGAGAAGACGACAGTCAGCGTGTTGAACGCGGGTTGTACGTCTGTGAGTCGTGTGACACAGCGTTCAACGCCGACGTGAACGGGGCGGAGAATATCCGTCTCAACATCAACGAGGAAAGTAACTTCGAGTCTACACCCGGTTTGGGTGGGGATAGGAGTACCGGCTGGTTGGCACAGCCAGCAGTCCACCTGTACGACCTCTCCTGCGGATTCCAACCGCAGGCCGAGGTGGTGGACTGCAAACCGTAATATCCCAACTGCGGTCGGGATTCCTCCGCCTTCAGGCGGAGGAGGATGTCAA
>NZ_JBLKOA010000018.1:0-558 GCF_051414135.1 Halovenus halobia
GTGCCGGATTCCGTTTTGCTTCCACGTCACCGTCGAACGGGGATGTTCCTCGTGGACGCGACGACCTTCGTCATCGTAGTAGTTGCGCTTGCGGTAGCCGGGCGGATTATCTCGGTCGTCATCACTGGAGTACCATGAGTTGAAGGCTTCAGCGAGTTCCTCCAGAACCCGCTGACTGGACTGACTGTGCAGTCCTCGGTATTTGTCGTGTTCCTTCAACTCGTCTTTTAACTCCTCGTGGTCGGGAATCTCGCCGGTTTCCTCCCACTGTTGGCGGGAGTGGTAGTTGGCGACGTTCCAGAGTTTGCTGGCACTCCACCCATGCCGGTCGAGCGACTCCGCCACCTGCGAGTGGTTGCGGATTCGCGCCCGGTGGGTTCGGTGAACCTCAAGCATCGTAAAACGCCCGTATAATTACTTATACTCAATTTTCTTGTAAAAGTTTGGGTTGAAAACGGTGGAATATCCGGCCTTGTCGGAAGCGGTGGAATGTATCACTGAGTGACGGCGCGTATCCACGGCCTGAAGGCCGTGGTATTGCGCCTGCTCCACCTATAA